>NZ_JACIAU010000004.1:0-525894 GCF_014194105.1 Rhizobium sp. BK529 | reverse complement strand
TTGATTTCTTCAGAACGAGGAACTTCGTCGCCAGCAGCGCCGCCGCCCTCGTCAGTGAGTGGGCTTATAAGCCTACACCCGCAAAACAGTCAACACCACTCATCCAACTTTTTTGACATTTTTGTAACAGGTTGATTTTGCTGACAGTTTTACATGCTCCCGCTATTGGCGAGAGTCTGCCTGCCAAAATCACCCCGTTTCAGATCGGTTTTTCCGATCCCGGTCGATCAATGTCGTTTTCGGGTGCAGCCGTTATATGGGCATGCGCCTGCCCGATTTCCAGACCGCTTGCCTCGACCGATCCAATCGGTAGTTTGACAGGCACGTATCCATGCTTTTGCGGAGTTCAGAATGCTTGTCCTCGATGAAGACCAGACGCGGGCCGCCCTACCGTGGGCACAGCTTATCGATGCGATCGAAGCAATGTTCCGAAGCGATTGCGTCATGCCTGTGCGCCATCATCATGACATGGAGGTTCCGGGGGAAGAGAATGCCACGCTGTTGCTGATGCCGGCCTGGCTTCCCGGGCAGTATACGGGCATCAAGACCGTTTCGGTTTTTCCGGGCAACGTTCGCCGCGGCCTACCGGCGATCTTTGGAAGCTATCTGCTTTCGTCGGCGGCGACGGGACAGGTGTTGGCTCTCATCGACGGTGGAGAATTGACGGCACGGCGCACTGCCGCCACTTCGGCATTGGCATCGCGCTATCTCTCCCGGCCGGACGCCGAAGAGATGCTGGTCTGCGGCACGGGCCGGCTTTCCCTGAACCTCATGCAGGCACACGGGACGGTCAGACCGATCCAGCGTTACCGTATATGGGGACGAAATCGCGAAGCGGCGGAACGGGCTGCTGAGGACGCGCAGGCTCTTGGCCTGCAGACCGAAGTAGTGAGCAATCTTGAAGCGGCAGTAAAGACCGCCGACATCGTCTCGTGCGCAACGCTTTCCAGCGAGCCGCTTGTGTACGGCGATTGGCTGAAGCCGGGTGCCCATCTCGACCTCGTTGGCGCTTTCAAGCCCAGCATGCGCGAGAGCGATGACACCGCGGTGCTTCGCTCTGCCGTCTATGTCGATACGCGGGCGGGTGCGCTCAGCGAAGGTGGCGATATCGTCCAGCCGTTGAAGAACGGAGTGCTGAAAGAGAGCGACCTACGAGGGGAGCTCGCCGAGCTGATATCGGGAGCCCGTACAGGACGGGAGGATGCCCAGGAGATCACGCTCTTCAAGTCTGTCGGTGCGGCACTCGAGGATCTTGCCGGTGCCATTCTCGCCTATGAAATGATGACAGGACGAAAGTGAAGACCATGCCTTCCTTGCCGGAGCTTCCGGTTTCGCATGTGCTGCCGGACATCAGTGCCGCGCTTGGCGACGTGAAGCGGGCCGTGCTTTCAGCGCCACCCGGCGCCGGCAAAACGACGCTCGTGCCGCTCCATCTGCTGGATCAGGCATGGCGCGGCGACGGGAAGATCGTCCTGCTCGAACCACGCCGGCTGGCAGCGCGCGCCGCGGCAAGCCGAATGGCCTCTCTGCTTGGTGAGCAAGTCGGCGAAACGGTCGGCTATCGTATGCGCCTCGATAACCGGATTTCCGCGAAAACGCGGATCGAGGTCGTCACCGAGGGCGTCTTTGCCCGGATGATTCTCGATGATCCGGAGCTACGGGGTGTCTCGACTGTTATATTTGACGAATTCCACGAGCGTTCGCTGGATGCTGATTTCGGCCTTGCTCTGGCGCTCGATGTTCAATCTGCGCTTCGCAAAGATCTGCGTATCCTTGTGATGTCGGCAACGCTCGATGTCGAGCGGGTCGCAGCCCTGCTTGATCATCCACCCATCATCGAAAGCACGGGGCGAAGCTTCCTGATCGATATCCGCTATCAGGACCGGCCGGGCGGCGAGCGGATCGAAGATGCAATGGTGCGGGCAATTGCCGATTCTCACGCCAGCGAATCAGGATCGATTCTCGCCTTCCTGCCCGGCCAGGCGGAAATCACCCGAACAGCCGAGCGGCTGGAGGGGCGATTCGGCGCAGGAACGCTGATTGCGCCGCTCTATGGCAATCTCAGCCAAAAAGATCAGGACGCGGCGATCCGCCCTGCAGCAGCTGGCACCCGCAAGATCGTGCTCGCGACCTCGATTGCAGAAACCTCTATCACCATCGACGGTGTTCGGATCGTCATCGACAGCGGACTGCAGCGACTGCCGGTCTTCGAGGCATCGACAGGCATCACGCGACTTGAGACCGTGCGCGTGTCGCGCGCTTCAGCCGACCAGCGCGCGGGCCGTGCAGGGCGAACCGAGCCGGGCATCGCCATTCGCCTGTGGCACCAAGGCCAGACGGCCGCACTCCCGGCCTTCACGCCGCCGCAGATCCTTGCGAGCGATCTTTCGGGTCTCGTGCTCGATCTCGCCCATTGGGGCGTTCAGGATACGAAATCCCTCGCTTTCGTCGACCAGCCACCGGAGACGACGATCAGGGAAGCCCGGGCTTTGCTTGGACAGCTTGGTGCACTTGACAGGGACGGCGCGTTAACAGCACGCGGCAAGGTGATGCGCGATCTCGCATTGCCGCCGCGGCTGGCAGCCATGGTGGTTTCGGCTGGCGAATCCGGGCATGCCAAGGATGCGGCACTGATAGCCGTGCTGCTGACCGAGCAGGGGCTCGGCGGCACCAGCATCGATCTCGAAGATCGACTCCGGCGCTTCAAAGGCGAGAGAGGCGAAAGGGCCGAGGCATCGAGGCGGCTGGCAGGGCGGCTGGCGGAGGGACTCAACAAGACCTCGAGTGACGAGCCCGCTCTCGCTGGACGACTCCTGCTGCATGCGTTCCCAGATCGGATCGCCATTCAGCGCGGCGGCCGCGGACGCTATGTCATGGCGAACGGCCGGGGCACCGAGCTTGCGGAAACCGAACGATTGGCAGGCAGCCAGATGCTTGTGATTGCCGATCTGACGGGTCGGGCGGCCCAGGGCAGGATATTGGCCGCAGCAGAGGTTTCGAGAGCCGATATCGAGGCCGAATTGCCGGGCGAGATCCGCACGGACGACCAGACCTTTTTCGACCGTCAAAGCCGACAGGTGCGGGCGCGCCGTGCCACGAGATTAGGCGCCATCATTTTCGACGAGGCGCCACTTCCCCGCCCGTCGGGCGAGGCGGCGGTGCGGGCGCTTGCAGAGGGATTGCGTGAGCTGGGGCTTAGTGAGCTTCCCTTTTCCAAGGAAGCCCTGCAGCTTCGGGAGCGGATCGGCTTCCTGCACCGGTCGATCGGCGAACCGTGGCCTGACATGAGCGACGAGGCATTGCTCGATCGGATGGACGACTGGTTCGTTCCGTTCCAGACGGATGCACGCGGGCTTTCGGATATTTCCGCCTCGGGCCTCTCCAACGGCCTGATGGCGCTTGTGCCGCATGATCTGCAGCGGGATATTGCGCGGCTGGCGCCGACGCATTTCGAGGCGCCGACCGGGCAGCGCCATCCGATCCGGTATGACGGTGAGGAGCCGATGCTGACGATCCGCGTGCAGGAACTCTTCGGGCTCAAACAGCATCCGGCTGTCGCCGGCGGACGGCTCCCCTTGCTGCTGGAGCTTACTTCGCCGGCTCACAGGCCGATCCAGACGACGCGTGACCTGCCGGGTTTCTGGACGGGTTCCTGGAAAGACGTGCGGGCGGATATGAGGGGACGCTATCCCAAGCACCCATGGCCGGAAAAACCAGAGGATGCCCCGCCGACGACACGCGCAAAGCCCCGTGGTACATAATCTGTCTGCCAGCTGCATTGTGCTCTCCGAAATCGGAACCGCTTTTCGATAGCATTGTGCTTGGTTCAAAGAGTTAGAGCGTGCTGGTGCATCCGAATGGATGCACGATGCTCTAAAGGAGCATGCCGTGGTCGAGAAAACCGAGATCCAGACACAAGAAGACAGGCTCAGCAGCCGACGGCTGCGTTTGCAGACCTTGGTGCGATTGCGGTGGCTCGCAGTCACCGGCCAGGCAGTGACCGTCTTCATTGTTGCCTTCCTGTTGAAATTCCGCCTGCCGCTGGTCGCAAGCTGCTCGCTGATTGCAGCGCTCGCCTGGGTCAACTTCTATCTGACGATCCGCTATCCGCCGACGCACCGGCTGGAGCCACCCGCTGCTTTCGCGCTGTTGGGTTTCGATCTCCTGCAGCTTTGCGCGCTGCTCTTCATTACCGGCGGCCTTGCCAATCCGTTTGCGGCATTGGTCTGTGTGCCCGTCATCATTTCCTTCGCATCGCAGCCGATCCGCTACAGCACGGCGTTGATTGGCTTTGCGATGGTCTGCATTACCGTGCTTGCTTTCTCACCTTTCCCGCTCCCCTGGTTCGATGGGATGGAAATCAATGTGCACAATGTCATGCAGTTCGGCGTCTGGTGTTCGATCGCTTCGACCATGGCCTTTGCCGCCTTCTATGCCTACCGGGTTTCGATGGAAGCGAGCCAGCTTGCCGATGCGCTCGCGGCGACAGAGTTGGTGTTGCAGCGGGAAAAGCACCTCTCCCAACTCGACGGGCTTGCAGCTGCCGCGGCCCATGAGCTTGGCACGCCGCTTGCGACGATCAGCGTCGTCGCCAAGGAGATGGAGCGCGAGCTCAAGGATGACGACCGGTTTCGTGAAGATGTGCAGCTTCTGCGCAGCCAGAGCGAGCGTTGCCGCGATATCCTCCGCCGGCTGACGACACTCTCCTCCGAAGGCGAAGCGCATATGCGGCGCCTGCCCCTCTCCTCCATGATGGAAGAGATCGTGGCGCCGCACCGCGAATTCGGCATCAAGCTGGAGCTCATCGAAAAGAGCCCGCGAAAAGGTGAGCCGATAACCGACCGCAATGCCGGCATCATGTATGGGCTCGGCAATCTGATCGAAAATGCCGTCGACTACGCGCGGGAGAAGGTGACCGTCACTGTCGAGCACGATCACGAAAAGGTGCTCATCATCATCGAGGACGACGGCAACGGCTATGCGCCCGATATCCTGACGCGGATCGGCGAGCCCTATGTCACCAAACGGCAGAAGGAAGATACAGCCGGAGGCCTGGGACTGGGGCTTTTCATCGCCAAAACGCTGCTGGAGCGCTCCGGCGCATCGCTCGTTTTCGAGAATCGCGACCCGGAAAGTGCCGGTGCCCGCATTCGAATCGAATGGCCTCGCGTATTGATCGACGCAAATTCGACAAAATGACTTTGTCGGCATAAACAGGATATAGCGGTTGACGCATTTCGGACGTTCGACCGCCGGGACCGAAGCGATGACAGACCAGAACCACGAGATTTCCGCCGCTTCCAATGAGGAGCATATCGGGCCGGACCCGAGCCTGCTGATCGTCGATGACGACGGTCCCTTCCTGCGCCGTCTGGCTCGGGCAATGGAAGCACGCGGCTTTCACGTGGAAACGGCCGAATCGGTTGCGGAAGGCGTGGCGAAATCCCGAGGGCGGCCCCCGAAATATGCTGTGGTCGATTTGAGACTCGGCGACGGCAACGGTCTCGACGTCATCGAAGCTATCCGCCAACGGCGCGACGACACGCGAATCATCGTGCTGACGGGCTACGGAAATATCGCCACGGCGGTAACTGCTGTGAAGCTCGGGGCTGTGGATTACCTCGCAAAGCCGGCTGACGCCGACGATGTGTTTGCCGCGCTCACGCAGCGGCCGGGGGAGAAGGCCGAGTTACCGGAGAACCCCATGTCGGCGGATCGAGTCCGCTGGGAACATATCCAGCGCGTCTATGAAATGTGTGACCGCAACGTGTCGGAGACAGCACGCCGGCTCAACATGCACCGCCGGACGTTGCAGCGCATCCTCGCCAAGCGCGCTCCGAAATAACTAGACGTCATCCACATTGAACGGCTTGCCGTTTGCCCATTCGGCCATCATCAGCCGCTGTGCGGCAGCGCGCGAGAAGCTGAGTGTAACGGCTTTGCGGGTGGCAGGCGGCAGGCGATGTTCGGGTGCTTCACGCAGCATATGCGCACCGTAACCATCTGAAAGAAAAAGACCGCACTCTTCCGGGAAGATATCGAGAGGCACATCCTTGTGTGTCGCAAAGAATAGCCTGTCGCAATGCAGTCGGTAATCCGGCCATTTGCGATCGACCCTGAAATCCTCGATGGAGGTCTTGATCTCGATGATCCAGACCTCTCCCTTTTCCGAAAGCGTGATCAGATCGGCGCGCCGGCCGCTCGCCAGCGGCAGTTCCGGCAACACTGCATGGCGCATATCGTGGAGCAGGATCTGCATGCCACGGCGTACCATCATGGCCCTGTCCGATTGCCGGCCATCGATTAACGGATTGTTATTATAAACGCTCAAAATCGTCATGGATAACCATCAAGTGGGGTTGGCCGTTGTTGCAAAAAAGCCATGCGCTTTTAATTTGCGGCGCAGATGGATTTTGTCGCACAGCAGCAGCCTTGCAAAGGCAAAGTTAATCGAAAATAAACCATAAATAACGATGGTCGAAAGACTGTCCTTCCTGCCCCAAAACCTTCACGAGTCATCCATGCGCATCCGCAATGCATTCCCTGTATTTGGCCTGCTGGCGACCCTGGCCCTGGCCGGCTGTTCCACGACGTCCGAAACCGCATCCAACGACAAGGGCGCAGGTCCGACCGTTCAGACGGCACAAATTTTCAATGACGCCTACGGCGTAACGTCGGATGCCGGATACTCCTTGCCGGCAATTCCGATCGATCGAGTCAAGCCGGAATTCCGCCGCCAGATCGTCAGCTATCAAAGCGACGAGCGGCCCGGCACGATCATCGTCAACACGCGCGAGCGTCACCTCTATTATATCCTACCTGGCGGCAAGGCCGTCCGTTACGGCATCGGCGTCGGCAAGCAAGGCTTCGCATGGTCCGGCACGGCCTATGTCGCCTGGAAGCAGGAATGGCCGAACTGGCATCCGCCGAAGGAAATGGCCGTTCGTCGTCCTGAAATCGCCAAGTATGTCGAAGACGGCATGGGTCCAGGCCTTACCAATCCGCTCGGCGCACGCGCCATGTATCTCTTCAATGAGCAGGGCCAGGACACGCTTTTCCGCCTGCACGGCACTCCCGAATGGGCCTCGATCGGCACCGCTGCTTCGTCGGGCTGCATCCGCCTGATGAACCAGGACGTGATCGATCTCTACAGCCGCGTCCGTCCGGGCAAGACCACTTCCAAGGTCATCGTTATCCAGTAAGCTAAAGACTGAATTCGGTATAAAGAGGCCGCCGGGGGTTTTCGATCCGGCGGCCTTTTTGTATTTCGCTTCGTCTGGCTCAGGCGGTCTGCTTGGCCTTGAGCTCGATGCGGCGGCGATGCAGGACCGGCTCGGTATAGCCGTTCGGTTGCTCCCTGCCCTTCAGAACGAGATCGAGCGCTGCCTGGAAGGCAATCGAATCGTCGAAATGTCCGGCCATCTGCACGTAGGCCGAATCGCCGGCATTCTGCTGGTCGACAACGGCCGCCATACGCTTCATCGTTTCGATGATCTGCTCCTTGGTGACGACCTTGTGGTGCAGCCAGTTCGCCATATGCTGGGCAGAAATGCGCAGCGTTGCGCGGTCTTCCATAAGCCCAACATTGTTGATGTCGGGCACTTTCGAGCAGCCGATGCCCTGATCGACCCAGCGTACGACATAGCCGAGGATGCCCTGTGCATTGTTGTCGAGCTCGCGCTGGATTTCTTCCGGCGTCCAGTTCGGCCGCACGGCCACTGGCACAGAAAGGATATCCGATAGCTTGGCGCGAGCACGATCCTTCAGACCGTCCTGCACCCTGGCGACGTTGATCTGGTGATAGTGTGTGGCGTGCAGGGTGGCGGCCGTCGGCGACGGCACCCAGGCGGTATTGGCGCCAGCCTTCGGATGGGCGATCTTCTGCTCCAGCATGGCGGCCATCAGATCCGGCATGGCCCACATGCCCTTTCCGATCTGCGCATGGCCGGAGAGGCCGCATTCGAGCCCAATATCGACGTTCCAGTTTTCGTAGGCTCCGATCCAGGCAGCCTGCCTCATGTCGCCCTTGCGGATCATTGGACCGGCTTCCATCGAGGTATGGATTTCATCGCCGGTGCGATCCAGGAAGCCGGTATTGATGAAGACCACGCGTTCGCGGGCAGCGCGGATGCACTCCTTGAGATTGACCGTCGTGCGCCGCTCTTCGTCCATGATGCCCATCTTCATGGTGTTGCGCGGCATGCCCAACGCATCTTCGACGCGCGAGAAGATTTCGACGGCAAAGGCAACCTCTTCAGGGCCGTGCATCTTTGGTTTGACGACATACATGGAGCCGGCGCGCGAATTCTTGCGGCGTCCGGTCGGACCAACATCATAGAGCGCGATCAGGCCGGTGATGACAGCATCCATGATGCCTTCGGGAACTTCATTTCCAGCGCGATCGACGACCGCCGGATTGGTCATGAGGTGGCCGACATTGCGCACCAGCATCAGCGAACGGCGATGCAGTTCGAAAGTCCCGCCGCCCGGCGCCGTATAGGCGATATCCGGGTTGAGCTTGCGGATGAAGGTCGAGCCGCCCTTCGTCACTTCCTCCTGCAGGTCACCCTTCATTAGGCCGAGCCAATTGCGATAGACGACGACCTTGTCCTCGGCATCAACGGCGGCAACGGAATCCTCGCAGTCCATGATCGTGGTGATCGCCGATTCCAGCCAGACATCGGAGATATGCGCCGGATCGGTCTTGCCGATCGGCGTCGCGGCGTCGAGCACGATTTCGATATGGATGCCGTTATTCTTCAGGAGGATGTGCGTCGGGACGTTCGCATCGCCACGATAGCCGGCAAAATGTCCGGCATCTTTCAGCTCCAGAGCTTTACCATCGACGGCAGCGATCGCCAGAGCGCCGTTCCTGACGGCGAAGGAGCCGACATTCTTCCAGGAGCTGCCGTTAAGGGGAGCGGCGGAATCGAGAAAATTGCGAACCCAGGCAATGACCTTCTCGCCGCGCTTGGGATTATAGCCCTTGCCCTTTTCGGCGCCATCCGTTTCCGGAATGGCATCCGTGCCGTAGAGAGCATCATAGAGCGAGCCCCAGCGGGCGTTGGCGGCATTCAGCGCATAACGCGCGTTCATGACGGGAACGACGAGCTGCGGGCCGGCGATAGAGGCGATCTCGGCATCGACATTAGCAATCGAGACCTTGAAATCCGGCCCCTCCGGCAAGAGATAGCCGATGTCCTTGAGGAAGGATTGATAGGCGTCCATGTCCGTCGGTGCGCCGTTTTGACGATACCAATCGTCGACCTTCGCCTGCAGTTGGTCGCGCTTCAAAAGCAACGCGCGATTCTTCGGAGCCAGATCATGCACGATCGCTGCGAAATCGGCGAAGAACTTGTCTGCATCGATGGCGAGGCCCGGCAATGCTTCCTTCACGAGGAAATCATGTAGGACGGCTTCGATGAAGAGACCATTCTTTTCAATGCGGCTCATGCGGTGTCTCCCTTGCAGTGGCAGCTTTTTCATGCTGCCACTTTGCCCGGCTTTCACTCACAGTCAATTCAGCAACAATTCGAAAGATTTATGCAGGCTTGGAAACAGTTCGGCGCGTCACGCGCATCGGAAGGCCATTCTGCGGCTGCGTCGTCAGCTTCTGTACCGGCCACGGATTCGTCTGGTCGGTGGAATCGAAGCGATAGCGATGCATCAGAACGGCCAGCGCGATGACCGCTTCCTGAAGCGCGAAAGTGGCGCCAATGCAAACGCGCGGGCCGGCGCCGAAGGGCAGGAACTGGAAACGGCCAATGGCGGCACGATTTTCTGGCAGGAAACGTTCCGGCATATAAGCGCGCGGCCGATCCCAGTGGAGTTCGTGGCGATGCAAGGTCCAAGGCATGATGAGCACAGTAACGCCAGCTTCAATCTCCACCCGCTCACCCTTGGGGCTTGTCCAGGAATCGTCTGATATGGCGGCGCGATTGATCGAAGGAGCCGGCGGATAGAGGCGCAGCGCTTCTTCGAAGGCGGCATGGGTCTGCGGCATCAGATCCGGCCATTCGACCGGTTCGGCACCTGAGGCCAGAACCCTGTCGATTTCCTCCTCCATCGCTGCGCGGATATGCGGACTGTTGGATACGCAATAGAGGGTCCAGGCGAGCGCGCGGGCGGTCGTCTCATGGCCGGCACCAATGAAGGTCAGGATATTGTCTTCGATCTCTTCCTTGGTGAGGCCATCAGGACCGGCCTGCTCCAGAAGAAGGGTAAGAAAATCATTCGGCGCGGCGCTTCGATCGGCCTTCATCTTGGCAAGCCGCAGATCCATCGTATTGCGCACGATGGCGCGGAATTTGTCCAGCACCTTCTGGCCGCCGATGCGTGTCACACGTGGAACCCATGATGGCGCACGCAGCAAATCCATCGGATCGACGCGGCCCATGCGATGCAGGAGTTCATTCACGTCATCGGCGAAATGACCGCTTGACGTGACGATCTCGCCTGAGAACAGCGTGTCGGCAAGGATTGCGAAAGTCAGTTCGGTCATGTCGGTGCTGATATCAAAAATCGCGCCGGCCTCGCCGACAACGGCATATTTATGCGCGTAATCTTCCGACTGACGCAGCATCTGGCCGGCGAAACCCTTGGCGTGGCGAGGCGTGAAGACGGGAGCGACCGCTTTGCGTGATCGTTTCCAGACAGCGCCTTCAGCCGTCAGGAGACCGTCGCGCAGGATCGGGCGCAGCACGAGCTGGCGTATCTCCGACATGCAGTAATTATTGGCATTATCGACCAGTACATGCTTGATCAGGCCGGGGTCGTTGACGATCAATGTTCTCTGGCCGAAGAAACTGGTGCGGATCCAGGGCAGCGTATAGGAAGGCTCGCCCCAGAGCTCCAGTGGGTTGCGGAGGATCGTTCTGATGATTTCGAGCCGCGACGGCGGCACGGTACGCGGCAAAGGTGCAGGCGGAACGAAGGGATCCGGACGCATGTCCATCAGCATAGCCTTTCCCGGAAAGGTCTCGTCTTCCCGGCAGGCGTGAAATTAGAGCAGGCCCTTGAGCTGGTCCAGCTTGTCGTTGATCATCCAGCCGTAATAATTCTCTTCCGGCCAGACCGTCGTGCCAGACGCACGGTTCTTGGCGGCAAGGGCGGCGGCGCGTTGGCGAGAATTGCCGACATTATAGAGCGTCGCGGTGATGCCCGGGTTGTCCGAAATATCCATGCCAGCGATCTCCTTGTAGTCGTCGATCGATCGGCGGATCGAGGCAGCAACGAAGGCGAGCGAAATATCGGGGTTCATGATCGCCTTGTAGACGGAGCCGGCATTCTTCTCGTTGAGCTTCGGATAGCCGGAAACGCGAGATACCAGATCGGACAACATGAGCGCCGTCAGCGGATTGACCTGTCCGAGACCGAAAGTCTGGCCGGCATAAAAGGGTTGGAAGAAGACGGCGCTGAAACGATTGTTCGGGAAGCTCTTGCCACCAACAGTCTTGCCGCGGAAATCGCTTTCCCAAACATCTTCTCGGCAGGTCCAGAGTGTATAGGAATCGGCCTTGCCGTTACAGGCGGCAAATTGCGGCCGGTCGACGAAATCATCGACGCTCTCGCCGTCATAAGCGAAACGGAAGCTCTCGCCGGCGTAGGAGGCGGCCTTCACGTAATAGGCCTGAAGCCGGTCATAGGCATCGACATTATAGGTGTGCTCGCCGACGATCGCGCCGATGACGTGGATCGGGTTGATGCCGTAGGCATTCGAAACCTTCTTGATCTTGCCGAGGAGCTCATGGTCGGTCGACAGGAGGTCATAAACCTTCTCATATTTTACATCGAACGTCGTCTTGGTGCCCTTGGTGCGGCGGACCGAAGCGCCCGGGATATCCGGCTGTTCGGCATTACGGTTGCCGGGCGGGACGACCTGCGCCGCAAAGGCAGGGACCGATCCCGCAATAGTCATGGCAATCACAAGGCTTGTCAAAAGGCGTCGCACGATCTGCTTTCCCGTCTTTCCCTGTCGTTTTCGGGTAGCGGCTGACTGGACCAGAATGTTGTCCGAATAAAGCCGGCACAAAAACAAAGCGGGCCTTTCACTAAAAAGTAAAAGGCCCGCTGTCGAGAGTTCAGATCGTCAAAGATTTGGCATTGCCGTGCAAAGACGGAAAGCGATGTTTACCGATCACAGGATGAAACGCGACAGATCCGTATTTTGCGCGAGATCCCCTACATGTTCGCGAACATAAGCGGCATCGATCTTCACATCCATGCCGGCACGATCCGGTGCATTATAGGAAATGTCGTCCAGCACCCGCTCCATGACCGTCTGCAGGCGGCGGGCGCCGATATTCTCGACGGAGGAGTTCAGGTGGACGGCGACATCGGCAAGCGCATCAATCGCGTCATCGCTGAAGTCGAGCGTCAGGCTTTCGGTTTCCATCAGCGCCTTGTACTGGCGGATGAGACTTGCCTCGGTCTCCGTCAGGATACGGCGGAAGTCTTCCTTGTTGAGCGGACGGAGTTCGACACGGATCGGCAGGCGGCCCTGCAATTCGGGCAGCAGGTCCGATGGCTTGGAAACATGGAAAGCGCCGGAGGCGATGAAGAGGATGTGGTCCGTCTTCACCGGGCCGTATTTGGTCGAGACCGTCGTGCCTTCGACGAGCGGCAGTAGATCGCGCTGGACGCCTTCGCGAGAAACACCGGCACCGACGCCGCCGTCGCGGGCGGCGATCTTGTCGATCTCGTCGAGGAAGACGATACCGTCGTTCTCGACCGAGCGGACGGCTTCGCGCTGGATGACCTCGTTGTCGATCAGCTTGTCGGACTCATCGCGGATCAGATCCGTGTAAGAGGCTTTCACCGTGGTGCGAACCTTCTTGGTGCGGCCGCCCATTGCTTTGCCGAACATTTCCGACAGGTTCAGAACGCCGATATTGGCGCCCGGCATGCCAGGGATGTCGAATCCGCCCATGCCCGTGCCTGTATCGGCCACTTCGATATCGATTTCTTTGTCGTCCAGTTCGCCGTTGCGCAGCTTCTTGCGGAAACTCTCGCGCGTCGCTGGCGAGGCTGTCGCACCGACCAGCGCATCAAGAACACGTTCTTCGGCGCTCATATGCGCCTTGGCCTGAACTTCGCTGCGCTTCTTTTCACGCACCAGGCCGATACCAACTTCGACGAGGTCGCGAATGATTTGCTCGACGTCGCGGCCGACATAACCGACTTCGGTGAACTTGGTGGCTTCGACCTTGATAAACGGTGCGCCGGCGAGTTTGGCGAGGCGGCGAGAGATTTCCGTCTTGCCGACGCCGGTCGGGCCGATCATCAGGATATTCTTCGGCATGACTTCATCACGCAGGCTCGGATCGAGCTGCTGGCGGCGCCAGCGATTGCGGAGCGCAATCGCCACGGCGCGCTTGGCCTCATGCTGGCCGATAATGTAGCGGTCGAGTTCGGAAACGATCTCGCGGGGGGAAAAAGTGGTCATATCAAATCCGTTTCTTCGGGTGGGTCCATAACCATGAAATAGGCTGGGCCATATATTGATGTTCTCGTGTCGAAATGCCGGAAGCCCGCCTTTTCGTAAGCGCGGATCGCTCTTGCATTCGCGGGATCGGGATCGATCACGATCCTTGTCGCACCGGCGGCGAAAAGCGCGACAGCCATCTGCCTGACGATCGCGCTGCCGTGGCCCTTGCCCAGCAAATCCGCGTCGCCGATCGAGATATCCAGTCCAAGCGTGCCCTTCGGCTGGTCCTGATAGGGATGGCCGTCTTCAAGATGCGGATCGTAGCTCTGCAGGTAGGCGATCGGCGCTCCATCCAGTTCCACGATCATCGGCCGCGTTTCCACGCTCGTCATAGACTCCCTGATCGACGCAAGCTCCTTGTCGACAGCGCCCCACCATTCAGCAATGTGCGGCTCGCCGAGCCAGCGCGCCAGAAGCGGAAAGTCTTCGTCGGCTACATCACGGAATATGTATCGGAGCGCGTTGTCAGCTTTCGGCATCCAGCGTTTCCACGATAACATTGTGGTTCGTGTAGACGCAGATGTCGGCAGCGATATCCAGCGCTCGGCGGGCAATCTCTTCAGCTGACTTGTCCGTGTCGGAAAGCGCAAGAGCTGCGGCAAGCGCGAAATTACCGCCCGAACCGATGGCCGCGACGCCGTGCTCCGGTTCCAGTACATCGCCGTTGCCGGTGATGGCGAGCGTCACCGACTTGTCGGCAACAAGCATCATAGCTTCGAGATTACGCAGATAACGATCGGTGCGCCAATCCTTGGCGAGTTCAACAGCAGCGCGCATCAGCTGGCCCGGATACTGTTCCAGCTTCTTTTCGAGCCTTTCCAGAAGCGTGAAGGCATCAGCGGTAGCGCCGGCAAAACCCGCGATCACTTCGCCCTTACCGATGCGGCGGACCTTGCGCGCGTTGCCCTTCATAACTGTCTGGCCGAGGCTGACTTGGCCATCGCCGGCCACCACGACCTTGCCGCCTTTTCGAACTGTGATAATTGTCGTCATCAAACACCTGTTGCCCCAACTCACGGGCGGTTCCAGCGGGCCGAACATCGGCCCTGTTGGACCCTATGTAAGTCGGCGCGCGGCGATTGCAAATGGCCTGCCTTTTCTGCCTTGCGCTTCTGGATATTTCACAATCCGCCTGATAAGGAACCACCTTGATTTCAAGGAGAAAGCCTTATGGCCGAGACCGCAGCAAGCCGCACCGGCAGCGTTTCCCGCAAGACCAATGAGACGTCCATTTCCGTTTCCGTCAATCTCGACGGTACAGGCAAATCGACGATTTCGACGGGCGTCGGCTTCTTCGACCATATGCTGGACCAGCTGTCGCGACACTCGCTGATCGACATGGAAATCGAGTCCAAGGGTGACCTGCATATCGACGACCATCATACGGTCGAAGATACCGGCATCGCCATCGGCCAGGCGATCGCCAAGGCGCTCGGCGACCGCCGCGGCATTACCCGCTACGCTTCCATTGATCTAGCCATGGATGAGACGATGACGAAGGCTGCCGTCGATCTCTCGGGCCGTCCCTTCCTCGTTTGGAATGTTTCCTTCAGCGCCCCGAAGATCGGCACTTTCGACACGGAACTGGTACGTGAATTCTTTCAGGCGCTTGCCCAGAATGCCGGGATCACGCTGCATATTCTCAACCACTACGGTGCCAACAACCACCATATTGCAGAGACATGCTTCAAGGCTGTCGCCCGCGTTCTGCGTACGGCGACAGAGATCGATCCGCGGCAGGCCGGCCGTGTTCCCTCGACCAAGGGCACGCTTGCCTGAGCCCCAGCAGGGAGCGACAGATGGCATCCAGCTATGTTTTTCTTGTTCCACCGGACGGGCGGCGCGAGGACACGCGCACGATCCGCGACGGCTTTGCCTTCTTGGCCTTCTTATTTCCGTGGATCTGGCTCCTGGCACACCGGCTCTGGTTCCATGCGATCATCGCTTTTGCACTTCAGGCAATTGGCGGCATGCTGACGGAAGAGCCGGGCTTCGGGCCAGCGGGAATGGCGCTCGCATTTGCCGTCAACCTGTTCGTCGGACTCGAGGGACAGAATTTCCGCATCCGCAATCTCGCGTTCCGCGGCTGGCGAGAGGATGCGGCGATCGGCGCGCCCTCACTCGAGCTTGCGGAAGAGATCTATTTTTCCAACATCGAGACCGGTGCCGATACCAAGGCGCCTGAATGGAACCAGGCTGCCGGTCTGCAGGCGTGGTCTGGACATTCCACGTCGCTCGGTCTCTTCGGCTTTGATGGAGGGCGCAAATAATGCGCGTCGCAATTATCGATTACGGCTCGGGCAATCTGCGCTCGGCGACGAAGGCTTTCGAACGTGCGGCCCGCGAAGCCGGCATCGAGGCGGAGATCAATCTCACCGACAAGGCGGAGATTGTCGCAGCGGCTGACCGTATCGTTCTGCCAGGCGTTGGCGCCTATGCCGATTGCCGCCATGGACTTGACGCTGTACCCGGCATGACGGAAGCCCTGCTTGAAGGCGTCGAGAAGAAGGCGCGGCCCTTCCTCGGCATCTGCGTCGGTATGCAACTCATGTCCTCGCGCGGTCTCGAAAAAACGACGACGCAGGGCTTTAGCTGGATTCGCGGTGACGTCGTCGAGATGACGCCTGCCGATCCGGAACTGAAAATCCCGCAGATCGGCTGGAATACATTAGATCTCCAGCACACCCACCCGCTTTTCGACGGTATTCCGACCGGGCCGGATGGATTGCATGCCTATTTCGTGCACTCTTATCATCTCGCTGCTGAAAATGCTGGTGACGTGATCGCCACCACAGACTATGGCGGGCCGATGACCGCCTTCGTCGGGCGGGACAATATGGCTGGTTCGCAGTTTCACCCCGAGAAGAGCCAGAGGCTCGGGCTGGCGCTGATCGCGAATTTCCTGCGCTGGGCGCCGTAAGGGCTGGCTTTTAATATCGGCGCCTTATTTCCCTTGTAATTGAAAAGCCAAGGACAGGAGCGCGCTCGATGCCGGCTTCGCAGAAATCAGGCAAGATCTTTTACATGCTGCGGCCTTCCAGAGAGGGACAGCCGCCTTTTGTCGATATCAAGCTGCCGGGCGGAACGACTATCCGGCAGGTCGACGAGGCGATCCATCGCAAAGCGCTCTCCAATGCCGCCAAGGCGCTCAAAGAGAGGCTCGATTGATGATGCATGAAAGCTTCCCCGGAAACGAGAATTCCATGTTGCGGTCGAACGGCAGCGTCAGCGCCGTGGATCTCGCCGAAGCGGTGCTGGAATTTTACATCGAAGGCGAAGACGATTTGATCGGCCTGCTCGCCTATGCACTCTATGAGCGCCAGAAGCGGGATTTCATCGTCAGCCATCGCAAGCGCAATGCCGGCCGTTCGCCGAACGAAGCAGAAATCGCGGCCGTGACAAGCAACTATCTCTCGGCCGATTTGCGCAATACGCTGCGCGATCGCGCATCGCAGATCCTTTCGAGCTATGCCGAGACCTATGTCGAGGCCATGGAACCGCAGATTCAGCTCGTCGCCACCAACAGCGAGGCGTTGCGCCAGGTGCGCGATATCGAAAAGTCTGTGAAAAGGCGCACCGGCTTCTGGCGCCAGGTCCGGGTCGGCTTCACCGTGACGTTGCTGCTGATCGCGCTTTTCGCCGCGGCCACCATTGCCGCTGTCTTTTTCCGTTCGGATATCGTAGATGCGTGGAATGCATTGATAGTGCCCATGATGTTACGGACTTGAGACGAATGATCCTTTTTCCCGCGATCGACCTGAAGGACGGACAATGCGTTCGCCTGAAGCTCGGCGACATGCAACAGGCAACGGTCTACAACACCGATCCGGCCGCCCAGGCGAAATCCTTCGAAGAACAGGGATTCGAATGGCTGCATGTGGTCGATCTCGACGGCGCCTTTGCGGGACATTCGGCCAATGGCGACGCCGTCGAGGCGATTCTGAAGGCCACGAAGAACCCGGTTCAGCTCGGTGGCGGCATCCGCACGCTCGACCATATCGAAAGCTGGCTGTCGCGCGGGCTGCGCCGCGTGATCCTAGGCACAGTTGCGGTGCGCGACCCGGCGCTCGTCCTTGAAGCCTGCAAGAAGTTTCCGGGCCGCGTTGCTGTCGGTATCGACGCCAAGGGCGGCAAGGTAGCCGTCGAAGGCTGGGCTGAGGCATCCGAACTCGGCATCATCGAACTCGCGAAGAAATTCGAAGGCGCTGGCGTTGCCGCGATCATCTATACGGATATCGACCGCGACGGTATTCTGACGGGTATCAACTGGGCATCAACGCTGGAACTGGCGGGTGCCGTTTCCATTCCGGTTATCGCATCGGGCGGCCTTGCCTCGATCGACGATATCAAGCGCATGCTGCGGCCGGACGCCCGCAAGCTCGAAGGCGCCATTTCCGGCCGTGCCCTCTACGACGGTCGGATCGATCCGAAAGAGGCGCTCGATCTCATCAAGGCTGAACGGGCGAAGGAGACTGCATAATGAGCCTGAAGGCCCGAGTGATCCCCTGCCTCGACGTCAAGGACGGCCGTGTCGTCAAGGGCGTCAACTTCCTCAACCTGGTCGATGCCGGCGATCCTGTCGAAGCGGCCAAGGCCTATGATGCGGCCGGTGCCGACGAACTCTGCTTTCTCGACATCACCGCTTCTTCGGACAACCGCGAGACGATTTTCGATGTCGTGGCGCGCACCGCCGAACAGTGCTTCATGCCGCTTACCGTCGGCGGTGGTGTTCGCACCATAGCCGATATCCGCAAGCTGCTGCTTTGCGGCGCCGACAAGGTCTCGATCAATTCAGCAGCTGTCAATAATCCGGATTTCGTCGCCGAAGCCGCCGATAAGTTCGGCGACCAGTGCATCGTCGTGTCGATCGATGCCAAGCGCCGGCTGACGCAACAGGTTGGCGGCGACAATCTCAGCGCCTGGGAAATCTACACGCATGGCGGTCGCAACGCGACCGGTATCGATGCGGTGGAATTCGCCCAGAAGATGGTCGCCCGCGGCGCCGGCGAATTGCTCGTCACCTCCATGGACCGCGACGGCACGAAGATCGGCTATGATCTGGAGCTAACACGGGCGATAGCCGATTCCGTCCGCGTGCCCGTCATCGCCTCTGGCGGTGTGGGCGATCTTGACGATCTCGTGGCCGGCGTGAAGGAAGGCCATGCCAATGCGGTGCTCGCCGCATCAATCTTCCACTTCGGCACCTATTCCGTTGGCGAAGCAAAACACTACATGTCCGAGCGCGGCATCGCGATGCGCCTCGACTGAGTTTGAAAGCAGGACCATGAGCGGATTTTCCCTTTCCGACCTCGAGCGGATCGTCGACGAGCGGGCGAAGGCCTCCCCGGACGAATCCTGGACCGCCAAGCTGGTGGCTGGCGGACAGCAGAAAGCAGCCAAGAAGCTAGGCGAAGAAGCGATTGAAGCGGTTATGGCGGCCGTCGCCAATGACCGCGATAACCTCACCTACGAAGCAGCCGACGTTCTCTATCACCTATTGGTCGTATTGAAGATTGCTGAAATACCGGTAGAGAATGTCATGACCGAACTTGCGCGGCGAACCGCGCAAACCGGCCTCAAGGAAAAGGCCAGCCGGCAGAGTTCATGAGTATCGCAACGCAGATTATCGGAGTGGCGGAAAAGGTGGATGACTTCCAGACCGCTTCTTATTCTCCCTATCATTTCTTCAGCTCGGATCAGTGGGCAAAGTTTCGTGCCGATACGCCGCTGACGCTGACAGGAGATGAGGTCAAGCGACTTCGCTCCATGGGCGACCCTATCGACCTTGATGAAGTCAGGCGCATTTATCTGTCGCTGTCACGCCTGCTTTCAGCGCATGTCGAATCCTCGCAGTTGCTGTTCAAGCAGCGCAACCGGTTCCTCAGCCTGTCGAATGTGACCAAGACGCCGTTCGTGATCGGCATTGCCGGATCGGTGGCCGTCGGCAAATCCACGACGGCGCGTATTCTGAAAGAATTGCTCGGACGCTGGCCTTCCAGCCCGAAGGTCGATCTTGTCACCACAGACGGTTTTCTTCATCCCAACGCTGTACTGAAGCGCGAGAACCTGATGCAGCGCAAGGGTTTTCCGGAAAGTTACGATACAGGCGCGATCCTGCGTTTCCTGTCGGCGATCAAGGCCGGCCTGCCGGATGTGAAGGCGCCTTCTTATTCGCACCTCGTCTACGACGTGCTGCCGGACGAATACAAGATCGTCGACCGGCCTGACATCCTCATCTTCGAGGGCATCAATGTCCTGCAGTCACGCGACCTGCCGGCCGACGGCAAGATCGTGCCGATGGTCTCCGACTTCTTCGACTTTTCGATCTATATCGACGCCGAGGAAACGCAGATCCACAACTGGTATGTAACGCGTTTTATGCGGCTCCGGGAAACGGCCTTCCGAGATCCGAATTCTTACTTCCATCGCTACGCATCGATCAGCGAGGAGGAAGCCATGGCGATCGCCGAGGACCTCTGGGCGAATATCAACCTGAAAAACCTGCGCCAGAACATTCTGCCGACGCGACCGCGTGCCGATCTCATCCTGCGCAAGGGCAAGGATCATCTGATCGAACAGGTGGCTCTGCGCAAGCTGTAGAATCTGAACGATTCAGGGGTTCACGCGGCGGAGCGTCAGGTTGATGCGGCCGCCGTTCTTCAAAAGCGTCGAGGTCGCCGGATAGATGCGGTCGACGCCGTGGAAGCAGAGCCGGCCTTCCCCGCCGAGAATGACGAGATCACCGCTCGACAGTTTGAGGGACATGGTCTTGTCGTTCCGGTTCAGTCCACCCACGCGAAACAGGCAGGCATTGCCGAGCGAAATCGAGACGACCGGTGCCTTTAGGTCACTCTCATCCTTATCCTGATGCAGGCCCATGCGCGCCTCATCCGAATAGAAATTGACGAGGCAGGCCTCCGGCTGCTTGTCGTAGCCCGATACGTCGTTCCAGATTTCCAGCAATTCCTGAGGGATCGCCGGCCACGGCTTGCCTGTCGCCGGATGCATCGGCTGATAGCGATAGCCGCGCTCCTTATCCGTCACCCAGCCGAGCGAACCGCAATTGGTCATGCGCACCGACATCGGCTTGCCGGTGCCAGGCATGACCGGCACGTAGAGCGGCGCTTCAGCGACGATCATCCTGATGATGCCGATCAACGCGTCCTGGCGGCTGCGATCCAGATATTCCGGAAGATGGCGGATGCCGCTTAGAAGCTCCCGCATGTCATTCGCTGCCGGCCGGGCGGCCGCGCATCTTCTTGACTTCCGAGCGGCCGGATTTTTCCTTCAGGCGCCGCTCGACCGAACCCTTGGTCGGCTTGGTCTTCTTGCGCGGCGGTGGTGGCGACTTGGCGGCCTCGAGGATCAATTCCTTCAGCCGCTCGCGCGCATCCTCGCGATTGCGCTCCTGGCTGCGGAAGCGGCTGGCCTCGATCATCAGCACGCCGTCCTTCGACATGCGCCGGCCGGCAAGCTTGATCGCATTGGCCTTCACCCGCTCGTTAAGCGAAGGCGAATTCGGAATGTTGAAGAAGAGTTGGACGGCGGTCGAGACCTTGTTGACATTCTGACCGCCAGGGCCACCTGCCAGAACGAACTGTTCCGTCAGCTCCCATCCTGCGATGGTGATCCTGTCGTTAATATAGAGCGCGTCGCTGGCCATACCGCCTTCTAGCGCAAAATGGCTGCAAATTGAAAGCGGATGAAATCCGGCGACTGGGCGACCGGAAACCCGGCGCTAGGAACACCGGGTTTCACGTGAATCGCCAAGGATTTATTGGCGAATTACTCGGCGGCGGCCTTGACACCTGGCGCTGCGTCGCGCACGCCGCCGTCGACATGATCCTCGAACTTGGCGAAGTTGGTGATGAACATGGAGACCAACTTTTCAGCCTGCGCGTCGTAGGCCGGCTTATCGGCCCAGGTCGAGCGCGGGTCGAGAATGCCCGTATCGAGGCCTTCGACCGCAACCGGAACGGCAAATCCAAAATTCGGATCCGTACGGAGTTCAACCTTTGCGAGCTCGCCGGAGAGGGCCGCCGTCAGCAGTGCTCGGGTTGCCCTGATCGGCATGCGTTTGCCGGTACCGTAAGCACCGCCGGTCCAGCCGGTGTTTACGAGCCAGCATTCGACTCCGTGGCGCCGGATGAGCTCCTTCAGCAGATTGCCGTATTCGGCCGGATGGCGCGGCATGAAAGGTGCGCCGAAGCAAGTCGAGAAAGTCGCTTCCGGCTCCGTGACACCCTTTTCCGTGCCCGCCACCTTGGCAGTGTAGCCGGACAGGAAGTGGTACATGGCCTGATCCGGTGTCAGCTTGGCGATTGGCGGCATCACGCCGAAAGCATCAGCCGTCAGCATGATGATGGTCTTCGGATGACCGGCAAGGCCGGTTTCCGATGCGTTCGGAATGAAGTCCATCGGATAGGCGCAGCGGGTATTTTCCGTCAGCGACGCATCGTCAAAATCCGGCTCGCGCTTCTCGTCGAGGACGACGTTTTCAAGCACGGTGCCGAAACGTTGAGTGGTCGCATAGATTTCTGGCTCGGCTTCCGCCGACAGACGGATGGTCTTGGCGTAGCAGCCACCTTCGAAATTGAAGATGCCGTTTTCGCCCCAGCCATGCTCGTCGTCGCCGATCAGCGTGCGGGATGGGTCGGCCGAGAGCGTCGTCTTGCCCGTACCTGACAGGCCGAAAAAGACCGCAGCGTCACCTGCCGGGCCGACATTGGCCGAGCAGTGCATCGGCATGACGCCCTTGGCGGGCAGCAGGTAGTTCAGCACAGTGAAGACCGATTTCTTCATCTCGCCGGCATAGGAGGTGCCGGCGATCAGAACGATACCGTTGGTCAGATCGCATGCGATCACCGTTTCGGTGCGGCAGCCGTAGCGTTCCGGATCGGCCTTGAAGCTCGGCAGATCGATGATCGTCAGCTTCGGCGCAAAATCTGCAAGCGCATCGGCCTTCGGACGGATCAGCAGATTACGGATGAAGAGCGAGTGCCAGGCAAATTCGGTCACGACGCGCGTCGGCAGCGACTGGCCCGCGTCGGCCCCGCCGATGAGATCCTGCACGAAAAGATCCTTGCCGACGGCATGGGCCAACATGTCCTTATGCAGCAGGGCGAAATGCTCCGGCGACATCGGCTTGTTGTTGTCCCACCAGATCTGACCATCCGTATTCTCATCGCGGACGAAGAACTTGTCGCGCGGAGAACGGCCCGTGTGCTGGCCAGTGGTGGCTCGAAGAGCGCCCTGGGCTGTCAGTTCGGCCTCTCCTCGGCGAATCGCTTCCTCGTAGAGAAGAGCGGCGGAAAGGTTGTAACGGACGCTCCGTACGTCGCTGAAACCGATCGTCGCCAGCTCGATTGCCTGGTTGTGAACTCCGAACGTCTCCATAGCTTTTCCCTTCGCTGAGGCGCCTTGGCCGTTAAAATATGCGCGAAAGTAAGAGGAGAAATTTTAAATGGCAATAGATATAATTTCAGAAAATATAACAATATCAGATAATTAATCGATTTAAATCTGGAGAATTCATTTTAAATCGTTTGAAGGCGTCCTGTTGAAACAACTTGTCGCACGACTTACGATTGCGGCCTGATCAGCGCTGGCAATCTACCCCTTTATCTTTGCCACAATTTGTTCCACCTTTATCCTCCATAAGCGCAACCGGTCCTAAAGACCGCCTGGGGAGACGAAATCCGGGAGATTGCGCACTGATGACGGAGATGAATACCATGCCGACAATCGCGCTCGTTGACGACGACCGCAATATTCTCACTTCCGTGTCGATCGCACTGGAAGCCGAGGGATATAAGGTCGAGACCTATACGGATGGCGCTTCGGCGCTGGATGGTCTGCTTGCCCGCCCGCCGCAACTGGCGATCTTCGATATCAAGATGCCGCGTATGGACGGCATGGAGCTGCTTCGCCGCCTTCGCCAGAAGTCGGACATGCCGGTCATCTTCCTCACCTCCAAGGATGAAGAGATCGATGAGCTGTTCGGCCTGAAAATGGGCGCCGACGATTTCATTACCAAGCCGTTCTCCCAGCGCCTGCTGGTCGAGCGCGTTCGCGCCGTTCTGCGCCGCGCGTCGAGCCGAGAGGCGGCAGCGGCCGGCGGCGGCGCCGTCGTTGGCGCGCCGAAGGCCGGCGCGGTTCAGCAAGCCCGCTCACTCGAGCGCGGCCAGCTCGTCATGGACCAGGAGCGCCATACCTGCACCTGGAAGGGCGAGCCAGTCACCCTCACCGTTACCGAATTCCTAATCCTGCATTCGCTTGCGCAGCGGCCGGGTGTGGTGAAAAGCCGCGATGCCCTAATGGATGCCGCCTATGACGAACAGGTGTATGTTGATGACCGCACCATCGACAGCCACATCAAGCGGCTACGCAAGAAGTTCAAGATGGTCGATACGGACTTTGATATGATTGAAACGCTTTACGGAGTGGGCTACCGCTTCCGCGAAGCAGCCTGACGCCGAAAGGCGCAGCAAGAGACGATTGAGGGTGGCGGGCCTGCCAGGCTGGCCCCGCCCTCCGAAAGGGTGTCATTGGCACAGTTGGTGCAGGAAAGGGATCTGGATGATGCGGAGGGCGTAAGCACGCGCCGCGTCAAGGGCCGGCGTTGGTCGCATCCCTTCACCCTGATCCGCCGTATCTTCGGCAATGCCGTTTTCTCGAGCCTGACGCGCCGCATCGTCTTCTTCAACCTCGCGGCCCTGCTCGTTCTCGTCGGTGGTATTCTCTATCTCAACCAGTTTCGCGAGGGGCTGATTGACGCGCGCGTCGAAAGTCTGCTGACGCAGGGCGAAATCATCGCCGGTGCGGTTTCAGCTTCCGCTTCCGTCGATACGAATTCGATCACCATCGATCCGCAGAAACTGCTCGAGCTGCAGGCCGGCCAGAGCATTACGCCGGTGCCAAATGACGAGGATCTGGAATTCCCGATCGATCCGGAAAAGGTAGCGCCTGTTCTTCGTCGGCTGATCTCGCCGACCCGCACGCGCGCCCGCATCTTCGATGCCGATGCCAATCTGCTGCTCGATTCCCGTCACCTTTATTCTCGTGGGCAGGTTCTGCGTTTCGACCTGCCGCCGGTGGAGGAGGAAAAGCAGACTTGGGGCGAATGGTTCACCGCCCTCTTCAACAAGGCACTGCAGCCGGGCAATCTGCCTGTCTATAAGGAGGCGCCGGGCGGCGATGGATCTATCTATCCCGAAGTGATGAATGCACTGACGGGTGTGCGCGGCGCAGTCGTGCGCACGACGGAAAAGGGCGAGCTGATCGTTTCGGTCGCGGTGCCGATCCAGCGCTTCCGGGCCGTGCTCGGCGTATTGCTGCTGTCGACGCAGGCTGGCGATATCGACAATATCGTCCATGCCGAGCGTCTCGCCATCATGCGCGTCTTCGGCGTCGCGACGCTCGTGAACGTCCTCTTGTCGCTCGTTCTCTCCTCGACGATCGCCAATCCCTTGCGCCGCCTTTCGGCCGCCGCTATCCGGGTGCGTCGCGGCGCGAAGGAGCGCGAGGAAATCCCTGATTTTTCCGTACGTCAGGACGAGATCGGCAACCTTTCCATCGCGCTGCGCGAAATGACGACAGCTCTCTACGACCGTATCGATGCGATCGAAAGCTTTGCAGCCGACGTCAGCCATGAGCTGAAGAACCCGCTGACCTCGCTGCGCAGCGCCGTCGAAACCCTGCCGCTCGCCAAATCCGACGATTCCAAGAAGCGGCTAATGGACGTCATCCAGCACGATGTCCGCCGCCTCGACCGTCTGATTAGCGATATCTCGGATGCTTCTCGTCTCGATGCCGAGCTTGCGCGCGTCGATGCTGGCTCAGTGGATCTGGAAGTCTTTCTGCGCGACCTCATCGAGGTGTCGCGCCAGATCCGCAGCAACAAGAAGAAGGTCGAGATCGAATATGTCGTGGATCGCAAGTCGAACGTCAAGACGCGCTTCGTCGTCAAGGGACACGACCTGCGTATTGGACAGATCATCACTAACCTTATCGAGAACGCCCGCTCCTTCGTGCCGGAGCAGGACGGCAAGATCACTGTGCGTCTGGTCCGCACCCGCTCCCGTTGCGTCGTCTATATCGAAGACAACGGGCCGGGCATCCAGGCCGAGAATATCGACCGCATCTTCGAGCGCTTTTATACCGACCGGCCGGAATCCGAAGGCTTCGGCCAGAATTCCGGCCTCGGGCTTTCCATCAGCCGACAGATCGCCGAGGCGCATGGCGGCTCGTTACGGGCTGAAAACATCGTCGACGATGAAAGCGGCAAGCTGCTTGGCGCCCGCTTCATCCTTGCCCTTCCGGCCGATGCCTCGGCATGATCAACATCCACGCCACCGCAATTGTCATTGGAAAGACTGGGTTGCTGTTCACCGGCCCCTCAGGCTGGGGCAAGTCGATGACCGCTTTTATCTGCATGGCGGAGGCGCGAAGGCAGGGACTTTTCTCTGCCCTCGTGGCCGACGATCAGGTGTTTCTTTCGAAGCAGGACGGCGCACTTATTGCCACCTGCCCGCCTGCCATTGCCGGACTAATCGAATTGCGCGGAACCGGCATCATAAGGCATGACCATATTGTCCAGGCGGCGATGCACTTCGCGATCCTGCCAGGCAGCGCGACGGGTGAGAACAGGCTCCCTCCAGAGGGGGAAACCACCATCCTCGCCGAGGGTTTCGAGCTGCCTGTATTGCGGTTGTTGCCCCATCTCTCTCTGCCCCTTGCGGTGCTGATGGCAAAAGCGCCGGAAATCGGAAGCTGAGGTCTTCCGGACGGCCCTATACGGCCTATATATTTATATTTTTATCTTGCACTTCGGCTTTTGATCGCCAAGATGTGCCCCCACCGGTGGACGTAATTGCTGCGTTGCGATATTGGGGCCACCGTTTGCGTATGCCATTGGGAGCAGTAATATCATGATCGGACTTGTGCTTGTCACTCATGGCAAGCTGGCTGAAGAGTTTCGTCATGCCGTAGAGCACGTCGTCGGTCCTCAGAAATTCATCGAAACGGTCTGCATTGGACCGGAAGACGATATGGACCAAAGACGACAGGACATTCTCGAAGCTGTTTCCGGCGCAGACGATGGCCACGGCGTCGTCATTCTCACCGACATGTTCGGCGGCACACCTTCCAATCTCGCAATCTCTGTCATGAGCAGCGGCCACACCGAAGTTATCGCCGGCGTCAACCTGCCGATGCTGATCAAGCTTGCCGGCGTGCGCGGCGAAAACAATATGGAAAAGGCGCTCGCCGAGGCTTCCGAGGCAGGGCGCAAATACATCAATGTCGCGAGCCGGGTGCTGAGCGGAAAATAGAAAGCCTTCATGACGTCGCTCTCCCGGGAATTGCTCATCATCAACAAGCGCGGTCTGCACGCGCGTGCCTCCGCGAAATTCGTTCAGACCGTCGACGCCTTCGACGCGACGATCACCGTTTCCAAGGATGGTATGACGGTTGGCGGCACCTCCATCATGGGCCTGATGATGCTCGCGGCGAGCCCCGGCTCCAGCGTCGTCGTCTCTGCCACCGGCAACCAGGCCGCCGAAGCACTGGATGCGCTTGACCAGCTCATCCAAAACAAGTTCGGCGAAGAAATCTGATCTTCAGAGCCATATAAAGATATAAAGACTTCTTTATATCTCCGTTGCCATTCCGGTTGAAGCCTGCTAAACGGCGAACATGCTGTGCATTCCGCACGCGTTGATCCGTCGCGCGGTCACGTCGCGTCCTTGCGATGTTTTTGAGACGTTTTCAGCCTGGAGAACCCTATGAGCACTGAAAAAGACTATGTCGTCGCCGATATCGGCCTTGCAGATTTCGGCCGCAAGGAAATCACCATCGCCGAAACCGAAATGCCGGGCCTCATGGCCTCCCGTGCTGAATTCGGTGAATCCCAACCGCTGAAGGGCGCGCGCATCACCGGCTCGCTGCATATGACGATCCAGACCGCCGTTCTCATCGAGACATTGGTCGCCCTCGGCGCCGAAGTTCGCTGGGCTTCCTGCAACATTTTCTCGACCCAGGACCATGCCGCAGCGGCAATCGCCGCCGCCGGTATCCCGGTATTTGCCATCAAGGGTGAATCCCTCGTCGACTACTGGAACTACACCGACAAGATATTCCAGTGGGCTGATGGCGGCCTATCCAATATGATCCTCGACGATGGCGGCGACGCCACCATGTACATCCTGCTTGGCGCCCGCGCCGAAGCCGGTGAGGACGTTCTCTCGAACCCCCATTCCGAAGAAGAAGAAATTCTCTTCGCCCAGATCAAGAAGCGGCTGACAGCAACGCCTGGCTGGTTTACCAAGCAGCGCGATGCCATCAAGGGCGTCACCGAAGAAACCACCACGGGCGTCAATCGCCTCTATCAGCTCAGCCAGAAGGGCCTGCTGCCCTTCCCGGCAATCAACGTCAACGATTCCGTCACCAAGTCGAAGTTCGATAACAAGTATGGCTGCAAGGAATCGCTGGTCGACGGCATCCGCCGCGGCACCGACGTGATGATGGCCGGCAAGGTCGCCGTCGTCTGCGGTTACGGCGACGTCGGCAAAGGTTCTGCCGCTTCGCTCTCCGGCGCCGGCGCCCGCGTCAAGGTCACGGAAGCCGATCCGATCTGCGCCCTGCAGGCCGCCATGGACGGCTATGAAGTCGTTCTGCTCGAGGATGTCGTTTCCTCCGCCGATATCTTCATCACCACGACCGGCAACAAGGACGTCATCCGGATCGATCACATGCGTCAGATGAAGGACATGGCGATCGTCGGCAATATCGGCCACTTCGACAACGAAATCGAAGTCGCGGCGCTGCGTAACCTCAAGTGGACCAACGTCAAACCGCAGGTCGACCTGATCGAGTTCCCGAAGGGCAACCGCATTATCCTTCTCTCCGAAGGCCGCCTCCTCAACCTCGGTAATGCAACAGGCCACCCATCCTTCGTCATGTCGGCCTCGTTCACCAACCAGACGCTGGCCCAGATCGAGCTCTTCACCAAGCCCGGTCAGTACGAGAACAAGGTCTACATCCTGCCGAAGCATCTGGACGAGAAGGTTGCGCGCCTTCACCTCGACAAGCTCGGCGTGAAGCTTACCCAGCTTAGCGAAGAGCAGGCTGCCTATATCGGCGTGAAGCCGCAGGGTCCGTTCAAGTCCGACCACTACAGATACTGATTTCACCTTCAATATCCACAAGATGTGGTAGCTCCGGCATTGACAAATGCCGGAGCTTATTTTTTGGACGATCTCTTTCCGACGATTCCCTAACGAAGTATTGTTTTGAGACTTGATTCGTGGCGTCGGAGCTCTCCGTTTTCCACGAAAATGGGATGTCTTGTCGTAATGCGGCACATTGAAGGACGGAGACATACCGCGGATGTCGGAAATGAAACACAGCCTGCCCGGCCAGGCGGAGGATAGCGCTCACGCCGCTGACCGCCCGCTTCAGGCAGGCCAAAAATATAAGATTGCCGCGGCCCCTGTGACCGCAAGGCAAAAACAATGGTCTTTGGCACGTATTGCAAAGCTATGCGCTGCCGGCACCGCTGTTGCCACTCCGGCATGGCCGGCTCTGACCCAGCCGGCGACCAATGTCGGCGCATCGGCGCATCTGTTTACCTCCTCGCAGGTCGTTGGTCTTTCCGTCGTCATCGGCGTGATTTCGGCTGCGCTGCTTTCGACGCTGTGGCTGGTGCGTCAGCGCGGCAATCTCGAAAATGAAAGCCGAGAAATCCGCTCTGCGCTTTCGGATGCTCAGCAGCGCATTTCGCAATATCAGGCGCTCATTGCCGACAAGAATCGGCGCATCGTCATCTGGGACGGCGTCGCCCGTCCGGAACTGCTCGGCCAGCTTCCGCCAGAAACCGGCGCGCCGCAGGACAATGAATTCCTTGCCTTCGGTCTCTGGCTGAAGGCGCGATCGGCTTCCGAGCTGGAGCGGGCAATCGGTCGTCTTCGCGAGCAGGCGGAAAGCTTCGACATGGTGGTCGAGACCATCCGTGACGAGGTGCTCGAGGCGCAGGGTCGGGTTTCCGGCGGCCGTGCTTTTGTCCGTTTTGTTGCACTCAACAATCTGCGGGCGGAACTGGCAGAACTGAAGATCGAGCGCGATCGACTGATGAGCTCGATTTCCGCCTTCCAAACCATGCTCGACGCCATCGACATGCCGGCCTGGCAGCGCGATACTGCCGGACGGCTGACCTGGGTAAACCATGCCTATGGCGATGCCGTCGAAGCGCAATCGCCTCATCAAGCCGTCACCGAAGGCCGTGAAATCCTGACGACGGTTGCCCGTGAGCGCATCCGCGCTACCGCAACGCCGGAATCGCCCTTCCATGATACGATTTCGACGGTCGTACGCGGCAACCGGACATTCTTCGACGTGGTCGATGTCAAGGTTCCCAGCGGTTCAGCGGGTATTGCTGTCGACGTCTCCGATGTCGAGGCTGTTCGGGCCGAGCTGGAGCGGACGCTGAAAAGCCATGCCGAGACGCTCGACCATCTGGCAACGCCCGTCGCCATCTTCGACGGCGATCGCCGATTGCAGTTCTACAATCAGGCCTTCGTTTCGCTTTGGGAGTTCGATATCGCTTTCCTCGAAAGCAAGCCCGACAATAGCGAACTTCTCGAACGCCTGCGCGCGGCCAAGAAACTGCCCGACCAGCTGAATTGGAAATCGTGGAAGGAAACGGCGCTTTCCGTCTATCGTTCGCTCGATACGCAATCCGATCTCTGGCACCTGCCGAACGGGCAGACGCTCCGCGTCTTTGCCACCGCGCATCCGCAGGGCGGTGCGACCTGGGTTTTCGAGAACCTGACCGAACAGGTCGATCTCGAAACGCGCTACAATACGCTGGTGAAAGTCCAGGGCGAAACGATTGACCATCTGTCGGAAGGTGTTGCCGTTTTTGGCCCCGATGGCCGCATCCGTCTCTCCAACCCGGCTTTCCGGGCGCTGTGGGGCGTTACCGAATCGGAAGCTAAACCCGGCACGCATATCCGCGCCATCGGCGAAGCCTGCGCGCCGTCCTATGACCAGCCGGACGGTTGGAAGACCTTTGCCGAGCTGATCACCAGCTTCGACGACGAACGCCGTTCCAGCCAGGGAACGCTCGAACTGCTGTCTGGCCTCGTCCTCGATTTTGCCGTCACCCCGCTCCCGAATGCTCAGACGATGCTGACCTTCGTCAACATGACCGACAGCGTTCGTGCCGAGAGGGCGCTGACAGAAAAGAACGAGGCTCTGCGAAAGGCAGACGAGCTGAAGAACGACTTCGTGCAGCACGTCTCCTACGAATTGCGCTCACCGTTGACGAACATCATCGGCTTTACCGATCTTCTGCGCACGCCGGGCGTCGGCCCGCTGAACGAACGGCAGGCCGAATATATCGACCATATCGCGACCTCGTCTTCGGTGCTGCTGACCCTTGTGAACGATATTCTCGATCTCGCGACCGTCGATGCCGGCATCATGCGGCTTAACTACGCGGAAATCGATCTCGCCGATCTCCTCGACGACGTTTCCATGCAGATCGCCGACCGGCTGCAGGAAAGCGGCGTCTCGCTTGAGATCACGGCACCCGCCTATCTCGGCTCGATCGTTGCCGATCCGCAACGGCTGAAGCAGATCCTGCTGAAGCTTCTCACCAATGCTGCCAATTTCTCACCTGAAGGCGCATCCATTTCGCTGGAATGCCGCCGGGAAGGTACGGATTTCGTCTTCTCCGTCCGGGATCGTGGCCCCGGCATTTCTCCGGAGATGGTCGCTACGGTCTTCGATCGCTTCGCGACCGGCGCCAAGAGCGGAAAACGCGGCGGAGCGGGCCTTGGCCTTTCGATCGTCGACAGCTTCGTCAGCCTGCATAATGGCGAGGTCAGCATCGACAGCGAGCCAGGTAAGGGAACGACAGTCACCTGCCGCATCCCTTCCATCAACCTGCCGCATTCCGTCGCCGCCGAATGACGCAAGGCGACGTCATCTCGCTTTTCCTGGAAAACGAGGCGGCAACCAACCGCCTCGGCAACGATCTCGCGCTTGCGCTGAAGGCCCGCGATTGCCTGGCGCTTTCAGGTGATCTCGGGGCGGGAAAGTCCTCGCTTGCGCGTGCCTTTCTGCGCACCATGGCCGACGATGATGGGCTGGAGATTCCAAGCCCGACTTTCACGCTGGTGCAATCCTACGAGCTGCGCATTCCGGTCTCACATTTCGACCTCTACAGGCTCGGCGATCCCTCGGAGCTGACGGAGCTCGGCTTTGAAGAAGCGCTCGAAAACGGCATCTGCCTCGTCGAGTGGCCCGAAATGGCAGAAGGTGAACTGCCTGAAACGTGCGTCTCGCTGCGACTAGAACATGAAGGCGCCGGCCGTCGCGCCACGCTCACGGCACCCGAAAAGACTGCAGCTCGTATCCGTCGTGTGCTGGCGATACGTAACTTCCTTGCCGATGCCGGCTACGGTGACGCGAAGCGACGGTTTCTTATCGGCGACGCATCGCTTCGCGCGTATGAATCGATCTATCCGAAGACGGGCGATCGCAAGATCCTGATGGACTGGCCGCCGTTGCCCGACGGTCCGCCCGTTCTGGACGGCAAGCCCTACCCCAAAGTCGCGCACCTTGCAGAAAATGCTTATCCTTTCGTGGCAATCGCTGACGCACTGCGCGCACGGGGTTTTGCAACACCGGAGATTTACAAGGTCGATTACGAGCAGGGCATTCTGCTGATCGAGGATCTCGGCACCGACGGTGTGCTCGATGACGACGGGAGGCCAATCGCCGAGCGTTATCGGCAAAGCGTCGCCTGCCTTGCCCATCTTCATTCGATGCAAATCCCGCATGATATCCCGGTTACAGCCACGCACACGCATCATATTCCGGACTTCGATCGCACGGCGATGAAGATGGAGGTGCGCCTGGTTCTAGACTGGCATATTGCCTGGAAGCGCGGCAGCCCACCCACAGATGCCGAGCGCGAGGAATATCTTGCGATCTGGGATCGCTTGATCGATGCGCTGCAATCAGCTGAAACGAACCTGCTGCTGCGCGATTTCCATTCGCCTAACATCATCTGGCGAGGACATGAAAACGGCATTCGCAAGATCGGCATTATCGACTTCCAGGATGCGATGATCGGACCGACCGCCTATGACCTCGCTTCCATCGTCCAAGACGCGCGCGTGACGATCGAACCGGATCTCTTCCGTCAGCTGATGGACGACTATCTTTCGCTCCGGCAGAGCCAAGGTGTTTTCGACGAGGTCGGATTCATGAAGGCATGGGCCATTATGTCGGCACAACGCAACTGCAAACTTGCGGGTCTCTGGGTGCGGCTCTTGCAGCGAGACGGCAAACCCGGCTATCTGCAACATATGCCACGCACGCTGTCTTACCTGAAGGTGGCGCTGCAACACGAGGCGCTTGCCCCCTTGCGTGAATGGTGCGCAAGGGCTGGAATAGTACCCGTCGAATCATAAGATCGAATCAGCATGACTATCAGACAAGCCATGGTACTGGCCGCGGGGCTCGGAATCCGGATGCGCCCGATTACCGACACGATTCCGAAGCCTCTGGTGAAGATCGGTGCAAAGCCGATGATCGACTATACGCTGGATTCATTGGTCGAAGCCGGCGTCGAGCGCGCTGCTGTCAATGTCCATCATTTCGCCGATCAGATGGAAGACCATCTGAGAAACTATCGTGGGCTCGATATCCTTATTTCCGACGAGCGCGATGCGCTGATGAACTCCGGCGGCGGCCTTAAAAAAGGGCTCAAGCTGCTCGATCGCGATTTGGTCTTCGTTATGAATGCCGACCTGTTCTGGATCGGCGAGCCCGGAGGGCAGCCAAGCAACTTAAGGCGCTTAGCCGGATTCTTCGATGTCGAGCAAATGGATATGGCGCTGCTCTGCGTGCGCATCGAAAACACGACAGGGCATAATGGCAAGAATGACTTCAGCCTTGGCGCCGACGGCCGGCTGACCCGCTACCGCGACGATCCTTCCAATCCGGTCGTCTATGCCGGTGCGATCGTCATGAGCCCTGCGCTGCTTGACGATGCGCCCGAAGATGCCTTCAACCTCAACATCTATTTCGACAAGGCGATCGCCCGCGGCAGGCTCTTCGGCATGTTGATGGACGGCCATTGGCTGACTGTTGGCACACCCGAGGCGATTGACGAAGCGGAGGAAACGATCCGGCGGTTCCGGACGTTTGCATAACGGATGGCGGGAAGGCACCAGCCACGCATTCTCACGATCCCGTCTGGCGTTCCTTTCCTGAGAACGCTGGCGGCATCGCTTTGCGATGGTCGCCTCACGCCGCTCTTCCGGCATGACCCTTCCGATCCGTTGTCACTTGCCAAGGTGACAATCTATTTGCCGACGCGACGCGCAGTGCGTGTCCTGCGCTCGGAATTCGTCGATCTGCTCGGGGGCCGATCGGCAATCCTGCCGATCATTCGCCCGCTTGGCGAGACGGATGACGATAGCGGCTATTTCGACGAGGCGCTGCCCGCAACGATCGATCTTGCCCAGCCGCTTTCCAATACCGCACGGCTTCTGGAACTGGCGCGGCTGATCCTCGCCTGGCGCAACAAGCTGCCTGAGATCGTTCGGCATATCCATTCGGAGTCACCGCTCGTCGCCCCCGCGAGCCCGGCCGATGCCATCTGGCTTGCCCGCAATCTGGCGGAACTGATCGATTCCATCGAAACCGAGGACCTTGCATGGAACGAGCTCGCAAAGCTCGATACCGGCGATTATGCAGCCTGGTGGCAGCTGACGGCCGAATTTCTTCAGATCGCCAGCGCCTTCTGGCCTGATCGCCTTGTCGAGCTCGGTCGTTCCTCGCCGGCGCGCCATCGTAATGCCATCCTGCGTGCCGAAGCCGGCCGGCTCTCAACCGTGAAGCCTGCGGGACCGATCATCATTGCCGGTTCGACCGGCTCCCTTCCTGCCACTGCCGACCTTATCCGTGCCGTGGCAGATCTGCGCGAGGGCGTGATCGTGTTGCCTGGCCTTGATCTTTCCATGCCGGAGGAACATTGGCGCCTGGTCGCCCCCGATCTTCTGCCGGGCCAGCGAGCGAACCCGGCAAGCCGCACACATCCCCAATATGGACTTGCTGTGCTGCTGAAGCGCCTGAAACTCACCCGCGAGGATGTGCAGCCGATCGAAGAGCCGGATTCTGACCTCCGGTTCCGTGCCGAGGTGCTCTCCCGCGCGCTCACGCCGTCGGAAGCAACGAGCGGATGGGGCGCTTGGAAAAGGGATCTGCCCGAGGGAGCGGTCACCAGCGCATTCGCGGATGTTTCAATGATCGAAGCGGCCAATGAACGCGAGGAAGCGACAGCGATTGCCGTTGCCCTGCGGCTTGCGCTCGAGCGGCCGGGCCAGGAGGGCGAAAGCCGGGCTGCGCTCATCACGCCAGATCGCAATCTTGCGCGCCGGGTTATGGCGGAGCTCTCTCGTTTCGGCATTCTGGCCGACGACTCGGCTGGTACGCCACTTTCGGCAACGCCGCAGGGCACGTTGCTGCAATTACTGCTGGAGGCGACGCTACGCCCCGGCGATCCCGTTGCCATCGTTTCGCTGCTCAAACATCCACTTGCCCGCTTCAGGCTGGAGCGAGACTTTCTGACCGCCGCCGTGGAGGCGCTGGAGGTTCTGGCGCTGCGCGGCGGTGTGGCGGAAGTGAATATCGGATCGCTCGAACCGTTGCTCGACCACCAGCTTGCGGAACAAGCGCTCGACAGGCATGCGCCGGTCTGGCGCAAATCGCTTCCCTCAGCGGCAATCGATATGGCTCGACAACTTGCCCGGCAGGTCCAACACGCCCTGGAGCCAGTCGCATCGGCGCTGGCGCGGCGAGACGGTTACGATGGCCAGACGAAAGGCATCACGCTCTCACAATGGGCCGAACGAACGGGGCGCGCGCTGGAAAGTGTCGCCGCCGATGAACAAGGCAATCTGGCGAGCCTCTGGTCCAGCGAGGCGGGCGATGCCCTGGCAGGCCTGCTCGCCGAAATTATCGATACCGACGGCCAGATGGAAGCGGATGGGCCGCAATGGATCGATATCATGCAGGCGCTATCGGCCGGACATGCCGTCAAACCCGGCGCACTCAGCCACCCGCGTCTCTTTATCTTCGGTACTCTGGAAGCCCGCCTGCAGAATGTCGACACGCTGATCCTCGGCAGCCTCAACGAGGGGTCATGGCCGGGGCAGACCGCCAACAACCCCTTCATCTCCCGCATGATGAAAACGGAGATCGGGCTGGAGCCGCCGGAGCGGCGTATTGGCCAGCTGGCGCATGATTTCGAGATGGCGAACGGCACGCGCCACCTCATCTATTCACGTGCGTTACGTCAAGGCTCGACACCGACCGTCGCCTCTCGATGGCTGCAGCGGCTCCTTGCTCTCGGCGGGGAGCGTTTCGAAGCGCAATTGCGCGAGCGTGGCGCACGTTTCGTCCATTGGGCGGGCCAGATCGATCATGGCGATAGCCAGAAACCGGCGCAAAGGCCCTCGCCCAGACCGCCGCTAGAGTTGCAGCCGAAATCCTATTCCTTCAGTGAAGTCGGCCGGCTGCGCCGCGACCCCTATGCGATCTATGCGCGGCGTGTGCTGCGGCTTGACCCTGTCGACGCCTTCAATCGCGATCCTGGCCCGGCAGAACGCGGCATACTCTACCATAAGATCATCGACCGCTTTGTCCGCGAGGGTCATATCGCCGGAACGACGCAAGCGGCAGAGGCGATGGAAGTCATTCTGACCGAGCTCTTCGACATGGAAAAGCTGCCGCCGCATATCGACGCCGTCTGGCGGCCACGCTTCCGCGAAGTCGCACGTGCCTTCCTCAAGTGGGAAGCCGGGCGTCAGCCCGATGTCCAGAAGCGGCTGACGGAAGTAAGAGGCGGAGTTGAGCTTGATGGGATTGATATCCGGCTCACAGGGGTGGCCGACCGCATCGATATCAAAGGACCTGATAGCGCCGATATCATTGATTACAAGACCGGCTATAACCCCTCACCGACACAGGCCCGCGCGTTGCTCGACCCGCAACTTGCCCTTGAGGCGGCGGCACTTCAGGCCGGTGCCTTCCGCGATGCAGGCAGCCTTGTTCCCAATGATCTTCTTTATGTTCGCCTGCGGCCGGGCACACGTTTTCTGGTCGACAAGGTCAACAATGAGGAAGCGAATAGCGACAAGGCAAAGTCAGCCATCCAACTCGCCGAGGAATCGATCGATCAACTGGTGAAATTCGTTACCCTGCTGCAGTCGGGCGAAAAGGGCTTTACCTCACGGCTAATTCCCGCCCAACAATTCGATTTTGGTGGTGACTACGACCATCTCGCCCGCGTTGCGGAATGGGCGACAGCTGACCCGGAAGGAGGCGGCGATGATTGATCCGACCGCGCTCCCGGGAGCCGATGATCCCGGCACCTGGATCAGCTGGACAACGATCCAGCAGGCGATTGCCTCCGACCCCGCACGTTCCGCCTGGGTTTCGGCCAATGCTGGCTCAGGCAAGACGCATGTCCTGACGCAGCGAGTCATCCGGCTGTTGCTCGCTGGGGCGCGGCCTTCCGCGATCCTTTGCCTCACTTATACCAAGGCTGCCGCTTCCGAGATGTCGAATCGCGTTTTCGAGCGGCTGGCTGAATGGGCGGTTCTTCCGGACGAGGAACTTGCCGAGCGCATTACCCAGATTGAAGGTCATGAGCCGGATTCCTTAAAGCTTGCGGAAGCACGACGCCTATTTGCCAAGGCGCTGGAAACACCGGGCGGACTGAAAATCCAGACGATTCACGCCTTCTGCGAAGCTCTGCTGCACCAGTTTCCGCTGGAAGCAAATGTCGCCGGCCATTTCTCGGTTCTCGACGATCGAGCGGCCGCGACGCTGCTCGCCGATGCACGCCGCTCCCTGCTGACGGCAACGGCACCGGAGAAGGATCGCGATCTTGCTGATGCCTTCGCTTATGTGCTCAATCTCGGCGATGAATCGGGGCTCGAAAACCTGCTCGCCGAGATCGTTGCCAACCGCAATGCGATCCGCCGCTTCACGCTCGCAGCCGAGCAGCATGGCAACGTCGACCAATGGCTGCGGCGGAAGCTCAGAATAGCGCCTGATGATACGGAAGAGGGATTAATCGAGCAATATTGGCCTCTGCCCAGCCTCACCGGCGCGGCGCTGGAACTCTACCTGTCGCTCGCCACGGGAAAGGGCGGAGCGAAGGCGCAGGACGTTGCTGAAGGGCTGAGGCGGGCGGCGCGAGAAAGCGACGCCACTGCCCGCTCGCAAATTCTGGAGAAGGTTTTCCTGACCGCGAAGGGCGAACCGAAGACGGACGGGCAATTCTTCGTCAAGGCAATGCTCGCTGAAGCGCCGCAGCTTGCCGACATGATCGCCTCCGCACGCGCGCATATCGTCAACTGCCGCGATAAGCTGAAGATGATGCGGATGTACACGGCAACCCACGCCGCTCTCGTACTCGCGGATCGCTTGAACCGTGATTACGAGGAATTGAAGAAGCAACGCAGCCATCTCGACTTCGAAGACCTGATCACCCGCACCGCCGACCTGCTCACCAAGAGCGGCGTCGGCCCGTGGATTCACTACAAGTTAGACCAAGGCATCGACCATATTCTTGTCGACGAGGCCCAGGATACCAGCCCCATCCAGTGGAGCGTCATCCAGTCTCTGGCGGAGGATTTCTTCTCCGGCGACAGTGCACGGCCCGTGGTTCGCACGTTGTTTGCTGTCGGCGACGAAAAGCAGTCGATCTATTCCTTCCAGGGAGCACGGCCTGAACGGTTTTCCGAGGAGAAGGAGCGAACGCAGCGCCGGGTACAGAACAGCGGCCGTGACTTCTCGACTGTCCGCCTGCCGCTCTCCTTCCGCTCAACATCCGACGTTCTCCACGCCGTCGATCATATCTTCACCCCGCCGGATAACGCCCGGGGTCTCGGCATGGAACCGGTCGTCCATCGTTCGAGCCGTATCGGCCACCCGGGCGCCGTCGATCTCTGGGACATGGTCGTGCCCGATGTCGTCATTAAGGACGAGGACTGGACCGCTCCGTTTGACGCCACGCCCGAAAGCGCCCCGGCCGCTATCCTGGCACGGCGCATCGCCCATACGATTGGCAACCTCGTTGGCCGCGAAACGATTATCGAGAAGGGCAAGGAGCGCTTCATCGAGGCCGGCGATATCCTCGTGCTGGTGCGCAAACGCGATGCATTCGTCAATGCGCTGACGCGCGAGCTGAAACGGCGCGGCGACATTCCGGTGGCCGGCGCCGACAGATTGGTGCTTACCAGCCATATCGCGGTACAGGACTTAATGGCGCTCGGCCGTTTTCTGCTCCTACCGGAAGATGATCTCTCGCTTGCCGCCGTCCTCAAGAGCCCGCTCTTCGATCTCGCGGAAGAAGATATTTTTGGAGTTGCCGCATTGCGCGGCGACAATGAAAGTGTCTGGCAGCATCTCCGCAAATATGCCGCCGACGGTAATGAACGGTTCCAATCAGCCGTCACGCGGATGGAGCTTTTTCTCGCCCAGTCCCGAAGCCTTTCGGTGCATGACTTCTATGCACGCGTTCTCGGCAGCCATGGCGGGCGGCGGCAATTCCTGGCGCGGCTCGGCACCGAAGTCAGCGATATCCTCGACGAATTCCTGACCTTTGCGCTCGATTACGAGACGTCAGCGCTTCCCGGCCTGCAGTCCTTCATATCGACGCTGGAACTCGAAGCTCCGGAAGTGAAGCGCGAGCAGGACAAAGGAAGAAACGAGGTGCGCATCATGACGGTGCACGCCTCTAAGGGTCTCGAAGCGCCGATCGTCTTCCTCGTTGACGGCGGCTCCAAGGCCTTTACTCACACGCATCTACCAAAGCTCAGGCTTATCGATGCCGGACCGGACGAACCGCCGATACCGGTCTGGATACCGGTCAGCGATCTCGGCAACTCGCTTACGCTGAGCGATGCGGCCCGTATCCAGCTTCTTGCTGAAGAGGAATATCGGCGCCTGCTCTATGTCGCGATGACGCGCGCCGCCGACCGGCTGATCGTCTGCGGTTATCGCGGCGTGCGGCTGAACAACGATACCTGGCACATGATGATTTCCACCGCGCTCAGCGGGGACCATCCGCACGTCCAGAAAGCGAGCTTCTCAGGTCCTGATGGAGAATGGGAAGGCGTCCGCTGGCGCGTGCCACAGGTTGAGCGCAGCTTCGAGCGGATGGATCGCAGCCAGGAACAGGCAACCGTCGAAACGGTCCCGCCGGTTCTGTTCCAGCCACTGCCACCACAGAAACAATTGCCGCGGCCGCTCAGTCCTTCCGGCGCCGGCACGATCATCGATGATGAGGCTGACGATCTGCTGGTCGTCTCGCCGCTCTTCGGCGACCAGGCAGGCAGCGATCGCTCTCTGGAAAAGGGCCGTTTCCTTCACAGGATGCTGCAGGCCCTGCCGGACATGCCAGCGGAGGAGCGGGCCGAGGCGGCGAAGCGTTATGCCGAACGCGCCGCACGGTTCTGGCCAGCCGCTGAGCGACAGGCTTTGATCGATTCGGTTGTGAAGCTTTTGCGGGACGAAAGGCTCCAGACTGTCTTCAGTATCCATGCGCAGGCCGAGATTTCGATCATGGGAACCTTGACGCTGGAAGGCCGTAAATATGCAGTTTCCGGCCGGATCGACCGGCTTGCCGTGTTGACCGACAGCGTCGTTATCATGGACTATAAGACGAACCGCGTACCGCCTGTGTCCGAAGAGAAGATCCCCTTTGCCCACAAGGCGCAGCTTGCGATCTATCGGGAAATCCTGAAGCCGCTTTATCCGGCCAAACGGATTGATTGCATGCTGGTTTATACGGAAAATGCCACCATCCATACGCTCAGTGAGCAGGCCCTGGCATCTGCACTTGCGGGACTCAACACAAAGTGAAATATCGGACATTGAAATTCCGGCACCGCACCCTCACATCTTGTCCAACAGCAAATCCCGGTAAAGGAGCAGCCTATGGCTACCGTTAAGGTCGATATCAACAATTTCCGGTCGGAGGTTCTGGAATCCGCAGAACCCGTCGTCGTCGATTTCTGGGCCGAATGGTGCGGTCCGTGCAAAATGATTGCTCCGAGCCTCGAGGAAATCGCCACGGAAATGGCCGGCAAAGTCAAGGTTGCCAAGCTCAACATCGATGAAAACCCGGAACTGGCGGCCCAGTTCGGCGTTCGCTCCATTCCGACGCTCGCAATCTTCAAGGGCGGCGAAGTTGCCGACATCTCCATCGGCGCAAAGCCGAAGACGGCGCTTTCCAGCTGGATTTCCAGCGCAGCCTAAACATCTCGACAGTTGGATGCGAAAGCCCGGCAAATGCCGGGCTTTTCATTTGGGGGGTGTCCCGTTTTCCGCCAGCACATCGCCGACGAGATACAGCGAGCCACCGATCAGAATGCGGGGCGGTGGGGCCGCCGGGTCAACGGCCGAGGCGATTGCATCCAGAGCGTCGGTCACGGATGACATGGGTTCTGCTACGAGGCCGGCATCGTAAGCGGTGTTGGCAAGAATGACCGGATCGATTGCCGCTTCGCTGCCGCGAATCGGCACGGAATAGACCTTTTCCACCAATCCGGCGAAAGCCTTGAAATAGCCGACCGGATCCTTGGTGTTGATCATGCCCGAGATCAGGAACAGCGGGCGGGGTTGACGCTCTTCGAAATTCGCCATGGCTTCGGCGATCACTTCACCGGCCCCTGGATTGTGGCCGCCATCGACCCAGATTTCTGATTTTGCGGGTGCATGGCTCAACAGCCTGCCCTTCGTCAGCTTCTGCAGACGGCCTGGCCATTCCACCGTCCCCATCGCTTTTTCCATCATCGGCTCGGTGACGGTGAAGCCAGCAGCCTTGACGGCACGGATGGCGGCAGCAGCGTTGGCATATTGATGACGGCCGGGGAGGCGCGGCAACGGCAGATCCGCGAGACCGAATTCATCCTGATAGATCAGCCGGCCGTATTCTTCATGCGCCATGAAATCCTGGCCGAAGGCAGCGCTCGGGCAGTTCAGCCGCTCGGCGGTCGACATCAGTACGTCGAGCGCCGCATCATACTCCTGATGCCCGATGACGACGGAATGGCCGCGCTTCATAATGCCGGCCTTTTCCGCAGCAATCAGCTCCACGCGATCACCGAGATGGGGCTGATGATCCAGTGAAATCGGCAGGATGACCGAAACAGCAGGATCCTCGATGACGTTCGTCGCATCGAAACGACCGCCGAGACCGACTTCGATGATCGCCACATCGGCGGGATGTTCGGAAAACAGAATGAACGTCACGGCCGTCAGGATTTCGAAGACGGTGATCTTCTCACCACCATTGGCCTTTACCACTCGTCTTAAAGCTTCGGCAAAGACGCCGTCGTCAACCAGTTGGCCACGCCCGCCAGCGACACCCAGACGGTAGCGCTCGTGCCAGTTTACGAGATGCGGGGACGTATGGACATGAACACTGTAGCCGCCAGCCTCCAGCAGTGCGCGGCAAAAGGCCGATGTCGAACCCTTGCCGTTGGTGCCAGCGATGTGAATTACGGGAGGAAGGAGGCGCTCGGGATTGCCGAGTGCCTCCATCAGGCGCCTGATGCGGTCCAACGAAAGATCGTAGCCCTTGGGATACAGCCCCATGAGCTTTTCGATCTCCTGTGCTGCCTCACTCGCCGCGATCTGGCCTCTGTCTGTAATCGGCCTCGCCCTATCTTGTGAGGTCTGCTGCTCAGGCGCTCGCCGCCAGAGCAATCACCCCATTGGCATCATTTGCAGCCGAAACCGGCTTCTTGGTCAGGATCTTCAGGAGACGCGCCAGCGTCTCGGGAATGTCGTGACGCTTGACGACCATGTCGACCACACCGTGTTCCAGCAGATATTCCGAGGTCTGGAAGCCCTCGGGGAGCTTTTCACGCAGCGTCTGTTCGATGACGCGCTTGCCGGCAAAACCGATTTCGGCGCCCGGTTCGGCCAAATGAATATCACCAAGCATGGCGTAGGATGCGGTCACGCCACCCGTGGTCGGGTTGGTCAGAACCACGATATAGGGTTGGCCGGCTTCCTTCAGCATGTCGACGGCAACCGTCGTGCGCGGAAGCTGCATCAGCGACATGATGCCTTCCTGCATGCGCGCGCCGCCCGAAGCCGGGAACATGACGAGCGGGCACTTTTCGGCGATCGCGCGTTCGAAGGCTTTGATGATCGCTTCGCCGGCGGCCATGCCGAGCGAGCCGCCAATGAAGTTGAATTCATGCACGACCGCGACGAGCTTCAGACCCTGTACGTTGCCAAGACCAGCGAGAATCGTATCCTCCTGCTCGGTCTTGAGGCGGCTGTCGCGCAGACGGTCGATATATTTCTTGGAATCACGGAACTTCAGCGGATCTTGAGCGACTTTCGGCTGCGGCAAGGCCTCGTATTCGCCATTGTCGAACAGGTCGGCAAGACGCGCCTTTGCCGGCATCTTCATGTGATAGCCGGAGGCGGGAATGACCCACTTGTTGCTTTCCAGGTCCTTGTGGAAGACCATCTCGCCCGTTTCCGGGCACTTGATCCAGAGGTTCTCCGGCACTTCGCGACGACCCAGCATGGAATTAATCCGCGGGCGAACGTAGTTAGTGATCCAGTTCAACTCGAATACTCCTATTGACTCGTGCCAATGTGGGGAAACTATTCGGCAGCAACAAGGCGCGCCGAACGCGTTCCTGTGGAAAGACCGCGAACCAGCGTCGCCACGGCCTGAACCGTATCAGCCGTCGCCTTTCCATCCGCTGTGAGGGTATTGGCTACCTGATTGACGATCGCGGTACCGACAACCACACCGTCGGCTGAGGCCCCGATGACTTTCGCATGCTCTGCCGTCTTGACGCCGAAGCCGACACAAACCGGCAAGTCGGTATGCTCCTTGATGCGCTTGACGGCGCCCGCGACCAGCGATGTGTCAGGCAGGGCGGAACCGGTAATGCCGGTCATCGAGACGTAATAAACAAAGCCGGACGTATTCTTCAGAACCGTCGGCAGGCGCTTTTCATCCGTCGTCGGCGTTGCAAGGCGAATGAAATTGATGCCCTTCTTCAACGCAGGAATGCAGAGTTCGTCATCCATTTCCGGCGGAAGGTCGACGACGATCAACCCATCGATGCCGGAAATCAGCGCATCATCGAGAAACTTCTCGACGCCGTAGATGTAGATAGGATTGTAGTAGCCCATCATGACGATCGGCGTCGTGTAGTTGGTCTTGCGGAAGTCGGCGGCAAGCTGCAGCGTCTTCTTCAGCGTCTGGCCGCCCTTCAGCGCGCGCTGGCCGGCGAGCTGGATTGCCGGGCCGTCAGCCATGGGGTCGGAAAAGGGCATTCCGAGTTCGATAATATCGGAGCCAGCCTCCGGCAGCGCCTTCATGATGCCGAGCGAGGTCTCGTAATCGGGATCGCCGCCCATGAAATAGGTTACGAGTGCCGGGCGACCTTCCGCCTTCAGATCGGCGAAGCGTTTATCCATACGTGCGGTCATGTTTCTTTACTCACCCATTCCCAGGATCTTGCCGACGGTGAAGATGTCCTTGTCGCCGCGGCCGGAGAGGTTCATCAAGATGATCTCGTCCTTGCCCATCTTGGGCGCGCGCTTGATGACTTCGGCAAGCGCGTGCGAAGGCTCGAGCGCCGGGATGATACCTTCGAGGCGCGTCAGCGTTTGGAAGGCTTCGAGCGCTTCATGATCCATGATCGGTACATATTCGGCACGACCGATATCGTTCAGCCATGAATGTTCCGGGCCGATGCCGGGATAATCGAGGCCAGCCGAGATCGAATGGCCTTCCTTGATCTGCCCGTCATTGTCCTGCAACAGATAGGTGCGGTTGCCGTGCAGAACACCGGGCGAGCCAGCGGTGATCGAAGCGCAGTGCTCATCGCCCTGCAAGCCCTTGCCGCCGGCCTCAACGCCGACGATCTTGACGTCCTTGTCATCGAGGAAGGGATGGAAGATGCCGATCGCATTCGAACCACCGCCAACTGCAGCAATAACGAGATCTGGCAGGCGGCCTTCGGCCTCGAGCATCTGCTGCTTGGCCTCCATGCCGATAACGGCCTGGAAATCGCGCACCATTTCCGGATAGGGGTGCGGGCCGGCAGCGGTGCCGATCAGATAGTAGGTACTGTCGACGTTGGTGACCCAATCTCGCAGAGCCTCGTTCATAGCGTCCTTCAGCGTGCCGCTGCCGGCAGTCACCGGCTTTACCTCGGCACCAAGCAGCTTCATGCGGAACACATTCGGTGCCTGACGCTCGACGTCGGTGGCGCCCATGTAGACGACACAGGGTAGGCCGAAGCGGGCGGCGACGGTGGCGGAAGCCACGCCATGCTGTCCGGCACCGGTCTCGGCGATGATACGCGTCTTGCCCATGCGCTTGGCGAGCAGGATCTGACCGATGCAATTGTTGATCTTGTGCGAACCGGTATGGTTCAGCTCTTCACGCTTGAAGTAGATCTTGGCACCACCGAGATGCTGGGTCAGGCGCTCAGCATAATAAAGCGGGCTCGGGCGGCCGATATAGTGGGTGCCGAGATGCTTCAGTTCCGCCTGGAATTCCGGATCGTCTTTCGCTTTGTTCCACTCTTCCTGCAGATCGAGGATCAAGGGCATCAGGGTTTCGGCCACGAAGCGGCCCCCGTAAATGCCGAAGCGGCCGTCTTCGTCCGGGCCGGCGCGGAAGGAATTCGGTTTAGGCGTCTTGTTCACTTTCAACTCCCTGAGGTCGTTTCAGGCATGCATGCCTGTTCAACCGCATCGAAAAACTCATCGATCATCTCTGGGCTCTTCACGCCCGGCGCACTTTCGACACCGGAGGCGGTATCGACACCCGGCGCCTTGGAGATTGCCAGCGCCTGGCCGACATTTGTCTTGTTGAGCCCGCCGGAAAGCATGTAGTCAACGCTTCCGTCAAGCCAGGTGAGCAGGCTCCAATCAAAGGAAACGCCGTTACCGCCCGGCAGTTCGGACCCTTTCGGCGGCTTGGCATCGAAAAGGAAACGATCTGCGATGCCTATATAGGCCTCGACACGCTTCAGGTCGTCGGCGCTACGAACCGCCAATGCCTTGATAACGGGGATGCCGTAGACTGCCTTAATGGACAGCACGCGCTCGGGACTCTCGCTGCCGTGAAGCTGCAGCATATCGGGACGCAAAAGCGCAACGATTTCGTCGAGATCATCATTGGTCGGATCGACCACGACAGCGACTATCTTAGCCTTGCCGCGCGCCGGCTCGGCAAGTTTGCCGGCAATATCGGGCTCGACGTAGCGCGGGCTCTTTTCGAAAAAATTGAAGCCGAGATGCGTCGCGCCGCGCTTCAGTGCGCGTTCGATGGCCTCAGGCGTCTTCAAACCGCAGATCTTGATATCTGGTCTCATGGCAGCGGAGTGACATGAAATGCGCGAAGAGTCGAGCCAATTTGCAAATGCCGGCCGCATTTAGCGGGTCCACTTAATCGAAGTCTATGGCGTGCAATTGGCTGCCATGACGCTTCAGCCAGGACTTCGCCTCTTCCATATGCGGGCAAAGTTTCTTGCAGAGCGCCCAGAAGTGCGGGCCGTGGTTCATTTCCTTGAGATGCGCGACCTCATGGGCAGCGAGATAATCGATCACGGAAGGCGGCGCCATAACGATGCGCCACGAGAAACTCAGGTTTCCTTCCGAGGAGCAGGAGCCCCAGCGGCTGCGGGTATCCTTCATCGAAATCGAGCGTATCGGCGCCTTGATGGAACCGGCATGCAAGCGTGACAATTTCTCGAGATCGGCGCGCGCTTCTTTTTTTAGGAAGGCGGCGATGCGCCTGCCGATATGTTCCGGCATGCCGCTGACGCGAAGTACTGCTTTACCGTCCATCATGACGGCCTCGGTCAGCCCACGTAGACTACCGGTGTGCTGAATACGATGTTTGACGCCCCGAAAGAGAATGTCGCCGCCATCGTACAGACCCGTATCGGTGGAAAATTTCGCAAGTTTGGTCAGCAGCCAGCCTTGGTGCCTGTCCAGGAAAGCATTGACTTCTCGAGCGGCAAGCCCCTTCGGCACCGTCATCTTCAACGCCCGGCCGCCTGGCTCGATACGCAGTGTGATCCGGGTTGCCCGGTCATGCTGCTTGATCGTGAGGGGCATCAGACGGCCGGCGACATCCAGCGTCCGCTTTTCGGGCGGAGCCGGTTTTTTCGTCGTACGACGGATCTTCGGGAGCGGAAACATAGGAGTTTTCTATACGATTCGGAGGAAATCCGGGCAAAGAAAAACCGGCATCGGAAGCGATGCCGGCCGTAGACTTTCTGTGTTTGCCTTACGGCGTCTGGTATTCGGCGACCGGACCATTGTCGTCGCGTCTGCCGTTCTTGCGCTCGCGCATGAAGCGGTCGAATTCTTCCTGATCCTTGGCGCGGCGAAGCTCGCGCAGGTAGGCATCGAATTCCTGACGCATTTCATCGAGCTTGCGGCGTTCCTCCTCGATGCGATCGAGCTCGGCCTTGCGCCAATCGTCGAAGGCGACGTTGCCCGTCGAGAAATGCGGGCGGTGACGGCCATGCGAACGGCGGCAGCCTGCAAAGAAGCCATCCGTCGCCTGGTTGACGTCACGCTTGAAGCCACGCAGCCGCTCGCCGAAGATGATATAGGCAAGCATGGCCAGCCCCAGAGGCCAGAAAACCATGAAGCCGAGGATCATCAGGGCAACGGTAGCCGGAGTCCAATCCGGGCGAAGCAATGCTGACTGGTTCATCGTGCGGTATCCTCGCGTTCAGCACCCGACACGATGCCGAGTGCTGAAAAAGCAGATGGTTACCGGTGAACCGGCCTTCAAGACGATTTCAGGTTAAATCGGACAAGGTCTTGAGTTGGCAGCATTAAATCAGCGTTTCCTAATTCAGGCTGATTTGCCGCCCTTGATGACACGCTGGACCGGCGGCTTCTTCGCGCGGGAATGCTGTCGCGTGAAGGAGACGATACGAGGCGCAATCTCGCGGCGGAAGCGGGAACCGTTGAAGACGCCGTAGTGGCCGACATCCGGCTGCAGGTAATGCATGCGCATCTCGTTAGGGATATTTACGCAGATGGTCTGTGCAGCCTGTGTCTGACCGACGCCCGAGATATCGTCGTTCTCGCCCTCGACCGTCAGCAAGGCGACGTTGTGGATCGCCGAAGGGTCGACGCGCTTGCCGCGATGCATAAGTTCACCCTTCGGCAGCGCATGCTTCATGAAGACCTGTTCAACGGTCTGCAGATAAAATTCCGCAGTCAGGTCCATGACGGCGAGATATTCGTCGTAAAAATCACGGTGCTTTTCGGGCTCGCCATCGTTCTTCACGAGATGCATGAAGAATTCCTTGTGGGCGATCAGGTGCCGGTCAAGGTTCATCGACATGAAGCCGGAAAGCTGCAGGAAGCCTGGATAGACAGGCCGCATGAAACCCGGCTGCGGCCAGGGGACATTCATGATGACATTATCGGCAAACCACTCGAGCGGCCGCTCCTTGGCAAGCTTGTTGACTGCCGTCGGATTGATGCGGGTGTCGATCGGACCGCCCATCAGGGTCATGGACGACGGCGCAAGCGGATCCTTGGCCTCTTCCATGATGGCGGCAGCGGCCAACACCGGCACGGAGGGCTGACAGACGGCGATAACATGCGTGTCATGGCCGAGGAAATGCAGCATCTCGACGACGTAATCGATGTAATCCGAGAGGTCGAAGGTGCCTTCGGTCATCGGCACCATGCGCGCGTCCAACCAGTCGGTGATGTAAATGTCAGCGCTCGGCAGCAGTGCCTCGACGGTGCCGCGCAGCAAGGTCGCGTAGTGGCCGGACATGGGTGCTACTATGAGAATGCGCGGATCACCACTGTGACCGGCTGGGACATCGCGGGAAAAGTGCAGGAGATTGCAGAAGGAACGCGCCCAAACCACTTCCTCGCGCACAACGACCTTCCTGCCGTCGACGAGGGTTTCGTCGAGCCCGAATTCCGGCTTGCCATAACGGCGCGTGGTGCGCTCGAACATTTCGAGACCGGCCGAAATGGTGCGCCCCATCGGGGTTTGCGAAAAGGGGTTCAGCGGATTGGCATAGGCAAAACGCATAATATCTGCTGCAGCGCGGAAGGGAGCCAGCGCTGCATGGTTCAATTCATAAAGCTGGTAGAACATGAAGGGCGCCACCTTTCTCTATCCGGCAAAGACGACGCCAATTGAAGGGCGCCGGACTCTTTCCGTTAACGCTGGCACATCAACGTAGGCTAGCAGGTTTTTGTTGCACAGCAACATAACATTACAGTCTGAAAGAAAAATGCCGGAAAATTGATCTCCGGCATTACCTTGTTGGATAAAGCTCAAGCTTTTCAGTAGGAGAAGCCGTTAACGGTCCGCTACAAAGAGCTGCTTCTGAGTGCCGAGCCCTTCGATGCCGAGTTCGACGACGTCGCCGTCCTTCAGATAACGCGGCGGCTTCATGCCCATCCCAACGCCAGGAGGCGTGCCGGTCGAGATGACATCGCCAGGCTGCAGGGACATGAATTGACTGAGATAAGAAACGATGAAGGCGACGCCGTAGACCATGGTCTTGGTGGAACCGTCCTGCATCGTCTGGCCGTTGACCTTGAGCCACATGCCAAGGTTCTGCGGATTGACAACTTCGTCCTTGGTCACGAGCCACGGACCGATCGGGCCGAAGGTGTCGCAGGACTTGCCCTTGGTCCACTGGCCGGAACGCTCGGTCTGGAAGGCGCGTTCGGAAACGTCGTTGGAGACGCAGTAGCCGGCGACATAATCCAGCGCTTCGGCTTCGCTAACATATTTCGCGGTCTTGCCGATGACGACACCGAGTTCGACTTCCCAGTCGGTCTTCTCCGAACCACGCGGGATCTGGACGTTGTCGTTCGGACCAACAATCGCCGATGTCGCCTTCATGAAGATGACGGGCTCTGGCGGCACGGTGGCGCCGGTTTCTGCTGCGTGGTCAGAATAGTTCAAACCGATGCAGATGAATTTGCCGGTGCCGGCAACGCAGGCGCCGATACGGCCGGCGGCTAGTTCGGGCAGGCTCTTCGGATCGAGGGCTGCGATTTTTGCAAGGCCTGCCGGCGTGATTGCCTCGCCGCCGATATCGGCGACATGGGCAGAAAGGTCACGGATCTTGCCATCGGCATCGAGCAGGGCCGGCTTTTCGCTGCCCGCTTCTCCAACGCGCATCAGCTTCATGAATATCCTCCTCATGGAAAGCGAGTGCGCCACCTATGAACGAATTATTCATCGGTGTCATTATGCCTTTCCGAGGAAGCGGTACGCCTGCTCAGAGAATTTCTGTTTTTCTTCAAAACGCAAAAATGCTCCAGCGCTTTATATTCGCGCAAAACCGCTGCGCACCTTTGCCGGAGCTGCTTTAAAAAATTTCAGCGAGTTGCGGTCCAACCGGGACAATGCGCGTGGGGTTGAGGCTCTCGATCGAATAATAACCGCGCTTGATGTGATCGAAATTCACGGTCTCGGCAATGCCGGGCCAATCCAGCATCCGCCGGCAGAAGGCCTTGAGGTTGGGGTAATCGGACAGACGCCGCAGGTTGCACTTGAAAAGCCCGTGATAGGCGACATCGAAACGCACGAGCGTAACGAACAGGCGGATATCGGCCTCCGTCGGGTGGTCAGCGAAGAGGAACTTGCGGTCTTCGAGCTGCGGTTCGATCCAGTCCAGGCAGCCGAAGACCTCGGCAAAGGCCTCCTCATAGGCAATCTGCGTCGTCGCAAAGCCGGTGCGGTAAACGCCATTGTTCAGTGACGGATAGATGCGCTCGTTGAAGACATCAATCGCATTGCGCCGAGCGGCCGGATAAAGATCGATGTTGCCGCGGGCGAGATCGCCAAAACCGCTGTTCAGCATGCGCAGAATATCGGACGATTCGTTGTTGACGATTGTCGCGCGTTTCTTGTCCCATAGAGCTGGGACCGTCGCTCGTCCGGTGAAATCGGCATCCGCCTTCGTGTAGATCTCGTGCATGTAGGTGGCGCCGTTCTCCTCATCTGCAGTCGCGCCGGGATAATCGCCAAAACGCCAGCCCTGCTTGGTGAGCGCCGGTTCGACAATCGAAACCGAGATGATATCTTCCAGCCCTTTGAGCTTGCGGCCGATCAGTGTGCGCGAAGCCCAGGGGCAAATATAGGCGACGTAGAGATGGTAGCGGCCGGCTTCCGCGGCAAAACCGCCCTCACCTGTCGGGCCTGCACTGCCGTCAGGCGTCACCCAGTTGCGGAAGCTCGATATCTGACGGACGAAGCCACCCTTCTCATCCTTTGCCTGGACCGGCTGCCAATCCTCGGTCCATTTGCCACTCACCAGCATGCCGCTTCTCCTGATCGATCGTATTTACGCCGCTTTACCGGGAGTTCTTCGCGCGCGTAAGGCCAGTTTCTGGAAACAGATCGTGCACCGGCTGCAATCAAACTGCGCTTGCCAAGCAAGCGGGTGCGGAAATATCACTAAAGTAATCTCTGCAATGGAATCCCATCCATCGCCAACTCCCGGAAGCCAGCATGACGAAAGCCAATAGCCGCGAATCCGAATATGCAATCGATCCGATGTTTCTCGACCGCTGGTCGCCTCGCGCCTTTACCGGCGAGATCATCGAAGAAGCCCAGCTTCTGACGCTGCTCGACGCTGCGCACTGGGCGCCATCATCGGCAAACATGCAGCCGTGGCGGTTCCTCTACGCATTGAAAGGCTCGAAGCATTGGGAAGAATTCGTGAGCCTGCTCGTCGAATCCAACCAGGAATGGGCGAAGAACGCTTCGGCATTGATCTTCGTGGTCTCGCGCAGCTTCACCGGCGCTCGCAGCGAGGGACGCCCAAGCTATACGCACTCTTTTGATGCCGGCGCCGCTTGGGGCCATCTTGCCATCCAGGCTCGCATTTCTGGCTTCTATGCCCATGGCATGGGCGGCATCAAACATGATGAAATCAAAGAAAAGCTCGAAGTGCCAGATGGTTATCGCGTCGAAGCTGGTATTGCCGTCGGACGCATTGCCGACAAGAGCACTCTCTCCGAACGGAATCGGGAGCGTGAATTTCCGAGCCAGCGCAAGCCACTCTCTGAAGTCGCCTTCAACGGTCGCTTCGTCGGCAAGGATTGATCACGAATAAAAAGCCCCGCTAGCCCGATGACTGCGAGGCTTTTCGTGACCGGTTTTCGGTCAGATATCAAGGTTTGCGACGCTCAGTGCGTTGTCCTGGATGAATTCGCGGCGCGGCTCGACTTCATCGCCCATCAGGCGGGCAAAAAGGCCGTCGGCATCAGTCGCATCGCTGACCTTGACCTGCAACAGCGAGCGGACGTTCGGATCGAGCGTCGTTTCCCAGAGCTGTTCGGCATTCATTTCACCGAGACCCTTGTAGCGCTGCATGGTCAGGCCCTTGCGGCCGCTGGCGAAAATAGCATCGAGAAGCGCGCGCGGGCCGGAAATTTCAACCTCGCCGTCGCGTCGGCTCAATGCCGGTGGCGTCTGGTAGATTTCCTTCAGACGCGGTGTGAGCTGGTCGATAAGGCGGGCATCTTGGGAACCGATCAGCGCCATGTCGAGCACGATGACTTCCTTGACGCCGCGAACCATGCGTTCCAAGCGTATACCGCCCTCGCTGGTGAGGTTGCCTTCCCAGCCGCGTTCTGTTTCCTCGGCGATAATATCGAGTCGCTTGGCGACTTCATTCGCCAGTTCCTGGGCACGATCCGCATTGCTGACGAGTTCGGCATTGAGGGCACCGGCGATAGCCGCTTGTTCGACGACGGCACGATTGTAGCGCGAATGCAGGTTATCGAGCAAGGCGCGCAGACGCAGGGCATCGTGAATGACCTCATTCAGATCCTGTCCGACGCGGACTTCGCCGCTCGAAAGCTTCAGCGCCGCATCTTCCAGACCTTGGCCGATCAGATAATCTTCCAGCGCTTTTTCATTCTTGACGTACTGCACCGACTTGCCGCGTGAAACCTTATAAAGTGGCGGCTGTGCGATATAGAGATGGCCGCGCTCGATCAGCTCGGGCATCTGGCGGAAGAAGAAGGTAAGCAGCAGCGTGCGAATATGGGCGCCGTCGACGTCGGCGTCCGTCATGATGATGATCTTGTGATAGCGCAGCTTTTCGGCGTTGAACTCATCCTTGCCGATGCCGGTGCCGAGTGCCGTGATCAGTGTGCCGATTTCTTGGCTCGACAGCATCTTGTCGAAACGGGCGCGCTCGACATTCAGAATCTTGCCGCGCAGCGGCAGGATTGCCTGATTTTCGCGCGAGCGCCCCTGCTTGGCCGAGCCGCCTGCCGAATCACCCTCAACGAGGAAGACTTCGGATTTGGCCGGATCGCGCTCGGAGCAGTCGGCGAGCTTGCCGGGCAGCGAAGCGATATCAAGTGCGCCTTTGCGACGCGTCAGTTCGCGCGCCTTGCGGGCGGCTTCGCGGGCGGCAGCAGCTTCCACCACCTTGCCGACAAGAACCTTGGCTTCAGCGGGATGTTCTTCGAGCCAAGTGCTCAGCGCTTCATTGACGAGGCTTTCGACGACCGGACGCACTTCGGAGGAAACGAGCTTGTCCTTGGTCTGCGACGAGAATTTCGGGTCCGGTACCTTTACCGACAGAACAGCGGTCAGGCCTTCGCGGCAATCGTCACCAGTGAGCGTCACCTTTTCCTTCTTGGTGATGCCAGAGGTATCGGCATAGGAGGTGATCTGGCGTGTCAACGCAGCGCGGAAACCGGCCATGTGCGTGCCACCATCGCGCTGGGGAATGTTGTTGGTGAAGCAGAGCACGTTCTCATGGTAGCTATCGTTCCACCACATAGCCACTTCGACGGTGATACCGTCCTTCTCGCCGCGGATCGCGACCGGCTTTTCAACAAGCGGCTTCTTGGCGCGATCGAGATAGGAGACGAAGGCCTCGAGGCCACCGTCATACATCATCTCTTCCTGTTTGATGTCGGAATGACGCTTGTCTGTCAGCAGGATACGGACGCCGGAGTTGAGGAAGGCCAGTTCACGCAGACGGTGCTCAAGCGTGCCATAGTCGAACTCCGTCATGGTGAAAGTTCCAGAGCTCGGCATAAAGCTGACTTCCGTGCCTGTCTCGTCGCCGGCTTCACCGGTTACCCTCAACGGTGCATCCGCAACTCCATGGGTGAAGCTCATCTCATGGATCTTGCCGTGACGACGGATCTTCAGCTTCAGCCAGACCGAAAGCGCGTTGACAACCGAAACGCCGACGCCATGCAGACCACCTGAAACCTTGTAGGAGTTCTGGTCGAACTTGCCGCCAGCATGCAGCTGGGTCATGATGACTTCGGCCGCCGACACGCCTTCACCGCTATGGATAGCTGTCGGAATGCCGCGGCCGTTATCCGTAACGGTTACAGAGCCGTCCGGATTGAGCGAAACGGTAACGAGATCGGCGTGGCCGGCCAGCGCTTCATCGATCGCGTTGTCGACGACTTCGTAGACCATGTGGTGAAGGCCCGAGCCGTCGTCGGTATCGCCGATATACATGCCGGGGCGCTTGCGCACGGCATCAAGGCCCTTCAGGACCTTGATGGAGTCTGCGCCATATTCGGTGTTTACGCCGTTTTCCGTCGCGGGTGCATCGGTCATTCTGTCGAGATTTTCCCTGTTGTAGTCAGCAACGGCGCGCCTTGCGAATCACCGGCTTTTTCAATGTCGAATATAGGTTTTTTGCAGCGAGTTCCCAATGGCAAGGCCCCAAAACAAGGCATAAAACAGGGGATTATGACGCTTTTCCGTCCCCTTTGCCGCCATTTTCAAGAAGCGCGGATAACTGGGCGATATCTGCGCTGTCAAGGCTGCGGATGCGCTTGGCCAGACGATTGGCAAATTCTGTGTGTTCAGACGGCAGGCCCGAGGTATCGACGACCACACGTGGGTCGGACGAGCCGGCAATGAGGAAGAGTTCTTCCGCCTCGTCCCAGATGATGTTGAAGTAGCCAGCGATACGCTGCAGGAGATCGAAGCTCGGCACGCCGCGTTTCCCATGCTCGAGCGCAGAGAGATAGGCGGGCGACACATTCAGGGCCGCAGCCATCTGCTTTTGCGTCACGCCCTTCCGGGCGCGTAGCTTGCGGACTGCTTCAGCAAACGGGGTCACGACTTTTCCCCGGCGCGGCGCGAGAGGCGGATATAGAGCGCTCCCTCGCCGCCATGATGCTGGGCCGCAGGCTCATAGGACGATATCAGAAAGCGGAATTCCGGCTTGGAGAACCAGAGCGGCACGGCGCGTTTCAAGACGCCTTCGCTGCCCATGGAGCTGCCTTTGCCGGTGATGACCAGAACATGCCGCATGCCGCGCTCATGGGCGCGAACCAGGAAATCAAGCAGGAAGGAGTGTGCCTCGCTCTGGACCATTCCGTGGAGATCAACGCGCGCTTCGAGCGCCAACTTCCCTTTGGCAATCTTGCGCTTGACCGGTCGCTCCAGCGGATGGTGGATGCCCGACGGCTGTTTTGCCGGAGTCGGCACTACGGACTGCTGCGAAAGAGGTGATATCGCCTTCTGCTTTTCGACCTTCTCCCGCTCAGCCGCCGCCTCGGCCTCGACCAGAAATGTATCGAGCGCAGTCAGTTCATCTGTCTTGCCGGGCATCGGCCGCGTACTGCGAGCCACCCTGCCCCATAGGATTCTCTCGTCCGAACTGAGCTTGCGGTCCTTCGCCATCAGCCGAACCTCGTCGCGGCCGCATTCGGAATGAGAATTGCGAAGTCCGCATCGTTGCGCACAGTCCCCGCCAATTCACCGGCAGCATGGCCCGACCCGGTGAAAATATCGCCGCGCGCCGGCCCGACAATTGCCGAACCGGTGTCAAGCGCGAGCATCAATCGCTGAAACGGCTTGCCACCATCAAGATGAGTCAGCCTTTCGGAGCGGATGAAGAACGGAAAGCCAAAAGTGTGGATCAGGCGGTCAACGGCAAGCGAACGTCCGGCAAGCAGCGGTACTTTTGCCGCAGCGATCGGCCCGGCACTCGGATCCTCCACCGCAGCTTCGCGGAAGAAAATATAGGATCGGTTATGCCAAAGGACTTCGTCGACCTTGTCGGGATGGGCAGCAAGCCAAGCGCGGATGGACTGCATGGAAACAGCCGCACGGTCGATCTCACCGCGATCGATCAGCAACTTGCCGATCGCCGAAAAGGGATGACCCGCTTTCGCAGCATAGGTGATGCGGCCGATTCTGCCATCGGCGTAACGCAGACGAGCCGCGCCCTGCACATGCACGAAAAAGAGATCGACTTTCGATCTCGCCCAAGCAATTTCGAGACCGCGACCTTCGAGACAGCCTTGGTCGATGGCACGGCGATCGGGGTAGGCGTCGATCAGACCATCACCAAGGCGTCCGAAAGCATAGGAACGTTCCAGGTCTGCTGGACGGTTTTGATCGTCAAGATCGATCAGATCGTCGGGACGACGGTAGATCGGAAAGCGAAAGTCCTCATCCGGTCTGTCGGCAACGTCGATTTCCGGTTCGTAGAATGCGGTGACAAACCCGCTCCCGCCATCTCTTCGGACGATCCGGAAGGCTTGGCAATGACTCTCGAAGAAGAGCCGCGCCGCCTCGGCCGACGACGGACGAAACTTTTCCGCCGCTTCCAGCAATGGAAGGAGGTCGGCTGACGTCAGGCCCAGCGACCCGGTACGATAAGGTTTCGTCTCGGAAATATGCCGGCGACAGGAGGCCATGACTTCAAAAAGAACGGAGGGATCGTCACTCCCCCAGCCTTCCAATGCGTCGAAACTGACTGCCTTGAGGGCGAAGTCCGCTACGTCACTCATGTTCCGATTCGGTCGCGACGAGTTTCCAGTTGGGATCGCGCGAGCGGGTATCGCGAGCGAAGGTCCAGAGATCGTTGACCTCGGCGACATTCTCGGCGTCGCCTTCGATCAGCACGTCGTTCTTGTCGTAGGTAGCGGAGATCAGCTGGCTGATGATGCGCACGGTGATCTGCGCCTCGCTGCCCTTGGTTTCGGCATGGGTGATCTCGGCCTTATCGATGCCGACGAAGGTGGATTTTATCTTCTCACCCTTGCTCTCGCGATCGTTGATTGCTGCATCGAAGCCGTCATAGACTTCACGGGAGAGAAGGTTCTTCAGGCTTTTACGGTCGCCATCGGCGAAAGCCATGACGATCATCTCGTAGGCCATGCGGGCGCCGTTCAGGAATTCCTTCGGGTCGAAGGAGGGATCAGCTCTGTTGAGCGCGCGCAGAGATTCATTCAGCGGCGTGCCGGCCGGTGCGAAAGCGTCGATGGCGGAGAAGTGGTCTTCCTCTTCCCCATTCACATCGCGCCGGGGCAGGGTTACGACCTTGCCGGCATCGGCGCTGTCGTTCTGCACGGCATCCCGTGGCGTATAGAGATCACGCGGCGGCTTCTCATTTCCTGTGCGGCGTCCGAGAACAGAACGAAGCTGAAAGAAAATCAGCACCGCCGCTACCAGAAAAAACAATGTAATGAAGTCGTTTGAACTCATATCCCGCCGCTGTCGCTGTTAACATCCCTGATTTCTACCCCCATATAGTCCGGCTATACGGATGATTCAAATCATGGCCGTTATCTTCACCAGTGCCAAGAGGAGCCCGAGCCGCTCGGGATAGAGAGATGCGTTTTTCCGTGCTGCCGGCCTTTGTTCTGCTGCTGCCGCTTGCAGAGATTGCCGGTTTCGTCATTGTCGGCCGTGCGGTCGGGCTTGCCGCAACGCTTGCCCTCGTCGTGCTGGGCTTTGTCGTCGGCTCCTTCCTCCTGCGCAGGCAGGGTATAGGCATCCTGCGTCGCATGTCTGCGGAGGGCCGTACCGGCGCCATGCCCGGGCGGGAACTACTCAATCCGGCGATGAATGTGATCGCCGCGCTGCTCTTCATCATCCCGGGTTTTCTCTCCGACATATTAGCGATTCTGCTCCTCATCCCCCAGGTTCGCAATCTGCTCTGGCGATCGATCGCGAAGCGCTTCGTCGTGGTCGACACGAGCGGTAACGGCTTCTCCGCATCCTCGCGTCCGGAATTTCGGAGCCGACCGGGCAAGTCTGGCGATTCAAAGGTAGTCGATCTCGATGAAGAGGACTATCATCGCGAACCGAACGAAAAGTCACCCTGGTCCGGCAAAAAGCTCGGCGACTGAGGCCGCCGCACGTTTCCTGCCCCGGAGGCCCAGGGTTGTAAGCCTATCCGCGAAATGTTAGATGGCGGCACTACCAATGCCCTCGAGGAACAGCCATGGCAGACGACAATAACAGCAACGGTGCAACAAGCCCGACACTCTCGATCCTTGCCCAATACGTCAAGGATCTCTCCTTCGAAAATCCGGGCGCACCGCGCTCTCTTCAGGCCCGTGACAAGGCGCCGGCGATCAACATCAATGTGAACGTCAATGCCAATCCGCTGTCCGAAACGGATTTCGACGTCGTGCTCTCGCTGATTGCTGAAGCCAAGGATGGTGACAAGACGGTATTCCACACCGAGCTGGTCTATGGCGGCGTGTTCCGCGTTGCGGGTTTCCCACAGGAGCATATGCTGCCGGTTCTCTTTATCGAGTGCCCGCGCATGCTTTTCCCGTTTGCCCGCCAGATTATCGCAGACGTGACGCGCAATGGCGGCTTCCCGCCGCTGATGATCGATCCGATCGATTTTGCGCAGATGTTCGCGCAGCGTGTTGCCGAAGAGCAGGCCCGTTCCAAAGTTCAGGCCGTTCCGAATTAAGTCGGGCTTACAGGCTCTCAAACTCGAATGCCCGGGCGAAACCCGGGCATTTTCATTTCAGGAGAACTGGTCGTATTTCGACCAGATCCCTTTCGACCCAAGCTTGGCGATCAAGGCGTCATGCGCCTGCACCTCCGCTTCGGTCAATCGTGGCGCCAGAGGCTTCGGCCGTTCCATGATGGCCGTCACCATGACTTCTTCCACCAGGTCGTCACCCTTGTTCTGGCTAGCCGATCCGACCACGCCGAGGCCGAGTGCAGCCTGTCGGCCGCCGATCATCTCGATATAGACTTCAGCCAAAAGTTCGGAGTCGAGCAGGGCTCCGTGCTTTGTCCGGTGCGAATTGTCGATGCCATAACGCCGGCAAAGGGCGTCGAGAGAATTCGGACCCATGGGATGCTTGCGCCGGGCAAGCGACAGCGTATCGACCACACGATCAGGCAGGATCGGGGGCAGGCCGAGGCGGGCAAGCTCAGCATTGACGAAGCCCATGTCGAAGGTCGCGTTATGGGCGATCCATTTGCCGTCACCGAAAAAGTCCAGGATCTGCTCGACGACGTCGGCAAAAGGAGGCTTGTCCTTCAAGAACTCGTCGGTGATGCCATGGACGGCCAGCGCATCCGGATGAACCTTCTGATCGCCGGGGTTTACGAAGAGATGGATCGTCCTGCCGGTCGGGAAATGATTGAGGAGTTCGATGCCGCCGATTTCGATGATGCGGTCCATGCGGTTATCGAGGCCGGTTGTTTCCGTATCGAAAATAATCTCACGCATGTGGGCCTTCTTCCTCCGCAATCCGCTTCTTCAATTCGGCTATGATATTTGCCACCTGTTTCCTTGCCGTCTCAATGCTATGGCTGCTGTCCACGATGTAGTCAGCGCGACGGCGTTTTTCCGCATCTGATATCTGGCGGGAGAGAATCATATTGAATTTTTCTTCCGTCATGTTCGGGCGCGCAAGCACCCTCTTGCGCTGAATCTGTGGATCGGCACTGACGACGACAACAGCATCGACCCTCTGCTCGGCGCCGGTTTCGAAAAGTAGGGGGATATCGAGGACAACCATCTCAGCCCCCGCTTCCTTCTCACGCTGCAGGAATTCGATTTCCCGTTTGCGCACCAGGGGATGAACGATCTGCTCCAGTCTTTTGAAACCGTCAGGATTCTGTGCCAGCTGTCGGCCAAGCTCCTGGCGGTCGACGGCACCGTTTTTCATCGTGCCGGGAAACGCGGCATCAACCAATGGGGCTGCCTCGCCAGCATAGAGATCATGGACAACCGCGTCTGAGTCGTTAACCGGGACACCAGCTTCGGCAAAAAGCTTCGCTGCCGCCGACTTGCCCATTCCGATGGAGCCGGTGAGGCCGATCTTCAGCATTAATGTTTTTCCATATCCGCAATGATCAAAGCCCGCAGGGTCTCGTCGACGACGGGCCGTTTGCCGAACCACTTTTCAAATCCCGGCACGGCCTGATGCAGCAGCATGCCGAGTCCATCGACAATGGCAAAACCTTGTTCCTCCGCCTGGGCGAGGATCGGGGTTTTCAGCGGCACGTAGACGATGTCGGTGACGACGGCATCCGGAGCCAGTGGCGAGAAATCGATCGCAGGTGCTGCCTCGCCGTCCATGCCGAGAGAGGTGGTGTTGATGAACAGCCCTGCCCCTTTCATCACTTCACCGAGGGCTGCCATCGGATGGGCTTGAACCTTCGGACCGAACCGGTCGGCCAGTTCCCGCGCCCGTTCGACCGTGCGATTGACGACGTGGATTTCCTTGAAGCCGCGGTCGCGGACCGCCTGGATGACGGCGCGGCTTGCGCCGCCGGCGCCGAAGATCACGGCCCTGTCGTGCCGGTCCCAGCCTGGATGCCGTTCATCGAGATTGGCGGTGAAGCCGCGGCCATCCGTGTTGGTGGCGAGAAGTTTTCCGTCCTCCAGCCACAGTGTATTCGAGGCGCCGAGTTCTTCTGAGAGTTCATCCGGCTGATCGGCCAGTTTGAAGGCCAATTCCTTGTGAGGGATCGTAACGTTGCCACCAATGAAGCCGGCGCTGCCGTCCTTCAGGGAGGCGATAAAATTCTCAAAGTTTTCCGGAGCGACCTCATGGGCGCGGTAGCTGCCCGGCAGACCGAGTGTCTTCAGCCAGTAACCGTGGATCAATGGCGAGCGCGAATGCCTGACGGGAAAGCCCGTGACAAACGCTTTCGGTCCCAGTGTTTCACGTGAATCATCCATCGATCGCATCCAGTTCCCGGAGTTTTGCAAGGAGTGGTAACATCGGCAGGCCGAGGATCGTGAAATAGTCGCCGTCGATCTTCTCGAACAGCTGGATCCCTTCCCCTTCGAGTTGATAGGCGCCGACGCTCGCCAGTGCCTTCGTGCCGACGCGCTCCAGATGGCGCGCAATGAAATCGTTTGTTAGCGGCCGCATGGTCAGCTCAGCGTGAGAAATATGCCGCCATAAGACCTCACCATCTCTGATGATTGTCACCGCGCTGTTCAAGCGATGTGTCTTACCCGCGAGGGTACGCAGATGATTGGCAGCATCAGCCATGTCTTGTGGTTTGTGAAAGACCTGCGAGACGAGGGACATCGTCTGATCCGAACCGATGGTCAGCGCACCGGTGAACTGCTGGCTGACATATCTCGCCTTTGCTTCCGCCAGTACGAGCGCCACTTCATCCGGCGTTGCACCCGATTTTTCCAAAGGCGCCTCGATTGCCCGCTCATCTATCTGGGCGGCATGCGCTTCGAATGTGAGGCCGGCATTTTCCATCAGCATACGCCGGAACGGACTCGACGATGCAAGAACGAGCTTCGGTTTCATCCAAGTCCTCGACAGCAATTCGGTTGTTCAGCGCTTAACGCAGCTTCGGTCGCAGGGCAACGATGGCTGCCGCCGTTTCTTCGATCGAACGCCTCGTTACATCGATCATCGGCCAATTATGCCGGGCACAGAGCGAGCGCGCATATTTCAGTTCCTCCGAGATTGCCGCGCGGTCGGTATAGTGCTCACGGTCGAAACCAGGTGTTGTTCCGAGCAGACGGTTTTCCCGAACTTGAGAGATCCGGTCGGTGGTGGCGATGAGACAGACGATCAGAGGCTTGGTTGCGGTCAGCAGACCCTCTGGGAGAGGCACACCGTAGACGATCGGTATATTGGCAGTTTTGATGCCGCGGTTTGCGAGATAGATGCTGGTCGGCGTTTTTGATGTGCGGCTGATGCCGACAATGACGACATCGGCCTCGTTATAATCCTCGTGCATCTGACCGTCGTCATGATCCATTGTGAAGTTTAGGGCTTCGATACGGGCGAAATATCCGGCATTCATGACATGTTGCGCGCCGACGCGGCGTCTTGACGGGGCGCCGAGATAGATCTGGAATGCGCCGATGACCGGCTCCAGGACGTTGACGGATGCAACCCCCATTTCCGCACAACGCTCGTCGATGAGGCTAGCAAGATCGCGGTCAACAATCGTGTAGAGCACGATGCCCGGTTCATTGTCGATTGCCTGGAGAACCGGCATCAGCTGCTTGCGATTCCGGATCAACGGATAGACGTGCTCGATTGGCTGGGCGGACTTGAATTGCGCCGATGCGGCTCGGCCGGCCGAGATCAGAGTCTCTCCGGTGGAGTCAGAAATCAAATGCAGATGAAAGAAGTTGGTTCTGTTCTCCACGCTATTTTCCGCTGCCTGTTGAAAAGACTGGATAGCGAAGAGCTAATGGGCGAGCCAGGATGGAGGCAAGGGAAAACATGCCCCCTTTTCCACATTCCGGATTTGGCGATGTCATCTTCTAGCTGCTTGTGGAGGATGTGGACCATGTCCAAAAGCTTTGCCGGAATTCACAACTTATCCACAAAGAGGATTTCAAATTGCACCAGACGAAGCTTCTAAAATCTTTATCAGATTTCGGCTTTCCTCGGCTTTTGAGATCATCCAGCAATTTTTGTACCTGCTACTCGCGTTCGCCGTGACAAATAGCGCTGTCGGTGGATCGATATTAATCCTTGATAGACACCGACTCTAAGAAATAGAAATCTTTTAAAATATCTTTGGATTTTTATAGGGAAGAAGCGCTTGAACAAAATGCGCCGGAAAATCATGCGGGTTCTCGACGGTGAAACACTGAGCCCACCTCCTCTCTGGCTGATGAGACAGGCAGGCCGCTATCTGCCGGAGTACAGAGAAACGCGCGCCAAGGCGGGAAGTTTCCTCGACCTCTGTTATTCGCCGGAACATGCCGTTGAGGTTACGCTCCAACCAATACGACGCTACGGCTTTGATGCTGCCATCCTGTTTTCCGATATTCTGGTGATCCCCGATGCGATGAAGCGCAACGTGCGCTTTACCGAAGGACACGGTCCGGAAATGGATCCGATTGATGAGGCGGGTATTGCGGGTCTCGATGGAGAGAATGTCGTCAATTACCTGCAGCCGGTCCTGGAGACCGTGAGGCGGCTGAGAAACGAGCTTCCAGCGGAGACGACGCTTCTCGGTTTCTGCGGAGCGCCGTGGACAGTGGCTACCTATATGATTGCCGGTCATGGCACGCCGGACCAGGCGCCTGCCCGTCTCTTTGCCTATAAGCATCCGCGTGCTTTCGAACATTTGCTGATGCTTCTTGCCGATGTTTCAGCTGACTACCTCGTGGCGCAGATTGATGCGGGTGCTGATGCAGTGCAGATCTTCGATTCTTGGGCCGGTGTTCTCGGTGAGAAGGAATTTGAAGCTTTTGCTGTCCGCCCCGTTGCCCGCATGATTGCTTCCATCAGGGCGCGTCGGCCACAGGCGCGGATCATCGCCTTCGCCAAGGGTGCAGGCTGCCTGCTCAAGACCTACCGGCAGAAGACGGGCGCGGATGCAATCGGGCTCGACTGGTCCGTCCCACTCACCTTTGCAGCCGAACTGCAGAAGGATGGACCAGTTCAAGGCAATCTCGATCCGATGCGTGTCGTTGCCGGTGGTCGTTCACTCGAGGAAGGTATCGACGATATTCTCCAGGTGCTTGGAAATGGACCGCTGATCTTCAATCTCGGTCATGGTATCACGCCACAGGCAGACCCGGAGAATGTACGACTGCTTGTCGAGCGCGTGCGCGGCACGGGAGTTTCGTGATGGAGAGGCAGGCCGATGAAAGGTCGGGCGCCTACGCCCGCCGGCGGGCGCATTTTGCGCTAATTTTCTTTGCACTTCTGGCCGTCGGGCTTTTCGTTTGGAACCCGGACAATCTCTATCTCTGGATCAAGGCGCTCCATATCATTGCCGTGATCTCGTGGATGGCTGGGCTTTTCTACATGCCGCGGCTTTTCATCTATCACACAGATGCAGAACCCGGCTCTGTTCAATCCGAAACCTTTAAGGTGATGGAGCGCCGGTTGCTCAGGATTATCATGAACCCGGCCATGATGCTGACCTGGATTTTTGGTCTTTATCTTGCCTGGTCCGTCTATGGTTTTCAGGGCGGCTGGTTGCACGCAAAGATTGCGCTGGTTGTCCTTCTGACCATCGTTCATGTCTTTTTCAGCAGGGCTGTGCGGGCGTTTGAACGGGATGAAAACCGTCGTTCGGCTCGCTATTGGCGCTTCATGAACGAGGCGCCGACTTTGCTCATGATCCTCATCGTGATCCTTGTTGTGGTAAAGCCTTTTTGAGGCGAGAGATGGTACAGCTTAAATTTCAGGGATTTTAAGCAACCCCCTTGCGGGGCGGGTCCCGACTCGCTATTTTCCGCCCATCTCATCTTCGTGGCATGTGTGTAGAGTTCAGTCGCCTGCGAGCCCTTCGCAGTACCGAATACGACCCAACATCGCCTTTCCCCTTCTAAAATAAAGAGTATTGGTCACTTCATGGCTGAAATGAAGCTTCAGGAACTTAAGAGTAAATCCCCGACTGATCTTCTGGCTTTTGCCGAATCGCTCGAGGTCGAGAATGCGAGCACTATGCGCAAGCAGGAGCTCATGTTTGCAATCCTCAAAGTTCTTGCCAGTCAGGACATCGAAATCATCGGCGAAGGCGTCGTTGAGGTCCTTCAGGATGGTTTCGGGTTTCTCCGTTCCGCAAATGCGAACTATTTGCCCGGCCCGGACGATATCTACATCTCCCCTTCGCAGATCCGCCGTTTCTCGCTGAAGACGGGCGATACGGTTGAGGGTCCGATCCGCGGTCCGAAAGAAGGCGAACGCTATTTTGCGCTTCTGAAGGTCAACACGATCAATTTCGACGATCCGGAAAAGATCCGTCACAAGGTCCACTTCGACAACCTGACGCCGCTTTATCCGAACGAGCGTTTCAAGATGGAACTCGATGTTCCAACCTCCAAGGATCTCTCGCCGCGCGTCATTGATCTCGTGGCACCTCTCGGCAAAGGACAACGTGGCCTGATCGTCGCTCCGCCGCGTACAGGTAAGACGGTTCTTCTGCAGAACATTGCTCATTCGATCACCGCGAACCATCCCGAATGCTATCTGATCGTTCTGCTGATCGATGAGCGCCCGGAAGAAGTCACGGATATGCAGCGCTCGGTCCGCGGCGAAGTCATTTCTTCCACATTCGACGAGCCAGCGGTGCGCCATGTCCAGGTCGCCGAGATGGTGATCGAAAAGGCCAAACGCCTTGTGGAACACGGCCGAGATGTCGTCATTCTGCTGGACTCCATTACCCGCCTTGGTCGTGCTTATAATACAGTGGTTCCCTCTTCGGGTAAGGTTCTGACTGGTGGTGTTGACGCGAATGCCCTGCAGCGCCCGAAGCGTTTCTTCGGTGCAGCACGCAATATCGAAGAAGGTGGTTCGCTGACCATTATTGCGACAGCGCTGATCGACACCGGAAGCCGTATGGACGAAGTCATCTTCGAAGAATTCAAGGGTACCGGTAACTCGGAAATCGTCCTCGATCGTAAGGTGGCCGACAAGCGTATCTTCCCGGCCATGGATATTCTCAAGTCCGGTACGCGTAAGGAAGATCTTCTTGTTCCACGGCAGGATCTTCAGAAGATTTTTGTCCTGCGTCGCATCCTCGCTCCGATGGGAACGACCGACGCGATTGAGTTCCTCATCGACAAGCTGAAGCAGACGAAGAATAATGGGGATTTCTTCGACTCGATGAATACTTGATTATTAGCCGGATCCCTCAGATTGAGGCTGGTGAGTCGTTATGCGACCGCCAGCCTTTTCTGTTTCGGATTGATTCGAAAACGAACTAGTAGGCAGAAGATGGAAATGTGGAACGATACCATATTTGCGCTTTCTAGTGGCGCTCCGCCGTCAGGCGTGTCTGTTGTTCGTGTCAGCGGTCCGCAGACCCGTCAGATACTGGAACGGTTAATCGGTGATGTCCCCTCACCACGATCGGCCGCCTACCGAACGATTCGTTCGCGGAACGATTTAGTCATCGACGCCGGATTGGTCCTCTTTTTTGCGGGTCCGGCCTCGTTCACTGGCGAAGACTCGGCGGAGTTCCAGGTCCACGGTTCTAAAGCTGTGATATCGGCCCTCTTGAGGGAGTTGGCGTCGTTCCCGCAGACCCGGCTGGCGATGGAAGGTGAATTCAGTCGGCGTGCTTTTGAAAACGGTAAGCTCGATCTCGTGGAAGTTGAGGGATTAGCGGACCTTATCGCAGCCGAAACTGAAATGCAGCGTCGTTTGGCGCTTGAACAGAGCAGAGGTGGCCTTTCGCGACTATATGATTCGTGGGCGGAACGAATTACACGTTCTCGCGCCCTGATAGAGGCCGAACTTGATTTTCCGGACGAAGACGACGTTCCCGGATCTGTTTCTGATCAGGTCTGGACATCGCTGGCTCAGCTCCGGAGCGAGGTGGAAGATCATTTGTCGCATGCCGACGTGGGCGAAGTCGTTCGCGATGGTTTCAGGGTAGTGATTGCCGGGGCGCCGAATGCGGGCAAATCAAGCTTGATGAACTGGTTTGCGCAAAGGGACGTGGCGATCGTTACTGAGATCGCTGGAACCACGCGTGATGTGCTCCATGTAGACATCAATCTGAATGGCTATCTGGTCAAGCTCTACGATACAGCCGGCCTGCGCGACACGGTTGATGTCGTAGAGAGAGAGGGTATCAGAAGAGCGCAGATGGCGCTGAACGATGCGGACCTTGTTCTCTTTCTGATCGACAAAGGAGCCCCGCAACCGGTCGATCCTGCCGACTTGGAACGCGCTTCATCGCATGTTATTGTTGGCACCAAGCACGATCTATATCCATCGACAGGATCGTATGGCCTTGAGATTTCCACAAAGACGGGCCAGGGTCTTCCGGAACTGAGGGATTATGTTTCATCGTTCATCGAACGGAAGTTTGGGGGATTATCCTTGTCCGTTCCGACACGAGAGCGGCACAGGGATTCGCTCTCGAAATGCTTGGCCGCCCTATCGCAAGCAATTGATCATAACGAGATGAGCCTAGAGATCAGGGCCGAATATTTGAGGCTTGCTGGTGATCATTTGGGGCACATTACCGGACATGTTGATGTCGAAGACCTTCTTGGTGTCATCTTTTCGGAGTTTTGTATCGGGAAATGATTCACGTGGAACAGTAAACCCTGTTCACTGTGAATGGTTTCACGTGAAACCTTTTGGAGTAGCGCATGAGCGCCAATAGTTATGATGTTATTGTGATCGGCGGCGGTCATGCGGGATCGGAAGCAGCGGCAGCGGCCGCAAGAATGGGTGCAAAAACTGCGTTGATCACGCATCGTCGCGACACGATCGGTGTCATGTCTTGCAATCCAGCCATTGGCGGGCTCGGTAAAGGACATTTGGTACGTGAGATCGACGCAATGGATGGTCTCATGGGCCGTGTTGCCGATGCAGCCGGCATCCAGTTTCGTATGTTGAATAAGAAGAAAGGTGCGGCAGTTCGCGGACCGCGGACCCAAGCTGATCGCAAACTCTATCGCCTCGCAATGCTTGGCGCCATTGAGGCGATCGACACCCTTGAAATAGTGGAGGGCGATGCGTTTGACCTCGATATTAGAGACAATCGAGTCGCAGGCGTAATAATGAAGGATGGAAGACTTTTCGCGAGCTCGTCCGTCGTTATCACGACAGGCACGTTCTTACGCGGTCTTATTCATATCGGAACTGAAAAGACTCCTGCTGGTCGAACGGGTGAGGCGCCTTCCCTCGGGCTTTCGGCGACACTTGCTCGGTTGGGTCTGAAACTGGGGCGGCTGAAGACCGGGACGCCGGCGCGTCTGAATGGAAAAACGGTCGACTGGGAGTCGGTGGGGCGTCAAGCGGCTGACGATGAGCTGATTCCCTTTTCTTTCATGACGGACCGCATTGTGAATCAACAAGTCGAATGCGGGGTTACGCGCACGACCGAGGCAACTCATCGGATCATCGTGGAGAATCTTCATAAATCGGCGATGTATTCCGGTCAGATCGAGGGTGTAGGCCCCCGCTATTGTCCGTCAATCGAGGACAAGCTTGTCAAGTTCGGTGAGCGTGACGGGCATCAAATCTTCCTGGAGCCAGAGGGATTAGATGATGATACGATTTATCCCAACGGCATTTCGACATCACTTCCAGCCGACGTGCAGGCTGCGTTTATCAGGACAATCCCGGGACTCGAACAGGTAGAGATCTTGCATCCCGGTTACGCGATTGAATACGATCATGTGGATCCGCGGGAGCTATCGGCGACACTAGAAGTCAAAAAGCTTCCAGGGCTTTTTCTTGCTGGTCAGATCAACGGCACCACCGGCTATGAAGAGGCCGGCGCGCAGGGGCTGGCGGCTGGTCTCAACGCAGCTCTATCAAGTGGCAACTCCGCTCCCTTCGTATTCAGCCGCACAAACTCCTACATTGGCGTTATGATTGATGATTTGACTTCGCAAGGTGTTACGGAGCCGTATCGAATGTTCACGTCGCGGGCCGAGTACCGATTGACCCTCCGGGCGGATAACGCTGACGCACGACTTACGCCAGCGGCAATTGAACTTGGATGCATTTCCGCGGACCGGCGCAAGCGATTCCTCGCATACCAGGGCGCGCTTCAGGATGCGAGAGCGCTGCTGCAATCTTTGTCAGTAACACCTAGTGAAGCACGTCGGGCCGGCCTCAATCTCAATCTGGATGGCCAACGGCGGACGGCCTATGAACTTCTCTCCTACCCTGTATATGGCTTCCAGGATTTGGGCAAAGTATGGGAAGGCTTGGGCTCTATTTCGAAAAAGGTAATGGAAGCCTTAGAGATCGAAGCAAGTTACTCCGTATATATGGATCGTCAGGCTGCTGCTATCGAGGTGCAGCGACGCGACGAGGCGCGCCTAATCCCGGTCGATTTCGATTACAGCGTCTTGTCGGGGCTTTCGAACGAACTGAAAATTAAGCTCAGCGTACAGAGGCCTGCAAATATCGCCCAGGCCCTTAAAGTGGAGGGCATGACACCGGCGGCGATTTCTCTCTTGCTGGTACATCTACGCCGCCACGACCGTACCGGTAAGCAAGTCGCATAATTGCTGCAGGGTTTGAGAGTCTCTCGGATGGAATTGAACGGACTACGTGTTTCACGTGAAACACAAGAGCGTTTGCAGCATTTCGCGGCGCTCTTCACAAAATGGGCCAAGACTATCAACCTTGTCGCTCCCTCCACGTTGGACGACATGTGGAACCGGCATATCGCGGATAGCGCACAGATATTCCAGATCTCCCCTCAGCCACAGACATGGGTCGATCTTGGAAGTGGTGGCGGGTTCCCCGGTGTGATTACCGCGATTTTTCTGGCGGAACAGCAGGCTGGCTGGGTCCATCTGGTTGAAAGCAATAATAAAAAGGCGGCATTCCTACGAACAGCCTTAAGGGAAACCGAGGCGCGGGGTGAGGTGCATGCCATTCGTATCGAAGATGCGTTTGCTATTGTCCCTTCCTGCGACGCTGTCTCCGCTCGGGCCCTCGCTGATCTCAACAAGCTGGTCGAATATGCATCGCCTTGGATGGTCGGCAATGGAAATAATCGTGCCTATTTTCATAAAGGTCGGGATTACCAGAGGGAAATTCAGAAAGCTCATAGTCGCTGGGCGTTCGATCTGGTAGAACACAATAGCGTCGTTGAGCGAGATTCTGTAATTCTCGAAATATCAAACCTTCGGCGCTTGGTTTAACAAAGCGGATATTGCGGCAATGGCTGGCGAACGTAATCGGATTATCACCATCGCAAATCAGAAGGGCGGCGTTGGCAAGACAACCACCGCAATTAATTTGGCTACCGCTCTTGCTGCCATCGGCGAGCGGGTGCTGATCATCGATCTTGACCCCCAGGGAAATGCAAGCACTGGTTTGGGTATCGATCGTCGCAATCGCAAGCTTTCCTCTTATGACCTGATGGTTGCAGACGCTGGTGTTGCTGAGACCGCTTTGGAGACGGCCGTTCCCAATCTGTTCATTGTTCCGTCGACGATGGATCTTCTCGGGGTGGAAATGGAGATCTCTCAGCAGAGCGATCGCGTCTTCAAGCTCAGAAAGGCCCTGTCTTCCGCCGAGGCCCTATCATTTTCTTACATTCTCCTGGACTGCCCGCCCTCTTTCAATCTCTTGACAATGAATGCTATGGCGGCTGCCCATTCCGTATTGGTGCCATTGCAATGCGAGTTCTTCGCGCTCGAGGGATTGAGTCAGCTTTTGGAGACTGTCAATCAGGTGCGCCGTACGGTCAACCCGCAGCTCGATATCCAGGGCATCGTGCTGACGATGTTCGATGCTCGTAACAATCTGGCGCAGCAGGTCGTCAATGATGTGCGCACTCACCTTGGGGAGAAAGTGTATCACACACTTATCCCGCGTAATGTTCGTGTTTCAGAGGCGCCCTCCTACGGCAAACCGGCGATTCTTTACGATCTCAAGTGTGCCGGCAGTCAAGCTTATTTGCAGCTCGCGTCAGAAGTCATCCAGCGGGAGCGGCAGAGATTGGCAGCTTGAAGAGTGCATGACATCGTGAGCGAGTTTTAAACATGAATGACGATACATCGAAAAGACGGCTTGGCCGCGGCCTTGCAGCCCTCATTGGTGAAATGGATCAGCCCGTTCCGGCAGATGCGGAACGGACTGCGGTCAGCGCCGACCGAATGATCCCCATCGAGTTCGTCACTCGCAATCCTCGCAACCCTCGCCGTTTCTTCGATGATGCCGAGCTTCACGACCTCGCGAGCTCGATTCGCCAGCACGGCATCGTTCAGCCGATCGTCGTCAGAACACTCGCGCGGGATCGCTATGAAATCATAGCCGGCGAAAGACGCTGGCGTGCCGCTCAGTTGGCGGGTTTGATCGAAATTCCTGTTATCATCAGGGATGTAGATGACAAAACGGCGCTGGAAATTGCGATCGTTGAGAACGTCCAACGTTCCGATCTCAATGCTCTCGAAGAAGCGCTGGGCTATGAGCAGCTCATCGCTGAGTATGGATATACTCAAAATGATCTCGGTGAGATCATCGGCAAGAGCCGCAGCCACGTCGCCAATTCTTTGCGCCTGTTGAAGCTGCCTGAGCCGGTCCGTGACATGCTGGCTGCTGGGAGTCTTTCCGCTGGTCATGCGCGCGCTTTGGTCTCCACGTCGGATCCCGCCGCACTCGCGCGCACAATCGTCTCCAAGGGTATGTCAGTACGCGATGCTGAGAAGCTCGCGCAGCACGACATCAAGGCGCAGTCCGAGCCACAGGCGCCCGTTCAGAAGAACCAGAAGGATTCCGATACATTGGCGCTGGAGCGGACGCTGTCGGATGCGCTTGGGCTTGATGTGTCCATTAATCACAAGACCTACGGCGGCCAGATCCGTATTTCCTATAAATCCTTGGAACAGCTCGAGGAGGTCTGCCGGCTTCTGGAGCGCCGCTGATCAAGCTTGGGAGCGTCTTCCTGACTGCAGTGTGGAAAGCAACGTTTGCATGGCGATGCTGTCTTCGAGGATTTGACGCTGTCTTGTTTGCAGGACAGCTGCCTGCAGACGTTTTGTCTCACGGGAGATAGCGTCGGCGCTCCAGTTTCTTAACGCCTGTTCCACAATTGGCTTGCGGCGGAAATGAAGATGTCTGCCCAGCGTCTGCATGATTTGTGTAGGTTGCAGTTTCTTCTCGTCCATTTCCGCACGCATCGTATCGAGAAGCTGGAATTGCCGAAGGCAGGCTTGAAGAACCAGAAAAACCGAGGTCTTGGAGCTGGTGATTTTCTGCATCGCATGCAGGAAGCTGTTGCCGTCACCACTCAATATCGCATCCACGGCATCATCGACGGAAATGGCGCTAGCGTCTCCAATTATTTCGGTAACGTGATGTTCATCGATCGTTCCCATGCCCCGGCAATAAAGAGCGAGTTTCCGAATCTCATTTCTGGAGGCAATTCTGTCTCCGCCGATCAACGCGACGAGCGCTTGTCTAGCGGCGGGGGTTATACCCAATCCTTCAGCGGAGAGCTCGCTGTCGATTACCGCGTTCAAGGCGCGGCCATCGTCGGCGTAGCAGGGGATAGCGACAGCGGTCCGCGCGGCCTCGACCGTTTTACGCAGGGCTGACCCCTTCTTCAGGTCGCCTGCTTCAACGATGATACTGGCTGCCTCCAGGGAAGTGCCGCCTAGAAAGGCGATAGCATCGATGAGATGTTTCTCGTTTGCAGCCCCCCTCACCCATATCAGTTTTTCACCGCCGAAAAGGCCAATGGACTGGGCTTCATCGACCAAGCGACCAGGCTCTCTCTGAAGATCGCTGACATCAAGCTTGGTGAGAGAGAAGGGATCGTTCTGATCGATACCCGTCTTTCCGGCGAGTATGCCAGCCCGCTCGGAAACGAGCCCGCGATCTGGACCATAGATCAGATAAATGCGATACTGGCGCGCAGATCTCTGCAGAAACCCTTCAAACTCATGAGATTTGATTTCCGCCACGCCGCCGCTCCCTTAGCGGCTGAGCGCGGCGGCCAGATCCGCTCCTACGAACTCGGCCGCCTGATTGGCGGCGCGATTTTCGGCATCGAGAATTGCTCTCTGCTTAGCGAATTCCTGGCTCGGAAAGTCAAGCAGAGACGTTGCAGAACGGCTGCCTGCCTTGATGATCCGATTGTCCTTCGTCGTCCGCAACGTATAGCTGACTGTCACCGTGGCACGTCCTGCACGGGACGTATCCGAGGACTGAACGAGCAAGGTGTCGGCAACATAGGACGAAACCTGCATATCAACCATATAATCGGGCTTCTCAGGTTCACCGGCACCGCGGGAGGCCAGGAAGATCAGATGGTTGCGAACTTCTTGCCCGACACGCGTACTTGCTTCGGAAAAGCCGACAGAGCCAAGCTTCGCTGTAACGCCCGTGCTTTCGGAATAGAGCGGCCGAACCTGACAAGCGGAAAGGAATGCCGTGGAGACGAGAATCGTTACGATGCCGGCGCGGCGCGCAAGCTTGCGGGCGAAATCAGACGACAATGTTTACAATCCTTTGTGGAACCACGATGATTTTTTTCGGTGCCTGACCGTTTAAGACATTCTTCACCGCGTCCAATTCCAGCACGGCTCCGGTGACGGCATTCTGATCTGCGTCGCGAGAAATTGTCAATTCGGCGCGCTTCTTGCCGTTGATCTGCACAGGAAGGATCACGTCGTTCTCCACGACGAGGGCTTCGTCATAGTGCGGCCAGGCCGTATTGGCGATCAGATCTTTGTTGCCGAGCGTCATCCAGCATTCTTCCGCCAAATGCGGGGTCATTGGTGCGACGATCTGAATCAGGATCTCGGCCGCGTCGCGGATCGCAGCCCGATAGGCTGCATCACCCTCGCCGGCTGCAATCTTCGTCAGTGGGCCCGCCAAGGCGTTGACGAGTTCGTAGATACGCGCGACAGCCTTGTTGAACCAGAGCCGGTCATAGTCGTTCTGGACCGCCTTCAGCGTCTTGTGGGCGAGCTGAGAAATTGCCAGCGCCTCGCCTTCTTTCGCCGGCTTCGGTTCCACGGCAGAGAGTACTTCGGCTGCTTCGGAAATCAGGCGCCACAGACGCTGTGTGAAGCGATGAGCACCTTCAACACCGGCTTCCGACCAGATCACGTCGCGCTCTGGTGGAGAATCCGACAGGACGAAGAAGCGGGCAGTGTCGGCGCCGTAGGATGCAATGATATCATCGGGATCCACGACATTTTTCTTCGACTTCGACATCTTTTCGATCGAGCCGATGGTGATTTCCTCGCCACCTTCCAGCAGATAGGCGCTGCGCTTTCCGTCGATCTCCTCGATGCGGATGTCGGCGGGCGAAACCCATTCGCGGTGCATGCCGGCACCACGGCTATAGGTTTCGTGGACCACCATGCCTTGAGTGAAGAGGCCCTTGAAAGGCTCCTTGACATCTACATGTCCGGTTTCACGCATCGCGCGGGTGAAGAAGCGCGAGTAGAGCAGATGCAGGATCGCGTGCTCGATACCGCCAATGTACTGGTCGACCGGCAGCCACCGATTGGCGGCAGCCGGGTCGGTCGGCTGCTTCTCCCAGGGTGCCGTGAAGCGGGTGAAGTACCAGCTCGAATCGACGAAGGTATCCATCGTATCCGTTTCACGGCGCGCATCCTTGCCGCATTGCGGGCAGGCGACGTGACGCCAGGTCGGGTGACGGTCCAGCGGGTTGCCGGGCTGGTCGAAGGTCACGTCTTGCGGCAGCTTTACCGGCAGGTCCTTCTTCTGAACCGGCACGACGCCGCAATCCTCGCAATGGATGACCGGGATCGGACAACCCCAGTAACGCTGGCGGGAAATGCCCCAGTCGCGCAGACGGAAGTTGACCTTGCGCTCGCCCTGCGGTGCATTGCCGAGCAGGGTGGAAGACAGCTTGTCGGCGACGATCTGGAAAGCTTCGTCTGTCGTCTTGCCATCAAGGAAGCGCGAGTTGATCATCAGGCCCTCGCCGTCGTATGCGACTTCGCCGACGGTGAAGGTTGCGGCATCGCCGTCTTTCGGCATGACGACCGGTACGACCGGCAGACCATATTTGCGTGCGAAATCCAGGTCTCGTTGGTCGCCGGAGGGGCAGCCGAAGATGGCGCCTGTGCCATAATCCATCAGAACGAAGTTGGCGACGTAGACCGGCAGCTCCCAGGATGGGTCGAGCGGGTGCTTCACGCGAATGCCGGTATCCATACCCCTCTTCTCGGCCGTCTCGAGCGCGGCAAGAGAGGTGCCAGCGCGGCGGCATTCCTCGCAAAAAGCCTCGATATCAGCATTTTTGCCCGCCATCTCCTTGGCAAGCGGATGATCGGCAGCGATCGCCAGGAAGGAAGCGCCGAACAGCGTATCGGGGCGCGTTGTGTAGACCGTCACCTCGGTTTCGCCGGCAGGCGCAGTTTCCGGAACGATTTCCCAGCGGATCGTCAGACCTTCGGAGCGGCCGATCCAGTTCTTCTGCATCAGGCGCACTTTTTCCGGCCACTGGTCGAGCGTGTCGAGCGCATCCAGCAGATCCTGGCTGAAATCGGTGATCTTGAAGAACCATTGCGTCAGCTCGCGTTGTTCTACCAGCGCGCCAGAGCGCCAGCCGCGGCCGTCGATGACCTGTTCGTTGGCGAGGACGGTATTGTCGACCGGGTCCCAATTAACCTTGGACTGCTTGCGATAGACGAGGCCCTTTTCCAGGAAATCCAGGAAGAGATGCTGTTGCTGCTGATAGTATTCAACATCGCAGGTGGCGAATTCGCGCGACCAGTCCAGCGACAGGCCCATGGCCTTCAGCTGCGCCTTCATCGAGCTGATGTTCTGATAAGTCCACGAGGCGGGGTGTACGCCGCGCTCCATCGCCGCATTTTCTGCCGGCATGCCGAAGGCGTCCCAGCCCATCGGATGGAGGACGTTGTAGCCGCGGGCGCGTTTGTAGCGCGCCACCACGTCGCCCATCGCATAGTTGCGAACATGGCCCATGTGGATACGGCCCGACGGATACGGGAACATCTCGAGGACGTAATATTTCTCGCGCGGATCGGAGTTGTCGGTCTCGAAGACCTTTTCCTCGTTCCATTTTTGCTGCCAGCGGGGCTCAGCATCGCGCGGATTGTAACGTTCGGTAGCCATAGTATCAGAATTTCCGGAAAATCAGGGGAGGTTGGTCGAGACCTTCACCATGAAACCAACCAAGCGTCAAGTTTTGCGGGCGCTTCAGGTGTTCGATCTCGGCTGTGGAGCGATTTCGTGGAGACAAGTCTTGGCAAGGCCACTGCGGGTGATTAGTGCATTGGCAGTGGAATTATGCGTGATGTCGGGGCAGAGCGATGGAACTTCAAGAGCGATTGAACGAAGTGCGGTCCAAGATCGCCGCAGCAGAGCGGGATGCCGGTCGCGCTGCACGCTCCGTCGAGCTCGTGGCTGTCTCAAAGACGTTTGAGGCCGATACCATTCGCCTGGCAATCGAGGCGGGCCAGCGCGTCTTCGGAGAAAACCGCGTTCAGGAAAGCCAGGGAAAATGGCCGGACCTGAAAAAAGAAATACCTGGTATCGAGCTACACCTCATCGGTCCGCTGCAATCCAATAAGGCTGCCGAAGCAGTTGCGCTCTTCGACGTCATCGAAACCGTCGACCGTGAAAAGATTGCCCGCGTCATAGCTGAGGAAATGAAGCGGCAGGACAAGGCGCTGCGTCTCTATGTGCAGGTCAACACTGGGCTCGAGCCACAGAAGGCCGGCATAGCGCCGGACGACGCAGCGGCTTTCGTAAATTTCTGCCGCGATGAGCTCGGCCTTGCCATCGAGGGGCTCATGTGTATCCCGCCGGCGGAAGAAAATCCCGGTCCGCACTTTGCCCTGCTCGCCAAGCTTGCCGAAAAATGCGGCGTCAAAAAGCTTTCGATGGGCATGTCCGGCGATTATGAAACTGCCATTGCGTTCGGCGCCACCAGCGTACGCGTTGGTTCGGCGATTTTCGGCGCACGTTAACGAATAGCGGAAGAGGCACTCTGCGAATCAGAAGGAGCCTTCATGATTCAAGTGGGTATCCAGCTGCCGTTGTTTGGAAAGCGATAATATTCATTAATACGAAGAAAAGTTTAAGGAGGCGATTTCTCTGGTTAACGCCAAACCGAGCAATCCTCGTGGTGATATTCTAAGCTTTTTTAATCATTGAAAAATTTTTGATGATCCCTCGCGCTTTTCCAAAGCCGATCGATTGCTGCCGCAAGCCCTAACGAGAGCTTAAATTAAATTTTCCGCAAGCCTAATTGAGGAATTATTAACTATGTTGGGTGCAACCATTCGTTAACGGCAATGACCCAGCTCTCTCGGGTTTTGCATGAAGCGTCGCCGTTACCGGACTTGTCCGGATGACCCCTTTCACTTCGATCGCGGAAAACGGAACATGACAAGCATCCTTACCAACAACGCTGCTATGGCAGCGCTGCAGACCCTGCGCGGCGTAAACGACAGCCTCAAGGGCACTCAGGGCCGCGTTTCCTCCGGCTATCGCATCGACAAGGCTGCTGATAACGCTGCCTATTGGTCGATCGCAACGACCATGCGTTCGGACAACAAGGCTCTCTCGGCTGTTTCTGACGCTCTCGGCCTCGGTGCTGCCAAGGTCGACACTGCCTATACCGCCATGGACAACGCCATCGACGTCGTCACGGAAATCAAGGCAAAGATCGTCGCGGCCACGGAAAAGGGTGTCGACAAGACCAAAGTTCAGGAAGAAATCGATCAGCTGCAAGAGCAGCTCGTGAGCATTGCCCAGTCGGCATCTTTCTCCGGCGAAAACTGGGTTGCTGGCGCTTCGGGCACGAAGAGCGTCGTCTCCTCCTTCGTTCGCGACGGTTCGAATGCAGTTTCCGTCAAGATGACGGACTATGTGCTGAATGACGGCACGCTTGGCAATGTCCTGTTTGGGATGAACAGCAATGGCACGATCCAGACGACGAGCGGCATCATCGGCACTGCGTTCAACGGGACCTATGGCGGCACGGTTATTGTCATGCCATCGATCTACGCGCTCGATATCACCAGCTTCACGCAAGGCCAGCTCGATGGAGCGCTCTCAGGCGTAGAACTCGTGCTCCAGGCCATGACGAATGCAGGCTCGCAGCTCGGCTCGATTTCGACCAGAATTCAGTTGCAGGAAACCTTCGTCAGCGCACTGGGTGATTCTATCGACTCCGGTATCGGCCGCCTTGTCGACGCAGATATGGAAGAAGAATCCTCCAAGCTTTCCGCGCTGCAGACGCAACAGCAGCTTGCGATCCAGTCTCTCTCGATCGCGAATTCCTCTGCCCAAAATATTCTCTCGCTCTTCCGCAGCTAAAGGCAGGCGGGAGAACTCCAACAAAAACCCCCGCCATTGGCGGGGTTATTTTTCAGGATCTGACGATCTTAAAACTTATCGTCTTCATCCTCGTCTTTGGAGGTCGAGCGCAGCGAGCTCAGCTTCCGGAAGACGGCATCGGCATCGATTTCCTTTTCTTCCTCACGCTCGTAACTCGGCGTCAGGCGCTCGGTTTCCTGAGCGGACTGCAGCGTCGCGCCGAGTTCGGCAGCGGTCGGGAGCGGTCGGCCCTTGGAAGCCTTTTCCACTTCCAGGTCGAGATCGATCTGGCTGCAGAGGCCGAGCGTGACTGGGTCCATCGGTGCGAGGTTTGCGGAATTCCAGTGGGTGCGCTCGCGGATCTGCTCGATCGTCGATTTGGTGGTGCCGACGAGACGCGAGATCTGGGCATCCTTCAGTTCCGGATGGTTGCGAACCAGCCAGAGAATGGCGTTCGGGCGGTCCTGGCGCTTGGAAACCGGTGTATAGCGCGGGCCGCGGCGCTTGGATTCCGGCACGCGGACCTTCGGCTCCGAAAGCTTCAGCTTGTAGTTCGGGTTGCCCTCGGCACGAGCGATTTCGTCGCGGGAAAGCTGGCCGGTTGCGATCGGGTCCAGGCCCTTGATGCCTTGCGCGGCTTCACCATCGGCAATCGCCTTGACTTCGAGCGGATGCAGTTTGCAGAACTGAGCGATCTGGTCGAAAGACAGGGCTGTATTGTCGACGAGCCAGATGGCAGTCGCCTTCGGCATGAGCAGTTGTTGAGCCATGGATATAGTCCTTCTGTCGTCCGCGCCGGTGTCGCGGTCCGTGGATTGTCACCACAATGTCCGGGAAATATGGCGCTATATAATCGCACTGTCGCAGAATTGCAATTCTTCAGAAATGAAATGACCTTTGTCTAATTGCCGTCATCAGACTACCTGATATGAATTGCGCAATTCGAGTCCCGGCCGCTGCGTCGAAACCGTCGGCCGTTGCATAGCCTTGTGAGGAGGAGTTCCATGTCGGAGAAGATCTATCCGGTTTCCAAACCGGTGAAGACCCGTGCGCTGATCGATCAGGCGAAGTACGAGCAATGGTACGAGGAAAGCATTGAAAACCCCGACAAGTTCTGGGGCAAACACGGCAAGCGGATCGACTGGTTCAAGCCTTATACCAAGGTCAAGAATACATCCTTCACCGGAAAAGTCTCGATCAAGTGGTTCGAAGACGGCCAGACCAATGTTTCCTACAATTGCATCGACCGTCACCTGAAGACGAACGGCAACCAGACCGCCATCATCTTCGAAGGTGACAATCCCTATATCGACAAGAAGATCACCTATAACGAGCTCTACGAGCATGTCTGCCGCATGGCGAACGTCTTGAAGAAGCATGGTGTCAAGAAGGGTGATCGGGTCACCATCTACATGCCGATGATTCCGGAAGCGGCCTATGCGATGCTTGCTTGCGCGCGTATCGGTGCGGTGCATTCGGTCGTCTTCGGCGGCTTCTCGCCGGAAGCGCTGGCCGGCCGTATCGTTGACTGTGAATCCACGTTCGTCATCACCTGCGACGAAGGTATCCGGGGCGGAAAGCCGGTGCCGCTGAAAGACAATACGGATACGGCCATCCATATTGCCGCCCGTCAGCATGTGACGGTCAACAAGGTTCTTGTCGTGCGCCGCACCGGCGGCAAGACGGGTTGGGCGCCAGGCCGTGACCTCTGGTACCATCAGGAAATCGCCACGGTGAAGGCTGAATGCCCGCCGGTGAAGATGAAGGCCGAAGATCCGCTCTTCATTCTTTACACCTCGGGCTCGACGGGCAAGCCGAAGGGTGTCCTGCATACGACGGGCGGTTACCTCGTCTATGTGGCGATGACGCATGAATATGTCTTCGATTATCACCCCGGTGATATTTACTGGTGCACTGCCGACGTCGGCTGGGTCACCGGCCATTCCTATATCGTCTACGGGCCGCTCGCGAACTGTGCTACGACGTTGATGTTCGAAGGCGTGCCGAACTTCCCGGACCAGGGCCGCTTCTGGGAAATCATCGACAAGCACAAGGTCAATATCTTCTACACGGCACCGACGGCCATCCGCTCGCTCATGGGCGCCGGCGACCATTTCGTGACGCGCTCTTCCCGCGAAAGCCTGCGCCTGCTCGGCACCGTCGGCGAGCCGATCAATCCGGAAGCTTGGGAATGGTATTACAACGTTGTCGGAGATAAGCGCTGCCCTGTCATCGATACCTGGTGGCAGACGGAAACCGGCGGTCATATGATCACGCCGTTGCCGGGTGCCACCGATCTCAAGCCCGGTTCGGCCACGAAGCCCTTCTTCGGCGTCAAGCCGCAACTCGTCGACAATGAGGGTAAGGTGCTGGAAGGTGCCGCCGACGGTAATCTTTGCATCACCGATAGCTGGCCGGGCCAAATGCGCACGGTCTATGGCGACCACGAGCGCTTCATCCAAACCTATTTCTCCACTTACAAGGGCAAGTATTTCACGGGTGATGGCTGCCGTCGCGACGAGGACGGCTATTACTGGATCACGGGCCGCGTCGACGACGTTCTGAATGTATCCGGCCATCGCCTCGGTACGGCGGAAGTGGAATCCGCTCTCGTTTCGCACAATCTCGTCTCGGAAGCCGCCGTTGTGGGTTACCCGCATCCGATCAAGGGTCAGGGCATTTATTGTTACGTTACGCTCATGGCGGGCAATGAGGGGACGGATGAACTGCGTCAGCAACTCGTCAAGCATGTGCGTGCCGAAATTGGGCCGATCGCCGCACCCGACAAGATCCAGTTCGCCCCGGGCCTTCCGAAGACCCGTTCCGGCAAGATCATGCGCCGTATCCTGCGCAAGATTGCCGAGGATGATTTTGGTTCGCTCGGCGACACCTCGACGTTGGCAGATCCGGCCGTCGTGGACGATTTGATCGCCAATCGGCAGAACAAGGCTACGGCCTGAGTTTCGTGGCCGCTCTACTACCCAGGGCGGCCCTATTCTTCCGCACAGGGAATCCGTGGCTTGCGGCCACCATCGTAGGCGCGGACTAGGCCTCCTGTAAGAAGGTCCTGTGCGGGATTTCGTCCGTCTGCGAATGTGACGTTGGCGAGGATACGCCCGAAATATTTGTCGCCGCTGATTTCGGTCAGTTTGATATCCACGATGCCCGATGTCATCTGCTCCAGTGCGGAGCGCGCATCCAGGCCAGCTTTTCTGATCGCCGGGCAGCTCGAATGCATCTCCGGCGCATCGATGCCGCGGATGCGGACATAGACCTCCATCGTCTGCTGTGGCCAGGGTGTCGCGGCGACCAGCAGCGTATCTCCGTCGATGATCCGGATAATCCTGGCCGAAACCGGCCCGTCGATCTCGTCCCGCGCGGCAAGGGCCGGTACGGCTGAGAGGCACAAAAGGAAAATCGGGAATTTGAACATAAAAGGAATAAATTCCCATTATGCTCCCAAGTCAATAGGAATATTTGCTTAGAAATCGATCGCACGGCCATTGATTTCATAGTCGCCGAACCGGGAAGGTTCCGCCCCGCCCCGTCCGCCAATCTCCGGCGGCAGTTCCACAGGCTTGGCATTTTTACGGCGTTCTTCGGCTTCGGCCAGCGCACGCCTTGCGGCAGGGGAAAGCATCTTGCGTGGCGGCTCGGAACCCTCGGGCACCGGAACTTCTGCGTTGTCATTATCGGCCGTCTGCATACTGCTCTCCCGCCTGAAAATATTGAAAATGGCTGGCGAATAACCAAATGATAATGCGCCGGCGCCAGGATTTAAAGCATCGTGCCGCAATCAAGGAAATGGAGATCTCTCATGAACCTCATGCGTACTGCCATGTTGCTTGCCTTCATGACGGCGCTTTTCATGTTTGTCGGTTTTTTGATCGGCGGCCGAGGTGGAATGATAATCGCCTTTCTCATCGCCGCCGGCATGAATTTCTTCTCCTACTGGAATGCTGACCGAATGGTGCTGTCAGCCTATCGTGCCCAGGAGGTCGATGAGCGCAATGCCCCGGAATTTTACCGGATCGTGCGCGATCTCGCTCGTAACGCCGGTCTGCCAATGCCGAAGGTCTATCTCTACGACAACCCTCAGCCGAATGCTTTTGCAACTGGCCGCAACCCCGAAAATGCCGCGGTTGCCGCGTCGACCGGCTTGCTTGCTGCCCTTTCGCCGGAAGAGGTCGCAGGCGTGATGGCGCATGAGCTGGCCCACGTCCAGAACCGCGACACGCTGACGATGACAATCACCGCCACGCTTGCCGGTGCGATCTCCATGCTAGGCAATTTCGCGTTCTTCTTCGGCGGGAATCGCGAGAATAACAACAATCCCCTTGGTTTCGTCGGCGTGCTTGTCGCAATGATCGTCGCGCCACTTGCCGCCATGCTGGTGCAGATGGCGATCAGCCGTACGCGCGAATATTCGGCCGACAGGCGTGGAGCCGAGATCTGCGGCAATCCCTTGTGGCTGGCTTCAGCGCTTGGCAAGATTGCCCGCGGCGCGGCGCATGTGCCGAACTACGATGCGGAGCGTAATCCGGCTACAGCGCATATGTTCATCATCAACCCGCTCTCCGGCGAGCGTATGGACAACTTGTTTTCGACCCATCCGGACACCGAAAACCGTATCGCGGCCCTGCAAGAAATGGCGCGCGGAGGCTTCGACCTCTCGACGCCGCCGGTTCGCGCTGCTAATCCGACCCGCAAATCGCGCTCGGTCCCGAATACCGGTTCGGGCCGCGGTGACTCGCAACCGCCAAAGGGTCCGTGGTCTTGAATTCAGACGGCAGGAAGAAGCCAGCTCGCAAACCTAAACCTTCCGCAGAACGCTCAGCACCGGCACCGGTAAAACCCGGCCTGCTGGCGCGTGCCGCTGCCGCAAAGATCCTTGCCGCTGTCGTCGACAAGAAACTGCCGCTCGATGGCGCGCTCGATCATGAGCATGGAAATCCGGCTTACAAAGCGCTTGGGGAAAGCGACCGCGCGCTGGTGCGTGCGATCCTGAATACGACGCTCCGGCATCTGCCACGCATCGATGCGGCCATTGCCTCGCTTCTTGAAACGCCGCTGCCTGAAGGTGCTCGCGCGCTTCACCATCTGCTTGCCGTCGGCGCAGCGCAAATTCTCTACCTCGATGTTCCCGATCACTCGGCTGTCGACCTCGCTGTCGAGCAGGCCAATCAGGATCCGCGTAATCGGCGTTTTGCCAAGCTCGTCAACGCTGTTCTGCGTCGTGTCGGCCGTGAGAAAGAGCGCATCCTTGCAGATGTCGCAAACATTCCGCCCATGCCTGCCTGGTTCATCGAGCGACTCGCAAAAGCTTATGGAAAAGAGCCGGCGCTCGCTGTTTCCGAATCCCAGCTTGAGCCGGCGGCCATCGATATCACGGTGAAATCCGACGCAGAAGGTTGGGCTGGCCGTCTCAATGGCATCGTGCTTCCGACCGGCGGCGTGCGGCTTTCCGCTTTTGAAGGCAGCATTCCTTCGCTTGCCGGTTTCGAAGAAGGTGAATGGTGGGTCCAGGATACGGCTGCAAGCATCCCCGCAAAGCTCTTCGGTGATCTCACCGGCAAACGTGTAGCCGATTTGTGCGCCGCGCCAGGCGGCAAGACTGCGCAGCTCATCCTTGCCGGCGGTAAGGTGACAGCAATTGACCAATCTGAAAACCGGTTGAAGCGTCTGCGCTCAAATCTCGAGCGGCTTGGTCTGAAGGCTGAGACGATTGCGGTGGATCTTACGAAATTCGAATCGTCCGAGCGCTTCGACGCGATTCTTCTCGACGCGCCTTGCTCGTCGACGGGTACGACCCGCAGGCATCCCGACGTGCTCTGGACAAAGGGCGCCGAGGATATCGCCAAGCTCGCAGCACTGCAGGAACGTCTTCTGCGCCATGCCATTACGCTGCTGAACTCCGGCGGCTTGCTCGTCTTCTCCAACTGCTCGCTTGATCCGCAGGAAGGCGAGATGGTCGTGGCGCGCGTTCTCGAAGATGTGAGGAGCATTGAACGTGTGCCGATCGATGCAGGAAAATGGCCCGGTATGAGTCAGGCGATTACACCGCTGGGCGAGTTCCGCACGCTTCCTACAATGCTGGATATGCCTGATGGCTTTGCGTCGGGCCTCGATGGCTTCTACGCAGCCGTGCTTAGGCGTATTTGAGCACTATTATATTCTAATTTCATCACAAAATAATACATCGTGGCTAATGAAATCGGTTCTGATTCATTTATTCTTAACCACGAGGGTCAATAGACATTTGATATGCAGTCCGGTCGGCGTCTTGCGAGCATGTATGTTCGGGAAGCTTGGCGGCGCGGTACGCGCCGTGCCGCACTTCTGCGTTTGCGTTTCTCCCGCCATGCTGTCCCAGTGCCGGAGCGCCTGATCGTCGCGCCGACGGATCTGAGAGGCATCGATTCACATGTTGCAGAGGAAATCATAGACGGCCGTTTTCCGCTTGCCGGACGTATGCTGGAAACCGGCGGAAAATCCCCTTTCACGTTGACCCTTCCGTCACGCGCTTTCGCGATCAGGCTCCATAGCTTCGGCTGGCTGCGGCATATGCGGGCCAACAAGAGCGAACGCGGTTCGGCCGTCGCTCGTATGATCGTCGATAGTTGGCTCTCGATCCACGGAGGCCGTATTGAAGGTATCGCCTGGGAGACTGATGTCGTCTCGCAGCGTGTCATTGCCTGGTTGTCGCATTCTCCGGTCGTCCTGCAAAATGCCGATCGCGGTTTCTATCGACGTTTCATGAAATCGCTGGCTTTTCATATCCGCTACCTGCGCCGCATGGCGCCCTATTCGGCCGGCGAGGTCCGCTTTCGTCTCCGCATAGCACTCGCTACGGCCTCTGTCGCGATGCCGGTGCGTGCGTCGATAGTGCGGCGGGCAGCCCAGGCGCTCGATCGCGAATTCGATAGCCAGATTCTGCCTGATGGCGGCCATATCTCTCGTAACCCGCGTGTTGGGCTGGAGTTGCTGCTCGACCTGCTGCCGCTCCGGCAGACCTACGTCAATCTTGGCCATGATCTGCCGCAGAAGCTGATTTCGGGTATTGACCGCATGTATCCTGCGCTGCGCTTCTTCCGTCATCAGGACGGTGATCTCGCACTCTTCAACGGGGCCACTTCGACACTGGCGGATGAGTTGATGTCCGTGCTGCGTTATGACGAGACGGCGGGTCAGCCCTTCAAGGCGCTGCCGCATTCGCGCTACCAGCGGCTCGCGGCCGGCAAGACGGTGATCATCGCTGATACCGGACCGCCCTCGCCCCACTGTTTTAGAACGGCGCATGCCGGCAGTCTCTCCTTTGAAATGTCCTCCGGTCGCTACCGCTTCATCGTCAATTCAGGATCACCGAAATTCGCTGGCCAGCGATATGTGCAGATGGCGCGCACCACGGCCGCCCATTCCACCGTCGTTTTGAACGATACGTCCTCCAGCCGGTTTTCTCCCTCGGCTTTTCTGGCCCATATGATGACGGAGCCCGTAGAAACGGTCATCGCCGAGCGTTTGGAGACAGAGGATGGCCGTGAAGGCATCAAAGCGAGCCATGACGGCTATCTCGATGCCTTCGGCGTTATCCATGAGCGGGAGCTGACACTGAACGCCGCCGGCTCCATCGTCACCGGTATGGACCGTTTCGTTACCGATGACCGATATCACAGCGAGGGTCCGCTGCGGGCGGTTGCCCGCTTCCACATTCATCCGGCGATCGTGCCGCGGCAGAACGATACGGAATCGGTATTACTGACGGCGCCGGATGGCGAAAGCTGGCTGTTTTCCTCTCCGGGCAATGAAGTGCTGATCTCGGAAGATATTTTCTTTGCCGATAGCGCCGGCATCAGCAGCTCGGACCAGATCGAGATCGACTTCGATCTTGCGCAGAAACCCGAAATTCGCTGGTTTTTATCACGCAAGGGCTAGCGGCTGTTTGCGACGGCTCCAAGCTGTGCTAACGCGGCCCCGTCAAACGTCCCTCGCCCGGATGTCTCCCGAAGCCCGAACGGAGAAGGTTCATGGCCGTCATTTCCAAGAAAATCCCCGCCCCAGACAAGGTCGAGATCAAGACCGCGCTACTCTCTGTTTTCGACAAGAGCGGCATCATCGAACTTGCCCGCGCGCTTTCGGCGCGTGGCGTGCGTCTGCTGTCGACCGGCGGTACGTACAAGGCAATCGCGGCCGAAGGTCTTGCGGTGACCGACGTTTCCGAAGTGACACAGTTTCCGGAAATCATGGATGGCCGTGTAAAGACGCTGCATCCCAAGGTGCATGGCGGCCTCTTGGCGATCCGCGACGATGCCGAACACCAGGAAGCCATGAAGGCGCATGGCATTGACGGTATCGACCTGCTTGTCGTCAACCTCTATCCCTTCGAGGATGTGCGCGCTGCCGGTGGCGATTACCCGACGACGGTCGAGAATATTGATATTGGCGGTCCGGCGATGATTCGTGCTTCTGCCAAAAACCACGCTTATGTCACCGTTATCACCGATCCGGCCGATTATGCCGAGCTGACGGAGCAGCTTTCGGCCGATGCCGGTAAGACGGCCTATTCATTCCGTCAGCGTATGGCGGCCAAGGCCTATGCGCGTACGGCCGCTTACGACGCCGCGATCTCCAACTGGTTTGCTGAAGCGCTGTCCATCGATACGCCGCGCCACCGCACCATAGGCGGCGTGCTGAAGGAAGAGATGCGCTACGGCGAGAACCCGCACCAGAAGGCTGCTTTCTACGTGACCGGCGAAAGGCGCCCGGGCGTTTCGACGGCGGTTCTGCTGCAGGGCAAGCAGCTCTCCTATAACAATATCAACGACACCGATGCGGCTTATGAGCTGGTTGCCGAGTTCCTGCCGGAGAAGTCGCCGGCCTGCGCCATCATCAAACATGCCAATCCCTGCGGCGTTGCGACCGGACCGACGCTTCTCGAAGCCTATAAGCGGGCGCTTGCTTGCGACTCAGTCTCTGCTTTCGGTGGCATTATTGCCCTGAACCAGACTCTCGATGCCGAAACAGCCGAAGAGATCATTAAGCTCTTCACCGAGGTGATCATCGCTCCTGACGTCACCGACGAGGCAAAGGCGATCGTTGCGCGGAAGCCGAATCTGCGCCTGCTATCTGCAGGTGGCCTTCCGGATGCGCGTGCGGCGGGCATCACTGCCAAGACGGTTTCCGGCGGCCTGCTCGTCCAGAGCCGAGACAATGGGATGGTTGAAGACCTCGAGCTCGAGATCGTTACCAACCGTGCACCGACGGCACAGGAGCTGGAAGACATGAAGTTCGCCTTCAAGGTCGGCAAGCATGTGAAGTCGAATGCCGTCGTCTACGCCAAGAATGGACAGACAGCGGGCATCGGTGCCGGTCAGATGAGCCGCGTCGATTCCGCCCGTATTGCGGCGCTGAAGGCCGAAGAAGCCGCCAAGGCGCTCGGCCTTGCCGTTCCGATGACGCATGGTTCGGCGGTCGCCTCGGAGGCTTTCCTGCCCTTTGCCGACGGTCTGCTGTCGATGATCGCTGCCGGCGCCACCGCCGTCATTCAGCCCGGCGGCTCGATGCGTGACCAAGAGGTGATCGAGGCAGCAAACGAACACAATGTCGCGATGGTCTTTACCGGTATGCGCCACTTCCGCCACTGAGCGGAACGACCGGTTTGTCCCCGGGGTCTTGGGGCCGGGGACGTTACGTCCGGTCCGCCGGATAGGGTGTCCGGATCAACAACACCAGGCCTCCGGCCAGAAACAGGATCAGGGTCGACATGCCGAGATGCGCCGATCCCGTCAAATAAGTCATAATCGAAAACAGCAGCGTCGCCATGAAGCTTGTGGCCCGGCCGGAGAGCGCGTAGATGCCAAAATAGCGCCCGGCTTCCTCAAGGCTGACGCTGCGCGCCAGATAGGAGCGTGATGAGGCCTGGACCGGGCCAAAGGCTAGGCCGATCAATAAGCCGTAGAGGATATAGGCCTTTTCCGCTGCCGTGCCGAAAAGGCCGCCGCTGTCGGCATTCGAAAGTGGCATCAGGCCGAAGAAGGTGTAGCCAGGCCCGGTGGAAATGACACCGATCGTGGCCAGCAGCAGCATGCTGAGGCTGATGACGACGGTCATCTTCGAGCCGATGCCTTTGTCGATGCGGCCGGCAATCAGGCAGCCGAATATCGCCACGATGTTGAGGATGATGCCGTAAATGCCAATCTCGATCGTAGCCCAGCCGAACATGCCTGCCGCAAAAGCGCCGCCAAGGATCAGCAGGCCGTTGACACCATCCTGATAGATCATTCGGGCGATGAGAAACCTCAGGATGCTGTGACGCGTCTGCAGTTCGCCAAGCGTGTTGCGCAATTCCTGGAGACCGAAGCGTACGGCAAAGCTGAAAGGCAGGCCTTTGCGGGCATCCGGTGTGAAGAAGAACATCGGCAGGATAAAGATCAGATACCACACAGCCGAGATCGGACCGGTTATGCGCGCGTCCTCGCCCGTATGGGGATCGAGGCCGAAGAGTGGATCGAGCCCCAAAATGGTCTTGCCGTTTTCCGGGCTGCCGGCCAGCAGTGCGACGACCGCGATCAGCACGATCATACCGCCGAGATAACCGAGACCCCAAGCGGTGTTGGAAAGTTTGCCGACCTCGTCTTTGCTGACGAGGCGCGGCATCATGGAATCATTAAAAACGATCGAAAACTCCGCCGAAATCGAGGCGAGGATCATGAAGATGACCGGGTAGATGACCGGCGAGCCGGGAGCCGCGAACCATAGGCAGAAGAGGCTGACAATCTTGATGACGGCGAAAAAAGCGATCCAGGGTTTGCGCGCGCCGGATTGGTCGGCAATGGAGCCCAGTATGGGAGATAGGATGGCGATGATCACAGAGGAGATCGTCGCCATATTGCTCCACGTCGTCTGGGCAGCGATGGGATCATCCGTCAGCCGCGAGACGAAGTAGGGACCGAAAATAAACGTCGTTACCACAGTGAAGAAGGGCTGGGCTGCCCAATCGAAGAGCATCCAGCCCCATATGCCCTTCTCCGTGGCCTTCGGCGGCTGCGTACCTGTCCAGTCAATGCGATTCAAGCGTCCGCTCCTTTTTGGAGCGGACTGTCTCATCTCGCCCGGTCGCGCGCAAGATCAGTCAGTATGCCGGCGGCGACAGTAATGCGTGCGAGGTTTGGATCGGCGCCGTCACTGAGGCTTGTGAGCTCCTCGACGATGCGGTTGATCCGAATCCTGTCCTGCGCATGCCAAGCCTGAACCGGCTGTTTCTCCTTGCCGTGGTCCGCGAGTGCGGAGATCACGATATCGCGACGGGCACTGGCAATCTGATCGATGCTGCGGGCGAGCGCGAGGTTCTCGTAGTGATCCGAGGTGATAATGCGGTTGCCGGCAGCAAGCAGCCGGCCGACGCGGAAGGTCTGCGTGAAGGCAAAGTAGTTTTCGGCGGCACGCGTCAGCGCTTCACCGGTCCTGTCGGCGATCTGCATGATTTCCGGCACGAGGGCGAATGTCGAAAGAGCAGTGATTTCAGCGGCAAGCTTTTCTGGCAGGCCTGCTTGCCGATAATCCTGCCGGCGTGCAGCGGCATCGGCTCCAGCCTGATCGGCAAAGACAGGCTTGAGTTTTTTCAACGCCGCCTGCAGCCGGCTAATGATTTCGGCCAGATCGCCCCTGGTCATGCCGGTCTTCAGCAGCAGCCGCGTCAGTACCACGAAGCTGTTGCCGATCTCTTCATAGACCCTGTTCTGGACCTCACCTGAAATCTTGTTGTCCAAGGCATCCGTTTCAGCCCATAGCCGGTTGAGATCGAAGCCATCGCGAGCGACGATGGCGGCGCGCACGACCTCAGGAGCGGAGGCTGCGGTCGCATCCATCATGCTGACGACGAAACCCGGTCCGCCGCGGTTGATTGCCTCGTTTGCAAGCACGGTCGCGATGATTTCTCGTTTCAGCCGATGGCTGCCGATGTCGGATGCGTGGGATTTCTGCATTTTGGCAGGGAAGTAATTGAACAGTGTGCTGACGAAATACGGATCGTCGGGCAACTCGCTGGCGATTACTGCGTCGAAGAGTACGATCTTGGCGTAGGAAAGCAGCACGCCGATCTCCGGCCGCGTCAGCGGCTTGCCGGCGGTATAGCGCTCGGACAGGGAAGCCTCGTCGGGCAACGTTTCCACCTTGCGGTTCAACTGTCCGGCTGCTTCCAGCACGCTCATGAAGCGACCGAGCTCAAGGCCGTTTGCTGTTCCCTTGCGGACTGTCAGCGAGATTGCCAGAGATTGCAGGTAGTTGTTGCGGAGCACGAGGCCCGCTACTTCATCGGTCATGCTGCCGAGAAGCTGGTCGCGCTTGGCGCGGCTGAGGCGCTGTTCATGCATGGCGTTTGCCAGCGCGATCTTGATATTGACCTCAACGTCCGAGGTGTTGACGCCGGCAGAATTGTCGATGGCATCGGAATTGCTGCGTCCGCCCTTGAGGCCATAGGCAATGCGCCCCTTCTGGGTAACGCCGAGGTTGGCGCCTTCGCCGATCACCTTGGCGCGTACTTCGTCGGCCGTTACGCGGATTGGATCGTTGGCACGATCGCCGACGTCGGTATCGGTCTCTGATGCCGCCTTTACATAGGTGCCGATACCGCCGAACCAGAGAAGGTCGACGGGGCTCTTGAGGATCGCCGTCATGATCTCGAAAGGTGTGGCAACCGCCTTGTCGATACCAATGGCAGCCACGGCCTCCGGCGTCAGCGTGACCGACTTCGCAGAGCGTGAAATGATCATCGCGCCTTTAGACAGCACAGACTTGTCGAAATCCTGCCAGCTCGAACGTGGCAGATTGAAGAGGCGCTGGCGCTCGGCAAGCGTCTTTTCCATGTCCGGATCGGGATCAATGAAGATGTCACGATGATCGAAGGCGGCCAGCAGCCTGATCTTCGGCGAGAGCAGCATACCGTTGCCGAAAACATCACCCGACATGTCGCCAACGCCTGCTACCGTAAAGGGCGTCGTCTGAATGTCGATATCCATCTCACGGAAGTGACGTTTCACAGTTTCCCAAGCGCCGCGGGCGGTAATGCCCATCTTCTTATGGTCATAGCCAGCCGAGCCGCCCGATGCAAAGGCGTCGTCCAGCCAGAAGCCGGCTTCCTGAGCGAGGGCATTGGCGGTATCCGAGAAGGTTGCCGTGCCCTTATCGGCCGCGACGACGAAGTAAGGGTCATCGCCATCGAGCCGCACCGTATTATCGGGCGGGATGATGTCGGCGCCGGAAATGTTGTCGGTAATGGAGAGCAGCGTACGGATGTAGGTCTTATAAGCTTCCCTGCCCGCATTGAAGATCTCTTCGCGACTGCCGCCGACCGGCAGTTTCCTGGGATAGAATCCGCCCTTGGCACCGACAGGCACGATCACGGCGTTCTTGACCTGCTGCGCCTTCACGAGGCCCAGAACTTCGGTGCGGTAGTCTTCGGCGCGGTCCGACCAGCGCAGGCCGCCGCGGGCAACGCGGCCGAAGCGCAGATGCACGCCTTCCACTTCCACGCCATAGACGAAGATTTCGCGGAAGGGTTTCGGCTCCGGTAGACCGTCGACCAAATGCGGGTCGAGCTTGAAGGCGAGAATTGCCCTCGGTGTCCCATCGGCGTTACGCTGGAAATAATTGGTGCGCAGAGTCGCATCGACGATGTTGACGTAGCGTCGCAGGATACGGTCGTCATCCAGGCTCGGCACGTCGGCAAGTTTGGCTTCGATTGCCTGATGCAGTTCGGCAAGCTTCTTGATACGAGCCTTTTCCGACAGCTTCGTATCGAGTGTGTCGTGGAAGAGGCGGAAGATCGAGACGGCGATGGAAGGATATTTGTCGAGGGTGGTTGCGATATAATCCTGTGAATAGGCGATGCCGGCCTGGCGCAGATAGCGCGCATAGGCGCGCAGCACATTCACCTCGCGGGCCGAGAGGCCGGCCGACAGGATCAGCCGGTTGAAGCTGTCATTGTCGATCGTGTCGTTGAAAGCTGCAACGAAGGCTTCTTCAAGCGGTGCGCCAAAACGTGCGAGGTCAATGTCCGCGCCGCTGCGCGCTTCGAGTTCCATGTCGTGCAGCACCACGATGTTGATGGTGCCGTCGGCGGCCGGAACTTCGATATCGAAGGTCCGTTCGCTCAGGACGTTGAAACCGAGGTTTTCAAGCAGGGGCACGCGGCGCGACAGCGGCAGCTGCTCGCCGGAATGGAAGATCTTCAGAGACAGGATGCGGCCGCGTTCATCGTCCTGGCGATAGTAGAATTCGATGCGGATCGGTTCGCCGGCGGCGCATGCGGCGATGTCGGGGAGGTCGCCGACCGCTTCATTCGGCGTGAAGGCTTCCTGGAAGGCATTGCTGACGCCGAGCTTCGGCGCCTTGGGGCCGGCGAGCATCTCGAAGCGGCTGTCCCAGCGTGCGGTGATCTGGCGGATCGTCTCCTCAAGCTTGGCCTGATGGATACGCGGCGTCTTACCGCCCGAGCGGCCGATGATGAAGTGAACGCGAGCCACCCCACCTTCTGGGAAGGCGGGGTAGTAGGCCGAAACGCGGCCGTCGTAGACGGTTTTCAGATAAGTGCCGATCCGCTCTCGCACGATCGAGTCATATTCCTCGCGCGGCACGAAGACGATGACGGAGACGAAGCGGTCGAAATGGTCGATGCGCGGTAGCACTCGCACGCGCGGGCGATCGGCGAGGTCGTTGATCTGCTCGGCGAAGGTCGCAAGCAGCGGGGTATCGATTTGGAAAAGATCGTCACGCGGATAGGACTCTAGCGTGTTATCGAGCATGCGGCCCGAGTGGCTCATCGGGTCGAAGCCGAAATGCTCCTTCACCTTCTCGATCTTGGATCGCAGCAGCGGAATTTCAGAGGCCGAAGAGGTGTAGGCAGTTGACGTGAAAAGGCCGACAATGCGCAACTCCCCTGTCACGTTGCCCTGGGTGTCGAAGCGCTTGACGCCGACATAGTCCATATAGGCACGGCGGTGGACGATGGATTTCACATTGGCCTTGGTGACGATCAGGAAGTCCGGACCATCGAGGAAGGCGAGGATTTCGGGCGTCGTCGTGACGGCGTCCTTGCCGGTGCGCAGAACGAGAACTTCAGGATTGGAGAGAATGCCGAGGCCCGTTCCCTTGTCGCGTTCGACCTTCGCATCCGGGCCTTTGCCGGAATAGATGTAGTCGCGCATACCGAGGAAGGTGAAGTTCTCGTCACGCAGCCAGGTCAGGAAGGCGATTGCTTCGTCGCGATCGACCTTCTTGCGGCTGGCGTTATAGTTCGAAAGCTCTGAAATTACTTCATCGACCCGGGCAAGCATCGGCTTCCAATCGGAGACGGCAAGCTCTACCTGCTCGAGCACTGCCTTGATCCGCTTGATCAGATCGGTGGCCTGTGAGGGGCTGAGCGGTGATATATGAAGCTGGATGTGGCTGACCCGCTTAGCCGGGTCGCTCGGTACATCGGCGGAATAGAGTTCAGGGCCCTTGCCGTCCTCCAGGATCAGGATCGGATGAACTGCCATGCAGATGTCGCGATATGTGCTGGTCACCTCGCCCATGACGGATTCGTACAGGAAGGGCTTGTTGTGATCCGTCACCGAAAGGATGGAGACTGCGATGCCATCGGGGGCGACATCGGCGACCGTGTCGATGCTGACACGAGGTGTCTTGCGGTTCCAGGCGGTAATTTCGGCTGCCGAATGCACGGCGGAAAGCGCAAGCATTTCCGGTGTGTAGAGTTCGAGGTCGTCGCCGCTGGCCCGGCCGAAGAGGATTTCGGGGTCGAGATGGGGTTCGCCGGTTGTAGCCGCGATCTTGCGCGCGCTTTCGATCTGCTTTTCCCGTTTTGGATTGTTTCTGGCAGCCATGGATCATCCCCCCGATTTGTTTTGATATGGGCAAGTTAGCAGAAGGCTCTTCGAAAGAATCTTTAAAAAGGGGCTTCGAAAAGTAGTTTTCGTGCTTTTTTGACTATGCTGGCGAGAGATTTCGAAAGTTTTTGGGTCGTTTTGTGTCGATGGAGGGCAAAGCGTCCTTATCCGGCTTTTTCGCCCCGAGGCACATTTCCACGCTCGCGTGAAGAATGGTTGACAGCGCCTCGTCAAAAAGATCATCAACGGCGGTCAGAATTCGGATTCGGATGTCATGTCGGAAAACGCAGCAGGCGCAGTCATCGTCATCTCCAGCCATGTCGTGCGCGGATCGGTCGGAAATCGGGCCGCGGTCTTCGCGCTGGAAACGCTTGGCCATCAGGTCTGGGCGCTGCCCACGATCGTGCTGCCCTGGCACCCCGGTCACGGCCGATCGACACGACTCACTTTTGCAGAGGCCGATTTCGAGGCGGCGATCGACGATCTCATCCGTGCGCCGTGGATCGGCGAGGTCAAAGCCGTCCTGTCAGGCTACTTCGGCAATGCGGCCCAGGCTCGCTCCGTTGCGAAACTCGTTGCGTCCTTGCGTGAGAAGAATCCGGAGTTGCTTTATGTCTGCGATCCGGTCATGGGCGATCTCGGTGGTCTCTACGTGCCGGAAGCAACGGCCGAGGCGATCCGTGATCATTTGATACCGCTTGCTTCACTCGCAACGCCGAACCGTTACGAGCTCGCCTGGCTTTCGGGCGCTGCACTCGATGATAACGGAGCGGTCATGGAAGCTGCACTCGCGCTCGGCCCTTCACGCATGCTGGTCACGTCGGCGGTGCCGATGATGACGGGGAGCACCGGTAACCTCTATCTCTCCGGAAAGCATGCCCTGCTTGCCGAACATCGTGTCGTCGAGAACCCACCGAATGGCCTCGGCGATTTGCTCGCCGCCCTCTTCCTGTCCCGCTTGCTCTCGGGAATGGAGGACGAACAGGCGTTGCAGCTTGCCACGGCAAGCGTGTTCGAAGTGCTGGCGCGTGCCGTCAAGCGCGGCAGTAACGAACTGATGCTGGCAAGCGATGCTTCGAGCCTTTCGACGCCTATGGCAATGGTGCAAATGCGCCATCTCGTCCATCCTGTCCAACGACGAAAAAAATAGCTCTCATTCTATTGCAGCGCAGCAGTTGATCTTGGCTCGCGCACGCGTTAATCCAGGGGCATGATGAGCTTTCCCAACTCCCTTTTGGACGGTTATCGCAACTTCATGAGCGGGCGCTATGCCGACGCTCGCGACCGATATCGGCAGCTTGCGGAAAACGGGCAGAATCCGACGACGCTCGTCATTGCTTGTTGCGACTCGCGTGCGGCTCCAGAACTGATCTTCGATGCAGGGCCTGGTGAGCTGTTCGTCATCCGAAACGTTGCGAACATGGTGCCGCCATATGAACCGGACGGCCATTTTCACTCAACATCGGCGGCTCTCGAATTTGCCGTTCAGGCGCTGAAGGTCAAGAACATCGTCGTCATGGGCCATGGTCGCTGCGGCGGTATCCGCGCCGCGCTCGATCCCGATGCCGAGCCTTTGTCGCCGGGCGATTTCATCGGTCGCTGGATGTCGCTTGTTCGCCCCGCCGCCGAACAGATCGGCAGCAACAACGTCATGACAGCTGCCGAGCGGCAGACGGCGCTGGAGCGGGTCTCCATCCGCAACTCGATCAGCAATCTCAGGACTTTTCCTGATATCAAGGCGCTCGAGGAGGAAGGCAAGCTGGAGCTGCATGGCGCATGGTTCGATATCTCGACCGGCGAGCTCTGGGTGATGGATTCTGAGACACTCGACTTCATCCGTCCCGAAATCTTGGGATAGGCAGCTTTATCGGTTTTTTAAGATATTCCAATAAGCTCGCTTACAAGGTGCAACGCGCGCGGATTGGTCATGAATTTCGAATCAGTGAAATTCAAGAACACAAGCAGGGCAGTGTTGGTCGCTATCCTGCTGCCGTTCGTCTTCATGGTTGCCGAAGGAGTGGTGTTGATCCGCTCTTCGCTCATGCAATACCAGGCGCTCGAAAATGACCACCTCTTTGCGGATGTTCTTGCTCGTGGAGGATCAATTGCCGCTAATGAGATCCTAGCAGAACTGGTTGCGACGCGAATCTATGTTAACAATCCCGACGAGGCGACCAAGGCGTCCATGAAGGAAAGGCGCAGCGCGCTCGACAGCGAACGCGCGCATTTCAACGCCAGCATTCCGCCTATCGGAACGCTCGATCTCGGCCTGCAGTCGCAGCTTTCCGATCTCCGCCTCGCCTATAGCCGCATCATCGCCACCCGTTCGGCGGTCGATCAGGGGTATTACGGCAAGGATGGCAACCCGGTTCACATCTATGGTCAGGCTGGGCTGAAGCAACTTGGCCTTGTCGAATCACTTTCGTCACGGATCCACGACCCCGTGCTGTTGCGCAAATCTAACGAGCTGATGAGCATCTTGCTGACCTATTATGGCGAGCGGCTGATCGGTAGCCTCGGGCAGCGTTACTTCGACCGCGCCGATTTCTCACCTATGTCGCATGGGCAGCTCGTCCAGGGCGAGATGATGCTCGGTAACGGCATGGATCGCCTGCGCTTCCAATCTTCTTCGTCCGTCGTGCGGGAAATTCTTGTCTATCGAGCCCAACCTGACGAGGTCTGGGCCGATACCCTCACCCAGGCCATGGTTTCCGGTGCGCTGCGGCCGGATAAAACGATCCGGGACAAATGGCTTGGTATCCAGAATGAGCGGCTGGATTTTCTGAGACAGAAGATCGATTCCGTCACCGACGACATCCATGTGACCGGGCAGAAGCTGTCGATGCGCTCGCATATTCACATGACAGTCGTGCTTGCGCTGTCATCCGGATTGGTGCTGCTTGTTGCCCTTATTGCAGTGCTTGCAGTTCGGGGCGTTCGTCTCGTCGCTCGTGTCACCGAAGAGCGTGAATTGCTTGTCAATGAGCTGCGCAATGCCGCCCAAACCGATCTTCTGACAGGCCTTTACAATCGCCGTGGTTTCGAAGCTGCCGCTTTAGCGCTCCTGACGCAAGCTGAGTATGGATCACGCTGGATTTCCGTCGTGCTATTCGATCTCGATCACTTCAAGAAGATCAACGACGCGCATGGCCATGATGCCGGCGATATAGTGCTGAAGCAGGTAGCCCGCATCGCACGGGAAAATTTCCGCTCCTTCGATCTTCTGGTTCGCCATGGAGGAGAGGAGTTTATGGCACTTCTTCCGGATTCGATGCCCGAGGATGCGGCCACCGTCGCGGAACGTGTCCGATTGGCCATCGAGGCTGCGGATATCGAGCTGCCGAGCGGCGAGCTTTTGCGAGTTACAGCGAGCTTTGGCTGCGCGGGTCGTGCAAATGCCACGAGCAACCGCAATTTCGATGATCTGGTGAAGCGCGCCGACCTGGCGCTTTATGCAGCCAAGGCTTCAGGACGCAATTGCGTCGTCGCCGGACCGGTCGTTCCCACGGCCTCCTCGCACGAGGGGCGACGTAATGCTGCCGACAGCACCTAGGATTTCTGCATATGAAAACGCCGCATTCTCATGCGGCGCTCACATTAGCTTCTTATTGTCTCTTCAATTGCCGTCGATCTGCTGGCCGATATAGGCGATTGCCTGCTGATAGACCGTCGCGGCATTCCAGCCCTGGATGGCAACGAAGTTCGGCTCGCCCGGCTGGTAACCGGCGCCGGCACGCCAACCATGGCCTTTGAGGAAATTGGCGGTCGACGCTAGGGCGTCGGCGCGGGATCCGACCATATCGATGCGGCCGTCACCGTCACCGTCGGCGCCGTAGCTTACGACGTTGCGCGGCAGGAATTGGGTCTGGCCAATTTCGCCGTGGGCAGCACCTCGGGCTTGCGGGCTGAGGTAGCCCTCTGAAACGAGCTGCAGGGCTGCATAAAGCTGATCGGTGAAATATTCCGAACGGCGGCAGTCATAAGCGAGGGTGGAGACGGCCGACATCGTATGCTGGTTACCCATATAGCTGCCAAAGCCGGTTTCCATGCCCCAGATGGCGATCAGCGGGCCGGCCGGAACGCCAAAACGGCGCTCGATAGAGGCAAAAAGCGGCTGGTTGGCGGCTTTCATCGAACGGCCACGAGAGATGACGGCAGCACCGCCGCGCTTCTTCATGAACTCGTCGAAGGACAGTTTGAAGCTCTTCTGGCCACGGTCGGCTGAAATCGTCGGCCTATTGTAGCTGACATTTGCGAAGGCGCGGTTGAGGACCGACTGGCTGACGCCGTTCGCTGCTGCCGTCTGCTTGAAGTCGGCAACCCAGGCATCAAAACCAGCACTGGTATTGCCGCATTGCGGGCCCTGCGCAAATGCCGGTACCGCATGGAGGACGCCCATTGCCGCGGCGGCCACCAGAAACAACTTTATCATGCGCATTATGAAACCCCGTTCTCGATCTGCCTAGTTTTTAAGCCGGGCAAGAGAATGCCAGCCACGCTCGATTTTGTCACGATCACCTTTTAGCGAGCGCTTATACGGCCGCATATGCCCGAAAAAGCCCCGCTCGTCGAGCAGGGCTTTAGCATTTGATGGTTCACAAATGGTATCAGGCTGCCTGCTTGCGCGGCTTGACGAGACCGCGGTTGACAAGCAGCTCGGCAATCTGGATGGCGTTGAGAGCGGCACCCTTGCGCAGGTTGTCGGAGACCACCCAGATGTTGAGGCCGTTCTCGACGGTTGCGTCCTCGCGGATGCGCGAAATGTAGGTCGCGTCTTCGCCAGCGGATTCGTAAGGCGTGATATAGCCGCCGTCCTCGCGCTTGTCGATGACAAGGCAGCCCGGTGCCTCGCGCAGTATGTCGCGCGCCTGATCGGCGGTGATCTCGTTTTCGAACTCGATGTTGACGGCTTCCGAATGGCCGATGAAGACGGGAACGCGCACGGCAGTGCAGGTCACCTTGATCTTCGGATCCAGCATCTTCTTGGTTTCAGCCAGAACCTTCCATTCTTCCTTCGTGTAGCCGTCTTCCATGAACACGTCGATGTGCGGGATGACGTTGAAAGCGATCCGCTTAGTGAACTTCTTATTTTCGATCGGGTCCGCAACGAAGACAGCACGCGTCTGATTGAAGAGCTCGTCCATGCCGTCCTTGCCGGCACCGGAAACCGACTGATAGGTCGAGACGACAACACGCTTGATCTTGGCGAAGTCATGCAGCGGCTTCAGCGCGACGACGAGCTGGGCGGTCGAGCAATTCGGGTTGGCGATGATGTTGCGCTTGGTAAAGAGCGAGATCGCGTCCGGGTTCACTTCCGGAACGATCAGCGGCACGTCGGCGTCGTAGCGCCAGGCCGAGGAATTGTCGATGACGACGCAGCCCTGCTGGCCGATCTTCGGAGAGACGCGCTTGGAAACTTCGCCGCCGGCCGACATCAGGCAAATATCGGTATCGGAGAAATCATAATTCTCCAGATTGGAGACTTTCAGTGTCCGGTCGCCGTAGGAAACCTCGGTGCCCTGGGAGCGGGCGGAGGCGAGTGCTACGACTTCATCAGCCGGGAAACCGCGCTCGGAGAGAATGTTGAGCATTTCCCGCCCGACATTTCCGGTCGCTCCGGCGATTGCAACTTTGAAACCCATTTCTCAAGCTCTCTTTCTCTTCTCTCCTCTTGTCCAGTGAGGGGGAAAGCTGCGACATCATCGCGGCTTCCTGTCCCCGGCCGGGCCGGGGAGAGAGCGGCAGGCCAGAGACGTCAGACGGTTTTCGTCGTCGTTTTGGCCTTGGTTTTGGAAGAAACCGGAATGGCAAAATCCAGCCTGGCAATTTGTGCCAGGTTATTGCGCTCAGCGATGGCGTGCTCGTGGCGAACCATGGATATTCCTTTTCCGTCGTTGCTCATAAAAGGTTTTCCACAGGAGTCAAGGTTTTTGCTCGTGCGATCGGTATAGGAGCACGGCACTGCAATGCTGCGGCGTTTTGTCATCCCCCTGTCACTGCCGGGCGGTATCCCGGCCACGTTGTAACGACTGCAACGAAAAACGGGGGTTTTTCCATGCGTATGCTTCTCGCTGCTTTCGCGGCCACCACCATTCTTGCCGGCGCTGCTCAGGCAGCTTCGATCTATCCGCTTGATCGTGCCACGATTCTTTGCGGCTCGCCATTCGATTTCAAGGTCGAGCTCTCCAAGCAGGTCAAGCCGGAAGACGTAAAGATCACGGTCAACGGCCAGGATTACAAAACTGTCCTCGGGGGCGAGGCCAAGTTTGTAGAACTGGAAAAGGGCAAGGACGACAAAGCTCTCGGTTCCGCGCTCATTCTGCGCGGCCTGAAGATCGCCGCTCCAGGCACCTACAAGATTGAAGTCGCCGCGGGCGACGAAAAGAAGGCCGTGACTTGGGATGTTTACGGCACGAGCACGCAGCCGAAGGCCAAGAACGTTATCTTCTTCCTCGGTGACGGCCTTTCCGTCGCTCACCGAACCGCCGCCCGCATCATGTCCAAGGGCATGACAGAGGGCAAGGTGAACGGCTATCTGAACATGGACGACCTCGACCATATGGCCTTCATCGGCACGTCTGCCACGGACTCAATTACTACCGATAGCGCCAACACCATGTCCGCCTATATGAGCGGCCATAAGGGTGCCATCAACTCGTTAGGCGTTTATGCCGACCGCACGCTCGACACGCTGGACGATCCGCGCGTCGAAACCCTCGGTGAAGCCCTTCGCCGTCAGACCGCCAAGTCGATCGGCGTGGTAACGACCTCGGAAGTGCAGGACGCGACCCCGGCTGCCGTCGTCTCCCACACTCGTCGCCGCGACGACAAGGCTGAGATCACCGGCATGCTGTTCGACGTCAAGCCGGATGTCATCCTCGGCGGCGGCTCGGCCTATTTCCTGCCGCAGGCAACTGCTGGCTCGAAGCGCAAGGACGACAAGGACTACGTGAAGATGTTCCAGGACGCCGGCTATAAGCTCGCAATCGACAAGACGGAACTTGCTGCGGCTGCTGGCGCCAATGACGGTAAGATCCTCGGCCTGTTCCATACCGGCAACATGGATACGACACTCGACCGCGAATTCCTGAAGAAGGGCACCGTCGGCAAGTTTCCTGCCCAGCCTGGCCTCGTCGAGATGACGAAGGTCGCGCTCGACACGCTTTCGAAGAATCCGGAAGGCTTCTTCCTGATGGTCGAAGGCGCCAATATCGACAAGATGACACATCCGCTCGATAACGAGCGCGCCGTCGTCGATACGATCGAGTTCGACAAGGCCGTCGGCCTTGCGAAGGAATTCGCCGCCAAGAACCCCGACACGCTGATCGTCGTTACCGGCGACCACACACACGGCATCACGATCGTCGGCACGGTCGATGACACGGTCGAAGGCACCGATATGCGTGAGAAGGTCGCTGGCCGCGGCTTCACCAATTATGTCGACGCCAACAATGATGGCTATCCGGATAATCTCGACGTTTCCAAGCGCCTCGCCATGTTCGTCTCGAACTATCCGGACCATTACGAAACCTTCCGCCCGAAACTGGACAACCCGTTCGCCCCCGCAGTCCAGAACGAGAAGAAGGAGTTCGTCGCCAACGAAGCCTACAAGGACATACCCGGCGCCGTCTTCGTCCAGGGCAATCTGCCGAAGAGCCAGGCTTCCGGCGCCCACACGGTCGATGACGTCATCCTGCAGGCGACCGGCCCCGGCTCTGAAGGCTTTAAGGGCTACATGGAACAGAGCGACGTCTACCGCGTGCTGGCCGATACCTTCGCTCTCGGCGCCAAGCAGACGAACTGATCCGTCAGGGCTTTGGCCCTCACTCTTCGCCAATCATGTTCCCGGCCTACGTGGCCGGGGATTCGCTTGCTGGAGACCGATATGGAAAAGCTTTCTTCCCTGCGCTTCACCCGTCGGGGGTTTATCGGGGCGTTGGGCCTCATGCCTTTTGCGGCTTCCGCTGCCCGCGCGGCCGATGCCTCGCTTACCTTCGACGAACTCTATGGCAAGTTCGGCGTCCTCGGGCTTGAGTTTTCCGACAAGGTAAAAACGCTTGCCGGCAGGGACATCAGCATGAAGGGCTTCATGGCACCGCCGCTGAAAGCAGAAGCGCAATTCTTCGTGTTGACCGAAGTGCCGATGTCGCTGTGCCCTTTCTGCTCCTGGGATGCTGATTGGCCTGACAATATCGTCGTCGTCTATCTTGGCGAGAAACAGACCTTCGTGCAGCCGAGCCAGACGATCGAAGTGCGTGGCACGCTCGAATATGGTTCCTGGAAGGATCCGGAAACTGGGTTTGTGAGCCTGCTGCGCATCCGCCAGGCCGAATATTCCACCGTTTGAGCATCGATGCTGGCCCTCGAAATCGAACAACTGATCATGACCTTTTCCGGCCTATCGGCGCCTGCGCTCGCTATCGATCATCTGTCGATTGATGCCGGCAGCCGTATCGCCGTGACCGGCGCCTCGGGTTCCGGCAAGAGCACCTTCGTCAACGTCGTCACCGGGCTGGAGCGGGTGCTCGAAGGCCGCATTCGCTGGAATGGCGAGGATATTGCTGCACTCTCTGAAACTCGCCGTGACCGGTTTCGCGCTGCCAATATCGGATTGGTCATGCAGGAGTTTCATCTTTTTCCTGGCCTTTCGGCCGTCGAAAACGTGCTGCTGCCCGCGCGTCTTGCCAACGCTGCCACGTCGGCGATCATCGAGCGCGCGCATGATCTCCTCAAGATCGTCGGCCTTGGCCGCGCCGGACAGAGGATTGAGACTATGTCGCGTGGCGAAATGCAGCGCGTCGCAATCGCTCGGGCGTTGTTGCGCAAACCCGGCGTCATCGTTGCCGACGAGCCGACGGCCAGTCTCGATGCTGAAAGTGGTGATGCCGTTGGCGATCTGCTTCTCGATCTCGCGATTGCTGAAGGCAGCACGCTGATCGTCGTGTCTCACGATCTTCGCCTTGCCAGCCGTCTCGATCGCCGCCTGACGTTTCGGTCTGGCCGCATCGTCGAGGATTCGACCATCAAGGGGCCGGCCGCATGATCCGCTTCATCCTCGCCGATCTTCGCCGTCTCTGGGCCGGTTCTCTGGTTGTCGTGCTGCTGGTGGCCATTGCGACCGCGCTCGGCGTCTCCGTCATTCTTGAGGAGCGGGCCCTGCGTCTTGGCAGCGCGCGTGCGGCCGACAAGTTCGATCTCGTGGTCGGCGCGGGTGGTAGTGAGACCCAGCTCGTGCTCTCTTCCGTCTTCCTGCAGCCATCCGCGCTGCCGCTGATGTCTGGCGATATTCTTGTGAAGCTTACCGCCGATCCGCGTGTCGAGTGGGCGGCCCCCGTCGGCTTCGGAGATTCGTTTTCCGGCCATCCGATCGTCGGCACGACACGGGCGTTGACCGAGAGGATCTCCGGCAGCTTTTCGGAGGGAAAGGTTTTCTCGAACGAAGGCGAGGCAGTTATCGGCTCTGCCGTCAATCTCGCAATCGGCAGTGAAATCAAGCCGATGCATGGTACGGTCGAAACGGGCGGCCATACGCATACGGAACTTGCCTATCAGGTCACCGGTCGCCTGCAGCCGACAGGTACTGCGTGGGATCGCGCTATCCTCGTTCCTATCCAGGCTGTCTGGCACATCCACGGGCTGGGAGCGGGTGAAGAACATGATGATCACGAAGAGCCTGGTGAAGCGGCACATGCGGAAGATGGGCATGAGCAGGGTCACCATCATGCCGAGCCCGATCCCCATGCGGGTCTGAACGAAAACTGGACAGCGGGAACGCCGGGTCTGCCAGCCATTCTCGTCAAGCCAAAGACCATTGCCGATGCCTATAAGCTACGGCAGGATTATCGCAACGGCACGACGATCGCGGTGTTTCCGGGCGAAGTGCTGACCAATCTCTATGCGACGCTCGGCGATGCGAAGCAGATTCTTGTTGCCGTCGCCTCCGGTGCGCAGGCGCTTGTCGCCGCCTCGCTGATCCTCGTGACGGTTATCCATATCGGCCAGCGTCGCCGCCAGATTGGCGCGCTGCGTGCCTTCGGGGCGCCCCGCGGTGCAATCTTCGGCATCGTCTGGCTGGAGTTTTTCACCCTGGTCGCGATCGGCATCGGCCTTGGCTTTGCGTTCGGCTATGGTGCCGCGCTTGCGCTTTCAGGCTTCTTCTCACAAAGCAGCGGCGTTGCCTTGCCAGTCGGCTTCACCCGCGAAGACAGGGTGCTCGCAACAGTCCTGCTCGCTTTCGCCGCCATCCTGGCTGCTTTGCCGGCAGTCCTTGCCTACAGACAATCTCCTGCCCAAGCGCTACGCGCCTGATCGTGATGGCCTCGCGCGCGCGCCTGCGTGCCGTTGCTTAGACTAAAGTCATAATCCCAAAGCATCCCTCTTTCTGACCTGCCTTTTCTGTCAAACTCTCATCAGGCGTGTCGTGGCTAGCAGCATACTTTGAGGAGGGTAGGCCGCGACCGTTGCTCATCACTTCTGTGGAGGACAGACAATGGCAAATGTCGCAAGCGTCGACGGTACGAAAGCCGGTCCGATGACAGGCGAGGAGAAGAAGGTCATCTTCGCCTCGTCGCTCGGCACGGTCTTCGAATGGTATGATTTCTATCTTTACGGTTCGCTCGCCACCTATATCGGCGCGACCTATTTCACCCAATATCCGGAAGCGACGCGTAACATCTTCACGCTGCTCGCTTTTGCTGCCGGCTTCCTGGTGCGTCCGTTCGGCGCGTTGGTCTTCGGCCGTCTCGGCGATCTCGTCGGCCGCAAATACACTTTCCTGGTGACCATTCTCATCATGGGTCTGTCGACCTTCCTGGTCGGCGTTCTGCCCGGTGCTGCCTCCATCGGCATTGCCGCGCCGATCATCCTGATCGGCCTGCGCCTGCTGCAGGGCCTAGCGCTCGGCGGCGAATACGGTGGTGCGGCCACTTACGTTGCCGAGCACGCGCCGCATGGCCGTCGCGGCTATTTCACATCCTGGATCCAGACGACGGCAACGCTCGGTCTCTTCCTGTCGCTGATCGTCATCGTCACGGTCCAGTCGATCATGGGCGCGCCCGCCTTTACAGCCTGGGGCTGGCGTATTCCGTTCCTCGTCTCCGTCGTCCTGCTCGGCATCTCCGTTTGGATCCGGTTGAAGATGAATGAATCGCCCGCCTTCCAGCGCATGAAGGCGGAAGGTAAGGGATCGAAGGCGCCGTTGACGGAAGCCTTCGGCCAGTGGCGGAATGCCAAGATCGCATTGATTGCGCTTCTCGGCGCTACCATGGGTCAGGCGGTCATTTGGTACGGCGGTCAGTTCTACGCCCTGTTCTTCCTTCAGAACGTGCTGAAGGTCGATCTGCAGTCGGCCAACGTCATGGTGGCGATCGCCCTCTTCCTCGCCACGCCATTTTTCGTCATCTTCGGCGGATTGTCGGACAGGATCGGTCGCAAGCCGATCATCATGGCGGGCCTGCTGATTGCAGCGGTCACCTACTTCCCGTTGTTCAAGGCGATGACTTATACGGCAAATCCAGCTCTCTTTGAGGCGCAGGCGACGATCCGGGCAACGGTAACGGCCGATCCGGCGGATTGCAGATTCCAGTTCAATCCGACCGGCACCTCCAAGTTCACCAGTTCCTGCGATATCGCAACCGCGTTTCTGACCAAGAACTCGGTGCCTTATGACGTGGTGCCGGGGCCGGTTGGCCAGCCGGCAACCGTCAGGATCGGTGACCACACGATCACCAGCTTCGATGCCATCGCAGCCGGTGCCGATGCGGCCAAGACCAATGCGGCTTTCGAAAAGAGCGTCAATCTTGCTCTTCATGATGCTGGCTATCCGCTGAACCGCGGTGCGGCCAGGGTTGCCGATGCCAAGCTCGATGCCTTCATCGCCGCCAATCCCGAACTCGCTCTCAACGCCGATGCGATACGCGCCGGCCAGAAGGAAACACTGCCAGCCGACAAGCTCGTTGCCGGCAAGTTGCTGACGGCGGATGAGGCGAAAGGAATCACCGATATGGCCGTCTTCACGATCCCTGGCGGTGGGTCGTTCGCGATGGTGGCCGATCCTGCTCGCGTCAACTGGGTTGGTACGACTGCCATCCTGTTCGTGCTCGTGCTCTACGTGACGATGGTCTACGGCCCGATCGCGGCCCTGCTGGTCGAGCTCTTTCCGACCCGCATTCGCTATACCGGCATGTCGCTGCCCTATCATATCGGCAACGGCTGGTTTGGTGGCTTGCTGCCCGCAACAGCCTTTGCGATGAGCGCGGCTGCTGGCAACATTTATTACGGCCTCTGGTATCCAATCGTCTTCGCAGCAATCACGTTGGTTGTCGGCGTTCTGTTCCTGCCGGAAACGAAGAACCGTGATATTCACGCGATGGATTAAGGCGCACGGTTATCTTGAAAACAAAGCCCCGGCGCTCAAAAGGCGCCGGGTTTTTCATGCACTATTTCCTCATGCGCAATTTTTATGCATCTGGGAAGTATCGCTTGGACATCGGCCAGCCATCCGGCGCAAGTTTGAAAAGCAGGCCATAACGGGCGTAGACGATGGCCGTCAGCAGCGAGAACCAGGCACCGAAAGCAAGGCCGGCAATGACATCGCTTGGATAGTGCGCGCCGACCATGACACGCGTCATGCTGAGCCAGATCGCGCAGGCGATGAAGGGAACCCGGTAGCGCGGAAAGAGCAGGGCGAAGGCAGCGAAGAAGGCCCCCACCGTAGTCGAATGGCCTGATGGGAAACTCTCCAGTGCTGCATGGCCGGAGAAGGGTGTGAAGGAAAGCACGCCGAGATCCTGGAAATGTTCGGGGCGGGCGCGGCCGATCATCCGTTTCAGGAGATTTGCGAGCAGGCCGGAAAAGACGACGGTCGTGAAAAGATAAGCGCCGATCCAGCTCACATAGAGTGCCTGGGCCTTTGCTCTTGCGCTTTTTAAGAGCTTGTAACCAGCTCTGCCGTGGAAGAAGAGCAGGACGCTGGTGAGGATCAGCCAGGCGGAATTTCCAAAATCCGTCAACATTTCACCGAAACGTTGAATAGGCTCCGGTTGACGGCCGGCACCAATCGGGGCATCGAATATCAGCATGGAAAGGATGACGGCGTTCAGCGTAATGAAAAGGCATGCACGCCACCGCAATGATGGCATCGCACGGCGGCTTCTGCGCCGGCGCCTGTCCAAAGAGACTAAAAGTGCCCGCATTTATACTATCCGGATAACCCTAGGGGGTAACGAATAGGCAGAAAAAATGCACAAGATTACGACAGGCACTGTGTTTCGACAGATAATTTTGAGCAATCTTGATAACGACTACTCCAACTGTCCCTGCTTCAATAAAAAGCCCTCCGCACCAAGTGCGAAGGGCCGAAAAGCGTTTCACGTGAAATATCAGGCAGAAAGAGCCTTGAATTCATCGAGGATGGCGTCACCCATCTCGACGGTGCCGACCTGGTGGCTGCCCGCGGCCATGATATCGCCGGTGCGAATGCCCTTGTCGAGCACGTTGGCGATCGCCTTTTCCAAATTGTCGGCTTCCGTGACCATGTTGAAGGAGTAGCGAAGGCACATGGCGAAGGAGGCGATCATGGCGATCGGGTTGGCAATGCCCTTGCCGGCAATGTCCGGTGCCGAGCCGTGCACCGGCTCATAGAGCGCCTTGCGCTTGCCGGTCTTGCCATCAGGTGCGCCAAGCGAGGCTGACGGCAGCATCCCGAGCGAACCTGTCAGCATGGCGGCAACGTCGGACAGCATGTCGCCGAAGAGGTTGTCGGTGACGATGACGTCGAATTGCTTCGGCTGGCGCACGAGCTGCATGCCGCCGGCATCGGCCAGCATGTGCTCCAGCTGCACGTCGGAATATTTCGCCTTATGCGTCTCGGTCACGACCTGGTTCCAGAGCACGCCAGACTTCATGACGTTGCGCTTTTCCATCGAGCAGACGCGATTGTTGCGGGTGCGGGCCATTTCAAAGGCAACACCGGCAATCCGCTCAATCTCGTAGGTATCGTAGACCTGCGTATCGATGCCGCGCTTCTGACCATTGCCGAGATCGATGATTTCCTTCGGCTCTCCGAAATAGACGCCGCCCGTCAGCTCGCGGATGATGAGGATATCGAGGCCTTCGACCAGCTCCGGCTTCAGCGATGAAGCGGAGGCGAGTGCGGGATAGCAGATTGCCGGGCGCAGGTTGGCGAAGAGTTCCAGATCCTTGCGCAGGCGCAGGAGGCCTGCTTCCGGGCGTACTTCGTACGGAACGCTATCCCACTTCGGACCACCGACAGCGCCGAAGAGCACGGCATCGGCGGCAAGTGCCTTCGTCATATCGTCTTCGGAGATTGCAGCACCATGCGCATCATAGGCGCAGCCGCCAACCAGGCCTTCGTCCGTGACGAAGCCGGCATTCATCGCCTCGTTCATGTAAGCAATGATCTTGCGGACTTCGCCCATGGCCTCGGGACCGATGCCGTCACCCGGCAGCAGGAAAAGATTGCGCGCTGTCATGAAACCCTCCGCGGAAAAACAAGCTGCGGCTTCTTAGACCTCGGAAATAGCCATTTCAAGCGAGAGAACGGGTGAATCGGTACGCTTGCCCCCGCGTCCTGTGATCCCTGACAAGGTTGCCCCGGTACCGGCAACCGGGCTAGAACGGCAGCGCTGTCTATTCTTTTTCGGATTCTCCCATGTCTTTCGCGCCACTTCATCTCGATACGCCCCTCATCCAGACGGCACCCGATTACAGCGCCAGCGGCAAGCCGCTCTGGCTGAAGCTCGATGCGCTGCAGCCCTCCGGCAGTTTCAAGCTGCGTGGCGTCGGCCGGCTTTGCCAGCATGAGGTTCAAAATGGTGCACGCGAGATTTTCTGTGCGTCCGGTGGTAATGCAGGCATTGCGGCAGCCTATGCCGGACGGGCGCTCGGTGTGCCTGTTACGATCGTGGTGCCCGAGACGACGGCGCCGGATGTGCGCCAGACGATTGCTGCAACGGGCGCCAATGTGCTGGTCCATGGATCTGTCTTTGACGAGGCCAATGCCCATGCGATTGCTCTCGCAGAAAGCCGCAAGGCAACCTATGTGCATCCCTTCGATCACCCGCTTCTTTGGGATGGCCATGGGACGCTGATCGACGAAGTCGTGGCGAAGGGCGCAAAGTTCGATTGCGTCATTACCAGCGTCGGCGGCGGCGGGTTGCTTGCCGGTATCGTCGAGGGACTGAAGCGGAACGGGCTTGCAGACGTGCCCGTCATTGCCGTCGAGACGGAGGGGGCCGCGTCGTTCCATGCCAGCCTGAAAGCCAATGAACGCATCTCTCTTCCGGCCATCACCTCGATTGCCACGTCGCTCGGGGCGCGGCAAGTGGCGCAGCACGTTTTCGACCTGCCGAAGCATCATCCGATCGAGAGCGTTCTCGTCAGCGATGCCGATGCTGTGGCCGCCTGCCGAAAATTTGCCGATGCGCAACGCATCCTAGTCGAGCCGGCCTGTGGCGCGGCTCTTGCCGTTGCCGATGTGCATGCCGATCTGCTGTCGCGTTTTGACAATCCGCTGATCGAAGTCTGCGGCGGCATCGGCGTGTCGCTCGAAAAACTGAATGCCTGGAAAGGGAGGTTTCTCTGACTTGCGAGCAAAGAAAAAGCCGGGCGAAAGCCCGGCTTGATCGATAGGCAATGCGTCAGGCCTAAGCAGCCCAGGGGTGCGAAACGGCGTTCTTCTTTTCGAATTCGTCGATTGCCTTGCCCTTTTCCATAGTCAGACCGATATCATCGAGGCCGTTCAGCAGGCAGTGGCGCTTGAATTCATCGAGATCGAATTTGATCGAGCCGCCATCCGGACCGGTGATTTCGAGGTTTTCGAGATCGACGGTCAGAACTGCGTTGGAGCCGCGCTCGGCGTCGTCCATCAGCTTGTCGAGGTCTTCCTGGCTGACCTTGATCGGCAGGATGCCGTTCTTGAAGCAGTTGTTGTAGAAGATGTCGGCGAAGCTGGTGGAGATCACGCAGCGGATGCCGAAGTCGAGCAGCGCCCACGGAGCGTGTTCGCGCGAGGAGCCGCAGCCGAAATTGTCGCCAGCAACCAGGATTTTGGCCTCGCGATAGGCCGGCTTATTCAGCACGAAATCCGGGTTTTCGGAACCATCTTCGTTATAACGGGCTTCGGCGAAAAGGCCTTTGCCAAGGCCAGTGCGCTTGATGGTCTTCAGATAGTCCTTCGGAATGATCATGTCGGTGTCGATGTTGACGACCGGCAGAGGGGCTGCGACGCCCGTGAGCTTCACGAATTTATCCATGACCAATGCTCCATTTCAGCAAAACGTACTTTCTGAATTTGCATCTATTCCAGTTTTCCGCCGAAATGAAGAAGAATCTTTCGCCAAAGGCGGCCACGCGTTTCGCGCGGCCTGCCGATTGCGCGAGCCTCTTTACTTGGACGGTGCGTTCAGACCCCAAAGGACGCCGAACGGATCGCGAAGCTGGCCGTAACGATCGCCCCAGAACATCAGCTCGACCGGCATGACCACCTCGGCGCCGGCAGCCACTGCCCGGTTCCACCAAGAATCGATATCATCGATGACAAGCTGGATGGCAAAACCTTCATGACCTTTGAAGGGATGGCCATATTCCGGGTAGGCATCCGACAGCATCAGCGAACTACCGTTGATGTACAGATGCACATGCATCGTACGGCCGCTTTCATCTGGCGGCACGATATAGGCTTCTTCAGCACCAAAGGCCTTCTTGTAAAATTCCGCAGCCTTAACCGCGCCGTCAACCGTGAGATAGGGAAGCAGGCCGTTCTTGACCGGCGGCATCTTGGTCTGGTTGTTCTCCATCGCATCCATGCTCGTCCTCCATTCGTTCTTAAAGTGCCGGCTGAATGCCCGGCTGCTTCAAGGACGTAGCATGCGAACGTGAGCCGACAATGTCGGCCAGGATTTTCAGCGATAAAGTGATCAGAGATCGATGATCGTGCCGCGGCCGTCGTTCCAGATGCGCATCTCGCGCTTGCCGTCAGCGCGAGCGCGGACGGGAGCGGGCTTCATCTTCATCGAAAGGGCGCGGCCGACCATGAGCACGGTCAGAATGCCGCCAACGGCGAGCGTGACCGAGAAGGTAAGAAGCAGCATGGCCACAAAAACGGTGGCGCCGGCCAGCATGAAGAAGATGGAGCGAATGTTCTGCATTGGTTTGAGACCTTTCTACGGAAAGGAATGTGGTCCTTCTTTTTCTTCTCTGCAAGGTAAGCATGGCTTTTTGTTGTCTTGCCGGGCTTTGCGAAGCTTGGCACTAATGGTCCCATGAGCCGAACACCACCTCTCCGTTCCCTGCGACTGCGCCGCTCGGTATTGAGCGTGCCCGCCATAAATACGCGTGCGCTTGAAAAGACCCATTCCCTTGATTGCGATGCGATTATTTTCGATCTGGAGGACTCCGTAGCGCCTGAGAAGAAGACGGAAGCACGCGATAATCTGAAGACGTTTTTTGCCGGGCCGCCGCTCGAGAGCAAGGAAAGGATCATTCGCATCAATTCTTTGTCATCCGGCTTTGGGCTGGCAGACCTGGAGCTGGTAAAGGCGCTGTCGCCTGATGCCGTTCTGCTTCCGAAAGTGGATGAGCCGCAGGATGTGATGGCTATCGGCGATCTGCTTGCCGAGGCCTATGCGCCGGAGGAACTCCGCATCTGGGCGATGATCGAGACGCCGCGCGGCGTGCTGAATGCTGCAGCGATTGCCGAATCCGGCCGCACGCCGGGATCTCGGCTCGATTGTCTCGTCGTCGGCCTCAACGACCTGCGCAAGGAGACGGGCGTTCTGCCGCAGACCGGACGGACTTATCTGGTGCCGTGGCTGATGCAGGTCATTCTGGCGGTCAAGGCCTACGGGCTCGATGCGCTGGACAGCGTCTTCAACGATTTCCGGGATGCCGATGGCTTCGACGCCGAATGCGGGCAGGGCCGCGGCATGGGTTTTGTGGGCAAGATGCTGATCCATCCAGCGCAGATCGAAGCCGCCAACCGGCAATTCGGGCCGAGTGAGGAAGAGATCGCGGAGGCGGAGGCCATTATTGCCGCCTTTGCCGACCCCGCCACCGAGGGGCTCAACGTCATCAATGCGAGTGGACGGATGATTGAGCGGCTGCATCTTGTCCAGGCGGAGGCTCTGGTCCATAAAGCTCGCCTGGTTTCTGCACGAAAGCCCGTCTAATGAAACTCTATCGCTTCCTGACCGGTCCCGACGACGCTTCCTTCTGCCACAAAGTGACGGCGGCGCTGAACAAGGGCTGGTTATTGTCTGGTTCGCCCACCTATGCCTTCAACGCTGCGACTGGCCAGATGCAATGCGGCCAGGCGGTCTTCAAGGAAGTCGAAGGCAAGGATTATCATCCGGACATGAAGCTATCCGAGCAATAGAGCCTTCCTGTTCCGGCAGAATGGTCCAATCTGACCAGGAAGGCTTTGGGATCAGCGTTGAGCAGCCTCTTCGGCGCTCGCCTCGATGCGCTCCATGTCGTCGTCGCTGAGGCCGAAATGGTGACCGATCTCATGGATTAGCACATGGGTGATGATATCACCCAGCGTCTCGTCGTTTTCTGCCCAGTAATCGAGGATCGGGCGGCGATAAAGGCGGATACGGTTCGGCATCTCACCGGTTTCCACGGTAAAGCGTTCCGAGATGCCGCGGCCCTCGAAAAGGCCGAGCAGGTCAAAGGGCGTTTCCAGCGCCATATCCTCGAAGATTTCGTCATCGGGGAAATCTTCGATCTCGATGGTCAGATTGGTCGTTAGCTTACGAAATTCGTCCGGCAGATGGCTGTAGGCCTCCATTGCCAGCGACTCGAAGGCGCTGATCGTCGGCGCGTGGCGGTCCCGCCAATCATCGCTCTGGTCTATGTGGGCCATGAATATTCCTTCCTTTGCCGGCCCATATAGAACCTTTATTGCCGATTTTCGAGTGCGGAATCAGAGGCAGGAATAAATTCTTATAAAATGGCGGTTGACTCTCTATTAGAGCTCTGGAATCTATAAGAACATAACAGGAACAAGATGAATGGAGTGGACGCCATGGCGCAGACCGCCCTGGCGCGCGAGCGGCTTTTTGCGCTCCGCGAAACCATCGCCCGATTGGAAGGCAAACCTGCACCGGCGCTTGCCGCGGCAGAACGGGAAGCTCTGGCTGAAGGACGAGAGCGGCGGCAGGAGCGCCCGCCCGCCCGTCTTTCTTTCGGTGTGGAACCATTCGATGAGGCACTAGAGGGCGGCTTACAGCTCGATGCAATTACCGAGTTCCGTGCAGCAGCGTCTCGCGATGCGGGGGCCGCAAGCGGCCTGGCGATGGCCGTTGCGGCACGCCTTCAGAGACAGGAGGAAGATGCCGGCAGGCAACTGCCGCTCCTCTGGATCGGCGATGCGGTCGGCACATTGGAGGCGGGTCGTCCTTATGCGCCGGGACTCAAAGATTTCGGGCTGGAGCCGGAACGGTTTTTCCACGCCGCGCCGCGCAAGCTGGAGGATGCGCTCTGGCTGGCGGAAGCTGCCATTGAAAGTGCAGCTTTCTCGGCCGTTGTTTTCGAAGTACGCGGCAATCCCCTGCATTTCGGCCTGACGGAAAGCCGCCGGCTCAGCCTCCGGGCACGTGCCGTCTGCTGTCCGCTTTTTCTTGTCCGCCAGGCTGGAGAGGAGGAGGCGAGCAGTGCTGCCTTCCGCCTGCATGTCGAACCGGCCCCGTCCGATCTGCGGCCGCTGCCGGACGGATCAAAACTTTCCGGCAGTATCGGCAATCCGATTTTCCGTCTCACGCTGGAGAAGAGCCGCAATCCGGCCCCGCTCTCCTTTCTTCTGGAGTGGAACCCCCATGAACGCGAATTTCTCCCCGTCGATGAACCAAGTTTCGCTCGTCCTCCAGGCGAACAGTCAGCGCATTCTGGCGCTCAGCTTTCCGCATCTGGCAACGGACCGCATCGCCCGCAGGCGATGGGGGCTCTCCTGGCGTTCGAAAGGGCGTCCTGAGGAGCCGCCACTCGTCTGTTCCGGCAAGCTCAACAATGCTATGCGGCTGACGGCACTGGATGAATTTGCCGAGAAGCTGGGATTGCGGAAGGAACAGGGCGTTGCCGAGGCGCGCGCCATGTATCCGGCACTCGATGTGGTGGAAGAAGACCCTGCAGCCGACCGCAGGCTGCTGGAAGGGATCGCCGACTGGTGCGACCGCTACACGCCGATGGTAGCGCTCGACGGCAAGGATGGGTTGTTTCTCGATATTACCGGCTGTGCCCATCTCTTTGGGGGTGAAAGCACGCTCCTGAGGGATATCCTGTCGCGGCTCTTCCATATGGGGCTCGATGCACGGGGAGCGATTTCCTCGTCTCCGGGTCTTTCCTGGGCCGTCTCCCGCTTCGGGCAGGGCGGAGTCGTGGAAGAGGAGGAGACGGAACGCATATTGATGCCGCTGCCTGTCGCAGCCTTACGGCTGGAAGAACAGTCCGTCGATGCCCTAAGAAAGCTCGGCCTCAAATATATCGGTGACGTCATTCATGCGCCGCGGGCACCGCTGACCCGCCGTTTCGGACCAATGCTGCTTCTGCGTCTCGATCAGGCGGTTGGCCGCGAGGAGGAGCCGATTTCACCCCGGCGTCCCGTCGCCAGCCTCTCGTCCGAGTGCCGTCTGGTCGAGCCGATTGGTACGGAAGAACAGATCCTTGCCGTCATCGGGCAGGTTGCCATATCGCTGAAACCCTCCCTGGAGGCGCGCGGCGTCGGCGGCCGGGTGTTCGAGCTGGTGCTGTTTCGTGTCGATGGCAGGGTTTTCCGCATTTCCGTCGGCGCTTCGCGGCCGCTTCGTGAACCAAAGCTAGTTGCAGGACTGTTTTCCGAGCAACTGCAGGTGATCTATGACGATATCGATGCCGGCTATGGCTTCGAAATCCTGCGTCTGAATGTCCTGCGGCATGACCCGTTCCGTGATGCGCAGGGTGACTTCGGAGGCGATCGGCAGGGGGAAATTTCGCTTTCGAGTTTTATCGATCGTGTTGCGGCGCGGCTTGGCCCGGATTGCCTCCAAAGCTTCCAGCTTCGCGAGAGCCATGTGCCGGAGCGTGCCGTGCTTACGGTGCCGGCAATGGAGAGCCTTCCGGCTCGGCGCAAGGTGGAGCAGGACAGTGCCCTTCCCTTCCGCGAGGAGCGCCCTCTGCGACTCTTTAAAACGCCGGAACCGGTAGAGGTTGCATTTGCCGAAGTGCCTGACGGTGCACCGCAGATTTTCCGCTGGCGACGTCTGCAGCATCAAGTGGCAAAGAGCGAGGGGCCGGAACGGATCGCCATGGAATGGTGGATCGATGGAGACGATGCCGAAACGCGGGATTATTTTCGGATCGAGGACGAGGCCGGACACCGCTTCTGGATCTATCGCCTGGGGCTCTTTCGTGAGAACCCCAATCCCCGCTGGTTCATGCACGGGGTTTTTGCATGAGACCCGAACCCGCATTTTTCGAGATCGGCGCGAAGACGAATTTCTCGTTCCTCGAAGGTGCTTCGAAACCTGAAGAGATGGTCGTGCAGGCCGCTTTTTTGAAGCTTGGCGGTCTCGGGATTGCTGACCGCAATTCGGTTGCCGGCGTGGTGCGGGCTCATGCGCAGGCACAGCAGCTTGTGGAGAGATACAAGAACAGGGATGCGATATTAGCCGAGGCAGAGAAGAAGGGAAAAACGGAGATCATTCTCGATCCTATCCGGGTTCAGCCGGGCGCCCGTCTCGTCTTTTCCGATGGAACGCCTGATATCCTTGCCTATCCACGGAACCGGAAAGGCTGGGCAAATCTCTGCCGCCTGCTCAGCGCCGGAAACCTGAAAGAGGAAGCCGTCAAGGGAACCTGCATCCTCACGGAAGCGGAGCTCATGAAATGGGGCGACGAGATGATGCTTGCCCTCATCCCGGATCGTATCGTTATAAATGACCCAGCCAAACAGGCGGCGCTCGAAGACTATCTGGAGCGGTTCCGCAAACGGTTCCGCAAGGCATTTTTCATGGCGTTGTCGCCAGCCTATGACGGCCGCGATCGGCAGGCCTTTGCGGTGCTTGCCATGCTTGCCGCCCGCAACCGAGTGCCGCTGATTGCAACCAATCAACCACTCTATCATCATCCTGAGCGCCGGCCGCTTTCGGATGTAGTCATCGCAATCCGGGAACACGTGCAGATATCGGAAGCCGGATTCCTTTTGGCGCCGAATGCCGAGCGCTTTCTCAAGGATTCACGTGAAATATCCAGGATATTTGGGGACTATCCCGACGCGATAGAGAACACGCAGGTCTTTTTCGACAAATTGATCTTTTCGCTGAATGAGCTGAAACATAATTATCCGCCTGAAAACGACCCCGGCGAGACGCCGCAGGAGACGCTTGAAAGACTGACGAGAGTGGGGGCGGCAAAACGCTATCCCGATGGCATTCCCAAGAAAGTAGCCAAGCAAATCGATTATGAACTGAATCTCATCAGCGAGAAAAATTACGCCTCCTATTTCCTGACGGTTCACAAGATCGTTCAACACGCTCGCTATGTGCTTGAAGTTTTGTGTCAGGGACGAGGGTCAGCTGCCAATTCGGTCATCTGTTATTGCCTTGAAATTACAGAGGTTAATCCTGAAGATTGTACGCTCCTTTTCGACCGTTTTATTTCTATGGATCGCCATGAGCCGCCGGATATCGACGTCGATTTCGAGCACGAGCGACGGGAAGAGGTTATTCAATCTATTTATGAAAGGTATGGCCGTGAGCATGCCGGTCTGGCGGCTGCTGTCACTAGCTATCGCACCCGTTCAGCAGGCCGTGAAGTCGCCAAGGCCTTCGGTCTGTCGGAAGATGTCCAATCGGCGATTAGTAGTCTTATCTGGGGTTGGTCAGAGGATAATCTCTCGGAGCGGGACGCGAAGGCGGCCGGCCTTGATATCAAAGACCCAGTAACACGGAACGTGCTGAAATATGCCTCCGAGCTTTTGAGTTTCCCACGGCACCTTACGCAGCATGTCGGTGGTTTCGTGATCACGCAGGATCGGCTTAATGAGGTGGTTCCGATCATGAAGACGGCTATGCCGGATCGCTACATGATCGAGTGGGATAAGGATGATCTCGACAATCTCAAAATTCTCAAGGTGGATGTTCTGGCGCTTGGCATGCTGACCTGTCTGCGAAGGGCTTTCACGCTGCTTGAGTTAAATTACCGGGTAAAAAAGACGCTCGCCGATCTCGGCCATAAGGATCATGGAGAGGAAGGCAAGCCGGTTTACAAGATGATGTGGCGAGCGGATACACTTGGTGTCTTCCAGATTGAAAGCCGGGCACAGATGAGCATGCTGCCGCGTCTTAAGCCCGATAAATTCTATGACCTTGTCATCGAAGTTGCCATCGTCCGGCCCGGCCCGATCCAGGGAAACATGGTCCATCCCTACCTAAAGCGTCGGGAAGACGATAAAAAGGGCATTCCGATCCAATATCCGAGTGAGAAACTGAAGACTGTTCTTGAAAGAACCCTTGGGGTTCCCCTGTTTCAGGAGCAGGCCATGCAGATCGCCATTACCGCAGCAGACTTTGAACCAGCAGAAGCAGATCGGCTCCGACGGTCGATGGCGACATTCAAGAGAACCGGCACAATTGATAGCTTCCAAAAACGGTTCGTGGATGGAATGCTCAAAAATGGTTATGACCATGAATTCGCGGAGCAATGTTTCAACCAGATCAAAGGCTTTGGCGAATATGGCTTCCCCGAAAGCCATGCGGCCTCCTTCGCCCTACTCGTCTATGCCTCCTCATGGCTGAAAGCCTATTATCCCGACGTCTTCTGCGCAGCGATGCTGAATTCGCAGCCGATGGGCTTTTATGCTCCGGCGCAGCTGGTACGGGATGCGCGCGAGCATGGGGTGAAGATCCTGCCGGCTGATATCAATCGCTCGGATTGGGAATGCACCCTTGAGGCAGCGGTTTTTGACCGGGCAAGTGTCGATTTCCGCCACGACGAAATGCGGGACATCATCAAGTCTCGCCATGCTGTGCGGCTTGGCCTTCTGCAGATCAAGGGCGTTTCCTCTAAAGATATGAAACAGCTCGTCGAGAACCGTGGCGAGGGTTACCATTCTGTACGTGACCTCTGGCTGCGCTCCGGCCTGCAGAAATCCGTCATCGAACGATTGGCAGATGCGGACGCCTTTCAATCCCTTAAACTGTCACGGCGCGAGGCGCTTTGGGCAGTGCGGGCACTGGATGTGAAGAGCGCGACTGAAGAGCTACCGCTTTTCGAGACGGTCCGTTACATCGATCTTCAGCCTGAACCGGCTGCGAACCTGCCGGACATGCTGCCGGGAGAACAGGTCATCGAGGATTACCGCTACCTGTCGCTATCTTTGAAAGGGCATCCTGTTTCCTTCCTGCGGGAAGAACTAGGCAGGGCAGGTGTGACACGCAATGTCGACCTGCTCCGCGTTGCGAATGGGACGCGAGTGACGATCGCGGGACTAGTGCTGGTGCGCCAGCAGCCGGGTTCGGCGAAAGGTGTGATCTTCATGACGCTGGAGGACGAGACCGGTGTTGCCAATGCCATCGTCTGGAAGAAAATCTTCGAACGATATCGCGCAGTGGTCATGGGCGCCCGACTTGTGAAAATCTACGGCAAATTACAAAGCCAAAGTGGCGTTATTCATACGGTCGTTGAACATATCGAGGATATGACCCCGCTGCTCGGCATTCTCCAGCGTGAGGCAAGGCGCTTTGGCGTCAGCGAGCATTCAGATGAGGTATTGCGTGCGACGCAGGATCATCGGCAGCAGAAAAGAACTGATGCACTGGCAAGGGATGGACTTGTCAGAAAGATTACGGATGGACGATCGCTGGAGAGGGATAGCGATCTAGCGGAGACTGCAAGCGTAATGCCGCGTGGGCGGAATTTCCACTGATGATCCCCGATATCCGGGAAAGCGATCTTTCTTAAAGAGTTAGATTAAGCTCATTGGGCTATGACGCCTAGCTGCGTAGCGGTGAACGGGTTCGGTCACGGATTTTTCTTGACAGTCTCAATCTTCTTTTGAATAAAATAAGATAGTAAGTGTCATGTTTGGAATGAAGACGTGCTCGTCTGCAGTTGCAATTACATAACCGACAAAGAGATCCGGGACGTCATCAACAATCTTCTCGATGAGGATTGCTGGCAGCTTATCGTGCCTGCGAAGGTCTATCATGCCATGGCCAAGCGCGGCCGTTGCTGCGGTTGCTTCCCTAACGTTGTCGATATCATCATCAAGACAACCGAAGATTATCATGCTCGCCGCCACTCGACGGAATCAGAGATATTTGATTTCATGTCCCGCCTGAGAGAATTCCACGAAGAAAACAGGAGAGCGGACATTGAAAGGCGACAAAAAAGTCATCGAGCGGCTTAACGAGGCCCTTTTTTTAGAGCTCGGTGCAGTCAACCAGTATTGGGTTCATTATCGCCTCCTTGAAGATTGGGGCTACACCAAGCTCGCCAAGAAAGAGCGCGCCGAATCGATCGAAGAAATGCACCATGCCGACCGTCTGGTCGCGCGCATCATCTTCCTCGAAGGCCATCCCAACCTGCAGACACTCGCGCCGCTGCGCATCGGTCAGAACGTCAAGGAAGTTCTGGAAGCCGATCTTGCCGGCGAATATGACGCCCGCACAGCTTACAAGAAGTCGCGCGATATCTGCCATGACGCCGGTGACTACGTTTCCATGAAGCTCTTCGAAGAGCTGCTCGCAGATGAAGAAGGCCATATCGACTTCCTCGAAACGCAGCTCGACCTGCTCGAGAAGATCGGCGAAACCAAGTACGGTCAACTCAATGCAGACTCGGCCAACGAGGCCGAATAATTCGCCATCGGCAATGTTATATCAGCCGGTCGCCCCTGGGGCGGCCGGTTTCGTTTTGGGCGCATTGATGAAGACTTCAGCCGATGCGGTGATCAATCTTCCGGGATCAATCCGGAAAGGTGGCTGAATTCCGCTACGACCCGCTCATAAACGACGCGCTTGAAGGGAACGATCAGGCCGGGCAAGTCTTCCATCGGCTTCCATTCCCAGGCATCGAATTCCGGCTCGTGGCCGCCCGGCGGCGGATTGATGGCGATCTCGCTTTCATCGCCCTCGAAGCGGAACGCGAACCAGCGCTGGGTCTGGCCGCGATATTTGCCCCGCAGGCCGATGCCGATCAGCTGCGGCGGAAGGTCGTAATTGATCCAGTCTTGCGCCTCGGCAAGCAAGGTCACGGTCTTTATGCCGGTTTCCTCGTAAAGCTCGCGATAGGCTGCATCCAGCGGATCCTCACCTTTGTCGATACCGCCCTGCGGCATCTGCCACAGCTGGGGGGAGCCATCATACTCGGAATTGCCGTCGGGAATGCGCCGCCCGGCCCAGACAAGGCCCCGGCGGTTCAGGATCATCACGCCAACGCAGGGGCGATAGGGCAGATCCTCGGCTCTTATGGTCGCCTGGCTCATGGCTCTTCTCCGCTCAGGGATTCCTAGGGTCATTGACGAGTGCCGCAACGCCGACGATTTCGATGCCGCGCATGGTTGCTTCCTCGCTCCATTTGGAGATCGCGTCAATGCTCTCGTCGAAGGCCGAGGCAACGCCGATCGCCTGACCGTTGCGGCGGGCGATGCGCTCCAGTTCATCGAGTTTCTGCAGGATCGCGCTCACGTCAACCTGGCCGTCCAGCTGCAGGTCAGCGAAAGCGTAAGGAAGCTCCGTGCCCTTGGCGACCACAGCGGTCTTGGACTGCGCCGAAGTGCCGTCGTCGAGGAAGAGCAGGCCGCGCTTGCCGATATCCCGCATGATTGGCTCCAAGGCCTGGGGATCGGAGAGGAAGCGCCCGCCCAGATAATTCATGACGCCGGTATAATTGGTAATCTCGCCCATTGCCCGGTGCAGGTTTTCGATATTGCGCGCCACGGATTTCGATGTCAGCAGCGTACCCGGCCCCGGATCATTAGCTGGATAATCGAATGGTTCCAGTGGAATCTGTAGCATTATTTCGTGGCCGCCGCGCCGCGCATCCTGCATCCAACGCTGCAGGCTGTTGCCACTGGCGGCAAATGCAAAGGTGATCTCCTCCGGCAATTGCTGTATGGCGCGCTGCGTGCCTGTCTGGCTGAGGCCCAGGCCGCTGACGACGATCGCGATGCGTGTACCTCGCGTGCCGGACCATGGCCGCGCATACTGGTCCATTGGCCGTCGTCCATCCGGTCCGGTGATCGGCAGTCGACCGAAGGGCGTATCCTCAAGCAACGTTTCGTTGGGAATGGCGGCCATCCGCGGATCCTGGCCCATCTGCATGGCATCGACCAGGACCGGGCCGCTGCCATCGCGCGGACGAGGGCTGTATTTGGTGACGACGGAGCCGTCGCCGGTCACCATCCGTTCCACATTGGCACCCGATTGGGGTTCGGAGCGTGACATGCCGTTTGCGGCCTGACTGCCTGGTGTCCGCGGCTGCTGGATCGTATCGGTTGGCGGGGCGGCAGATCTGTCCTGCGATGCCGGAGGCTTCACCTGTTCCAGGCCATCACTTCGAAATGCCGTGTAAAGGGAAAAGCCGCCGATCGCGACAAGACAGATGCTCGCGGCAATCTGCCCGATCCGCAATATACCAGGACGCTTGCGCGCCGCCTTGCGGTTGCGGCCTAGAGGTGCATGCAAATCCGTTCCCAATTCCTTGCCCGCTCCAAAACCGGGAAACAGCAGAAAGCCTCAAGGCCGAGCGGTGCCCGGCCTTGAGAACAGTGAATTACTTGGCGACGACGGCCTTTTCCGGGTTCGGCGGGAAGGACGGATCGCTCTTGTTGCCGCGCAGCAGGTCAAGCGCGTAGTTGAGCTGGACGTCGTCCTTCGGATCCGGCGGGACGTAGGCAACGGAACCCGAACCTTCGTCCGTTTCGTTCTGACCCTTGATGTGGCCGCGCAGGGCGGATTCACCCTCGGTCACCATCTTGCCCTGGAGATCGGCCGGAAGGGGCTCTTCCACCTTGATGTCAGGCGTAATGCCGGTACCTTGGATCGAGCGGCCCGACGGCGTGTAGTAGAGCGCCGTCGTCAGACGCAGCGCCCCGTTCTCGCCGAGCGGGATGATCGTCTGGACCGAACCCTTGCCGAAGGACCGCGTGCCGAGCACCGTTGCGCGACGCAGGTCCTGCAGGGCGCCGGCGACGATTTCCGATGCAGAAGCCGAACCGCCGTTGATGAGAACGATCAGCGGCTTGCCATCTGTCAGGTCGCCCGGACCGGCGTTGAAGCGGCGGGTCTCATCCGGGTTGCGACCGCGGGTGGAAACCACTTCACCACGCTGCAGGAAGGCGTCGGAAACATTGATCGCCTGGTCGAGCAGACCGCCGGGGTTGAGACGCAGATCAAGGACAAAGCCCTTGAGCTTGTCGGCCGGAACGGTGGCCTTGATCTTCTGGATCGCCTTTTCGAGATCCGGATAGGTCTTCTCGGTGAAGGAGATGACACGCAGGTAGCCGACATCATCCTCGACGCGCGACTTGACGGCCTGGACGGCAACGACGTCGCGAATGATTGTCAGTTCGATCGGCTTATCAGCCCCCTTGCGGATGAGCGTCAGCTTGATCGGCGTGTTGACGGCGCCGCGCATCTTCTCGACGGCGTCTTCAAGCTTCAGGCCGCGGACGGACTGGCCGTCGATCTCGGAAATATAGTCGCCGGCGAGGACGCCAGCCTTGGCGGCGGGAGTATCATCGATCGGGGTGATGACCTTGACGAGTTCGTCTTCCATCGTGACTTCAATGCCGAGGCCGCCGAACTCACCCTTGGTCTGGGTGCGCATGTCTTCGGCGTCCTTCGCATTCATGTAGCTGGAATGCGGATCGAGCGAGGACAGCATACCATTGATGGCGCTTTCAATCAGCTTGTCCTCAGCCGGCGGCGTTACGTATTGCGCACGCACGCGTTCGAAGACGTCACCGAATACCGAAAGCTCCTTATAAGTCGATGCGCCAGCCGCCTCTGCAGGCACGCCTGCGGAGTAAATGACGCTCATCGCGGTCGCGCCCATCAGTGCGCCGACCAGAACAAGAGAAGCCCTACGAATCATTGCGTGCCTTTCCAGTGTCTTTGGCGGTCCACCACGGTCGGGAATCGACCGGTTTACCGTCCTTTCGAAACTCAATGTAAAGCGTCGGCCGATCTGTTTCCAGCGCCAATGCTGTTGCGCTTGCCACTCTTTTCGCACCCATCACAGCCAGAGGTTCGCCGGAGAAAACGAATTTTCCCTGACGGGTGCTGATCGTATCCATGCCTGAGAGAACCAGGTGGTATCCGTCGCCAGCGTCGAGGATGATCATCTGGCCATAGCTACGGAAGGCGCCGGCAAAAACCACCAGACCATCAGCAGGGGCCGTAACCACCGTCTCCGGATTGGTCGCGACCGTCATTCCCATGGCCTCGTGTCCGGTGCCATCGGCATCGCCGAACTGGCGCAGAATATCGCCTGCCACAGGCAACTCCAGCTTTGTCTTCAATTCTCCGAAGGGATATGCGGGCGCAATGCGGTTTTTATCGGGCACACCGCTGTCAGCCAAAGCCTTCGCCTGGGCACGCTGTTCGTCCGTCAGCAGCTTGCGGTTTTCTTCCGCTTGCCTTGCGGCTGCGGCGGCATCGCGCACCGAGGCGATTTCCGTTTCCATCGAGGCTACAAGGCTTTCGAGCGTCGTCGCCTTGCCCGCCAACTCCTGCGAACGATGCTTCTCGGCCTCCAGCTCGGCGGTGTTCGAGCGGCTGAGCTTGTCGTTTTCGGCAAGCAGCAGGTCCATGCGCCGTTCTTCCTCCAGGCTGTTTGCCATGGTGGCGGCGAAATCTTCCTTCTCCTTGGCGCTTGCCGTCTGCAGGGCCGAAAGATTGGCGAGATCGGCGGCGAGTTTTTCGGTCTCCTTGCGGATGCCAGGCACCACGGCACCGAGCAGAATGGCACTACGAACAGAGCCGAGCGCATCTTCCGGTGTCACGAGAAGGGCAGGCGGCGGGTTTCTGCCCATGCGCTGGAGGGCAGCGAGAACCTCGGCAAGAAGCCCACGGCGCTCGTGTAGGGAGCGGCGGATGCCGTCTTCCTTCACGCCGAGCTCGGCGAGCTTCTTTTCGCTAGCGAGAATCTTGCCTTCTAGCGATTTACGGCGAGCGGCGGAATCGATCAGTGCCTGGCGTATGTTTGCCGTGCTCTTTTCCAGATTATCGATGCTGCTTTGAAGTTCAGTCACTTTGTCGGAGGACAGGCTTATCGTCTTCGACAGCTTATCGAGTTCGGCTCGGGTCTCATCGCGCTTTTTCGCAAGTTCGGCTGCGGGATCAGGCGGCGGCTGGTCGGAGGACGCTGCAGGTGCTGCCGGTTCGGCTGCGGGCGGCGTGGGGGCGTCCTGCGCCCGCACTGAAGACGAGTGGCCAGAAACGACAGTGACGGCCGCACTCAGCCCTGCGGCAATGGCCGGCAGGAACAGGCGTGATCGCTTGGAGGCAGCTCTCGTCATACGTTTGGGGTTTACTCGTTCAAAATCGCCCGGAACCTAAGCTGATTTGGGCCCGTTGGCCAGAAAGTTTGAAGGAGAACAGGCCAGGAGGCAAAACACGGCTGCGTGACCATTTCCGGCCGTATCAGACACGATGATAAGGATGCCCGGAGAGGATCGTTACGGCGCGATAAAGCTGCTCGGCAATAAGGGTTCGGACAATCTGGTGCGGCCACGTCATCTTGCCGAGGCAGAGTGTCATGTCGGCGCGGTCGTAGAGCGAGGGATCGAGGCCATCGGCGCCGCCGATCGCAATCGTCAGGTCGCGCTTGCCCTGATCGCGGTAGCCGCCGAGCAGATTGGCGAAGGCTTCGCTGTCCAGTGCCTTGCCGCGTTCGTCGAGAAGAACGAGAATGCTGCCGTCGGCAAGCGACTTCAGCAGCATGGCCGCTTCCTCGCGTTTGCGGGTCTCGGCGTTGGAGGCGCGGCTTTCGGCAACTTCGGCAATACGGGAAAATTCCAGGCCGACCGCAGGACCGGCCTTTGCAAAACGGTCGAAATAACGGGCCGCAAGATCCTTTTCGGGGCCGGACTTCAGCCGTCCCACCGCAAAAAGACCAATCCGCATTCATCCGCTCCTGCTCTGCCGCGCTTCGGAAGCGCAATGTGGATTTACCGGCCCGCCATCGAAAGCCGGCCTGGTCAGTTACCACACTTCAGGCGCCGGGCGGATGCCGAGCTGCCTGTCAGTGCCGCGTTTCCTCGTCCATATCTGGAGCCGCCCACATCTTTTCGATGTTGTAGAACTCGCGGATTTCGGGACGGAACACATGCACAATGATGTCACCGGTGTCGATCAGGATCCAATCACCGCCTTCCTGACCTTCGACGCGGGCCGTACCGAAGCCCTCGTCCTTGAGATCAGTCAGAAGATGATCGGCGATCGCCATGACATGCCTGTTCGAGCGGCCAGAGACGACAACCATGTAGTCTCCCAGCGCCGATTTTCCAGCAATGTTGATGGTGACGATATCTTCAGCTTTGGAATCCTCGAGGCTGACGAGGACGGCTTCCAGAGCACGGGCAGCGGCATCGGCGCCACGTTCCGAACCCTTCGGGACAACGACGAGCGTTTTTCCCTTGGCGTGTACTGTTGTCAGTGCTTTCCCTTTCCTGGAATGACAAACCATGCACAACACAAATCCGGCGCAACCGGATCATGGTTAAGATAGGCATCAAACCATTAACGTTTCAAGACGCGGCGCAGCGCGCGACGGCGGAAAGCCGTATTTGGCGTGACGAAATCGAGATTTCGACCCTTGGTCGACATGGAGCAGTTGTGTACAGCGTCTTCGGTCGAGCGTAAAGTAATGAAGACTTCTGCAAATTCCGATCGATATGACCGAAATCGCCAAAAATCCGCTTACGCCCGTCCTGCGAATCACGTTTCCCGATGACGATCGCCTCGGCCACGGCAAGATGGAACTGCTCGAACATATCCGCGAGACCGGTTCGATCTCCGCGGCAGGCCGCGCAATGGACATGTCCTATCGTCGCGCCTGGATGCTGGTTGCCGATATGAACCGCATGTTCAGGGCCCCGGTGGTGGAATCGCAGCGCGGCGGCCAGAAGGGCGGCGGTGCGGCGCTGACGCCTTTCGGCGAAGAGTTGCTGGCGCGCTTTCGCGAGATGGAAAAGACGGTGCGTAACAGCCTTGCTGAGGATCTCGCCTGGCTGCAGAACAACCGCAATCTTCAACAGAATGGTCGGGGCTGATCAGGCTTCCAGCGCAACCGTCTTGACGACGGCGAAAGCGGGCATGCCCTGGCGCAGGCCGAGGCGTTCGCAGGAGAGTGCGGTGATACGCGAAAGTACGGCGTCGCCGGCGCAATCGAGGCGGATTTCCACAGTACCATCCGCAGCCGGCGAAAGCTCGGCGATGGTGCCTGCCAGAATGTTGAGGGCGCTCAAGCCCTCCGGCTTCTGCGTCGCCAGCATGACGTCGCGCGCGGGGATGCGGATCCGCGCGGGCTTGCCGACAGTCGGCGCAATACCCGGAACATAAACTCGGCCGGATTTCAGCATGATCGTTGTGATCCGCTTGGCCGCATCGATGGTCTCGACCGCGCCCTCGAGCACAACGCTTGCCTCTCGTCGGTCTTCCGGGAGCAGCGAAGATCGACTGAGGACCTCCGTCGCAGGACCTGCCGCCTCCACCTTGCCGTCGCGCATGACCACGACCTGGTTTGCCAGGCGTGCGACCTCTGCAATCGAATGGCTGACATAGACGATGGGAATGTCCATGTCGTCACGTAGGCGCTCGAGATAGGGCAGGATTTCGGCCTTCCGTATTTCATCGAGCGCAGCCAGCGGTTCATCCATCAGGAGCAGGCGCGGCGAGGACAGCAATGCGCGGCCGATCGCGACGCGCTGTTTCTCGCCGCCCGAGAGTTTGGATGGGCTGCGGGCAAGGAGTTCGCCGATATCGAGCAGATCGACGACGCGGTCGAAATTTTCCGTGTGTACGGATTTCGGCGCGAACCAGCGTCCATAAAAGAGGTTTGTTCGGACGCTCAGGTGCGGAAAGAGCCGCGCTTCCTGGAAGACATAGCCGAAACGGCGGTGGTGGCGAGGAACGAAAATGCCTTTTGCCGTATCTGTCAGCGTTTCGCCATCGAGTAGGACCCGGCCTTCGGCCGGGCGGGTGAGGCCGGCGATGATGCGGATGAGCGAGGTCTTGCCGGAACCGGAGCGGCCGAAAAGCGCCGTCACGCCGCGCTCGGAGGTGAAGGCGGCGTCGAGGCTGAAGGCGCCGAGGCGATGTCTTGCTTCGACAATGAGCGTCATTCCGGATCGATCCTCTGACCGGCGAGATACGCGAGGAACTCCGAAGCAAGCAAAGCGAGCATTGAGATCACGATGGAAACGAGAGTTAGCCGCATGGCGCCGGCATCGCCGCCCGGCACCTGAGTGAACGTATAAATGGCGGCTGACAGCGTCTGGGTTTCGCCCGGGATGTTGGAAACAAAGGTGATGGTGGCGCCGAATTCGCCCATCGCTTTGGCAAAGCAGAGGATCATACCGGCGATGATGCCGGGAATGGTGAGCGGCAGCGTGACTGTCAGGAAGACCCAAATAGGGCTCGCGCCAAGCGTCCCAGCCGCTTCCTCCAGCTTGCGGTCCACGGCCTCGATAGACAGGCGGATGCTGCGGACCATCAAGGGAAAGCCCATGACGCCGCAGGCGAGCGCAGCGCCCGTCCACCGAAAGGACAGCACGATGCCGAGATATTGATCGAGCAGGCTGCCGATCGGGCCGCGGCGTCCGAAAAGGATAAGGAGAATGAAGCCGGTGACGACGGGCGGCAGAATCAACGGCAGGTGAACGATGCCATTCAGAAGCGACTTCCCCCAGAAGCGGCCGCGGGCGAGCAGCAGTGCAACAAAGATGCCAGGCAGGAGGCTCGCCATCATGGCGACGAAGGAAACGCGCAGGCTCAGCAGAATCGCCGTCCATTCCTCGTCGCGCAAACCGAACATATCCAAACGTCATCTTCTCCGAAACATAGAAGGCCGGCGATGCGAGCCTTCACGCTAAGCTGTAGCCGCTAATTGCGCAATTATTTCAGGATCGTGAAGCCTTGAGCGGTAAAGAAGGGGGCGGCCTTGTCCGACTTCAGGAAGTCGAGATAGGCGGCGGCGTCCGGGTTCTTACTCTCAGCAAGCAGGGCGATCGGATAAATGATTGGGGGGTGGGAGTCGGCCGGGAAGGTGCCGACGATCGCGACGCCTTTATCGGCGGCTGCGTCCGTCTGGTAGACGATGCCGTAAGGCGCTTCGCCGCGCGAAACGAAAGCGAGTGCGGCGCGCACACTCTCCGCATAGGCAACCTTGGCTTCTACAGACTTCCAGACGCCGAGCTTCTCGAGCGCGGTTTGACCATATTTGCCGGCCGGAACCGATTTCGGTTCGCCCATAGCGAGCCTGCCATCCCCGAGAAGGCCAGCAAGATCAAAGCCCGATTTGATTTCGACCGGCTTCTGCTTGCCGTTTTCAGCTACGAGGACGAGGCGATTGCCGAGCAGGTTGGAGCGCGTGTCCGCCTTGATCAGCTTCTTGTCGGCAACATAATCCATCCAGTTCAGGTCGGCGGAAATGAAGACATCGGCCGGAGCAGCGTTTTCGATCTGCTTGGCGAGCACACCGCTTGCCGCATAGGAGGCGACGGCTTCCTTGCCGCTTTCCCTTGCCCAGGCGGCATTGGCGGCGTCGAGCGCATCCTTCACGCTTGCAGCTGCGAAAACGGTGACCTTCTCGGCGGCTGCGGCTGGAGCAGAAAGTGCTGCTGCGCCAAGCCAGACGGTCGAAATCGCGGCAGCCAGTTTCATCCAGTGGCGGCGGTTACGCATGATCTTCTCTCCGGGTTCGAAATATTTAAACGGATATAACGACAGAGAAGGTTTGGCTAGGGTTGCGTTTCTTAAAATATAACGGTGGCTGGACGTGATTTGCCGCGCCGCATGCTCATGCATTCGCGAGATGCATGGCTCGCTTTGAGCCGGAAATCGCCGAGGCGAAAATGTGGCAGTTCCTGGTGGCAAATGGCAGGTCGAAAGAATGATAAGTTTGAATCGTCTGTTTTTGCTGATTAAAATGGCAGCGTGTCCAACTGTATTTCCGCGAGACTTGCGCTAAATGCATTGCTGCAATGCACCGATATATATTCACGTTCTGAACAAATGTGGTAAAACACAATCATCCGACGGCTTCTCCTCCTCCCATAGCCGTCCGATAGGATCGACAACACTCCTCCTCCCAGTTGTCGATCAAGTTTTAAGCCCGACGCACCTCCTCCCGCGTCGGGCTTTTTATTTTCAGCAAACTTTCCAGACGATTCGTTCTATTCCGCGGCTTTATGATGATCGCCGTTGCGGATGGCTGTCGAGCTCAAGGTCGAGCGAGGCCCGTGAATGAAAGTCCAGGCGGGCGCCGGCTTCTTCCAGAGAATGCGGGCATCGTCCTCGTCAATGCGGGCAAAGGCGAAGGTCTTGGCCATTTTCGAAGAGAGGTAAGAGAGGGTCGAGCCCGGCCGGTCGATGACGGCAATCGGGAAAGTGCGCGCGATATCCTGCCATTTCTGCCAGCGATGGAAGTTTTCCAGGCTGTCAGCGCCCATGATCCAGATGAAATGCACATGCGGATTGCGTGCTTTCACGCGGGCGAGCGTATTGGCTGTGTAGCTGACACCGAAGGACTGTTCGAAGGCTGTCACCTTGATATGCGGGTCGGAGGCGATGCTTTCGCTGCGGGCGATGCGCTCCGAAAGCGGTGCCAGGTGATTGCGGCTCTTCAGCGGATTGCCGGGTGTCACCATCCACCAGAGCTGATCCAGCCCCAGGCGGCGGATGGCAATTTCGGCGACCAGCGCATGGCCTTCATGCGGCGGATTGAAAGAACCGCCAAACAGACCGACGATCATGCCCCGTTCGCTATGCGGCATGCGGAGATAGTGCCGGTCTATCTGCTCTGTGTTCACGTCAGGGCCGCGTCTGTCCACTGCCGCGAACGCGGTATTTGAAAGAGGTGAGCTGCTCGACCCCGACAGGGCCACGCGCGTGCATTTTGCCGGTGGCAATGCCGATTTCCGCACCCATGCCGAATTCGCCGCCATCGGCAAACTGCGTGGAGGCATTGTGCAGCAGAATGGCCGAGTCGATCTCGGTGAAGAAACGCTCGACGACTTCAGGATCCTCCGCAAGCACGGCTTCCGTATGGTTGGACGAATATTTCTGGATATGGCCGATCGCACCGGAAATGCCGTCAACGACGGCAACGGAAATGACGGCATCCAGATATTCGGTCGACCAGTCTTCTTCGGTCGCAGTCTTCAGCCCGGGTATCACCTCGAGAACGGCTGCCGAAGCGCGGACTTCGCAACCGGCCTGACGCAAAACCTCGACCAGTGGCGCCAGATGCGTGCTGATCGCGGCGCGGTCAACCAGCAGGGTCTCAGCAGCGCCGCAGACGCCGGTGCGGCGCATCTTGGCGTTGACGATGATATTCTTCGCCATTTCGAGATCGGCGGAGGCATCGACATAGATATGGCAGAGGCCTTCCAGATGCGCGAAAACCGGTACGCGCGCCTCGCTCTGCACGCGGGCAACGAGGCTCTTGCCGCCGCGCGGCACGATGACGTCGATTGCGCCACCAAGCCCGCCCAGCATGGCGCCGACTGCAGCGCGGTCGGTGACGGGCACGAGCTGGATCGCATGTTCCGGCAGGCCAGCTGCCTTGAGGCCTTCCACCATGCAGGCGTGGATCGCAGCCGAGGAACGGCGCGAATCCGAACCGCAGCGCAGGATCACCGCATTGCCGGCCTTCAGGCAGAGCGCACCGGCATCGGCCGTGACGTTCGGTCGGCTTTCAAAGATGACGCCGATGACGCCAAGTGGCGTGCGGACACGTTCGATCTTCAGGCCATTCGGGCGATCCCAGGCGGCGATGACCTCGCCGACGGGATCGGCAAGAGCGGCAATCGCACGGATGCCCTCAGCCGTTTCCGTGACGCGCTTGTCGTTCAGCGTCAGGCGGTCGATGAAGGAGGCGAGCATGTCCGTACCCTCCACATCCTTCAAATCCTTGGCATTTTCCGAAAGGATATGGGCTCTGTTCGCCATGATGGCATCGGCCATGGCGTTCAGAGCCTTGTTCTTGGCATCGGTGGAAGCAAAGCCCAATGGTCGCGCGGCGGCCTTGGCCTTGCGGCCGATGTCGTTCATCAGCACGTCAATGTCAGGGCTTAGCGCAACCGTATCAAGCATAGCTTGCGTCCTTCTTCTGCCTTTCCGATTTCGAACCGATCTGCGCCGTCATGACCATATCGTCGCGATGGACCATGGCGGCGCGGCCGGGATAACCGAGGATCGCCTCGATGTCAGCCGACTTGCGGCCGGCGATCTGGCGGGCTTCCTCTGCGTCGTAGCTGACCAGCCCGCGGGCGATCTCGCGGCCGGAGGGGGCGATGATCGCAACCGTATCGCCGCGGGCGAAATTGCCGGAGACGCTGCGCACGCCGGCGGGAAGCAGGCTTTTGCTAGCGCCGAGCGCCGTGACTGCGCCTTCATCGAGATGCAGCATGCCGGCTGGCTGAAGCTGTCCGGCAATCCAGGTTTTGCGGGCGGTGACGGGCGTGCCCGAAGGCGCAAACCAGGAGTAGCGCGCACCGTTTTCGATTGCTGAAAGCGGGCTTTCCGTCTTGCCCGAGGCGATGATCATGGCGCAGCCGGAGGTCGTCGCGATCTTACCGGCATCGATCTTGGTGCGCATGCCGCCGCGCGAGAGTTCGGAGGCCGCGCCACCGGCCATTGCTTCGATCTCGGGGGTGATTTCCGCAATGGTTTCCAGGAATTGCGCGTTCGGATCGAGATGCGGCGGAGCGGTGTAGAGACCGTCTATATCGGAGAGAAGGACCAGCAAATCGGCGCCGGTCATGGTGGCGACGCGGGCGGCAAGGCGGTCGTTGTCGCCATAACGGATTTCGCTGGTTGCGACCGTGTCGTTCTCGTTGATGATCGGCACAGCGCCGATCTTCAGAAGCTGGTTGATGGTGGCGCGGGCGTTGAGGTAACGGCGACGCTCCTCCGTATCGCCGAGCGTCAGCAGGATCTGGCCGGCGACCGTATCGTCGCGTGAAAGGCTTTCCGACCAGGCGCGTGCCAGCGCGATCTGGCCGACCGCCGCTGCAGCCTGGCTTTCCTCCAGCTTCAGGGCGCCGGAGGGAAGATCGAGCACCGAGCGGCCGAGCGCGATAGCGCCTGACGATACGACGAGAATATCGACACCTTTGGACTTCAACCCCGCGATATCGGAGCACATGGCATCGAGCCAGGCTTTCTTCAGGCCGGTCTTGCGGTCCACCAGCAAAGCCGAACCGATCTTGATGACGATCCTTCGGTAACGATCCAGCGGTTTACGGCTACTCATCGCTCTCGTCCTCGTCGGTGAGGATCATGTCGCGATGGCGCAGCTTCGGCGTCTTGGCCGGCTTTTCCTCGGCATTGGCTTCAACGATGATGTCGCGCAGCGCGCGCAGCACTTCGGTCATACCGTTGGCGGTGACGGCCGAAATCAGAAAGGGTGTCTTGCCGCAGGCCTTGGCGAGTTCCTTGGCCTTCTTCTTCAGGGTCGCATCGTCGAGCACGTCGATCTGCGAAAGCGCAACGATCTCCGGCTTGTCAGCCAGCTCATTGCCATAGGCTTCGAGCTCGTGTTTGACCGTTCTATAGGCCTTCCCGACCTTTTCCTCCTGCGCGGAAACCAGATGCAATAACACGCGTGTGCGCTCGACATGGCCGAGGAAGCGGTCGCCGATACCGACACCTTCATGCGCGCCTTCGATAAGGCCGGGAATGTCGGCGAGGATGAATTCCTGACCGTCGATGGTGGCAACCCCGAGGTTCGGGTGCAGCGTTGTGAACGGATAGTTCGCAATCTTCGGACGGGCACGGGTCACTGAAGTAAGGAAGGTCGACTTGCCGGCGTTCGGCAGGCCGACGAGGCCGGCATCGGCGATCAGCTTCAGATGCAGCCAGATGGTCTTTTCTTCGCCAGGCAGACCGGGATTGGCCCAGTCCGGTGCCTGATTGACCGAAGACTTGAAATGGGCGTTTCCGAAGCCGCCATTGCCGCCCTTTGCGAGGCAGAAGCGCTGGCCTTCCTCCGTTAGGTCGCAGATCAGCGTTTCCTGGTCCTCTTCGAGGACCTGCGTGCCGACAGGCACCTTGAGCGTCACGTCGTCGCCATTGGCACCGGTGCGGTTCTTGCCCATACCGTGCATGCCGACCTTGGCCTTGAAGTGCTGCTGGTAGCGAAAATCGATCAGCGTATTGAGGCCATTGACGGCTTCTATCCAGACGTCGCCGCCGCGCCCGCCGTCGCCTCCGTCAGGCCCGCCGAACTCGATGAATTTCTCGCGGCGGAAGGAAACGCTGCCCGCGCCACCATCACCCGACCGGATATAGACCTTTGCTTCATCGAGAAATTTCATTTTACTTCCAGTACTCGGTGCGTTTGGGCGACCCCTCTTGGCCCATTCGATATAGGCGGTTCAGGCGGAGGTCAAAGAATATCGTGATTTTTGCGAGCTATAACATACAGTACGGCTTCGGTCTCGATGGCAGATACGATCTGGAACGCATCGCCAAAAGTCTCGACGGCGTTGATGTCATCGCCCTGCAGGAGGTGACGAGAGGCTTCATCCGGAACGATTATGCCGACATGCCCGGTATCATCGCGGCCCTGTTTCCCGACCATTTCTGGGTCTATGGACCAGCCTGCGACATGCATGTCGAGGCGCCGGAGGGCCAGATTCCCCTGCCGCGCGGCACCCGTTTCCAGTTCGGCAATATGGTTCTGTCGCGCTGGCCTATCCTGTCGACGCGAACGCTGCTTCTGCCGCGCAGCCGTACGGTCGACAAGATCAATTTGCAGCGCGGCGCAACGGAAGCCGTTATTGCCCTGCCGGGCGGCGCTGTCCGCGTCTATTCCGTCCATCTCGACCATGTTTCCGTCGACGAGCGTATCGCCCAGCTTCTCTACCTCGGCGATCGCGTCAACGCCTTCATTCAGGAAGGCGCCTCGCTCAGCGGTGCAAGCGAATTCGGACTTCCGGAGCCGCCGCTGCCGGAGAACTACATAATTATGGGCGATTTCAACATGGAGCCGGAATCGCAGGAATATTGCACCTTTGCCGGATCGATCGACCGGTTTCACGGTCGCACGGCGCGGATCGGCACGCCGATCGACGCCTTTGCGGCGCTCGGAGCCTATACGTCCGGAAGCTATAGCTGGATGGACCCGAAGGATTGCGGCAGGCGCATGCATCTTGATTACTGCTTCGTCAGTTGCGGTTTGAAGGATCGGCTGAAATCCGCCGCCGTCGATACGAGTTCCACGGGCTCCGACCACTTTCCCCTGCAGGTCGAGATCAGCGATTGAAAGGACGCCGCAGTTTACGCGGCGCCCTTCCCATGTCAGGCGACCTTTTGCTGCTGCAGCGCGCCGGGCTGCAGCACGGTTTCGATATGGGCGACCATCGTGTTGCGAGCGAAAGAATAGATTTCGCTGCAGCCGGTCATCCGGAAACCGAGCTTTTCCTGCAGCCGGAGCGATGCAGGATTGTCGGCAAAGACGCCCGAATGAACCGGCACGTCGGGCATGCGCCGCGAGAAACGCTCCAACGCTGCCTCTGCCGCCTCGCTCATATAGCCTTGCCGCCAGTAGTAGCGGTTCAGCCAGTAGCCAAGGTGCCAGCGGCCGTGACGAAGCTCGATCGACACATTGCCGATATGAACGTCGTCACTGCCAGTTATCGCCAAGTTCCAGTCAGGCATTACACCCGACGTGACCGGGATCAGCCAGTCCAGCGCATCCTGTCGGTCGAAGGGGGCGGGAACGCGGGCCAGCATTCTGGTGACCGCGAAATCGGAAAGCGATTCCGCAATCGCCGGAGCGTCGCTCAACCTGTGGGGGCGGAGCGTCAGCCTCGCGGTCGTGATGACCGGCGCGGGGCCGGGCATCATGGGCTTGGTCCTGGGCCTCTGCAGGGTAACGGCGTTCATGAGATTGCCCCCCAGCTTCTCAGCGACATCCAGGTCTTGCGGTCGAGCCGATACCATTCGACCGGCACGTTGCTGCCGAGCGCCAGCGAAGCGGCAAGGCCGGATCCCTGGAACTGGAAGCCGCACTTCTGGATGACCCGGCGCGAGGCGACGTTCATGACCCGGCAACGGGCGTCGATCTGTTCGACCTGCTGCCTTGTCCTGAACACCATATCGACGAGCGAATGGCATGCCTCGGTCATATAACCCTGGTTCCAATACGGCTCGCCCAGCCAATAGCCGATCTCGACAGTCCTCTCATCGGTGTGCGGTTCTACTCCGCAGCAGCCCATGAAGGCGCCATTCTCGGCCTTGGTGATGGCATAGACGCACTTGCCAATCTCGCCATTTCGCGTACGCCAAACAAAGTCGGCGGCATCATTGGCGGTATAGGGGTGCGGCATACGCGATACCATGGTGGCGACTTTGGCGTTGTTGGCGAGATGGGCAAGGGCGTCAATGTCTTCTTCATGGGGCGCGCGCATGACGAGCCTTTCCGATAACAAGACAGGGCAATCGGTCCTTAACCGCTCCGGCCTCAGCCGTTCCATGGAAGACCGCTGGTCTTCCCGGGATGACCGTGATTGGTCAACCCTTATCAATTCGCCTTGCATGTTCAGTCCTCCTGTTTGGACAAAGAAAAAGGGGAGATGGCGCCCCATCTCCCCTGTTTTCTGGACTGAACCTGGTACGGTCAGCCGGGTCGATGAGACGCCGGCTGTTTTTGAGCGCTACCGGCTTATTCCGCTGCTTCCGCTTTCGGCATTACAGACACGTACACGCGACCATTGGCCTTCGTTCGGTAGTCCACATTGCCAGCCGTAAGCGCAAAAATGGTATGATCCTTGCCGAGGCCGACATTGGCGCCCGGATGCCACTGGGTACCGCGCTGGCGAACGATGATGTTGCCAGCTACGACGTTCTCGCCGCCGAACTTCTTCACGCCGAGGCGCTTGGATTCGGAATCGCGACCGTTGCGCGAGGAACCGCCAGCTTTTTTATGTGCCATTGGAGTTCTCCTTTAAACCTGAAACCCGTTGATCTTACTTGGCGGCCACGATGTCCGTGATACGGACAACCGTGTGATGCTGGCGATGGCCGCGCGAACGCTTCGAATTCTGACGACGACGCTTCTTGAAGGCGATGACCTTCTTGCCGCGGGTCTGGTCGACGACTTCCGCCTTGACGGAGGCGCCGGCTACGAAGGGCGCACCGATCGCCGCGTCGGCGCCTTCGCCGATCACGAGAACTTCGGTGAATTCAATGGAGTCGCCAGCGGAGGCTTCAAGCTTCTCGATGGTCAGCACGTCATTGGCTGCCACGCGATACTGCTTACCGCCGGTCTTGATGACTGCGAACATTATTTTATCCTTTCATGTTCGATCCAGCTCTCCCCGCAAAAGGCAGGTGGCTGTCTTTTTATCAGTCGAAGTTAAGCAGGGATTTCAGGGAACTAGCCCGGAACTCTGGTCTGCCGGTGAAACCCCGCGCGAGCGCGAGGCGGGCAAGGGGCGGATTACTCCACTCCTATTGCGAAAGCGGGATACGCGAGTGACAAAAAGGTGTCAAGGCAAAAGGATGGAAAAGCTTGAGATTTCGGCTTGCCAGTCTGTCATTTGCTCGTTATGAGAACGCCCGCGCCGAACAAGCGCCGACCAAGACCGCGGAGAGGTGGCAGAGTGGTCGAATGCACCGCACTCGAAATGCGGCATACCTGCAAGGGTATCGTGGGTTCAAATCCCACCCTCTCCGCCATAACGCTTCAAGCACTTTATTTTCCATCAAGCTGCTGAAATATCTAATGGTTCGGGACCATCTGCTACCATGCGCAGCGATAGCCCAGCTTATGGTGCAACGGTGCGGCGGCTCTTCTGTTTTTGAACACCTCAGCGAAGCCCAAACACCGAATTCTCCGATAAAATCAACTTGTTGAAAATGTTTCTCATCTGACGTTGGGGATGTTTGACAGCCGCTTCGCTGATGTTCTTGTCATGTTCGCACGGAGGGATGGCATCGGTAATCAATCTGGGCGAATTGCTTTTCCAGGCAATGCTGGTGAACTGCCGGCATGACAAAGCCGCCCCGCAAGCCTTCCAAGCCGCTTCGCAGCCGGCCGTGCCGGCAGCAAAATTCCGCTCAGCCCAATCTTCCTCTCGATCCATGCCGGCGCATATCATACCGTGTCGGGCGTCAGCGAGGATACGATTTCAGATGACGGACGACGTGGAATTGAATCAGGTCGAAGGTCAGCAATATCGCCTGCAGATGGCTGGCAGGGAGACGGCTGCTCGTCGCTACCTGAGCCTCAACACGGCTATTCTGCTGGGGATTCTGATTATTGCGATCGTCTTCAGGTTCCACAAGATCACCTTGCCGCTGGTCGACGGCTTCAGCTGGCGCGAGACAAGTACTGCAATGATGGCCGACAATTTTCAGCAGCGCAGCTGGAACATCCTCTTTCCGGAGGTCAGTTGGACCGGGCCTGGGCCAAGCTATCAGGGCCGTGAGTTCCAGATCGTCAGCTATCTCACCGCCCTGCTCTACCAGCTCTTCGGCTGGCACGACTGGTTCGGCCGGGTGGTTGCGGCCTTCTTCGGGCTGGTGACGGTGTTTTCGCTGCACAGGCTAACGGCGCTATGCTGGGGTGAGATGCACGCCCACGCGGCGGCACTTGCCTACGCGCTGATGCCGGCGGCTATCATGATCGACAGCTCGTTTCTTCCTGATCCCGCAATGTTGGCGCTGGTGACTCTTGGTGTCTGGCTGTTCTCCAAATACTGGGCAGGGGGCAGCGGCTGGCTCTTGCCGCTCGCCACGGTCAGCTTCTCGCTCGGCGCGCTGTCGAAGCCACCAGGCATCGCCGCTGGCGCGGTCGTCTTCTATCTGATGGCCTGCTGGATTCTGGAGAAGAAACGAAAGCAGGCGACCTGGGTCTTCCTCTCGGGGGTTTTGAGCCTGGCCATTATTGGCGCTTATTTCAGCTGGGCGATTTATCTCGGCCGCAGCTATCCGCCGTTTCATGTCGCCGGCACTGGCGGCTATATCTGGGATGGCGGCTTCTGGACATATGTCAAAGACAGGTTCTACTTAAAATCCGCATGGAACACCTCTGTCCTATGGTTCTACGGATATCCGTTCATGATGCTGTTCGTGGTCGGTTTGTGGATGCCGCCAAGGCCTGCGGAAGACCTGAAGCAGCGCACTCTTTCGGCCATTCCCTATGTGTGGCTGGCTGCGGCCACGATTCTCTATCCGGCGGCGGCGGTAGAGATCACCAGCAACGTGTGGAACTTCCACATCTTCCATGTGCCGGTCGCGATGTTCTGCGGCCACGGCGCGCTTCTTCTGGCAACGCTTTCATCGAGAACAATTTTAACGCCGGCGGTCGTGCTTCGCTCGATCTGTATCACGGCGGTCCTGCTTGTCTGGTCCACCTTTCCCCTCGTCAGGGCGATGAAGAAGCCAGTCGCCATGAAGGGCATGCTGCTCGGCGAGGAACTGGCGCGGTTGGCGCGGCCGGGCGACCTCGTCGTCGCCATCGCACCCGAGGTCGGCGATCCTGTCGCAATCTACTACAGCAGGGCGCGCGGCTGGGTGTTCCCGCCTGGCGGAGGCGATGTCGAGTGGTCGAAATTCGTCGCGGATGATGCCACCGCGATCTCGCAGCTCGAGGAACTGCGCGCGCAAGGTGCAGATCTGTTCGGCGCGGCGAAGAACGCCACCGACAAGGAGAACCGGCTGTTCGTCGAGCATCATGAGGGGGTCATCAACTATCTGGACAGGACTGCAACCAAGCTTGTGGATTCGGATGATTTGCTGATCTACAGGATCACCCGTCCATGAGCGCTGCGACGCCGCTGCGGGCGCTGGAGCGTTGACACCCAAATTGCGTTATTGCCATTGTGAAATCCCGAACCAACAAGCGGTATTCAGTTGGAGTTCCGAAAGACTATATGGGAGACGCAAAAGGTGAAATTCACAGGGGTGCTAACCTTCGTCTTGCTGCTCGTATCTGGCGGAAGCGCAAACGCAGAACTCATATGCAAGCGGATTGGAGATGACCCCTACGGCCAGCAGGAGGCTCTGTTGGTCAAAGACTCCGCTGGGGTGTTTAGCTATAAAGCGTACGACGGCACCTTAGAGACCATCGAGCTTATATGCGCGTCGTTCTATGACGACAAAGCCAAACTCGGTATTCTATGCGGGCATGTCTTTGAACGTGAGGACGGCTTTACCACGGAGCATTATCTGATCCACTCGATATCGAGTTTTACGACGCTGACGCAGTCTAAGTTAATTGAGAACGCGAAGTCTCAATACGTTCGAAGCGATCATAAAGCGACCGTTACCCAGTACATGATTTCATGCGAGGGAAACCCGTAGATTAGCTCAGAAGCCATCGTCTCGTCGCGGCCCTCTGCGAGGTCATGCGTCGTCAACCACAATATAAGCCCACAGGCCACAGCTTCTGCCCTCGATCCGAATCAAGCGCGAGCACCTCGGCTGAAGCGCCGATAATCGGATGTGCCGGGATTGCGACGCGCCAAAGAAAGGGCGGGGGCAACCCGCCCTTCCGCTTCCAATTTCCGGTCAGTTTTAAAGACCGTCGATTTTAAGATCGGCATCGAGCAAAGTGGGTTCCGACTGGGTCACCGAACCGGACTGCAGGTTTCCAAGAAGAGAGGAAACGACATTGTCTCCGACGAAGCCCGCCTCTTTCAGCAATTGGTCGAGAATAGGCTTGTTCGCCTGGTAGTTCAGCAACTGGCCGGCAAGTCCATCGCCGAGCCCGATATTTCCGCCTTTAGCATCGCCGCCGCGTCCCAACATACCGCCGGTATCGAAGATGCGGATGTCGGAAATCTTCTCGATCGGCTTTACTGCCTCTGCCAGTGCTTGCGGAATGATGCGGATGCGCTCGCGCAGGATTTCGTAATCGATGATCGCTGCGCTCAACCGGTTGCGGGCCTCGTTCAACAAGGCTTCGCTTTCGGCTTCCGCTTTGCCGGTTTCCAGAATGCCTTTCGCCTTGATGACCGCAGCGTCTGCTTCTGCTATCGCAAGCGTCTTGATGGCGTCCGCCTGGTCGACGGCAGCCTGCTTTTCGGCCTCGGCGCCGACGGTTACGGCCGTTGCTTCGGTTTCGGCCTTCTTGCGGGCGTCGATGACGGCGATCTGGCGTTCGCGTTCGGCGATCTCGACGGCTTTTGCGGTCGAAACCTTTTCTTCTGCCGCGATGGCCAGGGCTCTTGCCTCTTCTGCCTTTGCCTTCGCCTCGGACTCTTCGCGGCTCTTTGTGGCGACGGCGATCGCGCTTTCCTGGGAAACGATCTGCAGGTCGCGCCGAGCTTCGGTATCGCGCTGCTGGACGGCGCGGGATGCGTCGATATTTGCGCTTTCGCGGGCCTGTTTGGCGAGAGCTTCACGCTCGGCAATCGCCTGTTCGGTGGTAATGCGAGCTTCCTCTTCCGCACGTTTTGCAGCCTGCTCCTGCTGGGCAGTTTCTGCACGCGTTGCGGCTGATTTGTTGGCGATATCACGCTCCTGGTTCAGTTCCGCCTCGCGTTTGGTGCGTTCAATCGCCAGCGACTGCTGGCGCGCCTCGAGATCCTTTTGGGCAATGGCCACTTCCGTATCGCGAACGATCTCGTTGCGTTCCTTCTTACGGCTTTCGGTAATGCGAGTCAGTGTTGCGAGACCCTGCGCGTCGAAGAAGTTGTTGGCATTGAAATGTTTGATGTCGGTTTGGTCCAGGCGGGTCAGAGAGACCGACTCCAGCTCAAGACCGTTCGATTGCAGGTCAGCACCGACGGCTTCCTGCACTGCCTTGACGAAATCCATGCGCTGCTCCTGCAGTGCATCGAGGTTCATTGTGGCTGCGACAGAGCGAAGACCGTCGACAAATTTCGCTTCAATCAAAACCCGCAGCTGTTCCGCATCATTGGTGCGATTGCCGAGGGTCTGCGCTGCGAGGGCTATCGACGAGGCGTCCGGTTTGACGCGGACATAGAACTCCGCACCGATATCGACCCGCATACGGTCCTTGGTGATGAGTGCATCACCTTCACCGCGCCGTACCTCGAGCCGCAGCGTTTTGAGATTGACGCGTGCTATCGACTGGAAGATCGGGAGGACGACCGAGCCTCCATCAAGTACGACCTTCTGACCGCCCAGACCGGTGCGCACATAAGCCTCGTCCCGGCTGGATCGGGTATAAAGCGTTGCGAAAACCAGGCCAATGCCCAGGATCAGAACCAAGCCGATAATGGCCGGCAACAACAGATCGAATATCATAGTATCTCCCCAGTATGTGTGTCTGGCGCCTTCAACACGTCTGACGGCGCTGTGATGGCTATGAAAACATTGGATTCGTGGTCAACAATGAGGACCTGAGCGCCGGTTGCCATCGAAGGTTCGTTCGGCGCAGCTTTAGCCCGGAATGTATGCCAATTGCCGTGCTGGTCCTTGATACGAATCCGGCCGGGCAGGCCGTGATCAAGCGGTCCGACAGTCACTTCGCCGGTCCTTCCGATGAATTCCGCGAGGTCGACGGCATAGGTTTCATCACGCGGCACGAGCCGCGCGACGATCCTCGTCAGGGACCGGACTTCTGGAATAGCGACGAGAAAGGCTGGCACCGCAGCCAGGAGCGGCGGCAAGGGCAACCAAATGGTTCGTGCTATCGCCTGAAGAACGAAGCCGTTTAGGCAAACATACCGAGGAACAGCATCAGCAGGACGAGAACCGGAACCCCGCCATAGTTGAGCCATGACAGGAGGCCCGACAATCCGCCGCCATGGTCGTCGGGCAATGCCTTTCCGATCAATTCGCTTAGCGAAAAGCCGATCAGCAGGCAGCACATTTCCAGCACGGTTAGCGCAGCCAGTATGATCGCAGCCACCGCAAAGGGGGCGGAGTGAGGATCGAGGAAAAGGTCCATCAGCGTTTAATTTTGACCTGCTTTGAGTTGTGCGAGCCGGGCTTCGATTGCCTGTTCGCGATGCAGGCGGTCAAGTTCCTCCAATTCCACACTTGCACCCTTCCCCTCGGAGGGAACTCCGGTGAGGCGGGAGACGGCTGCGGCTGCGCGCGATGCTCCGTCTGTCGATCGGGTTCGGCCGAATGCGGCTGCGGCAGCCTCAGGCAGGTGCTGGAGGCGATGCTTCAAAGCCGCGAGCTTTTCTTCCGCCTCGCGGCGCGTAGCCAGAATGGCGTGAAGCGCCTGCTGGCCCTCATCAAGCTGCGTTCTGACGGCCGATAGGGCATTGTCGAGTGCTGCGAGCTGCACCTCGAGATCGATCTGTCTTGCAACGCCTGCCTTCGCAAGATCGTCCCGACTTGTCGAGATGGCCGTACGGATCTTGTCATCGAGGGCGCGCCGATCAGCTTCTATCTCACTGCGCCGTGTCTGGATGCGATATTCTTCCGCTCGGGACTTACCGAGGTCCACGCGGGCCTCATCGGCCGCAGAATCGATGTCGCGAAGCGCCTGTTCGACGACGGCGATCTTGTTTATCCCTTCGGCTTTGTCGACTGCAGCATTCGCAAGTCCGGCGATAAGACGACCGACGCGCGACAATATCCCTTCACTTGTCATGATATTGATCTCCCTTCGGTTTGCATGCGGGGTGACGCCGATATCGATCTGATAGGCCCCGCCGTCGGCGACGAGTTGAGCCGCAAAAATGCTGATCGTCCCGTTCGAGTAGCCTGCCACGTCGTAAGGAACGACCATTCGGCCACGAACGGTAGCGAGCGACAGTGTTGTGGGTCCCTTTATCGAAAACAGTTTTTCATCCAGAGGCAGTCTTGCCGGTGTTATCGGATGGTTGCGATTGGCTGCGAAGTCGCGCAGTCCGAGGGTGACCAGCCTAGCCGGCAGACGGGTTTTCTCCCGGATCGTCTCATAAGCCAGTTCGTGAAGCGTAACGAGATTAGACCCGTCTTTTTCCGTCAGCATCTCGTCAAGCGCAGTGAACATTGCCGCATAAGCGGCGAAGGTCTCGTCGAGAGCGTGTTTTGCTTCAGGATCAGGCGAAAGATCGTAGCGCAAAATCGATGTATGTGCTGTTTGAGCCATGCCAGAAATACAAAGCACTGCTTTCGTGCTTTCAAGGAATATTTTCAGTCTTCGGTTGAAACTTATTTCCTGAAGAATCTGCAGGCGTGTATCTTAATCGCGCTGATTTTCGCTCTGCTTTGTAAGACGTTTCTCACGGATGACGGTAAAGCGGGTGGTCGACCTCTGGCTATCGGCATTCGTGAGGTAAGGGACGCTGACGATTCAGGTGCGAGTTGTCTTAGGCGTTTTGAGTATCGCTCCGAAGCGATAACCAATGAAGGCCATAAGGGCGAGAACGGCGATCGACCAGTATAAAGGCTCGCCGGGAAGCTGAACTTCGTAGACATCGAGATAGCTGTCGAACTTTCTTCCCCCATCAATGATGGACTTGGCCAGTTCCGGAGTGAAGTCTCCATCGGCCAGTGGCTCGCCATCGGGGGTGAAGATTGTATTTACCCCCGGAAGCCCGAGGAGGATCAAGCCGATCAATGCAAAGAATGCCGAACAAAGAATGGGAATGACCCAGTTCCTGATAAAACGCACTTTATTCCTCCCTGATTGCTGTCGCTATATGCAGTCATTTGTAATGGTGCAATCGTTCAGGGTTTCGAAAGATGGCGGCTATAGCTCTTCTTTCGCGTAATTCTCACACCGGTCGGAGAACAGTTTTTCGCTAAGGAAATCGACGAGGACGCGGACCTTGGGTGAGAGATGCCGGTTGGATGGCCAGAGGAGATGGAACTGGGCGGGGGCATCGATGTGGGCGTCCAGTACGGTTCGCAGCCTGCCATCGGCCAGCGGGTCGCGAGCGAGGAAATCCGGCATGCAGCCAATGCCCATTCCGCTAATGGTGGCTCCGCGCAGGGCTTCCATATTGTTGCATGTGAGCACGGTGCGGGTTCTGATTTCCGGATGGTCGGGTGAGAGGCTGAGCGGCCAAGGCTGCAGCTTTCCCGAATTCGGAAACCTGAACCGGACGCTCAGATGGCCTTCGAGATCACGGGGGCAATCCGGTGTGCCATGTTTCTCCAGATAGATCGGGGCCGCACATAGCAATAGCTGAAAAGGGCGAAGCGCGCGCGACATCAATCTCGAGTCCGGCAAGGTCCCGCTGCGGATCGCGACATCGACGCCTTCTTCGATCAGGTCGACTATACGGTCGTTGAAGTCGAGATCCAGTTCGATTTCCGGATAGAGGCTCACGAACTCCGGCAGAATCGGCAGGATCAGGTGATAGCTGACCAGCGGTACGCTGACGCGCAATCGGCCTCGAGGGGTGGCGACAGCCTGAGCGAGTGAAGCTTGCGCATCCTCCAGATCGTCGAGAATGCGGCGGCAGCGTTCATGAAACAGCCGCCCTTCTTCCGTCAATCGCAAACTCCGCGTTGAGCGCTGGAACAGACGAACACCGAGCTGCAATTCGAGCGCTGTGACAGCCTTTCCGACAGCGGAGGGTGAAAGGCCAAGCGCGCGGCTGGCAGCGACGAAACTCCCAAGGTCGGCTGTTCTGACGAAGGCTGCCAAGCCACTCAGTGGTTGATCCATTTACAGATCCATTCGAGCAGTTTCTTCCGTTATGACCGGAACAAACCGTAGGTTATCGAAGAATTATCCTCAATTTATGCTGCTTTCCGCATTCGAAGTCCAGGCGTTTCGACGCCTCTTCCGCACGCAGCTCCAAAGCGCGTCCTCATCCTCGAACCAGCGGATATCTCATGACCGTCACTCACAAGTTCAAGCCAACGAGTATTGCAGAAAAAATCTTCGTTCTAATCGCCGTGTGTTCCGCGGCTGCGGCTATGCCGCTCACCTTTACCGGGCCTGCTGTCGCCTTGCCGGCGATCAGTGCCGAGCTTGGCGGAAGTCCCATAGCCCATAACTGGGTCACCAATGCCTTCATGCTCACCTTCGGCAGTACGCTGATGGCCGCCGGCGCTTTGGCAGATAGTTATGGCCGCAAGCGCATCTTCCTATGCGGCCTTGCAGCCTTCATCCTGTTTTCCGGCGGGCTTGCCTTTTCGCCTGATATCGTCTGGTTCGACAGCCTTCGCGCACTGCAGGGTTTCGGCTCGGCCGCGGCCTTTTCCGGCGGGATGGCATCGCTGGCGCAGGAATTCGATGGAAAGGAGCGCATGCGCGCCTTCAGTCTCGTCGGCGCAAGTTTTGGCATTGGCCTGGCGTTCGGACCGATGGCGTCAGGCATGATGATCGAAGCCTTCGGCTGGCGCGCGATCTTCATACTCGTTGTCGGCCTCGCCATCATCGCCTTCGCTTTCGGGGCGATATTCCTGACGGAAACCCGCGACCCCGAGGCAAGGGGACTCGATTGGACGGGTGCGGTTAGCTTCACGCTGGCTTTGTCGCTTTTTACTTATGGCGTGCTGCGGGCGCCGGAAAGCGGCTGGAGTGACGTTCTCACGCTTGGGCTCCTTCTCGGTTCGGCGCTGCTAATGGCCCTCTTTTGCCTGATCGAGCACCTCGTGAAGCGACCGATGCTCGATCTGACGCTTTTCCGGTACCCTCGCTTTGTCGGTGTGCAGCTTTTGGCGGCCGCTCCCGCTTATGCATTCGTCGTCCTGCTTATCCTGCTGCCGGTGCGCCTCGTCGGTATCGAGCGCTTGAGTGCAGTTGCTGCCGGGCAGATGATGATCGCGCTTTCCGGCCCGCTTCTCATCCTGCCGATCGCGGCGGGATTGCTGACCCGATGGCTGTCGGCAGCGACGATCTGTAGCGTCGGTCTCATCATCTCGGCAGCTGGTCTTTTTTGGCTCGCCCATATTCCCGTCGGTTCGGATCATGTGGTGCTTATCGCACCTCTGCTAACGATCGGTATCGGCATCAGCCTGCCCTGGGGTCTCATGGATGGACTTGCGGTCAGCGTCGTGCCGAAGGAGCGGGCCGGTATGGCAACCGGAATTTTCAGCACGACCCGCGTTGCCGGTGAAGGCGTGGCGCTTGCCATCGTCAGCGCTGCCCTGTCCGCGCTGACGCGATCCTTTCTCGGATCAAGCCATGAAGCGACACAAGCAGCACAACGATTGGCAACCGGCGACCTGAAAGGCGCAGGCCAGGCCCTCGCTGGTATCGGCGAACTGGAACTCATCCATGCCTATAATAATGCCTTCAGCCTGCTTCTGTGGTTTCTGACCGGCATTACCATCCTGACGGCAATCGTCATTTTTACATTCATGGGGCGAGGTAGTGGCGAAACCGACGAGATGGCCGAAGAGTCTATCGCTGTTTGAACATATGAGGGCGGATGAATGTTTCCGCCCTTTTAACTATAGCTACTGAAATACTACTCTTCCCGACACAATTTATCCTGCGAAGTTACATGTGGCAGTAACGACTCCTAAAGTCCCAGCTGGCACCTTTATTCATATTGATATTGCGTATGCGTCTTTACCGGCTGAGGTTTTGCAATGAGTCGTAATCGAGATGATTGGGTTAGCCAACGGGCATATGCCATCTGGGAAGGGGAAGGCCGGCCGCATGGTCGGGGTGAAAGCCACTGGGCGCAGGCGCTCAGGGAATTCGAGCAGCTCGAAGCAACCAAGGCTTCAGCCGATGGGAGCGATCTCATCGAGAAGCTGAAGGCAGCGGGGCGGCTGATGCGAGTTTGTGAGGAGCCGGTCTTCGAAGTCAAGGACGAGCGGCAGCGGAAAGCAGTGCTTTAAGACAGGTCAGAAGAACGCGGCTTCGTGTCAGGAAAGGCATAAGGAGACCGCTTGCCACTTCCCGGAGCGACAAATAGTCAGCAGCATTCCAGGCGGACGATCGGTCTTGCCGGCAAGCGTCTTGTCACTTCCGTGAAGCCTGCATCGAGAAACATCGAAAGGGTTCCCGGATAGAGCTCGGCTCCGTTCGAAGCGCGGGCTTCTTGATCGACGGGATAGGCCTCGAGACATTCGGCGCCGTTCGCCTTTGCAAATTCGATGGCGTGTTCCAACAGCAAGCGCGAAAGGCCCTGGCGCCGGAATGGTTTGCGGACGATGAAGCAATTGATCGACCAGACCGGCCTATCATCGACCGGAGCGAAAGGTTTCGAACGGCGCAGCCGGTCGAATGCCGCGCGCGGCGCCACGCCGCACCATCCGGCTGGCTCGTTCTCGTGGCAGCCGAGAATGCCGGGCGGGCGCGGCTCAGCAATCAAGTTTCGGAACCAGCTGCGGTTTCCTTCGCCCCATCCCGCCTTGTACTCGGCATTCGGACGATACCAATAGGCGCACCGGCAATTCCGGCCACCGGAGCAATCGTCGAAGACCAATTCGATATCGACCAGGCGATCGGCGGTTGCCGGGAAGAAAGAGAAGCGATCCTGCATGCCGGGGAAAATATAGCGCGGGTGGACGATCGGCAAGCGACCGCCCCGCCGCTGCTACTGCCGGGCGGCCCATCCGAGACCGCGGCGCAGGATCAGCGGCATATAGGGATGGTCGAATTCGGCGGCGACATGGCCAAGTGCGGAATAGAACACGCGGCCCTCACCGAAATGCCGCTTGAACACGACGGGCATTGCGACATTGCGCGCGGCGGGATCGTACTGGCCGGTGAAGGTGGTCGTCGCGAGCACTTCGACCGAGGGATCGTAATGCAAATAATATTGCTCCGACCGATAGTCGAAGTCCGGGATATCTTCCATCAGCGGATCGTCCTGTCGTGTGACCGCTACCCGGAAATCAATGATATTGCCGGGATGGGCAACCCAGGTGACGCCTGAGACGTAGCGAAAAGGCGCACTTTCCTTGAAGGACGTGGCAAGGCAGCCATGGTGGCCACCGAGGCCGAGTCCGCCACGCACAGCTTCGACAAGGGAATCCGCATGCGGCTTTTCCAGTTTCTCACCGGTAATCACCGGCACCAGAAGATCGGCCCTGGCGAGTTGCGGTGAGCCGAAAATGCCAAGATCATTGGTGATCTCGACAGCAAAGCCGTCCTCACGCAGCAATTCCCCAACGATATTCGCGCAGGGTTCCGGCTCGTGGCCCGGCCAGCCGCCCCAGACAATGATCGCCTTTCTCATATTTCCTCCCAGATCTGATGCAGCGGGTTTTCGATGGCTCTTCGATCAAACGGCCAGATGGCGCTCATGGGTAATACCGCCAGTTACATAATGAATGTCCGCGAGCCGACAAGGCAATTGCCTTGTCAGCAGGCGCGTCCGTATACAAGGCCTCTCTAATCTTCTTCTTTTTGCAAATATGTAACCAAGATAACTTTTTACTGACGTGTAACTTGGCTAAGGTCTGTGCATCTGTGGCTTGCAAAAGGGTAGATGCATGGCAGGTGAAACCGTACTGGTCGTCGGCGGCGCTGGTTATATTGGCTCGCATACGTGCCTCGATCTGGCGAACAAGGGTTACAAGCCCGTCGTCTTCGACAACTTCTCCAACGGTCATCGCGAATTCGTCAAATGGGGGCCGGCAGAAGAGGGCGATATCCGCGATCGCGCAAGGCTCGATGAAGTGCTGGCGAAGCACAAGCCTTCGGCGATCCTGCATTTTGCAGCGCTGATCGAAGTCGGCGAATCGGTCAAGGATCCGGTCTCCTTCTACGAGAACAATGTCATCGGCACATTGACGCTGCTTTCAGCAGCACAGGCGGCCGGCATCAATGCCTTCGTCTTCTCTTCGACCTGCGCGACCTATGGTCTGCCGCAGAGCGTGCCGCTCGATGAGACGCATCGCCAGGTGCCGATCAATCCCTACGGCCGAACCAAGTACATCGTCGAGCAAGCGCTTGCCGATTACGACCACTACAAGAATCTCCGTTCCGTCGTACTGCGTTATTTCAATGCCGCGGGTGCTGATTTCGAAGGCCGGATCGGCGAATGGCACCAGCCGGAAACGCATGCAATCCCGCTGGCGATTGATGCCGCTCTTGGCCGTCGTCAGGGCTTCAAAGTGTTCGGCAGCGATTATGAAACACGTGACGGCACCTGCGTGCGCGACTATATCCATGTCCTCGATCTCGCCGATGCACATGTGCGCGCCGTCCAATATTTGCTCGATGGCGGCGAGTCCGTTGCGCTCAACCTCGGCACCGGCACCGGCACCACCGTGAAGGAACTGCTTGGCGCCATCGAAGACGTCTCCAATAAGCCGTTCCCGGTGGAATATATCGGTCGTCGCGAAGGCGATTCGCATACGCTGGTTGCCAATAACGACAAGGCGCGGGACGTGCTCGGCTGGGTGCCGCAGTATGATCTCTCGCAGATTATTCAATCGGCCTGGAACTGGCATGCGAGATCAAATCACCACTGAACGCGGCGCGAGACCCAACGTTCTCATCATCACGGCGGATCAATGGCGTGGCGATTGCCTTTCGGCTGTCGGGCATGCCTGTGTCAGGACGCCGAATGTGGATGCACTGGCGAAAGAAGGGACGCTCTTCCGGCGGCATTATGCCGGTGCCGCGCCCTGTTCGCCGGCGCGGGCCACGCTTTATACCGGCCTTTACCAGATGAACCACCGGGTCTGCCGCAACGGATCACCGCTCGACCGGCGGTTCGATAATTTGGCCCTTGCGGCAAGGCGTGCGGGTTACGATCCGACGCTCTTCGGCTACACGGACACGGCGCCCGATCCCAGGGATATGGATGCCAATGATCCGCATCTCACAACCTATGAAGGTGTATTGCCTGGCTTCACGGTGCGCCAGCTCCTGCCGGAACATGAAAGACAATGGCTTTCCTGGCTGCGCTCCCGTGGCCATAAGGACGCTGTCAACCGTGATATCCATATTCCTGTCGGCGCTGAAGCGGGGGAAATCTCCGACGCGGCAACAGCCTATTCACGCGAAGAGACGCAGACTGCCTTCCTCACCGGCGAATTCATCCGTTGGATGAGCGAGCAGGATGCACCGTGGTTCGCGCATATCTCCTTTTTGCGGCCGCATCCGCCCTTCTCGGTGCCGGAGCCGTTCAATCGGATGTTCAAGCCGGGTGAAGGTCCGGCCTTCGCGCGTGCGGCAGATTGCGAGACGGAACGGCAAAGCCATCCCTATCTTGCCTATGCCATGCCGCGTGTCGGCAAGGGTAGTTTCATCCATGGGGCGGAAGGCCCACTCAGCGAATGGAATGCCGCCGATTTCGACGCGATCAGGTCTATCTACTATGGAATGATCGCCGAGGTGGATGATCAGCTCGGTCGCATTTGGCAGGCGCTGAAGGACGTGAGCGAATGGAATAACACGATCATCGTTTTCACGTCAGATCATGCGGAGATGGCGGGCGACCACTGGACGCTCGGCAAGGGCGGCTATTTCGACGGCGGCTATCATATTCCGCTTGTCATCCGCGATCCCGGTGCGGCTTCAGCCGGCGGCACCGTGCAGAATTTCACCAGCGCTGCCGATGTGTTCCCGACACTCTGCGATCGGCTCGGGATCAGACCGGCCAACGGCATCGATGGACGGTCGCTGACGTCCTTCCTCGATGGCAAGGTTCAGGCCTGGCGGGACGAAGCCTTCTGGGAGTTCGATTTCCGGGATATCGCCGATGGCGAAGCGGAGCAGCATTTCGGCCTTCGGTCGAACGAGCTGAATCTTGCCGTCATCCGTGATGAGCGGTTCAAATATGTGCATTTCGCCGCGCTGCCGGCGCTGCTCTTCGATCTCGTCAACGATCCGATGGAGTTGCGCAACCTTGCTGACGATCCGGCCTATGCCTCGGTACGGCTCGGTTATGCAGAACGGCTGCTGTCGCTTCGAGCGCGGCATCTCGATCAGACGCTTGCCTATACCGAACTGACGGAGAAAGGGCCGGTGACGCACCGGCCCTGATCGGGCATCAGAAATTTCCGAGGAAATCCCGCTTGCCAACCGGCGCACCCTGATTGCGCAGGATGGCATGAGCCGTCGTCACGTGGAAATAAAAGTTCGGCAGCGCGAAGAGCGCGACATATTCGATGCCCGGCACGACCGAACTATTGCGGCCAGGTATGGTGATATCCCTGACGTCGCTGCCTTCCAAAGCCTGCGGCGAGAAGCTGGCGAGATAGGCTTCCGTCTTTGCCATGCGCTCGCGCAGATCTGCGATCGTGGTTTCATTGTCTTCGAACTTCGGCGCGTCGGTTGCGGTCAGTCGGGAGAGTGCAAATTTGGCGCTGTCGCTGGCACGCTGATACTGGCCGGAAAGCGGCAGCATGTCCGGGGCGAGACGCGCGTTTACGAGAATGGTGGGATCGATCTTCTTTTCTTCGGCATAGGCTTCCGCCTTGTCGAGGTAGGTTTTCAGGCTGGCAATGCCGCGCTGGAACATGGGCACGGTAAGGCGATACATCGAAATGGACATTTGTCCTGTCTCCAAAAATCTCCAAACAGGCAGCCCGTGTGCGCGGGCTGTTCTGGCGCTGACTAGATGGGGATTTCTACGACGATCACAATAAGCACTTGTGACGGTTTCCCGTCCGTCATGGCCGGATTGCAACAGACCGATCCGCGCAGTCCATCGTGTTGCTCAGCCTTCCCCCTCTGTGATGGTGTCCGAATTCGGCAAAGAGGCTTGACGTCGTTTCGATAAAATGGAATGAATATTCCGCGAAACAAATTTTACGGTTTGTTTGTTCCGTTTTAATGGGGCCGCCACGGGAGAGGCGGCGCGGCTTTGAGGCCTGCGGACGGATGTCTGAGGCCCCGGCGTGAGGAGGGTGCAGCCGGGCACCGCTTTGTGGAGGAAATAAAATGAGAAAGCTTATCCTGGGCACTGCGATGGCGCTCGTCATGTCGGCGGCCGCTCATGCCGAAACGGTCGGCGTTTCGATGGCGAAATTCGACGACAATTTCTTGACCGTTTTGCGCAATGGTATGACCGATTATGCAAAGACCCTTAAAGGTGTCACCCTGCAGGTCGAAGACGCACAAAACGATGTTTCCAAGCAGCAGAGCCAGATCCAGAACTTCATCGCCTCAAAGGTCGATGCGATCATCGTCAACCCGGTCGATACCGATGCGACCACGGCGATGTCGAAGCTCGCCGCTGACGCCGGCATTCCGCTGGTTTATGTGAACCGCCAGCCGGTCAACGTCGATACGCTGCCAGACAAGCAGGCATTCGTTGCTTCCAACGAGCAGGAATCCGGCACGCTGGAAACCAAGGAAATCTGCCGAATCCTCGGTGGCAAGGGCAATGCCGTCGTCATCATGGGTGAGCTCTCCAACCAGGCCGCGCGCATGCGCACTCAGGACGTTCATGACGTGATCAAGACGGACGAATGCAAGGGATTGAAGATCGTCGAAGAGCAGACGGCAAACTGGGACCGCACCCAAGGTGCCGACCTGATGACCAACTGGCTCTCCAGCGGTATCGAGTTCGACGCCGTGATCTCCAATAACGACGAAATGGCGATCGGCGCCATCCAGGCGCTCAAGGCGGCCGGCAAGGACATGAGCAAGATCGTCATCGGCGGCGTCGACGCCACGCAGGACGCGCTTGCCGCCATGCAGGCGGGCGATCTCGACGTCACCGTCTTCCAGGACGCGGCCGGGCAGGGTAAGGGCGCGCTCGATACGGCGCTCGCGATTGCCAAGGGCGAAAAGGTCGAGAAGAAGGTCTACATTCCCTTCCAGCTCGTCACGCCTGCCAACGTCAAGGACTTCGTCGCCAAGAACTGAGGCAAATGCCAAGCAGGATGCGGGCTCTGCCCGCATCCTTTCCGCCTGTCCGTATCCGGAGGAGATGATATGGCCGTCAGCCCGACAACCATGGCCGCCGTGCGCGCAAGCGGCGCAATTCCGAATGCGGAATATCTCTTGAGCGCCGAGGGCGTTCGCAAGGAATTTCCTGGTGTCATCGCGCTTGACGACGTCCAGTTCCGGCTGAAACGGGCCTCCGTGCATGCGCTGATGGGCGAAAACGGCGCCGGCAAATCGACGCTGATGAAGATTCTGGCCGGCATCTACACGCCCGACAAGGGCGATATCCGCCTGAAAGGGGTCGAGATACGTCTGAAATCTCCGCTCGATGCGCTAGAGAACGGTATTGCCATGATCCATCAGGAACTGAACCTGATGCCATTCATGACAGTCGCGGAAAACATCTGGATTCGCCGCGAGCCCAAGAACCGTTTCGGCTTCGTCGATCACGGCGTGATGCATCGCATGACCGAAGAACTGTTTGACCGGCTCAATATCGCGATCGATCCCGATATCGAGGTCCGGTACCTTTCGGTCGCCAACCGGCAGATGGTCGAGATCGCCAAGGCGGTTTCCTACAATTCCGATGTCCTCATCATGGACGAACCGACCTCTGCGCTGACCGAGCGTGAAGTCGAGCATCTTTTCCGTATCATCCGCGATCTGAGAGCTCAGGGTATCGGCATCGTCTACATCACCCATAAGATGAATGAGCTCTTCGAGATCGCCGACGAGTTTTCCGTCTTCCGCGACGGCCGCTATATCGGCACGCATGCCTCGACCGAGGTCACTCGCGACGACATCATCCGCATGATGGTCGGGCGCGAAATCACCCAGATGTTCCCCAAGGAAGAGGTGCCGATCGGCGAGGTCGTGCTCTCCGTCAAGGATCTCTGCCTCAACAAGGTTTTCCGCGACGTTTCCTTTGACGTGAGAGCCGGCGAGATTCTCGGCGTGGCCGGTCTTGTCGGCTCCGGACGGTCGAACGTCGCTGAAACGCTTTTCGGGGTGACCCCGGCAAGCTCCGGCTCGATCGAGCTTTTCGGCAAGCCGGTGACGATCTCCTCGCCGACCGAGGCTATCCGCCACCAGATGGCGTTCCTGACAGAGGACCGGAAAGATACGGGGTGCTTGCTAATCCTCGATATTCTGGAGAATATGCAGATCGCCGTCCTGCAGGACAGATTTGTCAAGGCCGGCTTCGTGCAGCAGGGTGCCATCGAGGCGACCTGTGAAGACATGGCGAAAAGGCTGCGCGTGAAAACGCCCAATCTTTACGAGCGCGTCGAGAATCTCTCGGGCGGCAATCAGCAGAAGGTGCTGATCGGGCGCTGGCTGCTCACCCATCCGAAGATTCTGATCCTCGATGAGCCGACGCGCGGCATCGATGTCGGCGCCAAGGCGGAAATTCACCGGCTGGTCACCGAAATGGCGCGTAACGGCGTCGCGATCATCATGATCTCGTCGGAGATGCCGGAAGTGCTCGGCATGAGCGACCGCATCATGGTCATGCATGAAGGGCGCGTGACCGGTTTCCTCAATCGCGATGAAGCAACGCAGATCAAGGTGATGGAACTGGCTGCGCAGTGATGCGCGCCTGCGATCACTCAAGGGAGGTTTGACATGAATACTACGGCAGCAGAGAGTCCGGCTCCGCTCGCAACCCGGCCAAGGCGGCGGCGCATGCCGCCGGAGCTCAGCATCTTCCTCGTGCTTGTCGGCATCGCGCTGGTCTATGAGGTGCTGGGCTGGCTGTTCATCGGCCAGAGCTTCCTCCTGAATTCACAGCGCCTGACGATCATGATCCTGCAGGTCTCCGTCATCGGTATCATCGCCGTCGGCGTCACCCAGGTCATCATCACCGGCGGCATCGATCTTTCGTCGGGCTCGGTCGTCGGCATGACAGCGATGATCGCGACGAGCTTTGCCCAGTCCTCCACTTGGGGTCGGGCCGTTTTTCCCTCGCTGACAGACCTGCCGGCGCTCGTACCGATCATGATCGGCCTGTTGATCGGGGCGGTCGCCGGCCTCATAAACGGCTCGCTTATCGCCTACACGAAAATCCCGCCGTTCATCGCGACGCTCGGCATGTTCGTGTCGGCGAGAGGTGTTGCGAAGTGGTATACCAAGGGGCAGCCGGTTTCCGGGATTACCGAACAGTTCCATTTCATCGGAACCAAGGCATGGCCGGTCGTCGTCTTTCTCGTTGTCGCGATGATCTTCCATATTGCGCTGCGCTACACGCGCTACGGAAAGTTCACCTATGCGATCGGCGCGAATCCACAGGCCGCGCGCGTTTCCGGCATCAATATCGAGGCACATCTCGTCAAGGTCTACGTAATCGCCGGATTGCTTGCTGGTCTTGCCGGTATCGTCACCGCGGCGCGCGCAGAAACCGCGCAGGCCAGCATGGGTGTCGGGTATGAACTCGATGCGATCGCTGCGACCGTCATCGGCGGTACCTCGCTCACTGGCGGTGTCGGGCGCATCACCGGTACAGTCATCGGCACCGTCATCCTCGGTGTCATGACCTCCGGCTTCACTTTCCTCAGGATCGATGCCTACTACCAAGAGATCGTCAAAGGCGTCATCATCGTCGCGGCAGTGGTCGTCGACGTCTACAGACAGAAGAAGCGCACCAAGCACTGAACCGGAAAGGGGCCTCGGCCCCTGTTTATGGAGAATGGTAGGGATCACAATGAGGGCCGGATATCTCCAGGTGGCTCGTGAGTTTCTGGCGATCCCCGAGAATCATCTTGTGAAGAATATCGGCCGGGTAGAAGAGCGCGATTTCCAGCCCCTCAGCGAGTGCGTGATGGGTCGGTTCGGGCAGTTCTTCCTCACTTATACGCGCTTCAAAAACGGCAAGCAGGAAGGCAAAGGTTTCGCCTTTCGGTGAAACAAACCTTTTTCGCTCGAGTTCGATCAGATCGACGTCATCCAAAGGACACGCCAATCTCCTCCGATATCTCGCGGCGAAATGCGATTGAAAAATCCTCGCCTTCTTCAACCGTTCCACCCGGTAGAGACCAGCCCGCGTGCATGCCGCTTCTCTTCGCGAGCACGATTTGACCTCTGGCATTGTGGATGATGCCGATCGCTCCGCCCAACGCCCGACGGGAAAAGTGCTTGTGTTTCTGCGCCTTAAAATCGGCTTCCGGCAAGGGCTGGTCTGCCGCCGTCAGCTTGGCATCCGGGTATTGTCGAACAAATGCCTGGAAAACTTCGTCAATCATCTGGTTCTTTCAGATCATTGGCAGAAAAGACATTCTGCGATGATTGAGCCTGCGGAACGGGGTATGCAAGGTATCTGCGGCGCCGCCCTTTTGCACCGCAAAATTGCATGATTTCCACATTGCGCATTTGTAAAAAAATAGGTGGCGCTTTCCGCCAGCTTTTCTATTCTTGCCGCTTCGATCCGCCCGTTCGGGCAGCGCAGGAAAGCAGATGCAACTCGTATTCGACGGCCATAACGACGTTCTCCTTCGACTCTGGTCCCATGCGAAAGACGGAAATGATCCTGTCGCGGAATTCGCTGACGGTACGACTGCAGGCCATATAGACGCTCCGCGGTCAAAGGCCGGCGGACTGGCTGGTGGTCTTTGCGCCATCTACATTCCCTCGGGTGATCTGGTTTTTGCCGATCCTGATGCCAACGGCCATTATGCGACACCGCTCGCGACTCCTCTCGATCCGCTGCCTTCGCTCGCCATCGCCACTGAAATGGCGGCGATTGCGCTGAGGCTCGATCACGCCGGCGCCTGGCGTCTCTGCCGCTCGGTGAAGGATATCCGCAAGGCAATGGCCGACGGCATCTTCGCCGCGGTCATGCATATCGAAGGATGTGAGGCTATTGGGGCCGATCTTGCCGCGCTCGAGATCTTTTATGCCGCCGGTTTGCGTTCGCTCGGCCCGGTCTGGAGCCGGCACAATATCTTCGGTCATGGCGTACCCTTTGCCTTCCCGAGTTCGCCGGATACCGCGCCGGGCCTGACGGAAGCTGGCTTCGCGCTGGTGCGCGAGTGCAACCGCCTCGGCATCATGATCGACCTTGCCCATATTACCGAGAAAGGTTTCTGGGATGTCGAGAAGGCGAGCGACCAGCCGCTTGTTGCCAGCCATTCCAATGCGCACGCTTTGACGCCCGTCGCCCGCAATCTCACCGACAGGCAGCTCGATGCGATCCGCGAGCGCCGTGGCCTCGTTGGCGTAAATTATGCGACGGCTATGCTGCGTCCGGACGGCCGCTCCGATGCGGACACGCCGCTTTCCGACATGATCCGCCATATCGACTATCTGGTGAACCGCGTCGGAATCGATTGCGTAGCGCTCGGTTCGGACTTTGACGGCGCGACGATCCCGGAGGAAATCGGCGATGCCGCGGGTAATCAGAAGCTGATTGCCGCTCTCCGGCAAGCTGGCTATGGTGCGGAGGAATTGACGAAAATGGCCAGCGAAAACTGGCTTCGCATCTTGGCTAAGGCGTGGAGGGAAGAGGACGCTTAAAGCCAAATAAGACTTTGTAATCAATCAAGAACAGGGGAACAGACCATGATGATTACCAAACTGAACCGCAGCTTCCGCCTTCTTTCCGCCGGGGCTGCCCTTTCGCTCCTGACAGTGGCAGCACCTGCTGCCTTTGCAGAGACGCCGAAGGACACGCTCGTCGAAGGCTTCGCCATCGACGACATTATCTCGATGGACCCGGGCGAGGCTTTCGAGCTTTCGACAGCTGAGGTCACCAGCAACACCTATAGCCTTCTCGTCCGCCTCGACATGAACGACACATCGAAGGTCAAAGGCGACCTCGCCGACAGCTGGACCGTTTCCGATGACGGCCTGACCTATACGTTCAAGCTGAAGCCTGGTCTGAAGTTTGCTTCTGGCAACCCGATCACCGCTGAAGATGTTGCCTGGTCCTTCGAGCGTGCCGTCAAGCTCGATAAGAGCCCGGCCTTCATCCTCACCCAGTTCGGTCTGACCGGCGGCAACGTCACTGAAAAGGCAAAGGCCGTCGATCCCACGACTTTCACCTTCACCGTCGATAAGCCATACGCACCGAGCTTCGTGCTGAACTGCCTGACGGCGACCGTCGCTTCCGTCGTCGACAAGAAGCTGGTCATGGACCATGTGAAGTCCGTTACCGTCGATGCCGACCACAAGTACGACAACGACTTTGGCAATGAATGGCTGAAGACGAATTATGCCGGCTCCGGCGCCTATAAGCTGCGTGAATGGCGCGCCAATGAAGTCGTCGTCATGGAGCGCAACGACAACTATTACGGTGAGAAGGCAAAGCTTAACCGCGTCATTTACCGCTACATGAAGGAAAGTTCTGCCCAGCGCCTGGCGCTCGAAGCCGGCGATATCGACATTGCCCGTAACCTCGAGCCGGGCGACCTCGATGCCGTTTCCAAGAACGCGGATCTGGCGACCACGAATGCACCAAAGAGCACGATTTATTATGTCAGCCTCAACAGCAAGAACGAGAATCTGAAGAAGCCTGAGGTACAGGAAGCCTTCAAATATCTCGTCGACTATGACGCGATCGGTGCAACCCTCATCAAGGGTATCGGCGAGATTCATCAGACCTTCCTGCCGACCGGTCAGCTCGGCGCCCTGAACGACAATCCTTATAAACTTGACGTTGCCAAGGCAAAGGAACTGCTCGCCAAGGCCGGCCTGCCGGATGGCTTCTCGGTCACCATGGATGTGCGTAACACGCAGCCGGTCACCGGCATTGCCGAGTCGATGCAGCAGACGCTCGCCCAGGCCGGCGTAAAGATGGAAATCATTCCCGGTGACGGCAAGCAGACGCTGACCAAGTACCGCGCCCGTACGCACGACATGTATATCGGCCAGTGGGGCTCGGATTATTTCGACCCGAACTCCAATGCGGATACATTCACCTCCAATCCGGACAATTCCGATGCCGGCACGGTAAAGACGCTTGCATGGCGCAATACTTGGGAAGCACCTGAGCTCGACAAGGAGACGAAGGCTGCGTTGCTCGAACGCGACGCTGCAAAGCGCGCCGCCATGTACGAGGATGTCCAGAAGAAGTTCCTGGCCGACAGCCCCTTCGTCATCATCTTCCAGCAGATCGAAGTGGCCGGATATCGCAAGAACCTCAAGGATTTCAAACTGGGGCCGAGCTTCGATACGAACTATGTAGGTCCGATCTCGAAGTGATGAGCCGGCTAGGCTGATCCAGTGAGTATCGTCGAAACAAGACAGGAGGCGCGGCCCCGCAAGGGCCGTGCAGTTTCCTTTGCGAAGGCGGTTGGGCGTTTTTTCTTTGCCGCCGTAACCACCTATCTCGGCCTTCTGGCTGTTACCTTCTTCATCGGTCGCGTCGTACCGATCGATCCCGTGCTCGCCATTCTCGGCGATCGCGCGCCAACCCATGTGGTGGAACGCGTACGCCACGAAATGGGCTTCGACCTGCCGCTCTACGAGCAGTTCTATATCTACCTGAAAGGCATTCTCTCCGGCGATTTCGGCAATTCGGTGCTGACCACCAATCCGGTCATGGTCGATATTCGCCGCGTCTTCCCGGCGACGCTGGAGCTTGCGACCGTCGGCACGATCATCGGATCGGTCATCGGCGTGCCGCTCGGTGTGCTGGCAGCTGTGCGCCGCGGCAGCATCGCCGATCAGATCGTGCGCGTCATCGGCCTCGTCGGTTATTCGGTGCCGATCTTCTGGCTGGCTCTGATCTCGCTCGTCATCTTCTATGCGCAGCTGCGCTGGGTAGCTTTTCCCGGCCGCATCGACATCGTCTACGAATACAGTTTCACGCCGGTCACCGGTTTTTACCTGCTCGACAGCGCGTGGCAGGGGCAGTGGGACGTCTTTTATGACGTCTTCCGCCATATCATCCTGCCGGCCTCGCTGCTCGGCTATTTCTCACTTGCCTATATCAGCCGCATGACCCGCAGCTTCATGCTGAATGAGCTGTCGCAGGAATATGTGGTTGCCGCGCGCGCCAAGGGGCTTTCGGAAACGCGGGTGATTTGGGGCCATGCGCTAAGGAATGCCGCGGTGCCGCTGGTGACCGTCATTGCGCTTTCCTACGCTGGCCTGCTCGAAGGTTCCGTTCTGACCGAGACAGTCTTCTCCTGGCCCGGAATCGGCCTTTACATCACCAATTCGCTGCAAAGCGCCGATATGAACGCCGTGCTCGGCGGCACGATCGTCATCGGCACGGTCTTTGTCGGCATCAACCTCATCTCCGATCTTCTCTATCGGATACTTGACCCGAGGACGCGCAACCGATGACGGTTCCGACCACGCTTTCTACACCTATGAGCCGCCGCGATTGGCTGCTGTCAGACCGACCGCAGTCGCGCATGCAGGCGAGACTCGGCCGCGCCTATGTCACATGGCGGCAGTTTACCGCCAACCGGCTTGCTGTCGTCGGGCTGCTGATCATCGTGGCATTGCTGCTGATTGCCGCCTTTGCCGACGTCATCGCCACGCATAATCCCGTTGTCGGCGATCTCAAAAATGCGCGCCTGTTGCCGCCTGGCAGTGCCGGCTATCTGCTCGGCACTGACGATCAGGGCCGCGATATCTTCTCGCGCCTCGTTTACGGCTCGCGGCTGACGCTGCTCGTCGTGGTGCTGGTCGCCATCATCTCGGCGCCGATCGGTCTCATCGTCGGCACGGTATCGGGCTATGCCGGCGGATGGGTGGATGCGACGCTGATGCGCATCACCGATATCTTCCTCGCTTTCCCGAAGCTGGTGCTGGCGCTTGCCTTCGTCGCAGCACTCGGCCCCGGCATCCAGAACGCCATCATCGCCATTGCGATCACTTCCTGGCCGCCCTATGCGCGTATCGCGCGCGCCGAGACGCTGACAGTTCGCCGTTCCGATTACATCTCGGCGGTCAAGCTGATGGGCGCCTCTCCGCTGCGCATCATCGTGCGCCATATCATGCCGCTCTGCATCTCCTCGCTGATCGTGCGGGTGACGCTCGACATGGCGGGCATCATCCTGACGGCAGCCGGCCTCGGCTTCCTCGGCCTCGGCGCGCAGCCGCCGCTGCCGGAATGGGGCGCGATGATCGCCTCCGGCCGCCGCTTCATCCTCGACCAATGGTGGGTTGCGGCCATGCCCGGTGTCGCCATCCTCATCGTCAGCCTCGGCTTCAACCTTCTAGGTGATGGTCTGCGCGATGCGCTCGATCCGAAGGAGGCCGGTCAATGAGTTCGCTTCTGACTGTGAAGAACCTTCGTGTCAGCTATCCGACCCGCACTGGTGTCATCGAGGCCGTGCGCGGTGTTTCCTTCACACTCGGCAAGGAACGCCTCGGCATCGTCGGAGAATCCGGTTCAGGCAAATCGCAGACCGGTCGCGCCATCATGGGCCTGACGCCGAAACATGGCATCGTTACCGCTGATACGCTCGATTTCAGCGGCATCGATCTCCTGAAGGCCTCGGCTTCGGAACGGCGCAGGCTGCGCGGCAAACGTATCGCCATGATCCTGCAGGATCCGAAATATTCGCTCGATCCGGTCATGACCATCGGCAAGCAGATCTGCGAAACGCTGCGCACCCATGAGAAGGTCGGCAAAGGCGAGGCGCGTGACCGTGCGTTTTCCATGCTGGAGGCCGTGCAGATCCGTGATCCCGGTCGGGTCTTCGATCTCTACCCACATGAGGTTTCAGGCGGCATGGGCCAGCGCGCGATGATTGCCATGATGCTGATCGCCGGTCCGGAGCTGCTGATCGCCGACGAGCCGACATCCGCGCTCGATGTCACGGTTCAGCTCGATGTTCTCAGGATCATGGACCGGTTGGTATCCCAGCGCGGCATGGGCCTGATCTTCGTATCCCACGATTTGAGGCTCGTCTCCTCCTTCTGCGACCGTGTCATCGTCATGTATGCCGGGCGCATTGTCGAGGAGATCGCAGCATCCGAGCTTCGAAATGCGAAACATCCCTATACACAAGGCCTGCTCAATTGCATGCCGCAGATTGGTGAAAACAGGCATCCGCTGCCGGTTCTCGACCGCAAGCCGGAGTGGGCTGCATGAGTACGGCGTTATCTGTCGAACATCTCTGCGTCGTCTACGACCATTTTTACGCGCTGAAAGAGGTCAGCGTTTCCATTGAAAGTGGCGAATCCTTCGGCCTCGTCGGTGAATCCGGTTCGGGCAAGTCGACGCTGCTGCGGGCTGTCGCCGGGCTTGCGCCCGTCAGCGAGGGGACGGTCCGCGTTCATGGTGAGGCTGTAAAAGGTTCGAAGCGCAGCAAGGGCTTTTATCGAAGCGTTCAGATGGTCTTTCAAGACCCCTACGGTTCGCTGCATCCCCGCCAGACCGTTGACCGGCTGCTTCTTGAACCACTCGTGATCCACGGCATCGGTGACAGCGAAAAGCGCATTGCTCGTGCGCTTGATGAGGTAGGCCTTGGCAATGGCTTCCGCTTCCGCTATCCGCATCAGCTTTCCGGCGGCCAGAGACAGCGTGTGGCGATCGCCCGCGCGTTGATCGTCGAACCATCGATCCTGTTACTCGACGAGCCAACATCCGCGCTCGATGCCTCTGTCCAAGCTGAAGTTCTCAACCTTCTGGAACAGATCCGCCGCGACCGGAAACTGACCTTCGTCATGGTCAGTCATGATCTCGGCGTTGTCACCCATATGTGCGAGAGGCTTGCCGTGATGCGAGGGGGTGCTGTTGTTGAGCGGCTGACATCGGCCGAACTTGCAGGCGGCAAGGTTCATGAAGAGTATACGAGAAATCTCATGATCGCGAGCAAGGGATTCGTGAAGGCTTGAAAGTCAATGTTTTCAAGCTTTTGAAAAACCTCGTGCGGCGCGGCGTTAAGGATAACGCTTCCCTAAAACACGACCATTCGACTAGACTATTGACAGCTGCCTTAGTTCTGTCATGATCCCGTTAACGACCGTTAGCTTTCGTGATCGATGGAGGTTGAGGCATGTTCTTTCTCGGTGGGATGACCATGGGTTACCTCGATCCTCCTGTTAATGCCGATCGGAGGGAAACTACCTCCGTGAAAATACCGGCGGAAAAGGATCGCCGGTTGCTCGAAACATCCCCCAACGCACCCCAGAACGACTGTGCCATCGAGCGTTCCTGGATCTGGGCATGGCGCACGCTCTGCTGAGTACAAGTTTGGTTGGATTTTCTTTTCCATCTGCTCTGGACGGAAATTTATCTCTACCTACTTGATAGGGTATATAAGAAAATAAAAGCGAGTTGGTAGACCAGCCGCACACAAACAGACGGAGGCGACACATGGCAAATTTGGGTATGTCGAATACTCACGTGAACCAGTACGGATCCGTACCGGCGAAGAAGCCGGTCACCACGCGGCACAGAATTCAGACCGCGATCCATGCAACGTTTTTTACGGCGGCTTTCCTTTTCGTCGTCGCAATGGTCTTCGGCCTCGTCAGCTGATGCCGATGTGTATCGGGCGCTAACTTGTGGCGCTCGCCTGATCAATCGTTTCCCTGTCTGGAAAATTGGGGTGCAACAGCATTCTCCTGACGCTTTGGTGTCCAATTTGGAGAATGCTCAGGGGCGCACCCTGCGGTGATGGTCGGGTACCCCGATCCTCCTCACGAACCCTATTCCACGCAATCCAGCTTATCCGGAAAGTAGGCGTGAAGCGCTGATAACGCTGTCCATGCCGTGGATGCCATCCGTGCACTTTTTCATGCCGGCAGGCTGGACAACTTAGAAATAGTTCTCGCGACTTGAATTATCGTAAGCCTGTCCAACTTTCCCGAATGGCTTCGAAGGGAGGGAGCGGGCATCCGTGACCTCGCGAAATCACGGCATGAATATGGGTGGTCCCCTGCAGCAATGCTCTCGGCGCGCACCTTATTTTGTTTTCGCTGATCTCAATGAGGATCGTTCCGTTCATACGAGAGGCGTCACAAGCGGTGCAGAAAGCCCGTACAAATTCAATAATTTCGTCTGGATCCAGAACCGAATCTATGTCCATTGCCAATCCTCCTCCGAGCCTGCCCCGCGAGTCTGAGAAGAAGCAGATCGACTACGGTGATTCGATCCGATCAACCTATCTGTCCAATGAGGACATCAGGGCCGTGGGTGAAAGCGTCGCTTGTCGCACGGTGAGCGAGTTGCCGGGTTTCGCACCGTTCGATTTCTTCGCGCGCCATAGGGAGAACGAGAAGGAAATCCTGCGCGTCTACCGCACGACCGCGGCCGACGTCGAGGCCGGGGGGACAATCACGCCAGCCGCCGAATGGCTGTTGGACAACCATTACATCGTTGAAGAAGCTATCCAGGAGATCCGTCGTGACTTCCCGCGCCGCTTTTATCGTGAACTGCCCTTGACTGATATCGGCGATGTTGAGGTTCCGCGAACGCTTGCGCTGGCCTGGCTCTATGTCGCCCATACCCACAGCACCACCTCGCAGGAAAGCCTGACTGCACTCGTCGACGGCTTCCAGCAGCATGAGACGCTGAGAATCGGTGAGTTATGGGCTCTGCCGTCTCTGGTGCGGTACGTGCTGGTCGAGAACCTTCGCCGTATTTCAAGCCGTGTCGAGCGCAGCCGTCACATGCGCCGCCGCGCCAATGAGGCTGCCGACGAGCTAATCCGCTTGGCCGATACCGCAAAGGCTGCCGCCTATTTGGAGACCCTGGAAGAGCTTGCTGCGGACAACACATTCTCTACGCAGTTCCTCTACCGCTTGCGCGATGGCTCGCAGACTTCAAGCCAAGCGATCTCCTGGTTGGATCAGCGTTTGGAGCGGCTCGGGCGCGATAGCGAGGAAGCGACGATGACGGAGCATGGCCGCCTCTCCGCCGGCAACGTCACAATGGGCAACATCGTCAGGAGTCTACGTGAGATCAACGACGCGGAGTGGTCGGTGTGGGTCGAGCAGGTCAGCCATGTCGACAGGCTGCTCTGGAACCAATCCGACTACGGCGATCTCGATCCCGGTTCGCGCAATAGCTATCGTAAACAGATCGAAAAGCTGGCGAGGCGCTCGCCGTTGAGCGAGGTGCAAATCGCGCAGCTTGCCGTCGACATGGTGGCCGAGGTCCATCATTCTGGCGAGGCGCAACCGCGAGAACCCAATATCGGCTGCTTCATTATGGGCGCTGAACGCCCGAAGCTTGAAGCGCGCGCGGATTACCATCCAACGCCGGCGCAGCATGTCATCCGCGCGGTACGGAAGTTGAATTGGATGGCGATCGCCGTTCCGGTCGTGCTGATCACGATCATCGCCATGCTGGTCGTCGGCGGGTTCATGGTTGGTGCCGGCATGAGGCCGATCGAAATCGCTCTGCTGCTCATCCTATTTTCGCTGCCGGCCTCCGAGGGCGCGAGCGGCCTCTTCAACACCGTGCTTTCTTTTTTCGTCACGCCGGTGCGGCTCGTCGGTTATGAATTCAAGCGGGGCATCCCGGAGACCGCGCGCACACTTGTCGCCGTACCTTGTCTGATTTGCAATCGTGACAGTGTCGACGAGATGGTGCGCAATCTCGAGGTTCATTATCTCGCCAATCCACGTGGCGAAATCTATTTTGCATTGCTCGGCGACTGGCCGGACAGCGATATGGAAGAAAGCTCTGCTGATCTGGAGGTGCTGGAATATGCGCGCCGGGAGATTGCCAATCTATCGGCTCGCTATGCCTATGACGGTACGGTGCGCTTCCATCTCCTGCATCGCCGTCGCCTCTACAATCCATCCGAGGGTGTGTGGATGGGCTGGGAGCGCAAACGCGGCAAACTGCACGAGCTGAACCTGCTGCTGCGGGGCGACCGCGACACGACCTACCTGCCAAGCGCCAATACCGTACCTATCGGCGTCAAGTACGTCATGACGCTCGACGCCGATACCCGCCTGATGCGCGATACCGTTACCAAACTGGTCGGCAAGCTCTATCACCCGATCAACCGCCCGGTCATCAATCCGGATACTGGCCGAGTCGAAAGCGGCTATGGCATTTTGCAGCCGCGCGTGACGCCGTCGCTGACGACAGGCAAGGATGCTTCTGTCTTCCAGCGTGTCTTTTCGATCAACCGCGGTCTCGACCCCTATGTCTTCACAGTTTCGGATGTCTATCAGGACCTTGTCGGCGAAGGCACGTTCACCGGCAAGGGCCTCTATCATGTCGATGCCTTCGAGGCTTCACTGAAAGGTCGCATCGAGGAGAATTCGGTACTCAGTCACGATCTTCTCGAAGGGTCTATGGCGCGCTGCGCGCTCGTCACCGACCTTGAACTCATAGAGGATTTTCCTGTCCGCTATGAGGTTGAGGCTTCGCGGCAGCATCGCTGGGCTCGTGGCGACTGGCAGCTCCTGCCTTACATGCTCAATCCGAAACACCGGGTCACCGCGCTTGCGCGCTGGAAGATGTTCGATAATCTGCGCCGATCGCTGACACCGATCGCCTGGTTCTTCGCTTCCGTGCTCGGTTGGTGTCTGATGGAGCCGTCTGGCGCGCTGATCTGGCAGATCCTGCTGATCTTCTGCCTGTTCGTGGCCCCCACCCTGTCGCTTATCAAGGGCATCATTCCGCGCCGCAGCGATATCGTCGCTAGCGCCCATCTTCACACCGTCTGGCTGGATATTACAGCGGCCAATGCGCAGGTGGCGCTGCGGATTGTCTTCATTGCCGACGCTGCCTGCATGATGGCCGATGCGATCGGCCGTTCGCTGTACCGTCTGTTCGTTAGCCATAAGCTGCTGTTGCAATGGCGCACCGCTGCCAGCGTCGGCGCCGGCAAGCAGGGTACAATCCTTTCCTATTATCGGACGATGTGGCATGCGCCGGTTCTGGCGATCCTTTCGGTTGCCGTTGCGGCACTGTCAGGCAACGATGCCTTCCTGGTTGGTGTTCCTTTCGCGCTATTATGGATCTGTTCGCCTGCCGTCGCCTGGTATGTGAGCCAGTCGGCAGAGACGGAAGATCGGCTTGACGTGTCCGAAGTCGTCTCCGGAGAGCTTCGCAAGATTGCGCGCCGCACCTGGCGCTATTTCGAGACCTTCACGACGGCGGAGCAGAACTACCTGCCGCCCGACAACGTTCAGGAAACGCCTCACATCATCGTGGCGACGCGCACATCGCCGACCAATATCGGCGTCTATCTGCTGTCGGTCGTTTCCGGCCGGCAGTTCGGGTGGTTCTCTTTTGAGGAAGCCATCGAGAGGCTGGAGAAGACCATCACGACGATCGATCGTATGGAGAAATTCCGTGGCCACCTCTTCAACTGGTATCACACGGACACGCTGCAGACACTTGGCCCCCGCTACGTCTCGGCCGTCGACAGTGGCAACCTTGCCGGCCACCTGATTGCCATTTCCTCAGCGTGCCGCAATTGGGCAGAAGCGCCCTCCGCGCATATCCAAGGCAATCTCGATGGCGTCGGCGATACGGCCGGTATCCTCGGCGAAGTACTGGCAGATCTTCCCGATGATCGCAAAACGGTGCGTCCTTTGCGCCGGCGCCTGGAAGAGCGCATTGCCGGCTTCCAGAATGCGCTTGTTGCGGTCAAGCGCGAGCATGAATTCGCCTCCATCCGAGTCATCAACCTTGCAGTCCTGGCACGCGACGTTCAGAAGCTCGCCGGCAATCTGCATCACGAGGTGAAATCCAAGCAGACGGAAGAAGTCACACTCTGGGCCGCCTCGCTGGTTAAAATCTGCGAGGCGCATATCTCGGACAGCACTTTCGACCTGTCGAATATCGATGATTTGCGCCCGCGGCTGATTGCGCTTCGCGACAAGGCACGCGATCTCGCCTTCTCGATGGATTTCGGCTTCCTCTACCGTGCGGAGCGCCGGCTGCTGTCGATCGGCTACCGTGTGGAAAGTGGTGATCTCGATGCGGCTTGCTACGACCTTCTCGCGTCTGAATGCCGTCTCACGTCGCTCTTCGGTATCGCGAAGGGCGACCTGCCGACGGAGCATTGGTACAAACTCGGCCGCCAAGTGGTGCCGGTCGGTTCGCGTGGGGCGCTGGTTTCCTGGTCCGGTTCGATGTTCGAATATCTGATGCCTTCGCTCGTCATCCAGGAGCGTGGCGGAGGCATTCTTAACCAGACCAACAATCTCGTCATCGTCGAGCAGATGAACTATGGCCGTAAGCTTGGTACGCCTTGGGGCATCTCGGAAGCGGCGTTCAATGCCCGCGATCATAACCTCAACTATCAGTACACGAACTTCGGTGTGCCGACGCTCGGCCTGAAGCGTGGTCTCGGCCACAATGCCGTTATCGCGCCCTATGCCTCACTGCTCGCCAGCCAATATTATCCCGAGGCGTCGCTTGAAAACCTGCAGAAACTTCGCAAGCTCGGCGCACTTGGTAAGTTCGGTTTCCATGACGCGGTCGATTTCACACCGACGCGCGTGCCTGAAGGCAAACAATGTGCTGTCGTCTACAACTACTATGCTCACCACCACGGCATGTCGATTGCTGCCGTCGCCAATGTCGCGTTCAACGGTTGTTTGCGTGAGCTCTTCCACTCCGATCCCGTCATCGAAGCGGCTGAACTGCTGCTTCAGGAAAAGGCTCCGCGCGATATCCCGATCATGAGCGGCAGGGACCAGTCCCACACGCCTGCTGCCATTCAGGATGAGCTGATGCGACCTGTCATCCGCACGATAGCCGATCCAGCGTCGCACGACCGCGCTCTCGTTTTCCTGTCCAACGGTCACTATTCCGTCATGCTAACGGCGACCGGTGCAGGTTACGCCCGCTGGAACGGTCTTTCCGTTTCCCGCTGGAAACCAGATCCGACCGAGGATCGCTGGGGCAATTTCATCTTCCTACGCGACGTGATGACCAATGAATGGTGGTCGGCGACATCGGAGCCGAAGAGTGTCGAGGGTGAGACGGTCAGAGTGGAATTCGCTGACGAGAAGGCCGTCTTCAACAAGGTGCTCGGTGAGCTCTCGAGCGAGGTCGAATGCATCGTCGCAACCGAACATGATGCGGAAGCCCGTCGCCTGACGCTGTTCAACCTGGGGGCGGAAGACCGTTTCATTGAAGTGACCTCCTATCTCGAACCGGTCATAACTTCCGATGATACGGACAATGCACATCCGGCATTCGCCCGCATGTTCGTCAAGACGGAGATCGACAAGCGTGGCGACGTCATCCGCGCCGAGCGCAACAAACGCGATCCGAATGAACCGAATATGAGCATTGCGCATCTGGTCGTCGATAGTGCCGGTGATACACGTCCTACAGAATTCGAAACCGAGCGGCGCAAGTTCCTCGGCCGCGGCCGTAACCTCGCAAATGCCGCCGCGTTCGATCCGGGCGCGAGACTTTCGGGCACTGATGGCTTCACGCTGGATCCTGTGCTGTCGCTTCGCCGAACCGTCCGCGTCCCGGCCGGAAAGAAAGTCAGCGTGATTTTCTGGACGATCGCAGCCCCGAGCCGTGCAGAGGTGGACAAGGCCGTCGATCGCTATCGTCATCCGGATGCTTTCAACCATGAGATCATCCAGGCTTGGACGCGCACGCAGGTGCAGATGCGCCATGTCGGCGTCAGCTCGCAGCAGGCGGCCGCCTTCCAGCATCTCGGCCGCTATCTCGTCTATCCGGATATGCAGCTTCGTGGCGATCAAACCGTTGTCCGAGCCGGCATGCAATCGCAGTCGGCGCTCTGGCCGCTGGCGATTTCGGGCGATTTCCCGATCTTCACGCTGCGCATTGACGACGACATGGATCTCGAAATCGCCCGCGAAGCGTTGTTGGCGCAGGAGTATCTGCGTTCACGCGGCGTAGCCGCAGATCTCGTTATCATGAACGAACGAGCTTCATCCTATGCGCAAGATATGCAGCATGCGCTGGACGCCATGTGCGAAACCGTGCGCCGTATGGGCCAGGCCGACGGCTTACGCCAGCATATTTTCGCAGTCCGCAAGGATTTGATGGAAGAGAGCACCTATCAGGCGCTGATCGCCGCCTCCCGCGTCACGTTGCATGCCAGGAATGGCAAGGTCATCGATCAGATCAACCGCGCTGTTTCGTTCTTTTCCTTGGGCAATGAGGCGCCGGACGATATGGAAAAGGCCGAGCGCTCGGCGATGCCGGTCAAACGGATAGCGCCTTTGCCGGCCCCAGCGCTCAAGACTGTCGCTATAGAGGAGGACGACCTCGACTTCTGGAATGGTATCGGCGGCTTTTCTCGTGACGGCCGTGAATATGTCGTGCGTCTACCGGGCGGCGATGCCACTCCGCAGCCATGGATCAATGTTATCTCCAACGAGCGGTTTGGCTTTCACGTATCGGCGGAAGGTGCCGGTTTCACGTGGAGCGTCAATTCACGCGATTACCAGCTCACCTCCTGGTCAAACGATGCGGTAATCAATCGACCTGGGGAGGCACTGTATATAGCGGATCTCCAGAGCGGTGCGGTCATGACCCCATTTGCGGTGTTGTCGCGCCGCAACGACATCCGCTTCGACGCGCGCCACGGTCTCGGCTATTCCATCTTCTCAAGTATTCAACATGAGATTGCGCTGGAGGTCACGCAGACGGTGCATGGCGAGAAGTCTGTGAAGATGCAGCGTCTGCATCTGCGGAACGACGGCCCGGCAAGGCGCAGCCTCCGGATTTATGGCTATGTCGAATGGATTCTCGGTAACAATCCGCAGAAGACTGCATCCTTTGTCCTCTCGAAGCGCGATGAGGAAACCGGTGCGCTGTTTGCAACCAATCCCTACAGTATCGATTATTCTGGCCGTACAGCCTTTTTCGCCGCGAGCGAGACAATCTCCGGCTTCTCGTCGAGCCGCCGCGAATTCATCGGCAAGACCGGCTCAATTCAGATGCCCGTCGCAGTGATGTCGGTAGCAGCGCTCTCAGGTTCCACGGACCTCGATGGCGATCCGGCGGCGATCCTCACTGTCGATATCGAACTCGGCGTGAACGAAGAGCGCGACGTCATCTTTTTTCTTGGCGATGCACCAACGGAAGAAGAGGCGCGCGCTATGCTGGCTGATATTCGCAACAGCTCGTTCGATGACGCTGTGCAGACGAATCGCGCCTTCTGGCAGGACTTCACCGGCAAGCTGCAGATATCGACGCCGGATCAGGGCATGAACAATCTCGTCAATACCTGGCTGCCCTATCAGAGCCTTGGCTGCCGCATCATGGCCCGCTCTGCCTTCTATCAGGCAAGCGGTGCCTTTGGTTTCCGTGATCAGCTGCAGGATACGCTCGCCTTCGTGCTGCAGGAGCCTGCGCTTGCACGGCGCCAGATCATTAATGCCGCCTCGCGCCAGTTCCGTGAGGGCGACGTGCAGCATTGGTGGCTGCCGGGAACGGGCGCCGGTGTGCGCACCATGATTTCCGACGATGTCGTCTGGCTCGCCTATGCCATCGATCATTATTGCAGCGTCAGCGGCGACAAGAGCGTGCTTGATGAGCAGCTTCCCTTCCTCGAAGGCCCCGCCCTTTTGGAGAGCCAGCACGACTTCTTCTACAAGCCGGAGATTTCGGAAGATACCGTCAGCATCTATGAGCATGCGGCGCTGGCACTCGATCTCGCCATCACCCGCAAGGGCAAGAACGGCCTTCCGCTCTTCCTCGGCGGCGACTGGAACGACGGCATGAACCGCGTCGGCATCGATGGCAAGGGCACGAGCGTCTGGCTCGGCTGGTTCCTTGCCGGTACGCTACGCTCTTTCATTCCCTATGCCGAGGAGCGGGGCGACCGGACCCGCGCCAAACGCTGGAAGACCCACCTCGTCGAACTCAAGAAGTCGCTGGAAAGCACTGCCTGGGATGGTGGACATTATCGTCGCGGCACGTTCGATGACGGTACGCCGCTCGGCTCAAAGGAAAACCTGGAATGCCTGATCGATTCGATCGCTCAGTCCTGGAGTGTGCTCTCGGGTGAGGGCGATCCGGAGCGGGCTGCCAAAGCGATGGATGCGGTGCTCGCCGAATTGGTGGACGAGGAGGCGCGGATCGTCCGCCTCTTCACGCCGCCTTTTGAGAAGTCACTAAAGGATCCGGGCTATATCAAGGCCTATCCGCCGGGCGTTCGCGAGAATGGTGGCCAATATACACATGCCGCGACCTGGGTGGTCATGGCACTGGCGGAGATGAAACGCGGCGATGATGCACTGCGCTGCTTCCAGATGCTCAACCCGATCACCCATTCGCTCGACAAGGCAGCGGCCGAGAAATATCGCGTCGAACCCTATGTCGTGGCGGCCGATGTCTATGGGCACGAACCCTATATCGGGCGCGGCGGCTGGACCTGGTACACGGGATCGGCCGGCTGGCTTTACCGTGCGGCAGTCGAAGGCATTCTCGGTACCCGGCTAAAGGGTGGAAAACTTTTTGTTGATCCGTCGCTGCCTTCCAATTGGGACGGGTTTGCGGCAGAGATTGAGCAGGCCGGAAACAAATACCGCATTTCGGTCTCAAAAGCGTCCAACGCTCAAGGCTACACTCTGTCCGTCAACGGCAGCGAAGTCGCCGATCCAAAAGAGGGGTATCCGGTCGGATAACAGCGTTCTCCACGCTGAATGTCCGGCGATTCGCACGGCCAGAGGGGGGGAACCCTTTTGGCCGGCGTAGCGTTTGCAAAATCGGATGACAGGAGAGACACGATGGCAAGCTTGCCGACCAAGGCCATTGGAGCACAAGGACGCTCCATCTCAGTGGCGGCGCCAAAGCGTGATACGAGACTCGATGTATTACGTGGGCTCGCACTCATCACAATCTTCATCAATCACGTTCCCGGACAGATTTTCGAATATATTACCACGAAGAATTTCGGCTTTTCCGACGCCGCTGAAGCCTTCGTGCTGATTTCGGGCATTGCGGTCGGTCTCGCTTACGGCTCGCGCTTCGAGCCCGGCAGGCGGCTGGAGATAGCGATCAAGGCAGCAAAGCGTGCCTTCACGCTCTATCTGGCACATATGATCACCACCTTCGTGACGCTGGCGCTCTTCATTTGCGGTGCCTGGTTGTTCCACCGGCCGGGGCTGTTGGTCGAGATCAATATTCTGGCGGTGCTAATGAACCTGAAGGAGGGCATTCCGGCCCTGCTGCTGCTCGGCCATCAGATCGGCTACAACAATATCCTTCCGATGTATGGCGCGTTGATGCTGATGGTACCGCTGATCCTGCTCCTGAACGAGAAGAGTACGCTGTTGGCGCTGGCTGTATCCGGCACCGTCTGGCTGATTGCCGGCATCTATCAGATCGCGCCGCAGAACATGCTGCTCGAGGGAGATTGGTTCCTCAACCCCTTCTCCTGGCAGTTCCTGTTCACGATCGGCATCGTCTCGATAATGCATGTCAAGCGCGGTGGCAAGCTTCCACGCCATCCGGTGCTCTTTGCGCTGGCATTGGCCTATGTCATCGTCTCGTTCGTCTGGGTCACGGCCCAGCTATGGGATATAGGAAACTATCTTGCAGCGCTCGGTCTACCGGCGGTGCTGACCGGTTTTGACAAGACCTTCCTGTCGCTGCCGCGCCTTCTGCATGTGCTGGCCCTCACCTATCTGGTGATCAATATTCCGGCGATATCGCAGGCTTTCCGCCGCCCGGCCGACCATCCGCTGACAATCCTCGGCCGACACTCGCTCAATATCTTCGTTGCCGGCACTATCCTTGCGATGGTAGGCCAGGTGCTGCTCTACATCACCAATCGCGATCAGGTCATCGGCCCGCTCTTCGTGCTTGTGGGTATCGCCGCCCAGTTCGCCTATGCCTATCATCTCGAATACAAGAGAGAGCAGGAAAAGGCTCGGCCCCTTGCCGTCGGGGCCATTCCGGTGGCGGTCCATGCCAGCAGAGCGACCGACACCTACGGCCAGGGCAAACGCAAATAGGCAAGAGCTTGCTTTGAGGCTTAATCTCGTCCTATGCGGCGCAGGCACCCTTAAAGCCAGTCCGATCTGCGGAAGCGCCAAAAGAGAATGGTACAGAGGCCTAAAATGATCGCGATGACGACGTAGTAGCCATATTCCGTCTTGAGCTCCGGCATGTTCTCGAAGTTCATGCCGTAGATGCCGGCAATGGCTGTCGGCACTGCTGCAATAGCAGCCCAGGCCGCAAGTTGTCGAGTGATCACGCCCTGACGCTGCTGCTCCAGGAGATTGCTCGCCTCGAAGACCGAGGTAATGACGTCCTTCAGACCGCTCGTCGTGGTCTCGACGCGCCGGACGTGGTCGTTCACATCCCTGAAGTATTTGCGCGTCTCCGTATCGATGCACGGCAGATCGAGATGGACCAGTTTTCCGCACACTTCCGACATCGGGCCGAGGACGCGCTGGAAGCGTATGATCTGGCGTCTCAATCGGAAGAGCCGTTTGATTTGATCGCGGCTTAGGAAAGCATCGAGCATACGCTGCTCCATTTCCAGCACATGATCCTCTATTGTCTGCACAACGGGGAGGTACCCGTCGACGATGAAATCCAGCACGCCGTGCAGCACATAGTCCGGGCCGTTCTTCAGCGTTTCGGGCGCTGCTTCAAGCTGCTTGCGCAGCGTGCTGTGGCCGCGATCGGAACCGTGTCTGACGGTGACGACATGGTGATCGCCGATGAAGATCGCCGTCTCTCCATATTCGATAGCGTCGCCATCCAGATGGGCGGTCTTGGTGATGAGGAAAAGTTGTCCATCGTAAATATCGAGCTTTGGAACCTGGATCGGGTTAAGGGCATCCTCTACGGCGAGGTGATGAAGCCCAAAGGTTTTCTGCAGAGCAAAGAGTTCCCGCTCATCGGGGTCGTGCAGACCAATCCATACGAATTCGTTTTTCGTCGTCGGAACAATGCCGTTTTCGATGTCGAAGGATTCCGCCCGCCGACCATCGCGGTACAAATATGATGCAACAATGCTCATTTACGCTCCGCTCAATCCTGCGTCTGCGATCCGGTCATCTCGCGACGCTTAGGCAAGAATGTGCAGTTACGGGCCAAGACGACAAGGCCTCGCGATCACTGCGAGATTTTGATTTTTAGCCATTTATCACGAATGGAACGGTTACCTGCGTCGATCCATTTGCGATCACAGAGGGCAATGCCACTGATATGGAGCACGAAGCCGTACTTCGAACTCAAGGACGCCAGCCGATATCCTCGCCAACAGCCGCCGGCACAGCGAAGTTTGCGACCTGCCACTCGACCTGATTTCCTCCGATCGCGACGCTTATGACATCCGCCGCAAATCGATTCCCGCTGACATCAATCGCTCAACTACCGCAATACAGACAGGGGCAACACCGAATGTCGGTTTGGCTATCCGAAGCGAAGGGCGCTTGATGGTTAGCCGGAACATTCCTCACGAATATTTTCTGCTCGATGCTACCAAGGCAGACGGTCCCGTGGTCGGCCATCTTCGCGCCAAACCAATCGGTTCCGTGGTTATCGACCCGAACGGTGGCCGCTATCGCTTTGTCGGCGTCGCCGCCAGAGACGACCGCGGCAGGCTCGAAGTCATGTCGATCAAACCGGGCGAATGGATCGTTGCGCCTGATCTAGTTTACGAAAAAGCGGCCTAGAACATCCTAGGCATGGCCGCACTGGCAGGGCGAAGGGACACCGTCGGTATCCGCCGGTGTTACGCGTGGAATCTCACCCAACAAAAAGCCGGAAGAGCGATGCCCTTCCGGCTTTTCCTTGTCCCGCTCGAAGCCATTAGGCGGCTTCGGTCGTATGTGCCTTGCGGACTTCGTCGTCCGTCAGGATGCCACTGGCCCGCAACAGGGCAGCAAAGCGGCCGTTGGAGTGGCTGAGCTCCTCGAAGCTGCCGTTCTCGACGATGCGACCATTATCGAGGAACAGCACCATATCGGCTTCGCGGACCGTCGAGAGACGGTGGGCGATGATGAAGGTGGTGCGGTTCTGGCGCAGGTTGTCGATCGCAGCCTTGACACGGGCTTCCGTCTCGACGTCGAGCGCGGAGGTCGCTTCATCCAGCACCAGGATCGGCGCATCCTTTAGGATGGCGCGGGCGATCGCGATACGCTGACGCTCACCGCCGGAGAGCTTGTTGCCGCGCTCGCCGACATGGGTGTCGTACTGTTCGTCGCGGTTCTCGATGAAATCGGACGCGGCAGCGGCTTCGGCAGCACGGCGCATATCCTCTTCCGAAGCGTTTTCGCGGCCGAGGCGAATGTTGTCACTGATCGAGCGGTTCAGCAGGCCTGCATCCTGGAAGACGGTGGCGATATAGCGGCGCAACGACTTGCGCGTGACCTTGCTGATATCGATACCGTCGACAAGGATCTGACCGCTTTGCGGATCGTAGACGCGCTGCAGCAGGTTAACGAGCGTCGTCTTGCCAGCGCCGGTTGGGCCAACGATCGCAACCGTCTGGCCGGCCTTTACCTTGAAGGAGACGTTGTGCAGGCCCTGAGAGCTGTTGGCGAAGCCGAAGGAGACGTCGTTGAACTCGACGTCACCCTTGACGTCCTTGATCTCGCCGTTGCCGGCAGGCTCCTCGCGTTCACGAACGGAATCTTCCAGAACGTAGAAGTCCTCCAGCTTCGAGCGTGCTTCGAAGATCTGCGTAGCGAACTGGCGCATGAGATCCAGGCGGGCAATCAGCAGGTTGGCAAAGCCGATGAAGGCAATGACATCGCCGACGCGCAGTTCGCCGTTCTGGACCAGCACGGTCCCGATGACGAGCACGACCATCATGGCGATCGTCGAGGCCATGCGGTTCAGCGCGCTAGCGAGAGCCCACCAGTCAAGCACCGGATACTGCGCCTGCAGCAGGCGATCGGCAAAGGACTTCAGCGCGCGAGTTTCAGCTTCGATGCGGTTGTAGCTGTGCAGCACCGAGACGTTGCTGATGGAATCGCTGACATGGCCGAAGACGGTATGGTAGTGGTTTTCGACCGAAGCCTGGCCATCCTTCGTGCGGCTCATGACCACGCGGCCGATGAGCCAGTAAGCGATGCCGAGCAGGATCAGGACAGCGGAGAGGCGATAGTCCATCGACATTGCCGTCGGGACGAGCAGGACAAGCGCAATTGCCGTCGAAAGATGGTTGCGCATAAATTCCAGCCACAGGCCAAACAAGGTTTCGCAGGCGCGCAGCAGCGTATGAAGTGCGTTGGACGTACCCCGCTGATGGTGCCAGGAAAGCGGCATGGAGATGATGCGGCCAAAGGCTTCCGTCAGAAGTGTCGCGCGGCGGCCATGGGCCAGCCTGTCGGCTTCGCGCGCGACGAGAACGAAGGCGATGGTGTTGAAGACGGCAAAAGCCGCCCACATCATAAGGATTGGCTTGACCTCGCCCTTGCCGGAAATCGCATCGATGATACGGCCGAACAGGATCGGCTCGGCGATGGTGATCGCCGCCAATACGATGTTCGCTATAACGACGAGGGATACGCGGAGCTTGTAGGCGCCAAGATAGCGCAGGGCTCTTGCATAGACCTTGAATAACGACACGTCGGAACCTCTTTTGCATCTGCGAAAAACGGGATGATGCGATGCTACGAAAAGCTACCTGAACCGACGATTAACGAGGCCTTCAGATTCGGAATCCGGCTTCGAAATTTGTGCATCCTGTCATCGGAAGTGCAACAAGTGACCATCGTTTCTAAATTGTTGCTTAGGCATACAGGGCGACAATTTCCGCTTGCATTACCTGGAGCGTCTAGCGCACCATCCAGTTCGTGAGTTGTAGCTTTTTAAAAAGACCGTTCAGCGGCGGGTTATAAAGCCTGCTCCGACGGCCTCGTTGATTCGGGCAAGGGGCGTTTTTGTGCAAATTCATTCTTTAATTCAATTCCTTATCATTCTCGAAGAAAGCTTCGACGCTGAAAGTGTGATCGGTGAACTCGAAAAGGTGATCCTCGCCGGCGGATTCGACTACTATGGACTGCTTCGTCATCCCAAGCATGGAGACAACCCATGGGGTGTGACCTTGGCCGGCCGCTGGCCAGAAAGCTGGCAGCACGTTTATGCCGCGAAGAAATACGTGCTTGTCGATCCGACCATACGGTATCTTGCGCATGCGCAACGCTCCTTCCGGTGGCGCGACAGTATGGCGGCGTTCAGGGATGATCCGCATTGGCGCCGCATGGAGCAGATGATGGTTGATGCCTATGGCCACGGGCTGGAAGACGGTTACATATTCCCAATCTATGGGCGAAACGGCATCCTTGGCAGCCTCAGCATTGGCGGCAAGCCGACCGAGCTTTCATCGGCAGAGATCTCGCTTTTCGAGACGATCGCCCGCAGGGCCTTCTGGCGGCTGCTTGATATGCGAGGTGAGGCCGCGGTGCTGGAAACAGTGCCGATCAGCGATACGCAGCTGACCCGGCGCGAAATGGAAATTCTGCATTATCTCGCCGAGGGTATGACCTCGATGGAGATCAGCAAGCATTTGAAGATCTCCAATCATACGGTCGACTGGTATATGAATGGCCTGCAGGACAAGCTAAAGGCCAAAAACCGGCAGCAGGCGGTGGCGCTTGCTTTTCGCTATGGCCTGATTACCTAGATTTTGAGAAATTCTGTTTCGCCATAACGGAGGAAATTGAACTTTCTGTAACAGCACGTTAAGAATTCTCTTCGCGGGTGCAGCATGGCCCGTTTTTCGTGCTTTGAGGAGAGTACATTGCCCATATCCAAGATCCTTGTTGCCAACCGTTCCGAAATTGCCATCCGCGTCTTCCGCGCGGCCAACGAGCTCGGCATAAAAACGGTCGCGATATGGGCAGAAGAGGACAAACTCGCGCTGCACCGGTTCAAGGCCGACGAGAGCTATCAAGTCGGACGCGGGCCTCATCTTGCCCGTGACCTTGGACCGATCGAAAGTTATCTCTCGATCGACGAAGTAATCCGCGTCGCCAAGCTTTCGGGCGCCGATGCCATTCACCCGGGTTATGGTCTGCTTTCTGAAAGTCCCGAGTTCGTCGATGCCTGCAATGCTGCGGGCATCACTTTCATCGGTCCGCGGGCCGATACGATGCGTCAGCTCGGCAATAAGGTCGCAGCGCGCAATCTCGCCATTTCCGTCGGCGTTCCGGTCGTGCCAGCCACCGAGCCGCTGCCCGATGATATGGCCGAAGTCGCCAAGATGGCGGCAGCCATAGGCTATCCCATCATGCTGAAGGCCTCCTGGGGCGGTGGCGGGCGCGGCATGCGCGTCATCCGCTCCGAAGCCGACCTCGCCCGTGAGGTGACGGAGGCCAAGCGCGAAGCGATGGCCGCCTTCGGCAAGGACGAGGTCTATCTCGAGAAGCTTGTCGAGCGCGCCCGTCATGTCGAAAGCCAGATCCTCGGCGATACGCATGGCAATGTCGTCCATCTCTTCGAGCGCGACTGCTCCATCCAGCGCCGTAACCAAAAGGTCGTCGAGCGTGCGCCCGCGCCCTATCTGTCGGACGCGCAGCGGCAGGAACTTGCTGCCTACTCGCTGAAGATCGCCGAAGCGACGAACTATGTTGGCGCCGGCACAGTCGAGTATCTGATGGATGCCGATACCGGCAAATTCTATTTCATCGAAGTCAATCCGCGCATCCAGGTCGAGCACACCGTTACCGAAGTCGTCACCGGCATCGATATCGTCAAGGCGCAGATCCACATCCTCGACGGCTTTGCGATCGGCACTGAAGAATCCGGCGTGCCGAAGCAGGCGGATATCCGGCTCAACGGCCACGCGCTGCAGTGCCGTATCACGACGGAAGACCCGGAGCACAATTTCATTCCGGATTATGGCCGTATCACCGCCTATCGTTCGGCATCGGGCTTCGGTATCCGCCTCGACGGCGGCACCTCCTATACCGGCGCAATCATCACCCGTTATTACGACCCGCTACTGGTCAAGGTGACGGCCTGGGCGCCCAATCCGCTCGAAGCCATTTCCCGCATGGACCGCGCCTTGCGGGAATTTCGCATCCGTGGTGTCGCCACGAACCTGACCTTCCTCGAAGCGATCATCACGCACCCGAAGTTCCAGGATAATAGCTACACGACGCGCTTCATCGACTCGACTCCGGAACTCTTCCAGCAGGTCAAACGCCAGGACCGTGCCACCAAGCTGCTTACCTACCTCGCGGACGTCACCGTCAACGGTCATCCTGAAGCGAAGGATCGTCCGCGCCCGTCAGAGGACGCCGCCAAACCGGTCGTGCCTTATGCAGACCACGGCAAGATTGCCGATGGTACGAAGCAACTGCTCGATCAGCTCGGACCAAAGAAATTCGGCGAGTGGATGCGCGATCAGAAACAGGTGCTGATAACCGACACGACGATGCGTGACGGTCACCAGTCGCTGCTTGCCACCCGCATGCGCACCTATGACATCTCCAGGATCGCCGGCACCTATGCACATGCGCTGCCGAACCTCTTGTCACTGGAATGCTGGGGTGGAGCCACCTTTGACGTATCCATGCGCTTCCTGACGGAAGACCCGTGGGAGCGCCTGGGACTGATCCGCGAGGCGGCTCCCAATCTGCTGCTGCAGATGCTGCTGCGCGGCGCAAATGGCGTCGGCTACAAGAACTATCCCGACAATGTCGTGAAATATTTCGTCCGCCAGGCCGCCAAGGGCGGCATTGATCTCTTCCGCGTCTTCGACTGCCTGAACTGGGTGGAAAATATGCGCGTGTCGATGGACGCTGTTGCCGAGGAGAACAAGCTCTGCGAAGCGGCGATCTGCTACACGGGCGATATCCTCAATTCGGCCAGGCCGAAATACGACCTCAAATATTATACGGATCTTGCCGTCCAGCTCGAAAAGGCGGGCGCTCATATCATTGCACTGAAGGATATGGCTGGCCTGTTGAAGCCGGCTGCGGCCAAAGTGCTCTTCAAGGCACTGCGTGAGGCGACCAGCCTGCCGATCCATTTCCATACGCATGATACGTCGGGCATTGCTGCTGCCACGGTTCTCGCTGCCGTGGATGCCGGTGTCGATGCCGTCGATGCTGCGATGGATGCGCTTTCGGGCAATACATCGCAGCCCTGCCTCGGCTCGATCGTCGAAGCGCTGCGAGGTTCAGAGCGCGATCCGGGCCTCGATCCTGAATGGATCCGCCGCATCTCCTTCTATTGGGAGGCGGTTCGCAATCAGTATGCGGCCTTCGAGAGCGACCTCAAGGGACCGGCTTCCGAAGTCTATCTGCACGAAATGCCCGGCGGCCAGTTCACCAATCTCAAGGAGCAAGCCCGTTCGCTGGGGCTGGAAACTCGTTGGCACCAAGTTGCCCAAGCCTATGCCGATGCCAACCAGATGTTTGGTGACATCGTCAAGGTGACGCCGTCTTCCAAGGTCGTCGGCGACATGGCACTGATGATGGTCAGCCAAGACCTGACAGTTGCCGATGTCGTCAGCCCGGATAGGGAAGTTTCCTTCCCGGAATCGGTGGTCTCGATGCTGAAAGGCGATCTGGGTCAGCCTCCGTCAGGATGGCCGGAAGCGCTTCAGAAGAAGGCGCTGAAGGGCGAGCAGCCGTACACGGTGCGCCCCGGTTCACTGCTTGAGGATGCCGATCTCGAGGCGGAGCGCAAGGCGATCGAAGCCAAGCTCGAGCGGGAGGTGAGCGACTTCGAGTTCGCCTCCTATCTCATGTATCCCAAGGTCTTTACCGATTTCGCACTGGCTGCGGACACCTATGGTCCGGTCTCGGTGCTGCCGACGCCCTCCTATTTCTACGGCCTCAAGGATGGTGAGGAACTGTTTGCCGACATCGAAAAAGGCAAGACGCTGGTCATCGTCAATCAGGCGATGAGTGGTACCGACAGTCAGGGCATGGTCACCGTCTTCTTCGAGCTCAACGGCCAGCCGCGCCGCATCAAGGTGCCGGATCGGGCGCATGGCGCCTCGGGGGCCGCGGCCCGGCGCAAGGCGGAAGCTGGCAATGCCGTCCATGTCGGCGCGCCGATGCCGGGCGTCATCTCGCGCGTCTTCGTTGCGCCCGGTCAGGTGGTCAATGCCGGCGACGTCCTCCTCTCCATCGAAGCGATGAAGATGGAAACGGCTTTGCATGCCGAGAAGGACGGTACGATCTCGGAAGTGCTGGTCAAGGCCGGCGACCAGATCGACGCCAAGGATCTGCTCGTCGTCTATGCCGGTTGAGTAGGGGACGGTTGTTTGTCTTCGATATCACCTGATTGTGTACGATCTGACGTCTAAAAAGCTGGTTTTTCTGAGAGTTAGCAGCCTTCTCGCCTTGCCGGGCGAGGAGGCTTTCTCATAGATGTCGGTTCCCGCCACCAGCCCCAAGAGCATTTAGGAAGACATCTCCATGAGCAAGTTGAGGATTGCCGTCATCGTCGGCAGCACACGTATAGGCCGCTTCGCCGAGTATCCCGCCAAGTGGATCGCCGAGCTCGTCAGCCAGCGCTCTGATCTTGAGGTCGAGGTTCTCGATCTTCTCGATTACCCCATGCATTTCTTTGGTGAAGCGCGCGCCACTACTGCGGAAAGCGAGACCGCCGAACGCTGGAAGAAGAAGCTGCGCGAATTCGACGGCTTCATCTTCACCGTGGCCGAATACAATCATGCGCCGACGGCTGTTTTGAAGAACGCGATCGATCTCGGCGAATTCATCCAGAAGCCGGTCGGCTTCGTCGGTTACGGCGGTGTCGGCGGCGCACGCGCGGTCGAGCATCTTCGCCTGGTCTTCGTCGAAATGAGCGCGGCTTCCGTCAAGACCGGAGTCCATATCGCATTCAGCGAATATCTTGCCGTTCTCAAGGACGGTAAGAGCCTAGGCGACTACGCGCATCTCAACGAAGCAGCCAAGAATCTGCTCGATCAGCTCACCTGGTGGGGCAATGCGCTGAAGGCAGCGCGCGCCGTCGCAACGGGCTGATCGAAATGCCAGCAATACCGGGATGGTCGCGACCCGGTATTGCTTCAGATATCGTAGGTATGGGCTGCGTTGATCGTCGAGATGAAGCGCTTGGTGCGCTCCCGCTCCGGCGAATTGAAGATCGCTCTGGCAGTGCCCGTTTCCACCACGCTGCCGGCTTCCAGAAAGACAACGTCATTGGCGATCTTGGAGGCGAGCCTGAGATCATGGGTCGCCATGACCATGGTCGTGCCTTCCCGGGCAAGCTGGCCCAACACATCGACCACTTCCGCCGAAAGCTCCGGATCAAGAGCCGATGTCGGCTCGTCGCATAGCAGGACACGGGGCGAGGGGGCCAGCGCGCGAGCGATCGCCACGCGCTGTTGCTGACCGCCCGAAAGTGTCGAGGGCCAGGCGTCGGTTTTATGCGCCATGCCGACCTTGGTCAGCAGTTCCATGGCGCGCTCGCGTGCCCTTTCCTTCGGCCATTTCAGGACCGTGACCAGACCTTCCATGACGTTTTCGATCGCTGTCTGATGCGGGAAGAGCTGAAAATTCTGAAAAACCATGCCGGTCTGGCGGCGGATCTTCTGGATCGCCTGCCAGCCCACACGCTTGCCGGGCGCGAAGGAGAGCGTCTCTTCGCCGAGGCGGATGGTGCCTGCGGTCGGGATCTCCAAGAGGTTGATGCAGCGAAGCAATGTGCTCTTGCCGCCGCCGGACGGGCCGACGAGGGCGGTGACACTGCCTTCCGGAATGCGGATGCTGATGTCCTTGAGGATGACGGCGTCGCCGAAGCGCTTTTCGATATTGGAGAGCTCGATCATGCATTTGCCTCCAGCATACCGCCGTAACGCGCGAAACGGCGTTCGAGCCGCTGCTGCAGCGCCGAGAGCACGGAACTCAGGACGAGATAGATCAGGGCCGCCTCGATATACAGGATCAGCGGCTCATAGGTGGTCGCGACGATGCGCTGTGCGGCCTGAAAGAGTTCCGGCACAGTGATGGCGGCTGCGAGCGAAGTGTCCTTGACCAGCGAGATGAAAGTGTTCGACAGCGGCGGCACGGCGACGCGAGCGGCCTGCGGCAGAATAGTGCGGCTCATGGCCTGACGCCAGCTCATGCCGATCGAATAGGCCGCCTCCCACTGGCCCTTCGGCACGGAGGAGATGACGGCACGTATAATCTCGGAACTGTAGGCGCCGATATTCAGCGTGAAGCCGATTAGGGCAGCCGGAAAGGCATCGAGTAAGATGCCGATGCTCGGCAGGCCATAGAAAATGACGAAGAGCTGGACGAGCAGCGGGGTGCCGCGGATGACCCAGACGTAGAAGCGGGCAATGACTGCAATCGGCGCCGGGCCGAAGAGACGGGCAATCGCGGTGATCAGGCCCAAGATCAGGCCGAAAGCGAAGGAAAGCAGCGTCAGGGGGATGGTGAAGATCAAACCAGCCCATAGGAGTGAGGGCAGCGATTCCACCATCAATTGGAGCCAGTGCGGCAAGGGCGAGTCCTCAAGAAAAGACGCGTCCGGCAAGGGCTCGCCGAACGCTTTTCCATGCAGCTATAGATGATATGGCGGCAGCGCGAAACCGCCGGGCCAAGGCTTATTTCGAAACGTCCTGGCCGAAGTATTTGTCGGCGATCTTCTGGTAGGTGCCGTCAGCCTTGATGTCGGCAAGCGCCTTATTGATCGCCTCGAGCAGTTCCGGCTCGCCTTTGCGGATGATGATACCGGAGTAATCGGCATTTTCCTGCTGGGCAACAATCTTCACCGGCGCGTCAGGTTTGTGCTTCTTGAAGTCCAGGAAAGAGAGGCTGTCGTTGATCGTCGCATCGGCGCGCTTCGTCAGGACGAGCTGGATCGACTGGTCGAAGCCGTCGGTGCCAACCAGTTCGGCGCCGGCTTCCGTGGCGATCTTGCCGAAATTGCTGGTCAGCGACTGAGCCGACTTCTTGCCCTTGAGATCGGCGAAGGACTTGATGCTGTCGTCGCCGTCGCGAACGATCAGAACAGCCTTGGACGCGATATAGGGTTCGGAAAAGTCGTATTTCTGCTTGCGCGCATCGGTGATGCCGACCTGGTTGATAACAGTGTCATAGCGGTTGGCGTCGAGGCCGGCGATCAGGCCATCCCACTTGCCTTCGACAAACTGGGCCTTCACGCCAAGCTTGGCCGCAACCGCTTCGCCGATTTCGACGTCGAAACCGACGAGCTTGCCGCTTTCGTCATGATAGGTGAACGGCGCGTAAGTGCCTTCCGTGCCGATCTTGAAGACCCCGGCAGACTTAATGGCGCTGAGATTTTCGCCGGCATGGGCGGGCAGAAGAGCTGCAGCCTGAATGAGGGCAGCGGCGGCGACGGTTTTCAACCAGTTCATTGTTCTTTCCATCCTTGGAAGAGGTGTTCAATCGCCGATACATCGCAGAAAATTGCGGCTACGGAAGCGTAGAAAACTGCAAATAAAAGCGGCAACTGCGAATATTTTTCTCAAGCTGCCATTCGAACACCGAATTCAGCTGAAACCGGTATCAGGCAGTGGCCCGATGGTGCAGTCTTTCGCTGACGATGATCAAACCGGCACCGAGGATCATGATGGCTCCGACGACGACATCATGCTCGGAATGTCGGCTCAGATAAAAGGGTGCAAGCACCGAGACCGGTGCCTGACGCATGCTTTCGAAAAGCGCGGACTGGACACAGCCGGCGATGACGCCCGTGCCGATGAGCATGCCGCGTTGCGTCAAGGTCGGGGTCTGCCAGGCGTAGATAACGGCCACGCCGGTCATGATGCGGACGGTCCATAGGCCACGTTTCGCCCTGGCAGTAGCGGCTTGTCTCAAAGCGTCAGAAATCGTGTAATCGCTCACATTGCATGCACGATTATCAGTGTTTATGCTTGATTGGGGGATTGGAAACACTGATCCGGTATAAACATGCAAGATTTCTTACTGCGAGAACGCCAGACGGTTATCTCCGAGAGGCTTAAGACGCATGGCCGCGTGCTGGCTACGGAATTGGCTCTCGAATTCGGCGTCTCGGAAGACACAGTGCGGCGTGACCTGCGCGAGATGGCGGCGGCGGGCCTCTGCGAGCGTGTCTATGGTGGGGCGTTGCCCGTTTCACCGGCGCGCGGGAGCCTAAGCCAGCGCATGAGATTTGCCGCTGACAGAAAGCAGGCTCTAGCGCGTGCGGCGGCGGGCGAAATTGCCGCCGGCATGACGGTTTTCTTTGACGCCGGCAGCACCAATCTGGCGGTCGCCAATGCCTTGCCGACTGATCTTCCGCTGACGGCTGCGACGAATGCGCCCGCGATCGCTGCAGCGCTGATCGAAAAGCCTCGAGTCAACGTCATCCTGATCGGCGGTCTGGTCGATCGCCAGACCGGAGGCTCGCTGGGCGCCAAGGCCCTGCGCGACATGGAGCAGATCTTGCCCGATCTCTGCATTCTCGGCGCCTGTGGTGTCGATCTGGAGGCAGGGCTGACGACCTTCGGCTTCGAGGATGCGGAGTTCAAGCGGTTCGCCACATCCAGGAGCAAGCGGGTCATGGTTGCGGCCACATCGGAGAAATTCGGTACAGCAGCGCCACATAGCGTTTTGCCTGTCGCGCATTGCGAGTGCCTTATCGTGGAGCATGACGCAGATGCCGTCATGCTTGGGGAATACCGTGCACGCGGGTGCCGGACGATCATTGCGGACAAGACGGTCTAAAGCCGTTCCGCCTGTTATGGGGATCGGGCAGGTAGCCTGATCAAGAGGAAAGACAAGGAAATGGACACTAATGTGAACGCGGCTCGAGGGGTACGGAGTGGCTTCATCACCAGAAGCAGGGTTGCGGTCTCGCTGCTCTTTCTCATGAATGGTTTCGTCGTCGGATGCTGGGCGCCGAAGATTCCTGACTTCGCAGAACGGCTAGCGCTCACAAAATTCGAGCTCGGGTTGATGATCCTCGTCTTCGGTCTCGGATCGCTGGTCATGATGCCGGTCGCCGGCGCGCAAATCGCCAAGCATGGCTCGCGCGTCGTCGTGCGGGTGCTGGCCCTCTGCGTATTGCCGATGCTCCTGGCACTGACACTGGCGCCCAATGTCATCGCCGGAGCGATTTCGCTCTTCCTGTTCGGCGGCTTCATAGGCGCGATGGACGTGGCGATGAATGCCAATGCGGTGGCCGTGGAAAAATCCATGCGCCGCGCCATTATGTCGTCCTGCCATGCCTTCTGGAGCCTTGGCGGCCTCATTGGTTCCGGTCTCGGCGGCCTGGTGATCTCCAAACTTGGCATTCTCGGCCATGCGGAACTGGCAACTGTTCTGGCTGCCATCTTTCTTGCCATCGCCTGGCCGATGATCCTGGCCGACCCGCCGCATCCCGAAGATAAGAAGGAAAAGACCCGGTTGCCGATGGTGCCGCTGCCATGGCTGCTCGGTCTGATGGCCCTGTTCTGCATGGTGCCGGAAGGCGCAGTGCTCGACTGGGGTGCGCTTTATCTTCGGCAGGAAATGGAGGCATCCGTCGCGCTGTCCGGCTTCGGCTTTGCAGCCTTCTCGGCGACCATGGCGATCATGCGCTTTGCCGGAGATCTGGTTCGCGACCGTCTTGGTGGTGTGAAAACACTACGCATCTGCACGCTGTTTGCGATCGCCGGCATGTTGCTCGCGAGCCTTGCACCGAATGCCGAGATCGCCATCCTTGGCTTTGCGCTCTGCGGCATCGGCATTTCCAACATGGTGCCGATCGCCTTTTCGGCGGCAGGCAATATTCCCGGCCTGAAGCCCGGTATCGGCATCTCCGTCGTTACGACGATGGGGTATTCTGGCATGCTGGTTGCACCCTCGGTCATCGGCTTCGTCGCCGAGCATGTCAGCTTTGCGGCCGTTTTCATGGCGCTGCCGGTGCTGCTACTGGTGGTTCTCGCCTTCTCCCGGCTCGCACATTATGCCGACGGCGTCTCCGGAGGCGGTCACTGAACCGCCTCCAAACAAAAGTGATATGCGGGGCGGTTGACAAGCTCGCAGGCTTGATCCACCTGAAAGGCTCTTTTTTCCGGGTGTAAGAGCTCTTCATGTCTGCTTTCGATTTCGATCCGAAACCGCGCCGCGCTTCCGTTGCCGTCGATGTCGGCGGCGTCATCGTCGGCGGCGGCGCGCCGGTCGTCGTGCAATCCATGACCAATACCGACACGGCTGATGTGGATTCTACGGTCGCCCAGGTGGCCGCCCTCCATCGTGCAGGCTCCGAGCTTGTCCGTATCACTGTGGACCGCGATGAGAGCGCAGCTGCCGTGCCGAAGATCCGTGAGCGCCTGCTGCGCCTCGGCATGGATGTGCCGCTGATCGGAGATTTCCACTATATCGGCCATAAGCTGCTCGCCGATCACCCGGCCTGCGCCGAAGCGCTGGCGAAATACCGCATCAATCCGGGTAATGTCGGCTTCAAGGACAAGAAGGACAAGCAGTTCGCTGAAATCATCGAGATGGCGATCCGCTACGACAAGCCAGTGCGTATTGGCGTCAACTGGGGTTCGCTCGACCAGGAATTGCTGACGCAGCTGATGGACAAGAACCAGGCCGAAGGCTCGCCGCTTTCGGCCCGGCAGGTAACGCGCGAGGCGATCGTGCAGTCGGCCCTGCTGTCTGCCCAACTCGCCGAAGAGATCGGTCTGCCGCGCAATCGTATCATCCTGTCGGCCAAGGTGAGCCAGGTTCAGGATTTGATTGCCGTCAACTCGATGCTTGCGGAACGCTCCAACCACGCGCTGCATCTCGGCTTGACCGAAGCCGGCATGGGCACGAAGGGCATCGTCGCCTCGTCGGCCGCCATGGGCTATGTGTTGCAGAACGGTATCGGCGATACGATCCGTATTTCGCTGACGCCGGAACCTGGCGGCGACCGCACCCGCGAGGTGCAGGTGGCGCAGGAATTGCTGCAGGTCATGGGCTTCCGTCAGTTCGTGCCGGTTGTTGCGGCCTGTCCGGGCTGCGGGCGTACGACCTCGACCGTCTTCCAGGAACTTGCGCAGAACATCCAGAACGACATTCGCAAGAACATGCCGGTCTGGCGCGAGAAATATCCGGGCGTGGAAGCGCTCAATGTCGCGGTCATGGGCTGCATCGTCAACGGACCAGGCGAAAGCAAACATGCCGATATCGGCATCTCCCTGCCTGGCACCGGTGAAACACCAGCCGCTCCCGTCTTCATCGACGGCAAGAAGGCTTTGACGCTGCGTGGCCCGAATATCGCCTCGGATTTCGAAGCGCTCGTCATCGACTATATCGAGAAGCGTTTCGGTCAGAAGACGGCAGCGGAGTAATCGTGCCGCCTTTCCGTCTCAGCTCTTGCGATCTGCGATGAAGCGGGCCGTCGCTTTCAGCATCGCAGCATGCTCGCCATAAGGGTGAAGCAGTTCCTCGGCATCCTCGACATGCTGGCGCAGCTGTTTTTCCGCCCACTCCATGCCATGAAGTGCAACGAGCGTTCCCTTGCCGCGGGCGGCATCCTTGCCGGTCGCCTTGCCCATCGTCTTGGTATCGGAGGTCAAGTCGAGGATATCGTCGGCAAGCTGGAAAGCGAGGCCGATCTTCTCGCCGAAACGGCGCAGGCGCTGCCGCTCTTCCGAGGAAGCACCTGCAATGATGGCGCCGGCTTCGCAAGCAAAGCGGATCAAGGCGCCTGTTTTCATCGCCTGCAGGCGGATGATGCCGGTTTCATCGGGCGCGTGTTTTTCCGCTGCGAGATCGAGTATCTGGCCACCGGCCATGCCGCCGAGGCCTGCGGCGCGGGCAAGCGCCAAAACGAGCTCCGTCTTGCTCCGGTCCGGCAGATCCGTTTCCGGGGCAGCAATGATATCGAAGGCGTAGGTCAACAGACTGTCTCCGGCCAGAATGGCGGTCGCCTCGTCGAACTTGATATGCACCGTCGGTTTGCCACGGCGCAGGTCGTCATCGTCCATGGCCGGCAGGTCGTCGTGGACGAGCGAATAGCAGTGGATGCATTCAAGTGCCGCACCAACCCGCAGAGCTGCCTGCCTATTGCCGCCGAGAAGTGTGGCTGCTTCCACGACAAGGAAGGGGCGCAGACGCTTGCCGCCATTGAGCACAGCGTAATGCATGGCGTTGCGCAAAAGGTCGGGGCGGGCGATCTCATCTGAAAGAACGGTGGGAGAGAGCAGCGCGTCGAGCAGCGCCTCGATCTCGGTGGCGCTGTTTTTCAACCGTATCTCGAATGTTTCCCGTTTCGCGTCCATGCGCGCTCTTTGGCACGGCGGAACCGCTGCTGGCAACGGAATTGTAGATCACTGCACCAAGATTTCCGCTCCGCTCTGGCAATGCAGGTTTTCAGGCGGTATGACAACGGCAGGGCGAAAACGGACTGGGACATTGGATATAGTGCCGGAGACAATGGAGAGCGCCGAGGCGCCGGTTCGCCGGCGCTGGTTTGGAGACCGCCAGGTGCTGAAGGGCATCGTTCTTGCTGTGCTGGCCCTGCTGCTTTTGCCTTATGTCCTGATTTTTCTCTACCTGCTGCCTTTCATCCATCCGGTTTCGACGCTGATGCTGCGCGATCTCGTGCTTCTGCGTGGTTACGACCGGCAGTGGGTCTCGATCGACGACATCGCGCCAGTTCTCGTCCAGTCGGTCATGATGTCGGAAGACGGGCAATATTGTTTCCACGGTGGCGTCGACTGGGGCGAAATGCGTATGCTGGTGGAAGATACTCTAAAGGGCCAGGAAACGCGCGGCGGCAGCACCATTCCCATGCAGACGGCGAAGAATCTCTTCTTGTGGAATAGCCGCTCCTTCATTCGCAAGGGACTGGAGCTGCCGCTCGCAGTCGTTTCCGATTTTGTCTGGTCGAAGCGGCGGTTGATGGAGATCTATCTCAATATCGCCGAATGGGGGCCTGGCGTTTATGGTATCGAGGCGGCTTCGCAATATCATTTCAAGGTGCCGGCCTCGAAGCTGACGCGCCGGCAGGCATCGCTTTTGGCAGTTTCGCTGCCGAACCCGATCGGCCGCAATGCCGGAAAACCCGGCCGGGGCCTACGCCGACTGGCCGTCGTCATCGAACGGCGGGCACAGGGCTCCGGCGATTACATCAAGTGCATCTATGACTGACATCAGAACTTGTCGTTGGAAGCGGCAAGCGTCATCTGACATTCTTGGTTCTGCCATAAGGGCGAGCGCAGTACCAACGAGAGCCCTTGAGTCGCCCCATGACCACCACAATACTTTCGCCCGAGCTTCTCCAATATTCGAAGACCCATAATCCCGCTCCGCCAGCGCATTTAGGCACTCGTTATCGCCAGGTCGGGGGATTTTTACCGGAGCAGGGCAACACGATCGTCTGCCACCCGGTGAAAGGCTCGGAAACTCAGCAGGCCCTGATCGAGGCGCGTGAAAAATATCTGACGATGCCTGAGGCACCAAAGTTTCTCTTCACGCCGATCACAAGCCTCCACATGACGCTTTTCGACGGGGTAATCGAGACGGAGCGCAAGCAGGATCGCTGGCCTCATGATATTCCCCTCGATACGCCAATGAATGATATGACGGAGCTTTTGGCGGCTCGGCTCGAAGGCTTCTCCATGTTCGATCCTTTCAATGTCGCTATCGTTGAAGCCCGTCCTTCCGGTTTGCTGCTTGAGGGCGCAACAGAAGGTGACCGAAGGGTGATGCGCGCCTGGCGCGATGCATTCGCCAAACTCCTGGGTTTTCGTCAGCCCAACCATGAGGAGTATAAATTCCACATGACCTTCGCCTATGCGATGGAGCGGCTGGAAGATGAAGCATTGCCACGCTGGCAGGCGATGCTCAACGAAGTTGTTGAAGATATCCGCCGCGCTGCTCCTGTGCTGGAGTTCAACCCGCCGGCCTTCTGCGTGTACGAAGATCTGAACCATTTCCACGAACTGCTGATCTTCGATTTCGAACCCTGACAGGAACGCATCATGGACAAGCTTACGCTCTACATTGCCAACAAGAACTATTCGTCCTGGTCCTTCCGGCCATGGATGGCGCTGACGGGCGTCGGCATTGATTTTGAGGAAGTGCTGATCCCCTTCGATTATCCAAACGGCAATCCCAACATCAAGGCTGTCTCGCCGAGTGGCCATGTGCCGGTGCTGCAGCACGGCGTGCTGAAGATCTGGGAATCCTTCGCGATCATCGAATATGCGGCGGAGCTCTTTCCTGAAGCCGGATTGCTGCCTGGCGATCGTGGCGAGCGGGCGCTTGCCCGTTCGGTTTCCATGGAGATGATGTCGAGCTTCCGGGCGCTGCGCAGCGCTTGCCCGATGAACATCCGTCGGCCGAGGGGCAAGATCGCGCTGCCTGACGGGGTTTCGGCGGACATCAGCCGGATCGAGACGATCTGGCGCGATCTGCTGCAGACGTCCGGTGGGCCATTTCTTTTCGGTGAATTCAGCGGAGTGGACGCGATGTTTGCGCCTGTCGTCAACCGCTTCGACATTTATGATCTTGTCAGTCACGACGATATACTGGCCTATATAGGTACGATGAAGGTACATCCAGCCTGGCGGAAGTGGGAGGAAGCAGCCCGCGCCGAGCCCTGGATCGTGTCGGAAGACGAAGTTTGAACAGGGAATCATCGGCATCGCAAAAAATACATATGGGGACTGGTCAAGACCGCCCCTTGCATGTATAAGCGCGCAAAATTTCCGAAATCGCGACATGTCCGTTTCGGCCGCCAGTCTGGCCGTGGACATGTTTTGCCCGCAAGTGGAGTAAGAGAAATGGCTGTACCGAAGAGAAAAACGAGCCCGTCCAAGCGCGGCATGCGCCGTTCGGCTGATGCGCTGAAGGCTCCGACCTACGTCGAAGACAAAAACTCCGGCGAACTGCGCCGCCCGCACCATATCGATCTGAAGACCGGCATGTACCGTGGCCGTCAGGTTCTGACGCCGAAGGAAAACGCATAATTTCTTTGCGGTATTTCCGATAGCGTTCCAAAGGCTGGCTCGACGCCAGCCTTTTTCTTTTCAAGTTATTGCAATCTTCGATGCCTTGAAGCGGGGCAGCAATGTCAGGCAGTATTCCCGAGAGCCGGGGGAGATTGTTCTGTATGATGACCGTAACACCGCTGATGGTTATTCCGTTTATTCTTTACAATCTGGCGATGCTGGGTCTGATGGGCGGTGGCGGAATTCCCGCGCTCCAGCATGATGTAATCGTGCTGTCGATGCTTTCGGGCGCCATCTGGAGCATGGCGCTCGGCGATCTCTTCATCGTCGTGGCGCTTGTTGTTCTCTTCCTCGAGATCCTGAAGGCGACCCGGAACGGTTCCGGCAGTCTGATCAATCACACGCTGTCGATGCTGGTCTTCATCGTCTTCCTGGCCGAGTTTCTTCTCGTCCAGGATGCGGCGACCCAAGTCTTTTTCATTCTGATGACCATTTCGCTGATCGGCGTGGTCGGTGGCTTTGCGGTGTCAATCCGCAGCGCCGACCGGGACATCTCCATCGGCCTATAGGCTGTCGAGCTTGTTCTGCAGCGCGCGAAGCTGTTCCTTCAGTTCGTCGATGTCCTTGGCCTCGGCCTTGCGGGTTTCCTTGGGCGGTGGCGTCATGAAGGGCGAGAACATTTGTATGGCCTGCTGGAACATCTCGGTGTTCCGGCGCACCTGGTCCTCGATCATCTGCATGGGAAGCTGAAGGTTTTTCCCGAGCGGCGTTTCGCCGAAGGCGCGGTTCACTTGCTCGCGAATCTGTGACTGCTGCTCTGTGAAGGCGCGCATGGAATGCTCCAGGAAGCTTGGAACGACCATTTGCATTTGGTCACCATAATAGGTGATCAGCTGACGCAGGAAGGAAATAGGAAGGAGCGTGTTACCGGTTTTCGATTCCTGCTCGAAAATGATCTGGGTCAATACCGAATGTGTGATGTCGTCACCGCTTTTGGCGTCCTGAACGACAAATTCCTCCCCCTTCTTCACCATCTCCGCCAGGTCTTCCAGTGTCACATAGGTGCTGGTGCCTGTATTATAGAGGCGGCGATTGGCATATTTCTTGATTACGATTTGACCCTCGGTCTTCGCCATATCAGTCTCCCGAACCCCGTCTGATTGTATGGATACTCCTCCACCTGTGACTGTAGACGCAAAAGAAGGGCGGTGACAATCTCTTTGTGCGATGCGGCAAGCCCTTTCCCTGTACGGATAAATCCATTCGAGGGCACCGCAGCAAACGGTGGAAGAGTCTTGGCATTTGACTCGGGCCTGCAGCTTTGTCAGTTTCCGCTTATATGTGTGACGAGAAACGAGGAAACCATCCCATGAGCAGTTCATCCATCGTCATCGCCAGTGCAGCGCGCACCGCTGTCGGTTCGTTTAACGGTGCTTTCGGCACAATTCCTGCTCACGAGCTTGGCGCGGCTGCCGTCAAGGGCGCGCTGGAGCGGGCAAATGTTTCTCCAGAAGAGGTGGACGAGGTCATCCTTGGCCAGGTCCTGCAGGCCGGGGAGGGTCAGAATCCGGCCCGCCAGGCGGCGATGAAGGCCGGCGTTCCCAACGAGGCGACAGCCTGGAGCGTCAACCAACTTTGTGGTTCCGGCCTGCGTGCCGTCGCACTCGGCATGCAGCAGATTGCGCTTGGCGATGCGAAGATCATCGTCGCCGGCGGCCAGGAATCCATGTCGATGGCGCCGCACGCAGCGCATCTGCGCGGCGGGGTGAAGATGGGCGACATGAAGATGGTCGATACCATGATCAAGGATGGTCTGACCGACGCTTTCTATGGCTATCATATGGGCATTACCGCAGAGAATATCGCGCGCCAATGGCAGCTTTCGCGCGACGACCAGGACCAGTTTGCGGTCGGCTCGCAGAACAAGGCCGAGGCCGCGCAAAAGGCCGGGCGCTTCAGGGACGAAATCGTTCCTTTCGTCATTCAGGGACGCAAAGGCGATGTAACCGTCGATTCTGACGAATACATCCGCCACGGTGCCACGATGGAGGCGATGGCCAAGCTGCGGCCCGCCTTCGACAAGGACGGCACGGTGACTGCGGCAAATGCTTCCGGCCTCAACGATGGCGCTGCTGCGGCCCTGCTGATGAGCGAAGCGGAAGCGTCGCGACGCGGGATCCAACCCCTTGCCCGTATCGTTTCCTGGGCAACGGCCGGTGTCGATCCGCAAGTCATGGGAACCGGCCCGATCCCAGCCTCCCGCAAGGCGTTGGAAAAGGCCGGCTGGTCTGTTGGCGACCTCGATCTCGTCGAGGCCAATGAGGCATTTGCAGCTCAGGCCTGCGCCGTCAACAAGGATCTCGGCTGGGATCCTGGCATCGTCAATGTCAATGGCGGCGCGATCGCGATCGGTCATCCTATCGGCGCTTCGGGTGCGCGCGTCCTCAATACGCTGCTCTTCGAAATGAAGCGTCGCGGTGCCAAGAAGGGTCTGGCCACTCTGTGCATTGGCGGTGGCATGGGCGTCGCGATGTGCTTTGAGGCAATGTAAATAGCGTGCGATGCATATTGAGGCCCGCCTGAGAGCGGGGGAACAATAACAGGGGAGCGGAACATGAGCAGGGTGGCTCTGGTCACTGGGGGTACACGCGGCATCGGCGCGGCGATTTCGATGGCGCTCAAGAATGCCGGCTATAGGGTTGCCGCCAACTATGCCGGCAACGACGAAAAGGCGAGGGCATTTCACGATGTCACCGGCATTCCGGTCTTCAAGTGGGACGTGTCCGACTATGTCGCCTGTGGTGAGGGTATTGCGAAGGTTCAGGCTGAGCTTGGCCCGGTCGAGATCCTCGTCAACAATGCCGGCATCACGCGCGATGTGATGTTCCACAAGATGACACCGCAGCAGTGGCACGAAGTGATCAATACCAATCTCACCGGCCTCTTCAACATGACGCATCACGTCTGGAGCGGCATGCGCGACCAGAGCTTCGGACGCATCGTCAATATCTCCTCCATCAACGGCCAAAAGGGCCAGATGGGGCAAGCGAATTATTCAGCCGCCAAAGCCGGCGACCTCGGCTTCACGAAGGCCCTCGCCCAGGAGGGTGCTATCAAGAATATCACCGTCAATGCTATCTGCCCCGGCTATATCGGAACGGAGATGGTGCTTGCCGTGCCGGAAAAGGTGCTGAATGAGAAAATCATTCCGCAGATCCCGGTCGGGCGCCTCGGCGAACCGGAGGAGATCGCGCGCTGCGTGACCTTCCTCGTTTCCGATGATGCCGGTTTCATTACCGGTTCGACGCTGACGGCCAACGGCGGACAATTCTTCGTCTGAGCTTGCTTCCCCGCCTGCGGGTTGCCGGCGACGTCACAGGAACCTGCAACCGCACCACGGGCGGCAAGAGCAATTGTGTTGAGGGCGTAGAGCCAGCGAACGGCACTCAGACAGCTGCCGCTACGTTGCTTACGTTTTGATGGTATCAAGCGTTTGGATGATGCCGTCGATTGGTCTTGATGGGCACCTTCTGAACAGCGTGGTCTTGACCGCGAAGCGCAGCGATTGCCGTCGTGAGAAAGGCCGTGGCAATCAAGACGGCGACGGCAAAATTCAGCAGAATCTGAGCCATAGCGCGTTCCTTTTCATCTGTGGCAGACATATGTTCCACCCATACAATCTTGAAGGAAATATGCGCCCAGCCTCGGCGGCGTGGTAGATTTGACTTCAGCGACCAATCGTCAACGCCACGTTGACGATAAAAACGACGCAAGAAAACGGGCGCAGAAGCGCCCGTTCAAATTTCCGATGGACCGGGTGTCGATTAGCGGCAACGCGCCTCGTAGCGGCGACCGTAGCGGTCACGGTAGATGCAGTAGCCCTGGCGCTCGACTGAATGGCCGATGAGAGCGCCGGTCAGACCGCCAGCGACTGCGCCGACTGCTGCGCCACCCCAGCTGTTGCTAACGGCGCCGCCGATGATGGCGCCTGTGCCGGCGCCGATCGCCGTGCCCTGCTCCGTCGGGGTGCAGGAGGCGAGAGCGCCGATAAGGGCGCAGCTAAGAACGATCTTTTTCATGTCTAACTCCCCAGGTTGCCGGCCTTTAAATTCGGCCCATCAGTACAAGAATGATGATGATGACGAGAACTAACCCTAAACCACCGGAAGGTCCATAGCCCCAACCACGACTATAACCCCAATTTGGCAAGGCGCCGATCAATAGCAGAATAAGGATAATAAGAAGTATCGTGCCGAGCATGGTGTTTGTCCTGCCTCATCCTCATTTCAACTGGACTAGAAACACGCATCGTCGATTTTTGTTCCCGGCTAATCTCGCGGAAAATCACGGCGACGTTATCAGTCGTTTCTCCAGAGATGAGTTTAGCCGGTTCGCCAAAAGCCAAGTCGGCGAAGAATTCTGCCGTCTTTTGTTTCTATGGTTAAAAACCTATTTGAATACAATGGGTTGTGGTGAACAAAGCGGGAAAACAGTGATGTCTCCGATTCGTCAGCGATTCGTTCCGGCTTTGATCGTCCACCGGTTTGGGACCGGTCCGGGGCTAAGGCATCGTAAATTCGGCATGTAAAAGATTAACGCATTTGGTGCTTTAGGTCGGCTCCGTCGAGTCGGTAGAACTGCATCTTGGTGGCGACAGCAAAGGGCGCACAAGATCTCGCCGTGAACGAAAAGGGAATGTTTTGATATCAGCGATTCGTCTCTGATTCGTTCCGGCTTTGATCGAAGGGTTAATTTTGAGTCGGATCTTGCTGTCTTACAGTTCAGCGAGATGCCGTGATCGCGGTTGAAGGAATCTGCTTGCCGGTGGATCTTCCGATTCAGCATATAGTGTAAAAAAACGATTCAAAATCAATACTTAGCCGTGAACGAAAGCTGAATCTGCCTGAGTCAGCGATTCGTCTCCGATTCGTTCTCAGACTGTTCCGAATCTTAAATCAGGGACTTAGCAGACTGTGACTTCGATGCTCAATCCGAGCTCAATTTCAATTCTGCCCTTGCGTTTGAAGCTTCGGCTGTCCATGTGTTCTGTGCTTCACCCGCAGGAGCCGACTTGACCCGGGGCGCCGCCGCCTCACTTGCATGGACTATGACCCTGACTTCGCAGCCGATGATATTGAGCGGGCGCGGCGTGACCGCGGTGCTCGGGCCGACCAATACCGGCAAGACCCATTACGCGATCGAGCGCATGGTAGCGCACGGTACGGGCGTCATCGGCCTGCCGCTTCGCCTGCTGGCGCGTGAGGTCTATACGCGCGTAGTTGAAAAGGTGGGCGCCCAGAATGTGGCGCTGGTGACAGGCGAAGAAAAGATCTCGCCGCCGAATGCGCGCTTCTCCGTCTGCACGGTAGAGGCGATGCCGCGGGAAACCAAAGCCGCTTTCGTCGCTATCGATGAAGTGCAGCTCGCGGGGGACCTCGAGCGCGGCCATATCTTTACCGACCGTATCCTGCATCTTCGCGGCCGCGATGAGACGCTCCTGCTTGGCGCCGCCACGATGCGGCCGATCCTCCAGCAACTTCTGCCGGGACTAACGGTCACGGAGCGGCCTCGGCTTTCCCACCTTCTTTATGCCGGACAGAAGAAGATCACCCGACTACCGCAGCGCTCGGCGATCGTCGCCTTTTCGGCAGACGAGGTTTATGCGATCGCAGAGCTGATCCGGCGCCAGCGCGGCGGGGCTGCTGTCGTGCTCGGTGCGCTCAGCCCGCGGACCCGCAATGCGCAAGTGGCGCTCTATCAGGCTGGCGATGTCGAGTATCTCGTAGCCACCGATGCGATCGGCATGGGGCTTAACCTCGATGTCGATCATGTGGCCTTCGCGCAGGACCGAAAGTTCGACGGTTACCAGTTCCGAAATCTCAATCCGGGCGAACTTGGCCAGATCGCTGGGCGTGCCGGACGCCACGTGCGCGACGGAACCTTCGGTGTGACTGGGCAGGTATCGCCGTTCGACGAGGAGCTGGTGCAGCGCATTGAGGGCCACGAACTTGATAATATCAAGGTTCTGCAGTGGCGGACCAAGGATCTCGATTTTTCCTCGATACAATCTTTGCGAGCAAGCCTCGAGACTGGTCCGCGCGTGCCGGGTCTGACGCGGGCGCTGCCTGCGGTCGACCAGCAGGCACTCGATCATCTGTCGCGATATCCAGAAATCGTTGATCTCGCAGACACGCCGGCGCGCGTCGAAAAGCTCTGGGAGGCTTGCGCTCTACCGGATTATCGGCGCATAACGCCTGCGCAACATGCCGATCTTATCTCTACCCTCTTTTCCGATCTGGTGCGCTATGGCACGGTAAACGAGCAGTTTCTCGCGGAGCAAGTTCACCGCTCGGATCGGACAGATGGAGAAATTGACACGCTTTCGGCGCGAATCGCGCAGATAAGAACCTGGACCTATGTATCGAATCGGCCCGGCTGGCTTGCCGATCCGACACACTGGCAGGAAAAGACGCGGGAAATCGAAGATCGATTGTCCGATGCGTTACATGAAAGGTTGACGAAACGCTTTGTTGATCGCAGGACATCTGTGCTCATGAAGCGCCTGAGAGAGAATGCGATGCTGGAAGCTGAAATCAGTGTGAATGGCGATGTCTTTGTTGAAGGACATCATGTGGGGCAGTTGACCGGGTTCCGTTTTACACCTGTTGGTGGAACGGACGGACCGGATGCCAAGGCGGTTCAGGCTGCGTCGCAGAAGGCGCTCGCGCTCGAATTCGAAGCTCGTGCTGCACGCCTGCATGCGGCAGGCAATGCCGATCTGGCGATCGGCTCGGATGGACTGGTACGTTGGCTCGGCGACCCCGTCGGTCGTCTTTCCGGCAGCGATCATGTGATGCGTCCGCGCGTCATTCTGTTGGCTGACGAACAGCTCACGGGCAATGCGCGCGATCACGTCGCCGCTCGTATCGAGCGTTTCGTCAATCATCATATCAGCACGGTACTGAAGCCGCTCGACGATCTGTCGCGCGCTGAAGACCTGCAGGGTCTTGCCAAGGGGCTCGCCTTCCAGCTCGTCGAAAATCTCGGCGTGCTCTTCCGCCGCGACGTGACGGAAGAAGTGAAGTCGCTCGATCAGGATGCGCGCGCCTCCATGCGCCGCTATGGCATCCGCTTCGGCGCCTACCACATTTTTGTACCCGCGCTTCTGAAGCCGGCGCCGGCGGAGCTCATCACATTGCTTTGGGCGCTGAAGAACGATGGGCTCGACAAACCGGGGTATGGTGATCTCATTCCGGTGCTGGCCGCGGGCCGTACCTCCGTCGTTACCGATCCGAGCTTCGAGCGCATGTTCTACAAGCTCGCCGGCTTCCGGTTCCTCGGCAAGCGTGCGGTGCGCATCGACATTCTCGAGCGTCTGGCCGACCTCATCCGTCCGCTCTTGCAGTGGAAGCCGGGTCAGGCCAGCCGTCCGGAAGGCGCTTACGACGGTCGCCGCTTCACGACGACGACGGCGATGCTGTCCATTCTCGGCGCGACCCTGGAAGACATGGAGGAGATTCTTAAAGGTCTCGGCTATCGCGCTGACCCGGTGAAGGCCGACGAGGCCGCAGCATTCCTCGCGACACAGGATGCGGCATCGGCCCCTGCGGCAACGGCCGAAGCTCCGGCAGAGGAAGCCGCCGAAAAGGCCGACCATGACGATGCAGATGGCGCTTCTGAAGAGACGCCTGCCGCTGAGGCCGCGACTGCGGCAGTGGAAACGCCCGTCGCCGCCGAAGGCTCGACCGAGGCCGGCGAGGCTGAGGCTGCAGAACCGAAGCCTGTTCTCCTCTGGCGTCTTGGTGGCCGGAACGAGAATCAGCGCCAAGTGCGAGGTCATGGCGACCGCCGTGGTGGTCAGGGTCAGGGCGAGCGTCATGGCCAAGGTCAGGAGCGTGGCGACCGCAATCGCCGTCCTGGCGGTGGTGAAGGCGGCGAGGCTCGTGATGGCAACCGCCATAACAACCGCAACCGCGATGGTAACCGCGAAGGCGGCAATCGTGACGGAGGCAGGCCGCAGCACGCACGCAACGACCGCAACGAACAGCGCGGCGACCGCCAGGATCGCGGTGAACGCAAGGATCGCGGTGATCGCAACAATAACAACCGCGGCAATTCGCAGCCGCTGCGCTTCGAGGCCAAGCCGCCACGCAAGGAGAAGCCGATCGATCCGGATTCGCCCTTCGCCAAGCTCGCAGCGCTCAAGGAGCAGATGAAGAAGTAATCATGGGTGGGGAGATACAGCCAGGAAGCGGTTCGCGCCAGCGCATCGACAAATGGCTGTTCTTTACACGACTGGTGAAATCCCGCTCATTAGCGCAGAGCCATATCCAATCCGGCCATGTCAGCATCAATGGTGCGCGTTGTTTACAGCCGAGCCAGACGGTGAAGATCGGCGATCGCGTGGAACTGACGTTGGAGCGGCGGGACGTCATCGTCGTCGTCCGGCTGCCAGGCGACCGGCGTGGTCCATACGAGGAAGCGCGGCTTCTCTATGAGGACCTGTCACCGTCTCCGGATGAGGCAAAACGCCTCACCCCTTACGAGCAGGCAATCCGGGCTACCGGCTCCGGCAGACCGACGAAGAAGGAACGACGCGCAATCGACAAGTTGATGTCGGACGAGGATTAGAAAACTCTTCCTGCCTTCAGCCTTTCTAAGATCGTTTGTCCTTGAAATCCTGCTACAAAGCCGATACGTCACACACAACCTGCCGGGTAGCGTGCTTGCCTCCCAAGCTTGCCCACGCATCATCTCCGGCTATGGGGACAGGCGCGACGTTCCAGGTTGCCCGGCCCCGCCCGCATGGAAATCCTGGAGTTCTTCATGACCTATGTCGTGACCGACAATTGCATCCGCTGCAAATATACCGATTGTGTCGAAGTTTGCCCCGTCGACTGTTTCTATGAAGGCGAGAACTTCCTCGTCATACACCCGGACGAGTGCATCGATTGCGGCGTCTGCGAGCCGGAATGTCCCGCCGAGGCGATCAAGCCCGACACCGAGCCAGGCCTCGACAAGTGGCTGAAGATCAACGCCGAATATGCAAGCATCTGGCCGAATATCACTGTCAAGAAAGAGCCCATGGCCGAAGCCAAAGAGATGGATGGCCAGACAGAAAAATTCGAGAAATACTTCTCCGAAAAGCCCGGTAGCGGCGACTGATATTGTAGCTCGCTGCTGCCCATGAAGCCGGGTTCAGCGGCAGCTTAAACGTTTCAAATACGCGTGAGTTACATGGGCGCTATGTGTTGCCCACATGACTCACGTTAAGCAAATTATTGATTTCCTCATATTTTTGTGATAGCTTTCACACACTGTTCCATTTGTGGCATGACGCATGCCCAAAACCATCACGAAAGTAAAAACAAATCCGCACGCGGCTTCCGTGACATATCAATAACTTGAGCTGTCGGATCCCAAGATCGCGCGCGAGGATATCTTTTGCTTCTGTCTGGTGGAACCAGAGTGAAGTCACCCGACGGATCTAACCGTCTCATCCGGGCCTGACTGACCCGGCTCCGGCCATTGCCGGGAGCGTAACAGGGAGTTTTTGATTAGAATGACGACCCAGCAGAAAAAACCTTCTACCGCACGTCACGGCTTCAAGACTGGTGAATCGATCGTGTACCCCGCTCACGGCGTCGGTACCATCACCGCTATCGAAGAGCAAGAAGTCGCCGGCATGAAGCTTGAACTTTTCGTTATCGATTTCGAAAAGGACAAGATGCGTTTGAAGGTTCCGGTCGCAAAGGCCATGAGCATCGGCATGCGCAAGCTTTCCGAGACCGACTTTGTCGAGCGCGCTCTCAAAGTCGTGCAGGGCAAGGCTCGCGTGAAGCGCACTATGTGGTCCCGCCGTGCCCAGGAATATGATGCCAAGATCAATTCCGGCGACCTGATTTCCATCGCAGAGGTCGTTCGCGATCTCTACCGTGCTGAAAACCAGCCGGAGCAGTCCTATTCCGAGCGTCAGCTTTACGAAGCTGCGCTTGACCGTATGGCCCGCGAAATCGCTGCCGTCAACAAGATGTCCGAAACTGAAGCTGTCCGCCTCGTCGAGACCAATCTCAACAAAGGTCCGAAGCGTGGCAAGGCGATCGAGGAAGACGACTCGCAGGACGAAGCCGCTTAATAACGCATTGTTTTCTCTAATTAAAAAACCCGGCTTTCGAGCCGGGTTTTTTATTGGAACTTTTTTGCCGCTGCGACGTTCTAACGCAATAATGCGGAATTAACCGGAGCCAATAAAGCTCGGTTTGAACTCCGCTAAGATGTCAGCGTTCGATGAGGAGCGGATCATGATTTCCAGAATTTGCCTTTCCGGCAATGCAGAGAAACAGATCCATTCCTGCCGCCTTACCGGCATACGATGAGAGATAGGGCCTCCTCCTGAAAAGTCCAGGAGCGAGGCCTTTATGCATTCAGGACCCCAGTTTGCTCCGGCGCAGCGATGTTTCGGAAACGATGTTTGCTTGTTCATTTTAGGCACGAGCTAATTCAGGAGAGCGATATGAAGAACATGTCTGCAGATCGGCGCATGATCAAAATAGCAATGGCGGCTCCCTATCTCGCCCGTGAAGAAGAGCACAATCTGGCCATCCGCTGGAAGGACCATGAAGACCGCGGCGCCCGCAACCAGATCGCTATGGCACATATGCGGCTTGTCATTTCCATGGCAGGCAAGTTCCGAAATTTCGGCCTGCCGATGAGCGATCTCGTGCAAGAAGGTTATGTCGGGCTTCTGGAAGCTGCAGCTCGCTTCGAACCGGCGCGCGATGTTCGTTTTTCCACCTATGCAAGCTGGTGGATCCGCGCCTCGATCCAGGACTATATCCTGCGCAATTGGTCAATCGTGCGCGGCGGCACGAGTTCGGCCCAGAAGGCATTGTTCTTCAATCTGCGCCGTCTGCGCGCCAAGCTCGCCAAGGGCGACACGCAGCTGACGCTGCAATCCATTCACCAGGAGATCGCAGCCGCCCTCGGTGTCAGCCTTGCCGACGTGCAGACCATGGATGCGCGCCTTTCCGGCAACGACGCATCGCTGCAGGCGCCTTCCGTCTCAGGGGATGCCGACAGCGCAGAAAAGATGGATTTCCTCGTCAGCGATGAGCCGCTGCCGGATGAGCAGGTCTCCAACATGATCGATGGCGAACGCCGCCGTGTATGGCTTGCATCTGCCCTCAAGCATCTCAATGAACGCGAAATGAAGATCATCAGCGCGCGTCGGCTGGCCGAAGATGGAGCGACACTTGAAGAGCTCGGCGCCGACCTCGGCATTTCCAAGGAGCGCGTGCGCCAGATCGAAAGCCGGGCAATGGAAAAGCTTCGCACCGCGCTCGTCAGTGCCGATCCGCATATGGCAGCCTATGCCTGACCAGGGATTACTCCCCAGCAGCACAAACTGGCCCGGTGTAAGCCGGGCTTTCTTTTATTCGGAGATGATTTTCACACGGTCGCCGGGAGAAACGGCAGCACCCGTCGGCAGAGCGTTGATGAGCTTGAAGAGATCGAGCTTTCGGTCGGTGCCCATCATGCGGGAGGCGAGCGTGGTGATATTCTCGCCGGGGCGGACCGTGACCACCCGAACGCGCAGCGGCTTCAGCGAAGCGGCTTCCTCTGGCGTCATACGGCGGAAGCTCGCGCGCAGGACGTCTGCCGTCGGCTCCAGCGATGGGCTGCCCTTCGGCACTGCCGTCAGAAAGCGGAAGATCTGGTTGTTGTTTCTGATGACGGTGACATCAAAATCCCAACGGTCAGCCGTGGCGCGTGCAGTCGCAGCTTCCATGCCATTGACGTTGATCGGCTGGATGCTTGCGGGATCGAGTCCGGTAACCCACCCGCTGGAGATATAATTCGTCAGGCTCTGGTTCTGATTGTCGGCGACGCCGTCGAAGCGGATAGCGATATCGTTAGGGCCGGTCGCCATGACCGCTTCGACCTTGTTGTCGATACTGAAGTCCGGCGGCACATCGAAACGAATGCCGAGGCCGCCATGCAGGAAGGTCTGGCCGCGCACATAACCTTCTTCCGGGCTGTCGCCATAAAGAAGACCATCGATGCCGTTGAGATAGTAATCTCGGCCCTTGTCTCCGACCGAGCCTTCCTGGCCGAAAGCGCGGGCGTGGTTGCGGGCAAGCTCGATGCGCTGGGCGGAATTCGGATGGCTCGACAGGAAATCCAGACTCTGGTCGGCTTCCGGATCGAACGACATGAAGCGGCTGTAGGCGGCCATGGAATCAAGGAAGCGGGCGGCGGCATAGGGATCGTAGCCGGCTTCGCCGAGCATGCGCACGCCGATGACGTCCGCCTGCAGTTCCTGCTGACGAGAGAAGGCGGCTAGGCGCAGCTTGCCGCGGGCAAGCGCCTGCTTGCCGGCAATATCGCTCGACAGAACTTCGGCGACGACGCGGCTCGCAATGACTTCAGCTTCCTCGCGCTTCTGGCGCTCGATCCCGTGGTTTGCGGTGACGTGCCCCATTTCGTGCGAAAGAACAGCTGCCACTTCCGAAGCATCGTTGGCGAGCGCCAGCAGGCCGCGCGTAACGTAGAGATAGCCGCCGGGCAGCGCGAAGGCGTTAATGGCGGGCGAGTTTAGGATGGTAATGCGATAGGACTGGCTCGGATTTTCCGATACCGCCGTCAGCGCGCCGGCGATGCGGGCAACGAGGCGCTCGGTCTTGGCGTCCTTGTATTCGCCGCCATAGCTCGCGACAATGCGCGGATGCTCGCGGGCGCCCATGGCGGCGCGCGGGTCGTTCTTCTGCACCTCATCGACGATCTGCGGGTTGGACGACGGGCCGACGGTCGGCTGATAGGACTGCTCGATCAGCGACTCACAGCCGTTCAGCGCGACGGCACAGGCCGAAAGCAACAGCAATCGGCGCGCCCAGCGGCGCGGCGAACGAAAGACATCACTGGGAAGCGCGGGCGATTTCCACGTCGTCATGCTGTCCAGTCTGTCTCTCCGCATCATTATAAGTCGCCGGTCTGCCGCATTTTCGGGCCGGCCGTTGCCAGGAAAATTCAATAGGCTTCCGCCTCGGTTCTCGCGCTGCACAATCGGCCGATCCAAGTCTTTGCTGTAGCTGATTTCCGCGTGGGTTGCATAGCGAGACTTCATCTAAATGTGGCGCCGTTGCATTTCGGCAATGCCCCGCCTGTCGAGGCACTTTCTCGCTCCAATGAAATTATGGCGAAAGTTCCATCGCAAGGGCAGATTCCGGCCACACTGCGGAAAAAATTGGTCAAGAGGTCGACTGACGCGACTAACTATAACGCTCGCGCGAGGAGTGCAATTAATAGTAGTGCTTTTGCTTCGGCTGAAATGATGAGGCGCGCGAAAGTCCCGCGCCTCAGTTTATTCCGCTGCAGCTTCGGCGACGCTGGCGTGGCCAGTCTTCTGTTCGCTTGCGCGGGGCAACTGAACAGGCTTCAGCATGATTGCTGCAACCAGACCTATGAGCGCGATGCCGCAGGAAGTCAGGAACAGCGGCGAGAAGGCGGCAGAATAGGCATCTGCGACGGCGTGACGACTAGCCTCGGGAAGTGCTGCCATCATTTTCGGTGTCAGTTCCTCGATATTTATCACACCGGGAATGGAGGCGCCGATCTTGCCGAGCTGCGAGGCGATGATCGCGCCGTAGATAGAAATGGCTATCGAAGCGCCGCCCATGCGCGATAGCGTGACTGAACCCGTCGCCGCGCCTACGTCGCGGGCCGGTGCGGCATTCTGCACGCCGATGACCGGAACCTGCTGGGCAAGGCCGATGCCGATGCCGTGCAGCAGCATGATCGCGCCGATGAAGACAATCGGGGTGCCGGCATGAACCTGAGAGATCAGCGCGAATGCCATGGCGCTGCAGGTCATGCTGGCGATGGCAAAGGGCTTGTAGCGGCCGGTCTTCGAAATAATGCGGCCGGCATTCAAAGAGCCGACGACGAGACCGCCTGTCAGGAGGATGAAAAGGAGACCGGCGCCCGAGGGTGAAAGACCTGTCGTCGTCTGCAGGAAGAGGGCTAGGTAATTCACCATGCCGATGGCGATTGCGCCGCCCATGATTGAGATCACCAACAACAGACTGAAGGTGGAGTTGCGGAACAGTTGCATTGGCACGATCGGTTCCGGTGCGCGGCGCTCGACTAAAACCCAGGTGACGGCGCAGACCGCGCCGAAGGCTATGATGCCGATGCTCTGCGGAGAGAGCAGCGCGCCGAAAAGTTCGCTGCTGTCGGTTGCCAGCACGATGCTGGTCGTCGTCAGAGCCAGGAGCAATGCACCAGCATAGTCGATCTTCGGACGACGATGCGGCTTGCGGTAGGGCAGCATGAAAGCAAGGCCGGTCAGCACGATGAAGCCGATCGGCACGTTGACGAGGAAGATCGAGCGCCAACCGAAGAGATCGCTCATCGTACCCCCGAGGACGGGGCCGATCGCGCCCGAGGCCATCAGCACGAGACTGGAATAGCTTTGGTAACGAGCGCGTTCGCGCGGCTCGAAGAGATCGGCATTGACGGCGAAGATCGAAACCATGATGCCGCCACCGCCAAAACCTTGCAGCACGCGGGCGGCAATCAGCGTGTTCATGGACACGGCGAAGCCGCAGACCGCCGAACCGATTGTGAAGATCGCGATTGCCGTCATCATCACATATTTGCGACCGAAAAGATCACCGAGCTTGCCATAGAGAGGCATGACGGCGCTGAGCGCCAGCAGATAGGCGGAGCCGACCCAGCCGAAACGGTCCAGATGGCCAAATTCCCCGACGATGGTCGGCAGTGCGGTGGAGACGATCTGGTTGTCCAGCGTCGCCATGAACATTGCGGTCATCAGAAAGAAAAAGAGGATGAGCCGCTTACGGGGGTCTGTCACGAGCGGCGCGGGGGCAAGTTGCATATCCATGGGAGGACCAATGTCGTTACGTCGAGGCTTTATGTGCTAATAGCACGTATTTGTCAATGGCATAATATTGACGTTAGCATATTCTATTTTCGATTCCGATCTGTTATGGTTCCGTCATGATTGAGACCCCGACCGAGACAAGAACCACAGAGCTTAAGGATGTTTCCATGGATAGCGTGCCGCGCATCGGCCGCACCATGACGCGCATGCGGATGATGACAGGCCGCCGGCTGATCGGCCGTCTGGCAATTCAGAGCGTGGCACCGGATCTGGAGCTCTCGCATCTCGATGTGCTTGATGCCGTGCGCCGCGCGCAGGAAAATGGCGAGGTGACCGTCGGTGCGATCGCCGAGATGTTGCGTATCGATCCGTCGCGGGCAAGCCGTGTTGTGTCCGATATGGTTGGCCGCAACGTTCTGCGCCGCGAGGCATCGCAGGCAGATGCGCGGCGCATCGTCGTTGTCATGACTCCGATTGGGGAGAAGCTACTAGCGGAAATCCAAGCTCAGAAGCTCTCTTTCGTCTCCGAAGTCGTGCGTGAGTGGCCCCAGGAAGAGATTGATAGTTTCTCGGTGTTGTTTGAGAAATTCATCAGTGGCTACGAAGCTATTTTCCTATCCCGCGACAAGGATACTCCAGGCTGAGGACGTGAAAAACACCTTCGGTGTCGCGTTGCAGGCAGGCTTCGAGCTACATGTTCGATGAACATCGGGGTGCGAACCTTGATGTGAAGAAGATTTTCTTGCGCCCGAATTTTTGATGCGATCGCGGCGGTGCCGATGTCAGCGGCAAGCCAAAGCTCGATCCCTGGCTGATCGGCGCCGATGTGACTTACCGCTTCTAAGAGAAAGGTGCCAGATATCCGGCGCCTCTTCCCCTTCACCCCCCGTTTGCGCTATGGGCAATGCCCATGAGCCAATCCACCTTCACCATTCTGCTTGGCGGCGCTTTGATCCTGACGGATCGTCTGCGCGACGCCGTGCGGGAAAGCCGGTTCATCGCGGCTGACGGCGGCATGCGCCATGCAGCCGCGCTTGGTGTTGTGCCGGAATTGTGGGTCGGCGATTTCGATTCGACGCCGCCCGATCTTGATGGTGCTTTTCCCAATGTGCCACGCCAGCCTTATCCAGCCGCAAAGGCTGCAACGGATGGTGAAATCGCCGTTTCCGCAGCGATCGAGCGTGGCGCTAAACGCTTGATCCTTGCCGGTGCGCTGGGCGGCGAACGCTCCGACCATGCGCTTCAGCATCTGCTTTATGGTGTCGAACTGGCGCAAGAAGGCTTCGACGTTCTTCTAACCTCGGGCAGCGAGGAAGCCGTGCCTCTGCTTCCCGGTTCGCTGGAGATCGATCTTCCGCCGGGTAGCCTGTTTTCCGTGCCGGGGTTCAGCGAACTCACCGGGCTTTTCATCGAGAATGCTCGCTATCCGCTCGCCGACTTCCATTTGCCCTTCGGCTCGTCACGCACCATTTCCAATGTCGCGGAAGGCCTCGTGCGCTTCTCGCTTGCCAGCGGCAGAGCCATCGTGCTCGCGCGGCCCTATGATCTTTCCGGAGTCTGATACTTGGCGCCTCCTATCCTGAAACTCGACGATATTTTCCTGAGCTTCGGCGGCACGCCGCTTCTGGCAGGCGCCGCCCTGCAGGTGGGGCCCGGCGACAAGATCTGCCTTGTCGGCCGCAACGGCTCGGGCAAATCGACGCTTCTGAAGATTGCTGCCGGTATTGTCGACGCGCAGTCGGGCGAAGTGTTCCGTCATCCGGCGTCCACGGTGCGTTATCTGGAGCAGGCGCCGGATTTTGCCGGCTTCGAGACTGTGCAGGCCTATGCTGAAGCCGGGCTCGGGCCGGGCGACGATCCCTACCGCGTCACCTACCTGCTCTCGCATCTCGGATTGACCGGCGAAGAAGACCCGAAGACCCTTTCCGGCGGTGAGGCGCGCCGCGCCGCGCTTGCACGCGTAATGGCGCCGGAGCCCGATATTCTGCTGCTCGACGAGCCAACCAACCATCTCGACCTGCCGACCATCGAATGGCTGGAAGGCGAATTGCAGAAGACGCGCAGCGCGCTGGTGCTGATTTCGCACGACCGCCGCTTCCTCGAAAAGGTATCGACGGCGACCGTCTGGCTCGATCGCGGTACATCGCGGCGTCTCGACAGAGGCTTTGCGTTTTTCGAGGCCTGGCGCGACCAGGTGCTGGAGGCCGAGGAACTGGAGCAGCATAAGCTCGGCAAGGCGATCGAGCGCGAGGAACACTGGCTGCGCTACGGCGTGACGGCGCGGCGCAAGCGCAACATGCGTCGTCTCGGCGAGTTGCAGACCATGCGCGCGCAATATCGCGGCCATAAGGGGCCGCAGGGAACCGTGCAGGCGACGACCTCAGACGCGCAGGAATCCGGCAAGCTGGTGATCGAGGCCGACAAGATCACCAAGAGCTATGACGACAGGCCAATCGTCGCGCCGTTCTCGGTCCGCGTACATCGGGGCGATTGCATTGGTCTCGTCGGACCTAACGGCGCCGGCAAGACCACGCTTCTGAAGATGCTGACCGGCCAGCTTGCGTCCGATAGCGGCACCGTAAAGCTCGGCACCAATCTCGAGATTGCCACCCTCGACCAAAAGCGCGAGGACCTCAACCCGGAGGACACGCTTGCCAACTACCTGACGGATGGGCGCGGCGAGAACCTCCTGGTCAACGGCGAGCAGCGGCATGTGACCGGCTATATGAAGGAATTCCTGTTCCAGCCGGAGCAGGCGCGCACGCCGATCAAAAATCTCTCCGGCGGCGAGCGCGCACGGCTGATGCTGGCGCGCATCCTGTCGCGACCGGCAAACCTGCTCATCCTTGATGAACCGACCAACGATCTCGACATCGAGACATTGGACTTGCTGCAAGAGATCGTCACCGGCTTTGCCGGTACCGTCATCCTCGTCAGCCACGACCGCGATTTCCTCGACCGGACGGTGACCTCGACAATCGCGCCTGCAAATCCGGAGGCGCCGGACGGGCGCTGGATCGAATATGCCGGCGGCTACTCGGACATGTTGGCACAGCGCAAGGGTGCGGCAGAAGAACGCCGTAGGGCGGAGAAGGTGGCGGAAAAGCCGAAGGCGCAGGAGGCCGCTGCCGCTTCTCCTTCTGCTTCTAAGGGCAAGCTCTCCTACAAACAAAAATTCGCGCTTGAAAACCTGCCGAAGGAAATGGCGAAAGCTGCGGCCGAAATCGCTAAGCGCGAGGAGAAAATGGCCGATCCAAATCTTTTCACTAGGGATCCGGCAACGTTCAATCGGTTGGCCTCGGAGATGGAGAAGCTGCGGGAAAGCATGACCAAAATGGAAGAGGAATGGCTGGAGCTTGAAATGCTGCGCGAGGAGCTGGAGGGCTGATCCAATAAAAATCTCCTGAAATGTCGGATCCGGCGGTTTCCCTCCGTCTTTGAGCCGAACGTGATCAACGGCATGGTGCCATCACGTCATAACGGAGATTTTTTCATGCGCATGATTTTTGTGAATCTGCCGGTCAAGAACCTCGGCAAGTCGAAGGAATTCTTCTCGGCACTCGGCTTTTCTTATAATCCTGCCTTCACCAACGACGATGCCGCCTGCATGATCGTTGAGGAAAATATTTATGTGATGCTGCTGACCCATGGCCATTTCCAGCAGTTCATCGAAGGCGATATTGCCGATACGTCCAGGGGCAAGGAAGTGCTGACCTGCCTTTCGGCCGGCAGCCGCGCCGAAGTGGACGATTACCTCAAGAAGGCGCTGGCAGCTGGCGGCAAGCCCTGGAAGCCGATCCTTGATATGGGACCGATGTATGGCTGCAGCTTCCAGGATCTCGACGGCCACGTCTGGGAAATCATGTACATGGATATGTCCCCGGCCGGCTAAACCGGTATTTTCACAAGATATTTATCGGGCCTCCCGCGGTTGCCGGAAGCCCGCTTCCTCACTTTTCCTTGATTGGCCCATGCTGCGTCAAGCGGCTTAGAGTGCCACTCCGGCAATAGGGATCGCGCCGACCAGGGCAAGAAGGAAGAGTCACATGTCTCGCAAATCCTATACCGGAATATTCATGGCGCTTGCCGCCAGCAGCTTCATCATGATCGGCTTTTCGCAGGCGGCGAGCGCTCAGGAAAACCAGCGCGTGCGTGTGCGCGGCACCATCGAGAGCCTCAACGGCGACATGCTGATCGTCAAGACCCGCGAAGGCAGCGATGCGACAGTCGCACTAAAATCGGGGTGGAAGGTCGCCGGCATCAAGAAGGCCTCGGTCGACGACATCAAGGTCGGCGATTTTGTAGGCGTGGCCTCGCTGCCGAAAGGCACTGGGCCCGACGGCGCAATCGAAGTGCTGATCTTCCCGGCCGCGATGAAGGGCACCGGCGAAGGCAGCCGCCCGTGGGATGTTCAGCCGAACAGCTCGATGACGAATGCGACCGTCAGCAATGCGGTCAAGGCCGTCGACGGCCATACGATCACGCTCACCTATCAGGGCAAGGAAAAGATCATCTCGATTGCCGACGGTACACCGATTGTCACATTTGCGGCGGCAACCAAGGATGACCTGAAGCCCGGCGCCGGCGTGATCGTCATGGCGGAGAAGGCGGCCGACGGCAACATCTCGGCCGCGCAAGTCACCATCGGCGTCAATGGCGTGATGCCGCCGATGTAGGATTTCCGGACTTTGTTTTCACGCAATTCCGGACACAGAACTGCAAAGACTATGCTGGAACTACTTTAGAGCGCCGGGGCGGCGGCCACGGCGCTCGATCCCGCTGACGCTGCAGGTGGTTCCTCGCTCGGCTTTGAAGGCAGAGCCAGCAAGTGCAGCGTGCGCGGATGCAGTGCTTCCATATAGGCTTCCGAACGTCCGATATAGATCATGCCGGTATCCGGCATCGTTGCGAGCAGCTTGGTCATCGTATGCTGCCACTCGGGTTCCATGCCTTCGAGCACTTCGTCGAAAACGGCCCAGCGCGGCTTGACGAGAAGCAGGCGGGCAAAACCGATGGCTTTCTGCTCGTCGCTATCAAGGATCTTGTCCCAGCGCGCCTTCGTATCGAGGCGTGCGATCAGTGAATGCAGGCCAGCGGCTTCAAGCGCGGCTTCGACCGCCGCATTATCATAGGTCTCAGGTTTTTCGGGGAAGGCGATCGCCTCGCGTAGCGAGCCGCCAGGAATATAGGCGACCTGCGGGATGAACAGCATGTCGGCGGCAGGCGGCAGCCCCATAGTGCCTTTGCCAGAGGGCCAGAGACCGGCCATCGCCTGGAAGAGCAGGCGGCGGTTCACGCTGTGATCACCGTTGATCATGACCTTTTCACCAGCCTTGATCGTCACGTCCGTCTCGCGCATCCGAAAGCCGCCACAGTCATCGATATCCTCGCCGAGCTTCGCGATAATGACGATATCCTTCAGTGTGAGGGTGTCGGGCGCGGTTTCCTCGTAGATGATGGCGTCCTTTACATCGAACCCGTCATCCATCTCCTGAAGCGCCTGGCGGAAATCGGTGACGCGCATCAGCGTGGCACGCCATTCGGCAATCGGGCCGAAGTTGGCGACATACCAGCGTAGCGCCGTATTGACCTGATTGAAGGCCCCGACCGATACCATCAATTGGCCGAAGGTGAGGCCGCCGGAGAAATAGGCGGGTGCCGCAACGATGATCGGAATAACGATAACCAGCCAGCCGTAACCTGCCGAGACCCATGTCAGGTTTGTGTTGGCCATGGCGAGACGCTTGATGACCGAGAGAACGTTGCTGATGTCGGCGTTGATGCGCTTGCGCTCGTTCTCCTCGCCGTGCGCCACCGTAATCGCCGGCATATTCTCATTGGCATGCATCAAAGCGAAGCGCAGTTCGGCTTCCTTGGAAAACCGGTCGGCGTTCAGCTTGACGAGCTTGCTGCCGACGACCTGGCTCAATACCGAGGCCGATGCGGCATAGAAGATCGCCGCCCAGACCATATAGCCGGGAATGGAGAAGCTATGGCCGCCCATACGGAAGATGAAGCCGCTTGAAAGCTCCCAAAGCACGCCGATGAAGCTTACAAGCAGGATGGTCGATTGCAGGAGACCAAGCGCAAGACCCGTGGTGCTTTCGGCGAGGTTGCGCGAGTCCTCGTGGAGGCGCTGGTCCGGATTGACGCCGATAATGCCGATGGCGGAGAGCTTCAGCGCACGCTTGCGCTTCAGCCACTGATCGACGAGATCGCGTGAGAGACCCTCACGCATGTAGAGCGCGGTCATCTGATTCAGCCAGGCCTGCAGCACGTTGAGCAGCAGCAATGCGCCGGCGATCATCACGAAGACTTCGAGCTGGCGGAAAAACTCGCCAAGATCACGGCGTTCGAGGGAATCGTAAAAGGGAGCGTTCCATTCGTTGAGAATCACCTGTCCATAGGCAGTCGCCAGGATGATGATGACAAGCGATGTCGCAAGCAGCAGCACCTTGCCGCGGACCTGCGAATTCCAGAATGCGGAGAACATCACTCCAAGCCGATATGTCAGGCTGAGATCATATCCTACGCGGTCCTGACTCTGGATGCCCCTCCCCCTTTTTACGTCGTTTGCCATTTCAAATTTCCAAATCCGCCCATCCTGACATTAATAACATGGGGGCGTTACTGGTCCATCAACAGATTCCACCATCTATAAAGAAAGCGTGATGGCTTTTGTAGCTATCTGCATTGACAGTTGATTCGCAGCCGGACTGGCGCTATCTAGGATACCTCGTGGTGATTTGGCCGGCCGGCTTGCAGCCACGTTAAATAAGTCGCTAAAGGGCCGCGTGCGGACCGGTAGCGATTCTTTCGCCGCCGGTTTTTTATTTTGATCGAGTTGACCGCAATGCCCATCAAAATCCCCGATACGCTGCCTGCCTTCGAAACGCTTGTGAACGAGGGCGTGCGGGTGATGACCGAAACCGTGGCGATCCGTCAGGATATCCGCCCGCTGCAGATCGGGCTGCTCAACCTCATGCCGAACAAGATCAAGACCGAGGTTCAGATGGCGCGCCTGGTGGGTGCTTCGCCGCTTCAGGTGGAATTCTCGCTGATCCGCGTCGGAAACCACAAGGCCAAGAATACGCCTGAAGAACATCTGCTCGCCTTCTACCAGACCTGGGAGGAAGTGAAGCATCGCAAGTTCGACGGCTTCATCATCACGGGTGCGCCGATCGAGACGCTTCCCTACGAGGATGTTACCTATTGGAAGGAAATGCAGCAGATTTTCGACTGGACGCAGACAAACGTCCACTCGACCATGAATGTCTGCTGGGGCGCGATGGCGGGCATCTATCATTTCCACGGCGTGCCCAAGTATGAACTGAAGGAAAAGGCTTTCGGCGTTTACCGCCACAACAACCTCAAGCCCTCCTCCGTCTATCTCAACGGTTTCTCTGATAATTTCGAGGTCCCGGTGTCGCGCTGGACCGAGGTGCGCCGCGCGGATATCGAGAAGGTCGACGGGCTTGAGATCCTGATGGAATCGAACGAGATGGGCGTCTGTCTCGTCCACGAGCCGAAGGGGCGGCGGCTCTATATCTTCAACCATGTCGAATATGATTCTACATCGCTTTCGGAGGAATATTTCCGCGATGTGAATGCCGGCGTGCCGATCAAGATGCCGCACAACTACTTCCCGCATAATGATCCGGCGCTTGCGCCGCAGAACCGCTGGCGCAGCCACGCGCATCTGCTTTTCGGCAACTGGATCAATGAGATCTACCAGACGACGCCCTACGATATCGAGGAGATCGGCTCGGACATCTGAGGGTCACCGGTTGGGTTTAGAAATGCGCCGCCGCATTTTTGCGGCGGCGTTTTGTTTTCCAGCCCCGCCCGGTTGCGGTTTGCGGGAAATGGGGGCAGTTTCCGGTTCCTGAACCTTGGGATGGAGTAGCGGCGATCATGGTGGACAAGTTGGAACGAGAAGTTTTCGGGCAGACGAGGGACGGGGAGACTGTTCATCGCGTCATCATCCGCGGCGGCGGATTGACGGTCAAGGTATTGAGCTGGGGTGCGGTCATCCAGGATGCAAGGCTCGAAGGGCATGATGCGCCGCTGGTGCTCGGCTTCGAGAATTTTGACGACTACCTCGACCATTCGCCTTTCTTCGGCGCGACGCCGGGACGCTGCGCTAACCGCATCGGCGACGGCAAGTTCACGCTCGATGGCAAGGACTACCAACTCGAGCTTAATGAGAACGGTGTCACCCATCTCCATGGCGGCAGCGATAATATCGGCAGGCTCGTCTGGACGATCGTCGAGTACGAGGCCGACCGTGTGGTGCTGAAGATTGTCGATCCCGATGGCCGCGCCGGCTATCCCGGTAACTGCACCATCCAGGCGACCTATCGTGTGCATGGGAACGGCGAGCTTTCCGTCAATTACGAAACGACGACGGACGCACCGACACTCGCCAATGTCTGCCAGCATTCGTATTTCAATCTCGACGGCCGCGAAGATGCGCTCGCACATGACATCATGATTGCCGCTGACCACTATCTGCCGACGAACGAGAAGCAGATCCCGACCGGTGAGATCCGTTCGGTCGCGGGGAATGAATTCGATTTCCGCGAGATGGCGCCGATGAAGCGTTTCGCCGGGCACGAGCAGGCGCTCTACGACCATAATTTCTGCTTTTCGAACGAGCGTACGGCCAAGCGATCCGTGGTACTTGCCCGAAGCCTGCATTCCGGTGTTTCACTGGAAGTGCGTACGACCGAGCCGGGCGTGCAGTTTTATGCCGGTTTCAAGCTCAGCGTACCGGTGCCTGGCCTCGACGGCCGCAGATACGGTCCGTTTGCCGGTTTTTGCCTGGAAACGCAGATCTGGCCGGACGCAATCAATCATCAGGGCTTCCCGAATGCCGTGCTGCGCCCCGGCGAAGTGCTGCGTCAGGAAACGGATTATATCTTCACGAAGAACTGAACTCGCTCGTCCAATCAGGATCAATGAAACCCTCGCTGCCGTCCCGCGAGGGTTTTTCTTTTGCCGATACGAATCTGGCTTGCCGTCTGGTTCTAAATAGGTTCTATTGTTGGGCCATGGATAGAACCAGTCTGATAGCGGAACTGAATGGCCGTGGGCTGCGGGATGAAGCAGCAACGGGACCGCTTTACAAGAGGTTGGCGCTGGCGTTGACCGGTCTCATCCAGGAAGGTCTCCTGAAGCCCGGCACGGCGCTGCCTGGCGAGCGCGATCTTGCGGAAGCCTTGAAGCTCGGGCGCGTAACCGTGCGGACAGCCTATCGCGATCTCATGACGTCAGGAGCACTGGAATCGCGCCACGGCAGCGGCACCTTCGTTTCCAGCAAGGTGGAGCGCATGGAGCAGCCGCTGTGGCGGCTTTCGTCCTTCTCAGCGGATATGCGTTCGCGCGGACGCTCGCCGGCGGCGAAGATCCTGTCGCGCACAGTCAATAACCCTTCTCCGGAAGAATCCTTTCTGCTCGGTCTTGGTGTGGATGAACCGGTCTTGCGGCTCGATCGCCTGCGCCTTGCCGACGGGCTGCCGCTCGCAATCGAGCGCGCCGTCGTGCCGGTCAAGTTTTTGGGCGAGGAAGCTGGCGGCGAAGGCTCGCTCTATGATGCGCTCGCTGCTCACGGTCACAAGCCGGTGCGCGCCATGCAGCGGCTGACCGCCGTCACGCTCGACCCTTCATCGGCCGCTATCTTGAACGTCAAGGTCGGGGCACCGGCCCTTCTGATCGAACGCGTTTCGCGCCTGGAAGACCAGCGCGTCGTTGAATACACCCGCTCGCATTATCGTGGTGACGCCTATGATTTCGTCGCTGAACTGAGAATTGGAGATGACCTATGAGTGAGAACCAGTCGCTGATGTTGCAGGAAGCGGGCCAGTCGCCCGAGGTGGTCGCCACGCTGCTCGAAAAGGAAAAACCGGTCTTCGCCGAAATCGCCCGGCTGTTCTCGTCCGCTCGCCCCAGCGTGGTGACAACGGCGGCGCGCGGTTCGTCGGATCATGCCGCGACCTTCTTCAAATATCTCTTTGAAATCACCTGCGGCGTGCCGGTCGCCTCGATCGGTCCGTCCATCGCTTCCGTTTATGGCGCTCCTCTGCATCTGAAGAGTGGCATCCACTTTACCGTCTCCCAGTCGGGTGCCAGCCCGGACATCGTTGCGCTGCAGGAAGCGGCCAAAAAAGGCGGGGCGACAACGATTGCCGTTGTCAACGTCATCGACAGTCCGCTCGCCAAGCAGGCCGATATCGTTCTCGGCCTCAATGCCGGTGCTGAAAAGAGCGTTGCGGCAACCAAGTCGTTCATCGCGTCGGTCGCCGCCCTTGCTGGCGTTACGGCGGCAATCGGTAACAAGGCTGAATTGCAGGCTGCTCTGGAGAAGCTGCCGGCTGCACTTTCTGCGACGTCCGGTATCGACACTACCAGAGCCGAAGATGTTTTGTTCAACGCCGCATCGCTTTACACCGGTGGCCGCGGCACGGCCTATGCCATTGCTCTCGAAGCAGCGCTGAAGGCCAAGGAGACGGCCGGCCTTCATGCAGAAGCCTTCTCGCTCGCCGAGCTGATGCATGGTCCGATGCGCCTCGTGCAACCGGGCTTTCCGATTGTTGGCTTCGTGCCCGAAGATGCCGCCTTCAACAATAACGTAAAGGCGCTGGAACGGCTGCAGAAACTCGGCGCGACGACCGTGCCCTTCTCGACAAAACCGCTTGCAGGCGTCAATTTGCAAGTTCCGACGACAGGCAACGGTCTTGTCGATCCCCTGGTTTCGCTGCTCGTCTATTATCGCCTGATCGAGTCCGTAACCCGCCGCAAGGGTTTCGATCCGGACAAGCCAGCAAATCTGCTGAAGGTGACGGAGACCGTCTGATGACCCGCAAGATCTTCACCGGTGCACGTATCTTCGATGGCGAGCGCTTTCATGACGAGCGGGCATTGATCGTCAAGGACGGCTGCGTCGAGGCGATCGTCGGCCGGAGCGATCTGCCTGAAGGCGAGATCGTGGCGCTTGACGGCGGCGTCCTGTCTGCCGGCTTCATCGATGCGCAAGTCAACGGCGGCGGCGGTCGTATGCTGAACGATGAACCGTCGCCGGACTCCATGTACATGATCGCCGATGGGCACCGCCCTTACGGCACGACGGCACTGCTGCCGACGCTGATCACAGACACCGCCGACGCAACGGCTGCGGCGATCGAAGCGGCAAAAGTCGCCGTGAAGGCCAATCGCGGAGTCGCCGGCTTGCACCTCGAAGGCCCGCATCTGGCGCCGGCTCGCAAGGGCGCCCATCTTGCGGAACTGATGCGCCCTGTTGAGGGCAAGGATATCAAGGCCTTTATCACCGCGCGTGAGGCGATCGGGACCCTGCTTGTCACCATTGCTGCGGAGCAGATCACGGTCTCGCAGGTGCGCGAGCTCAGCGAAGCCGGCGTCATCGTCAGCATCGGCCATTCCGATAGCACCAGCGAAGTGGCAGAAGCCCGCTTCGATGCCGGCGCGCGGGGTGTGACGCATCTCTTCAATGCCATGAGCCAGTTGGCGCATCGCGCGCCAGGGCTCGTTGGGGCCGCGATCGACCATCCAGCAGTCTGGTGCGGCATCATTGCCGACGGACACCATGTCGATCCGAAGGCGCTGCGAACCGCACTGCGCGCCAAGCGCGGCGAGGGCAAGCTGTTCTTTGTGACTGATGCCATGTCGCTCGTCGGCTCGGAGAAGGATACCTTTACACTGAATGGCCGCACCGTGCGGCGCGAAAGAGGCGGATTCTGCTCGAAGCTGGTGCTTTCGGACGGTACACTGGCGGGCTCGGATGTCGATATGGCGTCAACGATCCGCTATGGCGTCACCTATCTGGAACTGACGCTTGCCGAAGCGTTGAGGATGGCAACGCTCTATCCGGCGCGTTTCCTGCGGCTTGCCGATCGAGGCCATCTTTCGCCGGGCGCGCGCGCCGATCTCGTGCATTTCGCTGATACAATCGAAGTGAAGGCGACTTGGCTTGGCGGCGAAGCGGCTTAAGGAGAGCAGCGGATGACTGCAATCACGGATGCCTATTTCTCCAATCTCATCGGTCGGCTGGACAATCTGAAGCAGGCACTTGCCGAACCGATGGCGCGGGCAGCGAAGGCGATCCTGGAGGCGGCTCGTGGCGACAAGCGCGTCTACGTCTTCGGCACCGGCCATTCGCATATGTTGGCGGAAGAGGTACATTATCGCGCTGGCGGGCTTGCCTTTACGGTGCCGGTCCTCGTCGGTTCGGCCATGCTGCACGAGGGCGCGGTCATCAGCTCGGTCTATGAACGTACCCAGGGCCTGGTGCGGCCGGTGCTGGAGCGTTACGGCATGCAGCCGGGCGATGTCATCATTATCGCCTCCAATTCCGGCGTGAACGCCGCGCCAATCGAAGCGGCCGATTTTGCGCGCGAGATCGGCGCAAAAGTCATCGCCATCACGTCCATTGCCTATTCGACGGCGATCGCCAATGGCCGTCGGCGGTTGGCCGATGTCGCTGACGTGGTATTGGACAACGGCTTGCCGCCGGGTGATGCCGTTCTCGACCTTGACGGAACGGGGCTTCGGGTTGGGCCTGTTTCAACGGCCGTCGGCGTGACTGTGATCAACGCCATTTTTGCGGAAGTCGCTTCCGAGCTTTCCAAATCTGGTGATGCGCCTGTCTATCTCAGTGCCAATATGCCAGGTGCTGCGGAAATCAACCAGAGGCTGGTCAAGAAGTACCGACCGCGCAATCCCCACCTTTAGCGCAAAAGAGGCCGGCATTTTGCCGGTCTAATCGCGTCGCTTCATCATCCCTGGTGCCAAACGAAAACGGCCCGAAGCGGGTGCTTCAGGCCGTTCGAATGTCTGGAAACCGATGCGATCAGTCCTTGGCGCGCTCGACGTAGGAATTGTCCTCGGTCGCGATGACGACGCGGGTACCGGCATCGATATGCGGCGGGACCGAGGTGCGGATGCCGTTGGAGAGGATGGCCGGCTTATAGGATGAGGATGCCGTCTGGCCCTTGACGACCGGCTCGGTCTCAACGATCTCCAGCGTAACGTGGCGCGGCAGTTCGAGTGCCAGTGGAACGCCTTCGTGGATCGACAGGACGCAGGTCATGCCTTCCTGGAGATAGGCCTTCTGGTCGCCCATGGTTTCGGCGCTGACGACCACCTGATCGTAGGTTGCCGGGTTCATGAAGTGGAAGCCTTCGCCGTCTTCATAGAGATACTGGAAGTTCACGTCTTCGACGAAGGCGCGCTCGACCTGCTCGGTCGTGCGCCAACGCTCGGAAACCTTCACGCCATCGACGATGCGGCGCATGTCGACCTGGGTGACCGGCGTGCCCTTGCCAGGGTGGAAATTCTGTGCAGTGAGAACGACGTAAAGTTTGCCGTCAACCTCGAGAACGTTGCCCTTGCGGACGGAAGAGGCGATGATCTTGACCATAAGACTTCCTTGTAAGTCGGCTTTCGGCGTCGTAGAGGACTGTCGGAATGGCCCTGAAGACGCAAAATGTTTTTCTTCGTGGGCGCACTAACCTAAAATCGCGGAAATAGCCACCCCATTCCGGCCGAATCCGGCAAGGAAAGCGTTGAATGACCCTCACGAGCGCCAAAGCGTCTCCCTGGTGGACACCATCAGTGCATGCCGATCGCCGTCCCTTCCTTATGGGGCGCAATGCGATCCAGGCGGCGCTGCGCGGGTACTTTGCGCGCGAGGACTTCATCGAGGTCGATACAGCCACGTTGCAGGTATCACCGGGCAACGAGGCGCATCTGCATGCCTTTGCCACACAGGCGCTGACGACGGACGGTCAAGCGGCGCCTTTTTACCTGCATACGTCGCCGGAATTTGCCTGCAAGAAGCTGCTGGCGGCCGGCGAGCAGCGCATTGCCTGCTTTGCACATGTCTATCGCAACCGCGAGCGCGGGCCGCTGCACCATCCAGAATTCACCATGCTCGAGTGGTACCGGGCGGCCGAAAGCTATGCGAGCCTGATGATGGACTGCGTGCGGATGCTGGCGCTCGCTGCCGAAACGGTAAAGACGGCGAAGCTCGTCTATCGCGGCACCGAGTGCGACCCCTTCGCCGGGCCGGAACGGATAAGCGTTGCCGAGGCTTTCAGCCGCCATGCCGGCATCGATCTTCTGGGATCGGTTTACGCCGACGGCTCTACGGATCGCGAGCACCTGGCCGCCGAAATGCGGCGGGTCGGCATGCGTGTCGCCGATGACGATCATTGGGCGGATCTCTTCAGCCGGGTGCTGGTGGAGAAGGTCGAACCGCATCTGGGCTTCGGCCGCGTCACCATACTCGACGAATATCCGGTTTCCGAAGCAGCGCTCGCACGGCCTTCGGCGCAGGACCCGCGCGTGGCTGAACGCTTCGAGCTCTATGCCTGCGGCGTCGAGCTCGCCAACGGTTTCGGGGAACTGACCAATGCCACCGAACAGCGCCGCCGCTTCGAGATCGAGATGGTGGAGAAGATGCGGGTCTATGGCGAAGCCTATCCCCTAGATGAGGATTTCCTGGCAGCGCTCGCCATCATGCCGGAAGCGAGCGGCATTGCACTCGGCTTCGACCGGCTGGTGATGCTGGCGACAGGTGCGACACGGATCGATCAGGTGCTCTGGGCGCCGGTTGCGGAGTATGGCCGGTGAACGTCCTACGTCCAATCAAGAACGTCGACGATCTCGTCGGGGCCGGAGTGATCGAAGAAGCCGAGCGACCGGCGCTCGATGAGGTTGCCGCGCGCTATGCCATCGCATTGACGCCAACTATCGCGAGGCTGATCGATCATTCCGATCCGGCCGATCCGATTGCCCGGCAATTCGTGCCCAATGCTGCAGAGCTTGTCGTGACGGCCGAAGAGCGGGCCGATCCTATCGGCGATCACGCCCATAGTCCCGTCGAAGGCATCGTGCATCGCTACCCGGACCGCGTGCTGTTGAAGGCGGTGCATGTGTGCCCCGTCTATTGCCGCTTCTGTTTCCGACGCGAAATGGTCGGGCCGCAGGGGCTCGGTACGCTCGATCCGGCGGCGCTGTCTGGAGCCTTCGACTACATAAGCGAGCACGAAGAGATCTGGGAGGTCATCTTGACCGGCGGCGATCCACTGGTGCTTTCGCCACGTCGCCTTGGCGAAATTCTCGGCCAACTTGCAACGATCGAGCATGTGAAGATCGTGCGTTTTCATACGCGGGTGCCTGTCGTCGATCCGCAGAAGATCGATGCGGATCTGATCGCGGCGCTGAAAGCGAGCGGCAAGACTGTTTATGTCGCGCTCCACGCCAACCATCCACGTGAACTGACGGCGGAAGCACGGGCGGCCTGCGCCCGCCTCGTGGATGCCGGAATCGTAATGGTCAGCCAGTCGGTGCTTCTGCGGGGCGTCAATGATGATCCTGATGTGCTGGCAGAACTGATGCGGGCCTTCGTCGAGACGCGCGTGAAGCCCTATTATCTGCATCATCCCGATCTTGCGCCCGGCACCAGCCATTTCCGTCTGTCTATAGACGAAGGACAAAAGATCGTCGCCTCGCTTCGCGGCCGCATCTCCGGCCTTTGCCAGCCTACCTATATTCTCGATATTCCCGGCGGCTACGGGAAGGCGGTGATCGGCGAGAGCGCAGTCAGGGCAACCGGTGAGGGGTGTTATTCGATTTCGGACTATCGCGGCAGCGAACATTCCTATCCACCCGCCAGTTAACGCAAAAGCGTGCGCTCAGCGTGCCATTTCTGCACTCGACACCGCGCTAGCCATTTGCGGCCGGTTTTCTCAGCCTGCTTCAAGCTGTTGATAGAAATCAAGTATCAGGCGTCGCGCTGGTATAATTCGTAAAATGCAAAGTATGAGTCTTGGTCATATTTAACTAATTACATTAGCGGAATGTTCTGTTTTCCCTACTAAAAGCACTCCCATGAAACGGCAATGAACGCCGGCTCAGGATCACTAAAAATCTGGAGTGAATGGGATGAACAAGACAATCCGCGACCTCGTGACCAAGTTCGGTAAGCTTCCTGTTCCGGTTGATCAGATTGCCGATGATGCGGATCTCTACGCTGCGGGTCTGACGTCCTTCGCCTCTGTGCAGCTCATGCTCGGCATCGAAGAGGCGTTCGACATCGAATTCCCCGACAATCTCCTGAACCGCAAGTCCTTCGCGAGCATCTCGGCAATCGCCAAGACTGTCGATCTCATCCGGGATAGCCGAAAGGTCGCCTGATGAACTTCCCGGTCAAGATCACGGAAGACAGCCTTGTCGCAAGGGCTGCCCGCGTCGCCGAAATTGCGGCAAAACATGCGGATGCCGTCGATTTCGAAGGCCGGTTCCCGCAGGAAGCCGTGGACGCGATGAAGGCCGAGCGCCTGCTCGGCATCCAGATTCCCCGTCACCTTGGTGGCGAGGCTGCTTCCACCACCGATATTGCCGAATTGTGCTCGATGCTCGGCCAGGCCTGCGCGGCAAGCGCGATGGTCTTTGCTATGCATCAGATCAAGCTTTCGAGCCTCGTCGAGCATGGCGCCGACAGCGAATGGCATAGTGCCTTCATGCGTCGGATCGTCGCCGAACAACTCCTGATCGCCTCCGCCACCACCGAGGGCGGCATAGGCGGCAACCTGCGCAACAGCATTTGCGCGATTGAAATCGATGGCGATACCTGCCGGCTGGAAAAGGACGCGACCGTCATTTCCTACGGCTCGCATGCCGATGCCATCCTCATTACCTCGCGCAGCCATCCGCAGGCCGCCTCTTCCGACCAGGTATTGACCGCTTTCCTCAGGGATCAGTACACGCTCGAAAAGACGCATGCCTGGAACACGCTTGGCATGCGCGGCACCTGCTCCGACGGTTTTCTCTTCAAGGGCGAAGCGCCGGCCGTACAGATCCTGCCGAAGCCTTTCGCTGAAATCGCTGCACAATCGATGCTCGCGTCCTCGCATCTGCTCTGGAGCGGTGTCTGGTATGGCATCGCGGTCGATGCCGTTTCCCGTGCGCAGGCATTCGTGCGCGCTGCCGCTCGCAAATCTCCCGATGCCACACCGCCCGGAGCACTTCGCCTCGCAGAGGTTTCCAACCTCCTGCAGATGGTGAAATCGAACGTCGTTGCAGGCCTCAAGGCCTATGAAGGTGCGAAGGCTGATGGCGACAAGCTCTCCTCGATGGGCTTTGCGGTGGCGATGAACAACGTGAAGATCGCCTCCTCGGAGACGATCCTGGAAATCGTCAATCATGCCATGCTGATCTGCGGCATCATGGGCTACAAGAACGGTACGCCCTTCAGCCTCGGTCGCCATCTGCGCGATGCCCATTCCGCGCAGCTCATGATCTCGAACGACCGCATCCTCGGCAATACGTCGAGCATGCTCCTCGTCCATAAGCAGGACACTAGCCTACTGGGGTAAAGTCATGGATATGCAGACATCGTTTCTGGACCGGCTCTTCGAGTCCGGCCTGCTGATCGATACGGGTGTTGACGGCCTTTATGGTCGCAGCGGCCAGTTCGAAGACGTGATCGCCGCCTTCGAACGGCTGATCGACAAATTCGGCGGCGCCGACGGCGCCGAGGCGATGCGTTTCCCGCCCGGCATGAACCGCGCGCTCTTCGAAAAGAGCGGCTACATGAAGAGCTTTCCGCAGCTTGCCGGCACGGTGCACAGCTTCTGCGGCAGCGAGCTCGACCATATGAGCCTGCTGCAGTGTATGGAAGTCGGCGAGGACTGGACCAAAGGTCAGGAAGCAACCGATATCGTGCTGACGCCGGCGGCCTGCTATCCGCTCTATCCGACCGTTGCCAAGCGCGGCAACCTGCCGGCCAAGGGCGGCCTCTTCGATCTTCAATCCTATTGCTTCCGCCATGAGCCCTCCAAGGATCCGGCCCGCCAGCAGCTCTTCCGCATGCGCGAATATGTCTGCATGGGTACCGAGCAGCATGTTAGCGATTTCCGTCAGAGCTGGATGGATCGCGGTGTGGAAATGATGAAGCAGGTCGGCCTCGATGTGACCATCGACGTCGCCAACGATCCGTTCTTCGGCCGCGCCGGCAAGATGATGGTCAACAACCAGCGTGACCAGAACCTGAAGTTCGAACTGCTGATCCCGATCACGTCGGCAGCAAAACCGACGGCTTGCATGAGCTTCAACTACCATCAGGATTCCTTCGGCTTGAAATGGGGCCTGAATCTCGAAGATGGCAGCGTGGCCCATACGGCCTGCGTCGGTTTCGGCCTGGAGCGCATCGCGCTCGCGCTCTTTCATACTCACGGCCTTGATGTTGAAACATGGCCGGCAAACGTGCGGAAAGTGCTGTGGGGCTGAGCGATTCCATGACATCGGTCTTTGCGGGTATCGATCCTGATACCTACAAACAACATGCGCTGCATTCCGGCGAGCGCATGTGGCCAGAGACCAATTGTTATATCGACCTCTGGATCGAGGTGCTGTCGACCTTTGGCGTTGCGCCGGAGGCCATGCTGGGTTTCACGCTGACACAGGATTTCGAGGGCGACCAGTTCACCTTCTTCAAGGTGCCGTTGGAAGATCTCGAAGCGCTCTATGGCATCCGCGCCACCGAACTGGCGATCTATGATCGCATTGAGCGGCATGTCGAGGTGCAGATCGCCCGCGGGCGGCTTTGCCTCATCGAGATGGATTCCTTCTACATGCCGGATACGCGCGGCACTGCCTACCGGCAGGAGCACGGCAAGACCACGGTTGCGATCAACCGCTTGGATTTCGCGGGCAAGCGCGTCGACTATTTCCACAACGCCGGCTATTTCCGCGTTGAGGGCGAGGACTTCGAGGGGCTGTTCCAGTCCCATTTGGCGGATGAGGACGCGCCGTTCCTGCCCTATACGGAGTTTGCCAAATTCCCGAAGAGCCCTGTCGGCGAGGCGTATCTGCGCGAAGTTTCCCGCCGGCTGCTCGGCTTCCATTTCGGTCGCCGTCCAAGTGCCAATCCGATCCGTGCCTTTGCGGAAGTCTTCCCGCTTCAGGTCGAAGCGGTGGCCGACAGGCCTTTTGGCTTCTTCCATAAATATGCGTTCAACACGCTGCGGCAGGTCGGGGCGAACTTCGAACTCGCGGCCGATCATCTGAGCTGGCTTTCGACCGGTGAATTTACCGCGGCGGTCGAAGAGGCGCGTCGGATCTCGGAAGTGGCGAAGTCGGTCCAGTTCCAGCTTGCCCGCGCTGTCACCCGCCGCAAGTTCGAGCCGTTGAAAGCAGCTCTTGATCCAGCTGCCGATGCATGGGATTCGATGATGGCATCGCTCGCAGGGCGAGCCTGAAGCCGGAGATCTGACCATGCGGGGGCGGTTGGCAAGTATCGGGGCTGAGGAAAGCCTGCTTTCCGAAGGCTGGAATCTGGTTCTGACGGAGCCTGACGCCTGCGCGACACCGCACGATATCCATCTTTCTGCGCAGTTCATTCCGGCGCCCGTTCCGGGCACGGTTGCTGGCGCGCTCGAACGAGCTGATCTTTTCGACCGGGAAAATCCACAGGCCCTGAACACCAAGGACGCCTGGTATCTGACCCGCCTCTTTGATGTGGAGCCGGGTGAGGCGATCCTACGCTTTCGGGGGCTGGCGACGATCTGCCATGTCTTCCTGAACGGCCAGGAAATCCTGTTTTCCGAGAGCATGTTCACCGCGCATGAGATTCCGGTGACCTTGACGGGCGGCGACGAATTGGCGCTCTGTTTCCGGGCGCTCGGGCCGCACCTTACCGAACCGGGACCACGTGCCCGCTGGCGACCGCAGATGATCACGCCACAGGGCCTCAAGAATGTCCGCGCGACTCTGCTCGGACATATGCCCGGCTGGTGCCCGGAAATTCATGCAATTGGGCCATGGCGTTCGATCTCGCTGGTGCGGCGAGGTGTGGCCTCGATCGACAATGTCTCGGTCCGCGCCGCGCTGGATGAAAACGGCGCGGGACGGCTCAGTGTCTCACTCCATACTGATGGCGAAGAGCCGGTCATGGCGCTGCGTTGCGCTGGCGTCGAACAGGGATTTGAGAAGATCGGCGAGCGACATTATTCGGCAATTCTCAAACTGCCGGATATCGAGGCGTGGTGGCCGCATACGCATGGTACGCCGCATCTGTATGACGTGACGTTGATTCTCGATGGCGAAGAGCACTCTATCGGCAAGACCGGTTTCCGGCGGATCGAGGCCGACCACGGCGCTGATGGCAATGATTTCGCACTTGTCGTCAACGGTGAGCGGATCTTCTGCCGCGGGGCCGTCTGGACGACGGCCGATATCGTGCGCCTGCCGGGCGAGCGGGCGGATTATGAGCCTTTTCTGCGATTGGCTGCCGAGGCCGGCATGAACATGATCCGCATCGGCGGGACCATGGCTTATGAGACACCCGAATTCTTCGAACTTTGCGATGAACTGGGACTGATGGTCTGGCAGGACTTTATGTTCGCGAATTTCGATTATCCGAAGAACGACAAGGCCTTTGTCGGCCATGTACATGCTGAGATCGAAGAGTTCCTGCATGGCGTGCAACTTTCGCCTTCGCTAACCGTGCTCTGCGGCGGTAGCGAAATTCACCAGCAGGCGGCGATGTTCGGCCTGCCGGCAGATTTCTGGAGCGGGCCCATCACGGACGAGATCATCCCGGCGATCTGCCAGCGCATGCGTCCCGATGTGCCCTATGTGCCGAACTCCCCCTATGGCGGCGCCATGCCTTTTTCACCCAATGCCGGTGTTACACATTACTACGGCGTCGGCGCCTATATGCGGCCTCTTGATGATGCGCGTCGTGCCGAATTGCGCTTTGCGGCTGAGAGCCTCGCCTTTGCGCATGTGCCGCAGCAGCGGACATTGCAGCGGCATCTCGACGTCCCGTCAGTTCACAATCCGCTCTGGAAAGAGCGCGTGCCGCGCGATCGCGGCGCTTCCTGGGATTTCGAGGACGTCAGAGACTTCTATCTAGGGCTTCTTTACGATCTCGATCCGGCCAAGCTCCGCCGCGAAGACCCCGAACGTTATCTCGACCTCTCGCGTGCCGTGACCGGCGAGGTTCTAGAAGAGACATTTGCCGAGTGGCGTCGCAAGGGATCCTCCTGCAACGGCGCGCTCGTCTGGACCCTGCAAGATCTTTTGCCGGGTGCCGGTTGGGGTGTCATCGATTCTACCGGTGAACCAAAGCCGGTTTGGCACGCGATGCGACGCGCCTTCCGGCCGGTTCAGGCAGTCTTTACCGATGAAGGCACGAACGGTCTCTATGTCCATATCATCAACGAAACGGACAAGGTCATTGCACTGGAACTCGACGTCGCCTGCCTGCGCGATGGGCGCCAGCAGGTGGCAAGCGGCAGCAAGGCTTTCAATCTCGGACCGAGGAGTGTGGAGCGCATTGCTTGCACCGATCTCTTTGGTGGCTTCTTCGATGCGACTTATGCGTTCCGTTTCGGCGCGCCGTCGCATGACGTGAGCGTCGCATGGCTGCGATCGGCCATGGATGGTGCATTGCTGGCGCAGGCTTTCCACTTTCCGCGCGGGCGGGCGAAGGCCTTCCACGATGCGACGATCGAGGCATCTTTCATTCGCGAGGGCGACGATTGGTTCATGACGCTTGTGTCCGACAAGCTCGCCCAGTCTGTGCATATCGATGTCGAAGGCTATCGCGCAGAAGAGGACTGGTTCCATCTGGCGCCAGGTCCCGCCAAGCGGGTGAAGTTGATCGCGGCTTCGAGCACGGACGCCGATGCGTTGCCCACGGGCGTAATCAGAAGCGTCGGCAGCTCGCGGCGCTTCTCGTTATGAGGACTAGAGAGCGGCGATGACGATACGAGTGCAGGCAGAAGAAGCGTTGCGAGGCGTCTATCGGAGTGTGCGCGGGCATCTGCTGCAGCGTCTCATCGTCAAATCACGGTATGCCTTCAATCCTGGCAGGCCGGTCGAAGTCGTCGGCTATCTATCGATGGTGGCGGGTGTAGGAGAATCCGCTCGGCTTTGTGCCGTTGCACTTTCCAAGGCAGGCCGGCAGATCATGCTTGCCGATGTCAGCACGCATCCTGACGAGGGCAAGCTAGTGGAATGGGCGCCGGCGCTCGCTTCCGACGGTCAGCCGGGAAGCCGGATATGGCACCTCAATCCGCCGATGCTGCCGCGCGCGATCCTGAAGATGGGTCTCGGCAATTTTGCCCGCGCCTTCAATATCGGCTACTGGGCTTGGGAGCTCGAAGTGGTGCCCGCCGAATGGCGCAATGCCATGCACTATATGAACGCCATCCTCGTACCCTCGGAATTCACTCGGCGGGCGATCGCGCCGCTTACCTCGGCTCCCGTCATCGTCGTGCCGCATCCGGTGTCCGAGCGGCCGGCGGCCGAGGGTATCCGGCAGAAATTCGGGATTGCCGAGGAAGCCTTCCTAGTGTCTTTCATCTTCAGCGGCGGCTCGTCGATCAACCGCAAGAATCCGCAGGCGGCTATCGAAGCCTTCAGGCAGTTCAGTGCCGAATGCCCCGATGCCTTCCTGCTGATGAAGGCGAGCGGCAGCCCGGCTCGCGATGAAGCGCTTCGCAGGCTCATGCAATCCGTCGAAGGCGATCGGAATATCAGGGTCATTACCGACAATCTGGCGAGCTCTGAGATCAACGGCATTATCAAAGAGTCCAACGTCTATCTTTCGCTGCACCGTTCGGAAGGGTTCGGCCTGACAGTCGCGGAAGCGATCATGCATCGCACGCCTGTTGTCTCCACCGCATGGTCGGGCACGGCTGATTTCTGCGACCCTGACAATACCTGGCTGGTCGAGCCCTTGCTCATCCCCGTGGTCGATGACCATCCAGAATTTGCCGATCTCAAGGATGCCGTCTGGGCCGATCCTTCGCCCGTGGCAGCCGCAGCGCTTCTTAAGGGCATCTATTCCGATCGCGAGGCCGCAAAGCGGAAAGCGGAAGGGGCTCGTGACTATCTGCTGCGCCATCTCGCAGAGCACAGCTATGACAAGGCGCTTTTGCGCCTCTCCGCGATGCAGGCGAGCTGAGCCGAGAGTGCCAGCCCCTTATTTTAACGGTTTCACTTTAGAGATGGCTTGTTCTCGGCCGCGGCGCGGCTTCTGGCGGATGGACGGATGTCGAAGGGCATAATTGCAAATTCAGTGATGAATGCAGCGGCGGGCATGCTGCTTCTGGTGACGGGGTTCGTGTCCTCGATCATAACCGCACGCCTGCTCGGGCCAGAGGCCAACGGTATCGTTGCCTTCTCGTTATGGCTCGTCGTCACCGGCGCCTCGATTGCCGAACTTGGCTCCAGTATCACCCTTTTGAAGACGCTGCCGCAGCTTTCGGCACAGGGCTACAACCTCGAACGGCGCAGGGGATTTGCCTCGATCCTTGTCACCTTCATGGTCTGTTCCACGCTGGTGCTGCTCGGGCTCTACGCAATGTTCTTCCTGACTTCGGAGGAGATGCACTGGGCGGACACCGCGCCATCGGTGGCGCTCGTGACTGGCATTCTCTTTTTCATTCAGGCGATCGGCTCCTTCGTCAAATTCTACCTCATCGGCGAAAAGCGGCTCGACACATTCTTTCGGTTGACGTTGATTGTGTCGATCTTCCAGCTTGCGGGCGTGGCGATCGGCGCCGTCTTCTACGGGGTGGAAGGTGTGCTTGTCGGCTATGCGCTCGGACAGCTCGTACTTTTCGTTGCAACCTTGCCAATTCTTTTTGCTCGGCGTGATCGCTGCGGCGTCTCGCTCAAATACCTGGCCTCTTCTTCCGTGATCCTGTCGATGCAGTTCATCATCGATTCGATCTTTCTCAACCGTATCGAACTGTTGTTCCTGCAGCAGTTCTGGTCGGTGGAAATGGTCGGCTTTTATGCGGCGGGCCTGTCGATCGCCAATATCGCGCTGCAGCTCCCGATCCAGATGAGCGGCAGCCTGCTGCCCTATTATTCGGAGCGGCGGCATACCAGCGCCGACTCGAAATTTCCGGTTGAAGCCTTCACCGCTGTTATCCGCAGCATGGCCTATATCGTGTTGCCCATGAGCCTCGGGCTGGCTGCGATCTCCAGCGAATTGGTGCATGTGGTCTTTGGCGAGGCCTTCGACCGAAGCGGCGGGGTCGTTGCCCTGCTTGCACTCGTCGCCCCGGCCTACACCTTCATGCAGGTTCTCAGCCTATACCTGCTTTCCATCGAGAAAGCCAATGTAAGGTTGAAAATCAGTGTGATAGGTGGCCTCCTCATGGTAGTGGGTTGTTTACTCATCGTACCTAGTCTGGCCGCCGAAGGTGCCGCGCTTGTGCGCATAGCCGTATTTGTTGCGATGTCGGTAATGATGGTCAGACAAACCGGATTCGGAGCTCAACTTTCGGGCCTTTATCTCAGCCTTACAAAGATTACTGTTGCCGCAGTGTTCTGCGCTTGCGGCGCGATTGTCGTGCTCGACCTTATTCACGGGCCGATTGGCCTTGTCCTCGCAATTATCGCAGGCACATTCACCTATTTTGCAGCGCTGAAGGTCTTTCGAGCCGTTCCGGCGGAGGATATTCAGGTGCTGCGTTCGATCCTTGATAAGATGCCTTCCCTGCTGCAGGGTTCCGCAAGACGCGCGGTCAATTTCATCGCCGCGCCTGCGCCCGAAGGAGACGTGAAAAAGCTTGAGAACGAGGAATTCTCGCGTGAGCCGGCAGAAGGCGCCGGCCGTGCTGCTGCTCTTCCTCTCGCCTTCGACGATGCGATCGGCCTCTTCATGCCGGAAAAGCCTGATGTCGCGAAACGCTCGGCTGCAGTTCTCTTCGTCAGCCCCTGGGGCTTTGAGGAAATGTGCACGCGAAAATTCTATCGTGTCGCGGCGGAGCATTTTTCCGACATTGGCGTCCCGAGCCTGCGTTTTGACTATACCGGCACGGGCGACGCCCTGGATTTCGGAGACCGGGCACCGAGCCTGGAAATCTGGAAGAACTCCATTCGCGCGGCAGCTGCAAAGCTGAAGGCTCTCAGCGGTTGCTCGCAAATCATCCTCATCGGCCAGGGTCTCGGCGGCACGCTTGCTCATCTGACCGGCCACACGATCGAGGGCGTCGACAGTGTCGTCTTGCTCGCACCGGTCTTGAGTGGCAGGGCGCATCTTCGCGAGATCAATATGTGGTCGCGGATCATCCATGCCGATTTGGGCCTCGGCGAGGAGCATGTGCCAAATGCGCAGGTGCAGATTGCCGGCCTGACCCTGCCGGATGAGATCGCTGCAGAGATCGGCAAACTCAAGATCAGTTCGCCACAGGACCTGGCGGCGCCAAACTACCTCATTCTCGAACGGCCGGTTCGCGTCGACGATACGGCCTTTGCTGACGAATTGAAGGCACTCGGCGGCAATGTCGAGCAGCGTGTTTTCGAAGGTTATGACGAGCTGGTCACCAATCCGCTTTTCGCCAGGACGCCGATGGCGGTCGTGAAGCTACTGACCGAATGGCTCGTCGAAACGACGACACTTGCAGCATCTGCCGATCACTCACCGCAATCGATCGAAAATCAGCTGCTCGTGGGTGACGGATTCGAGGAAATCCCGGTTCGCTTCGGCGCCTTCCAGCATCTCATCGGCGTCATTAGCCGGCCGCAGGGTGAGATCAAGGGGAATGCCGTTCTCTTCATGTCGACCGCCTATGATCGGCATGCCGGTTGGGGTCGTACGACTGTTGACATGGCGCGCGAGTTGGCGCGTCAGGGCGTTGTTTCGCTGCGTTTCGATTCCGCCAATGTCGGTGACAGCGTTCCGCGGCCGGATGCACCGGAGCAGGTTCTCTATTCCGCGACGCAGACCGAAGATGCGCTTGCCTCGCTCGATCTCCTGGAAGAATTCGCCGCCGGTCCGATCATGGTCGCGGGGCGCTGCAGCGGCGGTTATGTGGCGCTGCGCGCAGGTATCGAGGATGAGCGGCTAAAGGCGATCGTTTCCATCAATCCTTTCGTCTACTACTGGGATCCGGAGAAGCCGGTGCGGCGCGAGCATGTCGTCTCCGTTCCGCGCAGCGTCGATGATTATGGTCAGCGGATGATGCGGCTCGACACGGTCAAGCGGCTGTTCCGCGGCGAGGTCGACGTCTTCGCGGCGCTGCAGAACATCTTCATCGCGGTCGGCCGCCGGCTTTCGCCGCGCATCGCGCCGCTCGTCGAACTCCTCCCAGGTCGCCGCCATATTGCGCGGCAGGTGCGCCGCTCTTTCGCCGCGCTCGGCAAGCGGAAAGTGCCGCTGACGCTGATCTATAGCGAAGGCGATGTCGGTCTCGACCACATGTATTTCCACTTTGGTCCGCGCGGGCACAAGTTTGCACGGCACCCGAACGTGCGGTTGGTGATGCTGCAGGATGCCGATCACAATCTGACACCGCCGGAATCGCGCAAGCTGGTGCTGGACGAAATCGTCCGGCTGGCGAAGGCTTGAGAACTTCCTGATCTTCCAGAGCAACTCCAGCCAAAGCGTATAGTGTCTCTACGGCTGGAGTGGTGTAAAAACAAATGGATGGAGCATTTCCGTTGTTCGAGGAAGAACGGAAATGCTTTAAGCGCTGATGCCGATGGACCGGTAGAGGTCGATATAGCGCTCTGCGACGGTATCCCAGGAATAGGCGTCGGCGGCCTCCATGAGGTTCTTGCGCAGCGCGGCTCCCTCAGTGGCGGTTTTTCGGAAGGCTTCTTCGATCGCATCCGCGGCGGCTTCCGGCTTTGTGAAGTCGGTGAGGATGATCGCCTTATGCCGTGCAGCCAGCGAACGATAGGCTTCGTTGGAATTCAGGACCGGCTGCAGGCCGGCACTCATTGCTTCCAGCGCGACGAGGCCGAAGCCCTCATATTCCGAAGCGGAAGCGAAGAGAGATGCCTTGGCGATGATATCGCGGATCGTCTGGTTATCCGGCGAGATCGTGAGTGTGACTGATTTCTCCAGCGCTCTTGCAGCGATCTCCCGCCGGAGATCGGCTCCATTGAGATCAGACTCGGCACCGATAATGTCGAGGTGCCATTCCGGATTGCGTCTGTTTAGTGCGACCCCGGCATCCAGCAGGTGATCGAGCCGCTTGTTTACCGAAAAACGGCCGATCGTGACGATACGCCGCTTAGGCGTGCGCGAAGCGATATCGGCAAATTTGCCGATATCGGCGCCGTTTTCGATGGTGATGCCGTCCGGAGCGATCCGTATAAACTGGCTGAGATCGGAAGCGCTGCAGCATACGACCTGTCGATAAGCCATTGCCGACAGCCGTGTCAGCGTACTGAACCAGATCTTCTTGATGATCAGGAATTTCTTGGTGTGGAAGAAGCCGCCATGCGTCGTGACCACCATGGGCTTGCGGTGCAGGAAGCTGCCCCAGGCGAGCGCATCGTAGAAAAAGTCGATGGCATGGACGTGGATGAGGTCGGCATCGCCGATATGGCGAAAGACCTGTGGCGCGACCGGATAGCGGCTGGTGCCGGACCAGGGGATCCGGACGACCTCGATACTGTCGATGGTTTCGTGTGCTGGAAGCTTGTTTTGTGGAGCTGTGAAGAGCGAATCGAGCGTGACAACGCGAACCCGATATCCTCGTTTCAACGTCTGGCGAGCCAGATTGGCGACCACATCCTCCAGCCCGCCGCGGTTCGGCAGGAACTGCCGGACGACGTGCACGATAATGGGTGCGGCTTGCGGTTGCGCCTTGTTCTCAAAGGTCTCTATTGTGGAGACGGACATTTCCCACCTGTTTTTTGTGGGTATTATCAGCCATGTCCGTACTTAAGGGGTGGTTTATGAAGGCGCGCCGCTGCAGCCTTTATTAGCAAGAGGGTTAATCGCTTCAGAACGCCTTGAAGGTCAAGGTCGTCAGCGAACGGACGATGCCGGGGATATTGGCGATGTTGTCGTTGATGAATTTGCCGATATCCTGGCCTTCCTCGATATAGACCTTGAGCAGCAGATCGTAATTGCCTGACGTCGAGTAGAGCTCCGAGACCAGTTCGGTCTTGTAGATGGCGTCGGCGACTTCATAGGTTTTGCCGGGGGCGCATTGGAGCTGGACGAAGATCGGCTTCATGGGAATTTCCTGCATCGAATTCTGATGGCGCGCATAATGCTCGAAACCGCTGCTGCGATGCAAGCCTTCCTTATGTTTCAGAAGCCGACCCCGCTTCGGAGATGATCCAGTCGCGGAAGGCGGCAAGCGGGGCATAGTCGGCACGTTCCGGCGGAAAGGCGAGATAATAGCGCTCGCGGCTCTCCATCTCGCGATCGACGGCCGCGACAAGATCACCACGCTTCAACTCCTCCTGCATCAGGAAGGTCGGAAGCAGGGCGACGCCGAGGCCTGCGATTGCCGCCTGCGCCGCGGTGGCAAACTGGTCGAACAGCATGCCATGCACGCTTTCGAAGACGACACCGTTATCGGAAAACCAGCGCTCCCACGCGTCTGGGCGGGTTGTCAGATGCAGGAGCGGCACCGTCAGCAGATCTTCCGGCCGGGTGATCTCATTGCGCTTGAAGAAATCCGGACTGCAGGCAGGCAGAGTGCGCTCCGACATCAGGAAGGCGAGTTCGGCGCCCGGCCAGTGCGGATGGCCGAAATGGATGGCGGCATCAATCGAATCGAGGCGGAAATCGAAGGAGGATAGTCGGGTGACGAGATTGATCGTGACACCCGGGTTGTTTGAGAGGAAACGGCCAAGCCGCGGCGCCAGCCAGCGTGTGCCGAAAGTCGGCAGGATCGCGAGGTTCAACGTACCTCCGTGCGGATTGGCACGCAGGTTCAGGGAGGCGCTGGATATGCGCCGCAGCGCCTCGCGGATTTCGCGGGCGTAGGCGTCGCCGGCGAGGGTAAGACGTACAGTCTGGCGTTCGCGACGGAAGAGCTCGACGCCGAGCTGTTCCTCAAGCGCCTTGATCTGGCGGCTCACGGCGCTTTGCGTGAGGTCAAGTTCGCGGGCGGCGGAGGTTACGCTGCCTGTGCGAGCGACTGCCTCGAAGGCGGCCAGGTGAGCAGTCGAGGGCAGAAAGCGCCTTGGTGCAAGCATAATCATTCCATTTCAGAATGAGCTGTTTCCGAAACGTCGATATTCATCGCTTGAAGGCCCTTGTAAAGAAGTTCATCCTGCAAAATCGGAATGAACGCGGAGTTCTTCATGCCCGGCGCTTTCGTCTCCACGGACCGTATCCGTTCGCTTTTCACCGAAGCCATGTCGCAAATGTACCGGACGGAGGTGCCGCAATACGGCACGCTGATCGAGCTTGTGGGTGAGGTCAACGCCGAAGTGCTCGCAAGAGACCAGGAACTCAGCGAGCGGCTTCGGCGTGCAGGCGAACTTGAACGCATTGATGTCGAGCGCCACGGTGCGATCCGTCTCGGAACGACCGAGGAACTCTTCACGATCCGCCGGCTCTTTGCCGTCATGGGCATGCAGCCCGTCGGTTACTATGATCTCTCCGTCGCCGGCGTTCCCGTGCACTCCACCTGCTTTCGGCCGGTGGATGAAGCGGCGTTGAACGTCAATCCGTTCCGCGTCTTCACCTCGCTCCTGCGGCTCGAATTGATCGAGGACGAGGGGTTGCGCGCCGAAGCCGCTGATATCCTTGCCAAGCGGCAGATCTACTCGCCGCACGCCATCGAACTTATCGAGCAGCATGAGAAGGCGGGTGGACTGACGGAAGCGGAAGCGGCGGAATTCGTCGCCGAGGCGTTGGAAACCTTCCGCTGGCATGGCGAGGCGACCGTCAGTGCCGAGACCTACAAGCGCCTGCATGATGCCCATCGGCTCATTGCCGATGTCGTCAGTTTCAAGGGGCCGCATATCAACCATCTGACGCCGCGCACGCTTGATATCGATGAAGTGCAGCGCCGCATGCCGGAACGCGGCATCACGCCCAAGGCCGTCATCGAAGGCCCGCCACGGCGCAATTGCGATATCCTGCTGAGACAGACGAGTTTCAAGGCCCTTGAAGAACCCATTGCCTTTGCTGATGTTGCCGGGATCACGTCAGGCACACATACAGCCCGATTCGGCGAGATCGAGCAGCGTGGTGTCGCGCTGACGGCAAAGGGCCGGGCGCTCTATGATCAGCTGCTTGCGTCGGTGCGCGGTGAAGTGCAGGTCGGAGCATCCGGCGCCAAGGCCGGCGATTACGATGCCGAACTCGCCGAGCGCTTCAGGGCGCTTCCGGACAGCTGGGACGAGATGCGGCGCGACGGACTCGCTTTCTTCCACTATTCGGCGACTCCTGCCGGCATCGCAGCAAGAGGGCAGCTTCCTTCCGATCCGGACGCTCTGATCGCCAAGGGCTATCTTCGCTTTGATCCTGTCATCTATGAGGATTTCCTCCCCGTGAGCGCGGCAGGTATCTTCCAGTCGAACCTCGGCACGGACCAGCAGCAGAATTATGCGACGCGCTCGAACCGAGCGGCATTCGAGAAAGCGCTCGGCGCTGATGTGCAGGACGAACTCGTGCTTTATGCCGATCGGCAGGCTGCCTCACTCGACATGGCTATGGAAGAACTCGGCCTCTCCGGCCTCAAGTTGAAGACGGTCGCCTGATATTTGACCGCTTCCGCGAGCGCGGAGGCGGCGCTAGAGTACCGATTTCGATCCTGACTGGACTATCCGATGCTCGATGATCCTCGCTCCCACGGCTTATGGGAAAAGACTGCTCCTCAGCCGCCCGTCACGTCTGCGCTGGCCGGCGCTATAGAGGCCGATGTGGTCATCGTTGGCGGTGGCTATACAGGCCTTTCCTCCAGCCTTCATCTGGCAGAGGCGGGATCGCGCGTTGTGCTGCTGGAAGCGAAGGAGATCGGCTTTGGTGGGGCGGGCCGCAATGTCGGGCTGATCAATGCCGGCATGTGGGTCATGCCCGATGACCTGCCTGGCGTGCTCGGCCCTGTCTACGGCGAGCGGCTGCTCGATCTGCTGGGCAATGCGCCGCGACTGGTGATGGAGCTGATCGAGAAGCACGGCATCGCCTGCGAACTCGAAAAGCAGGGTACGCTGCATTGTGCCGTTGGTGCCGATGGCTTGAAGGAAGTCGAGGATCGCTACAAGCAATGGTCGGCGCGCGGGGCGCCCGTCATGCTGCTTGACGCAGACGAGACCGCGAAACGCATCGGAACGAATGCCTATGCCGGATCACTGCTCGATATGCGCGCCGGCACACTGCAGCCGCTTGCCTATGCGCGTGGGCTTGCTCACGCCGCGCAGAAGGCGGGCGTCGAGCTCTACACGGCGAGCCCGGTTATCGCGACGGAACGGCAGGGTAGCCGCTGGGTGGTGAAAACCGCGCGCGGGCAGGTGACCGCGAGCTGGATCATTGTCGCAACTGACGCCTACAGTATCGGCCCCTGGGAACAGGTGCGCAACGAGCAGGTTTTTCTGCCCTATTTCAATTTTGCCACCGTGCCGCTCGGCCATAATCTCCGCCAATCGATCCTGCCCAATCGCGAGGGTGTCTGGGATACGAAGGAAATCCTTTCGTCCTTCCGGATGGATCAGGCCGGTCGCCTCGTTTTCGGCAGCGTCGGGGCACTGCGCAATACCGGCCTCTCCGTCCACAAGGCGTGGGCCAAACGGTCGCTGAAACGGCTTTTCCCTGAGATCGGTGACGTCGAATTCGAATGCGAGTGGTATGGCCAGATCGGCATGACCGATAATGCGCTGCCGCGCTTCCACAAATTCGCTCCCAATGTCATCGGCTTTTCCGGCTATAATGGCCGCGGAATTGCGCCCGGTACAGTGTTTGGCCGCACATTGGCGGAGCACATCCTCGGCCGCATGACTGAGGCAGAACTGCCTCTGCCGCTGACCGATCCTCGCGAGCCGAGCTTCCGCGCGCTCAAGGAACTATGGTACGAAGCCGGCGCTCAGGTGGCCCATTTTGCCGATGCCCGTTTCTGAGAACAACAAGACTGGAACCACGACAATGACCATCGCCGTCCTCGATCTCGCTACCGAAACCGCCAAACTGCTCGCCGATCTCGGCGTAGATGCCAAAAGCTATACCGGCGGTACGCTTTCCGTCACCTCGCCGATCACAGGCAAAGAAATCGGCAAGCTGAAAGAGCATTCCGTTGGGGATGCCAAGGCCGCGATCGACGCGGCCCATAAAGCTTTCCTCGAATGGCGGGCCGTTCCGGCGCCGAAGCGCGGCGAATTGATCCGCCTGCTCGGCGAAGAGCTTCGCGCCTCCAAGGCGGCGCTTGGCCGGCTTGTCTCGATCGAAGTCGGCAAGATCACCTCCGAAGGCCTCGGTGAAGTGCAGGAGATGATCGATATCTGCGATTTCGCCGTCGGTCTCTCCCGTCAGCTCTACGGCCTGACGATCGCGACCGAACGTGCCGAACATCGCATGATGGAAAGCTGGCATCCGCTCGGCGCTGTCGGCATCATCTCGGCCTTCAACTTCCCTGTTGCCGTCTGGTCCTGGAATGCGGCTCTTGCCATCGTCTGCGGCAATTCCACAGTCTGGAAGCCCTCGGAAAAGACACCGCTGACGGCGCTCGCCGTGCAGGCGCTGTTCGAAAAAGCGCTGAAGCGGTTCGTGGCCGAAGGCGGCCAGGCACCGGCAAATCTCTCGACGCTTTTGATCGGCGGCCGCGAGATCGGCGAAGTGCTGGTCGATCATCCGAAGATCCCGCTCGTTTCGGCAACCGGCTCCACGGCCATGGGCCGTGCCGTCGGTCCGCGCCTATCGCAGCGTTTTGCCCGTGCGATCCTAGAACTCGGCGGCAACAATGCTGCGATCGTTTGCCCAACGGCCGATCTCGACCTGACACTTCGCGGGGTTGCTTTCGCGGCCATGGGTACGGCCGGCCAGCGCTGCACGACACTGCGCCGTCTCTTCGTGCATGAGAGCGTCTATGACCAACTCGTGCCGCGGCTGAAGAAAGCCTATGGCTCGGTGACGATCGGCAACCCGCTGGAGATCGGCACGCTGGTCGGTCCGCTAATCGATGGCCAAGCCTTTGACAAGATGCAGTCGGCGCTCGGGCAGGCAAAGGCTGCCGGCGGCGCTGTCGTCGGCGGTGAGCGCGTCGACAGCGGTTCGGCGGAAGCCTTCTACGTGCGCCCGGCACTCGTCGAAATGCCTGAGCAGACCGGTCCGGTCGAGCATGAAACCTTCGCGCCGATCCTCTATGTCATCAAGTATAGCGATTTCGACGCCGTTCTGGAGCTGCATAATGCCGTGCCGCAGGGTCTGTCGTCCTCGATCTTCACCAACAATATGCGCGAAGCCGAAACCTTCTTGTCCTCGCGCGGTTCCGATTGCGGCATCGCCAACGTCAATATCGGCCCGTCCGGTGCTGAAATCGGCGGTGCCTTCGGCGGCGAGAAGGAAACGGGCGGCGGTCGTGAATCGGGTTCGGACGCCTGGAAGGCTTACATGCGGCGCTCTACCAATACTGTCAATTATGGAAAGACCCTGCCGTTGGCGCAGGGCGTCAAGTTCGACGTCGAATAGGCTAACGCATTGGAATCTAATAGGCGACGCCTTACCAGCGTCGCTTTTTTTATGAGATTTGAATTTATTCCTCCGAAGATGAAAGATTGAGTCAAGATATTGTGAACTTATTTTTGATCGCGAAACTTGAAATATTCAGTCAACAAAAATATACGCCTGCCATCGCCCTTGGGGCTTGGGTGACATCATCATGGAGGCCATCTTGAAAATTGCTCTTAACCGTCTTTCCGGCGCGCTCGCGGTTGCCGCCTCGTTTCTCGCCGCCACCGCGCTGGCAAGCAGCGCCAATGCGCAGGCGTCCGAAGGTATCGTCGTCTACAATGCCCAGCACGAAAGCCTCGGCCGCGAATGGATCGACGCCTTTACCAAGGAGACCGGCATCAAGGTCACCATGCGTCAGGGCAGCGACATGCAGTTCGCCAATCAGATCATCCAGGAAGGTGATGCTTCGCCTGCCGACGTCTTCCTCACCGAAAATTCGCCGGCTATGACGCTGGTCGACGGTGCCGGCCTGTTCGCGCCGATCGAGAAGGATACGCTGGACCAAGTTCCGGAACAGTATCGCCCCGCCGACGGTATGTGGACCGGCATCGCCGCCCGGACGACAGTTTTTGCCTATGACAAGACGAAGCTGACGGAAGACAAGCTGCCGAAGTCGATGCTCGACCTTGCAGATCCGGCCTGGAAGGGCCGCTGGGGTGCGGCTCCTGCCGGCGCCGACTTCCAGGCCATCGTTGCCGCCCTCCTGCAATTGAAAGGCGAAGAGGCCACCAAGGCCTGGCTGAAGGGCCTTAAGAACAATGCCACCCCCTACAAGGGCAATAGCGTCGCCATGAAGGCCGTCAATGCCGGCGAAGTCGAAGGCGCGATCATCTATCACTATTACTGGTTCGGCGATCAGGCGAAGACCGGCGAGAACAGCAAGAATGTCGGCCTGCATTATTTCAAGAACCAGGATCCGGGCGCTTTCGTTTCTGTTTCGGGCGGCGGTATTCTGAAATCCACGCAGCACATGAAGGAAGCCCAGGCTTTCCTGAAGTACATCACCAGCAAGACCGGCCAGGCCGTTCTCAAGAACGGCGATTCCTATGAATATGCCATCGGCAAGGACGCTGCCTCCAACGACAAGCTCACTCCGCTGGCCGATCTCAATGCGCCGAAGGTTGAAGCTTCGACCCTCGACAGCAAGAAGGTTGTGGAACTGATGACGGCAGCCGGCCTCATCTAAGCCTGTCGCGCAAAACTGTGTCGCGGTTTGCGATAACGGCGAGCGTAAAACAAAGACTTAAAGCCTGGCAAGCGATCTGAAAGATCGCGGTGCGCTTTAAGTCTTTCTGCCGCAGTCTTCTTCGGTCTAAAACTATTGCTTTTGGCTCAAGAAAACCTTAGGGCATGACAAAATCCGGCAACCGCTCGTCAAAGGCGGTTGCCTTCCTTTTTCAGCGTGTGAAGGCATCGGCCTTGCTGCAGAACAATAGATTGCTCGTATCCGGCAATGACACGCCGGTGGCGCCAGGGGCCGCACGAATGGTTTTGCCGCGCGGGCGTATGCCGCACGCTTCCGTCGTTCTTCTCGCATCTGTTGTGGCGATCTTCAGCCTCGTTCCGCTCGGTTTCATCGCCTGGGTGACCTATGATGTCGGCTGGGAGACGGTAAAGACGCTTGTCTTCCGCCCACGCGTCGGCGAGCTTCTCGTCAATACTGTTCTCCTGGAATCAATTACCATTCCGCTGTCGATCGTGCTGGCTGTGACGCTCGCCTGGCTGACGGAGCGGACGGATATCCCGCTTGCGCGGCTCTGGGCGTGGCTTGCCATTGCGCCGCTGGCGGTGCCGGCCTTCGTGCATTCCTATGCCTGGGTGAGCCTGCTTCCGGGCATGTACGGGCTCCAGAGCGGCGTTTTTATTTCGGTTCTTGCCTATTATCCGTTCCTGTATCTGCCGGTCGCGGCGGCGTTGCGCCGGCTCGATCCGGCGATCGAGGATGCCGCTGCCTCGCTCGGTCTCGATCCGTGGCGCGTTTTCTTCCGCACGATCCTGCCGCAGCTTCGCCTGGCTATCTGCGGTGGTTCATTGTTGGTCGCGCTGCACCTGCTATCGGAATACGGGTTGTTCGTAATGATCCGCTTCGACACGTTCGCGACTGCGATCGTCGACCAGTTCCAGTCTTCCTATAATAGCCCGGCTTCCAACATGCTCGGCGGCGTGCTCGTCGCCTGCTGCCTGTTCCTGCTCGGCCTCGAAATCCTGCTGCGCGGCAATGAACGATATGCGCGCGTCGGCTCCGGCTCTGCGCGTCCAGCCGATCGCCGACGGCTCGGCTGGTTTGTGGTCCCGGCCCTCGTGTTGCCGATCATCCTGGCAGTGCTGACGCTTGGCGTGCCGCTGATCACGCTCGGCCGCTGGCTCTATCTCGGCGGGCTCGGCATCTGGCGCATCCAGGTCGTAAGTGCTTTCGTGCAGACGATTGTTCTTGCTATCGCTGGCGGGGTCCTGACGACGATTGCCGCGGCCCCGATGGCGTGGCTTTCGGTCCGCGCGCCGGGTCGGTTCCAGCGCATTCTCGAAGCCTGCCATTATTATGTCGGCTCACTGCCGGGTGTCGTCGTGGCGTTGGCGCTGGTTTCTATCACCGTTCGACTCATCCTGCCGCTCTACCAGACCTTCGCGACGCTGCTTGTCGCTTACGTGCTGCTCTTCCTGCCGCGTGCCATGGTCGGTCTGCGCGCCAGTATCGCGCAAGCGCCTGTCGAGCTCGAGCGGGCGGCAATGGGGCTTGGCCGTACGCCGGGACAGGCCGTGCGGCAGATCACCATGCGGCTTGCAGCACCTGGTGCTGCTGCGAGTGTAGCGCTTGCCGCCCTCGGCATCACCAACGAATTGACGGCGACACTGATGCTTTCGCCGAATGGCGTCGACACGCTGGCGACGAAATTCTGGTCGCTGACCAGCGAGATTGATTATGTTTCGGCAGCACCTTACGCCTTCATGATGGTCGTGCTGTCGTTTCCGCTCACCCTCATGCTCTATACCCAATCGAAACGGACTGCCGGCCAATGACGCTGCTTACGATCGACAATATCAGCAAGCGTTACGGCCCGGTTCAGGCACTGAAGGATATCTCGCTTGAAGTGCAGGCGGGCAGCCGCACGGCTGTCGTTGGTCCCTCCGGCTCCGGCAAGACGACGTTGCTGCGCATCATTGCCGGATTCGAGCAGCCTGATGTCGGAAGGGTGACGCTGGATGGCGAGGTTCTGGCTGACGGCCCGGCAAGCGTCCCCGCTCATAAGCGCGGTATTGGCATCGTCTCGCAGGATGGCGCGCTCTTTCCGCATCTGAGCGTGGCCGAGAATATCGGTTTTGGTTTCGAGCGCGGCGCGCCGGATCGCCAAAAGCGTATCATCGATCTCCTGGAAATGGTGGAGCTCGATCGCGGCATGCTGGAGCGTCGTCCACACCAGCTCTCGGGTGGCCAGCAGCAGCGCGTGGCGCTTGCCCGTGCGCTCGGCCGCCGGCCACGCCTCATGCTGCTCGACGAGCCTTTTTCGGCCCTGGATACCGGCCTCAGGGAAAATATGCGCAAGGCAGTCGCCCGCGTGCTGCACGCAGCGGGCATCACGGCAATCCTCGTAACGCACGATCAAGGCGAGGCCCTGTCATTTGCCGACCAGGTTGCGGTATTGCGGGAGGGCAAGCTCGTGCAGGCCGGCACGCCGCAAACGCTTTATCTCAAGCCGCGTGACCGCGAGACGGCGCTTTTCCTTGGGGATGCAGTCATGCTGCCCGCGATCATCAAGAACGGTTTTGCCGATTGCGCGCTCGGCAGCGTGCCCGTCGACGGAGCCCATCAGGGCAAGGCGGAAATCATGCTGAGGCCAGAGCAGATCCGCGTCGTTGTTGATGAGGCGAACGCGAAATATGGCGGGCGTGTCGTGGATGTGGAATTTGGCGGAGCAACCTGCACGGTAGCGGTGTCGCTCGCGGCTGTCGCCCTTCCGCCGATCCTGATCAAGACGTCAAGTGTGGCGCTGCCGACGCGAGGCGATCTTGTTCGCCTCGATATCGCGGGCAAAGCGCACGTTTTCGTCCGATGAATCCAGAGCATTGCCGTCTTCTCGAACACGGTAACGCTCTATCTCCTTTTTATGCAATTCCGGACGCAAAACCCTTACGCACTTTTGCTGAAATTGCTTAACCTGCCTTCAGAACCAGCTCTTCCGGTTCCTCTTCCGCCAGCCAGCCGCCGGTGAAACCGGCGCGCTCGAGGCCAAGGCGGATCACCGGGTTCTTGCGCATCAGCCTCCAGATAAAATCCGAGCGGGCATTCTCGACCGTCATGACGATGAGGCCCTGATCGATGGCGACAGTACGGTCGTCGACCCAACCCTCCGGCCGCTTGGTCTGGACCGTTGGATTGAAGCCACCGGGAAAGCCGCCTTCCAGGAGCAGGTTCGGATAGGTGGTCAGCAACGCCTTGGTGCCGTCTAGGGCTGCCTGCCGGTCGTAGGGCAGGCAGCCAAGTGCGGCCCAGGGCGCGATCGTGCCGTCATCAGGACCGAGCGGAGCGCCGCGGGCTGCATAACCCAACACCTTCGGGCTGCGGCCACCGCGCATGCGCCGCGTCGGCGGCGGACCATCGCAAGCGGTAAAGCCCCAGATATCCTTGCTGTAGCCGACGAACTGGCCGGGATTGCGTTCCGCGTAATCACGCTGCACGTTGATGACAACCTGCGTATTGCGAAAATAATCCCAGTTCCGCTCAAGCATCGGCTTGTCCTGGATGCCGCGGAAATCGATCCACGCATGGGAGAAGAGATGGATGAAGAGCGGTCCAGCGTAGAGATAGGGTTGCTCATTGAAGAGCATCCAGGAATAGCTTGCCGTGAAAGCGTCGTAGGACGACTGCGGAATCGGGTAGGTCGGGGATGCCAGCGCCAGCGTGTAGAGGATGATCGCTTCGTCAAAGCCATGATAGCGCCAGCGTAGGAAACCGGAAGAAGGCTTCCAGCCCATCGAGATGCAATCGCCCTTGTTCAGGGCCCAGCGCCAGTCGACGCGCTCGTAGATGAATTTTGCGAGCGCGCGGATCTCGGTTTCGGTTTCATCCTCGCCGTCGAAATATTGCGCAGCGGTCAGAATGCCCGCGACGAGCAGAGCGGTATCGATGGTCGAAAGCTCGCTGTTCCAGGCCCGATTGCCGGTATCCACATGCAGGAAGTGGTAGAAGAAGCCGCGATGCCCGGTCGCGTGACGTTCCGTGCCCTGCTTGGCGTTGGCGAAGAAGTGCAGTGTGTTGAACACACGCTCGGCGGCTTCTCCGCGGCTGATCCAGCCGCGCTCGACGCCAACCGGGTAGGAGGAAAGCCCGAAGCCGACCGCAGCGATGCTCGCCGGTACGCCAGGAATCGACGTATCCGGCACAAGGCCGTTTTCCGGATTGGAATATTTCAGGAAATACTTGAACGCTGAATGCTGCAGCCTGTCGATTAGCGCGGCATCAATGTCTTCAATCCGTTGCAGCATGTGCTCCTGCCCAACTGTTGTATCGTCCATGCTTCAACATGGTGGCTGCCCTCAGGCAAATCAAACCTTTTTGATTCGCAGGGATAAGAGAGCACAAACGACGACGGTTGGCGTTAATAATTCTCAGTGAAATAATATCTGGAATAAATAATATAAGCGATGCAGCAAAATGGATTAAACCGCATCCCTGGGGTGCAGCCCATTTCCTGCATTATTGTCTTTCGCGTTCTGTCGCCTAAGCCTCCCGGACTAAGTCAGGCGGCTTCCTCCATCCGTACCAAATGACCCGCTACGACCTCGCGGTACTGACGTTTGGGCGCGACGTAACCCAAGGGGCGGACAGGGCTTTTCAGTTCGTCGGTGCCAAGGTTGCGGCGAATGCCACGGCGGGCGGGATCTGGTACGGGAACCGCCGCCATGAGCTTCTTGGTGTAGGGGTGCTGCGGGTTGCGGAATAGCTCTTCGCGCGGTCCGATTTCGACAATCTCGCCGAGATACATGACCGCAACGCGGTGGCTGACGCGTTCGACCACGGCCATATCGTGAGAGATGAAGAGGAAGGCAAGGTTGAGGCTCTGCTGCAGGTCCATCAAGAGATTGCAGACTTGGGCTTTGATCGAGACGTCAAGGGCCGAGACGCTTTCATCCGCAACGATGACCTTCGGGTCGAGGGCAAGGGCACGCGCAATGCAAATGCGCTGGCGCTGGCCGCCTGAGAATTCATGCGGATAGCGCTTCATCATGTCCGCCTTCAGGCCGACACGCTCGAGCAGATCCGCGGCCCTCTCTCGGGCTTGGGCGCGAGTGCCGAGACCATGTTCGATAAAGGGTTCGGCGACGGCTGCTCCCACCGTCATGCGTGGATTCAGACTGGCGAAGGGGTCCTGAAAGATCATCTGAATGCTGCGGCGCATGTTGCGCAGTCTGCTTGCATCGAGGTTCAGCACATCATAACCATCGAGGCTGACGGAACCGGCATTGGGCTGCACTAGCCGGGTAATCGAGCGACCGGTCGTGGACTTGCCGCAACCCGATTCGCCGACAAGCGCCAGGGTTTCGCCCTGGAAGAGGTTGAAGGAGACATCTTCGACGGCGTGAATGGCGCCGGTCCTACGGCCGAAGAGACCGCCGCGAATATCGAAGCGCGTAACGAGGTTCTTCACTTCTAGGATCGGCGTCTTGTGGCAGTCTACGGTTTCGGCGACTTCGACTGGCTCGCTGCGCTCGCCAGTTGCCGTATCCACCACAGGGAAGCGCAACGGCCATTTGCGGCCATCCATGGAACCCAAACGCGGCACGGCGGAAAGCAGGGCGCGCGTATAGGGATGCTTTCCTCGGTTGAAAATGTCATCGGTCATGCCGGTTTCGACGGCCTCGCCGCGATACATGACGATCGTGCGGTCGGCGATTTCGGCGACCACGCCCATGTCATGAGTGATGAAGAGAACGGACATACCCTCCTCTTCCTGCAGGACCTTGATGAGATCGAGGATCTGGCCCTGAATCGTTACGTCGAGCGCTGTGGTCGGCTCGTCGGCGATCAGCAGTTTCGGCCGGGCGGCGAGCGCCATGGCGATCATGACGCGTTGGCGCATGCCGCCGGAAAACTGGTGCGGGTACTCGTCGAAGCGGGATGCGGCATTGGGAATGCGCACCTTCTCCAAAAGACGGATCGTTTCGGCTCGTGCATCGGCCTTGCTGATATCGCCGTGGCAGGTGAGCGCTTCGGAAATCTGCCTGCCTATAGTGAAGATCGGGTTCAGGCTAGTCATCGGCTCCTGGAAGATCATGGCGGCATCCTTGCCGCGCACGGCACGCATTTCCTTGTCGGAGAGCGAAAGGATATCGCGGCCGTTGAGGGCGATGCTGCCTTCGACGCGGCTTGAGCCCTTGGCGAGCAGGCGCATGATGGAAAGCGAGGTGACGCTCTTGCCGGAACCGCTCTCGCCGACGATGGCGACCGTTTCCGCCGGCATAACATCGAAGGAGACGTTGCGGACGACGGATTTCCATTCACCATCGGCAAGGAAAGACGTCGTCAGATTCCGGACGGAAAGAACCGGAGAGACGGATGCTGCTGGCTGATCACTCATATCGTTCCCTTATTCTTTTTGCGCCGGAGAGGCAGGCTTTCAGGTCTTCAAAGGCGTGGCGAAAGAGGCGGACGGCCGCCCTTCTGCAATACGCGCAGTTTCCAGCGCTGCGATCTTTTTATCGATCTCACGCCTGTCAATCATTCCATTTGGATCGGCCTTTGTCGCCATCGTCTCAGCGACATGCATGTAGGGTTCCTGGGCCACCGCATAGAGACGGCGCAGCTCCGCGAGCGGATCGGGATGATCGTCCGCGCGGACGCTCAGCCAAGGGTAATCCTGATCTCGATGGACAAGGAGGGCGGCGGACTGTTTGCCGCGCTTATCGCCGCCAGCATCCTCACCCGACTGCATGGCTTCGAGCAGGCGCTCGATGAAGGGCTTGTCCATTGCCCTCTTGTAGGTGGCGAGCGTCTCGGCAACGACTTCTGGGCCGGCCAGCATATTGCCGGCAACGGAGACATTGTCGTCGATCAGATGACCGGCCCAATCGATGCATTTGGCACCGGTGAAGGCGGCGTTGTGACCCCTGGCATCGATCAGATGAAGCTGGCGCTGGTCGCGGCCAGCATCGCGATCGGTCAGTTCCGCGATGATCTCGTCCGGCGTCCTGCCCTCGGCAAGCAGTGCAAGGCCGTCCGTGCCGTAAAGCGGACTGATGAAGGCCTGGGTGGCGACCGCGCCGATGCCGCCGCGGATATGCGGCACCAGCCCGCCAACCGCAAAGAAACGGGTGGCAACGGCGATGCCGAGATAGCCTGTGTCGGGATCGCGGGCGACGATGGACCAGGTCATCTCTTATCTCCCGATTGCATAGGCCTGCATGAGGCGCGGTGTGGCAGCGGCGCGCAGCAACCCATCGGCATCGCGGCGAGCGGCTGTCAGGCGGCCAATGGTCCAAGGCTCGGATACGGTGAGATTGTGGCCACGAGCGCGAAGATCGTTGAGCACATTGGTGCTGAAATTGCCTTCCACCATCAAGCCACCCGGCTCACGCGTGCGTGGATAGAAGGAGCCGGGGAAATGTGCGGTGTGGAAGAGCGGCTGATCGATCGCCGCCTGCAGGTTCATCTTATGATGCACATAACGCAGGAAGAAGGAGAGTTGCCACTGTTCCTGCTGGTCGCCGCCGGGGGTGCCGAAGGCGAGTGTGGGTCGGCCTTCGTAAAGGGCGAGAGAAGGCGTCAGCGTCGTGCGCGGGCGCTTGCCGGGAGCGAGTGACGTCGGCAAGCCGGGCTTCAGCCAGAACATCTGAGCGCGCGAATTCAGGCAGAAGCCGAGACCCGGAATGATCGGCGAGGACTGCAGCCAACCGCCCGAAGGCGTGACGGAGACCATGTTACCCTCCCGGTCGATGACATCGATATGGACGGTGTCACCGCGCTTCTCCGTCAGATGCGCCATCGTCGGTTCGTAGACGGCGCCGGTCTTGGAATCAGCGCCGAGCATTTGCATCGTCACGTCATATTGCTCTTCGAAGCCGGACAGCCTTCCAGGGCGCAGGTCGAAAGACGCTTCGCCCGTTATCAGCTTGCGGCGGGTGGCGGCGTAGGTGTCCGACAGAAGCTGACCGACGGGCACATCGGCGAATTTGGGATCGCCATAGTAGACCTCGCGGTCTGCGAAGGCGAGCTTCATGGCCTCAGTCACGGTATGGACGAAGTCGGCTCCGTCAGGCGCCATCGAAGCGATATCCATGCCCTTGAGGATGGAGAGCGTCTGCAGGAAGACCGGACCCTGGCCCCAAGGGCCGATCTTGGCGACGGTCCAGCCATGATAGTCATAGGTCTGCGGCTCCTCGATCGTTGCCGACCAGTTCGCCATGTCATCTGCGGTCAGGACCGCCTTGTGGCGGTTGCCGCTCGCATCCATCACTTCCGCGGTTTTTAGATAGTCTGCGATCTTCTCGGCAACGAAGCCGCGGTAGAAGGCGTCACGGGCAGCTTCGATCTGCGCCTCGCGGCCCTGCTTTACCTCGGACTCGGAAATGATGCGCTTCCAGGTTTCGGCCAGAACCGGGTTCTTGAAATTAGAATGCGGCTCCGGCACCGAGCCGCCCGGCACCCAAGTTTCGTAAGAGGTCGGCCATTCTTTCTCGAAGAATTCGGCAAGGCCCTTGATGGTGGCCGAGACACGAGGCAGCAGCGGATGGCCGTTCTGGGCATAATAGATTGCCGGCTCCAGCACGTCGCGCACGCTCATCCTGCCATAATCGCGTAACATCAGCATCCAGCCGTCGAACGAGCCGGGAATAACGGTCGCGAGCAGGCCATCGCCGGGGATCAGCTTCATGCCTTCGGACGTGTAGTGCTCGATGGTGGCGCCTGCCGGGACGGGCCCTTGGGCACAGATGACTTCGACCGTGTCTTTTTTCTTGGAATAGATGATGGCCGGCATGTCGCCGCCGGGTCCGACGAGATGCGGCTCAAGGATTTGCAAGGTGAAGCCGGTGGCGACTGCGGCATCGAAGGCGTTACCGCCCTTTTCCAGGATGCTCATGCCGACGGCAGATGCGATCCAGTGCGTCGAGGTGACGACGCCGAACGTACCCAGAATTTCGGGGCGGGTCGTGAATACGGTCATTTCATATGTCCTTTCGAGGGGTCACGCTTCGCGCGGGTCGAGTGCGTCGCGCAGGCCGTCGCCCAAGAGATTGAAACCAATAACGACGAGAAAAATGGCAATGCCGGGCCAGAGCGCCATCCAGGGCGCCTGGCTCAGGAAGTTCTTGGCGACATTCAGCATCGAGCCCCAGCTTGGCGCCGGCGGCTGCTGGCCGAGGCCGAGGAAGGAAAGGCTGGCTTCGGCGATGATGGCGGTCGCAATCGTCAGCGTTGCCTGCACGAGGATCGGCGCCAGGACATTCGGCAGGATATAGCGGGTGATGATGCTGAAGTGGCGCAACCCGATGGAGCGAGCACCTTCGATATATTCTTCGGTCTTGACCGCGAGAACCTGACCGCGCGTCAACCGCACGAAGATCGGCATGGCCGAAAGGCCGATCGCGATCATCGCGTTGGTAAGGCTCGGGCCAAGGAAGGCAGCGAGTGCAATTGCGGTAATGAGGAACGGCATCGCCAGGAAGGCTTCGGTGATGCGCGAGATCACCATATCGATCCAGCCGCCGAAATAGCCGGACACCAGACCGAAGGGCACGCCGACGAGGACCGCGATCGCCACCGAAAAGACGCCCGCCATCAACGAGGCCCGGGCGCCCCAGATCATGCGCGAGAGGATATCTCGGCCGATATCGTCAGTGCCGAGCCAATGGGCTGCGGACGGCGCCTTGCGGATCGCCGACCAGCTGGTTGCGATCGGATCGGGGAGCGGCAGAAGCGGTGCGATGATCGCAAGAAACGTGAAGAAGGCGATGATGGCGAGGCCGACAAGTGCACCCTTGTTGGCTTTCAGCTTGCGCCACGCGCGGTTCGGTGACCGCCGCTCGGCGGACGGAAGATGTGCTGCCGTAACCTGATCAATTGCGGTCATAGCGAGGCCCTCATGCGCGGATTGAGAAGCACGTAGAGCACGTCAGCGACGAGGTTCATGACGATGAACCCGATCGCGGTGCAGATCACGACTCCTTGGACAACCGCATAATCGCGGTTGAAGACGGCGTCGACGATGAGCTTCCCGAAGCCTGGGATGGTGAAGATCTGCTCGGTGAGGACCGCACCTGCCAGCAACTCTCCAAAGAGCAGGGCGCTCAGCGTGACGATGGGCAGGACGGCATTTCGGAAACTATGCTCCAACACCACAGACCTTTCCGAGAGCCCCTTTGCTCGGGCGGTACGAATATAGTCGGCGCTCAGGACGCTCAGCATGGCCGATCGAGTGTGGCGCATCAGCGTGGCGGCCAGCGCATTGCCGAGCACGACGGATGGCATGAGCATGGTTTCCATCGAACGCAGCGGGTTGGAGAAGAAGGGTTCGTAGCCTGAAGCCGGCAGCCAACCGAGATTTACCGAGACCAACAGGATCAGCATGATACCGAGCCAGAAATTCGGGATCGACAAGCCGGATAGCGCTATGATGTTGGCGATATAATCGATGGCGGTGTTCTTCTTGACGGCCGCCAGGATGCCCATCGGCACGCCGATGACGAAGGCGAAGATCATTGACATGATAGCGAGCTGGATGGTGACCGGCAGCTTTTCGGCCACGAGTTCCAGAACCGGCTGGTTGGTGCGCAGCGAAATGCCGAGATCGCCCTGGAGCGCCGAACCCAGCCAATAGAAATACTGGTAAGGGACGGGATCGTTGAAGTGATATTTTTCCCGCAGGAGTTCCAGCACTTGCGGGTCGCGCTCTTCGCCGGCCATGGCCAGAATAGGATCGCCTGGCAGAAGCTTCTGCAGCGAGAAGACGAAGACCGAAATGATCAGCAATGTTGGAATGGCGACCAGCAGCCGCTTGGCGATGTAACTGTACATAAGCGCGCTCCCGATAGCGTTAGGAGGACGCGGTAAGTTCTGCCGCATCCTCAAGATTTGGCGTATCAGCCGTCCTTTTTCACGCCGACTAGGCGGATCATGCCGTCAGGCGAGGGGATGAAGCCGGTGACATTCTTGTGGAATCCCCAGCTCCAAGACTGATGGCCGATAAAGATGATTGGCAGATCCTCGTTGAGGATCGCAGTCGCCGCATCATACTTCTGCTTGCGCACCGAATCATCGGTGGACTGGCGCGCCTCGTTCAAAAGCTTGTCGACGTCAGCATTGCAGTATTTGCTGTCGTTCAGACCGGCATTGCAGGTGACGAACTGCTGAATGTTACCATCAGGATCGACGCGGCCGGACCAGTCCGAGCGGCTGAGCTGATAGTTCCCGGCAGTCTGTTCGTTGAGCAGGGTCGCAAATTCGGTCGCCTTCAGGGTCACATCGAAGCCGGCTTCCGCGACCATCGACTGGATGATCTGCATCATCTGCATCGTGACCGGACCATTCGCGACCATGATCTCGACCGGAACACGGTCGTAACCTGCTGCCTTCACGAGAGACTTGGCCTTCTCGACGTCGCGGGCCGGTACCGGGATATTCTTGTCGAACCAGGGGCTGCTCGGCGGGAACGGCTGATTGCCGGCAACGGCGGTGCCGTCATAGACGATCTGCATAGCGGCCTCGCGATCGATTGCCAGCGAGAAAGCTTGTCTCAGGCGCTTGTCCTTGCCGAGTGGGTTATCGGCGCGGGCGCCATTGCCCACATTGGCGTAGATGCCGAGCCAGCCGGTGTTGACGATATCCTTGTAGACGAGGTTCGCGTCAGCCTTGATAGTCGCGGCGTCGGTTGCCGCAGGGCGCTCGATCATGTCGAGATCACCCGATTGCAGGTTGGCGAGGCGAACGGTCGTGTCTGGGATCGGCAGGTAGGTGACCTTGTCGATAAAGACGTTGTCCTTGTTCCAGTAGTCCTGGAACTTCTCCAGCACGATGCGGTCCTGCTGGACGCGTTCGACGAATTTGAACGGGCCGGCGCAGACCGGATGATCGCCGAACTTGGCGCCAAGCTCCTTGGCTGCTTTCGGCGAGACGATCATGCCTGCGCGGTCGGAAAGCTGGGCAAGGAGGGAGACATCAGGGCTCTTCAGCGTGAACTTGACTTCGTACTCGCCTGTAGCCTCGACCTTGGCGACGGAAGCGAGCTCGCTCTTGCGGCGGGATTCCGGCAGAGTGATGTTTCGCTCGATGGTCGCGACGACCGCCTCGGCATTGAACGGCGTCTCGTCCTGGAACTTCACGCCCTGGCGAAGCTTCATGGTGAGTTCCTTGCCGTCGGCCGACCAGCTCCACTCAGTCGCAAGCTGCGGCACGATCTTCAAATCCGGCGTAACGTCCACCAGCTTGTCGCACATTGCAGTATAGACGATGCGGCCTACGAAGGAGCGCGATTGGGCGGGATCGAGCACGTCGGCGTCATCCTGCAGACCGATCTTCAGCTCGACAGCAAAAGCGGGAAACGCGAAGAGCGCTGCCGCTACGCTGGTCGTTAGCAATCTGGTGAATTTCATTTTATTCTCCTCTGTTGTGTTCTTGTTTCACACTGCGTTTGAAGCCGTCGTTGTGGTTCCGCAGGTCTTCCTTGCCGCTATCTACTCCGCTGCCGTTTCACCATGGTCCAGCGAAGTGATGCGGATGAGACTTTCCTGAAGCGTCAGCAGATGTTGGCGCATGGCTTCGCCTGCTCTGGCCGGATCACGCGCAGCGATCGCGTCGACGATTGCCCGGTGCTGGCCGTACGTAACTTCACGCGTGCGGCTTATGCTGCGGGCGCGCTCGCGGATCGTTTGCCAGGCGGGATCCTGCCGGACGCGGTTGATGACATCGAAAATCGTCAGGAAGAATTGGTTGCCGGCGCATTGGGCGATCTGGCGATGTAGCGCGCCGTCCCATAGTTCGCGACCATCCGCGTCGGTGCTGCCGTAGATCTTCTCCACCAGATCATACATGCATTCGATTTCGGCGGCCTTGGCGCGCATGGCTGCAAGCTGGACGAGCTGCGGCTCGATGCGCAAACGTACCTCCATGATCTCCATGAAATCGGTTTCAGCAATAATGGAATCAACCTGGTTGCTCCATTCGTCCGGCCGCTTGCCGGCGAAGGTGCCGGAGCCCTGCCGGCGCCAGATCCGGCCTTCTGCCTCCAGTACTTCCAGTGCACGACGAATCGAACGGCGGCTGACGCCGAGCATTTCGGAGAGCGTACGTTCGGTGGGCAGTTTGCCGTCTGCGTCAAGACTGTCCGAACGGAGGAGAGCCCTCAGCTTCTCCAGCGCGTAATTTGAATTGCCTTGAGCGTTGTCCATAGTGGGATGAACCAATTTGATATTGGTTCAATGCAAACCAATTCCCTGGACTCGTCAAGCGCTTTTTTGTGCAAATAAATAGATGCCTGTTTTTTCGCCTTACAGCATGATTTCGCGGCGGATGCGAAGGTTGGATGCACTATTCCACGCACATCACTTACTTCGCGAGGCATTCGGTACCAAAGGGCAATTGGTTCAGCGATTTAGCGAACGCGCGGAGAGGAAGGTCTGCGGCTCGAAGTTGAAATCCTTATCGAAAGGATAAGTCGGGTGCTGTTTGCGCAGACGAGGTAGACGCTCGACGAACTGGTCAACCACGCCGGCTGAAAGCGCCATGAGGTTTGGGTTGGCAATCAGTGCCAGTTCCGGCGAGAGATAGCCTGACTTGACGACGATAATCTTGGCCCTGTGCGGATCGAGGCCGAGGCGGGTGAAATCGACAATATTGTGATAGGGGCGGCGCTTGGCGGACAGCACCAGATCGATACCACCGGTGGAGACGACGGCCTGGCGATCGGCTGCGTCGGCGGTCTCGTGCAGGAATTTTACGATGAAACGTGCTGTCACCGGTGTGCTGCCTTTGGTGTCGAGAGAGGCGCCGACGGTCAGTTCCAACATGGCGCCGATGCCAGCGGCATAGCAGGTATCCGTGGCCGCCTTGTCGGCGATGCCGGCGAAGACAACGCCGATGGCGCCCTTTGCGATCAGTTCGGCCAGAACCTCGGCCCGGTCACCCACGCCGCCGCCAGTCGGGTTGTCGCCGGATTCGGCGAGTACGACGGGGCCAGTGGGGCTGGCGATCGCCTTGGCAACGCATTCCTCGATCGAGCCGGTCTCACAGCCGAAGACGAATTTTTCGCGCACATCCCAGTAGGCCTTTGCCATGCGTTTCGCCTCGCGCTCGAGCACCGCGCGATCGGTGCCGGTCATGATGGCCGCAGCGGTGGCGCGAGGCTCGTCGGCCCAGACGTAGCCGACCATCAGCGAGGCATCCCAGACGCCATCGAGTGCATCGATGCCGGGCAGTTCTGCATAGAGGCTCTTTGCCGGTTCATCGACGGTGCTGGTGCGTTCGCCCGGCAGAACGACCGGAACCGGCGCCCAGAGTAGGATAGGCTTCACGCCGGTCTTCAGGCTCTTCACGAGCATCGAAACCGAGCGGCGCATCGTCTCTTCGACATCGATATGCGGCGCGGTGCGATAGGTGGAGTACATGTCAAGCGCATCAAGAATGCACTGGGTGACATTGCCGTGCAGGTCATAGCTTGCCGAGATCGTACATTCGTCGCCGACAAGCTCGCGGGCCGCTGTAATCCAGTCGCCTTCCGCATCTTCCATGCCTTCGACATACATGGCGCCATGCATGGCCAGATAGAGGCCGTCGAGCGGCAGAAGCGGCTTCAGGCGCTCCAGGAACTCGGCCTTGAAAGCTTCGTATGTGTGGCGCGCAACCGGGCCGCCGGCAATGGCGCGGGCATGGATCGTCGGCAGGAATTCGGCGTGATAATCTTTTAAAAACGCGAAATAGGGCGCGGCCAGCAGGCCCTCGCCGCGCACCACCCGAAAGTCCTTCTCGTCATTCAGGACAGGATTGTACGTGCTGCATTCGATGTGAATGCCACCGACGGCGATGCGCATGGGAGACCTCAGCTTATATTGGGACCAATCAGAAAATTATGGGCGGCGATGCTGGCAGCGCCCCGTGCCCAAACGTCGCTATCGACGCGGCGGGTGCGGATCGGTGTCTGGCCGGCATAACGCGGAAGAACATTGGCTTCGATCGCCTGTTGTACGACCGTGCCGAAGAGGCCGTCGAAGGAGCTATCGACATGGGTGATCAGGATCAGGCCGGGATCATTCATCTGGATCAGGTGCGAGATCGCGAGGCCGAGGGCGGCGCCGGCCTTATGGATGATGGCGATCGCCTCGGCGGTGCCTTGCGAGGCTTCCTCTTCCAGTTCCGATAGCGAAGTGCATTTCAGGCCGGCGGCCCGCGCCATCTCTTTGATCGCCTTCATCGAGGCAACGGTGTCGAGGCAGCCGCGCTTGCCGCAGCGGCAGGGCGCGCCGCCGGGCTCGATTGTCGCATGGGCGATTTCGCCCGCACCGCCATGATTGCCGCGATAGAGCTTGCCATCGATGAAATGGGCGCAGCCGATGCCGTCTCCGAGCGAAACGACCGAGAAATTCGGCGTGTCTCGGGCAATGCCGAAGAGCTTTTCGCTGACGGCCACGGCTTTGGCATCATTTTCGATGAAAGTATCGACGCCGCTCGCCTGACGGATCATTTCCGCCAGCGGCACGTCCTGCCAGCCGAGCAAGGTGGATTGCACGCAGGTCGCCTGTTTTTCGTCGACGAAGCCAGATAGCGCCACCCCGATGCCGGCAAGCTTAGAGCTCGCCTGCTGATGCGCCTTCAGGATGTCCGGCAGGCCATGAGCGATCGCATTGGCGATGGTCTTGGGATCGCGGGAATAGGGCAGCTGCTGGCGGGCGATGATATTGCCGTTAAGATCACTGAGGATCATCGGTACCGGATCTTCCAGAAGTGAGATGCCGATGAAGAAGGCGCATTCCGGCTTCAGGTCGAGCAGGACGGAGGGCCGGCCCTGACCATAGACTGTTTCCGTCTCATGCAGCACACCGCGATCGATCAGCTCGCGGGCAATGCCGCTCATCGCCGCTTTGCTGAGCCCGATCGCGGACGCAAGATCGGTCCGGCTGAGGGGGCCGGACTCGCTTATGACCCGCAGAAGCTCACGCTGCGATGAGTTGAACATTAAAACTCCTGACCCCTTGCCTGTGATTTCGCCCTGACAGTAAGTTCGGAAAATGAACCAATCAACCAAAATAAATTGGAAAATTGATCAAAGCCAACCGGATGGCCGGTTCCAAGAATCAAGAACCAATGGAAATCATTCGCAAGGGATTTTATTAGCACTCGCACGGTCGCGCCACGCTCGATGGAATCCGGGGGATCAGACCGCAACGTTTACCGCCGCCGTTTTGGATCCGATGTACGATAGTCTGCTTTCCCGTGCTAAGGATCTGAGCCTTCAGCCGGCGCTTGCTACCGACTGGTCAAGCAACGATGCCGGCATCGTCTGGACGTTCAAGCTGGGCCAGGGTGTCGAGTTCCACGATGGCACGCCCTTCGATGCCGATGCCGTCGTGAAGAATTTTACCCGCCATTCGATACCAAGTGCGGGTTTGCCGCCAGCGGCCGTCTGCGCACCTTCATCGACAGCGTCAGCGCCGTCGATATCTCGGCCTCAACATCTATATGTCGCTCTTTCCCGGCCTCGCGATCATGGTGACCGTACTCGGATTCAACATTCTCGGCGATGGCCTCGCGACCTGTTCGATCCGCGGAAATAGCAAATACATGCAGAGCGACGCGTCCTGCGCGGGATCGATTGTTCAGCAGTCGTGTCCCGTTTGGGAGCCTCTCCTGCTATGTGTCACTACCGCCAAAGAGAAGGCTCGCCCATCCACTCCCGCGCCGCTCTCTGTCGCACGTTTTTCGCGCTATAGTTCGTACCAACACAAGTTTGGGGGCGACAATGGGCCAGCAGCAAATTCCGCTCAAGTTGACGGCAATACGGTTCATCCGCGCGATCAAATTGTTCATGACATCCGATGTTGGCGGACGAGCCGGATTTCTTCTCGCTTCCCTGGTCGCCCTCTTCGGCGGCATCAGCGCTCTGAATGTCGTCAACAGTTTTGTCGGCCGGCACTTCATGACTGCGATCGCTGAAAGGCAGACTGCCGAATTTATTCGCCAGGCGATCCTCTACGCTGGCGCTTTTGCCGCTTCGACCCTCGTATCGGTGATTGCCCGCTTTGCCGAAGAACGACTGGCTTTGCTTTGGCGAGAGCACCTCACCCGTCGTGCAATCGGTGTTTATATGACCGACGGTACTTTCTACCGGCTCGGCATTCGGGGTAAAGTTGCGTATCCTGACCAGCGGATTGCCGAGGATGTCAAAGCATTCACGACGACGACGCTTTCCTTCCTGCTTATGCTGCTCAGCAGCGTGTTGACGATCTTCACCTTTTCGGGCGTGTTGTGGCTGATCAGTCCGCTTCTGTTCTTTACGGCGGTTGTCTATGCCGCCTTCGGATCGTTTATGACGATCGTGTTGGGACGACCTTTGATCGACCTGAACTATAACCAGCTCGACCGCGAAGCGGCCTTTCGGTCCGAACTGATCCGTGTGCGTGAAAACACGGAATCAATCATGATCGAGGGTTCCGAACAACGCCACACAGATCGGCTTCTCAAGCAGTTCGATAGCCTCGCCGCAAACTTCAGGCGGATAATCGCCATCAATCGCAACGTTGGTTTCTTCACCACCGGTTACAATTGGATGATACAGATCATTCCGGTCGTCATCATCGCGCCCGCGTTCATGCGTGGGGACATCGAATTTGGGGTCATCACGCAGTCGGCGGCAGCCTTTGCCATGCTCGTCGGTGCGCTCTCATTCATCGTCGCACAATTCAACTCGATCTCGAACTTCGCGACCGTCGTGGCGCGTCTCAGTTCCCTTTTGGAAGCGATCGAGGAAGCTAGCAGCCCGGCGGATATCGGTATCGAACTCGTCGAGGCTGAGGACAGCCTTGGCTATGAACACCTGACGCTGACGTCGCCGACAGGAGAGGTATTGGTGACGGATTTGTCGGTCCTCATCCCAACCGATACGCGGGTGATCGTTACGGGAGAAAGTGAGGTCGCGGCGTCCGCCTTATTCCGGACTACGGCAGGACTTAATACGTCAGGGACCGGGCGCATCGTCATCCCTCCCCGTCAACATGTGCGGTTTCTCGGTCAGCGGGCCTATTTGGGCCCGGGAACTCTGCGCCAAATCCTGGTATCCCCGGAGCGTTCGATCAAGGAAACGGATGGTCAGATCCTCGCTTTGCTGAGGAATCTCGGGCTCACACGCGATTTGATACCTAATGAGCTGGATAGCGAGCAAGACTGGACCACGTTGCTGTCGCCTCGCGAACAACGGCTCATTGCACTTGCAAGCGCGATCATGGCCACTCCGTCATATATTGTTCTAGAAAAAGCCGATGCCATCTTCGGTCACGAGCTTCTGTCCGCAATTCTCCGGCTTCTGGCGGAAAGAAGGATCGCGTGCGTCAACTTCGCCGAGCCGGATGCCCCGCGCTCATCCTACGATGCCGTTCTGGAATATGGTTCGGACGGCTCCTGGAGGTGGATCGATCAAAAACAGAAAGCCTGAGTGTCACGCAGTCTGGTTCTTTGAAACCTCGGTCGTCTGTAGCGTTGTTCGCCACAAGCCTGTTGTGCCTCAGGAAATTCGGGCGGATTCGGCACAGCCATCATAACCAGCCGCCTGAAAACCCCGCTCGTCTCAATCCGACCACCACCGGCTCGCAGCGACGCATAATGTTCCACAGCAAGCCGCTTCGGTAGTTTTCGATCATCAAGACAACCGGACCTTGGTCGATCCCGAAATGGTAAGGGCTGACCCACCATTCGTCGTTGTTGTCACCAGTCGTATATGTCTGGTTGAACGACGGCCTAAACCCATAAAGCCGTGTCATTCCAAGTTTCATGCGGGCAAAGTTTCGCACGGTCGGGATGACGATTTCCGGCGCAAATGGCAGCGAGGCAACCACCACCCAGGGGGATACCGTTCCATCATCTGGCCCATAGGGTGCGCCCCGGGCAACGTAGTCGAAGAATTCCCGATCGACGCCGTCTATATTTCTCTTGATCCAGCCAGGCCCATCGCTTGCCGTGAAGCCCCAGCAATGTTCGCCGTAGCCTTTAAAATTCAGCGGGTTGCGAATGGCATATTCCTGCTGGACGAAAGTGGCATGCCGGCTGTTCTGGAAATAGTCGCTTCGATGCTCGCGCATGAAATTGTCGCGAATGTCGCGAAAATCGATCCACATATGTGAAAGCTGATGCGTAAAGAGCGGGCCGGAATAGAGCAATTCGCGACCGAAGATATTCCGCCATTCGTAGCTCTCCGTGTAAGCCGTATAGCTTTCCGGCGGCAGAGGGTGGCTCGGCGAGCCGAGCCCGAGAATGTAAAGAAGCAGACCTTCGTCATAGCCCCGCCATCGATAGGGAATGAATCCACTTTCCGGTCGCCAGCCATGGGTGAGCGTGGCTCCGTGGTCGCGAGCCCAGTTCCAGTCCACGCGCTCGTACAGCGCCTTGGCAAGTGCGCGAACCTTCGCCTCGTCCTCGGTGTCCGCATCGAAATAAGCCGCGACGGTCAAAGCACCGGCGAACAGGAAAGCCGAGTCGATTGTTGACAATTCGCACTGCCAGACTCGTCGCCCCGTCTCAATGTCGAGGAAATGGTAGAAGAAACCCTTGTAGCCGGAGGCGTCAGGTTCCGGCCCCTGGTGGCAGGATATCAGGAATTCCAGTCGGCGTCGGGCGATCTTGGCGGCAAACTCGCGAATGACGACGCCGCGCTCCACTACGACAGGAATGGTGGCAAGAGCCATGCCGATGGCAGCGATGCTCGCTGGTGCGCCTGCCTGTGTCTTGTCTCGAACCAACCCGTTGTCCGGATTCGTGCATTGCAGATAGTAGAGCAGGGTCGTGAACTGAAGGCGACCGAGGTCCTCTTCCGTCGGCATTCGGTTCAATTCGAGATCGGTTGACAGTAATTCCGACATGATAAGGTAACCAGGGAGATCAGGAGATTTCGTCGGACAACCGGAGGCGGCCCTGGTCGGACGCCTGCCGGCATGATCGTTTACACGCGACGTGTCGCCTAGGCATTGTCTCCCTCTGTGGAAGTCGCCGCCTTCCCTTTCTCCGTGCTCTTGACGCCCCATTTCCAGCCGCTGATCTCGGGCATGTCATCACCATGCTTGTCGATATATTGCCGGTGCTCGATCAGCTTCCCGCGAATTGCCTGCTTGAAATAAGCGGCGCGCGCGCCAAGTTGCGGCAGCCGATCGATCACATCTTCGACGAGATGAAAGCGATCGAGCTGGTTCAGAACGACCATGTCGAACGGCGTCGTGGTCGTTCCCTCTTCCTTGTAGCCTCGGACATGCAGATTTTTATGGTTGGTTCGCCGATAGGTCAGCCGGTGGATCAACCAGGGATATCCGTGGAATGCGAAGATGATCGGCTTATCCTTTGTGAAGAACGCATCGAAGTCAGGATCCGAAAGCCCGTGGGGATGTTCACTCGAGGGCTGCAGCTTCATCAGATTGACGACATTGATGACCCGCACCTTCACCTGGGGAAGGTGCTCGCGGATCAACTGGACGGCGGAGAGCGTCTCCAGAGTGGGAACATCGCCGCAGCAGGCCATGACCACATCCGGTTCCGAGCCCTGGTCATTGCTGGCCCACTCCCAAATGCCGAGACCTTCGGCGCAGTGCTTGATCGCCTCGTCCATCGTGAGCCATTGCAGAGCAGGTTGCTTGCCTGCCACCACGACGTTCACATAGTTGCGGCTGCGCAGGCAATGATCGGTAACGGACAGCAGCGTATTGGCATCCGGCGGAAGATAGACCCGGATGACCTCCGCCTTCTTGTTGATCACATGGTCGATGAAGCCCGGATCCTGATGGGAAAACCCGTTGTGATCCTGCCTCCAGACATGCGAACTCAGGAAGTAGTTGAGCGAGGCGATCGGCCGCCGCCAGGGGATGTGATTGCACACTTTCAGCCATTTGGCATGCTGATTGAACATCGAGTCGATGATGTGAATGAACGCCTCGTAGCAGGAGAAAAAGCCGTGACGTCCGGTCAACAGATAGCCTTCAAGCCAGCCCTGGCATTGATGCTCGCTTAGGACCTCCATGACGCGGCCGTCGGGCGACAGGTGATCGTCCTCCGGGTAGATCTCGGCCATATAGCAGCGATCTGTCACCTCCAGCACGTCCTGCCAGCGATTGGAATTGTTCTCATCTGGGCTAAACAGCCGAAAGTTCTTGCTTTGAAGGTTCAGTTTCATCACATCGCGCAGGAACTTGCCCATGAGGCGAGCCGATTCCGCGGTCACTGATCCGGGCTTGGGAACAGAGACTGCATAATCGCGGAAATCCGGCATCTTCAAATCGCGCAGCAACAGACCACCGTTTGCGTGCGGATTGTCGCTCATCCGGCGATGTCCGGTCGGTGCCAGCGCGGCCAGTTCAGCACGCAATCTGCCATCGTCGTCAAAAAGTTCTTCAGGTTTGTAGGTCTTCATCCAGTGATGAAGCACCTTGATATGTTCCGGTTTGTCCATATCGCCCATCGGAACCTGGTGCGAGCGCCAGTAGTCTTCGCATTTCTTGCCGTCGATCTCCTCTGGGCAGGTCCAGCCCTTCGGCGTACGGAAGACGATCATCGGCCACGCTGGACGACTAACATTTCCTTTGTCCCGCGCTTCCGACCAGATCGCCTTGATCCTGGCAACGGCGGTGTCCATGGCTGCGGCAAGCTGCTGCTGAACCTTGTCGGGCTCATGACCTTCCACGAAAAGGGGCGCATATCCCATGCCCTCAAAGAACTTCACCAATTCCTGATTGGGAATACGGGCAAGGAAGCAGGGATTGGCGATCTTGTAGCCGTTGAGGTGCAGGATCGGCAGAACGCATCCGTCACGCGCCGGATTGAGAAATTTGTTGCCATGCCATCCGGTCGCAAGCGGCCCGGTTTCAGCCTCCCCGTCACCGACGACACAGGCCACGATCAGATCGGGATTATCGAAGGCAGCACCATAGGCGTGGCTGAGCGCATAGCCGAGCTCTCCACCTTCATGAATGCTTCCGGGTGTTTCGGGAGCCACGTGGCTTGGGATGCCGCCGGGAAAGCTGAACTGCTTGAACAGCCGCTTCATGCCTTCCTCGTCCTGGCCAATATTCGGGTAGAATTCGGTGTAGGTCCCTTCCAGATAGGCGTGTGCAACCAGTGACGGTCCGCCGTGGCCAGGGCCGATCACATAGATCATGTTGAGGTCGTCTCGCTTGATCACCCTATTAAGGTGCACATAGAGCATGTTCAGGCCTGGCGAGGTTCCCCAATGGCCGAGTAGCCGCGGCTTGATGTGTTCACGTGCGAGAGGCTTCTTGAGCAGGGGATTGTCGAGCAGATAGATCTGCCCAACCGACAGATAGTTCGATGCCCGCCAATAGGCGTCCATCAGGCGGAGTTCCTCAGCCGAAAGCGGGGTTTTCCCAGGCGACGCTGCCGAGGCTGTTTTGTTCATCACTGCCGTGTCAGGTGAAGCCATCTGAGCCTCCCAATCAAAATGACATTGCTGAATTTCGCCGGTCCGTTTCTTGAAGGCCGGTGCAGTCTCATGTCGATGCGGCTGTACTATTGAGGGGGAGATTCCGGGAAATGCTCCACCACGCCGCGGACACCGCGGACACCCTCCGCCAGAATCCGCGCAGCTCTCCGGCGCGCCGCCGTCTCGACGTTGCCCCAAAAATGTACGATCCCGTCTGCGACCGTGACGCTTACATCCGAGCCTTCCAAGCCGGTATTTTCGCAAAGCCGGACAAGAATGCTGCGGCGGATGGCCTCGTCGCCGGCTGCCGTGTCGTCCGGTTTAGCTGAGTAAATTACTTGCAGGAGATCGGCGCGGCTGACGACGCCGACGAGTTTTCCGTCCCGCAGGACCGGAATGCGCTTGATGCCGCGGTCCTGCATGAGTTCGGCAACACGGGAAAGGGGTGCATTTTCGTCGATCGTGACAGGATCGGGCGTCATGACGTCACCCACTCTCCACGCACATCGCTTTACAAAAGCGTTCGCCCTGTCATCAGGGCCAAGTCCCATATCCGTCTTCAGGGCGAATGCTCCGCTGGACAGTTCCGTACGACGGATCAGATCGCCTTCGCTGATGATACCCAGCAAGCGCCCACCGTCGTCAACGACAGGAACGCCGCTTACATGTTGGTCGGACATCAGCCTGGCCGCATGCCGAACGCTATTGTCAGGTGATACTGTGACAACCGTAGTCGTCATTACATCTTTGACGAGCATCTCGATCCACCGCAGGTCCGAACGATGGGAATCTTCTTTTGCCAATTCCGGAAGCGGGCGTAGGCAAACCGCGTTCGCGAAGAATCCTCCCAACAAAGCTCAAGAAGCCTAATCGGATACTACCGCATTTTGCATTGAGTTGGATCAATCGAAGGCCGCAAATTTGTCTACGGAAAGGTGACCGAAGGAGCAACGTGTGCCCTTCGCCATCGGCGCTCGTTGATGCTTGGCCTGCTTTTGTCCTGACGAAGCCTGTGTGATGGCGTCTCGCTGCGCGGCCGGTGGCAATACCAAGCGCACGTCATAAGGACGTTTAAGCTCCGGTAAGCGTAGGTGTTTTGCCCGACCTGAGAGATAGGTGACGTTTTGTACCGGAGAGATGGGTAACACTTTCCGTCTTTTAGCGGGAGGTGTTGATGCCGTGGACTTCGGTGATGGAGGAACGTCTACGATTTGTTGCCCGACTGCTGGAGGGCGAAGGCATGAGCGATGTGTGCCGGGAGTTCGGCATCTCGCGCAAGACCGGCTACAAGATTTTCAATCGCTACAAGGATGACGGCCTGGAGGCGCTGACGGACCGGTCTCGACGGCCGGTGCGTTACGCCAACCAGTTGCCCGAGCCGGTGGAGGCAATGATCGTGCGGCTCAGACAAGAGAAGCCGCATTGGGGTGCCAGGAAGATCAGAGAACTGCTGGTGAAGCGTCTGGCCGGCGATGTGCGCGTGCCGTCGAAGAGCACGGTGCATGCGGTGCTTGACCGGCACGGGCTGGTCGCTCATGCCCGCAAGCGGCACGACGGTATTTGGCTCGTCAGCTTCATGCACTATGATCTCGGATATATCGACCTGGAGCAGAGGACCTTGCAAACCATCGACAACCCGTTCGGCACGAGGTTGTCACCTATGTCTTAGGGACAATCTGTTACCTATGTCTCCGAGCTGGACAATTGGGAAACTGGAGCGGGCGAAGGGATTCGAACCCTCGACCCCAACCTTGGCAAGGTTGTGCTCTACCCCTGAGCTACACCCGCTCAAATCCGCACCGGTCCGGGGTAGTAAGTAGCGGACCGTGGGCGCCACCTTGCGGCGACGGGCGCTATATCGCCCAAACGATTTTCAAATGCAACAGGGAAATGACGGAAAAACGAAGAAAAGTTTTGATGGTGGAAAACCAGGTTCGGAAACGCCGCGAATGCAAGGCAAAGCGTCGGTCACGAAGATTGCCAAGCGCATGAGGCGGACGTAAGCAGACAATGCAATCTGCTTCTTTCTTGTCTGATGGAATGACGATGACCGAAAACAAGCCCAAGACTCGCCAGGATCTTTTCGCCTTTCTCGATGGTCTCGGCATAGCTCACAACACCAAAGATCATGCCCCCGTCTTCACCGTTGCCGAATCGGTGGCGCTGCGGGATGAAATTCCCGGCGGGCACACCAAAAACCTCTTCGTGAAGGACAAGAAAGATCAGTATTTCCTGCTGACGGTGGAGGAAAATGCCGTTGTCGACCTCAAGCAGGTCCATACCATCATCGGCGCCTCCGGCCGCGTGTCATTCGGTAAGCCTGAAAAGTTGATGGAATATCTGGGTGTCATTCCGGGGGCGGTTACCGCGTTCGGCGCGATCAACGATACCGGCAATAACGTTACGTTCGTACTCGATGCGGATCTGATGCACGACGACATCGTCAACTGCCATCCACTTTCCAACGATGCGACCACTTCGATCGGCAGCGCCGATCTGATACGATTCATGGAAGCGACGGGGCATAAGCCGCTTGTCTTGAAAGTGACGTCCTGACATACGATTTTATCGCTACAAGAGACGCCGGCAGATCGGCGCGGCGGGAGATATCTATGAGCGGCAGCGACAACCCCTATAACGGTTCTTTCGGCAACCAAATGTCGGCAACGGCAAGTTATGGTACAGCACCCCAGCCTGCGGCGGGCGGCAGCCATATCAAGGACACGACGACGGCGAATTTCGCGAAGGATGTTCTGGAGGAATCGCGCAATCAGCCGGTGCTGGTCGATTTCTGGGCGCCGTGGTGTGGTCCGTGCAAGCAGCTGACGCCGGTTCTGGAAAAGGTCGTCAATGAAGGTCAGGGCCGCGTCAAGCTGGTCAAGATGAACATCGACGATCATCCTTCGATCGCCGGTCAGCTCGGTATCCAGTCCATTCCGGCCGTCATCGCCTTCGTCAATGGCCGGCCGGCCGATGGTTTCATGGGAGCGGTGCCGGAAAGCCAGGTTCGCCAGTTCATAGATCGCCTCGCAGGTCCTGCGGACACTGGCCAAACCGCGGAAATCGAAGCGTATCTGGGGCAGGCTTCCGAAGCGCTGGCCGCTGGAGATATCGACGAAGCGGGTCAGCTTTATGGTGCGATCCTTCAGGCCGATCCGGAGAATGCGAAGGCGCTTGTCGGCATGGCCGAGTGCCTGATCGCAGCAGACCAGCATGGCGAGGCCCGTCAGTTGCTGAGCGAGCTGCCGGAAGAGGTTGGCAAGGATGCCGGCATCCAGGCCGTGCTGAAGAAGCTCGACCAGATCGAAGAAGCCCGCAAGCTCGGCGATCCCGTTGCCCTGGAGCGCGAGCTGGCATTGAACCCGGATCATCACGAAGCCCGCCTGAAACTCGCCAAGATCCTCAATGTCGAGGGCAAGCGCGAAGAAGCGGCCGAACACCTGCTTTTCATCATGCGCAAGGATCGCGCTTTTGATGATGATGGTGCGCGACGCCAGCTTCTGCAGTTCTTCGAGGTCTGGGGATTCAAGGATCCGGCAACTGTTTCGGCCCGCCGTAAGCTCTCCTCGATCCTGTTTTCCTGAGTTTGCGGCTTCACCCTTGCGTTTTCAGACAAGGGCACCACATTCCTCGTCAGAGCGGGCGTGTTGGACACGCCCGCCGCTAGAGTGCGGGACTAGTCTTCATGCAAGTGGGCAATGCGAGATATCTGAAGCCCGGTGATCTACCGGACGAGATTGTAGTTTTTCCTCTGACAGGTGCACTTCTCCTGCCTGCTGGACAATTGCCGCTCAATATCTTCGAGCCGCGTTACCTTGCAATGTTCGATGCAGCACTCGCGGGAAACCGTCTGATCGGTATGGTGCAACCGGCTCACGGCGAACATGAGGATAAGACACACGCCCCCGAGCTTGCGACGGTCGGCTGCCTCGGCCGGATCACGTCGTATGCCGAAACCGGCGATGGGCGTTATATTGTTTCGTTGACAGGCGTGTGCCGTTTCCGGCTTCTGGAGGAGAGGCCACACGGCCAGCCATTCCGCACCTTTCGCATCGCGCCGTTCATATCGGACCTTTCCAGCGAGAACGAAGAAGACGCCGTCGACCGCAACGCGCTGTTGACAGCCTTCAAGGCCTATCTCGACGCGAACAAGCTTGAGGCAGATTGGGAAAGCGTCGAGCGCGCCAGCAATCTTACGCTCGTCAATTCGCTGGCCATGATGTCACCCTTCGGCCCAGCTGAAAAACAGGCGCTATTGGAGGCGCCCGACCTCAAGACAAGGGCGGAAACGCTGATTGCCATCACCGAAATCGTGCTTGCCCGCGTTTTCGGCGATTCCGATACCGTGCTACAGTAGAGACCGCCATGGACGAAAAGCTGAGCCGAGTCGATCCCAAACTTCTCGACCTTCTTGTTTGCCCGCTAACCAAGGGTCGGCTTTCTTACGACCGCGAGCATAATGAACTCGTTTCGGAAAAGGCACGGCTTGCCTATCCGATCCGGGACGGCATCCCGATTATGCTGGTTTCGGAAGCGCGTAGTCTCGAAGACGAGTAAGGTCAGATCGTTTCGCCTGCAAGCAGCCGCGGATTGTCCTTGGCTGTCGTTCCTGCCGCTTGGCCGATGAAGAAGGATTTCAGACCGGGCAGGCGATCGACGATGCCGAGGCCGACGTCGCGAGCGATGCGGATCGGAGCCATGTCGTTGGAAAACAGCCGATTCAGTACATCGGTCGTGACGCCCATGCGGAAGGTGTCGAAGCGGCGCCAGCTCTGATAGCGCTCCAGAATGTTGATGGCACCGATATCGAGCCCAAGTCGATCGGCTTCAACGATGGTTTCGGCAAGTGCTGCCACGTCCTTGAAGCCGAGATTGAGGCCCTGGCCGGAGATCGGATGGATGCCGTGTGCTGCGTCACCGGCAAGTGCGAAGCGCGGCGCGACAAAAGAACGGGCGAGTGTCAGACCGAGTGGAAAGGCGCGCTTGTCGCCGACGACCTTGAGAGTGCCGAGCTTGTGGCCGAAGCGGCGCTCCAACTCCTCTTCGAAAACCAGATCATCAGCAGCGACGAGGCGGTTGGCGTCGTTCGTCCGCTCGGTCCAGACCAGCGACGACCGGTTGTTACGCAGCGGCAGGATGGCGAAGGGGCCGGACGGAAGAAAATGCTCTTCGGCGCAGCCATTATGCGGCCGTTCATGCTCAACTGTCGTCACGATGCCGGACTGGCCATAGTCCCAGGTCACGGTCTTGATGCCAGCAAAGTCCCGCAGCCTCGAGCGCACGCCGTCGCAGGCGACCAGCAGGCGCGATTGCAGGGTGCTACCGTCCGAAAGGCTGACTTCGATACTGGTGTCACCGGTTTTCAGCCCCGTGGCGCTGAGATCGTGGCGGATCTCGATGCCGAGCCGCTCGCACAATCCACGCAGTGCGCCGACCATCACCACATTTGGGATCATGTGCGCGAATGGCCGGCCGTCGGCCACTTCGCCATCGAAGGTCAAGAAGATCGGTCGCACGGGATCGGACATCCTGGAATCGGTGACGATCATCTTGTTGATCGGCTGCGCTTCGGGCTGGATTTCGTCCCAGATGCCAAAGACTTCGAGCATCTTCGTCGCGGCCGCGATGATGGCAGAAGCCCGCATATCCTTCTTCCAGACATGCTCGGGCGCAGCCTCAATGACGGCAACGTTGAGATGAGGTGCAGCCTGCTTGACCGCCACGGCCGCGGACAGGCCGACATAACCTCCGCCCACAACCAGCATGTCCAGCATAGCCCGCTCCTCTTACTTTCCACGATCAGATGCGATTTATATAGATCATCAGGTTACCACTTCCTACCGGCGAGACGTGAACAAAAATGACGGAGCAAACGGGCAAGCCTACCGCCATGGAAACATTGATTTCGACGCTCGATATCGAGCCGATCGAGGTCGATATCTTTCGTGGCCGCAGTCCACAGGTCGGCTGGCAGCGGGTGTTCGGCGGGCAGGTGATCGCGCAGGCACTGATGGCGGCGCAGCGCACGGTGGAAAGCGAGCGTTTCATTCACTCGCTACATGCCTATTTCATGCGGCCCGGTGATCCCTCCGTGCCGATCATCTATCAGGTCGAGCGCATTCGCGATGGATCGAGCTTCAATACGCGCCGGGCCGTGGCGATCCAGCACGGCAAGGCGATCTTTGCACTCTCGGCCTCATTCCAGCTGGAGGAGCCGGGCTTCGACCACCAGATTCCCATGCCGGCAGTGCCGATGCCGGAAACGCTGCTTGGCGAGCAGCAGATCAAGGAACAGTATCTCACCCATGCGCCGGCGGCGGTGCGCAAATATTGGGAGCGCGAAAGGCCGATCGAAATCCGACCTGTTTCGCTCAAACACTATTTGACGCGCGAGAAGCTCGAACCGCGGCAGGATGTCTGGGTGCGGGCAACCGGTCCCGTGCCGGACAGCCGGCTCTATCAGGCTGCCGTGCTTGCGTATCTTTCCGACATGACGCTGCTCGATGCATCGCTGCATGCCCACGGGACATCCATCTTCGACCAGAACCTGCAGGTCGCAAGCCTTGACCATGCCATGTGGTTCCACCGACCCGACAAGCTTGACGACTGGCTGCTCTATACGCAAGACAGTCCGTCTGCCTCAGGTGCCAGAGGATTAACCCGCGGTAGCCTGTTTTACACGTTCCGGTGTCCTGATCGCGTCGGTGGCGCAGGAGGGCTTGATTCGGAAAAAGGCAAATGAATAAAGAATAGGCATATTTATAAATTTGCGCGTTATTTGTGCGCTTATTGGCCAATCATTTGCCTGTTTATTGGCGTCTTGTCTTATATCCTTTACATTTCAATAGGTTAACGGTTCTCGCGAATCTGGCACATCCTTTGAATGTCTATCGCCGGTCGCTGTTGAAGAAACCGTCAGCGGCAAGGAGAGTCGGCTCCGCGCCGAGGATAACGAAGGATGGGAAACCAGATGAAAATTGTGATGGCCATTATCAAGCCGTTCAAGCTCGATGAGGTCCGCGAAGCCCTCACGGCGATCGGCATCCAGGGCCTGACTGTAACCGAAGTGAAGGGCTACGGTCGCCAGAAGGGGCACACCGAAATCTATCGCGGCACTGAATATGCGGTGAGCTTCCTGCCGAAGCTCAAGATCGAAATCGCTGTCGCATCCGAAATCGTCGACAAGGCGGTAGAGGCCATCGCAGCATCTGCCAAGACCGGCCAGATCGGTGACGGCAAAATCTTCGTCTACTCGATCGACCATGCCGTGCGCATCCGTACGGGCGAGACCGATTCAGAAGCGCTGTAAAACGAACGGCAGATCAAGGAGCTATTTCCAATGTCAATTTCGAAGTTTTCCTCCAACATCGCACGGGTAGGCGCCTTCTCGGCTGCTCTGCTGGCGCCGGTCGTTGCCTTCGCCCAGGAAGCCGCCCCAGCCGCTGCCGCTGCTGCGCCGGCCATGACGATGGAGAAGGGCGACAACACGTGGATGCTGATTTCCACGGTGCTCGTTCTCCTCATGACCATACCCGGTCTGGCGCTGTTCTACGGCGGTCTCGTCCGCGCCAAGAACATGCTGTCGGTTCTCATGCAGGTCTTCATGATCACGGCGGTCGTCATGATCATCTGGGTCACCTACGGCTATTCGCTCGCCTTCACGGACGGCGGCTCGCTGAACAGCTTTGTTGGTGGCTTCTCCAAGGCCTTCCTTGCCGGTGTGACGCCATCCTCGCTGGCTGAAACCTTCTCGAAGGGCGTTGCGATTCCGGAGCTCACCTTCATCTGCTTCCAGATGACCTTCGCCTGCATTACTCCGGCCCTGATCGTCGGCGCGTTCGCCGAACGTATCAAGTTCTCGGCCGTGATGCTCTTCGTCATCCTGTGGGTCACCGTCGTCTATTTCCCGATGGCGCACATGGTCTGGTTCTGGGGCGGCCCGAGCGCCTACACCGCTCCGGCTGGCTTCATCTACTCGCTCGGCGCAATCGATTTCGCCGGCGGTACGGTCGTTCACATCAATGCCGGTATCGCCGGCCTGATCGGGGCTATCATGCTCGGCAAGCGCACGGGCTATAAGAAGGAGATCATGGCACCGCACTCCATGACGCTCACCATGGTTGGCGCCTCGCTCCTGTGGGTCGGCTGGTTCGGCTTCAACGCCGGTTCCAACCTCGAAGCCAACGGTTACGCATCGCTCGCCATGATCAACACCTTCGTTGCAACGGCAGCTGCCGCTGTTTCCTGGTGCATCGTCGAAAGCTTCGCTCGCGGGAAGGCTTCGATGCTCGGTGCTGCCTCGGGTGCCGTTGCCGGCCTCGTCGCCGTTACCCCGGCTGCTGGTTTTGCCGGGCCAATGGGCTCGATCGTTCTCGGCCTCGTCGTCTCGCCGGTCTGCTACTTCTTCGTCGATGTCGTGAAGAACAAGTTCAACTATGACGACTCGCTCGATGTTTTCGGCGTCCATTGCATTGGCGGTATCCTCGGCGCCATCGGCACCGGTATCCTCGTCAATCCGGCCCTCGGCGGCGCCGGCATCGTTGATTACGGGACGCCGGACTTCGCCGCCACCTACGGCGGTACGGCATCGCAGGTGTTCAAGCAGTTCCAGGGCGTGCTGGTTACGATCGCATGGTCGGGCATCGGCTCGGCGATCCTCTACAAGATCGTCGACGTCATCATCGGGCTGCGCGTTACGGTCGAAGCCGAGCGCGAAGGTCTCGACCTTGCCACGCACGGCGAAGCCGCCTACCACGCCTAATCTAGATTTGCGGCGCCCGCACAAGGGCGCCGCTGAACAGCCCGTCGCGGCTATCTAACCATAAGCCGCTCTTGGCCCGGACCTTCCAAGGTTCGGGTCCTTTTCTTTTTAGTGATCCGACATATGCATGGTTAACATCGCTTTAACTCTACTTTGGTTAGGTGGAGCGGACGCATTTGGCGCGGCGAATCTTTGCGATTCGCGTGCCCACAGGCATTTGGACGGGTTAGAACATGGCAAGAAGTACGTCGCCGGCAATGGATGGCCGTCCTGACCGGTTCTCCTTCTCGGCATTCATGCTGCGGCAGATCCAGGCGCTGATCGGCTTTGCGGTCTTTCTGATGCTGGCGCTCGCGGTTGCGGCACTTGCGACATGGAATGTCACCGATCCCAGCTATTCCTATGCCACGAGTAACCTGCCCACCAATGTGCTGGGCTATAGCGGTGCAGCCTTCGCCGACGTTGCCATGCAGTTCCTGGGGTTGGCGAGCGTCGTTTCGATGCTGCCGATCGTTGCCTGGGCGCTGGCGCTGATTTCCGGTCGCCGTATCAGCCGCATCCCGGCGCGCGCCGGCGCCTGGCTTGCCGGTACTGTGCTTTCGTCCGCCGTTATCGGCTGTTTCCCGCCGCCGCTCACCTGGCCGATCCCGAACGGTATCGGCGGCGTCATCGGTGACATGATCCTGCGCTTTCCGGCTCTCTTCGTCGGCGCTTATCCAACCGGCGTCTTCGCCACCGCCGTCGGCTGCGTCTTCGCCGTCCCAACCGCGTGGATGATGCTCTTTGCGGCCGGTATCGTCGGCCGCAGCGAGCTCGATGAGGAGGAAGACGAACAAGAGGATTATGTCGATACGCGAAGCAAGGCACGTGTCGTCGGCGAAGAGGATGATGAAGACGACGAATCCCGCTGGATGGCCTTCAGCGGTGCCATCACCCATGCCTGGTACATGAATCAGGCCCGTTTCCGCCGGCTTTTCGGCATGGGCCCGCGCAAGCGCCGCCAGAGCGATTTCGAATCGCCCTACGATTTCAACGACGATGAATTCGGTACGCTGAACGAGCCCGTACGTGCCAAGCCTCTTACGCGCGGTGAACGGATGGATCCGTCTATGGAGTCACGCGCCGCATCGAGCCGCCGTGTCGTTTCGGCACCTTCCATCTCTCTCAATGACGATGAAGATGAGGATGACGATCCGCCGTTCGACACCGACATGCCGCCGCGTCCGGCCGATATCCTGCCTGACGACGATGATTGGATGATCCGCGCGCCGGCGAAATCAAATGCTAAGCCTGAACCGCGCGTCATTCCCGCTTCGGCCCGTCCGAAACCTGGCGCCCGCGTCGAACGCGAGGCGCAGGGTTCGTTCATCCGGCCGGAAGGTTTCCAGCTTCCTTCCATGCACCTGCTCGCAGAGCCGAAGAATGTAGTGCGCGATTCCACGCTTTCGGCCGATGCGCTGGAGCAGAATGCCCGCATGCTGGAAGGCGTGCTGGAGGATTTCGGCGTCAAGGGCGAGATCATCCATGTCCGCCCTGGCCCGGTCGTCACGCTTTATGAACTGGAGCCGGCGCCCGGCATCAAGTCGTCCCGCGTCATCGGCCTTGCTGACGATATCGCCCGTTCGATGAGCGCGATCGCCGCCCGTGTCGCCGTCGTGCCGGGTCGCAACGCGATTGGTATCGAATTGCCGAACCAGACGCGCGAAACCGTCTATCTGCGCGAACTGATCGGGTCCCGCGATTTCGAAGGTTCCAAGGCAAAGCTCGCGATGGCACTCGGCAAGACGATCGGCGGCGAGGCTGTCATCGCCGATCTTGCAAAAATGCCGCATCTGCTGGTGGCCGGTACGACCGGTTCGGGCAAGTCGGTTGCCATCAACACCATGATCCTGTCGCTGCTCTATCGCATGACGCCGGAACAGTGCCGTCTCATCATGATCGACCCGAAGATGCTTGAACTCTCAGTGTACGATGGCATTCCACATCTGCTTTCGCCCGTCGTCACCGATCCCAAGAAGGCCGTCGTTGCGCTGAAATGGACCGTCCGGGAGATGGAAGAGCGCTACAAGAAGATGTCGAAGATCGGCGTTCGCAATATCGACGGCTTCAATACGCGTGTCGAGCAGGCGCTTGCCAAGGGCGACACGATCTCGCGCACGGTACAGACCGGCTTCGATCGGCAGACCGGCGAGGCGGTTTACGAGACCGAAGAGTTCGACCTGCAGCCGATGCCCTATATCGTCGTCATCATAGACGAGATGGCCGACCTGATGATGGTCGCCGGCAAGGATATCGAAGGCGCGGTCCAGCGCCTCGCGCAGATGGCGCGTGCGGCCGGCATCCACGTCATCATGGCGACCCAGCGTCCTTCGGTCGACGTCATCACCGGCACGATCAAGGCAAACTTCCCGACCCGTATTTCCTTCCAGGTAACCTCGAAGATCGACAGTCGCACGATCCTCGGCGAGCAGGGCGCTGAACAGCTGCTCGGCATGGGCGACATGCTCTATATGGCGGGTGGCGGCCGTATCCAACGCGTTCACGGTCCTTTCGTATCTGACGTCGAAGTCGAAGAGATTGTCTCCTATCTGAAGACGCAAGGCTCGCCGCAATATCTCGATGCCATCACCGCCGATGACGACGAGGATGGCGATTATGGTGGCGGTCCGGCCGGCACGGCAAACCTTGCCGATTCGGAAGATCCTTATGATCAGGCTGTCGCCATCGTTCTGCGCGACGGCAAGGCATCCACGTCCTATGTTCAGCGCAGGCTCGGGATCGGCTATAACAGGGCCGCGTCGCTGATCGAGCGCATGGAGCAGGAGGGCATCATCGGCCCTGCCAACCATGCCGGCAAACGCGAGATTCTCGTGCCGACGGACGGGGATATCCTGGACCGCTGAGTAAAGAAAATTTGATGGCGCAGCCCGTACGGCGGAAACCTCGGGGCATATAATCTGTTACCTTTTACCGGGTGATTGCGCGCCTTGAAGACGCCGCCTTTCAACGGCATGCAGACCGCATACAGGAGGTTCACATGACCAACTCCGCATCCATCTTCTCCCGCCTACCGGTAACCCGCCGCGATGTTCTCGGCGCTTTTGCCGCTGCGGCCGTCGCAAGCGCCGTTCCGCTCTCTGCCTCCGCCCAGGCGGCCTCACCTGCCGCCAACAGCGCCACCGCGCAGGCCATTGCCGATCATTTCTCCGGTGTTGCCACGATGCAGGGCGAGTTCGTGCAGTTCGGTCCGCGCGGCGAACAGACCGGCGGCAAGTTCTTCATCGAGCGTCCCGGCAAGCTGCGCTTCAATTATGACGATCCGTCGCCGATGCGCGTCATTGCCGATGGCAAGAATGTCGCGATCGGCAATGTGAAACTGAAGACTTGGGATCTTTATCCGCTCTCCAAGACGCCGCTCAGTCTTCTGCTTGCACCGCATATCGATCTCTCGGCCGGCATGGTGAAAGGTGTGAAGGAAGAGTCCGATCTGACGACGATCTCGCTCGGCAACAATACTGTGTTCGGCAATTCGACCATCACAATGATGTTCGATCCCAAGACCTATGATTTGCGTCAATGGACGATCACCGACAACCAGGGCAAGGATACCTCGGTGATGATCTTCAACGTCAAGACCGGTGTTGCTTTTGACGAGCGCGTCTTCCGCGTGCCCTATGAGGATATCAAGGGCACTTCAGCGAACCGTGATTAGAGTGTTTAGTCTACGCATTGGGCTTTCCGAAAATCGATTCAGATCTTCGGGCCGATGCTACGGTGCTTTTCGGTTGATCGCCGGCCGCTTTTGTCTGCGGCCGGTTTTCTCGCTGACGCCTTTGCTCTAAAGCCTTTTCAGACGGATCTGAAAGGGCAGGCATGAGTTTCTCCATCACCACCTGGAACATCAATTCGGTGCGGCTGCGCATGCCGATCGTCGAGCAGTTGGTGCTGAAGCACCGGCCCGACATCCTCTGCCTGCAGGAAACCAAGGTTCCGAACGATCTCTTCCCGCTGGCACCGCTGCGTGCGATGGGCTACGAGCACATCATCGTTCACGGCCAGAAAGGCTACCATGGCGTCGCGATTGCCTCGCGGGTACCGCTGACCGAAGACCATCGGCAGGACTACTGCAATGTCGGCGATGCGCGCCATATTTCGGCAATCTTCGAGCGTGGCAACCGGCGTATCCGCCTGCATAATTTCTACGTTCCTGCCGGGGGTGACGAGCCTGACCGCTCGATCAATCCGAAATTCGGCCACAAGCTCGATTTCATCGAAGAGATGAAGAACCTGAAGGCCAGCGCCGAACCAAACACCTCAGCCATCCTCGTTGGTGATCTCAATATTGCACCGCTGGAACATGATGTCTGGTCGCACAAGCAGCTTCTAAAGATCGTCAGCCATACGCCGGTCGAAACCGACGGGCTCATCGAAGTGATGAAGCGCGGCGGCTGGCACGATCTCATGCGCCAGCATGTGCCTGCCAATGAGAAGCTCTATACGTGGTGGAGCTACCGCGCGAAGGATTGGGAAGCTGCCGACAAGGGCCGACGTCTCGACCACATCTGGTCTTCGCCCGACCTCGGTCCGCATCTGCAGCGCATCGAGGTGCTCAAGGAAGCGCGCGGCTGGGAGCGGCCATCCGATCATGTGCCGGTGACCGTGCATCTCGACCTCTGAGAAGCTTCAGCTGAATCGGTGAAACTGGCTTGCGGCTTGTGCCGCAAGATCGGCAATGCTGTCGCGGATGCGGCTTTCCATGAGGCGTGCCGCAGAGGGATATTCCTCGATCAGGCGATGGAACAGAGCGCGCGTGATGCGGATGATGGCGGTATCCTCGCGTGCGATCGCGGTGAACTTGCGCTCCACCAGCGTGATAAGGGCCAGCTCCGAAATCAACGCTCCCGCACCGGCGATTGCTTCAGTCCGTCCCATGCCATCTGCGCCCGTCACGCTGAGTTCGAGGCTACCGCTGGTGATCACATAGGCGCTTTCGGCGGGTGAACCCTGACGGAACAGCATCTGCCCGGCTGCAATCACGCGCCGGTCTGCGCCGAAAGCAATCAGGCGCAGCTGGTCGTCGTTCATGTCCTTGAAGAGCGGAAGCTGCGACAGCAGATGGATATCGTCGGAAAGAGACATTCTACGGGATGATCTTGTATCCGCCGTTTTCCGTCACAAGGATCTCGGCGTTGGATGGATCCCGCTCGATCTTCTGGCGCAGGCGGTAGACATGTGTTTCCAGCGTGTGAGTGGTGACGCCGGAATTGTAGCCCCAGACTTCTTCCAGCAGCACGTCGCGGGTCACGACCTTCTGTTCGGCGCGGTATAGATAGCGGATGATCGCCGCTTCCTTTTCCGTCAGGCGGATCTTCTGGCCGTTATCAGTCGTCAGCAGCTTCTGACTCGGCTTGAACAGATAAGGGCCGACGGTGAAAGTGGCATCTTCACTCTGTTCATGCTGGCGAAGCTGCACGCGGATGCGCGCGAGCAGCACGGCGAAGCGGAAGGGCTTGGTGACGTAGTCGTTGGCGCCGGCCTCGAGGCCGAGGATCGTGTCCGAATCCGTGTCGTGGCCGGTGAGCATGATGATCGGTGCCTTGAAGCCGCCTTTGCGGAGAAGCTTCACCGCCTCACGACCGTCCATATCCGGCAGGCCAACGTCCATGATCAGCAGATCGACCGGATTTGAGCGGGCGGCTTGCACGCCTTTGCCCGCGGTTGCTTCCTGCAGGACGGAGAATTCCTCATACAACGACAGTTGCTCCGTCAACGTCTGGCGAAGGTCGTCGTCGTCATCCACCAGAAGAATGGTGCGTGCGGTCATGCTGGTGAGTCCTTGCGTTTGTCAGATACTCCTACGCCAAATTCAACATTTGGCAAGGATTGGCGGTCTGTCGTTGCCGCGTAAGACTTCATATGGTTTCAATCGAAGCCCAAGGCAATTCAAGAACATGCGAGAAAAATGGAAAAAGCAAGGCGAGAGCGAATTGGCAGGCCCTCAACGCTCGTGGTGCGCGCCGCGCCCGGCAAACCAAGCAGAGCTATCGTTCGGTTTGGCCCGCTTACCTTACCCGCCGCGATCGGCCGAAGCGGCCGAACCGTGATGAAGCGGGAAGGCGACGGGGCAACGCCGATTGCTTCGATGCAAGTGCTTTACGGCTTTCGGCGCGGCGAACGAAATGGGCGTCTTGCCTCGTCACTGCCGATCAAGCGCATTCGTGCCGACATGCTCTGGTGCGATCAGCCCGCTGATGCGAACTACAACAGGCCGGTCAGGGCGCCGTTCAAGCCGAGCCATGAGGAGATGAAGCGGAAGGATGGGCTTTACGATATTTGTCTGGTGCTCGACTGGAACGTGACCTCACGGGCGCGCAATCGAGGCTCGGCAATCTTCTTCCATCTCATCCGGCCCGGCTATGAGCCGACCGCCGGCTGTGTCGCGGTCAGCGTCCGCGATATGCGCCGTATCCTGCCATTCCTGAGAAGGGGAACGACGGTGAGAGTGATATGACAGCCGACCCATCTTACAAGGCGTTTTGCGAAGTGGGGAGAGGCAGGTCTTGAAGTCGCGCATTGTTCTCGACCGTCCGCGCTATCCCAAAATCGTTTATCCGCTGGACCACGGCTATTTCGAGGGAACGAAGGCGGCCGATGGCGGTGGCGTCGATATCAGGCGCTGCAGCCAGCCGGAAGAGCATATCGTCGCCGATGTCTCTACGATCGATCTTCGCCAACAAGGACGCGGAGGCCAAGCTTTCATCGGCTGCACGGTAGAGGAATCGATATCGTCGCCGGCTTCCACAACAGCAGTCCGTTCAAAGGAACGCTGATCCGCCGGCCTTGAGAAGGAGCCGCTTCCCTTCCGCGGCAAGGGAGCGATTGTCTTCATCGGCCGGTATCCTATATGAATTTTCGACCGAACGCGCGGGCAGCAATGCGTTCAGGGAAAACCGCTTGCGGCTTCAATTCATGCCCATTCAATTCGTGTCTTTGGCCCACTCTTCAAACTTCCGGAGATATATTGTGACCGCTCAGCCCATCATCACTTTCCATGACGGACATTCCATTCCCCAGGTGGGTCTCGGCGTCTGGCAAACCCCGCAGGATATCGCGGCCCCGACCGTGCGCGCGGCCATTGCCGCCGGCTATCGCCATATCGATACGGCGTCCGGCTATGACAATGAAGAGGGTGTCGGCGAAGGCATCCGCCAGGCAGGCGTCGACCGCAGGGATATCTTTGTCACGACGAAGCTGCGCAATACCGACCAGGGATATGACAATGCACTGCGCGCCTTCGAGGTCAGCCTGAAGAAACTCGGTAGCGATTATATCGACCTTTATCTCATTCACTGGCCATCACCGCATCGCGGGCTTTATCGCGAAACCTGGAAGGCTTTCGTGCGCCTGAGGGAAGAAGGCCGCGTGCGATCCATCGGCGTGTCGAACTTCTATCCCGATCATCTCGACCACATCATCGGCGATACGGGCGTGGTTCCGGTCATCAACCAGATCGAGCTTCATCCCGACTTTCAGCAGAAGGCTGCGCAGGAAGCGCACAAGAAGCTGAGCATCGTTACAGAATCCTGGAGCCCGCTCGGTCAGGGTCGTTTCATTTCCAATCCGGTCATCGGCCAGATTGCTGCCAAACACAGCAAGACTCCGGCTCAGGTCATCATCCGCTGGCACATCGATACCGGCCTTGTCGTCATACCGAAGTCGGTGACACCGTCGCGTATCGAAGAGAACTTCGACGTCTTCGATTTCAAGCTGGATGGGGAAGACATGGCTGTGATCGCCAAACTCGACAGCGCCAGCGCTCGTATGGGTCCCGATCCTTACACCGCGACGTTCTAAGCTTTATACAAAATGACCCTCTGGGGGTACCAGAGGGTCATCCACAGCTGCAGCCGATCAATAATTGCAGCTCGAGCCGCCAAAACGGGAGGTGTCGCCTCGCCCGGTGCTGGAGCGCCGGGCTTTTTCATGCTGGTTATGCGAGAAGGATCACTTCCACTCGCGAATATCGACGAAGTGGCCGGCGATCGCAGCGGCTGCGGCCATGGCCGGCGAGACGAGGTGCGTGCGGCCCTTGAAGCCCTGACGGCCTTCGAAATTGCGGTTCGAGGTCGATGCGCAGCGTTCACCCGGCTTCAGGCGGTCGTCGTTCATGGCAAGGCACATGGAGCAGCCTGGCTCGCGCCAGTCGAAGCCGGCAGCCTTGAAGATCTTGTCGAGGCCTTCCGCTTCCGCCTGTTCCTTCACGAGGCCGGAGCCCGGAACGATCATGGCATTGACGGTCGCGGCAACAGTCTTGCCCTCGACAACCTTGGCGGCGGCGCGCAGGTCCTCGATACGGCCATTGGTGCAGGAGCCGATGAAGACGCGATCGACAGCGATGTCGGTCATCTTCGTACCAGGCTTCAGGCCCATATAGTCGAGCGCACGCCACTTGGAGGCACGCTTCGTCTCGTCCTGGATGTCGTCCGGATTCGGCACGATGCCCTGAACGGAGACGACGTCTTCCGGCGAAGAGCCCCAGGAGACGATCGGCGGCAGCTCGGCAGCGTTCAGCTTGACGATACGGTCGAAATGGGCGCCTTCGTCGGACTTCAGCGTCTTCCAATACGCGATCGCCTGTTCCAGCGCTTCACCCTTCGGGGCGCGCGGCTTGCCCTTTATATATTCGAAGGTGATTTCGTCAGGCGCAATCAGGCCAGCGCGGGCGCCGCCTTCGATCGACATATTGCAAATCGTCATGCGGCCTTCCATCGATAGCGAGCGGATCGCTTCGCCGGCATATTCGATGACATAACCGGTGCCGCCGGCCGTACCGATCTCGCCGATGATGGCAAGAACGATATCCTTGGCGGTGACGCCCGGCGGCAGCTGGCCGTCGACCTGCACCAGCATATTCTTGGCCTTCTTCTGAATCAGCGTCTGGGTGGCGAGAACGTGCTCGACTTCCGACGTGCCGATACCGTGGGCGAGCGAGCCGAAGGCGCCATGTGTGGAGGTGTGGCTATCACCGCAGACGATCGTCATGCCCGGCAGGGTGAAGCCTTGTTCCGGCCCGATGATGTGGACGATACCTTGGCGCTTGTCGTTCTCGGAGTAGTACTCGACGTTGAACTCGGCGGCATTCTTGGCGAGCTGCTCGACCTGGATACGGCTTTCCTCGTTCTTGATGCCGAGGTGGCGATCAGCGGAGGTCGGAACGTTGTGGTCGACGACGGCAAGCGTCTTTTCCGGCGCACGGACCTTGCGGCCAGACATGCGCAGACCTTCGAAAGCCTGCGGCGAGGTGACTTCATGGACCAGGTGACGGTCGATGTAGAGAAGACAGGTCCCGTCTTCCTGTTCGTCGACCAGATGGTCGGCCCAGATCTTATCGTAAAGGGTACGCGGTGCGCTCATGGCTAATGTCCGTTTTGGCTGGAGCATGGAATAAGGGATGTGGCGGACAGGCTCCGCCGGCCGTCATTCGATCAACGAAGTCGGCTGTTGAGCGCACCGGAAACGGACGCAAAGAAGCGTGCCGGCAGGCGGTAATGATCCTGCAGCACGAAAATATGCGCACCGATGCATCTGAACTTGGATTCCATGGCGCTGGATATAACGATTTTTGATCGAAACGGCAATTCGAATCGTGAGGCGTGCTAGCGCCGTGGCATCTGCTTCATCTTCTTCTCGATCCGACGCAGGAAGAGCGACAGACCGATCGTGAGGACCAGGTAAATATAGGTGACGATCGAATAGGTTTCGAAGAAGCGGAAGGAGCCGGAGGCATAGACCTTGCCCATCTGCGTGATGTCGGCAACGCCGAGGACGGAGACGAGAGACGAATCTTTAACCATCGAGACGAAGTCGTTGGAAAGCGGCGGAAAGATCACCCGGATAGCCTGCGGAAAGACGACGAGGCGGAAGCGGCGGTAGCGCGACAGGCCGAGCGACTTGGCCGCCTCGATCTGGCCGATATCGACCGACTGGAAACCGGCGCGGAAGATTTCGGCGACGAAGGAGGAATAGCCGATCATCAGCGCGATGATGGCGCGCCACATCAGCGACAGGTCGCGCACGAGGATCGGCTCGGTGACGCCGGCCTTCACCAGAGGCGTAATTGCGAAATTATAGGCCGCGACAAAACCCGGTGCACCGACGAAAGCAATATAGAAGAGCAGCACGAGGATTGGGACGCCCCTGATGATCTCGATATAGAAGCGGGCGATCTGACGTAGCACGATGCTGTCGGAGAGGCCAAGCAGCGCGATGCCGAGGCCGAGCACCGTTGCCAGAACGAAGGCGACGAGAGTCACGAACACGGTGATGCCGACACCATTCACCACTGTCCGGAAGACCTGCGTGTAGATATCGTTGGTGATGATGACGACAGCGAGGACGATGCCGATCAGAACAAGGACGACCAGCCACCAGGGACGGTCGTCCTTCTCGTGTCGCGGGGATGGTTGTGGCGCCATCTGCGATCGCTCAGCAGATCATTCGCCCATCTTGTAGTCGAGGAACCACTTCTTGTTCAGTGCATCGAAAGTGCCGTCTGCCTTCAGGCTGGCAATAGCCGCATTGACGGGAGCGACGAGATCGGAACCTTTCGGGAAGATGAAGCCGAAGTCCTCGGTGCCAAGCGGCTCACCGACGACCTTCAGGCCGCCATTCGAGGAGTCAACATAACCTTTGGCCGCGACGCTATCCGTCAGGACGAGATCGACGTCGCCGGTCTTTAAAGCCTGGACGGTCGCGCCGAAGGTTTCGAAGAGCTTGATACGCGGGTTTTGCTCGTTGCCGTCGAGGATTTCATAGACGGCGGTATAGAAGGGCGATGTACCGGGCTGCGCGCCGATCAGGCCGTCCTTGAAGGCGCCGAAGCTCTTGGCGTCGGTGAAGCGTTTCTCGTCGCCGCGCACCAGCATGAACTGCTGCGAGCGCATGTAAGGGTCGGAGAAGTCGACCTTCTGCTTGCGATCGTCCTTGATGGTGATGCCGGTCATGCCGATGTTATATTGGCCATCGGAGACAGCCTGGATCATCGCATCCCAGCTGGTGTTCTGATATTCGACCTTGAAATTCAGCCGCTTGGCGATCTCATTCATCGCATCATATTCCCAGCCGATCGCCTTGCCGGACTTGGGGTCGACGAACTGCAGCGGCGGATAGGCATTTTCAGTCACCACGACGACGGTCTTGCCGCCAAGGTCCGGCAGGCTGGCGGCGAAGGCTGCGATCGGCGAAAGCATGACGGCGGTCAGGCCGGCAAGAACGGTGCGGCGAAAGAACATGGTGTGGCTCCCCATTATTTGAACGGCAGAATTGTCATGGAAGATGCCGTCATGGCAAGGCTGCATGAGTTACGCACCAGCGCAAAAAAGAAAAGGCGGCCCAAAGACCGCCTTTTCCATGCAATGATTTTCGCTTTCGCGAGCTGCTTATTCGGCAGAGCCTTCAGCTGCGGCAGCGGCTGCTGCTTCTGCTGCTGCCTTTGCTTCAGCGGCCTCTGCTGCTGCCTTTTCGGCGGCGAGAGCCTGGGCTGCGGCAACCTTTTCAGCTTCGATACGTGCCTTTTCGTCGGCAACGGCCTGACGTTCGGCATCGTTGAGCTTACGGGCGCGGGTGCCGGTGTTCTCGACGATACGAGCCGACTTACCACGACGGTCGCGCAGGTAGTAGAGCTTGGCGCGGCGGACCTTACCGCGGCGAACGACTTCGACGCTTTCGATCAGCGGGGAGTAAACCGGGAATACGCGCTCGACGCCTTCGCCGTAAGAGATCTTGCGGACCGTGAAGTTTTCCTGCAGACCGCCGCCGGAGCGAGCGATGCAAACGCCTTCGTAGGCCTGAACGCGGGTACGGTTGCCTTCCGTAACCTTCACGTTGACTCGGACGGTATCGCCCGGGGAGAATTCGGGAAGCGTGCGCTTGGCTTCGATCTTGGCGGCCTGCTCGGCCTCAAGCTGCTGAATGATGTTCATCGTCTTAACCTTTGGTTCTTCTGAAACAGCCAGAGCGCTCACACTGTCCATCGGTCGATGCCTCCGGAGTTTGCCCTTGCAGGCGGGAGCGGATTCGCCATTCTTTGTTTGCTGGCAGACGGGGCTAACCCCATTTCCGCGTGGGCCATTACACGAAAGACTTCTGCTTGTCATCCCTTGGACGTCAAATTTGTGAAATCAACCTTCTTTTCCGGCCTTCTGAGCCGCGAGAAGATCGGGGCGTCTTTTTCTGGTTAGGGAAACCGCCTGTTCGTGGCGCCATTTCTCGATGGCGCCGTGATTGCCCGAAGTCAGGATCGCCGGAATCTCGCGGCCTTCCCACTCCTGCGGGCGCGTGTAGTGCGGATGCTCCAGAAGCCCGCCTTCGAAGCTCTCGTGCAGCCCGGACAGGTCGTTGCCCATGACGCCCGGCAGAATACGCACAATCGCGTCAAGCACGATCAACGCTGCCGGCTCGCCACCGGAAAGCACATAATCGCCGATCGAGACTTCCTCAAGTTCGCGCGCTTCGATCACCCGCTGATCGACGCCTTCGAAGCGGCCGCAGACAATGATCACCCCATCACCGGCAGCCAGCTCACGGACTCGCTCCTGCGTCAGCGGTTTGCCGCGCGGGCTCATCAGCAGGCGCGGGCGGTTGTCGTTTTCAGAGGCGCTGTCAATGGCACGGGCGAGCACATCGGGCTTCAGCACCATGCCGGCCCCGCCGCCAGCCGGCGTGTCATCGACAGTGCGGTGTTTGTCAGTGGTGAAGTCGCGGATCTGTACGGTATCGAGCGACCATTGTCCGCGTTCGACCGCCTTACCAGCGAGCGAAAAGCCCAGATGGCCCGGAAACATTTCCGGGTAGAGTGTCAGCACGGTCGCCCGGAAAGCCATGGCGCTTACTTCTTTTTCTTCGGCTTGCCAGGTGCCAGCCCCTTGAGGTCGTCGGGATCGTCGACGAGGCCGGCGGCAAGCGGGTCGATCAGCAGCTTGCCAGCCTCGAGGTCGATTTCCAGCACCGAAGCTTCCGAGAAGGGAATCAGGACCGGACGTTTGCCCGGACCCTTAAGCTCCAGCAGATCGCCGGCGCCGAAATCGAAGACGCCAGTCACCGTGCCGTAGCTGACGCCCTGGTCGTCGAAAGCTTCAAGTCCCTCCAGGTCGGCATAGAAGAACTCGTCGTCCTCCAGTTCCTCGTCCGAGAGGTTGTCGCGCTCAATATAGAGTTCCAGGCCGTTCAGCGCCTCGGCTGCGTTGCGGTCATTAATGCCTCGAAAGCGGACTACGACCATATTCTTCATCTCGCGCAGTTCAAGAATCTCGAAAATGCGCCCATCCATGCTGTGCAGGTGGCCGTAGTCGCCGAGCGCGGTCGGATCGGCTGTATAGGCCTTTACACGCACCTCGCCGCGAATGCCCTGGGCGCCACCGACGGTGGCCATCAGCACCGGGTTTTCAAGCTTGGTCATGGGTTCCTTCATTCGAACGCGGGCAAGAAGCTGAGATCACGCCTCTCATAAACGAAGTGCGCGGGAATGGAAACGGAAACGGGCGGCATGTCGCCATGCCGCCCGTTCAGATGAATTTGAAACCGATTATTCGGCGGAAGCAGCAGCTTCAGCGGCGTCAGCAGCCTTCTGAGCCTTCTCGGCAGCGCGCTCCTGAGCCTTCTTGCCCGGCTTTGCCTTTTCCGGGTTGTTGCGGGCTTCGCGCTTGGAGATGCCGGCTTCGTCAAGGAAACGCAGGACGCGGTCGGTCGGGAGTGCGCCCTGGTCGAGCCAGTGCTTGATGCGCTCGCCGTTCAGCTGAACGCGCTTTTCGTCGTCCTTGGCAAGCATCGGGTTCCAGGAACCGAGGTTCTCAAGGAAGCGGCCGTCGCGCGGGCTGCGGGCATCAGCGAGAACGACGTGGTAATACGGGCGCTTCTTGGAACCACCGCGTGCGAGACGAATTTTCAGTGCCATGTTCTTTACTCCTTAGGCTTTTCTTGACCGCTTCGTGAGGCGGTATGGTTCATTGTGCCGCGGCGTGGTCCGCAGCGATCTGCTCATGATGCCGGATGACTTCCTTGATGATGAAGTTCAGGAACTTCTCGGCGAAATCCGGGTCCAGATGCGCATCTTCGGCAAGCTGTCGAAGGCGGGCAATCTGGTATTCCTCGCGCGCCGGATCGGCCGGCGGCAGATTGTATTTTGCCTTCAGCACGCCGACCTCCTTGGTGCAGCGGAAACGTTCGGCAAGAACATGCACAAGTGCCGCATCGATGTTGTCGATCGATTGGCGATACTTGGCGAGCTGGGCTTTGACGTCTGGATCAATCATGGGGCAGGCGATCCTTTCATTTCTTCTTGGGCAATCCGGGCAGACCCGAGAAACCACCACCGAGGCCTGGCAGCTTTGCGCCGCCAAGGCCGGGCAATCCGCCCGGCAGGCCTCCGCCTAGACCGGGCATACCCCCACCCGGCTTTCCGAGACCCGCGGCTTCAGCCTGCTTCTGCAGAGCTTCCAGCTGCTTCGGGTCGCTATTCGAGAGATCGGGCATGCCGCCCATGCCGCCGAGGCCCCCCAGCCCCATCTTGCCGGCGAGGCCGCCCATCATCTGCTTCATCAGGCCGCCTTTGCCCTTGCCCCCCATCATCTTCATCATATCAGCCATCTGGCGATGCATTTTCAGAAGCTTGTTGATGTCGGCGGCATCGGTGCCGGAGCCGGCGGCGATGCGCTTCTTGCGCGAATGCTTGAGAAGGTCGGGATTGGAGCGCTCGGCCTTGGTCATCGAGGAAATGATGGCGAGCTGGCGCTTGAAGAGGCGGTCGTCGAGGCCAGCGGCAGCCATCTTGTCCTTCATGCCGCCCATGCCGGGCATCAGACCCATGATGCCGCCCATGCCGCCCATCTTCTGCATCTGCTTCAGCTGATCGGCGAGGTCGTTCAGGTCGAACTTGCCCTTGGCCATCTTGGCGGCCATTGCGGCCGCCTTCTCAGCGTCGATGTTCTCGGCCGCCTTCTCGACAAGCGAGACGATATCGCCCATGCCGAGGATACGGTCTGCAATACGGCGGGGGTGAAATTCCTCCAGCTCGCCCATCCGTTCGCCGACACCGATCAGCTTGATCGGCTTACCGGTGACGGCGCGCATGGAAAGAGCCGCGCCACCGCGGCCGTCACCGTCCATGCGGGTCAGAACAAGGCCGGTAATGCCGACGCGCTCATCGAAACTGCGGGCGAGGTTAACGGCGTCCTGACCGGTCAAGCTGTCAGCGACCAGCAGGATTTCGTGCGGGTTCGACTTCTTCTTGATATCGGCCATTTCGACCATCAAGGGTTCGTCTATATGAGTACGGCCGGCGGTGTCGAGAATGACGACGTCATGACCGCCGAGCTTGGCTGCCTGGACGGCGCGAGCGGCGATATCGGTCGGCGACTGGCCGGCAATGATCGGCAGCGTGTCGATATTGGCCTGGGCGCCGAGCTGGCGAAGCTGCTCCTGCGCGGCCGGGCGGCGCGTGTCGAGCGATGCCATCAGCACCTTCTTCTTCTCGCGCGTCGTCAGGCGGTTGGCGATCTTTGCGGTCGTCGTCGTTTTACCGGAGCCCTGCAGACCGACCATCATGATGACGACGGGGGCGGCGGCACGCAGATCGACGCCGACACCTTCGCCGCCGAGCATCTCGATCAGCTCGTCATGGACGATCTTGACGACCATCTGGCCGGGCTTGATCGACTTCAGGATCTCGGCGCCGACGGCCTTTTCGCGGACGCGATCAGTAAAGGAGCGGACGACTTCCAGCGAAACGTCGGCTTCCAAAAGCGCACGGCGAACCTCGCGCAGCGCCGCGGAAACATCACTTTCCGAAAGCGCGCCACGGCCTGTCAGTCCATTCAGGATGGAACCAAGACGGTCCTGGAGGTTCTCAAACATCGGCTCTTCCTTGCTACGTTTCGGGGAGATTTGGGATGTCCGAAACGTCGTGCTTTTCCTTGACGAAAACAAGACGCAAAGCCAAAAAGCACCCGAGGGCGCGACGCGCTGTCGGATGTTGACCTCCGGAATCCAGTCCCGGTCGGCGGCTCGGAGTCTGTTACTCGTCGCGGATTGGGCGCGATAAACAGGAAAGCGGCGGGAAAGTCAAGGCGAATGCGTCCGGAGCTGCCGCCGACGAATTTTTCCGAAGCCTAAGGCAAGCGCCTATGGGCAGATCCTGTCAGCCAAACGGTCGCGGCAAAGGCAGTACACACGCAATATCCCATCTTTTAAAAATTCGCCGCTGTTTCGAATTTTGAAGAAAAAATATGTCGATCAGCGCCCTGAATTCCCTCAAAAGGCCGGTTGCAAGATACTCCGCTTCTGATTCTACTTTCTATTTAAGTACATCCTGTAAAATGATTCGCGAATATCCTTGATGCCGAATGAATGGGCGGAGATATCAAATGATAAATCGGGATATCGAAAGCTGGGGCTGGCGCGTGCCCATACTATTGTCCTGAAGGAAGGCCTGAATCTGGCAAAAGCTGCACAGGATCTGGATCGCAAACGATCCCGTTTGTTCGTCTATGAGCTCAGAAAGGTCATCACCGCTGCCATCGTCGAAGCCCATGCGGCATCTCTCAGTTCCGATGCATGCTGCGCTGAATCTGGATTTGCCGGATTTCCATAGGCCATCAACGCTCACCCGTTCTGATTTCGCGGGGTCTCACCGCATGTGTCGGCAAGAGGGCAAACATCGCTCGGCGCTCACCCACTGGTAATCCCCGAGCATTTCCGCCATATACAGCCAAAACGTAGCGGAATTAGTCAAATGAGCAACACGGTCGAATTCGCGAAGATGAACGGGCTTGGCAACAAGATCCTGGTTGTCGACATGCGCGGTCGGACCGGCAAGGTGACGCCACAGGCTGCGATCGCGCTCAATGCTGATGCCGAGACTCAGTTCGATCAGATCATGGCGATCCATGATCCGAAGGCGGAGGGCACCGACGCCTATATCGATATCCTGAATTCCGATGGCACCAAGGCGCAGGCCTGTGGCAATGGCACGCGTTGCGTGGTGCAGGCTCTGGCTGCCGAAACCGGTAAGAAGGCCTTCACCTTCCAGACGGTTGCCGGCATCCTGAATGCGGTCGAGCACGAGGATGGGACGATCTCTGTCGATATGGGCCGGCCAGTCTTCGAGTGGAATCGCATTCCGCTCGCTGAGGAGTTCCATGACACGAGCCGTATCGAGCTGCAGATCGGGCCTATCGACAATCCGGTGCTGCATTCGCCTTCGGCCATGTCCATGGGCAATCCGCATGCGATCTTCTGGGTCGACCGCGATCCGATGAGCTTCGATCTCGAACGTTTCGGACCGCTGCTCGAAAACCATCCGATCTTCCCGGAAAAGGCCAATATCACGCTGGCGCAAGTGATCTCGGATTCGGCGCTGCGGACGCGCACCTGGGAACGCGGCGCGGGCCTGACGCTTGCCTGCGGATCGGCCGCCTGTGCCTCTGCCGTCAGCGCAGCGCGTACCGGCCGCACTGGCCGTAGGGTGACCATCGACGTTGCCTCCAGCCCGATCCGCCAGCCGTTGACGATCAACTGGCGCGAGGATGATCATGTCGTCATGACTGGTCCTGCCGAATGGGAATGGTCCGGCATCGTTGATCCGTCGACCGGCACGTGGTCGCGCGACGCCACGCTCGGAGCGCAAGCGCGGTGAGCGGCGTAGAGGTCATCACCTTCGGCTGCCGTCTCAATACCTATGAATCCGAAGTCATGAGATCGCAGGCGGAAGCGGCCGGGCTTAACAATGCTATTCTGGTCAATACCTGCGCTGTGACGGGCGAGGCTGTGCGCCAGGCCCGACAGGCAATCCGCCGCGCGCGTCGCGATAATCCACATGCCCGCATCATCGTTACCGGCTGCGCCGCCCAGACGGAGAAGCAGACCTTCGCAGAAATGCCCGAGGTTGATGCCGTGCTCGGCAACGAAGAGAAGCTGAAGGCAGCCTCTTATCGTGGACTTCCGGATTTCGGCGTTTCGGCGGAAGAGAAGCTGCGCGTCAACGACATCATGAGCGTGCGGCACACCGCACCACAGATGGTCAAGCACATCGACGGTCACGTGCGTGCTTTCATCCAGGTACAGAACGGCTGCGATCATCGCTGCACCTTCTGCATCATTCCCTATGGCCGCGGAAATTCGCGCTCGGTGCCGATGGGTGCAGTGGTCGATCAGGCACGCAATCTCGTCGAAAGCGGCTATCGCGAAATCGTCCTGACCGGCGTCGATGCCACGAGCTATGGCGCAGACCTTCCCGGCGAACCGACGCTCGGGTTGCTTGCAAAGACGCTGCTGAAGCAGGTGCCGGATATCCGTCGCCTGCGGCTCTCTTCGATCGATAGTATCGAGGCAGATCGTCACCTCATGGACCTCATCGCTGACGAACCGCGCTTCATGCCGCATCTTCATCTGTCCCTGCAGCATGGCGACGACCTGATCCTGAAGCGGATGAAACGCCGCCACCTGCGCGCCGATGCTCTTCGCTTCATCGAAGATGTGCGCCGCCTGCGGCCGGAGATGAGCTTCGGTGCCGACATGATCGCCGGCTTTCCGACCGAGACCGAGGATATGTTTGCGAATGCGGTACAGTTAGCGGAAGAGGCCGACATCGCGTATCTGCACGTCTTCCCCTACAGCCCGCGGGCCGGAACCCCTGCTGCGCGCATGCCGCAGCTCGACCGTTCGCTCATCAAGGATCGCGCGGCCCGGCTGCGCGCCACTGGACAGATGCTGCACCAGCGCCATCTGGACAAGATGGTCGGAACGCGGCAATGGCTGCTGGTAGAAAACAACGGTCTTGCCCATACCGAAAACTTCACGCTTGTCACTGTTCCCGGTCTTCGTCCGCGCGATATCGTCGAAGCGATGATCACCGGTCACAACGGCAAGCATCTCGACATGCAATTGACGGCTGCCGCGGCGGCCTGACTTCACGGACAGCTCATGGCGCTCAGTTTCATCAAAAAGGTCTTCACCTTCGGTAAGCCGGTGGAAGAACCTGTGCCGGAGGCCGTGGAAAAGGACCTGGAGCCGCGTTCGCGCGACGAGGACCTGCCGGTTGCTGCCGATCCGGTTTTGGCCGAAGAAATGGACACGGCTGGAGGTCCGGCGGCGGATGCCGGTGAGGGCCGGGCGACGGAACCAGAGCCCCTCGAGACTGAGCCGGGCCTGCTTCCGACCGCCGGTGATCTTGACGATGTGGGCGTCGTGCCATTGTCGCTCTTGGAAGCCGAGGCGGAAGCGAGCACCGATGACGTTGCGAAGGCGTCCCCCTCCGTCCCTGCCGGACATCTCCCCGGGGAAGATCGTTCGGAGAGTGACGTTGCCGTAGAAGCGGAAGGCAGAGTGGAGCCCACGGAGGTGTTTCCGGAAGAAATTCCGGAGACACCGGACACGACGGTCAATGGCGAACAGGATTCTCGACCCAAACCGATCTCCGCAGCGGAGGAGATGTCCGGCAGGACGGAGGAGGCCGCAGCCTCCGACGAACCGGCAGTAGATCCCATTCTTCCCAAAGGTTTCGCGACCGGACGGGTAGCTGAACCGGAACCGGTCGTCGCGTCACAGCCGAGGCTCTCCTGGTTCCAGCGCCTGCGCAACGGTCTGGCGCGCACGTCCTCGCAGCTCACCGCTCAGATCGCCGCACTCTTCACCAAGCGCAAGCTGGATGATGACACACTGCAGGATCTCGAGGATCTGCTGATCCAGGCCGATCTTGGTGTGGAGACCGCGATGCGGGTGACCGATACGCTCGCTTCGGAACGCTACGGCAAGGACGTGACCGGCGAGGATGTCAGCCGCATCATGGCGAGCGAAATCGCCAAGGTGCTGGCGCCGGTTGCCAAGCCCTTGCAGCTCGATCTTTCCCACAAGCCGCATGTCATTCTCGTCGTAGGCGTCAATGGCACTGGAAAAACGACGACAATCGGCAAACTGGCGGCCAAGCTTTCGGGTGCCGGACTCAAGGTCATGCTGGCGGCGGGCGATACGTTCCGTGCCGCTGCCATCGAGCAGTTGAAGATCTGGGCCGATCGCACCAGATCCGAATTCATCGGTACGAAGCTTGGTGCGGATGCCGCGGGCCTTGCCTATGACGCGTTCGAGCAGGCGAAAGCCAGGAAATGCGATGTACTGATCATCGACACGGCAGGCCGCCTGCAGAACAAGGCGGAGCTGATGGCTGAGCTTGAAAAGATCGTGCGTGTGCTCGGCAAGCTCGATCCGGATGCACCACATACTGTCCTTCAGACGCTCGATGCGACGACGGGTCAGAACGCGCTCAATCAGGTCGAGATCTTCCGTAACGTCGCCGGCGTCAGCGGGCTGATCATGACCAAGCTTGACGGTACGGCGCGCGGCGGCATTCTGGTGGCAATCTCCGCCAAGCACAAACTGCCGGTCTATTTCATCGGTGTCGGCGAAGGAGTTGATGATCTCGAACCATTCGAGGCCGAGGATTTTGCGCAGGCTATTGCCGGCATCGGCCAGTGATGCCACAGATTAGCCGTCGATGGCTCGCATGCATTGCAAGAAAAAGCAGGTTTGAAGAAGTATGACGACTGAAAGCGATATCACCCCCAGTGCCGCAGACCGGCATCATCCGCTTCTGAAACTGGCGCTGGAACTTGGACCGCTTCTGGTCTTCTTTTTTGCCAATCTGCGCGGCGAGTGGCTGGTTGCACGCTTTCCGACTTTGGCAGAGCTCGGTGGCCCGCTTTTCGTGGCGACCGGTCTTTTCATGGCGGCGACCATCATCTCACTCCTGGTGTCCAAGATCGTGCTCGGCCACCTGCCAATCATGCCCTTCGTTTCCGGCATCGTCGTGCTGATCTTCGGCTCGCTGTCGATTTGGCTGCAGAACGAAACCTTCATCAAGATGAAGCCGACGATCGTCAATGCGCTGTTCGGCTTTGCCCTGCTTGGTGGCCTTGCCTTTGGCAAATCGCTGCTTGGTTATGTCTTCAACGCAGCCTTCCAACTCGATGCCGAAGGCTGGCGCAAGCTGACAATCCGCTGGGGCATCTTCTTTCTTTTCCTCGCAGTGCTGAATGAAGTCGTCTGGCGCAATTTCTCGGATAATTTCTGGGTGGCCTTCAAGGTTTGGGGCACGATGCCGATCACCATCATCTTCACGATGGCGCAGATGCCGCTGGTGCTGAAGCACAGCATTCCAACCGAGGCGGAAAGCGAGAAGTGACCGTTATCGACGCAGCCGACCGGTCACGGAATCAGATATTCTGGTTTTCCGTCTGCCTCGCAGTCCTGGTCTTCCAGATCGTTGCCGAATATATGATGGGCCGGGTGCCGATCTGCACCTGCGGCTACGTCAAACTTTGGGAAGGCACAGTCAATTCCAGCGGCAATTCCCAGCATCTGTCCGACTGGTACACACCGTCACATATTATCCATGGCTTCCTGTTTTACGGGCTTGGGCATCTCCTGCTTCGCGGCAAGCCGCTCGCGGCGCGGTTGCTTCTGGCTATGCTGATCGAATCGGGCTGGGAGCTTCTGGAAAATTCACCTCTGATCATCGATCGCTATCGCACGGCGACGATCTCGCTCGATTATTACGGCGACAGCATTATCAATTCAGCCATGGATACGATCTTCATGGCTGTCGGCTTCTTCTTTGCCTCAAGAGCGCCGGTAGTGCTGACCATCGCTATTGCCATCTTCTTCGAGATTTTCACCGGCTACGTGATCCGGGACAATCTGACACTCAATGTGCTGATGTTGATCTGGCCGGTCGAGGCGATCAAGGTCTGGCAGGGCGGGGCTTAGGAAGCCGGCTTACCGAGCGCCTTTTCCATTGCCGGGAAAAGGCCTTCCTTCAGGCTGATATCGTCGAAGGGTCCGACGCGCTTGTAGATGATCGTACCGTCGGGCGCGACGAGATAGCTCTCCGGAATGCCGTAGACACCCCAGTCGATCGCCGCCTTGCCGTTCGGGTCGACGCCGATGGCGTGGTAGGGATTGCCGAGTTCGCCGAGGAAACGCAGGGCGTTCTCGTTCTTGTCCTTATAATTGATTGCGACGATGTTCAGCCGTCCATCCTCGGCTAATTGCTTGAGGAGAGGATGCTCGTCGCGGCATGGAATGCACCAGGAAGCGAAGACGTTGACGAGGGTGAGCTTGCCCTTGATCGCTTCATCCGTCAGCGCCGGCAGCTTAGAGCCCTCGAGCGGTGGCAGGTTCAGCGACGGTGCTTTCGTTCCGATCAAGGCGGAGGGGATTTCCGCGATATTCTTGCCGTGGAAATCCTGGTCGTAGAGCATTTTCGCTGCAGTCGCGGCAATGCCACCAAAAACGACAAGCGGAATCAGCGCAAGCGCATAGCGCCTGATGCCGCGGCTCTTTTGTTTATTCTCTTGGGCAGTCTCGGTCATTCGCCGTCCTTCGGTCGTGCGGAACGGCGGCGGATGCCGGCGGCTTCGAGCGCGGCCAATTCCTTCTGGCGGGCGCGCCCATCAGACCAGGTCCAGAGTGTCACCGCAATCGTCACGAGGGCGGCAAAGCCGTAGGAGCCGTAGACGTAGAAAGCGTAGGAGCCCATCTCTATTCCTCTTGGCCTGCCATACGGGCAGCCATGCGGCGCTGGGAGGCGATGCGACGGCGCCAGATCTCATTTCTCATCGCCATCAGATGCAGCGTGAAGAACAGCAGGGTGAAAGCGATCGCCATGATAAGCAGCGGACGCAGGAATTCCGGATCGATCGCGGGGCCGTCGAGACGCAGGACGCTTGCCGATTGATGCAACGTGTTCCACCAGTCGACGGAGAACTTAATGATCGGAATATTGACGAAGCCGACGAGGGTGAGGACCGCGGTAACGCGTGCAGCCTTTGAGGGCTCATCCATGGCGCGGTTCAAAGCGATCAGGCCGAGATACATCAGGAAGAGAATGAAGACCGAGGTCAACCGCGCATCCCACACCCACCATGTGCCCCACATGGGCTTACCCCAGAGAGAGCCGGTGACAAGCGCAAGCAAGGTGAAGGCAGCACCGAGCGGCGCCGCAGCTTTCGCCGATACGTCCGCCAGCGGATGGCGCCATACGAGCGTGCCGATCGCCGAAATGCTCATGATCGTGTAGCACATCATCGAAAGCCAGGCGGCAGGCACATGCACATACATGATGCGCACCGTTTCGCCCTGCTGGTAGTCGCCCTCGGTCGAGAAGCTCAGATAGAGCCCGACGATAAAACTGAGGGCGGTGATACCCGCCAGCCATGGAATGACGCGCGATGCCAGCGCCAGAAACCGCGTCGGGTTGGCAAGATCACTGAATTTGCTGATTGCAAAGCTCGTTTCGCTCATATCCGCTTCCTTACCTTTATCCGCCGGAAGCCGCAATCGAAGCGACGATCAATCCGCCGTGTTTCTGAGCGCAAGGGCGGCAGCTGCCGGACCGATGACCGCGAAGAAAAGCGTCAGGGCAATGAGGATCAGAAATGGTGGCAGGAAAGGTGATGGCCCAACGACCGCTGCATAGGTAGCGCTGACGCCGAAGATCAGCACGGGAATCGCCAGCGGCAGGATCAGCACCGACACAAGCAGGCCACCGCGCGGCAAGGCGACGGCGACGGCCGCGCCAACTGCGCCGATGAAGGTAATGGCGGGCGAGCCAACGAGGAGGGTGAGCATGGTCGCGCCGATCGCCGTCTCGTTCATGTTCATGAAGAGACCGAGCAATGGTGAGGCGATGACGAGCGGCAGGCTGGTTGCCGTCCAGTGCGCGGCGCATTTGATGAGCACGGTCAGTACTAGCGGCGTCTCCTGCATGAGCATCAGATCAAGGGAGCCGTCATCACGCTCCGCCTGAAACAGACGATCGAGCCCGAGAAGGGCCGCAAGCAACGCGCCAATCCAGACGATGGCTGGGCCGATGCGTGAAAGCAATGCAAGATCGGGACCGACGCCGAAGGGAATGACGGCGACGATCGTCAGGAAGAAGAGAATGCCGATCAATGCTCCACCGCCGGCACGAACGGAAAGTCTGAGGTCGCGAAGGAAAAGGGCGATCATCCCCATACTCCCTGGTCGACGCCCGCAAACCCAGTCATGCGCAACTCTCGCGCATTTTCGAGCCCAAGCGGCTGATGCGTCGCGGCAATCACGATGCCACCTTCCCGGCGGTGCGTCTCGATCAGCCCTGCAAACAATTTGTCTGCGCTGGCATCGAGTGCTGCGGTCGGCTCGTCGAGGATCCAGATTGGGCGATGTGCGACCAAGAGCTTGGCAAAGGCAAATCGGCGCTGCTGGCCGGCGGAGAGATAGCCGAAGGGAAGATGCGTGATGCCAGGTAGGCCCACCGCTTCTGCGGCTTCTTCGATGCTCAGGCCTGCGGTTTTGCCGGGTCCAAGGAAGGATCGCCAGAAGTCCAGATTTTCCGCAACCGTAAGTTCATTTTTCATCGCGTTGCGATGACCAAGGTAGTGGCTCGCTTCGGCTGCCGGGCCGGCTTCGCCACCGGGCGAATCAATGACTGTGACAGAGCCTTTTTCAGGCCTCAGCAGGCCCGCCACCACGCGCAATAAAGTGGATTTTCCTGATCCGTTTTTACCCGTCAGAATAAGTGCTTCGCCGGCCTGCAAGTGAAAGGAAACGTTAACGAAAATCAGATCTTCCCCGCGTCGGGCAGCCAGATTTTCAGCGGTAAGATGCATGCATCGGTTCTTTCTTCGTTGCGCTGCCAGCAGGCTCAAAAAATGTCCAATTTTGACCTTTGTCGCTATGGCAACTCTTTACGAAATTATCTATAAGACCTGCAACCACGCCAGCGGTCGGCGTGAATTTCATCCTTGCGCCGAACTTGGGGTTTTTTCCTCACGTGCGGACAGCGGAAATGGCCGTACCCGCATCCTGATGTGCATTAAGTGCATAGGCGTTCGCACGACTGTGTTGGCTATCAGAAACGGGGTCTCTCGTGTCTAAATCTCTTGACAGTTTCAATTGTCGGTCCACGCTTTCCGTTGGTGGAAAGGACTATGTCTACTACAGCCTGCCCAAGGCTGAGGCAAATGGCCTGCCCGGCGTATCGAAGCTCCCCTATTCGATGAAGGTGCTGCTGGAAAATCTGCTGCGCTTCGAAGATGGTCAGTCGGTCACCAAGGAACATATCCTTGCTGTTGCCGCATGGCTGAACAACAAGGGCGCCGTCGAGAACGAGATCGCCTATCGCCCGGCCCGTGTGCTGATGCAGGACTTCACAGGCGTTCCCGCTGTCGTCGATCTCGCTGCAATGCGCGATGCGATGGTTTCTCTCGGCGGCGATCCGGAAAAGATCAACCCGCTCGTTCCCGTCGATCTCGTCATCGACCACTCCGTCATCGTCGATGAATTCGGCACGCCGCAGGCTTTCGCCAAGAACGTCGAGCTGGAATATCAGCGCAACGGCGAGCGTTACCGCTTCCTGAAGTGGGGCCAGCAGGCATTCAAGAATTTCCGCGTCGTTCCTCCGGGCACCGGCATCTGTCACCAAGTCAACCTCGAATATCTCGGCCAGACCGTCTGGACGAAAGAAGAGGACGGCGAAACGATTGCCTATCCGGACACCTGCGTCGGCACCGACTCGCATACGACCATGATCAACGGTCTCGGCGTCCTCGGCTGGGGTGTCGGCGGCATTGAAGCTGAAGCCGCCATGCTCGGCCAGCCGGTCTCGATGCTCCTGCCTGAAGTCATCGGCTTCAAGCTGACCGGCAAGCTGAAGGAAGGTGTGACCGCGACCGACCTCGTTCTGACCGTGGTGCAGATGCTGCGCAAGAAGGGCGTCGTTTCCAAGTTCGTCGAATTCTTCGGTCCGGGCATGGACAACATGCCGCTCGCGGATCGCGCGACGATCGGCAACATGGGGCCAGAATATGGAGCGACTTGCGGCTTCTTCCCGGTCGATGGCGAAACCATCAACTACCTCACCATGTCCGGCCGCACGCATGACCGTATCGCGCTCGTCGAAGCCTATTCGAAGGCCCAGGGCATGTGGCGCGAAGGCGACGGTTCCGACCTCGTCTTTACCGACACGCTCGAACTCGACCTCGGTGACGTCGTCCCGTCGATGGCCGGCCCGAAGCGTCCGGAAGGCCGCATCGCTCTCGAAAACATCGCTGCTGGCTTTGCTGCTTCGATGGATGCCGACTACAAGAAGCCCGGCCAGCTTTCCAATCGCTACGCAGTCGAAGGTACGGATTTCGACCTCGGCCATGGTGACGTGGCTATTGCCGCCATCACATCCTGCACCAACACCTCCAACCCGTCGGTTCTGATCGCTGCCGGCCTTCTCGCTCGCAACGCCGTTGCCAAGGGTCTGAAGACCAAGCCGTGGGTCAAGACCTCGCTTGCTCCGGGATCGCAAGTCGTCGGCGAATATCTTGCCAAGTCCGGCCTACAGGCCGATCTCGATAAGCTCGGCTTCAACCTCGTCGGCTTCGGCTGCACGACCTGCATCGGTAATTCCGGTCCGCTGCCGGCGCCGATCTCCAAGACGATCAACGACAAGGGCCTCATCGTTTCCGGCGTGCTCTCGGGCAACCGTAACTTCGAAGGCCGTATTTCTCCTGACGTCCAGGCGAACTATCTCGCTTCGCCGCCCCTCGTCGTCGCCTACGCGCTTGCCGGTACGGTCCAGAAGGACCTGACGAAGGAGCCGATCGGTGAAGACCAGAACGGCAACCCTGTTTACCTCAAGGATATTTGGCCGACCTCGCACGAAGTGCAGGACTTCATCCAGAAGTACGTCACCCGCGAGCTCTACGAAACCAAGTATGCCGACGTCTTCAAGGGCGACGAGAACTGGCAGGCGGTCAACGTTCCTGCCGGCCAGACCTATGCTTGGGACGATCAGTCGACCTACGTCCAGAACCCGCCGTACTTCGTCGGCATGGGCAAGAAGGGCACCGGCACCTCCGACATCAAGGGCGCACGCATTCTGGGTCTCTTCGGGGACAAGATCACCACCGACCACATTTCTCCGGCCGGTTCGATCAAGGCTGCTTCGCCTGCTGGAGCTTACCTGCTCGGCCATGACGTCGCCGTGGCCGACTTCAACCAGTACGGCACGCGTCGCGGCAATCATGAAGTCATGATGCGCGGCACCTTCGCCAACATCCGCATCCGCAACTTCATGCTCGGTGCAAACGGCAAGGAAGGCGGCTACACTATCCACTATCCGTCCAAGGAAGAGACTTCGATCTACGATGCGGCCATGCAGTACAAGGCCGAGGGCGTTCCGCTCGTCATCTTCGCCGGCGTGGAATATGGCAACGGTTCTTCGCGTGACTGGGCTGCGAAGGGCACCAATCTGCTCGGCGTCAAGGCCGTCATCGCCCAGAGCTTCGAGCGTATCCATCGTTCGAACCTGGTCGGCATGGGCGTCATCCCCTTCGTCTTCGAAGAGGGCACGACCTGGCAGAGCCTCAACCTGAAGGGTGACGAACTCGTTACCATCGAAGGGCTCGAAAACATCAAGCCGCGCGAAAAGAAGATCGCCAAGATCACCTACGCCGACGGCACGGTGAAGGAAGTTCCGCTGCTGTCGCGCGTCGACACGCTTGATGAGGTCGTCTACCTCAACAATGGCGGTATTCTGCAGACGGTTCTGCGCGATCTCGCAGCCTGATTGTTAAGACACTCAGTCGATAATGACCGCCGGAAAGCCATTTTCCGGCGGTTTTTCTTTGCGGAAAACGCGGCTGCTTTCAAGCTCACGGCGATGTGTTTCGGCCGTCCTCAGCCAGGGGCACCGTCTCACCCGTTCGTGACTTTGCGTTTGGATCTGGAAGGATTATTCGTACGTTCATATCTCGGAGCCGGCGGTCAGGACTATTACCGGCGCTGAAAAAGAGGTGCTGGTGAATGTCCCCGCGTTTTTTGATCCCGCTGGTAGCCGGGCTTGCCTTTGCAGGTCCGCTCTTGGCCGAAGACGGCGCGCCGAAAGGCGTCGTTGAGCTGTTTACGTCGCAGGGCTGCGCCTCCTGTCCGCCGGCCGATGCCGCATTCCGCAAGCTCGTCAGCCAAGGCGATGTCATCGCACTCGCCTATCACGTCGATTACTGGAACTATCTCGGCTGGGCCGATACGCTGAGTTCGAAGGAAAATACCGAGCGTCAGTACGGTTATGCCCGCATGATGGGCCGCAGTAACGTCTATACACCACAGGTGATCGTCAACGGCCGTGACCATATTGCAGGCGCCGATCTCGCCGGCATCAACGGCAAGCTGGACAGCTACGCGGGTGAAGGCAAAGGTCTAATCGTGCCCGTCAGCGCGCGCATGCGCGGCGACGAACTGGAGATCAAACTTGGCGCCGGTCAGGGCAAGGCCAATGTCGTGATCGTCTATTTCGACAAGGAAAAAACGATCAACGTCGAGAAGGGCGAAAATAGTGGCCAGAAGATTTCCTACCTCCATAGTGTGACCGATGTGGAGACCGTCGGCATGTGGGACGGCAAGGCCACGACACTCACCCTTCCGGCGAGTGTGATGGAAAAACCGGATTTGGAGGGATCAGCGATTCTCTTGCAGTCTGCGACGCCGAACGGCGATCCGGGAGCAATCCTCGGCGCTGCCGTCGTCATGGCTGGAAAAAATATCTAGTAACTTCATCCGGTTACGGATGAATGTGAGGCGGCCCGGCCAAGCGTATTCGGGGCTGGGGTTAAGGTCGATACGCTCCGCCGGGCCCTTTGGCGCGCTGGCGCCAAACTGGAACCTATAGTTCTCTTGGAAATGAGGCGCTGTTTTGACTGAAATGCGGCACACCGGAGAAAGCCGGTTTCGTCCCCAGTGTGATGCTCTGCGCCCTTGCAATTTGCCGTGGCTTGGGCAAACTGTCATTCTCCTGTCACACGTGGAGGCCTCGGGAGTCTGATGACAGATACGCCGGATTTGCGACACGGCGAAAGCCGCTCCGTCGACAATAGCTCTTCAACCGTCGTTGATCTCAGGGAATACAGACAAAACAAAGAGCCGATGCCGGTGACATTTCATCGGCGGGAACTCGACCAGATTCTGTGGATCTATGGTCGCATGGTGGGCGAAGGCGAGTGGAAAGACTATGCCATCGACCATACCAAGGAGAAGGCGGTCTTCTCCGTCTTCAAGCGCTCAGGCGAAATGCCGCTTTTCCGCATCGAGAAGAATCCGAAGCTTGCCGGAAAGCAGGGCGCCTTTTCGGTGGTGAATATCAACGGCATGATCCTGAAGCGCGGCCATGAACTCGCACCGGTGCTGAAGGTCTTCGACAAGTCGTTGAAACTCGTCGATAAATAGACAAGTTCACCCCTTGAACAGCGAGCCGGGATAAGCCTCGGGATCGGGATGGGTTTCCGTTCCTTCGCCGAGTTCCCGCTGCATCAGCATCGTATCAAGCCAGCGGCCGTGCTTGTAGCCGGCGCCCTTCATCAGGCCAATCTCTTCGAAACCGAGCGAGCGGTGAAGCGCGATTGAAGCCGGGCTCGCGCCGCCGATGACTGCGGTCATCTGTCGGAAGCCGGACACAGTGCAGCGGGAGATCAGTTCTCCGAGCAACAGCTTGCCGATGCCCTTCCCGCGTGCCTCCGTGCCCAGATAGATCGAATCCTCGACCAGCCAGCGATAGGCCGGCCGCGTGCGGAAGGCCGAAGCATAGGCATAGCCGAGCAGGGCTCCGCCCTCGTCCACCGCGGCCATGTAAGGGTAGCCCTGCTCGCGGATGGCGGAGAAACGGCCTGCCATTTCCGTCTGCGTCGGTGGTACGATTTCGTAGCTGGACGTGCCGTTCAGCACGGACTCGCGATAGATATCGGTAATGGCGGGAAGATCGGAAGGAACGGCGTCGCGCAGAATAGGGGGCATTTCGGATCGATCGGCACGGTTGAAAGAGCTCTCGTTGAAGCATTCCAGCAGACCGGCCGCAACAAAAAAGGCGGCCGAAGCCGCCTTTTCCGTTTCAGTGTGAGCCGCTTATTTCCGGTTACCCATGAACTGCAGCAGGAACATGAACAGGTTGATGAAGTCGAGGTAGAGCGTCAGCGCGCCCATGATGGCCTTGCGGCCCGCGACGTCATAACCGTCTGCTTCATAGTACATCTCCTTGATCCGCTGTGTATCGTAGGCGGTGAGGCCTGCGAAGATCAGCACGCCGATCACGGAGACCGCGAACTGCAGGGCCGACGAAGCCAGGAAAATGTTGACCAGCGAAGCGATGATCAGGCCGAAGAGGCCCATGATCAGGAACGAACCCATCGCCGACAGGTCACGCTTGGTCGTGTAGCCGTAAAGCGACAACGCGCCGAAGGATGCGGCCGTCACGAAGAAGGTCTGCGTGATGCTTGACTGTGTGTAGATCAGGAAGATCGACGACAGGGACAGACCGACCAATGCGGCGTAGATCCAGAAGGTCGCCTGTGCCGCGGCCACGCTCATGCGGCTAATGCGGAAGCTCAAGTAGAACACGGCCGCAAGAGGCGCAAGGATCACGACCCAACGCAGGGGAGACTGGTACAGCATCACCCCGAACTGGGTGAGTTCGTTGCCCTGGACGGCGAAGGTGAATGAGAAATAAGCGGCCAAACCAGTGATCGCCAGGCCCAGCGCCATCAGGTTGTAGACCTTGAGCATATAAGCGCGGAGGCCTTGATCAATCACTTCGCCGGTTTGTGCACGGCTTTGGTAGTTACGAAGATCAGCCATAGTTTCCTCTTACAAGCTCCGATGGAAATACGGTGTCGGGTTCACGACCCGGGCGCCGCTGCGGAGCTTCAGCATGCCTGCTGACAATATGAGGCTTTCGACCTTTTCAGACAAGGCCTTTGCAATCGGCCGTTCGGTTAAATCGCCGTAAGGTGAATTGAGCCTCGCACCCATCAGAGTTCGCGCAAAACAGGTGCCGCTTTCTGTCCAAGGATGCGCCAGGTGCCGATCAGCCCTATGCCGACGGTCAAGACGAGCGCCGTGACGAGGGTAAGGCCCGCAACATCGGGCATGAAGCTCGAGGGTAGGTGCATGATGCGGCTGACGATGAACCAGGCGGCCACACCACCGGCAAAGAGCGCGAAGATGGCCGTCGCAACGCCGAGGATCAGATATTCGTAGCTGAAGGCACGGATTAGCATGGTTCTCGTCGCACCAAGCGTTTTCAGCACCACCGCATCATGGGTACGCGCCCGATTGCCGGCAGCGAGTGCGCCTGACAGCACGAGAACCGAAGCGATGAGGGCGACGGAGGCGGCAGCGCGGATTGCGGTCGCCAGCTCTCCGACCAGCTGGTTGACAATATCGATCGCGTCCTTGACGCGCACGCTCGTGATCGTCGGATAGGTATTTGTCACCGATTTCAGGATCGCGGCGTCCTCAGCCTCGGTCGCGGCGGGATCGGTCAGTGTCGCCAGCCATGCATGCGGTGCGCCGCGGAAGGTGTTCGGCGAGAAAACCATGACGAAGTTGATCGACAGCGATTCCCACTCGACCCGCCGCAGATTGGCGATCTTGGCGGTGATGTTACGTCCGAGCACGTTGACGGTGACGGTATCGCCGATCTTCAGACCGAGTTCTCGCGCCTCTTCGGCTGAGAAGGAAACGAGCGGTTCACCACTGTAATCCTTGGGCCACCATTGCCCCTCGACGAGCGCAGAACTCTCCGGCAGGCTCTCCTCATAGGTGATGCCGCGGTCGCCGTTCAGGACCCAGCGGCCGGCGGCCGGAACATCCATCTTCGTCACGTCCTGCCCATTGAAGGCGATGATGCGGCCGCGCAGCATCGGCACTTCCACCAGCTTGCCGTTCGGCGATTGGGTGTGGATCAGGTCGCGGAAGGCGTCGACCTCGGTGCTCTGGATATCGACGAAGAAGAAGTTCGGTGCGCCTTCACTCATACGGCCGGTCAGTTGCTGGCGCAGGTTGCCATCGATCAGCGTCAGCGTCACCAGCAGCGCAAGGCCAAGACCGAGCGACAGGACGACAGAGGGCGTCAGCGCGCCGGGGCGATGGATATTGCCGATCGCCAACCGGAGTGCCGGCGAGTTGACACGCGGGCTCCTGCGCGCCAGCCAGGCGATCAAAGCGGCGACGAGACGCAGGATGACGAAGGCGAATATGATCGCACCGACGAAGACAACGGCAATGAAGCGGTCATAGGCGGTCAGAATGGCAAGGCCGGCGAGTGCTGCCATGAAGAGCGCCGCCAACAGAACGTAGGGCCAGGAGGGCAGCTGGCGGGCTTCAAAACCCTGCTCGCGGAAGAGAGCGGTCGCGGGCACCTCGCGCGCATGGCCAAGCGGCAAAATCGCAAAGGCAAGCGTCGTCAGCATGCCGAAGACGGCAGCAAGCAGCAGCGCGCCCGGATAGAGGGTCGGATCGGTAGAGACCGGCAGGAATTGGGCGAGAAATTGCGCCGCCAGCATGGGCGATAGGGCGCCAACCACGAGGCCGACCAGGATGCCGCCTGTTGCGATGATGGCGATCTGAAACAGATAGATCCAGACCACGACGGCCGCCGGCGCACCCAGGCATTTGAAGGTCGCGATCGTCGTGCGCTTGGCATCGAGGAAGGCGCGCACGGCATTGGCGACGCCAACACCGCCCACGATCAGCGCAGTCAGCCCAACCAGCGTCAGGAACTGCGTGAAGCGGGTAATGTTTTCCGTCAGCGAAGGTGCTGCGCGATCGCTGGTGCGGATCGACCAGCCGGCCGAGGGGAATTCCTTGGTCGCACGCGCCTGGATGCCCCCCATGGTACTACGGTCCTCCAGCTTGACCTTGTAGGCATGTTCCACGAGGCTGCCGGTCTGAATCAGTCCAGATGCCTGAAGTGCGCGCTGGCTGACGAGCATGCGCGGGGCAAAACCAAAGCCTTCGGAGAGCGCGTCCGGTTCCGTCTTGACCGTGCCGGTGATGCTGAGCTTGACGTTGCCGAGCAGAAGCTCGTCGCCGATCTGCAGGCCCAGCCGTTCCAGAAGCAGCGGTGCGATGACGGCGCCGAAAGTGCCGCCTTCGCCGGCAAGCGTGGACGCGAGCGGATAGTTCGGTTCGGCTTCAAACGTGCCGTAGAGCGGATAGGCATCGTCGACGGCCTTAACCTCGACCAGCGCCTGGTCCGAACCATCGGGCTTGCGGGCCATCGAGCGCAGGCCAGTGGAAACCGAGACCTCGCCGAGGCCGCGGAGGAAATTCATCTCCTCCGGCGTTGCTTCGCGGTTGTTGAGCTCGAAGCGGACATCACCGGCCAGAAGCTCCTGTCCCTGCGAAGCGATCGTATCGGTAATCGACTGCGATACCGAATTGACGGCCGCGATTGCCGCGGTTCCGAGCGCGATACATGCGAGGAAGATGTAGAAGCCTCTGAGGCCGCCGCGCAGCTCGCGCAGGGCCAGACGGAAGGCGAGCGAGATGCGCGGGGTGACGATCATGCAATCGCCGCCTCGGATTGGCGGACGGCGCTATCGCCTTCGATGCGGCCGGAGCGGACACGGATCTGGCGTGAGCAGCGATTGGCAAGGCCGATATCGTGGGTCACGAGAAGCAGGGTCATGCCGCGTTCTGCTTGCTTGGAAAACAGGAGGTCGGCGATCTGCCGGCCGGTATCGGTATCGAGATTACCGGTCGGCTCATCGGCAATCAGCAGGGCAGGCGAAGGGGCGAGCGCACGGGCGATTGCCACGCGCTGCTGTTCGCCGCCGGAGAGCTGGCCGGGATAGTGCTTCAGACGCTCGCCAAGGCCGACGGATATCAATTCGCGCTGGGCGATCTCAAAGGGATTAGGAATATTGGCGAGCTCGAGGGGGACTGCGACATTTTCCAGCGCCGTCATATTGGCGATCAGGTGGAAGGACTGGAAAACGATGCCAATGTTGCGGCCGCGAAAATCGGCAACCTGATCCTCGCTCAGCGCATGCAGGGGCGTGCCGTTGATATTGATCTCGCCGCTGTCGAGCTTTTCGAGGCCCGCAAGCACCATCAGCAGCGTCGATTTGCCGGAGCCCGAGGGACCGACGATACCGACGGATTCACCGGCGCTGATCTCCAGATCGATGCCTTTCAGCACGTGGACCGAGGCGGCGGCATTGCCAAGCGTCAAATCGGCGTGTTTCAGATCGATGATGGTTTTGGCCAACAGAAATCGCCCTATATAGTTCCCTAACCGAATGGCCGTATAACGGCACCTAGCCAATCTAGGGAAAGCATTATGAGATTTAAAGTTGCCGCCCTTCACTTCGCTGTCATCGTCTTCTCCCTGATTTTCTCGACTTTTGCCGAAGCACGGACGATCACTCTGGTCGGTTTCGGCGACAGCCTGATGGCAGGCTACCAGCTGCCGCCAGGCGAAGGCTTTCCTGAAAAGCTGCAGACTGCGTTGAAGGCCAATGGGATCGATGTCTCGATCACCAATGCCGGTGTCTCGGGTGACACGACCACGGGCGGACTTGCGCGAATCGACTGGTCCATTCCCGACGGAACCGACGGCGTGATTCTCGAACTCGGCGCCAATGATGCTCTTCGCGGCATCCCACCGGAGCAGAGTGAAAAAAATCTCGACCAGATGATAAGCCGGTTAAAGGAGCGCGGCATCGCGGTGCTGCTCGCCGGCATGATGGCGCCACCGAATATGGGTGCGGACTATGCCGAACGCTTCAACCCGATCTACCAGCAACTTGCGGAAAAACACGGAGTTGAACTCTATCCATTTTTCCTTGATGGCGTGGTTCTCGACGCCGGTCTGAAGCTCGATGATGGCATGCATCCCAATTCCAAGGGGGTGGATGTGATGGTGGAGAAAATGGCGCCTGCTGTCACAAAATTCGTCGACACGATTTCTTCTGTGAAGAAATAGGGGCTTGCACAGGTTTGTAATGCGTGATTCCGTGTGAGCACCTGCAAAAGATTCGGGGAGTGCTCGTTATGCCGAGACTGTTTACCGCCCTCGAAATTCCGCGCAATGCGGCGATGAGCCTATCATTGTTACGCGGTGGTCTTCCCGGAGCACGATGGATCGATGTGGAGAATTACCACATAACACTTCGCTTTATCGGCGACGTCGATGGACGCACGGCCGACGAAATCGTCGAGCGTCTCGATCGCATCGACCGGCCGGAATTTCAGCTCCGGCTCGAAGGCATCGGCTCCTTCGGCTCCAAGAAACCGCATTCGATCTGGGCGGGAGTTTCTCCCTCGCCAGAAATGTATGCCCTGCAGGGCGAGATCGAGCGGATCTGCCAGCGCATCGGCCTGCCACCGGATCCGCGCAAGTTCACGCCGCATGTCACGCTGGCCCGGCTGAAATATTCTCGCGTCGACGATGTCGTCCATTACCTTGCTGGCCGCGGCAACTTTCAGACCTCGACCTTCACTGTGCCGCGCTTCGTGCTTCTGTCGTCGCGCGAGTCGGTCGGCGGCGGACCCTACCTCACCGAGGAGGTCTTCCCGCTCCACGAGCCGCTAACGGCGCCGAGCCTTTCGACCAGTGTGCTGCAGCCACTGAAGAGCCTCGCGTAAACGAACTCGAAGTCTTCCCGATCGCCATAATAGGGATCGGGAATATCTTCGCCGGTGGCGAGCGCGAAATCGCCGAAGAGATGGATGTTGTTTGCGTGCGGCGCTCGCCGACGTAATTCCACGACATTCGAATAGTCCATGGCGAGGATCAGATCGAAATCGTCAAAATCTTCAGGCAATATCTTCCGCGCGCGCTGCCCGGCAATATCGATGCCATGGGCGCTTGCGGTGGCGATCGAGCGTCGGTCGGGCAGCTCTCCCTGATGCCAGCCGCCGAGACCAGCGGAATCGATGCGGAAGGCATCGCCAAGGCCAGCCTTGCTCGCAATATGGTCGAGTATTCCCTCGGCAAGCGGAGAGCGGCAGATATTGCCCATGCAAACAAAAAGGAGGCTGATACGTTTCATCTCCGAGCCTTGCGGAAGGATGAAAGGACCATGGCATGAAAATGGAAAAACTGGAAAGATCGGTAATCGACCAATTGCTGGGTGACCTCGATGGCTGGACGCTTGACGGTGCAGCAAGCTCGATTTCCAAAACATTCAAGTTCGCGAATTTTGTAGAAGCTTTCGGTTTTATGGCGGAATCGGCGCTTGCCGCCGAGAAGCTCAACCATCATCCGGAATGGTTCAATGTCTATTCCCGCGTTGAGGTGAAGCTCAACACGCATGATGCCGGCGGGTTGACGGAGCTGGATTTCAAATTCGCCAAGGCCATGGATAAGGCCGCAGCACGGCGGGTTGGTTGAAAGTCCGATTGAATCGGCTTCGGCCGTCACCATATGTTCGAAGCGACCACAAGGGATATCGGGATGGACGAGGTCAAGTACGGAGAAATCCTGTTGCCAGGCGACGAGGATACGCAGAGCCGCCGCGAGAAGACGGTCCGGGAGAAGTTCTGGCCGACATTTCGCCGTGCCGTGCGGCAGATTCCATTTTCTCGCGACGTGGTTGCTGGCTTCTATTGCGCCCTCGATCCGCAGACGCCCGTCCGGGTGCGCGGTGTCCTTCTGGCGGCCCTTGCCTATTTCGTCATGCCAGCCGACCTTATCCCGGATATCTTCGCGGTGATCGGCTTCTCTGACGATATCGCCGTGTTGTCGGCAGCTTTCGCCATGGTGAGAGGCAATATCCGGCCAAGCCACTACGAGGCTGCTGACCGTATTCTTGAAGACCGTTCCGAAGAGGGCATGAAGACGATCTAAAGCGTGTCGCGATCTTTCAGACTCACTTCTCGTGCTTTAGATCGGTGCTTTACGCAACGTCGTTATCACAAAGCACCCTTCGCGCGACATCCGCCTAGACCTCCTCCCGCTCCAACAAGCTTCTCAGCTTGCCGAAGGCGAGCCTGATACGCGACTTCACCGCGCCCAGCGGCAGACTGGCCGCGTCGGCGATTTCGGAATGCGATGGCCGAGGAAGAAGGCAGCCTGGAGCAGCGCCCACTGCTCCCCAAGCAATTGGCTGACGGCCTCGCGCACCTATGCGTCACGGTGATCGTTGGACCGGTTCCTCGGCCTCGCCCGACGTCATTTTCCGGCGCATCAGCCATGACATCAGGCGCGGTGCGAAATAGTCGAAGAGAATGGAGATGCGGCCTCATCGCGCTGTTCGGCGGCGGCCTTTGCGAGGGCGGCGAACGCTGTCTTTCCTCGGCATCCATGTCACTTCACGCACTCCCTACGACACAGATTTCGTCCTGAATTTCCGCACCTTAATCAGGAGCAACGGATTTGAGAAAGGTCAAACTCTTGCCTGAATCTTTGTGTCTTAAATTCACCCCAAGCGATGGCTCAGCCCATTGCGCGACAGAGCGTGTCACTCGCGCTGCTGTCGGGTTCGAAAGTTGACAGTCGGGCGAAAATGAAACAGGCAGATACAATTCGCAGCTATTGTTGACCATTTGGTAACCTGAATTAAGTCAAAATAAAGCAGATCGTGATTATGCGCCGCCCGCAATGATCGCTTCGGGCCTTGAACCGCAAGAACCGGCAGGAATTCCATGTTCGTAAAAAGTATCGTATCCGCTCTCGCCCTCACAGTTACTATGACCGGAGTGGCGGCAGCGCAGCAGGCGGCAGCAGCACCGACCCGCATCCAGCAGTTCCAGGCATGGGGCGCCTATTCCTACAAGTCCGGCGCCTCCACCGTCTGCTACGTGCTTTCGGTGCCGACTGCCAAGCAGCCGGCGAGCGTCGACCACGGCGACAATTTCTTCATCGTGTCGCAGCGCCCCGGCCAGAACATCTCCTACGAGCCGCAGGCGATGATGGGCTATTCGCTGCAGGAAAACTCCAAGGTGAATGTTGTCATCGATAACAAGACTTTCGTGATGTTCACCAAGGACAAGGCAGCCTGGGTTGAAAACGCCGCGCAGGAGCCGGCGCTCGTCGCTGCCATGAAGACCGGTCATTCGATGACCGTCAACGCGACGTCGCGCAAGGGTACCGGCACCTCCTACAGCTATTCGCTCTCAGGTATTTCGGCCGCACTGAAGCAGATCGAAAGCTGCAAGTAAGCTGATTGCTGCAGCAATGTTTGAAGGCCGGCCTTGCGCCGGCCTTCGTCGTTTCCATCTATGGGACACCTCCATCTCCTGACGCAGGTCTAGTGACGTGGAGGGAAAATGATGCTAAAGCGGCGCGCAACTGCGGAAGGATGGCGATTTCATCGCCGCTCCGCCCATTCATTTCTGCAATCATGCGTCATCGGCCCGTAAGTCTTCCGGCTTTCCGGGATAGTTGCCATGTTGAGTTCGGGATTAGAAGATTATGTCCGTTATGGATGCGATGACCGTTGCCAAGCCCGCCGGGCTGACGCCTCTCGGCACTGACCTTTCGCCCAAACCCTCGCTGATCGGACTGACGCGCGAGGAGATGGGTGCGGCGCTGCGCGAAAAGGGCGTGCCGGACAAGCAGATAAAGATGCGCGTCTCGCAGCTCTGGAACTGGATCTATGTGCGCGGCGTCTCCGACTTCGATCATATGACGAATGTCGCCAAGGACATGCGTGAAATGCTGAAGCAGCATTTTACCATTGCCCGGCCTGAAATCGTCGAAGAGCAGATTTCCAATGATGGCACGCGCAAGTGGCTGCTGCGGTTTCCGCCGCGCGGTGCCGGCCGGCCCGTCGAGATCGAGGCAGTCTATATTCCCGAAGAAGGCCGCGGAACGCTCTGCATTTCCAGCCAGGTCGGCTGCACGCTCACCTGTTCCTTCTGTCACACGGGCACCCAGCGCTTGGTGCGCAACCTGACTGCCGAGGAAATCCTCTCCCAGCTTCTGCTCGCGCGTGATCGGCTGGGCGACTTCCCGGACCGCGACGTGCCTGTCGGCGCCGTCGTGCCTTCCGAAGGCCGCAAGGTCAGCAACATCGTGATGATGGGCATGGGGGAGCCGCTCTATAATTTCGATGCGGTCAAGCAGGCGCTGTTGATCGCCACGGATGGCGACGGCCTGTCGCTGTCCAAGCGTCGCGTGACACTTTCCACCTCGGGCGTCGTGCCCGAAATCCTGCGCACCGGTGAAGAAATCGGCGTCATGCTGGCGATCTCGCTGCATGCCGTGCGCGACGACCTGCGCGATATTCTCGTGCCGATCAACAAGAAGTATCCGCTGAAGGAGCTGATCGAAGCCTGCCGGAACTATCCGGGGCTGTCGAACGCACGTCGTATCACCTTTGAATATGTGATGCTGAAGGACGTCAATGACAGCCTGGAAGACGCAAAGGGGCTGATCCAGCTTCTGAAGGGCGTACCGGCAAAGATCAACCTCATTCCCTTCAACCCGTGGCCGGGCACCAACTATCAGTGCTCCGACTGGGCACAGATCGAGAAATTCGCGGATTTCATCAATTCGGCAGGTTACGCTTCGCCTATCCGTACGCCGCGTGGCCGCGACATTCTGGCGGCCTGTGGTCAGCTCAAGTCGGAATCCGAGCGCATGCGCAAGACCGAACGTCTCGCCTTCGAGGCGATGATGATCGCCAATCACGGCGCTGACGACTGATCAGCAAGTTTGATCATCATTACAATTCTCCGCGATTGATTATCGGGGTTACTTTTCCTAAAAGTGCCTCAAAAATCATCCTGGAGGACACTCATGCGCTCAATTCTTCTGGCTTTTGCCGCAACTTTGGCTCTGACGCTGCCAGCGAAGGCCGATAACGTCACCGTCGCCGTAACCGCGATCGTCGAACATCCGGCGCTCGATGCGGCTCGCAACGGAGTGCGCGATGCGCTGGCTGCGGCCGGTTACAAGGAGGGCGAAAACCTCAAGTTCGTTTTCGAATCCGCGCAGGGCAATCCCGCAACGGCAGCGCAGATCGCCCGCCAGTTCGCCGGCGATGAGCCCAATGTCATCGTGCCGATTTCCACGCCGTCCGCCCAGGCCGTCGTTTCTGCGACACGCGATATTCCTGTTGTCTTCACCGCCGTATCTGATCCGCTCGGCGCGCAGCTCGTGAAGAACATGGACAAGCCTGGCGGCAATGTGACCGGCCTTTCCGACATGTCGCCGGTCGGCGAGCATATTGCGCTCATCAAGGAAATCCTGCCGAACGTGAAGACGATCGGCTACCTCTACAATTCCGGTGAGGCCAACTCGGTCTCGCTGCTGGCGGCGCTGAAGGCCGAAGCCGCGAAGGCCGGCGTCACCGTCGTTGAATCGGCTGCAACCAAGTCCGCTGAGGTACAGGGTGCCGCCCGTGCGCTCGTCGGCCGCGCCGATGCGATCTACATTCCAACCGACAACACGATCATCTCCGCGCTCGAAGGCGCCGTTGCCGTTGCCGAAGAAAGCAAGCTGCCGCTCTTCACGGCCGACACGGATTCCGTTTCGCGCGGCTCGATCGCAGCCCTCGGCTTCAACTACTATGATGTCGGCAAGCAGACGGGTGAAATCGTCGTGCGCGTGCTGAAGGGCGAGAACCCGGGTGATATTGCCGTCAAGACGGCAGCCGGCAGCGACCTCGTGATCAACAAGTCTGCTGCTGCCAAGATGGGCGTCACCCTGCCGCAGAGCGTGCTTTCGCGCGCCAACAAGGTCATTGAATAATCGACTGACCCATCAACTTATTCACATTCAGCCGCTCCCGTTTGCACGGGGGCGGCTGTTTATATTACAAGGCTCCGGTTTCGCGACGGGCGGAACGGAAACAAAAGGGGCAGAAAGCCTTGAGCCAAATCGCATTCTGGGGGGCCGTCGAGCTCGGCCTGGTCTATTCCTTCGTCGCTCTCGGCGTTTATCTTGCCTTTCGCGTCCTCGATTTTCCTGATCTGACGGTGGACGGTTCCTTTCCGCTCGGTGCTGCCGTGACTGCGGTGCTGATTATCGCCGGTGTCAACGCTTGGCTTGCGGCTCTGATTGCGATGGCGGCGGGTTCTGCGGCCGGCATGGTGACGGCGCTCCTCAATGTGCGCTTCAAGATCCTGAACCTGCTCGCCTCGATCCTGACGATGATCGCGCTCTTTTCCGTCAATCTACGCGTGATGGGCAAGCCGAATGTCGCGCTCATCAACGCAGATACAATGATCAGCCCCTTCTTCGGCCACGGGCTCAGGGATTTCTACGTGCGGCCGCTCTTCGTCGGCGTTCTGGTTGTCATTGCCGTCATCGTCGTCTGGCGCTTCCTTGAAAGCGATGCCGGACTTGCGATGCGCGCGACGGGCGCCAATGCCCGCATGGCTCGAGCCCAGGGTGTCGATACCAGCCGGCAGATTTATCTTGGCATGGCGATTTCCAATGCGTTGGTGGCGCTTGGCGGTGCACTCTTTGCGCAGACCAATGGTTTTGCTGACGTGACCTCGGGTGTCGGCACGATTGTCGTCGGACTTGCCGCCGTCATCATCGGTGAGACGCTTCTCGGCCGCCGCGGGCTGCTGATTGCGCTTGTCGGATGCGTGTTCGGTTCGATCATCTACCGTATCGCCATCCAGCTTGCGCTTTCGAGTGACGTGATCGGCCTGCAGGCTTCCGACCTCAATATCGTAACGGCGGTTCTCGTGACTGTCGCACTCATTCTTCCCCGCCTTCGCGGAGGTGCCACATCATGATCAGCGTCAAGGACATCAAAGTCGTCTTCGGGCGTGGCACGCCGCTGCAGAAGCAGGCGCTGAACGGCGTCAGCCTCACCATCGAGCAAGGTTCCTTCGTTACCGTCATCGGCTCCAACGGCGCCGGCAAATCGACATTGCTTGGCGTACTTGCCGGCGATGTCATGCCGAGCGAGGGCTCGGTACTGATCGGGAAGACCGACGTGACGCGCAAGTCGACGGCGAAGCGAGCCGGCATGGTTGCGCGCGTGTTTCAGGACCCGCTGACCGGAAGCTGCGGTGCACTGTCGATCGAGGAAAACCTCGCGCTGGCTGCCCGACGTGGTGAAAAGCGCGGGCTCGGCTCTGCGCTCGGCGGCAGCAGGCGCGGCTATTTCAAGGAGCGGCTCGCCGAACTCAATCTCGGGCTGGAAAACCGGCTGAAAGATCGCATGGACCTTTTGTCCGGCGGGCAGCGACAGGCTGTTTCGCTGGTCATGGCGACGCTTGCGGGTTCTGAAGTGTTGCTGCTCGACGAGCATACGGCAGCACTCGATCCGGGCATGGCCGAATTCGTCATGAACCTTACCCAGAAGATCGTGTCGGAGCGCAAGCTGACCACCATGATGGTCACCCACTCTATGCGCCAGGCGCTGGATTACGGTCACCGTACGATCATGCTGCATGGCGGCGAGATCGTTCTCGATGTCGCAGGCGATAACAGGAAGAACCTGCAGGTCGAAGATCTGATCGCCATGTTCCGCAAGATGCGCGGACAGACGCTTGATGACGATGCGCTGCTGATCGGTTGATTAAACTGTCGCGATCTTCAGGATTCGCGACACTTTCAAGCCTTTGCGCGTGCCGCCGCAAGCGACACGTCAGCGGGCTTGGGTTAGCAGGATCTTGGCAGCGAAGACCGAGAAAACGCCGGCGAAGGTATAATCCATTCCGCGCAGCACCTTCCTGTTGTTCTGCAGCCAGCTCGACAGCCAGTCGGCGGCCATGACGACGGTCGCATTGACCGGCATGCCGATCAGGATGAAGCAGACGCCGAGGAACAGCAGCTTGTGCGTGACTGCCGGATCGTTGGCGCTGACGAACTGCGGCAGGAAGGTCATGAAGAAGATGATGACCTTCGGGTTCAAGAGATTGACCCAGAAGCCCGAGGAAATGTTCGAAAAGATCGTGCCTTTCGGACCCTCGACCTTGGCGACCGTCAACTTCGAGCCGAAGCGGATTGCCTGAACGGCGAGCCAGAAGAGGTAGGCGGCGCCGCCGGTCTTTAGGATCAGGAAGGCGGTCGGCGAGGCGGTAATCAGCGCCGAGATGCCGAAGGCGACCAGCATCGTATGCACGACGATGCCGAGGCTGGTGCCGAGCACTACAAAGAGCGCAGCTTTCTTGCCCTGCGCGAGCGCGCGGCTGATCGACAGCGTCATGTCAGGGCCGGGGGTTGCTGCCAGCAGCAGCGTGGCGGCGGCAAAGGCGACAAGCGTCGGAAAGCTCGGCAGAAAATCCATGGTCTACTCTGAAAGCCGGAAAAGATCTGATGATCTCTTATCCGGCTTTCAGAAAATTACCAATCAAACCTTGTGATGGCGCCGTTTACTTCTGTTCGAGGAAGGCCTTGAACTTATCGGCATAGTCCTTGTGCCAGCGCGACAGTGGCGGCCGGTTCTCGATGATATCGCCCACCGCCCAGGCCATGCGGCGCTCGTCGACAGGGCGGGCGACGTCATTGTCAGGGCAGAGGATATAGAAATCGCCGCGCTCAAGGCTTTCGACCATGAAATCGACCGTCTGTTCCGGCGTCCATGCACCAGCGGGTTTTTCGCTGCGGTCGCCCTTGGTGAGGCCGGTGAAGACAAAACCAGGGATTAGCAGATGCGCGGAAATGCCTGCGCCCGCAGTGTTACGCAGTTCATGTTCGAGCGCCTCGGTGAAAACCTTCACGCCAGCTTTCGAGATATTGTAGGCGGGATTGCCGGGCGGTGTCGTGATGCCCTGCTTGGAGCCGGTATTGATGATGAGGCCGGGTTCGTTATGGGCGATCATGCCGGGACCGAAGACGCGTGTGCCGTTGATGACACCGAGGAGGTTGACGGCGAGAATATTGTCCCAGTTGGCCTGCGCGCTGAAGATCGAGGTTTCCGAGCCGATGCCGGCATTGTTCATCAGCACGTGTACGCGGCCGAACCGCTGGATGACAGCGCGCTCAAGGGCTTCGATTTGCTCTTTCTGCGATACATCTGTCTCGACGGCCATGACGTGTTCCTGGCCAGCGATGGCCTCAAGCTCGGCGCGGGCGTTTGCGAGCTTCTCGCCGCGGAGATCGGCAATGACGACGCTCATGCCGGCCCTGGCGAAATGCTTTGCGGCAGCAAGGCCGATACCGGAAGCACCGCCGGTGACGACGGCAACATTGGATTGCTTGAAAATGTCTTGAATATTCGTCACGGGACTGGCCTCTCCTCGGAGCATTGTTCGGACGATGCCGAATATGGGCTCTGCTTTTGCGCTGTCAAACCTTATCGAGATACCGTTGCCTGCCTCGTTGCCCTTGCTTCATGCGTCAATCTCGCTAAAAGTGCCGCGATACCGGGCCTTGCGGGTTTGCCGCCGGCCTTCATGTAACGGACCTCATCACCATGGCATCATACAAAGACGTGAAGAAAGTCGTGCTCGCCTATTCAGGCGGTCTCGATACCTCGATCATCCTGAAGTGGCTGCAGACCGAACTCGGCGCTGAAGTCGTCACCTTCACGGCCGATCTCGGCCAGGGTGAAGAGCTGGAGCCGGCGCGAAAGAAGGCCGAGATGCTCGGCATCAAGGAGATCTATATCGAGGACGTGCGCGAAGAATTCGTGCGCGATTTCGTCTTCCCGATGTTCCGCGCCAATGCCGTCTATGAGGGCGTCTACCTGCTCGGCACCTCGATTGCCCGGCCGCTGATTTCCAAGCATCTCATCGATATTGCCCGGAAAACCGGCGCGGATGCGATCGCCCACGGCGCGACCGGCAAGGGCAATGACCAGGTTCGTTTCGAGCTTTCGGCCTATGCGCTGAATCCTGATATCAAGATCATCGCTCCATGGCGCGACTGGTCCTTCAAGAGCCGTACCGACCTGCTCGAATTTGCGGAGAAACATCAGATCCCGGTCGCAAAGGACAAGAAGGGCGAAGCTCCTTTCTCTGTTGATGCCAACCTGCTGCACTCTTCTTCCGAGGGTAAGGTTCTGGAAGATCCGGCGCAGGAAGCGCCCGAATATGTGCATATGCGCACCATCTCGCCGGAAGCCGCTCCCGACAAGGCGACCATCATCAAGGTTGGTTTCCGGAAGGGTGATGCCGTCTCGATCAACGGTGTCGAGATGTCTCCGGCGACGCTGCTCGCAACACTCAACAATTACGGCCGCGACAATGGCATTGGTCGCCTCGATCTCGTCGAGAACCGTTTCGTCGGCATGAAGTCGCGCGGTGTCTATGAAACGCCTGGAGGCACGATCCTGCTTGCTGCGCATCGCGCCATCGAGTCGATCACCCTCGATCGTGGCGCAGCTCATCTGAAGGATGAGCTGATGCCGCGTTACGCCGAGCTCATCTATTACGGCTTCTGGTTCTCGCCGGAGCGCGAAATGCTGCAGGCTCTGATCGACAAGAGCCAAGAGCATGTCGAAGGCGAAGTGACGCTGAAACTCTACAAGGGCAATGTCATGGTCGTCGGCCGCGAGAGCGAAAAGTCACTCTATTCCGACAAGCTCGTCACCTTCGAAGACGATCAGGGCGCCTATGACCAGAAGGATGCCGCCGGCTTCATCAAGCTCAACGCGCTGCGTCTGCGCACGCTCGGCAAGCGTAACCTGAAGAAGTAAGCCGCCTCAGACCGATCCCGAAAAGCCTGCCGGCTCTGTCGCGCGGGCTTTTTCTTTGCCGTTGATGCACCGTCGACGGATGGCTTGACGGGGCAAGGGCATGGCATAAGCTGCAGTTGTCACCACCGGAGCCTTTTCATGCCGCAGTCCCTGCTTCTCGGCGCCTTTCTGGCGGCGCTTTTCTATGTGCTCATTCCCGGTCCGGCCTTCCTGCAGCTTCTCGGCATCGGTGCCGGGCAGGGGCGCAAGGCAGGCGCCTTTTTCATGATGGGCCATCTCGTCGGCGATCTCGTCTGGTCGGGACTGGCGCTGGTTGCGATTGTCGGCGCCCGAACGATCGGCACGTTTGTCTTCGATCTGCTCGGGCTTGCCTGCGGTTTCTATCTCGCCTGGATCGGCTGGAGCGCCGTCAACGCCAAGCCGAAGGCTAATGGGCAGGCGCTGCTCGTTGTGGAACGGCCGTTCCGGCGCGGACTGATTTTCGGTGTCACCAATCCAAAGGGCTATCCGGTGGCGCTCGCCACCTTCACGGCGCTAGTTGCGGGATCGGCAAATGCGCTCGATTTCGAGGCCCTGCCGATGCTGCTCAGCGTCTCCTTCGTCGGCTTCATCACCGCTGATATCATCCTGATCGGCATTATCGGCGCCGGTGTCGTGCGCCGTTTCTATCGCGCTCATGAGCGGTTGATCGTGCGCTGCTCGGGTGTGCTCTTTATGGGCTTTGCCGTGCAGGCGCTTTGGCACGCCACACCCGGCCTGCTTGGCTGGCGCAGGGCCTGATCAGGCCTCGCTGACAAGGAAACCGACGACCGATTTCAGCGTCTGAACCTCATTCGGATCGCCAATCGACATGGCTATCTGAAGCTGGTTCTTGTAATAATCCAGGAAGTTGAAGCTTGTGCCATCAGTGACATTAGACAGATCAATGACGTTGCCGCGTGGATCGATAGCATGCATGGGCAACGGCTCGGATATTGCGGCAAATGTATTCTGGTCGATCAAGCCGCTGTCGAGCCTTTGGCGCGCATAGCTGCGCAATTCACCCGCACTCACGGCTGTGAAATCGATCGCCTGGCGGTTATCAAAATCTTCGATCTGGAACGAGCCCTGGGCGACGGTCGGCTTGGGCTCGACGGTAATATCAGCGGTCTTCGAACTTTTTGCGTTATTGTTCGTATTATTTTTGAATAGCAAACTCTGAGAAGACCGCAGGGAAAAAATTTCCATGCGCATGTCCTCTTACCTGAAGATCAAGGGGAAAGTAGCGTCCCGGGCCGATTCGCGTCAATCGTTAACGATTGGTTAATTTTTATGTATCAATTCTTGCCCACAAGATTTAGCGGGACGGGCAAAAGTCCGAGTCAGCCACATATCAATTCTGTGACCGCCTCCCTATATTATCAATTCACTTGCCGGCATAAAGGACTATCACATGTCTTCTTCTCCCTCCCAATTTAATCAGGCACTTGTCAACTGGAATGGCCTTCACGGTTTGCCGCGTTTTGACGCTGTGGCCGACGATGATTTCGCCGCTGCCTTCGAGGCGGCGCTTGCCTCGCACGAAAAAGAGATCGATGAGATCGCCGGGAGTAAGGAAGAGCCGACCTTCGACAATACGGTTGTGGCGCTCGAAATCGCCGGCGATGCGCTCTCGCGCGTTTCCGCTCTCTTCTGGAACCGGGCGGGTGCCCACACCAACGATGTCATTCAGGCGCTGGAGCGGGAGATCTCGCCGAAGATGTCGCGGCATTATTCAAAGATCGGCATGAATGCCGATCTCTTCAGACGCATCGATGCGCTCTGGGAGAAGCGGGAGAGTCTCGGCCTGACCGTGGAGCAAACACGCGTGCTGGAGCGACACTGGAAAGGTTTTGTCAAATCGGGCGCCAAGCTGCCGAAGACCGAGCAGGAGAAACTCGCCTCGATCAATGAAAAGCTCGCCGGCCTCAGCACGAGCTTCGGGCAGAACGTACTCGCGGACGAGAAAAACTGGTCGCTGATCCTCTCAAGCGAAGACGAACTTGGCGGCATTCCCGATTTCCTGCGTGACGCTATGGCGGCGGCTGCCCGTGAACGTGGCGAGGACGGTAAATATGCTGTGACCCTGTCGCGCTCCATCATCGAGCCCTTCCTGACTTTCTCGGAAAGGCGCGATCTTCGCGAACAAGCCTTCAAGGCCTGGGTGGCGCGTGGTGAAAATGCCGGCGAGACCGATAACCGCGGGATCATTCGTGAGACGCTTGCCCTGCGCGATGAAGTGGCGAAGCTCCTTGGATACGAGAATTTTGCGGAATTGAAGCTCGACAATACGATGGCAAAGACGCCCGAAGCCGTTAACGGCTTGTTGCGGGCCGTCTGGGCTAGGGCGGTGAAGCGTGCCCATGAGGAAGAAGCTGATATTGCCGGGTTGATCGCGGCCGAGGGCAAGAACCATGAGGTCATGCCTTGGGACTGGCGCCATTATGCCGAGAAAATCCGGGCGCAACGGTTCAATTTCTCAGAAGCGGAACTGAAGCCCTATCTGCAGCTCGAAAAGATCATCGATGCCTGCTTCGACGTCGCCGGCCGGTTGTTCGGCATTCGCGCCGTCGAGAAGAAGGGGATTGCCGCCTATCATCCCGATGTCCGGGTCTTCGAGATCCGCGACCGGGATGACAGGCTGGTTGGGCTCTTCCTCGGTGATTACTTCGCCCGCAGCTCGAAACGTTCGGGCGCCTGGATGAGCTCGTTCCAGTCACAGCACAAGCTGGCGCTGAAGAACGGCCATCAGGGCGAGCTGCCGATCATCTACAATGTCTGCAACTTCGCAAAGCCTGCGGAAGGCAAGCCGGCGCTGCTTTCGCTCGACGATGCGCGCACGTTGTTCCATGAATTCGGCCACGCACTGCATGGCATGCTGTCCAATGTCACCTATCCTTCGGTGTCTGGCACGGGCGTCTCGCGCGATTTCGTGGAGCTGCCGTCGCAGCTTTACGAGCACTGGCTGACGGTTCCCGCGATCCTTAAGGAATATGCCGTGCATTTCGAGACTGGAGAGCCGATGCCGCAGGCGCTGCTCGACAAGGTGCTTGCCGCCCGCACCTTCAATTCCGGCTTCAACACGGTGGAGTTCACCTCCTCGGCGCTGGTCGACATGGCTTTCCATACGCGCGACAAGGTGGATGATCCGATGGCGGTGCAGGCCGAGGTGCTCTCGGAGATCGGCATGCCGAAATCGATCGTCATGCGCCACGCAGCGCCGCATTTCCAGCATATCTTCTCTGGCGGCTATTCGGCCGGCTACTATTCCTACATGTGGTCGGAAGTGCTGGATGCCGATGCCTTTGCCGCCTTCGAAGAGACGGGCGACGCCTTCAACGGCGAAATGGCGAAGAAGCTTCGCGACAATATCTACTCCATCGGCGGCTCCGTTGACCCGGAAGATGCCTACAAGGCTTTCCGCGGCAAGCTGCCGAGCCCGGATGCGATGCTCGTCAAAAAGGGGCTTGCGACCTTCGAGGAATTGACAGGCAGCGACGCTTAAGACAGTTTGATGACATAGAGCAAAGCGGCATGGTGGCAGCCACGCCGCAGCTTTCGCGTGCCACCCCCTTTCGCAATCGCGAAAAAAACGGTAAGAGCGCGCCACACATAAATGGCGCGTCCACTTGGCGTAGCGCCCCAGCCTCAGAGATTATGACATATGGCACTTCGCAACATCGCGATCATCGCGCACGTTGACCATGGCAAAACAACCCTCGTCGACGAGCTTCTGAAGCAGTCCGGCTCGTTTCGCGAGAACCAGCGCGTCATGGAGCGCGTGATGGACTCCAACGACATCGAAAAAGAGCGCGGCATCACGATTCTTGCCAAGGCGACCTCGATCGAGTGGAAAGACACGCGCATCAACATCGTCGACACGCCCGGCCACGCCGATTTCGGCGGTGAAGTCGAGCGCATTCTCTCGATGGTGGACGGCGCGATCGTTCTGGTCGACGCTGCTGAAGGCCCGATGCCGCAGACGAAGTTCGTTGTCGGCAAGGCGCTCAAGGTTGGCCTTCGTCCGATCGTTGCAATCAACAAGATCGACCGTCCGGACGCTCGCGCCGAAGAAGTCGTCAATGAAGTCTTCGACCTGTTTGCCGCTCTCGACGCAACCGACGAACAGCTCGACTTCCCGATCCTTTACGGTTCCGGTCGCGCCGGCTGGATGAACTTCGACCCGGCAGGCCCGACCGATGAAGGCCTCGCACCCCTGCTCGACCTCGTCGTCAAGCACGTGCCCGAGCCGAAGATCGAAGAAGGCCCGTTCCGCATGATCGGCACGATCCTTGAAGCCAACAACTTCCTTGGCCGCATCATCACCGGCCGTATTGCTTCCGGCTCGATCAAGCCGAACCAGGCCGTCAAGGTTCTCGGCCAGGACGGCAAGCTCATCGAGCAAGGCCGTATCTCCAAGATCCTCGCCTTCCGCGGTATCGAGCGCCAGCCGATCGAAGAGGCCCATGCAGGTGATATCGTCGCGATCGCCGGCCTCTCGAAGGGCACCGTAGCCGATACGTTCTGCGATCCATCTGTCACCGAAGCGCTGAAGGCTCAGCCGATCGATCCGCCGACCGTTACAATGTCCTTCATCGTCAATGACTCGCCGCTTGCGGGCACCGAAGGCGACAAGGTCACCAGCCGCGTCATCCGGGACCGTTTGTTCAAGGAAGCCGAAGGCAACGTTGCGCTGAAGATCGAAGAAAGCGCTGACAAGGATTCATTCTTCGTCTCCGGCCGCGGCGAACTTCAGCTCGCGGTTCTCATCGAAAACATGCGCCGTGAAGGCTTCGAGCTTGCTGTTTCGCGTCCGCGCGTCGTCATGCACAAGGATGATGCCGGTCAGCTTCTGGAGCCGATCGAAGAAGTCCTGATCGACGTGGATGAAGAACATTCCGGCGTCGTCGTTCAGAAGATGTCCGAGCGAAAGGCCGAAATGGTCGAGCTGCGTCCGTCGGGCGGCAACCGCGTTCGTCTCGTCTTCTACGCGCCGACCCGCGGCCTCATCGGCTACCAGTCGGAACTGCTGACGGATACGCGGGGCACGGCGATCATGAATCGCCTGTTCCATAGCTACCAGCCGTACAAGGGTGAGATCGGCGGCCGTGTGAACGGCGTGCTGCTCGCAAACGAAGCCGGCGAAGCCGTTGCCTATGCACTGTTCAACCTGGAAGACCGCGGCCCGATGATTATCGAGGCCGGCGAGAAGGTCTATATGGGCATGATTATCGGCATCCACACGCGCGACAACGACCTCGAGGTCAACGTGCTGAAGGGCAAGAAGCTGACCAATATCCGTGCTGCCGGCAAGGATGAAGCCGTGAAGCTGACTCCGCCGATCCGCATGACCCTGGAACGGGCTCTCTCCTGGATTCAAGAGGACGAGCTGGTCGAAGTGACGCCGAAGTCCATCCGCCTGCGCAAGATGTATCTCGACGCCAACGACCGCAAACGTTTCGAAAAGTCGAAGGCCTCTCTCTAAGAGCCTTGGATACCTGGTTTAGAACCCCGGCTTTCGCGCCGGGGTTTTTTATTGTGCGCCGCGCCGATTCCGGCTTGTGACAATCGTTAAAAAAGCGTTAAAATTTCTCTGTCGTCCACATATCAAGTCTGTGGGCAATCGATCACGATGCGGCTGCCGCATATGGTTAATCGCCTCCGACAGGACCAGAGTAAGCGTTATGAAGACGTTGTCGATCGATGTCCGGCGGGCCGAACCGCATGATGCCCGAGCCATTTCGGAAGCCCATCGGCTTTCCTGGCAGCATACTTATGCGGGCATCATTCCGCATCGCGCTCTGACCCAGATGATCGAACGCCGCGGAGAAAATTGGTGGCGCAAGGCGACACGCGGTCCTGCGACCTTGCTCGTTCTGGATGTCGCAGGAACGGTCGCAGGCTATGCGACTCTTGGGCTTAATCGCGCCCGTGCATTGCCGCAAGAAGGCGAAATCTACGAGCTTTACCTGCGCCCGGAATATCAGGGCATCGGCCTCGGCAAGCTGCTTTTCGGCGAAGCTCGGCGGCTTCTGAAGTCGCTTGGCTGCAACGGGATGGTCGTCTGGTGTCTGGAAGAAAACGAGACCGCCGCCAACTTCTATCGTGATCACGGCGGGATCGATTTCTGCGAAGGTATGGAAAATTTCGATCATAAGCAGATTAAAAAGATCGGCTTCGTTTGGAACTGATTGCAAGCGCCGAAGGTGCTGCATCTTTCATTAGAGAAATTATATATTCTAGCGCCTCGCGTATTAAGCATCGCTTGCGAGGCATGTTGCGTTGCGAGATGAAACCGATTAACTGGCTTCGAGCAATTCAACCTCGCGGGAGTTTCCTATGCGCATCGACGCCGTTTCAATCGGTAAGAATCCACCAGAAGACGTCAACGTTATCGTCGAGGTGCCGGTCGGCGGTCATCCGATCAAGTATGAAATGGACAAGGAAGCCGGCACGCTGGTTGTTGACCGTTTCCTCTACACACCGATGACCTATCCGGGTAACTACGGCTTCGTACCGCACACGCTTTCCGAAGATGGCGACCCGATCGACGTTCTGATCGCCAGCACCCGCCCGCTCGTTCCAGGCTGCGTCATCAACGTTCGTCCGATCGGCGTTCTGAAGATGGAAGACAATTCGGGCAAGGATGAGAAGATCATTGCCGTCCCGTCGCCGAAGCTGACGTTGCGCTACGAGAAGGTCAAGGATTATACCGACCTTCCGGAAATCACGCTGAAGCAGATCGAACACTTCTTCGAGCACTACAAGGATCTGGAGCCCGGCAAGTGGGTGAAGATCTACGGCTGGGGCGATTCCAAGGAAGCCGGCGCGCTCATCCTGGAAGCGATCGAGCGGGCCAAGAAGGAAAAAGCCTGATCTTCAGGCTGAGAGAGCTTCGAGCTTTCTGATCAAATCCTCCGGGTCGCCATCGATCCGGAGGATTTTATTACGCGACGTGTCGCCAGAGATGAGCTCGACGGAGGACTTGGCGATGCCGAGCGACTTGGCGATGAGTGCAATGAGCGCCTTGTTGGCTTTTCCCTTTTCCGGAGCGGCGGTCACGCGCGCCTTTAGCAGCATTCCGCCTTCGCCATCGGATTCGATACCGTCAATGGCATCCCGCCCGCCGTTCGGCGTCAGGCGGACAGCGAGCCGGATATGATCGTCAAATTTCTTCCATGTGCCGGTCAATAAAGGAGGACGCCGAAAGCCGGCGCTATGGTCGTCTTGATGAGAGAGCTGATGAAGAAGATGATCAGCAGAACGATAATCGGTGAGATATCGATGCCACCAAGATTAGGAAGAACGCGGCGTATCGGACGCAGAACTGGTTCGGTGAGGTTGTAGAGGAACGTGCCGATCTGGTTGACGAACTGATTATGGGAGTTGATCACGTTGAATGCGTAGAGCCAGGAGAAGATGGCGCTTCCGATCAATATCCAAGTATAAATATTTAATGCCAAAAGGATGGTTTGAAATAGGGCTGTCATCTCCGGCTCCAATTCGTTGTTGACAGACATGTAGACATTGGCGACTAAACGGGCAAGTGCTGTGCGCCGATGCACGGTGAATCATGTTTAACGGCCGCTTTTGCATGGCTTTGGCGCCCGTTTCCTCGGAAAAGCTTCATGTCGCTTTCGTCCACTGGAGATCGTTTTGCCGCGTTCCGGCATCCGTCCTACACGCGTTTTTTCTTCGCGCGGTTCCTGCTCTCCTTCTCGCAGCAGATCGTCAGCGTCGCCGTGGGCTGGCAGATGTATGACCAGACCGGTAGTGCCATCTATCTTGGTCTGATCGGGCTTGTGCAGTTCCTTCCGTCTCTGGTGCTGATCCTTGTCACCGGCTCGGTGGCCGATCGGCATAATCGACGCGCCATCGCTTCGATCTGCTCACTCGTCAGTGCGCTCTGCACGCTGGCGCTCCTGGGGATGACGATCACTGGCAGCTTTTCACCGATACCAGTCTTCGTCGTGCTGCTGATCTTCGGCATCGAGCGCGCCTTCATGGCGCCGGCTGTGCAGTCTCTTGCTCCGAATCTGGTGCCGGAAAAGGATCTCTCCAACGCAATCGCCTGGAATTCGTCTTCCTGGCAGTTGGCGGCCATCACCGGTCCCGTGCTCGGCGGTCTGCTCTATGGTGTTAGCGCTTCGACGGCCTATTGGGTTGCCGTCATCTTCTCCGCGCTTGGTGCGATCCTGCTCTACATGATTCCCAAGCCACCACAAAAGACGACAGGCGAGGCAAAGAACTGGGACATGATCCTCGGTGGTTTTCGCTACATAAGAGAGGAGAAGGTGGTGCTCGGAGCCATTTCACTCGACCTCTTCGCCGTCCTCCTCGGCGGTGCAACGGCGCTGATGCCGATCTTTGCGCGCGATATCCTGACCCTCGGGCCGTGGGGCCTCGGCCTGCTGCGATCGGCCCCTGGCGTCGGCGCCATCATCATGGCAATTTTCCTTGCCGCTTATCCGCTGAAGCATAAGGCCGGGATGTACATGTTCGTCGGTGTAGCCATCTTTGGCCTCGGTACAATTGTCTTCGGCCTGTCGACGAATACCGAAGTCTCCATTGCCGCACTCGCCATCATGGGCGCTGCGGACATGATCTCCGTCTACGTTCGTGAAAGCCTGATCGCGCTCTGGACGCCGGATCATCTGCGTGGCCGCGTCAACGCGGTCAACACGGTCTTCGTCGGCGCTTCCAACGAGCTCGGGGAATTCCGCGCGGGCACCATGGCTTCGGTTTTTGGCGCCGTCCCTGCCGTCATCATCGGTGGGATTGGCACGCTCGCCGTTGCCGCAATCTGGGCAATCGGATTCCCGAAACTGCGGAAGATCGATACGCTTGCCGCGCCTATGCGAGAAGTGGCGTAACGGCGGCCGTCTTGCCTTCGAAGACGATATCCAGGAAATCGTCGAGCCAGGCTCTGAGCGGCGCATCGAACAGCATCCGGCCTTCCAGATGCTCGCGCCCCTGCTGCGCATTCGGCAGAATGAAGCGGTGCGCCCCGTGGACAACCCAGCGGTGCATCATCACCCTTGTCAGTTCCGCATGGAACTGCAGACCCCAGGCGTTGTCGTCATAGCGGAAAGCCTGATTGGGATAGGCATCGCCGGATGCCAGCAGCTCGGCGCCATGCGGCAGTTCAAATCCCTCGCGGTGGAAGTGATAGACCATTTTCGGCCAGTGCATCAGCAATCGCCCCCTTTCTGTCGGATGCAGCGGGTACCAGCCGATCTCTGTCGACCCATCGCAATTAGCTGCAACCTTGCTGCCAAGCTGGCGGGCCAACATCTGTGCGCCGAGGCAGATGCCGAGATAGGGCCGGTTTTCCTTGAGCGGTACTTTCAGCCAGTCGATCTCCGTCTTAACGAATTCGTCGGGATCGTTGGCGCTCATTGGGCCGCCGAAAATCACTGCGCCTGCATGGCCGTCGAGCGTAGAGGGCAAGGCGTCGCCGAGTACCGGGCGGCGAATATCGAGATCGTAGCCCTTCTTGATGAGAAGCTGGCCGACTCGACCGGGGCTGGAGCGCTCCTGATGAAGAATGATGAGGATAGGGCGCCTGTCGCGCCTTATGCTTCTCTCAGTCAGCGTCATCCTGAACCACCCGTGCGTCCGTAACCCTTGCGGCCGCCTCCTGCCGCTTCTGAATACGCTCACGGGAAGAAACGCCCAGGAGATCGGCAATCCGCCAGATCACGTGGTCTTCCATTTCGCTGCGCTCGCCATCGGCATAGACGATATCCCAGAGAATACCGATGAGTTCCAGACGCTGTTCGGTATTGAGATGTCTCTTAAGATCAGAAGTGAAGCGGAAATAATCAACCGCCGAACTCTCGGCCTCCTGTCCCGCGGCCATCAGGGCATCGAGCTGTTTGCCGTCGAGTGCATATTGCTCCTTCAGGAGCTTGCGCAACCGCTTCTTCTCGCTGACCTTGATCTGGCCGTCGGCCTCCATGACCTGCATACAGAGCGCGGCAACCGCGATGCGCGGGTCATCCGGGGCGAAGCCTGATCTCGGGCGATCGGCGGTCAGATTCTGGAAGAATGCCTGAAATCGTTCAAACATGCGTTTTTTCGTTCCATTTCAGAAAAGGCGGAGCCGTGTCTTGGGTTCCGGTTCCACCTTGGGGTCTCGGACACCGGGATCATCCGGAAGGCCACCAAAGAAGGGTTTGGGTTCAGGCATGGGAGGGGTCGGCCGGGAAATGGACGGTTCGGCAGCTTTTGCCGGTGCGGGCGGCGGGCTCGCCGGGCGTACAGATTCGGCAATCGTCGCGGCACGTTCCAGCTCGATGATGCGGTGGTCGTTGACCACGCTTTCCGGGCGGGTTTCACGCAGCGGCGGCAGGGTTTTCAACGCGGTCTCGATAGCGGCCGTCGACCCTTCTTCGACAGGGCCCTCAAGCTGGCCAAAGGGTGCCTTCCATTCGAAGGCGTCGAGACGACCAGTCACCGGCGAAACCGGCAGCCATTTGTCGGAAACAAAACCATCGGCGACCCAAGAGGGATCGCGCGGCGCCTTCAGTGCCTGTGCCAGCCAATGGCGCACGCGGCCCTGATCTCCCGTCTCGGCCTCTTCGATATCCGCCAGCAGAAGGAAGGCTGCTTCCCGCGGTTCGATGCGGGCGGCGGCTTCGGCCTTGGCGCGGGCCTTAGCAAATTCCTGCGCATCGAGTGCCGCCTGGGCGACGACGAGAAGAGACTCAACGTTGTTCGGCCGCATGCTTTCCAGCCGCTCGGCGCGCTTTAGTCGATCGAGGGTGGAATCGCCGCTGCGGGCGCGGACATAGACGCGACCGATTTCGGGATGCGGCTTTGCCTTCCATGTCTGTTCGAGAATGGATGCGGCCTTGCGTATACCGCCTTCGCGGAAAAGCGCCTTGGCAGCGATGAGGGCGGCGGGCACGAAATCGGCCGACAATTTCAGCGCCTGCTGGGCATCGTCGCGGGCGCCGGAAGGGTCGCTTTCGAGCTTGTCATCGGCACGAGCGGTAAGAAGCACGGCATGCAGGCGATTGGCTTCGGCCTTTTCGACAACCTTGGCAGCCTTCTGTTGTTCCAGCAAGCGGATGGCGTCGTCCCAGCGACCGGACTGGCTGCGATATTCCAGCGTCGCCTGTGCTGCCCAAGGCAGGTAGGGGGCGTTGTCGGCCGCCTTTTCTGCATATTGGCGGGCGGCCTCGTTGGCACCGAGGCGTTTTGCCTCCAGGTAGAGACCGCGCAGACCGAGCTCACGCGTTTCCGGGTCGTTGGCCATCGCCTCGAACTTGGAGCGTGCCTCGGCGTAGCGGCCCTCGATAAGTGCCGCCTGCGCTTCCAGAAGATTAATCAGCGGCTCCTGATCTGCGCGAATGAGGCCGCGCGAGCGCGCCGCCATCTTGCGAGCGAGCAGCGCATTGCCTGCACCGGCAGCGATGAGGCCGGTCGACAGTGCCTGATAACCGCGGTCACGTTTGCGGGCGCGGAAATAGCGGGTCACCGAATGCGGCGAAGTCCAGACCAAGCGGACGAACCACCATGCCAGCATGACGGCTGCGACCAGCGCGATGATGGCACTCGCCGCAACGATCAGCTTGGTCTGATAAATCTGGCCTTCCCAGATCAGCGACAGATCGCCTGGACGATCGGCAAGCCAGGAGAAACCGTAGGCGAGGACGAGGACCAGGAGCGCGAAGATAACCAGGCGGACCATACTCATCCTTCCTTGCCGGTGCCGGAAACGGCCTTGGAGAGGGCACCGCCGACGAGATCCTCGACGCGGATGCGGGCCTCGAGCGACTGTTTGAACGCAGCGGAAGCCTGCTTGGCGACGGCAGGCAGGCTGTTCCACTCGGTTGCCGCACCGGGCAGATCGCCGTTCTTCACCTTGTCCTCCATGCGTGCGGCGATTGCTTCAACGCTTTCGCCTTCAACATTGCCGACGGGGCGGACTGACACGAGCGATTTGGCGCTCGACATAAGGCGGTCCGACCAGCTCTGATTGGGATCGGGCTGGTTGACGGATGCGACGATGGCGGTGGCGACATCGGGAACCTGACGGATCAGTTCGGCGCGCGAGGGCACACCGGTTTCGGCAAAGCTGCGCAGATCGGTTGCGGCCGGATCATCCGGCGCCACGCCGGCAAACGTATCGAGTTCGGCGATGAAGGGACCGCCGCGGTCGATTGCGGCCTTCAAGGCAGCAGCAGCGATGGCGCGGGCGACGGCCACATCCTCACGCGGTTCGTTCAGTTTCTTTTCGGCTTCGGCGAGACGGTTGGAAATATCGGCGCCGCTGGAGGCTTGCTGCTCGGTGGTTTGCGCAAGGCTCGTCTTCAGCTGATCGATCTCAGCAGTCAGATCTGCAATCTTCTGGTTGAGTGCCTCGACATCGGCAGAGCCGGTCGATGCGCCGGACGCCGGTGTCTGAGGGGCCGCTTCGAGAGCCGCGACACGCTTCTCGAGGGCGCTGTTATCGGCGGCCGACGGCGGATTGGCGGCAAGGCTTGCGAGCGATTGTTTGAGGCTTTCGATCTCGCCCGAGAGCTCGGCCATTTCGGCAGAGTTCGTCGGCGGAGGGGAGGAGCCAGGCAGATAACCGGCATATTGAATCGCCCCGGCTCCGAGGAGGGCGACAAGGCCGCCGAAGATGCCGGCGGCAATCAGGCCCGACGTGACTGCGCCCTTCTGTGGCGGAGGCGGCTGTACCGGTTGCGATGGCAGGGGCTCTTTTGCGGGAGGCTCTTCCTGTGCACCGGCGGCACGCTCGCTCTCATGTTCGGACAGCGGCTCCCCCCCTGATTCCGCTGCGGCTACGGTTTCGGCAACAGAGGTATCGTCGGACGTCTGTGCACCTTCTTCGGCAGGCTTTTCACGGTCAGTCGCCAAGGCGAAGTCCTGCGTGTCCAGGTCGATCGTGACCGGTTCATCGGAGCTCTTCGAGTGGCGTGGCGGATTTCCCGATACCATGAGGTCCTCATTATCCTGCATTGCAACGAAACTAGACAGGGATGGCAATTAAGGGAAGAGGTTAGATCAAATTTGGGCGGCTAAAGCCTTCAAAGCAGCGACAAAAGGCTTTTTTCATCCGGCATTGGCGAGATCTCCAGGGCTCCCTCCAAAACCGGTGGGACAGCTTCCGCAACGGTGTTGCTGAGGCAAATGAGACGGATTTTCGGCAGCTGCAGCAAAAGGGACTCTACCTGCGGGATATGAAAGAAATTTCCGGCCGTCTGGCGCGAGTAAAAAAGAACCGCTTCCGGCGCATTTTCTGTCAGGAGCAGTGCAACGGCCCCGGGATCGGGAGTAACGGGTTCCATCTGGTAACATTCGGTAATCGAGAAGTTCCGCCCGAGCTCCGTCAGCCGCATTTCGAAGGTCTCTGCGCGCGGACTGCCGGCGAGATAGAGAAGCCCGTCGGCATTGTTGGCCGCAATCAGCTCCGCCAGTTCGCGACCACTGCCCGACGACGCCGTGACAGAATGGAACCCCAGCTCGCGGGCCTGGTCGGCCGTTGCTTCGCCGACGGCAAAGAGACTGCGAGAAAGATGAGGCGTTAGAGCCTGGCCCAGGGACTGCAAGGCCCGCACTGCTTCGGCGCTCGTAATGGCGATCGCCCCACCGGTCGTTTCCAGAGCCTGCCGAGCGGCGGCGGTGTCGTGGACGGGACGGCTGAGCGGCAGCAACAGTGGCTCGTGGCCCAGCGCGCGCAAACGTTGAGCGGTTCGCTCGCCCGAATGTGCAGGGCGGGTGACGAGCACGCGCATGCGGGCTAGCTCCAGTCCTCGAAGAAGCTGCTGCCGGCTCTAGCGCGCACGTCCTGGCCGGCGCGGGTGCCGAGCGCCGCAGCATCACGGCGGTGGCCGTCGATGGTGATCGCGTGCTGGTGGCGGCCGTCTGGAGTGAGGATGAGGCCTGAGAAGCGGATCTGATCGCCTTCGCAGACCGCGTAGCCGCCAATCGGTGTACGACAGGAGCCGTCGAGGGCGGCAAGGAAGGCGCGCTCACAGGAGACCGTGTCGAAGGTCGGCGCATCGTTGATCGGTGCTAGCAGATCGTCGATCCTCGTGTCGCCGATGCGGCTTTCGATGCAGATCGCGCCCTGGGCGGGCGCCGGCGGGAAGCTGTCCGGGTCGAGAATATCTGTAATAACATCGACCTTGCCGAGCCGCTTGAGGCCGGCGAGCGCCAGAAGCGTCGCATCGACCTGGCCTTCCTGTAGCTTGCGCAGGCGCGTGTCCACAAGGCCCCGGAAGGTGATGACATTGATATCCGGCCGCATGCGGCGGATGAGCGCCTGACGGCGAAGCGAGGAGGAGCCAACGGTCGCGCCGTGCGGCAGGTCGATCAGCTTCGGCGCGGTGCGTCCGATAACCGCATCGCGAATATCCTCGCGCGGCAGATAGGCGGAGAGATGGAGACCTTCCGGCAGAGCTGTCGGCATGTCCTTGCTCGAATGCACAGCGAGATCGAGCTCGCCGGCGACGAGCTGCTGCTCCAGCTCTTCCGTGAAAAGTCCCTTGCCCCCGATCTGGGCTAGCGAACGATCGGTGATGCGATCACCCTTGGTCGTCAGCACGACGATTTCGAACATCTCCTCCGACAAATTATGGGCTGCCATCAGCCGGGCGCGGGCTTCGTGCGCCTGTGCGAGCGCCAGCGGGCTGCCGCGCGTGCCGATCCGGAAAGGTTTTGTTTGCATCCGCTTTGATCCGTTGTTACCGGAGGTCTCGTAAACGGGTTTAACCCCTATCGCAATCAACGAACAGGTTTCATGGCTTCCTTTCTGCGCATCCTCGGCATCGAGACAAGCTGCGACGAAACCGCGGCGGCAGTTGTCGAGCGCGATGCGGAAGGTCGCTCCAATATACTATCGGACGTCGTTCTTTCCCAGCTGGATGAGCACAGCGCCTATGGTGGCGTGGTGCCGGAGATCGCCGCCCGTGCCCATGTCGAGGCGCTCGATGAGCTGATTGACGAGGCCCTGAAGCGCGCCAATGTGTCGCTCTCCGACGTCGATGCGATTGCTGCGACGTCAGGCCCCGGTTTGATCGGTGGCTTGCTGGTGGGGCTTATGACTGGCAAGGCGATCGCCAAGGCCGCCGGCAAGCCGCTTTACGCCGTGAACCATCTCGAAGGCCACGCGCTGACGGCGCGGCTGACGGACGGGCTTTCCTTTCCCTATCTGATGCTGCTCGTTTCCGGCGGTCATACGCAGCTCATCCTCGTGCGCGGTATCGGCGAATATGAGCGCTGGGGCACGACGATCGACGATGCGCTGGGCGAGGCTTTCGACAAGACGGCAAAATTGCTCGGCCTTCCTTATCCCGGCGGGCCGGCGGTGGAGCGGATGGCGAAGGGGGGCAATGCCGATCGCTTCAATTTCCCGCGGCCGCTGGTCGGCGAGGCGCGGCTCGATTTTTCCTTCTCCGGCCTGAAGACGGCCGTACGACAGGCGGCGACCGAGATCGCGCCGCTGACGGATCAGGATATCGCCGATATCTGCGCCTCTTTCCAGAAGGCCGTTTCCCGTACGATGAAAGATCGCATTGGCCGCGGTCTGCAGCGGTTCAAGGCGGAATTCACGAATCTTCCGGAAAAACCGGCTCTGGTAGTAGCCGGAGGCGTCGCCGCCAACCTGGAAATCCGCGGCACATTGCAGGCGCTTTGCGACAAAAACGGGTTCCGCTTCATCGCGCCACCGCTGAGGCTCTGCACCGACAACGCGGTGATGATCGCTTGGGCCGGACTGGAGCGCATGGCAAAGGGCGTTGCGCCCGATGACCTTGATGTTCAGCCGCGTTCACGCTGGCCGCTCGATTCCAGTGCAGCGACCGTGCTCGGATCAGGAAAGCGGGGAGCCAAGGCATGAGCGAGCGCATTGCCGTCGTCGGATCGGGAGCTTTCGGCACGGCGCTTGCCGCCGTCATTGCCCTGACGGGGCGCAATTCCGCTATTCTCGTCGGCCGCGATCCGGCGCTGATCGAAGACCTCAAGGCGGAGCGATTGCACGATGCGGTTCTGCCCGGCATTCCGCTGCCGGAAACGCTGGAATTTTCTGCCGAAGCAGACGCGATCAGCAGCGCCGACATCGTGCTCTTCGCCATGCCCTCACAGGCGCAGACTGATGCCGCGAGGCACTATGGCCCTTATCTGGCCAGAGACGCCATCGTCGTCACCTGTGCGAAAGGCATCGAGCGGACAACCGGCATGCTTCTGACCGACATGCTGGAGCGGGAATTGCCCAATCATCCGATAGCCGTGCTCTCCGGTCCGGGCTTTGCCGCCGATATCGCCAAGGGATTGCCGACAGCCATGGCAATTGCGGCTGCCGATATGAAGGTTGCCGAACGGCTGGCGCAGGCGATCTCGGGCCGGACGTTCCGGCTTTATGCGTCGGCAGATCGGATCGGCGTGCAGCTCGGGGGCGCCTTGAAGAATGTGCTGGCGATTGCCTGCGGCATCGTCGAAGGCGGCGGTATCGGCGATTCGGCGCGTGCGGCGCTGATTGCCCGCGGACTTGCCGAGATGTCGCGCTTAATCGTTGCCAAGGGTGGCAATGCCGACACGGCGCGGGGGCTTTCCGGCCTCGGCGATCTGGTGCTGACGGCAACCAGCCATCAGTCACGTAACCTGCGTTTTGGTATTGCGCTCGGGCGCGGGGAAAAGGTTGATCCATCCCGTGGCGAGCTTGTGGAAGGTGCTTTTGCCGCCGCAGTGGCTTCGCGGCTTGCCGAAGAGCTTGGCGTCGAGATGCCGATCACCGATGCGGTCTCAGCAATCATCGAAGGCAAACTCGGTATAGCCGAAGCTATCGAACAATTGATGACACGTCCAATTACGACCGAATAGGAGACAGACATGCTTTTCGCCCTTCTCTGCAAGGACAAGCCCGGCCATTTCAGCGTGCGCATGGAAACGCGTCCGACCCATCTCGATTATCTCAACAAGCTGAATGCCGAAGGTAAGCTTGCTATGGCCGGCCCGTTTCTCGACGCCGAGGGTAATGCGAATGGCAGCCTCGTGATCGTCCATGCTGAAACCGCGGAAGAAGCCAAGGCGCTCGGTGCTGCCGACCCTTACGCACTGGCTGGTCTTTTTGAGAGTGTCGAAGCGAAGCCCTTCAACTGGGTCTTCAACAAGCCGGAGGCTTAAGCGGCATGGCGCACTGGCTTTATAAATCCGAGCCTGCGGCCTGGTCCTGGGAACAGCAGAAGGCGGCCGGCGAGAAGGGCACCGAATGGACCGGCGTGCGCAACTATCTGGCGCGCAACAACATGCGGGCCATGCAGATCGGCGACAAAGGCTTCTTCTACCATTCCAACGATGGATTGGAGATCGTCGGTATCGTCGAGGTCTGCGCGCTTTCTCATCCGGATTCCACCTCCAAGGACGACGATCGGTGGGATTGCGTCGATATCCGCGCCGTCATGGATGTGCCGAAGCCGGTAACGCTGAAGGATATCAAGGCAAACGAAAAACTATCCAAGATGTCGCTCGTCACCTCGATGCGGCTTTCCGTGCAACCGGTGACGGACGATGAATGGGCTGAAGTCTGCCGCATGGGCGGTTTCGATAATCCGCCACGCTGAGCAACCTTGAAGACCGATCCGGAAACCTTCATCCGCGCCAATACGAGCCTGCTTGCGCCGCCGCATGTGCCGGAGATCCGGCTCTATCTGGCGAGCGAAGTGCATGAGCTCTGGCTGAAGACGGAAGAGGAGCTGGAAGCAATTGGCTTGCCGCCGCCCTTCTGGGCATTCGCCTGGGCAGGCGGCCAAGGGCTGGCCCGCTATGTTCTCGATCACCCCGAAACGGTCCGCGGCAAACGCGTTCTCGATTTTGCGAGCGGTTCCGGACTGGTCGGAATTGCCGCAAGCAAGGCTGGAGCCGCCGAGGTTCTTGCTGCCGATATCGATCCGTGGTCGCAGACGGCAGTGCGGCTGAACGCGGCCGCCAATGCCGTCTCGCTCGCGTTCGACGGCGCCGATCTCATCGGGCGCGACGTCGGCGTGGATGTCGTGCTCGCGGGCGACGTCTTCTACGACAAGGCTTTTGCCGCAGCGCTGATACCGTGGTTCGAGGCGCTTGCGGCCGCCGGCAAGGACGTTCTGGTCGGTGATCCAGGGCGGGCCTATCTGCCGAAAGAGAGGCTGGAATTCTGCGCCGTCTATGAGGTGCCGGTTACCCGGGCGCTCGAAGACAGCGAGGTTAAAAGGACGACTGTCTGGCGCTTCAAACCCTAAGGCCTGATGACGCAGACATTGGCCTCATAGGAGCAGGGATCATCGGCAATGCCGATATCGATGACCTTGGCTTTTGGCGCGAGCTCGCGCGCAGGTTCAGCCACCCGATAATATCCGTCGCCGCCGACATAGGTGCCTCCATCAGTCTGGTAGGCATAGGATGACCCGGAATAGAGGCCGTTGCTCCCGTAGGGCGGATCATAGGTCTGGGGTTGCGAGGCAATGACGACGATATTGTTGCGGCCGTATCGATTTGCCGAAGGGTAATCAAAGCGTTTCAGCAAATGGCTGCGAGGGCGATAGCCGATGACGTTGCCGCGGGTGAAGTGCAGGCCGCTATCCCAGTGCGTACGTCTGCCGAGGAATAGGCCGTCGTTAAAGCCCTGGTGGCGCGAAAAACGATGGTCAAAATGGCGTTCTGCGGCCGTGGCAGGAAGCGTCACAAGCATAGTGAAAAGAGCCAGAGTGGCCTTGGACAGACTGGGAAACATGGACCAAACTCCGAAGCACTAACAAATCGTTAACGCCAGATTGCGCCAAAAGGCTGATCTTGTCCACGCAGGCGTTTGGTCAGCTTAAAAAATGAGCTAAAGATCTGAGTTTCGCGGCCATGAAAACTTCGCGGCAACGTGAATCGATTAAATTAAATGCAGGCAGCGATTATGCTTGTCGTCAGGGATTTCGGTGATTAAACGTCGGTTGATGCAACGCACACAGAATTTTGTCATTCGTGTGGTTGACTGAGAAAAGCCCCTGACATCAAGGGCAAAGAGAAGACGCCGCGAGGTTCTGATGGCGAATGTGACAAACCGGCCCCTGTCGCCGCATCTGCAAATTTATAAGCCAATCCCCACCATGGTCATGTCGATCGTTCACCGTATTACCGGTGGCGCACTTTATCTCGGCACGCTGCTGGTTGCGTGGTGGCTGATCGCCGCCGCTTCCGGCCAGGCCTATTACGACTGGGCCAACTGGGTGCTTGGCAGCATCATCGGCAAGCTCGTCCTGCTCGGTTATACCTGGGCCCTGCTCCATCACATGCTCGGCGGCTTTCGCCACCTGATGTGGGATCTTGGACACGGTTTCGAGAAGGAATTCTCCACCAAGCTCGCCATTGCCAATGTTATCGGATCGCTCTGCCTGACCGTCCTGGTCTGGGTGCTCGGCTTCATCATTCGCTTCTAAAGGTCGCACTCATGGATATGCGCACTCCTCTGGGCAAGGTTCGCGGCCTCGGCTCCGCCAAGGAAGGCACCGATCATTTCTGGCGCCAGCGCCTGACGGCTGTCTCCAACATCCCGCTCATCATTTTCTTCGCCATCTTTATGATCGTCTATGCCGGCGCGCCTTATGCCGATGTGGTTCGTGCTCTCTCGAACCCATTTGTCGCCGTCGTCATGGGTCTGATGGTCATCTCTGGCACTATTCACATGAAGCTCGGCATGCAGGTCATCATCGAAGACTACGTTCACGGCGAGATCGGCAAACTGCTGCTTCTGATGCTGAATACGTTCTTCGCGGTTCTGATCGCCGGCCTCTGTCTCTTCGCCATTCTGAAAATTGCATTCGTAGGATAACCGCATCATGGCAACGTCTTCACCCGCTCAGAATGGGAAGGCCTACAACTATGTCGACCATTCCTATGACGTGATCGTCGTCGGCGCCGGCGGCGCCGGCCTGCGTGCCACGCTCGGCATGGCCGAACAGGGCTTCCGCACCGCCTGTATCACCAAGGTATTCCCGACTCGCTCGCACACCGTTGCCGCCCAGGGCGGCATCGCCGCCTCGCTGCAGAACATGACGCCCGACAGCTGGCAGTGGCACCTGTACGACACCGTCAAGGGTTCCGACTGGCTCGGCGATGTGGACGCCATGCAGTACATGGTGATGGAAGCGCCGAAGGCCGTCTACGAACTTGAACATTATGGTGTGCCCTTCTCGCGCAACGAGGAAGGCAAGATCTACCAGCGCCCGTTCGGCGGCCACATGCAGAACTTCGGCGAAGGCCCGCCGGTGCAGCGCACCTGCGCTGTCGCCGACCGTACCGGCCACGCCATCCTGCACACGCTCTATGGCCAGTCGCTGCGCAACAACGCCGAATTCTTCGTTGAATATTTCGCGCTCGATCTCATCATGTCCGATGACGGCCGTTGCACCGGCGTCGTCGCCTGGTGCCTGGATGACGGCTCGATCCATCGCTTTGCCGCCAAAATGGTGGTGCTGGCGACCGGCGGTTACGGCCGCGCCTATTTCTCGGCGACCTCGGCTCACACCTGCACCGGCGACGGCGGTGGCATGGTGGCCCGTGCTGGCCTACCGCTGCAGGATATGGAATTCGTGCAGTTCCATCCGACCGGCATCTACGGCTCCGGCTGTCTGATCACCGAAGGCGCGCGCGGCGAAGGCGGTTATCTCGTCAATGCCGAAGGCGAGCGTTTCATGGAGCGCTATGCGCCATCGGCCAAGGACCTGGCCTCACGCGACGTCGTTTCGCGCTGCATGACGCTGGAAATTCGTGAAGGCCGTGGCGTCGGCAGGAACAAGGATCATATCTTCCTGCATCTCGATCATCTCGATCCGGCCGTTCTGCACGAGCGCCTCCCGGGTATTTCCGAGAGTGCCAAGATCTTTGCCGGCGTTGACGTGACCCGCGAACCAATCCCGGTTCTGCCGACCGTGCATTACAACATGGGCGGCATCCCGACGAACTTCTGGGGCGAAGTGTTGAATGCCGATAGTTCCAATCCAGGACGGGTTGCGCCTGGCCTGATGGCTGTCGGTGAAGCAGGCTGTGCGTCGGTTCACGGCGCCAACCGCCTGGGTTCCAATTCGCTGATCGACCTCGTGGTGTTCGGGCGTGCCGCTGCAATCCGAGCAGGTGAGGTTATCGACCGTAACGAACCAGTGCCGGCGCTCAACACGGCTGCATGTGACAAGATCATGGATCGTTTCGACGGTCTGCGTCACGCCAATGGCGGCACGCCGACCGCGGTGCTGCGCGAGAAGATGCAGCGCGCCATGCAGGAAGACGCAGCGGTGTTCCGTACGCAGGAATCGCTGGAATCAGGTTGCCGTCGTCTCTCGGAAATCTGGGGCGAGCTCAAGGACATCAAGGTCACCGACCGCTCGATGATCTGGAACTCCGATCTCGTCGAGACGCTGGAACTGCAGAACCTGATGGCCAACGCCATCACGACGATCTACGGCGCCGAAGCCCGTAAGGAAAGCCGCGGCTCGCATGCCCGTGAAGATTATACGTCAGGCCCCTTCGCAGGCCGCGACGACGCCAACTGGCGCAAGCACACGCTGGCCTGGGTGAACGAGGCGGGCGACGTGAAGCTCGATTACCGGCCTGTCCACACCGACCTCATCGCAGACGGCATCGATCCTCACAAGATCGAGCCGAAGGCCCGCGTATACTGATCAGAGGAACCTGACATGGTTGAACTCGCTCTTCCCAAGAATTCCCAGATGCGCGAAGGCAAGGTGTGGCCGAAGCCGGCGGGTGCCAAGAACACCCGTGAATTCCGCGTCTATCGCTGGAGCCCGGATGATGGCCAGAACCCGTCGATCGACACGTTCTACGTCGATGTCGACGATTGCGGCCCGATGGTTCTCGATGCGCTTCTCTATATCAAGAACAAGATCGATCCGACGCTGACGCTGCGCCGTTCCTGTCGTGAAGGCATCTGCGGTTCCTGTGCGATGAATATCGACGGCACGAATACCCTTGCCTGCACCAAGGGCATGGACGACATCAAGGGAACGGTGAAGATCTATCCGCTGCCGCATATGCCTGTGGTCAAGGACCTGGTTCCGGATCTCAGCAACTTTTATGCCCAGCATCGCTCTATCGAGCCCTGGCTGAAGACGGTTTCGCCGACGCCTGCCAAGGAATGGAAGCAGAGCCATGAGGATCGTCAGAAGCTCGACGGCCTCTATGAGTGCATCCTCTGCGCCTGCTGCTCGACCTCCTGTCCGAGCTATTGGTGGAATGGCGACCGTTACCTCGGTCCGGCCGTCCTGCTGCAGGCCTATCGCTGGCTGATCGATTCCAGAGACGAGGCGACCGGCGAACGCCTCGACAATCTCGAAGATCCGTTCCGCCTCTATCGTTGCCACACGATCATGAACTGCGCGCAGACCTGCCCAAAGGGCCTGAACCCGGCCAAGGCAATCGCTGAAATCAAGAAGATGATGGTCGAGCGTCGCGTATAACGAAATACAGGGCCGCCTCGAGCGGCCCGTTTTCTTTCACGGATCCTTGATTTACTGTCGATTGTGCCAATTTTGTCCCGCCGTTAGGGTTGGTTCCCGCCATGGCACAAATTCTCCGTGCGCCGGCTTGATTCAATACAGCCTTTCACGATAATTCCGCCGTGATTGCGCGCAAGCCTTAGGGCAAGAGTCGAAGATCAGGAGTGTGATGATGCAGTTGCGATATGTGGTGACGGGTTTGACGGCCGCTTTGGCCTTGGCAGGATGCCAACGCACCTCATATGATTACAGCAGTAATAGTGCGCCTCCGCCGCTGACCGCGCAGCCGGTTCCCTCCGTACAGGGCGGCCAACTACCTCCGCCGACCGGGCAGTTTCCTGCCGCACCAGCCTCGACGGCGCCGATGGGCGGTGTCCAGCAGGGTGGTGCCGCGCCGACTGCTGCCATGGACGTCACCAAGGAATCGATGGTCGGCAGCTGGCGTGTCAACGGCACCTGCGACATGTTCCTGACGCTTACCAATCTCGGCAGCGGCTCGCGTGGCGGTACGCGTGGTTGTGTGGGCGAGCTGACGGCCATGGGCTCTTGGGAAGTGTCCGGCAAGCAGGTTCTGCTCAAAGATCGCAGCGGCAACCAGATCGGTTCGGTCTACAAGGTTGCCGACAACAGCTTCAACGGTCAGACTTCGACCGGACAGCCGATCAACCTCAGCCGGTAAGACAATCCGGTGGGAGTCCGCCGGTTACGTATAGGCGGACGAGCCCTGATGCAGCCAATACCAGACTATTCGCACAGCGTTATCGAGCAGCTCAAATCGCTGGCCGCTTCGGGGACGCTACAGGCTGATTCTGCCCAGATGGATGTAGCCAAGTGCCTTGACCGGGTGCTTACTTCCCTTAAGCAGAAGCAGCCGGCGGCCAAGAGCAGTGCGCTCGGCTGGCTGTTTGCCTCCAAGAAGAAGGCCGAGCCCGGCATCAGGGGTCTCTATATCCATGGCAGCGTCGGGCGCGGCAAGACGATGCTCATGGACATGTTCTTTGCGATGGCGCCCTGCCGGAAGAAGCGGCGCGCGCATTTCCACGAATTCATGGCCGATGTTCACAATCGCATCGCCGCCCACCGGCAGAAGCTGAAGAATGGTGAGACAAAGCAGGCCGATCCGGTACCGCCGGTTGCCGCGGCCCTTTTCGAGGAGGCGGAGCTTCTGTGCTTCGACGAGTTCACGGTCACCGACATTGCCGATGCGATGATCCTGTCGCGGCTGTTTTCCGAGCTTTTCGAACGCGGTTGCGTGCTGGTGGCGACTTCGAATGTCGAGCCCGACAATCTCTACAAGGACGGCCTCAATCGTGGGCTTTTCCTGCCCTTCGTCGGCCTTCTCAAGAAGCATGTCGAAATCGTCACCCTCGATTCCGCGACCGACTACCGGATGGAAAAACTGAATAGCCAGCCGATCTATCTCGTTCCGATCGACGAGCGCACCGACATGGCGATGGACGCCTTGTGGACACAGGCACTGCATGGCCGCAAGGCGCAGTCGGTGGAAATCCCCATGAAGGGCCGGGCCATCCATGTACCACTTGCTGCAGACCGGATGGCGCGTTTCTCCTTCGCCGATCTCTGCGATAAGCCGCTAGGTGCAGCCGATTTTCTGGCCATCTCCGAACGCTTCGATACGATCTTTCTCGAGCACGTTCCCTTGCTTGGCCCGGAAAAGCGAAACCAGATCAAACGCTTTATCATTCTGATCGATACGCTCTACGATCACGGCATCCGTCTTTACGTTTCAGCCGCCGCCATGCCGGAGGATCTTCTCGTCGAAAGACAGGGGACCGAGGGCTTCGAATTCGACCGTACGGCATCGCGTCTCTTCGAAATGAGAAGTGCGGAGTATCTTGCTGCGCACCGTGAGCGGCGGGCTGCCGAATAACACTTTTCTGACAATTTATCTTACGTTTACGTAAGAATTTTAATATCTAAACGATTGAAATTCCTACATCAAAAATAATCGATTGCCATTTTTGGGCTTTAGGTCTATGCGATTGCGGCATTGGGCGATGCCCGCGCGTCGCCCGACGGATTTTGATCGCAAAGGAAAAGCGAAATGGCGCGTAACAAGATCGCACTCATCGGTTCTGGCATGATTGGTGGCACGCTGGCGCATCTCGCCGGCCTGAAGGAGCTGGGCGACATCGTCCTCTTCGACATTGCTGACGGCATTCCCCAGGGCAAGAGTCTCGACATCGCACAGTCCTCCCCGGTCGAGGGCTTCGACGCGAACCTGACTGGCGCCAGCGACTATTCCGCGATCGAAGGCGCCGATGTCTGCATCGTCACCGCCGGTGTTCCGCGCAAGCCGGGCATGAGTCGCGACGATCTTCTCGGCATCAATCTCAAGGTCATGGAGCAGGTCGGTGCCGGCATCAAGAAGTATGCCCCGAACGCTTTCGTCATCTGCATTACCAATCCGCTCGATGCCATGGTCTGGGCGCTGCAGAAGTTCTCAGGCCTTCCGGCCAACAAGGTCGTCGGCATGGCCGGCGTTCTCGACTCCTCGCGCTTCCGTCTTTTCCTTGCCAAGGAATTCAACGTTTCCGTTCAGGACGTCACGGCTTTCGTCCTCGGTGGTCACGGCGACACGATGGTGCCGCTCGCCCGTTACTCGACGGTTGCCGGCATTCCGCTGACCGACCTCGTCACCATGGGTTGGGTCACCAAGGAACGTCTCGAAGAAATCATCCAGCGCACCCGTGACGGCGGCGCCGAAATCGTCGGCCTGCTCAAGACCGGTTCCGCCTACTACGCTCCGGCCGCTTCGGCGATCGAAATGGCTGAATCCTACCTCAAGGACAAGAAGCGCGTTCTGCCCTGCGCGGCACACCTCTCCGGCCAGTACGGCGTCAAGGACATGTATGTCGGCGTGCCCACGGTCATCGGTGCCGGCGGTGTCGAGCGCATTATCGAGATCGACCTCAACAAGACCGAGAAGGAAGCCTTCGACAAGTCCGTCGGCGCCGTTGCCGGTCTCTGCGAGGCCTGCATCAACATCGCACCTGCCCTGAAGTAATCGGTGCGCTGACCCAATCGAAACAGGGATAAACCCATGAACATTCATGAATATCAGGCCAAGGCTCTGCTGAAGAGCTACGGCGCGCCGGTTGCGGAAGGCGTGGCTATCCTCAAGGCTGACGAAGCCGAGGCTGCCGCCAAGTCGCTTCCCGGCCCGCTTTACGTAGTCAAGAGCCAGATCCATGCCGGCGGCCGTGGCAAGGGTAAGTTCAAGGAACTTTCGCCTGAAGCCAAGGGCGGCGTGCGTCTCGCTCGCTCGATCGAAGACGTCGTTGCCAATGCCAAGGAAATGCTCGGCAACACGCTGGTAACCGCCCAGACCGGCCCGGCCGGCAAACAGGTCAATCGTCTCTACATCGAAGACGGCGCCGATATCTCTCGCGAGCTCTATTGCTCGCTGCTGGTCGATCGTTCGGTCGGCAAGGTTGCCTTCGTCGTTTCGACCGAAGGCGGCATGGACATCGAGGCTGTCGCCCATGACACACCTGAGAAGATCCACACGATTGCTATCGATCCGGCTGCAGGTGTCACCGCTGCCGACGTCGAGAAGATCTGCAAGGCGCTGGCTCTCGACGGCGCTGCCGCCGAAGATGCCAAGTCGCTCTTCCCGATCCTCTACAAGGCCTTCGACGAGAAGGACATGTCGCTTCTCGAAATCAACCCGCTGATCGTCATGACCAACGGCCACCTGCGCGTTCTCGACGCCAAGGTTTCCTTCGACGGCAACGCGCTCTTCCGCCATGACGACGTCAAGGCGCTGCGCGACGAGACCGAAGAAGACACCAAGGAAATCGAGGCCTCCAAGTGGGATCTCGCCTACGTGGCGCTCGACGGCAACATCGGCTGCATGGTCAACGGCGCAGGCCTTGCGATGGCGACGATGGATATCATCAAGCTCTACGGCAAGGAGCCGGCAAACTTCTGCGACGTCGGTGGTGGCGCCGGCAAGGAAAAGGTTGCTGCAGCCTTCAAGATCATTACGGCCGACCCGAAGGTCGAAGGCATTCTCGTCAATATCTTCGGCGGCATCATGAAGTGCGACGTCATTGCTGAGGGCGTTATTGCCGCTGTCAAGGAAGTCGGTCTCAAGGTTCCGCTCGTCGTTCGCCTCGAAGGCACCAATGTCGAGCTCGGCAAGAAGATCCTGAACGAGTCGGGTCTGGCGATCACGGCTGCCGACGATCTGGATGACGCGGCCAAGAAGATCGTCGCTGCGATCAACGGTTGAGAACGATCATGGCCTTTCAGTCCACGCCGTCCGCTGCTCATCTCCGCCTCGACGCTTTTGCCGGCGTCTGGGAAGGGGAAGAGCATGTTGCGGCTTCGGCCTGGACGAAGGAAGGCAAGGCCAGCGCTTCGCTCTCCGGCGAGGCGCTGTTCGGCGGATTCTTCCTCCAACAGTGCTATCGCCAGATGCGTGACGGCGAAGTTTCCTTCGAAGCCCGCAATGTTTTCGGCTTCGATGGTTCGGATCAGACTTACAAGCTCTACCAGTTCGACAGCGTGGGTTTTGCCCCGCCCTCGCCGGCGTCCGGCGAGTGGAACGGCAATGAACTCGTGCTGATGAAAGTTTCGCCGCGCGGCAGACAGCGCACCATATTCACATTTGAAAATGAAGACTGCTACCGGATGGGCGTCAGCTTTTCGCCTGCAGGCAGCGATACTTGGCAGGAGGTCGTCAGCGGCATCTATCGCCGCGCGTCCCTCACGTCTTCCAACCTCTCCTAAACAAAGGCCTCGCATGTCCATTCTCGTCAATAAAGACACCAAGGTTCTGGTTCAGGGCCTAACCGGCAAGACCGGCACGTTCCACACCGAACAGGCGCTCGCTTACTACGGCACCCAGATGGTCGGCGGTATCCACCCGAAGAAGGGTGGCGAAACCTGGACCGGCTCGAAGGGCGAAAGCCTGCCGATCTTCGCGACCGTTGCCGAGGGCAAGGAAAAGACAGGCGCAGACGCGACCGTCATCTACGTACCGCCGGCAGGTGCTGCCGACGCGATCATCGAGGCGATCGATGCCGAAATCCCGTTCATCACTTGCATCACCGAAGGCATTCCGGTCATGGATATGGTTCGCGTCAAGGCTCGCCTCGACCGCTCCAAGTCGCGCCTGCTCGGGCCGAACTGCCCGGGCATTCTGACGCCGGAAGAATGCAAGATCGGCATCATGCCGGGCTCGATCTTCCGCAAGGGTTCGGTCGGGATCGTTTCCCGTTCCGGCACGCTGACCTACGAAGCCGTCTTCCAGACCTCCAATGAAGGTCTCGGCCAGACGACGGCTGTCGGCATCGGCGGCGATCCGGTCAAGGGCACCGAATTCATCGACGTGCTGGAAATGTTCCTGGCCGACGAAGCCACGACCTCGATCATCATGATCGGCGAAATCGGCGGTTCGGCTGAAGAAGATGCAGCCCAGTTCCTCAAGGACGAAGCCAAGAAGGGCCGCAAGAAACCGATGGCCGGCTTCATCGCGGGCCGTACGGCACCGAAGGGTCGCACCATGGGCCACGCCGGTGCTGTGGTTTCCGGCGGCAAGGGCGATGCGGAATCGAAGATCGCGGCAATGGAATCGGCAGGCATCAAGGTGTCTCCGTCTCCGGCTCGCCTCGGCAAGACGCTGGTTGAAGTCCTCAAGGGCTAAACCAACCTATATACCCCGGGCGGAGGAACGGCATCCCGGCCTCCGCCCGGCTCGCCATTTCAATGCGGATGCGCCGCGGACAGGCGGCAATCGGAATGCGGCAGCCGGCGACGAAGCCGGCAAATTCATCTAAGTCAGGAGGCGGGCGGAAGCGTCCGCGTAACACCATGGCACGGCAAGAAGCCAACGAGCAATTTCAGATCACCTCGTTTCTGGATGGCGCCAACGCTGCCTATATCGAGCAGCTCTACGCCCGTTATGAAGACGATCCCAACTCGGTCGACGATCAGTGGCGTTCCTTCTTCAAGGCGTTGGAAGACGATCCTGTTGATGTGAAGAAGGCGGCCAAGGGCGCTTCCTGGCGCAAGAAGAACTGGCCGCTGCAGGCAAGCGGCGATCTCGTCTCTGCGCTCGATGGCGACTGGGGCATTGTCGAAAAAGTCATCGAGACCAAGGTGAAGGCGAAGGCCGAAGCCGCTGGCCAGCCGGTAGCTGCTGCCGACGTTTTGCAGGCGACGCGCGATTCCGTCCGCGCCATCATGATGATCCGCGCCTATCGCATGCGCGGTCACCTGCACGCCAAGCTCGATCCGCTCGGTATTGCCGCTCCGGTCGAGGATTATCACGAGCTTTCACCTGAAAATTACGGTTTCACCGCTGCCGATTACGATCGCAAGATCTTCATCGATAACGTGCTCGGCCTCGAATACGCGACCATCCGCGAGATGATCGAGATCCTCGAGCGCACCTATTGCTCGACCCTCGGCGTCGAATTCATGCACATTTCCAATCCGGAAGAAAAGGCGTGGATCCAGGAACGCATCGAAGGTCCGGACAAGGGTGTTGCCTTCTCGGTCGAAGGCAAGAAGGCGATCCTCGCCAAGCTCGTTGAAGCCGAAGGTTACGAGCAGTTCCTTGACGTCAAATTCAAGGGTACCAAGCGCTTCGGTCTCGACGGTGGCGAATCTCTGATCCCGGCGCTCGAACAGATCCTCAAGCGCGGGGGCTCTCTCGGCCTCAAGGAAGCCGTGTTCGGTATGGCCCATCGTGGCCGCCTCAACGTGCTTTCACAGGTCATGGGCAAGCCACATCGCGCCATCTTCCATGAGTTCAAAGGCGGTTCCTACGCACCTGACGAAGTCGAAGGGTCCGGCGACGTGAAGTACCATCTGGGTGCTTCTTCCGACCGCGAATTCGACGGCAACAAGGTGCACGTCTCGCTGACGGCAAATCCTTCACACCTCGAAATCGTCGATCCTGTCGTCATGGGCAAGGCCCGTGCCAAGCAGGACATGAGCGCTACCGTCTGGGACGGTGACATCATTCCGCTGTCCGAACGTTCCAAAGTTCTGCCGCTTCTGATCCATGGCGACGCAGCTTTTGCCGGCCAGGGCGTCATTGCCGAAATCCTCGGCTTGTCTGGCCTGCGTGGCCATCGTGTCGCCGGCACGATGCACGTCATCATCAATAACCAGATCGGCTTTACGACGAACCCGGCCTTCTCACGCTCGTCGCCCTATCCGTCCGACGTTGCCAAGATGATCGAAGCCCCGATCCTGCACGTCAACGGCGACGATCCGGAAGCCGTCGTCTACGCCGCGAAGATTGCAACCGAATTCCGCATGAAGTTCCACAAGCCCGTTGTGGTCGACATGTTCTGCTATCGTCGCTACGGCCATAACGAAGGCGATGAGCCGTCCTTTACGCAGCCGAAGATGTATAAGGTCATTCGCGGCCACAAAACGGTCCTGCAACTCTATGCAGAGCGTCTCGTTCGCGAAGGCCTCGTCACCGACGGTGAAGTCGAAAAGATGAAGGCCGACTGGCGTGCCCATCTCGAGCAGGAGTTCGAGGCCGGCCAGCACTACAAGCCGAACAAGGCCGACTGGCTGGACGGCGAGTGGTCCGGCCTGCGCACGGCAGACAATGCCGACGAACAGCGCCGTGGCAAGACCGCCGTGCCGATGAAGACGCTCAAGGATATCGGCCGCAAGCTGTCGGAAATCCCTGAAGGCTTCAATGCGCATCGCACGATCCAGCGCTTTATGGAAAACCGCGCCAACATGATCCAGAGCGGCGAAGGGCTCGACTGGGCAATGGCGGAAGCACTTGCCTTCGGTTCGCTTGTCGTCGAAGGCCACAAGATCCGCCTGTCCGGTCAGGATTGCGAACGCGGCACCTTCTCGCAGCGCCATTCGGTTCTCTACGATCAGGAAACCGAAGAACGCTACATCCCGCTCGCAAACCTGTCGCCGACGCAGGCCCGTTACGAAGTCATCAACTCGATGCTTTCGGAAGAAGCCGTTCTCGGCTTCGAATACGGTTACTCGCTTGCCCGCCCGAATGCGCTGACGCTCTGGGAAGCCCAGTTCGGCGACTTCGCAAACGGCGCCCAGGTCGTCTTCGACCAGTTCATCTCGTCGGGCGAACGCAAGTGGCTGCGTATGTCGGGCCTCGTCTGTCTGCTGCCGCACGGTTATGAAGGTCAGGGTCCGGAACACTCGTCTGCCCGTCTGGAGCGTTATCTCCAGCTCTGCGCGGAAGACAACATGCAGGTCGCCAACGTCACGACGCCGGCGAACTACTTCCACATCCTGCGCCGCCAGCTGAAGCGTGACTTCCGCAAGCCGCTGATCCTGATGACGCCGAAGTCGCTGCTGCGCCACAAGCGCGCCGTCTCGACGCTTGCCGAAATGGCCGGTGAATCCTCCTTCCACCGTCTCCTGTGGGACGATGCCGAGGTCATCAAGGACGGCCCGATCAAGCTGCAGAAGGATGCCAAGATCCGTCGCGTCGTAATCTGCACCGGCAAGGTCTATTACGATCTTCTGGAAGAGCGTGAAAAGCGCGGCATCGACGATATCTACCTGCTGCGCATCGAACAGCTCTATCCGTTCCCGGCCAAGGCGCTCATCAACGAGCTGTCGCGCTTCCGGAACGCAGAGATGGTCTGGTGTCAGGAAGAGCCGAAGAACATGGGCGCATGGTCGTTCATCGACCCATATCTGGAATGGGTCCTTGCCCATATCGATGCGAAGTACCAGCGCGTTCGCTATACAGGTCGCCCGGCTGCCGCTTCGCCGGCAACGGGTCTGATGTCCAAGCATCTGTCGCAGCTCGCCGCGTTCCTCGAGGATGCGCTGGGCGGCTAATAAAAAAGGGGTGCGCGATGGCATATTTTTTCATGAGACTCGTGCCACCGCGCCCCACGTTCCCGCATGACGGAACCGGGGAGGAAATGGCGGCGATGAAACGCCATGCCGAATACTGGCACCAGAACGCTCTTGCAGGATCGGCGATTGCCGTCGGTCCCGTCTTCGAGGAGGAAGGGGCCTTCGGCATCGCGATCGTCGAGGTTGCGGACCAGGCGGCAGCGCGGGCGCTTGCCGATGCGGACCCGATCATCACATCCGGCTTCGGTTTCCGTTTCGATGTCTCGCCAATGCCCTCCATCATTCTCCGGCCACAGGCCGGGACCGCTATCTAACACGATAACAAGCACAATCAGGATTTGAACAATGGCCACAGAAATCCGCGTTCCAACACTCGGTGAATCCGTCAGCGAGGCAACCGTCGGCACCTGGTTCAAGAAGGTCGGCGACGCCGTGAAGGCTGACGAGCCCATTCTCGAGCTTGAAACCGACAAGGTGACCATCGAGGTTCCGGCCCCAGCTTCCGGCACGCTTTCGGAAATCGTCGCCCAGGCTGGGGAAACCGTTGGTCTTGGCGCGCTTCTTGGCCAGATCGCTGAAGGTGCGGCTGCCGCTGCTGCTCCTGCTGCCGCAGCTCCGGCAGCAGCACCCGCCGCTCCGGCTCCGACGCCTGCTGCTTCTGCCGCACCGGCTGCCGCCGCTGCAGCTCCGGCCGCTGCCGTATCCTCCATGCCGCCGGCTCCGGCTGCTGCTAAGATGCTCGCAGAAAACAATCTCTCGGCCGATCAGGTCGACGGCAGCGGCAAACGCGGTCAGGTCCTGAAGGGTGATGTCATTGCTGCCGTCGCCAAGGCTGCCGTCGCTCCGGCAGCGCCTGCCGCACCGCGTGGTCCGTCGACGGTAGAGGATGCCGCCCGCGAAGAGCGCGTGAAGATGACGCGCCTGCGCCAGACGATCGCCAAGCGTCTCAAGGATGCGCAGAACACGGCAGCCATGCTGACCACCTACAACGAGGTGGACATGAAGGCCGTCATGGACCTGCGCAACAAGTACAAGGACGTCTTCGAAAAGAAGCATGGCGTGAAGCTCGGCTTCATGGGCTTCTTCACCAAAGCTGTCACGCACGCCCTGAAGGAGCTGCCGGCCGTCAACGCCGAGATCGACGGCACCGACATCATCTACAAGAACTACTGCCACGTCGGCATGGCCGTCGGCACCGACAAGGGCCTCGTCGTTCCTGTCATCCGTGACGCCGACCAGATGTCGATCGCCGAAATCGAGAAGGAACTTGGTCGCCTCGCCAAGGCAGCCCGTGACGGTTCGCTGTCGATGGCCGAAATGCAGGGCGGCACCTTCACCATCACCAATGGCGGCGTCTACGGTTCGCTGATGTCCTCGCCGATCCTGAACGCACCGCAGTCGGGCATTCTCGGCATGCACAAGATCCAGGAGCGCCCGGTCGCCATTGGCGGTCAGGTCGTCATCCGTCCGATGATGTATCTGGCGCTATCCTACGATCACCGCATAGTCGACGGCAAGGAAGCCGTGACCTTCCTCGTGCGCGTCAAGGAAAGCCTGGAAGATCCGGAACGTCTGGTCCTGGACCTCTAAGCGGAGCGATCTGCCATGCGAGACCGGATCATGCGAGCGGCGGGCGCAGTATTCTGCGCCATGGTTGCCTTCATACCGGTCTCGGCGCTTGCCTTCGATGTGAACAAGGCGAGCAGCAATTTCGATCTTGTATCATTGAGCGATGCGGAGCTTTCCACACGCGCCATCAAGACCGTTGATATGGGCAATGTCGAGCTGACTTCGGGCCGTATCGTTGCTGCCGATCCGTTGGCGCAGCCGGATCGGCCGGCCTTGGCGAAAACGGTTCCCATCGGCGATTATCCAGTGCGCCTCTATGAGGCCTTTGGACGGGTTGCGGCTGCAAGCATGCGTTTTGCCGATGGCAAGCCCGATCATTGGGAGCTTGCGACACTTCCCGGTCAGGATGTCGCTGCGCTGAAGGATGACGAGATCTTCGGCTATCCCGTCGATGCCGGCCTCGGCAGTTATATGGATGCCGATACGCTTGTGCTGATCGGGCAGCGTGAGCAGCAGGTGCAGACCCAGAAGCCGGATTCCGATGTAAATTATTATGACGATGTGGTCGCTTCGGAGCTCGATGCCAACAAGGGCGTCTATGATCTCCATCGGCCAATCAAAGGCAAGAAGGGCAATATCGCAATCTTCTGGAGCGGTTGGGGCGATGGCTTCTATCCGGTTTTCTGGGGATTGGACAAGGACGGGCGTCCGCTGGTGCTGCTGACGGATTTCCAGGTCACTGAGAATGCTGACGGCCGCAGGGAGCCGAACCATCAATGAGCGGGGCGGGGCTATGCTGACCAAGCGGAAGGGCGCAGTCGCGATGATGATCGCCGCGCTTGCCTGCGCGCCGGCTTCGGTCATCGCTGCCGAGTGCAGGCAGGCCAACGCAATCTATGCCGATCGCGATGGTGCCTATGAGCTGCGCTTTTCGCCGATAACATCTGAAGCCGCAACTTCCAGCCACCGGTTCAAGCTCAGTGCACTCAAGACCCCTGTCGTGATGGATGGTTACGTGATGCCGTCGGATGATCCGGAGCGGACCATGGGCATGGTGCTGTTCAACTGCCCGGATGGCGACGTCACGGGTGCCGACCTCGATGCCTGTACAGTGTGGCAGGGCTTTGTCTATCGCGCAGGTGCCGATGGCAGGCTCGACAACCTGCAGTCCGGTAATAGTCCTGCCGCGGAAAAAATTGTCTTTCCCGGTCTCGGCCCGGCGATCCGCCAATCTTCCGTCTGGGGTGACGGCAAGGCAAAGGTGGCGCCCTGGGACGTCCTCGATTTCAAGGGATGCGCACAATGACCGACAGCCCCGTTTTACTCGTTACCGGTGGTAGCCGCGGCATCGGCGCTGCAGCCTGCCTGGTTGCTGCCCGTCACGGCTGGCGTGTCGCGGTGAACTATGCCTCCAATGAGGACGCTGCAAATTCCGTCGTTTCCGAGATCAAGAAGGCCGGCGGCGACGCGATCGCCGTCAAGGGCGACGTTGGAAATGCCGCCGATATCGTCGCGATGTTCGAGGCGGTCGACAGATATTTCGGGCGGCTGGACGGGCTGGTGAACAATGCCGGTGTCGTTGATTACATTGCAAGGGTCGACGAAATGTCGGCCGCGCGCCTTGAACGGATGATGCGGATCAATGTGACCGGTTCCATCCTTTGCGCCGGCGAGGCTGTACGACGCATGTCGGCTGCCCATGGCGGGCAGGGCGGTGCGATTGTCAACATCTCCTCGATGGCCGCGGTGATCGGCGGGCCTGCGCAATATGTCGACTATGCCGCCTCCAAGGCAGCCATCGATGCTTTCACGGTCGGGCTTTCCAAGGAAGTCGCAGCTGAAGGCATCAGGGTGAACGCCATCCGGCCCGGCATCATCGAAACCGATATTCATGCCTCGGGCGGACAGCCGGACAAGCCAAAAGAAATGGCTTCATCGATCCCGATGAAGCGAACCGGACAGGCGGAAGAGGTAGCCGACGCGATCGTCTATCTGCTCTCGCCTTCGGCATCCTACATAACAGGCGCGATCCTCAACGTGAGCGGCGGGCGCTAGTCAATAACGCAAAAGGAAAAAGCAATGTCTTATGATGTGATCGTTATCGGAACCGGCCCTGGCGGCTATGTCGCGGCAATCAAGGCTGCGCAGCTTGGCCTCAAGGTCGCGGTCGTCGAAAAGCGCGCCACCTATGGCGGCACCTGCCTGAATATCGGCTGCATTCCCTCCAAGGCGCTGCTGCATGCTTCCGAAATGTTCCATGCAACCCATCACATGGATGAACTCGGCATCGAGGTCGCTGCTCCCAAGCTCAACCTCGACAAGATGCTGGCGCACAAGGACGCGACGGTAAAGTCCAACGTCGATGGCGTTGCCTTCCTGTTCAAGAAGAACAAGATCGACGCCTTCCATGGCACAGGCAAGATTGTCTCCGCCGGCAAGGTATCGGTGACCGCCGAAGACGGCACGGTTCAGGAAATCGAAGGCAAGAACATCGTCATCGCCACGGGCTCCGACGTGGCGGGCATTCCGGGCGTGAAGGTTGGTATCGATGAGAAGATCATCGTCTCCTCGACCGGCGCGATCGCTCTCGAGAAAGTGCCGGAAACGATGATCGTTGTCGGCGGTGGCGTCATCGGTCTCGAGCTCGGCTCGGTCTGGTCGCGTCTCGGCGCAAAGGTTACCGTCGTCGAATTTCTCGACAAGATTCTCGGCACGATGGATGCGGATGTTTCCAAGCAGTTCCAGCGCATGCTCGGCAAGCAGAGTATCGACATCAAGCTGAGCTCCAAGGTAACCGGCGTCGAGAAGGGTGACAACGGCGCCAAGGTGACCTTCGAATCGGTCGCGGGCGGTGCTGCCCAGACGCTCGAAGCCGATGTCGTTCTCATTTCCACGGGCCGTATTCCGTACACGGCCGGCCTCGGTCTCGAAGAGGCAGGCGTCAAGCTTGACAATCGCGGCCGCGTCGAAATCGACGGCCACTTCAAGACCAATGTCGAAGGCATTTATGCGATCGGCGACGTCGTGAAGGGTCCGATGCTGGCGCATAAGGCTGAAGACGAAGGTGTGGCTCTCGCCGAAATCCTCGCCGGGCAGCACGGCCATGTGAACTACGACGTGATTCCGAGCGTCGTCTACACTCAGCCGGAAGTCGCTTCCGTCGGCAAGACTGAAGAAGAGCTGAAGGCTGGAGGCGTCGCCTACAAGGTCGGCAAGTTCCCGTTCTCGGCGAACGGCCGCGCCCGCGCCATGCTGGCGACGGACGGTTTCGTCAAGATCCTGTCCGACAAGGAAACCGACCGCGTGCTCGGCGGCCACATTGTCGGCTTCGGCGCCGGCGAGATGATTCACGAGATCGCCGTGCTGATGGAGTTCGGTGGTTCCGCTGAAGACCTCGGCCGCACCTGCCATGCGCATCCGACCATGTCGGAGGCCGTGAAGGAAGCAGCGCTCGCCGCATTCTTCAAGCCGATCCATATGTAAGATTAAATATCAGCAATCATTCATAATGCCGCTTGCCTTCAGACGAGCGGCATTTTTATTTGTTAGGCAAGCTTTGCTAACTCTTTGACGAAAGCCAAGAATATGAATGATCGCGTCGTTGTCGGCTACAGCCTCCCTCAACGTTTCCTTCACTGGGCGACCGTGCTGCTGGTCCTCTACAATCTTCTTTTGCCCGATGGGATGAATGCCTGGTATCGGCTTGTCCGCCGTGGCGGGACGCCCTCGCCGGAACAAATCGCTTCGGCCAATATCCATGCCTATGTCGGCATTGCCATCCTGCTTGTGACGGTCCTCAGGCTCTGTCTGCGCTTCGTGCAGGGCGTGCCGCCTGAATCCGCAGGCGAGCCGGCAATCTTTCGCCTTGCCGCGCGGCTTGCGCATGCAAGCCTCTATGTGCTGCTGCTCGCCCTGCCCGTGTCAGGTATCGCGGTCTATTATCTCGGTGTGGAAGCATTGAGCTCGCTGCATGCCGATATCCTGAAGCTCATCCTGTGGATCGTCATTGTTGCGCATGTATTCGGCGCGCTGGTTCACCAGTTTTACTGGAAGACCGATGTTTTGCGGCGGATGACTATCGGTTAAAGACTAGCCCGGTCAGTTGACCGCCGTGACCGTGAAACCCTGCTGGCGCAGCAGTTCTATGACACCTTCCTTGCCGGGAAGGTGCAGGGCGCCAACGGCCATGAAGACGTTGCCGTGGGCGAGGATGGGTGTGGCGCGTTCGGCCATAACCTTATTGCGGTCAAGGATGACGCGTTGCTCGAAGGCGGCGTAGTCGCTGTCCTCGTCGCTGCCTTCGGGTGTGACGGTCTTCAGCATCGGCATCGTCATGCCGATATCGCCGGAGAGATAGATATCGGTCATGGTCTCAACGACATCGTTCATCCTGGCTCCGAGTTCCAGGGTTTCGATCAGCGACTTCAGATGAAATTCGACTGGTAGCTCCGCCATGGCCTGCAGCTGTTCGGCCAGCGTTTCCAGGCCCTTGACCTGCTTGCCTTCGGCCGCCGCATCGGCAGCGATCTTCTGATCGAGGAACTGCCCGCCTTTTGCCTTGCGGGCGATCTCGCAGGCGGGAAGTGCCACTGCGCTTGCGATCATCCAGGGGCGCATGCGGGAAACGGCCGATAACGGGATGCCGCGCTGCTTCAGACCGGTTTCGAGACGGGTGTAATCTTCAGGAGAAAGAAGCTTCTCGATCGTGGTGCCGTCCGTGAACATCATCAGGTCCGGTCTCATCAGAAGCGAGGCAGTGGCCTTCTTCTCATCGAGGATTTCGTCGGACTCGATGATGATCGTATCGGCGCCGTCATGGGCGGTTTGTGCGCGCGGCGGCAGGTTCAGGACGCGCGGATCGGTGACGTGCATGGTGCCGAGCAGCCAGGAGGCTTTGAGACCCGGTTTTTCGATCTTCCAGAAAATGCCTTTGCCGTTTGGCGTCGCATCCGCTTCCTTCACGGCGTCGGCGTAACGGGCGGGGTCCTTCTGCTGCAGTTCGGTCAGCAGATTCGCTCCGGTGCAATTATCCTCAGCAGCATCGGCCGTCGTGACGGAAAAGACGACGGAGAGCAGCGCGGCGACGAGCAGCATGTGGAAGGCTGCGAACAGCCAGAGCAGGATATTGCCCGGCTGCGCGATATGGAAAGTCCGGTGGCCGATAGAGATCGTCATGCTGGTAATCCGGTCACAAATGCCTCAAGTGTCATGCTGTACGCCGGGCTTGCGCATATTCCTTTAAGAGACAGTGTTAACGAAGGATTAAGCGCGCGGATGGGCCTTATCATACACTTCCAGAAGCCTTGACGCATCGACGCCGGTATAGACCTGGGTGGTGGAAAGGCTGGCGTGGCCGAGCAGTTCCTGAATGGTGCGCAGGTCGCCGCCGCCGGCCAGCAGATGGGTGGCGAAGGAATGGCGCAGCGCATGCGGGGTTGCGGAATCCGGCAGGCCGAAGGCACTGCGCAGTTTCTGCATGGCGCGCTGGATGATGGCGGGCTGTAGTCTGCCGCCGCGCGCGCCGCGAAAGAGCGGCTGGCCTTCGTCAAGATGAAAGGGGCAGAGCTGTCGGTATTTCTCGACGGCTTCAAGGACGATCGGCAGCAAAGGCACGAGGCGCGTCTTGTTGCCCTTGCCGGTAATGCGCAGCGTCGTCGTGCCGGCACTGATTTCGCTTGGCTTCACGTCGAGCGCCTCTGAAATGCGCAGGCCGCAGCCGTAAAGCAGTGTCATGACAGCCGCATCGCGAGCGGCAATCCATGGCTCGTCATGAAGTTGCGCGTCGTTACTGACAACGGTTATAGCCTGTCTATCAGAGAGTGGCTTCGGAAGAGATTTCGGTTGTTTCGGCGATCGCACAGCGCCAGCGCCCGCAGCGTTGACGAGGCCTTTGCGTTCCAGATAGCGCAAAAGGGAGCGAAGGCCGGCGAGATTGCGACCGAGTGAGCGGGCACCGGTTCCATCGCGGCGGCGGGCTGCCAGGAAAGCACGGAAGTCGGCGGGGCGCAGCGTCTCAATGTCGCGCAGCGTCGTGGGGCCGCCGAGATGACCGGTCAGAAAGGTCAGGAACTGGCGTGTGTCGCGCTCATAAGCATCGAGCGTATGCTCGGAAAGACGGCGTTCGCGTGTCAGATTTTCAAGCCAAGCGTTGCGCTCCGCCATCAGGTGTGGATCGGCGATGATCAGAAGTTCATTCACGGCCATGGCTCTTGAATTTGATTTCCATAACCCCAATTCTGAAACAGTGGCGTTATGGAATTGCTAATGCTTGCCAAGCCCTTGTCATGTATCGATCATAATTCACTGAGATAGCTTGTAGCTCCGTTAAGACAGGAATTTTTATGGCACGGCGCGACTCGATGACGGCTTTCGGACAGCTTGCGGAAGCGATCGCCTTGGTCTCGCACGGAAAACCCGGCCATATCGTCGATACGCTGATCGCCGAGCGCGGTCAGAAGATCGTCCGTCATCCGCTCTGGCCTGTCATGCGGCCGTTTCTCTACACATTGCTGCGCTATAACAGGGCGATCGAGTTCGCCAATGATGTCGCCAATATGCCTGGCTTCCAGTCGTTCGAATATATGAGCAACCTGCTGAAGCTCGATATCAATGTTAAGAATGCCGAGCGCATTCCGGCATCCGGCGGTTTCATTCTCGTCAGCAACCACCCAACCGGCATTGCTGACGGCGTGGCCGTATTCGATCTTTTGAAGACGCGCCGCCCGGATATGATGTTCTTCGCCAATCGGGATGCAGTGCGCGTCAATCCACGCTTTGCGGAAATCATTATTCCGGTCGAGTGGCGCGAGGAATTCAAGAGCAAGCTCAAAACACGAGAGACGCTGCAGCTGACCAATCACGCGGTAAAGGAAGGCAAGGCGACCGTGCTTTTCCCATCGGGCCGTATCGCCTACTGGGCAAACGGGCGCCTCAATGAGCGGCCGTGGAAGACATCTGCGGTTGGCCTTGCCCGCAAATACAGTCTGCCGATCCTTCCCGTTCACATGACGGCGCGCAATTCCGGCCTGTTTTACTGGTTCGCCAAATGGTCGACCGAGCTGCGCGACATGACGGTTTTTCACGAGCTTCTGAACAAGAAGGGTGACCGTTTTGATTTCGTTATCGGCAATCTCATTCCGGTTGAGCAGCTTGACGGCGATCTGAACGAGGTGACGAAGGCTCTGGAAAATCACACTATCCGCGACATGGCTGCAGATGGAGATGCGCAGTTCATACCTGTCTTCGATCCGTCTGCGCAACCGGCTGAATCCGTGGCCGTCTGACCTCTTTATGGTTCCAATTTTTTGTCGTTGCGGGCATGGTCTGCCGCAATGAGTACAGATTCGTCCGATCTCTTTGGCGCACTTTTCGAAGCCCCGCCCGTGAACCGCACGGTTCCGGTGCTGGTGCCGATGCCGGCGCCAAAACCCTATTCCTATTCAGTACCCGAAGGCATGGCGGTCGAACCCGGTTCAGTCGTGCAGGTGCCGCTTGGTCCGCGCCAGGTTATCGGTGTCGTGTGGGACGGTGGCGAGGATGGCGTCGATCCGAAGAAGCTCAGGCCTATTACCCATGTCTTCGACTGCCCGCCGCTCAACAAGGAAATGCGGGATTTCATCGACTGGGTGGCGGCTTACACGCTTTCTCCGCCGGGTCTGGTGGCGCGCATGGCGCTGAGGGCGCCGAATGCCTTCGAGCCGGAGCCAATGGTAGAAGGATTGCGCTTCGTCGGCGGCGAACCGGAACGGATGACACCGGCGCGCGCGCGCGTGCTCGATACCGCAGCGGACGGGCTCCCTTGGACACGCATCGGTCTTGCCCATGCGGCGGGCGTCTCTACCAGTGTCGTCGATGGGCTGATCGCACAGGGCATTTTCGAGACGATCTTCCTGCCGCCGCCGCCTGTCGTCGCTAGGCCCGATCCGGATTTTATCGGCTCCCGCCTCGACGGTCCGCAGAAAGATGCCGCCGAAGAAATCCTGGACGAAGTGCGCAAGGGCGAATTTGCAGTCTCGTTGATCGACGGCGTGACCGGATCAGGCAAGACCGAAGTCTATTTCGAGGCGATTGCCGAGACGCTGAGGCGTGGCAAGCAGGTGCTGATCCTGCTGCCGGAAATCGCGCTCACGGCGAGTTTCCTCGAACGCTTTCAGAATCGTTTTGGGGCGAAGCCTGCCGAGTGGCATTCCGATCTTGCGCCGCGGATGCGCGAAAAGGTCTGGCGGCAGGCGGTGACGGGTGAGGTGAGGGTCGTCGCGGGCGCGCGATCGGCGCTGTTTCTGCCTTTCGAGGATCTTGGGCTGATCATTGTCGATGAAGAGCACGACCCGGCCTACAAGCAGGAGGATCGCGTCTATTACAATGCGCGTGACATGGCGGTCGTACGGGCGCGGATCGGCGATTTCCCTGTCGTGCTCGTTTCGGCGACGCCATCGGTGGAAAGCCAGGTCAACGGCCAGAGTGGACGCTACAGCACGATACACCTGCCTACGCGTTTCGGCGATGCGGCTTTGCCTGACTTGCATCTGATCGACATGCGACGCCATGCGCCGGAGCGAGGCGGCTTTCTGTCGCCCGTGCTGATCAGGGCGATCGGCAAGACGGTGGAAAAGGGCGAGCAGGCGCTGCTCTTCCTCAATCGGCGCGGCTATGCGCCACTGACGCTTTGCCGTGTGTGCGGCCATCGTTTCCAGTGCCCGCGGTGTTCGAGCTGGCTGGTGGAGCATCGCTTCCGCCGGCAGCTGCAATGCCACCAGTGCGGTCATTCCGAGCCGACGCCGGAGGCCTGCCCGGAATGCGGAACGCTCGACCACCTCGTCGCCTGCGGGCCGGGTGTGGAGCGTATCGCAGAAGAAGTGGAGCGCCATTTTCCCGACGCGCGCACCATCGTGCTCTCCTCCGATATCATGGGTGGGGTGAAACGGCTGCGGCTGGAACTCGATGCCATCGCCAAGGGCGAGGCGGATATCGTCATCGGTACGCAGCTCGTTGCCAAGGGACATAACTTTCCGCTGATGACATTGGTCGGCATTGTCGATTCCGATCTTGGGCTGGCGAACGGCGATCCGCGTGCAGCGGAGCGGACGTTCCAGCTTCTTTCGCAGGTCACGGGCCGTGCCGGGCGAACCGGCCTCAAGAGCCACGGTTTGCTGCAGACCTATCAGCCGCAGCATCCAGTCATGCAGGCGATCGTCTCCGGCGATGCGCGCGCCTTCTACGACCGCGAAATCAGCGAGCGTGAGCGTGCGATCCTGCCGCCATTTGGCAGGCTCGCCTCAATTATCGTTTCGGCCGATACGCGTCATGATGCGGAGAACCATGCGCGTGGTATGCGCAATGCCGCACCGCAGGTTTCCGGCATTTCCGTTCTCGGCCCGGCAGAGGCGCCGCTGGCGCTGGTGCGTGGCCGTCATCGTTTCCGTCTGCTGGTCCATGGACGCCGCAATTCAGACATGCAGGCCTATCTGCGGGCGATGTTGTCGCAATCGCCGAAGGAGCGCGGCTCGGTTCAGGTACAGCTCGACATCGATCCGCAGAGCTTCCTGTAGATCGTTTTCACCCGGCGTTTCCGCAACCGGCCGATCATGGCATAAACGTAGAATCAGCTGATGATTGGGGTCGATGCATGGAGTTTGAATTTCCGACGGAATTTGGCGAGCAGCTTGCCTTCGGCGCGGCCGCCTTCACCGCCTTCGCGGGCTTCGTGATCATGTTCGCGCCCGGTCTTGCGATGCGGGCGTTCGGTCTGGCCGCGCGTGGCGAACGTTGTGAAGGCTTTAGCGAAGTCCGGTCGATGGGCGGCTTCTATCTCGGCCTCGGCCTCGGTGCGATCGTACTGGCCCAGCCTTTGATCTATACGGCCTTCGGAGCGGCGTTCGTGATGGCCGCTTTTGCCCGCATCATCTCCATCCTGTCAGACAAGGGGAACACGCTCCTCAATTGGTTACTTCTGGTTGTGCAGGCGCTTGTCGCGGCGCTGCCTCTGCTTTACGTATTTGGCTTCCTGCAGAGCTGATTAAACGTATTAAAGAATACGTCTCACAGGCTGCTTTCGGGCGTTTCGGCATTTTTGCCGGCAGAAAATCGAGCGAAACACGTATTCCGGCATTACGCGTGTTGCGAGTCCGAATATCCTATGTTAGACGGACCCCGAATTTCGGAAGAAGCAAGAGGCTTCTCTTGCGATTTCTGGGGGAAATCAAAACGAATTCAAAGTCATAAGTTCGGCGCCCGCCGAAAGTCCGGTTTTGAATTGAAATCAGGGAAATTTGTGCCCGTGGCAGACACGTCCCAGCTTACTTCTGGTGTTGCAGAGCGCTATGCCTCGTCGCTTTTCGAGCTGGCCCTTGAAGAAGGCGCCGTTGACAGCGTTACCGCCGATCTTGACCGATTCCAGACTATGCTGGATGAAAGCGAAGACCTGAAGCGCTTTGTTCTCAGCCCGGTTTTCTCCGCAGAAGATCAGCTCAAGGGGATCATCGCGATTAGCGAAAAGGCTGGCATTTCGGGCTTCTTCGCCAACTTCCTGAAGGTCGTGGCGCGTAACCGTCGTCTGTTTGCCCTGCCGGGCATGATCAAGGCCTTCCGCATCATTGCTGCCAACCAGCGTGGCGAAATTTCTGCCGAAGTCACTTCGGCCCATGCTCTGACAGCAGAGCAGGAAAATGAATTGAAGGCGGCGCTGAAGGGCGTCACCGGCAAAGACGTGGCAATTGCTGTCACGGTTGATCCGTCAATTCTTGGTGGTCTGATCGTCAAGGTCGGGTCCCGTCAGATTGATACGTCTCTTCGTACCAAACTCTCTACCCTTAAGCTTGCATTGAAAGAGGTCGGCTGATGGATATCCGCGCTGCGGAAATTTCCGCAATTCTTAAAGACCAGATCAAGAACTTCGGCAAAGAGGCAGAAGTCTCGGAAGTCGGCCAGGTTCTCTCCGTTGGTGACGGTATCGCTCGCGTTTATGGTCTGGACAACGTTCAGGCTGGTGAAATGGTCGAGTTCCCCGGCGGCATCCGCGGCATGGCGCTGAACCTTGAATCCGACAACGTCGGTGTCGTTATTTTCGGCTCCGACCGTGACATCAAGGAAGGCGACACCGTCAAGCGTACTGGCGCGATCGTTGACGTTCCGGTTGGTCCGGAACTGCTCGGCCGCGTCGTCGACGCTCTCGGTAACCCGATCGACGGCAAGGGCCCGATCAACGCGACCCGTCGTGCGCGCGTCGACGTCAAGGCTCCAGGCATCATTCCACGCAAGTCGGTTCATGAGCCGATGTCGACCGGCCTCAAGGCTATCGATGCTCTGATCCCAGTCGGCCGTGGCCAGCGTGAGCTCGTCATCGGCGACCGCCAGACCGGCAAGACCGCCATTATTCTCGACACGTTCCTGAACCAGAAGCCGATCCATGACAACGGCCCTGATCAGGACAAGCTTTTCTGCGTCTATGTTGCCATCGGCCAGAAGCGCTCGACTGTTGCCCAGTTCGTCAAGGTTCTGGAAGAGCGTGGCGCGCTGAAGTACTCGATCGTCGTTGCCGCTACGGCTTCCGATCCGGCTCCGATGCAGTATCTTGCTCCGTTCGCAGGTTGCGCAATGGGCGAATACTTCCGTGACAACGCCCAGCACGCGCTGATTGGTTACGACGACCTGTCCAAGCAGGCTGTTGCTTACCGCCAGATGTCGCTGCTGCTGCGCCGCCCGCCGGGTCGCGAAGCCTATCCGGGCGACGTTTTCTACCTGCACTCGCGTCTTCTTGAGCGCGCTGCAAAGATGAACGACGACAAGGGCGCCGGTTCGCTCACTGCTCTGCCGGTCATCGAAACACAGGGTAACGACGTTTCGGCCTTCATTCCGACCAACGTGATCTCGATCACCGATGGCCAGATCTTCCTCGAAACCGACCTGTTCTACCAGGGTATCCGCCCGGCCGTTAACGTCGGTCTGTCGGTTTCCCGCGTCGGTTCTTCGGCCCAGATCAAGGCGATGAAGCAGGTTGCCGGCTCGATCAAGGGCGAACTCGCCCAGTATCGTGAAATGGCCGCCTTCGCCCAGTTCGGCTCGGACCTCGATGCTGCAACGCAGCGCCTGCTGAACCGCGGTGCTCGCCTGACCGAACTCCTGAAGCAGCCGCAGTTCTCGCCGCTGAAGACGGAGGAGCAGGTCGCTGTGATCTTCGCAGGCGTCAACGGCTACCTCGACAAGCTGCCGGTTGCTCAGGTCGGCAGGTTCGAGCAGGGTCTGCTGTCCTACCTGCGTTCGGAAGGCTCTGCCATCCTGGATACGATCCGCACGGAAAAGGCTATCAGCGACGCGACGAGGGGTGCGCTGACCGCTGCTCTCGACAGCTTCGCCAAGTCTTTCCAGTAATCGGGCCCTAGGTTAGGACGGATAACGGATGCCTTCACTTAAGGATCTGAAAAACCGGATCGCCTCCGTCAAGGCGACGCAGAAGATCACCAAGGCGATGAAGATGGTCGCCGCGGCGAAGCTTCGGCGTGCGCAGGAGGCGGCCGAGGCCGCCCGGCCTTACTCGCAGCGTATGAATGCGGTCCTGGCGAACATCGCCAAGGCCGTTTCCGATGCGGATGGCGCGCCGGTCCTGATGACCGGTACCGGCAAGGACCAGGTTCACCTGCTCGTCGTTTGCACGGCCGAACGCGGCCTGTGCGGCGGCTTCAACTCGCAGATCGCCCGCTTTGCGCGCGATCATGTCCGCAAGCTCGTCGCTGAAGGCAAGACGGTGAAGATCTTCACCGTCGGCAAGAAGGGCTATGACATCCTGCGTCGCGAATTTGCGTCGATGATCGTCGAGCGCAAAGAACTGCGTGACGTCAAGAAGATCGGTTTCGAGAATGCCGACCAGATCGGCAAACGTATCATCGAGATGTTCGATGCCGGTGAATTTGACGTCTGCACGCTGTTCTACTCCGAGTTCAAGTCGGTGATCAGCCAGGTTCCGACCGCGCAGCAGCTCATTCCGGCAAAGGCTCCCGAAGCTGTCGCCGAGGATGCCGATCATGCCGGCGCTGTCTACGAATACGAGCCGGATCCGACGTCGATCCTTGACGATCTGATCCCGCGCAATGTCTCCGTCCAAATCTTTCGCGCTCTCCTCGAGAACGTCGCGGGCGAAATGGGCGCCAAGATGAGCGCGATGGACAATGCGACGCGCAACGCTGGTGAGATGATCAACAAGCTGACGCTCAATTACAACCGTCAGCGTCAGGCTCAGATCACCAAGGAACTGATTGAAATCATTTCGGGCGCGGAAGCGCTCTGAGTTAGGAAAAGAGGGTAAGAAAATGGCTGAGGCAGCTACCCGCTCTGTCGGCAAAGTCACCCAGGTTATCGGCGCCGTCGTCGACGTTGCTTTCGAAGGCGAACTGCCGGCGATTTTGAACGCGCTCGAAACCGACAACAACGGCAACCGTCTGGTTCTCGAAGTCGCTCAGCATCTGGGCGAAAACGAAGTCCGCACGATCGCCATGGACTCGTCTGAAGGTCTCGTTCGCGGCCAGCTGGTTACCGATACCGGCGCTCCGATCTCGGTTCCGGTTGGTGACGAAACCCTCGGCCGTATCATGAACGTCATCGGCGAGCCGGTCGACGAAGCAGGCCCGCTGAACACCGCTCACAAGCGCGCTATCCACCAGGACGCTCCGGCCTATGTCGAGCAGTCCACGGAAGCGCAGATCCTCGTCACCGGCATCAAGGTCGTTGATCTTCTCGCCCCCTATGCAAAGGGCGGCAAGATCGGTCTGTTCGGCGGTGCAGGCGTTGGCAAGACCGTTTTGATCATGGAACTGATCAACAACGTCGCCAAAGCGCATGGTGGTTACTCCGTCTTCGCAGGCGTGGGTGAACGTACCCGCGAAGGCAATGACCTTTACCACGAAATGATCGAATCGGGCGTCAACAAGCATGGCGGCGGCGAAGGCTCCAAGGCTGCACTCGTTTACGGCCAGATGAATGAACCGCCGGGCGCCCGCGCTCGCGTCGCTCTGACGGGTCTGACGGTTGCTGAACACTTCCGTGACCAGGGCCAGGACGTTCTGTTCTTCGTCGACAACATCTTCCGCTTCACGCAGGCTGGTTCGGAAGTGTCGGCTCTGCTTGGCCGTATTCCTTCGGCCGTGGGTTATCAGCCGACGCTCGCAACCGATATGGGCCAGATGCAGGAACGCATCACCACGACGACGACGGGCTCGATCACCTCGGTTCAGGCCATTTACGTTCCGGCCGACGACTTGACCGATCCGGCACCGGCAACCTCGTTCGCCCACCTGGACGCAACAACCGTTCTGTCGCGCTCGATCGCTGAAAAGGGTATCTACCCGGCTGTTGACCCACTCGACTCCACGTCGCGGATGCTCGACCCGATGGTCGTTGGCGAGGAGCACTACGAAGTTGCTCGTAAGGTTCAGTCGACGCTGCAGCGCTACAAGGCCCTGCAGGACATCATCGCCATCCTGGGCATGGACGAACTGTCTGAAGAAGACAAGCTGTCGGTTGCCCGCGCCCGCAAGATCGAGCGCTTCCTGTCGCAGCCGTTCTTCGTTGCAGAAGTCTTCACCGGTTCGCCGGGCAAGCTGGTTGCTCTCGAAGACACGATCAAGGGCTTCAAGGGTCTCGTGAACGGCGAATATGACCATCTGCCGGAAGCTGCTTTCTACATGGTCGGCTCGATCGACGAAGCCATCGAGAAGGCCAAGAAGCTCGCTGCTGCTTGATGAGCGACGCTCAGGACGAGATATTCTGCTGCGACGCCCTCAAGAGTGTCGTGGCAGAACTTCCTGAACCGGCGGCGCCGACCATCTACCGTGCCGATAACGGTGTGATGATGATGGTCGTCGGGTTGGCTCAGACCGAGGAAGGCCTTGGCTATCTCGACCAGGCGATAGTGCACTGCCCGTTCTGCGGGACCAAATTGCAAGATGCAAAAGCCATAGCCGAGAAGGTAAGTCACTGATGGCTGACAATTTCAACTTTGAGCTCGTTTCGCCGGAGCGTCTGCTGCTGTCGGAAATGGTGACCGAGGTCGTCATTCCTGCCACTGAAGGCGAAATGACGGTCATGGCCAACCATGCCCCGACGATGACGACCATCAAGCCGGGCATCGTAAGCGTTCGTTCCTCTTCCGGCTCGAAGCAGGATTACGTCGTGTTCGGCGGTTTCGCTGACGTCCTGCCCAGCGGCTGCACGCTGCTTGCTGAATCTGCCGTTCCGGTGGAAGAACTAAACAAGGACGAACTGACCCGTCGCATCGAAGCTGCGAAGAAGGAACTCGAGGATGTCGTGCATCACGAGCACAAGTCCAAGCTCGAGCACTTCATCATGGAGATGACCCGCCTGCAGGGCATGGTCGGTCAAGACTGATCGGTTCAGTCAGACATCATAGAGTGGATAGAAAGGCGGCCTTCAGGCCGCTTTTTTTGCGGAATGAGCTGCTCCTTATCGCCGCGAATGTTGCAAAACCAAGACAGGCCGTATTTCACCACCTGTCTTGATTGATTTAATTCGCGAAAATTCGGTATCTCAGAACCCGGTGCCGCCGCGCAGTTCGGACAGTAGCGTGCGGAACATGATCTTCATATCCAGCCAGATGCTGAAATTTCTAATGTAATAAATATCGCTGGCGATGCGCGCGCGCGCCTCTGCAGGGCGTTCCGTCGGACCGCGCCAGCCACGCGTTTGGGCGAGACCGGTGATACCCGGCCGCATCAGATGGCGATAATGATATTCCGGCACCAACTCCTCGTAGAGCATGCCGGCGGCGCGCATGTTGATGGCATGGCAGCGGGGACCGACGAGCGACATATCACCCTTTATGACGTTGAGGAGCTGTGGAAGCTCGTCGATGTTGGTCTTGCGCAGGAAGGCGCCGATCCGCGTCAGGCGCCGATCACCCTTGACAGTCTGTTCGACGCCGGTCGGATCGCAGAGATCCGACCGCATGGAGCGAAACTTATAGACCGTGATCTTGCTACCCTTCAGGCCCCAGCGAATCTGCCGGAAAAATACCGGCCCACCGTCATCGAGCACAATGAGAAGCGCGATCGTCAGAAAAACCGGAAGCAGGATGACCGACGCGCTCGTGGCACCGAAAATGTCGAAAGTTCTCTTCAGGCCGAGCTGAAGTCTCTTCCGGCCACCCAATGCGGCAAAGCTTTCGGGCTGGCGAATATTGGAATTCGCTGCATCGAGAGCTTTCATCTTCACTGTTTTTGCAGAGAAGGCCGTATCTAGAAGCTTCGAATTGAACACATTCATTAAGCAACGTCCGTGGAAATACTCGCCTATTGCGTCGCGCTGGCACAAATACATGGACGAGCTCGATTTGTCACCCGCTTCGTTAGTATTTTCGTAACCCTAAAAGAGCCAAATTAGGGAGTATTTGCCGATATCTTTATGATATTTTTGAGGGGTTGAAAATTAACTATATTGAGTAATAGCTGAATTACTACGCGTTATGCGTGCGGCGCGCCGTATTACCGGCAACTCAAGAAGAAAGTAGCTGAAGCTTGCGAGAAGAAAAGTGACCGCCGTCGCAAAGACGCAGCCGGTAAGCCAGTCGCGTACCGGATCGTCTTTACCGATGCCGAATATGGCGGGAGAGATCGTCTGCAGCGAGGTCAGAACGATGTCCTGCCAGATATAGATCCCGAATGAAATGGTGGCCGTGAAGCGTGTGAAGGCATTGTCGAGTAATGCTGCAAGCAGCACAGAACGCGAAAGGGCCAAAAGGGCGACGGCGGTCAGAACTGGAAACATCGGAAAGGCGTAGGGAATTCCGAGCCATCCGTAGGCATCCCAAGGTCCGCCTGTCGAAAGCGGCAGCAACAGGCCGGCTGCGGCAAGACAGGTCAACGCGATGATATCGAACCAGATCCGACGCTTTCGCGGCAGCAAGGTCTGGATGCCGGCTGAGAGCGCACCGAGCGCAAAAACGGCGAAGAAGCCGATGGGATTGTAGTTGGGCATCCACTCCTTCGCTCCGCCCTGCATGCCGTATTGCCAACCACGCTCAATCTCATCGGGAAGGGAAAATATCCGGAAAGCTTCATGGGCGAACAGCGTCACAACAATCATGCCAAGCCAGGCAAGCCGCGTGACGGGTGGAGAGCGGCGGCTTTCTGGAATAGCGAAAAGCCAGAGGAAACAAAGCGGCAGCAGCACATAGCTCGTCACTTCGAACGATATGGACCAAAGCGGGCCGTTCCCTTCGACAGGAAAGAAAGTACGCCAGTGCCATTGGCTCATAAAGCAAAGGCCGCTGGCATAGCGCAGAGTAAGTTCCGGTGTCAGCGCATGACCAAGTAACGTGATGCTGACGATGAAGCCCGCCGTCAAAGCTACCCAATAGCCGGGTACGATGCGGGCCGCGCGGCGTAGCGCATAGATGCGCAGATCGGGCATGGTATCGCCAGCATCAAGGGCGTGCCAGAACGGTAAGGCCAGCAAAAAGCCGCTGAGGATGAAGAAGATGGCGACGCCGAAATTGCCGAAGCGCAAGGCGGTCAGTATCGGTCGCAATCCTTCGCCGAGCTTGGTTAGGTCGATGCGCAGAATGAGATGATGGGTGAGTACCAGCAGGCAGGCGGCTGCACGCAAGAAATCTGCTCCGGCCACCCGGTCCTGCTGCTGCATATCATTCCCTCGCTCCTTGCCGGACTTTGCAGCGGAAAGCTGCCGCCGGCAAGGGCAGGATCATCTTAACCAAGCAGATCGTTGGTGTAATAGGCGGAAAAATCTGGCTTTTCCTTCAGCGCCGCGCCGTTCGCGTCAAGCAGGATGCCATGATCGAACAGGAAGGTACCGATTGCTTCTGCCTTGGCCGGATCGATGGTACCGATTGCGCCGTTTTCGCCCTTAAGGAAATGCCCCTCGACCAGTGCCTTCTGCGATGCCTTGACAAGGTCGGTATTGAGCAGTGCGCCGTTGCTACCCGCAATCAGCAGGTTGCAGGCCTCATCCGGATTATCGACCGAAAAGGCGTAACCCTTGAGTGTCGCCTGAATGAAGGCGCGGGCATTTTGCGGATTGGCTGCAAGATAAGCATCGCTGGAGGCGATTGCGGTCGTCTGCTCATCAGGAATGCCGTAATCGGTATAGCGCCAGCGGCCGACCTGCCGCTTTTCAAGCTGGGCGGCAATGCCTTCCCAAGTGTAGATCTCCAGCGTGAAATCCACCGCGCCGTTATCGAGCGCCTCATAGGCCGAGGTGCCGAGCGTGACGGCCTGGAATTTACCCTTGCCGCCGTCGTTGCGGATCATCGAGGAAACCAGCGCCTCTTCCCAGGCGCCGCCGAAGCCACCATAGGTCTTTCCGTCGAGATCTTTCGGGCTCTTGATGTCGTCGCGACCGCCCTTAAAAATCAGTCTGCCGGTTTCCGTCTGTACCACGGCATAGACGAGCTTCACATCCGCCCCGGCGACGCGCTGGGTAAAAGTCTCGATTTCTCCGCAGATGCCAAAATCGGCAACTCCATTTGCGACGAGAGTACCGGCGCTGGTGTCTGCATAGGGCAGAATCTCGACGTCGAGGCCCACGGCTTCATAAAAACCTTTGGCCTTGGCGACATAGATGCCGATGTGATTGGTGTTCGGTGTCCAGTCGAGCGCGATACGCACCTTGGCAGCGGACTGGGCCAGGGCGGCGCTGCCGGCCAGGCTTGCGGCCATGGCGGCAAAAAGGGTCTGTCGGCGGGTGAGAAGCATTGTGACCTCCTCAGGTTCTTTGCGGATGCAGCAGTGTTTGAAGAATTTCCATTTCGATCGCCTGAGCGGCCGGGGAGCCGATATCGGCGAGGGTGCGCGGCCTTTTCAGCGGCACCTCGAATTCCCTGACCACGGTCGCCGGGCGGGCGGAAAGCACATAGATGCGGTCGGACAGGAAAACGGCCTCCCGCACATCGTGGGTAATCAGCAGGGCCGTCCAGCGGTGATCGGTCCACATATCCTGCAGCCATTCCTGCATCTGGGTGCGGGTCAAGGCGTCGAGCGCCCCGAAGGGCTCGTCGAGCAACAGCATGTCCTGCCGCTGGATCACCGTGCGCAACAGAGCTGCGCGCTGGCGCATGCCGCCGGAAAGGGCGGCGGGATAGTGATTTTCGAAACCGGCAAGGCCGAAGCGCTCGAAGAGCGGGGCAGCAACGGCGCGCGCCTGGCTGCGTCGCATGCCGTGCACTTCCAGGCCAAGGATCGCGTTGTCGATGACGCTTCGCCACGGCATCAGCGCATCGCGCTGCGGCATGAAGGCGAAGGCATGTGCCGCTTGCGAAAGCGGGGTGTCTTCAAAGAGAATGTCACCTCCATCGGCGAGCAGCGCCTGTGTCAGCAGCCGGAGGATCGTCGACTTGCCGGAGCCGGATGGGCCGACGATCGAGACGAATTCACCTCTGGCAATATGAAGGGAAATGTCCTTCAGCACCTCCATGCCATCGAAGGACTTCGAGACATTCTTGAGTTCGAGCATCCCGCTCATCGGCGCTTCTCCGGAGGGGATTGCCAGGGCATGACGAAGCGCTGTGCCGCCAGTGTGAGGCCGAAGAGGCAGAGCGTCAGGAGAGCACTGACGATGACGGCGGCGAGCACAAGATCCGGCCGGAAATTGTTTTTGGCGTTGAGAATATAGATCCCGAGGCCACGGGCAGCGCCTGCATATTCGGCGAAGATGGCGCCAACCACGGCATAGGTGATCGAGATGCGCAGGCCGGCGAAGAAAAAGGGCATGGCGGAGGGAAGCCTCGCCAGGCGGAAGATGCGCCAGCGGCTTGCCTTCATCGAGCTCAGAAGCTCAGCAATATCCCGGTCCGTCGATTCATAGCCCTGCAGCAGAGCGACGAGCAGCGGAAAGAAGGTGACGAGGGCCACGAGCAGAAGTTTAGGCAGCAGACCGAAACCGAACCAGAGCACGACGAGAGGCGCGATTGCGACCAGTGGCAGCGTCTGGCTGACGATAAAGAGCGGCAGCATCGCGCGGCGCATGAAGGGTACGAAATCCATCAGAACTGACGAGGCAAGGGCGAAAGCCAGCGACAGGGCGAAACCGCCGAGTGTTGCGCTGAGCGTGGGCCAGGTATTGTCGAGCAGTGCCTGTCTGTTCAACCAGCCCTGCGTGATGATGCGGGAGGGCGAAGGCAGGATGGAGGGCTTGATGCCGGAGAGATCGACATAGATCTCCCAGATGGCGAGGAAAGCAAACACGGCAAGAATGGCGGGCAAGGCCCGCCTCAATGGCGCGAATGTCGATTCCGGTTTCGGTAAGGTCATTGCCGTCAGGCGTCTCAGGCTTTGCTCGGGCTGTTAGCGGATACCGTGATATCCAGCGTCACATGGCCTTCAGGATCGCCGAAGCGATAGAAGGCTTCATGGATGGTCGCGAAGATCGCGCCGGCATCACCACGCAGCTTGGTGCAGAAATTCTTGGAGCGGTCGAATGTGCCCGAACGCTTCAGGAAATCGATGCAGCCGTAGATCTCGTCCATGTGGGTGCCCGTTCCCATAACATAGAGAGAAAATTGGGCGACCGTCGGCTGCCCAGTCACAGTGGTGTCTCTGACCGCTGCGATTGCAGCTTCCACCCGCTCGGCGAGGGGTTCGGACCGGCTGAAAGACAGGCCGGCGCCGCAGATCGCATCATCCGGCCCGCCGGGGCAACCACGCGAGATGGCCGCCGACAAGACACAGTGCTCGCCGCTTGCCGCAGCCGAGACGAAAAGGTCGCACATGGCGGCAAACAAGACGTCGGGCGGGCCGACCATCAGCGTGGAAATATCGTCCGTCTCGATGCGAAGGCGATCGCGATAGGGATCGAGAGCCTTGATCGCGTCTAAGATGATGCCGACGAAATTGCCGGACATCGGATATAGAGACACTTGTGCGCCGGAAAACATTTAAACCTCGCTCCGCTGGCATTACCCAGATCAGCTTTGAAGGGTCCGGAGGCATGCGCCTCACATCTCAGCCCCGACAATACGGAGCTCCCCTGTGAAATTGTGGCGGAAGCTAGCACCGGGTGGCCCCTACCGCAACCGTAAAATTCCTATCCGGCTACACCGTCGGTACGAAGGTGCTGACTAAGCCGTCTCGGCCCACATTAATATTGTAGGCTATCAATCTATCCAGGCAGCTCCGTGGTCGAAGCTCGGAGATGCCTCGGGTGCGAAAGGGAAACACCCGGACGGAGGTCCTGTCCGGGTGTCCAGCCGGTTCCGTACCTGCCAGAAACGGAACCAGATGTCGTCGTCTCAGGCGGCTGCGCCGGCATAAGGACTATCGTTGCGGGCGGCGATTAGCGCCTCGGTCCACCATTGCAGCTGGGCCATCATGCGCGCGAGCCGGCGCAGGGCATCTTCCGGATCGTGAAGCCGGCCTTCATCGTCGAAACGGCGCCAAGGTGAATTGAAGCTCACGGCATCGCAAATTGTGACGGCGTGGAGCTCGGCAAAGACGAGGCGAAGCTGCTCGACCGCCCGCAGCCCGCCGGACACGCCGCCATAGCAGACAAAGGCAATCGGCTTGCCGTGCCAGGGCTCTGCGAAGAGATCGATGAGGAACTTCAGGGAGGCGGTGAAGCTGTGATTATATTCCGGGGTGACGAGAATGAAGCTATCGGCCCGGTTGAGATGGTCTGCCAGCCGTCTCGCCTCCGGATGATGCGGTATGTGCTCTCGCGGGAGCGAAAATGCCAGTGGGTCGATGATGTCGATTTTGAATTGCGGAAAGCGGGCCAGCTCTCTTGCAAGCCATTTGACCACCCGCTCGCAGATGCGTCCCTCGCGCGTGCTGCCGTAGATGACGGCAAGCCTCATGGGCTCCTGCATATATAGCTCCTTTTCACGTCGCTTTACGGCCTCAGGAGCGCAGTCTATAAAACCTCAACTAATATTGAGGTCAATAGGTCATGCAACAGAATCCGACATTCTCCTTGAGCAAGCTTCTGACAGTGGGTGAGGTGGCAGAGCGCAGCGGACTTGCGGTTTCCGCCCTGCATTTCTATGAGGCGAAGGGGCTGATCTCGAGCATCCGTACTCGCGGCAACCAGCGCCGCTATGGTCGCGATGTGCTGCGGCGCCTTGGTATCATCAAAGTGGCGCAGCGCGTCGGCATTCCGCTTGCCGAAATCCAGACTGCGTTCGAAACCCTGCCGCAGAGCCGCACACCAACCGTCGAGGATTGGCAGAGACTGTCGGCGCTCTGGAAGAACGATCTCGATGCCCGCATCAAGCGGCTGAGCCTGCTGCGCGATCATCTGACGAGCTGCATCGGCTGCGGGTGTCTCTCCATCGACGCCTGTCCGCTACGCAATCCTTTCGACATACTCGGCAAAGAAGGAACTGGTGCACGGCTTCTGGACCCGGATGTGTAGGCCGCTGGGCTTTCTTTTGGCCGATCTCCTCATATGTTAAGGCCGAATGGCGCAAGCAGCGGGGCCGGTCCCGCAAAGAGGAGAGCTTCGTGTTTCATCCCAAACTGTTCGAGAACCGCAATGTCGTTGTAACGGGCGCCGGCCGGGGTATCGGCCTGGAAATCGCCCGCCAGTTTCTCGATTGCGGGGCACGCGTTCTCGTCCACACCGGTCGCGGCGGAGAACGCGAACTGCCGGATTTTCTCCTGACGGCCGAATCGGAGCGCCGCGCCCTGCTGCTGCCGGCGGATTTCCTGCATCCGGGCGGCGCGGCAAAGTTCGCGGAGGAGGCGCTTGAATTCTTCGATGCCGTGCATGTCCTAGTCAACAATGCCGGTACGATGCACGGGCGTTTTCCGGCCGGAGAACTTACGGATATCGAGTACGAGACTATCGTGCGCCTCAACCAGACGTCGGTGGTGGAGTTGACGCGGGCTCTGCTTCCCGCGCTGCGGGCGGCGCAGGGTGCTGCCATCGTCAATACGGTTTCGATTTCGGCGTCGACCGGCGGAAGCCCTGGTTCTGCAATCTATTCCGCGTCGAAGGCTTTCGTTGCGACCTATTCCAAGGCGCTCGCCCGGGAGCTCGCGCCCGACGGTATTAGGGTCAATTGCGTCTCGCCAGGAACGATCGATACCGATTTCCATGCACGCTATTCATCGCGCGAAAAACTGGAACAGGCCCGCAAGTCTATCCCTCTGCAACGGCTCGGAACAGCGGAGGATTGTGCGCCAGCCTATCTCTTCCTGGCGGCTCCATCACTCTCAGGATATATCACCGGTCAAGTCTTGGAGATCAATGGCGGCCAGCTTATCTGCTGATTTGCTTGGACTTTTTTTGGTATTTCGTGACATTTGACCAATTCGCTTCTGCGAATATGATATTGTTCTGATCTACCTTATTACCTCCTTCCGAGAAGCAAATGCCATTGCCTAAACCGAAGCTGGGTATGACCGGCCAGGACTTGCAGAAGCTTGCTGACAAAGCCCACGAGGCGAGTGATCTCCTGAAGGCGTTAGCCCATCAGACACGACTGCTCATCCTCTGCATCCTGTCGGAAGGGGAAAAGACCGTCGGTGAGATCGAGGATATCCTTGGTATACAGCAGGCTATGGTGTCGCAGCAGCTTGCGCGGCTGAGGCTCGAAGGCCTAGTCAATACGCGGCGGGAAGGGCGGCTCGTCTATTACAGTATGGGCAATAAGAGCGTTCTGGATTTCCTCGAATCGCTTTTCAGTCTCTTCCAGGTTGCCGAGAAGAGCTGAGCCCGCAGACCTTGCGAAGCCGCCGACAAGCCGCAAAGATAGGCCGTGTCCCGAATTCGGTAGGGAGGCCGAATGATCGACAAGCTGGAATTCTTCATCGCACTTGCCAACGAGAAACATTTCGGTCGTGCGGCAGAGGAATGCGGTATCTCTCAACCCACGTTGTCGGCCGCCATTCGCCAGCTTGAAGATCAGCTTGGCGTTATGCTGGTACAGCGCGGTTCGCGCTTTCAAGGATTGACGCCGGAAGGACAGCGCGTGCTCGAATGGGCGCGGCGTATCGTCGGCGATACGCGTACCATGCGGGAGGAAATGCGCGCCGCGCGCAGAGGTCTTTCCGGCCATCTGCGTCTGGCTTCCATCCCGACCGCGCTCGCCATGTTGTCTCGGATCACCACCCCGTTCCAGGAACGGCATCCCGACGTCACCTTCTCCATCGTCTCGCGCAATTCGCTGCAGGTACTGAGCATGCTCGAAAATCTCGAGATTGATGCCGGGATTACCTATCTGGAAAATGAGCCGCTCGGGCGCGTCACGTCGGTGCCGCTCTACGCGGAACGCTACAATCTCATCACAGCCGCCGGCAGTCCGCTCTCGGATCGCGAGAGTGTGACATGGCGTGAAGTGGGCAATCTTCGGCTTTGTCTATTGACGGCCGACATGCAGAATCGGCGTATCATCAACCGGCATTTGACCGAAGCGGGGGCGACAGTCCATCCGACGCTTGAATCAAACTCGATGATCGTCCTCTTCTCACATGTGCGAACGGGCCGCTGGGCAAGTATCATGCCGCATAACGTCGCGAAATCATTTGGTTTTCCCGTTGAGATCCGGATGATTCCCATCGTCGAGCCTGAGGCCCACCATCTCGTTGGCCTCGTTGCTCCCTATCGCGAGCCCTTCACGCCGCTCGTCTCCGCCTTGTTGCATGAAGCAAGAAGACTCGTCGAAGATGCGGAACTTTGATAGAAAAAAACTATCAAGCAACGAGACTGCTTTATTGATTGCAATCTTCTTCCCTGAGACAGTTCCATAGAAATCGTAAGGACATGGGGAGGTTTTGCGGTTTCCTGACTATGCAAGCCGTAGGGAGGGCTGCTGATGAACATACGGATCGCCGAGGGCGATATTGCCGAGCGTGTTCGCTCGATCGTCGCCGGTCTTCGTTCCCTCGAAGGTCCGTTGCTTCCAATCCTCCATGAGATTCAGGACGCGTTCGGCTATGTGCCGCAGGCGGCCCTACCGGTCATTGCAGATGAGCTCAATATATCCCGTGCCGAAGTCCACGGCGTCGTGACCTTCTACCATGATTATCGCGACCACCCTGCCGGCCGACATGTGCTGAGGCTCTGTCGTGCCGAAGCCTGCCAATCGATGGGCGGCGCCGCGCTGGCCGAGCGAATCAAGGCCCTGCTCGGCATCGATTTCCACCAGACGACCCCTGACGGCAGCGTCACGCTGGAGCCTGTCTATTGTCTCGGTCTCTGTGCCTGCGCGCCATCCGCAATGTTCGACGGCGAAGTGTATGGCCGCCTAGATGATGAACTGGCGGCCGAACTCGTCGAGGAGGCACGCCGATGACCGTCAAGATTTATGTTCCGCGCGATGCTGCGGCGCTGTCACTCGGGGCCGAGAAAGTGGCAAAGGCGATTGCCCAAGAGATCGCTGCCCGCGGCCTCGATGCAACTGTCATTCGGAACGGCTCGCGCGGAATGTTCTGGCTCGAACCGCTGGTCGAGATCGAGCTTTCCGGAAAGCGGATCGGCTATGGGCCGGTCAAGGCGAAGGATGTTGCCGGTCTCTTCGACGCGGGATTGATGAAGGGCGGAGCACACGCGCTCTGTCTTGGGCAGGTCGAGGACCTCCCATTCCTGAAAGGCCAGACCCGTCTCACCTTCGCCCGTTGCGGCATTATCGATCCGCTTTCGCTCGAGGATTATGAAGCCCATGGCGGGCTTGCGGGTCTTCGCCGTGCGGTTTCGATGCAACCTGGAGATATTGTCAAGGAAGTCATCGATTCCGGTCTTCGTGGTCGTGGCGGCGCAGGTTTTCCGACGGGCGTCAAATGGAAGACGGTGCTTGATGCGCCTGGCCCTCGCAAATATATCGTCTGCAATGCAGATGAAGGTGACAGCGGTACATTTGCCGACCGGATGATCATGGAAGGTGATCCCTTCGTGCTGATCGAAGGCATGGCGATTGCCGGGCTTGCAACCGGTGCCACGAAAGGCTTCGTCTACATACGTTCGGAATATCCGCATGCCATTGCCACGATGACCAAGGCGGTGGAGGTTGCCCGCAAGACAGGTATTCTCGGCGCCTCGGTGTTCGGCTCGGGCAAGGCATTCGACATGGAAGTCCGGACGGGTGCGGGCGCTTATGTCTGCGGCGAAGAAACGGCGTTGCTGAACAGTCTTGAAGGCAAGCGCGGCGTCGTCCGCGCCAAGCCGCCGCTGCCGGCGCATAAAGGCCTGTTTGACTGCCCGACCGTCATCAACAATGTGATTTCGCTCGCCTCTGTGCCTGTGATCCTGGACAAGGGGGCTGCCTTTTATCGCGATTTCGGCATGGGCCGGTCGCGCGGCACTATTCCGCTGCAAATCGCCGGCAACGTGCAATATGGTGGCCTCTATGAAACCGCCTTCGGCCTTTCGCTCGGCGATATCGTCGAGAAGATTGGCGGCGGTACCGCATCCGGCCGGCCGGTAAAGGCGGTGCAAGTGGGCGGGCCGCTTGGCGCCTATTTTCCACGAGCGCTCTTCGATACGCCTTTCGATTATGAAGCCTTCGCCGCCAAGGACGGGCTGATTGGCCACGCCGGCCTCGTCATCTTCGACGATACAGCGGATATGCTGAAGCAGGCTCGCTTTGCGATGGAATTCTGTGCGGTGGAAAGCTGCGGCAAATGCACGCCCTGCCGCATCGGCTCGACACGCGGCGTCGAAACGGCCGACAAGATCGCGCAGGGCATCGAACCGGAAAAGAACCGCGAACTGCTCGCCGATCTTTGCAATACGATGAAATTCGGTTCGCTCTGTGCGCTCGGTGGCTTTACGCCCTATCCTGTCGTGAGCGCCATGACGCATTTTCCTGAAGATTTTGCTCCGACTCCTCTTATCGAAGCGGCGGAATAGACGATGTCTCTTGTTCACGAAATCGATTATGGAACGCCGGTCTCGAAATCCGAGACGATGGTGACGCTGACCATCGATGGTCGGCAGGTGACGGTTCCCGAGGGAACCTCGATCATGCGCGCCTCGATGGAGGCCGGCATTGAGGTGCCGAAGCTGTGCGCGACCGACATGATTGATGCCTTCGGTTCCTGCCGCCTCTGTCTCATCGAAATCGATGGCCGCAACGGAACGCCTGCCTCCTGCACCACGCCGGTGGCGTCAGGTATCATCGTCCACACGCAGACCGAGCGCCTGAAGAATATCCGCCGCGGCGTCATGGAGCTCTACATCTCTGACCATCCGCTCGACTGTCTGACCTGCGCGGCCAATGGTGACTGCGAGCTGCAGGATGTGGCGGGTGCCGTTGGTCTGCGCGACGTGCGTTACGGCTATGACGGCGACAACCACGTCAAGGCTCGAAACAATAGCGAGATCAATCTGAAATGGATGCCGAAGGACGAATCCAACCCGTACTTCACCTTTGATCCGTCAAAGTGCATCGTCTGTTCCCGCTGTGTGCGTGCCTGCGAAGAGGTGCAAGGCACCTTTGCGCTGACGATCGAGGGACGCGGTTTCGATTCCTGCGTTTCCCCCGGCATGCATGAGCAGTTCGTCGAGTCGGAATGCGTCTCCTGCGGCGCCTGCGTGCAGGCCTGCCCGACGGCGACGCTGACGGAAAAATCGGTCATCCGCATCGGCCAGCCGGAACATTCAGCCGTCACCACCTGCGCTTATTGCGGCGTCGGCTGTTCTTTTAAGGCGGAAATGCGCGGCGAAGAGCTGGTGCGCATGGTGCCGTGGAAGGATGGGCAAGCCAACCGCGGCCATTCCTGCGTCAAGGGCCGCTTTGCCTACGGCTATTCAACCCATAAGGACCGCATCCTCAATCCGATGATCCGCGAAAAGGTGACGGATCCCTGGCGCGAGGTGACGTGGGAGGAGGCCTATGCGCATGTCGCTTCCGAGTTTCGCCGCATCCAGTATCAGTATGGCCGCGATGCAATCGGCGGCATTACGTCGTCTCGCTGCACCAATGAAGAGACTTATCTTGTCCAGAAGCTGGTCCGTGCCGGTTTCGGAAACAACAATGTCGATACATGCGCTCGCGTCTGCCATTCGCCGACAGGCTATGGACTGGGTCAGGCTTTCGGCACCTCGGCCGGCACGCAGGATTTCGACAGTGTCGAGCAGTCCGATGTCGTCGTCATTATCGGCGCCAACCCGACCGATGGTCATCCGGTCTTCGCTTCGCGTCTCAAGAAGCGGCTGCGGCAGGGCGCCAAGCTTATTGTCATCGATCCGCGTCGCACCGATATCGTTCGCTCGCCGCACGTCGAGGCCTCCTTCCATCTGCCGCTGAAACCCGGCACTAACGTCGCTGTTATGACAGCGCTGGCGCATGTGATCGTGACTGAGGGGCTTTTTAACGAGAAGTTCATCCGTGAGCGCTGCGACTGGTCGGAATTCGAGGACTGGGCCGCTTTCGTCGCCGAGCCGCAACACAGCCCCGAGGCCGTGGAGAAATTCACCGGTGTCAAGCCGGAAGATGTGCGCGGCGCTGCCCGGCTCTATGCGACCGGCGGCAATGGCGCCATCTATTACGGTCTCGGCGTGACCGAACACAGCCAGGGCTCGACGACCGTCATGGCGATCGCCAACCTCGCCATGGCGACCGGCAATATCGGTCGTCCCGGCGTCGGCGTAAACCCGCTGCGTGGCCAGAACAATGTGCAGGGCTCTTGCGACATGGGTTCCTTCCCGCACGAGCTTCCGGGTTATCGTCATATCTCCGACGACGCGACGCGCGATATCTTTGAAAAGCTCTGGGGCGTGACAATCAGCAATGAGCCGGGCCTGCGCATCCCGAACATGCTGGATGCTGCCGTCGACGGTTCATTCAAGGGCATTTACATCCAGGGGGAAGACATCCTCCAGTCCGATCCGGATACCAAGCATGTCGCCGCCGGTCTTGCCGCCATGGAATGTGTCGTCGTGCAGGATCTTTTCCTCAATGAGACGGCGAACTATGCGCACGTCTTCCTGCCGGGCTCGACCTTCCTGGAAAAGGACGGCACCTTCACCAATGCAGAACGCCGTATCAACCGTGTGCGCAAGGTCATGACGCCGCGCAACGGCTATGCCGACTGGGAAGTGACGCAGAAGCTGGCGCAGGCGATGGGCCTCGACTGGCACTATGCGCATCCGTCCGAAATCATGGACGAGATTGCCGCGACGACGCCGAGTTTCGCTTTGGTCTCTTATGACTATCTCGAAAAGATCGGCTCGGTTCAGTGGCCGTGCAACGAAGCGCATCCGCTCGGGTCGCCGATCATGCATGTGGATGGCTTCGTGCGCGGCAAGGGCAAGTTCATCCGCACGGAATATGTGGCGACCGACGAGCGCACCGGTCCGCGCTTCCCGCTGCTTCTCACCACGGGCCGTATCCTCAGCCAGTATAATGTCGGGGCGCAAACGCGCCGTACCGACAACGTGATCTGGCATGCAGAAGACCGGCTGGAGATCCATCCACACGATGCCGAACAGCGCGGCATCCGCGATGGCGACTGGGTAAAGCTCGGCAGCCGCTCGGGCGATACGACGCTTCGCGCGCTGATCACCGACCGCGTGGCGCCCGGCGTCGTCTATACGACCTTCCACCATCCGGATACGCAGGCAAACGTGATTACGACAGACTTCTCCGACTGGGCGACGAACTGCCCGGAATACAAGGTGACGGCAGTCCAGGTCTCGCTCTCTAACGGTCCGTCCGACTGGCAGATCGAATATGACGAGCAGGCTCGCCAGTCTCGCCGCATCGCCGAAAAGATGGAGGCTGCCGAATAATGATTGCGAGGACGACCCGCATAGCAGTGAAGGAAGTCGTCCGCAAGGGCGGCGTCATGATGCGCGGCGAGCGTATCGTGCCCGAGGAAGTGCCGATCGCCTTTTCCTATGGCGGCAGTTCGCATGCGGTCATGATGGGCACGCCCGCCGATCTCGAAGATTTTGCTGTTGGCTTCAGCCTGACGGAAGGCATCATCACTGACCGCAGCCAGATCGCCGGTATCGAGCTCATCGAAGACGAGAAGGGCATCGATATCCAGGTGACGCTTGTCGACGATGTCGAAGATGCTTTGAGGCGGCGGCGGCGCAGCATGGCGGGACCTGTCGGTTGCGGCCTTTGCGGCATTGAATCGATCGAGCAGGCAGTTCGCACCGTGCCAGACGTTTCCAACGCCGAGATGTCGCTGTCGCATGCCGATATCGTGCGGGCGATTGCATCGCTCAACGAGTCCCAGCCGCTGCATCGCGAGACGCGGGCGGTTCATGGGGCGGGTTTCTATGTTTCTGGCAGGGGACTGATTGCCGTTCGTGAGGATGTCGGCCGGCACAATGCGCTCGACAAACTCTGCGGCGCAGTCGTTCGGGCAGGAGAGACGGGCTCTTCCGGTGCCGTCGCCGTCACCAGCCGCCTCTCCGTCGAAATGGTCCAGAAGACGGCGATCCTCGGCGCGCCCGTATTGATCGCCATTTCCGCGCCGACGGCACTTGCCATCGGCACTGCCGAGGAAGCCGGCATGACGCTTGTCGCCCTCGTGCGCGGCGAGGATTTCGAGATTTTCACCCACCCGCATCGTCTGTCGCCCGGAAACATTGCCGATGTCGCATGATACCAAGACCAAGCTTGTTTATATGGCAAACCAGATCGCAACCTTTTTCAAGACGCAGCCCGAAAGCGAAGCTGTGCAAGGGGTTGCGACGCATATCAATAAATTTTGGGAGCCGCGCATGCGGCGGCAACTCTTCGAAATCCTGGAAAAGGAAGATAACAGCCTCGACGCACTCGTGCTGAAGGCGGCGCCCCTGATCCGGAAACCGGAGCCGGCAGAACAGCCACTTCGATAAACCGACATTGGTGGGCGGTTCTTCGGGTTGCTGACCAAAGGCTATCATCAGTAAGAGCGCGTGCCGCTTTTGCGGCGGCACTCGCTATTCGACTGAAACTGGTTCAGAATTCTTCCCAGCTTTCGGCGACTGGAGCAGCTGCACCGTGGGCTCTCGGGACGCGGGCAACGAGATGCAGGGCCGGAGAGGCAGCTGGCTTTGCCGCGTGCCGCGTTGCGGCGATATTGCCGCCGGGGAGCTGAAACTGCGTGAGCAGCGTCCGCAATGCATCGGCTTCTGCGGCGAGATTATGACTGGCGGCTGTGCTCTCCTCCACCATCGCGGCGTTCTGTTGTGTTGCCTGGTCGAGCGTGTTGACGGCCTGATTGATCTCCTTGAGGCCGGTCGCCTGCTCCTTCGAGGACTCGACGATCGCCACGACGTTTGAATTGATGCTGGCGACCTGAACGACGATTTCCTCCAGCGCCTTGCCGGTTTGGCCGACCAGTCCCACGCCGTTTTTCACGAGTTCGCTCGATGTGTTGATTAGCGCCTTGATCTCCTTGGCCGCGCTCGCCGAGCGCTGGGCGAGTTCACGCACCTCTTGGGCGACGACGGCAAAGCCCTTGCCGGCTTCGCCGGCACGTGCTGCCTCGACGCCGGCATTGAGCGCCAGCAGGTTGGTCTGGAAGGCGATATCGTCGATCACGCCGATGATGTTGGTGATCTCGCGGGAGGACTGTTCGATCTGGTCCATCGCCGCGACCGCTTTGCGCACGACGGTGCCGGATTGTTCCGCGCCGTGCTTCGTCTGTGCAATGAGACGGCCGGCTTCTTCGGCACGATGGCTGGAATCGTTGACTGTGGTGGTGATCTCTTCCAGCGCAGCTGCCGTTTCCTCGACGGAGGCGGCCTGTTGTTCCGTTCGCTTGGAGAAAGAGTCTGCCGACGAGCCGATCTCCCGTGAACTATCGGCGATAGCGATGGCGTTCTCGCCGATGGTCTTGATCGTCCGGGAGAGTTTGTCGATCGTCGCGTTGAAATCGTGACGCAACTGCTCCATCGAAGGCACGAAAGCCGTGTCCAGAGTCCGAGTCAGATCGCCTTCGGAAAGCTGGCGCAAGGCGGTGCCGAGAAGGGCAATCGCGCTCATGCGTTGCGTCACGTCGGTTGCGAACTTCACAACTTTATAGATTCTGCCATCTGCATCGGCGATCGGATTGTAAGCTGCCTGGATCCAGATTTCCTTGCCGCCCTTGCCATAGCGTACGAATTCGTTGGCAATGAACTCGCCCTTCGCCAGCCGCGGCCAGAACCGCTTGTATTCGTCGCTGCGGGCATAGGCGGGATCGCAGAACATGCTGTGATGCTTGCCAACAATCTCCGACAGCGAATAGCCAAGACCATTGCAGAAGTTTTCGTTGGCCGTGAGTATGTCGCCTGTGGGAGTAAATTCGATCACGGCCTGCGAGCGCGAAATGGCATCGAGCTTGCCGGCGTCCTCGACGGCGCGTTTCTTGGCCTCGGTAATGTCGGAGGCGAATTTCACCACCTTGAAAGGTTTGCCGTGCTTGAGGACAGGGTTGTAGGAGGCCTGGATCCAGATCTCGCGACCGCCTTTTGCCAAGCGCTTGTAAGTGCCAGCGTCATATTCGCCGCGGCCGAGGCGGGTCCAGAAATCCCGGTAGCTGGTGGTTGCCGAATAGGCCGGTTCGCAGAACATGCTGTGGTGCTTGCCGGCGATCTCGTCCAGACTGTAATCAAGCGTCTTGCAGAAATTTTCGTTCGCCGTGAGAACATTTCCGGCCAGGTCGAATTCGATGATCGCCTGCGACCTGGAAATGGCATCAAGAACGTATTTTGAATCGGATGATAGACCAAACATTCCCGTCCCCTCTGAATATGGCGCGTCTGTTCGCGCTCACCTCTGAAATAGAAGACCAAACAGGCACGGGTTCGCGGCGTGGGAATGCAGCCGGGCGATGGCTGCCATTTCCGCCTATCAAAAATCGTATCGGGTTGATGCTTCACAACCGATGATGATCAGCGGTGGTAAATTTTCTGTATAAAAGCAGGTGCTAATAAATATATATTTTAGAGAGGAAATTACAGTTCGTCCATGTGTAGGAAGCGGTTAACAAAAAACCGCCCTTGTGAGGCGGTTCTTCATCTCAATTATTTTCCAAACTGCTTGGCGTGGCGATCAGGCCGCCAGCTCGTCCGTCTCGTTTTCCTTGAACATCTTTGCGAGGTTCAGGAAGCAGATCATGCCGTTTTCGGAAGCGATGATGCCTTCGCAGAAGGCGCGGTCGAAGGACGCGGTCACTTCGGGAACCGGCTGCACCTGGCTAGAAGAAATCGTCAAGATGTCGGAAACGCGGTCGACCAGCATGCCGATGACCATATTGTGGACTTCGGCGACGACAATGGCGCTGCGCTCATTAGCGACGGTGCTCTTCATGCCGAGCTTGTAGGCGAGGTCGATGATCGGGATGACCGAACCGCGCAGGTTCATGACACCGATGACGTCTGCCGGAGAATGCGGGATCGGTGTCGACGGTGCCCAGCCGCGGATTTCGCGGATGGTCGTGGTCTTCACGCAGAATTCCTGATCGTGCAGGCGGAAGGCAATGATTTCGAGCGTGTCGCCGCTGAAGCTAGTGGAGTTGATCGTGGCCATTAAATTCTTCCCAACTGTCGTAAGCCAGGGCAGAAGCGGATGCGCCACCATTGGCGCTGACGAGCTTTGCCTTCCGCCGTCATGTAATGCCTCCCATACGGCGAAGCATTACGACGGTTGTTTGTGAGCTTAGCGAAAGAGTGTTGCCCAAATCTAAATTGGGAGACGAGATAGCAAAGGTTTGAGCCGTTATTGAAAGCCTATGTTGCCGTATCTCTCTGTACCGTCGACCAAACACTGAGCAGGCTCGGGCGGCCGGACGCCGTCCTTGGTGTGCAAGAATTCATTAAGTGAGGACTTTTTCGATCTGCTCCATAGCCCAGTCAACCTGTTCGCGGGTGATGACGAGCGGCGGCGCAAAGCGAATCGTGTGGTCGTGCGTGTCCTTGGCGAGGAGCCCCAGATCTTTCAGCGCGTAGCAATATTGCCGCGCGCCGCCAGCTTCCGGCTCCAGTTCGACTGCCAGCATCAGGCCGCGACCGCGAACATCCTTGACGATGTTGGAGCGGATGGAGCGCAGGCCTTCAAGGAAATAGTCGCCCATTTTTTCGGCATTCTCGATCATCCCTTCCTCGACCAATACTTTCAGTGCCGCGCGGGCGACCGCACAGGCGAGCGGATTGCCGCCAAAGGTCGAACCGTGCTGACCCGGTTTGAGCACACCGAGCACTTCCGAATTCGAAAGTACTGCCGAGACCGGATAGAAGCCGCCCGAAAGCGCCTTGCCGATGAGCGTCACGTCGGCTTCGATACCCTCGTGCTCTTCGGCAAGCAGCTTGCCGGTGCGGCCGAGGCCCGTCTGGATCTCGTCGAGAATGAGCGTGACATTGTTTGCCGTGCAGAGTTCGCGCACGCGAGTGAAGTAACCGGATGGTGGAATGATGACGCCGGCTTCGCCTTGGATCGGTTCGATCAAAGCTGCGACGGTATTGGTATTGATAGCCGCCGCGAGAGCTTCAGCATCGCCGAAGGGAACGATGCGGAAGCCCGGCGTATACGGTCCGAAGCCGGTACGGGCGTCGGGATCGGTCGAGAAGCTGATGATGCTCAGCGTGCGGCCGTGGAAATTATTGGCGCAAACGATGATCTCCGCCATGCCTTCCGGCACGCCCTTCACCTCGTAACCCCATTTGCGGACCGCTTTGATGGCAGTCTCGACGGCTTCCGCGCCGGAGTTCATCGGCAGGATCTTATGGGAGCCGGTCAATGCCGCCAGTTCCTCGTAGAGATATCCGAGCTGGTCATTGCGGAAGGCGCGAGAGGTGAGTGTCAGGCGGCTGGCCTGTTCGACCATGGCGGCGAGAATCTTCGGATGGCAGTGGCCCTGATTGACGGCGGAATAGGCCGAGAGGCAATCGAGGTAGCGCTTGCCATCCGTATCCCAGACATGAACACCTTCACCTCGCGTCAGCACCACATCAAGCGGCTTGTAATTATTGGCTCCAAGACGCTGTTCGGAGGCAATGAGGTTTGACGAGATGTTCATGGCCGGTGCTCCCTTATGCGGCGCGTGTAGGACGATCGAAGATGCGGCGGCCGAAGAGACTTGCCGTCATCTCCACCATGATGCGGGCGCTCTTGCCGCGGTCATCAAGGAAAGGATTCAGTTCGACGAGATCGAGCGAGGAGACGAGACCGCTGTCAGACAGCATCTCCATGATCAGGTGCGCCTCGCGGAACGTCGCACCACCCGGGACGGTGGTGCCAACGCCAGGTGCAAAGTCGGGATCCAGGAAATCGACATCGAAACTGACATGCAGCAGGCCGTTCGCCTTCTCGACCGTTTCCAGGACCTGGCGAAGGATGACAGCCACGCCCTGTTCGTCGAGTGAGCGCATGTCGAAGACGTTGACGCCATGCTTGCGGATTTCCTGCCGTTCCGAAGCATCGACCGAACGGATACCAACCTGGAATACCTTCTTTGGATCGACCAGAGGACGGTCCTTTGGCAGGATTTCCGCAAGCTCCGCCAGACCACAGAAGAAGGCGACCGGCATGCCGTGAATGTTGCCCGACGGTGAGGTTTCGGGCGAATTGAAGTCCGAATGAGCATCGAGCCAGAGAACGAAGAGCGGCCGGCCCTGCTCGGCCGCATAACGTGCCATGCCGGAGACGCTGCCCATGGACAAGCTGTGGTCACCGCCGAGGATCAGCGGGAAACGGCCGGATTTCGCAGCGTCGTAGGTCGCCGCTTCGAGTGCGCGGGTAAAGGCACCAACGGTGCGAAGATTATGCGCCTTGGGATGGTTGGGAAGATCTCTGGCCGGCACGACATTGATGTCTCCTGCATCGATGACGTCGTGTCCAAGATCGATCAGCGCCTTGTCGACGCCTGCAATGCGCAATGCTGTCGGTCCCATGCCAGCGCCTCTGCGGCCCGAACCTTCCTCAAGGGGGACGCCGATGAGGGTGACAGATTGAGATTGTGCTTCCATTCCTAGGGCTCCGTTGTGAGGCCTGTTTTGGCCGATAGTGGAATAAAGTGGCGGCGGCAAATAGATGGAAAAGTGCCAGAAATGGACTATGATTACGCAAATTGATAAAGCCAATTTGACAAAGTGAAAACGTGGACGATCTCGACAATGAGCTTCTGAGTGCGCTTCGGCACAATGCACGAATCTCCGTGTCCTCGCTTGCTGCGTTGACGGGCGCCTCGCGAGCGACGGTTGCCGCGCGCATCGACCGGCTGGTCGAAAGCGGCACGATCGCCGGCTTTACCATCCGCACCGGCCATGAGACGCGTTCGGCCGGCGTTCGGGCGATCGTCATGATCGAGGTGCACGGCAAGCTTGCCGATAAGGTTGCAAACCAGCTCCGCGGCCTGCCTCAGGTGCGCGCGCTGCACAGCACCAACGGCAAATGGGATTTCGTTGCCGAACTCGAAGACCGCGACCTCGTCTCATTCGACGAGACGCTGCGCCGGATACGCCTTATCGATGGCATCAATACAACCGAAACCAACATTCTCCTGAAGACCAGCAAGGCAAGCTTCTAGGCTCCAGTCAGGCGGTCTCAGTATTCGTGCTCGTAGACGACACCGGCTTCACCTTCTCCCTGGCCGCCAGCACCAGCCCGAAGCTTCACGCCACGGCCGACATCGAGATTGATGATGGCCTTGGCACCGGATCCTTCGCTCTGCTGCAGCTCGAAATAGGTTCGTTCGTTAAGGTAGCGGCCGACGCTGACGCTCGTCTGGCCCTTCGCATTAGTGCTGATGTCGAGGTCGTCGACCCCGAGCTGGTTGCGCAGCCCTTCGAAGAGCGAAGTAGAGCGATTGCCGGCGAGTTGGCTGACGGCATCGGCGAGCTGGGCTATCTGCACCGGTGACAGGCGAGACATCGACTGGCCGAAGATGAGCTGCGCCAGCACCTCATCCTGAGGCAGAGCCGGTGAGGAGGAGAAGGTAATGGCAGGATCGGTCGCGAGGCCCGCGACATTTACCGTGAGCGTCGTGCTGCCCGAAGTCGACGTTGCCTCCATGTCGAGGGCTGGCGTCAGGTCACCTGCAAAGGTAATGCGGCTTCGATCGGAGAAATCGAGCCGGCGGTTGAGGATTGTCAGACGGCCGCGACGCATGGTGAAGGCGCCGACAACTTCAGGCACAGCGGCCGAGCCTCGGATGGTAATGTTGCCACCGACCTCCGCATCGATGCCGCGGCCGCGCACGAATATCTGTGAGGGCGCATCGAGCGCGATATCCAGCATGATTGTCGACGATTTTTCGCGCGGCGGCTGCTGGTTGCCCTTGTGTTTGAGCTGGGCCAGCACAGCGGGCGGCGCATGAATATGGCGGATATCGATTTCACTCAGCGATGTCGGCAACCTTTCCGGCACGGTGATCGAGGCCTTGTCGATGTGAAGCCTGCCGTTCAGCGTGGGATTGGAGAGCAGCGGTCCTCTGAGGCCGAGCGTGCCGTCGACCGTCGCGACAACCAGCGTACCATCGACATAGACCGCGTGGTCCAGACGGATGGAAAGATCAGCGGGGAAGTTGCCGCTGATGCCGACCGAGCCACTGGCCGAAATAGAGCCGCCGCTCGCCAGGCGGCCGTTCAGGCGGGAAATGACGGCCTGCTGGCCATTGAAGGTAATGGTCGCGCCGAGGCCCTCGATCGCAAGGTTGCGGCGAACGTCGATCAGCTTTGCGCCATCCGTGGCGAGCGTGCCGTTGATAACGGGGGCAGCCGTGGTGCCGCTGACCTCAAGGTTCACATTGGCGACGCCTTCGGCAACGAGACCTTGCTGGGCGAGCTGCGCGCCGAGAACGGCGAAGGGAAGGCTGCCGTTGAATCGCATCGACATGGCGCGGTTGCCCGTCATCGCGAGATTGCCACCGCCCCTTAGCGATAATCCGCCGTCGCCGGTAAGGTTGGCGTCGACCGTCAACCGGTTTTCGGCCAGCCTACCGTTTGCGCCGATGGTGAGCGGGGCAAGGCCGGCGCTCTTGGTCTGGCTCGTTTCGGCATTCTTCCAGTCGACCTTGAAATCGACCGAGGGAAGCGGAAGCGCTCCTGAAGCCGTGCCCGTTGCCGATATCGCGCCTGCCGCACCCAGATCGGGAACGAAGCCATTGGCGACTGCTGCCGGCAGATTGGCGACATCGGCCTTGACGTCGACGCCTGTGATGGTCGTGCCCGCTATCGCGAGATTGCCCGAGGCCTTCAAGGAAACGCCGCCGTTGCCGCTGAGATTGGCGTCGAAATCCAGGCGATCTCTATCGAGCTTACCGGAGGCGGAGAGCGCCAGGCCGGAGAGGCCGGCAGTTCTTGTCTGTCTCGTTTCAGCGTTTTTCCAGTCGATCTTGAAATCGGCTGATGGAGCCGTGAGCGACCCGGAGGCTGTGGCGGTCGCTGTAATGACGCCTCCGGCTCCAATATCTGGGACGAAGCCATTGGCGATGGCAGCCGGTAGATTGGTGATATCGGCCTTCGCATCAATGCCCTGGATCGTGGTGCCCGCCAGCGCGAGATTGCCGACCGCTTTCAGCGAAATACCGCCGTTGCCGCTGAGATTGGCGTCGAAATCCAGCCGATCTCTATCGAGCTTGCCGGAGGCGGCAAGTGCAAGGCCGGAGAGACCGGCAGTTCTTGTCTGTCTCGTTTCGGCGTTTTTCCAGTCGATCTTGAAATTGGCTGATGGAGCCGTGAGCGACCCGGAAGCCGTAGCGGTGGCAGTAATGACGCCTGCGGCTTCAATATCCGGGACGAAACCATTGGCGACGGCAGCCGGCAGATTGGCGATATCGGCTTTCGCATCAATACCCTGGATCGTTGTGCCGGTCAGCGCGAGATTGCCGACCGCTTTCAGCGAGACGCCGCCGTTGCCATTGAGATTGGTATCGAAATCCAGGCGGTTGCTGACATATTTGCCTGAAGCGGCAAGTGCCAGGCCGGATAAGCCGGCGGTCTTGGTTTGGAGGGTTGCCGCGTTCTCCCAGGCGAGCTTGAAATCGACCACAGGCTCTGTCGGAGTGCCGGAGGTGACGGCATTGCCGGAGATCGTGCCTTCAGCGCCGAGGCCGGGCACGAATCCGTTGGCGAGGTTTGCAGGCAGGCCGGCGATGTCGGCATTGACCGCGAGGTCACGAATGTCCGTGCCGTCGATCGTTGCGCCGCCGGTTGCTTTCAGTAGCGCGCCATTGCCACTACCGAGATTGGCATCGAAATCGACCCTGTTGTTTTCATATTTGCCGGTCGCTCTGGCGGAGAGATCGGTGAGCCCGTTGCTTTTCGTCTGGCGCGTTGCAGCATTCGCCCAGGCAAGATCGAAGGTGACAGCCGGTGTCGGCAGCGAGCCGGAGGCCGATGCCTTGCCGGAAATGGTGCCTTCGGCGCCGAGATCGGGGACGAAGCCGTTCGCAAGTCCCGCAGGAAAGTTGGCGAGATCGGCATCGACTTTCAGATTGCGGACCGTTGTTCCGGTAAGCTCGACATTGCCTGCCGTCTTCAGCGATAGGCCTTTCGGCCCGGTGAGGCTGGCATCAAAGTCGAGTTTCTGGTCTGCAAGACGGCCGGTCGCGGCAAGATTCAACCCGGTCAGACGTGCTGTCTTGACTTGCCGCGTCGTGGCGTCCTGCCAGGTAAACTTGAATTCCCCAGCCGGAGCAGCCGGCGTCCCGGTGGCTGAGGCAGTGCCCGAAATCGTTCCGCCGGCGTCGAAATCCTGCACGAAACCATTGGCGATATTGGCGGGAACATTGGCAAGTTCGGCATCGACATTGATGTTGCCGACTGTGGTTCCGGTGATCGCGACATTCCCGAGCGCTTTCAGCGACAGCCCGCCCTTGCCGATGAGGGCAGTATCGAAATCGAGCTTGTTGTCCGCAAACCTGCCGGATGCATTGAGCGATAGGCCGGTGAGCTTAGCGCTCTTCGTCTGACTCGTTGCAGCATTTTTCCAAATAAGCTTAAAATCAGCCACAGGTGCGGCGGGCGTACCGGTTGCCTTGATTGTTCCCGACACAGCACCTTCAGCGGCAAGATTGGGGACGAAACCGTTGGCGATCTTTGCCGGCACGTTGACGATATCGGCATCGACGTTGAGTGTCGGGCCGTTCGGATCCGCAAGGCCGATGTCGCCCGCTGCCTTCAGGGAAAGGCCGTCGGCGCCGCCAATGCCGCCATCGAAATTCAGAATGTTGTTGGCGAAGGTTCCCGATGTCGAGATGCCGAGAGGGCCAATGCCGGCGCCCTTTGTATGGCTGGTGGCCGCATCCTTCCAGTCGAGCTTGAAATTGACTGTAGGGGCGGCCGGTGTCCCGGTTACGTTGACCGTCCCGGAAATGGTGCCGTCGGCGGCAAGATTGGGGACGAAACTGTTGGCAAGGCTCGCCGGCAGGTCGGTGATGACAGCATCGAGCTTCAGTGTCTCACCAGCGGAACCGGTGACCGATACCGAGCCGTTGCCCGTCTTAACCGTCAGGCCGCTCAGGCTGACAACTCCCTTGGTGACGTTGACTTGTGCGGGTGATGCCAGTTCGACCGGAATATTGTGCGGCTTTGCGGCGAAGCGATCGAGACTAAGGTCGATCATTCCGCCGGCAGACTGCACGTTTCCGGCCGCCTGCAGCGGGTTGCCGTCATAGCCTGCATCCAGGTTGAAGTCGGTGCGGGTCTGCTGCTGGACGAAATCAAGCACAATGCCGGTAAGCTTGTTGGTGCCGACGCCGAACTCATCGGCCCGTATCGTGCCATTGGCGGCAAAGGCCTTGATATCGCTAACGGTCATGTCGATCGTCGGTTTGGCAATTGTCAGCGTGTCGCGGCGAATGCCGCTACCGTTGGCAGCAACCTTGAGTGCGATCTTGCCGTCATTGCCTGTAATGTCGATGGAACCCTTGAGGTCGCCTTCCGCCTTCTGGCCGCCAAGGGCAGCAAGCAGGCTGATATCTGGGAAGTCGAAAGTCAGCGCGCCCGCCGGCGTCATGCCGGACGAGAGTGTGAGGTTGCCTGCCAGGCGGTTGCTGCCGACATCGGCGGTCAGTGCCGGGATCGAAATCGTTCCGTTTTCGGACTTGACGTCGCCATTGATGCCGATCGGCTGACGGTCGATCATGCCGGTCGCGGCAATCCTGCCCTGCGGCGCGGCAGGATCGGCGGTTCCGGTCAGGTCGATATTGAGATCGCCGAGCCTGCGATCGGCCATCTGCAGGCTGGCAGCTTTCACGTTGGCCGTGATTGCCAGAGCGGGAAGGCTGCCACTTGCCTTGATGCTGTAATCCGCCTGGCCGCTGGTGCCGGCCAGCAGCTTGTCGATATCGGGGAGCTTGCCGGCGAGATCGGCGGTCAGCACGTCGTCGTTAAGCGCGATATTGCCGGCCGCCTCTATGGTGGGGGACTTGAGTGTGATATTCGAAAGTGTCACCTTGGAAGGGATCGTTCCGGCGACCTGAGTTTCCAGATCGATCGGTGCATCGAATTTCTCGGCGACAGCCGGTGGCAGGGCAGCGGGCTGGACCGTAAATTTGGCATTGCCGGTCAGCGTATTGTCAGCCAGTCCATAGGAGCCATTGAGATCGGCGCCGATATTGGCGCTTTCAATCGTCGTGCCGTTAAAGCCGATGCCGTTGCGCGAGATCTGAAGCGGAGCGACAAGCGTAATCGGTCCCCGAACGGCACGGTTGAGGTTGGGTTCGGTGAATGTCGCGTCTCCGGCGACGAGCCGCAGTTGGATATCGCCGGCGCCGTTGGCAAGGTTGAAGGAATCGCTTTTGGCCGTCAGCTTGACGTTGCCGATATCGGCCTGTGGCATCGTGGCCGAATCCAGTGATCCACTGGCATTGATGCGCACGGCTTGCGCCTGCCCGGTCATCGCCAGATTGAGACCTGAAATCATGAAGCGCGCTTCGCCGTCCGCCAGCGGCCAGCGGAAATCGACTGGCCCCGAGGTGCCGAGCAGATTGGCATTGAGGCTGTTGTTGCCGGCAGGATCGAACATGCCAGATGCGGCGATGACGACGCTGCCGGTCGCTAGGTTGCCGGTCTGAATATCGATCTTGCCGCTGTTGTCGAAGGTTGCGGATACATCGATATTCGTCTGACCCGCAAAGAGCGGCCGGAACGCCATTGGAAGCAGAGAGCTCACATCGCCGCCGCCCTTGAGATCGAGATGATGCAGACCGTCGGGTGTGATTGCATGCTTGCCTTCGAGCGCGGCCCTTTGCTGGCCATCGAGCGCGGCCTGCAGCTTGCCGTTCCAGTCCGAAATCGGACCTTCGCCATTGAGCGCGATGTTGACGGCTGGGCTGCCAGGCAGGCCGAGAAAGCCTGCGAGCAGGCCGCCCTGCGGTTCGGCAAGTTGGGCATTCAACCGAAGATGACCATTTGCGGGAGTAAAAGCGACGTCGGCGGAGAGTTTCGCGTCGGGAATCTGATGGCGATTGACATTGATCAGCGCTTCGCCGCCATCGCCGTCGGCCCTGAGGCTGCCTGTTGCGGCAAGCGAGAAGGCGCGGCCAGTCAGCGGTGCCTGGAGAGAAATATCGGGCAAAGCGATATGTTCGACATCGATCTTCAGCGGCAGGCGGAAACCACCGCTGCTCTCTTCTTCGGGAGTCGCCGGCCTGGAGGGCAGGGTTCGCACCGGTCTGCGGCGCACATCGATAGAGGCGACGGAGACCTGTTCGGCGCGGAAGGAGCCAGTCAGCAGTGCAAGGGGATTCCAGTCGATGGCGACGCCGCGGATTTCTGCAAATGTGCCGCGCGTGTCGGACAGCGTAATTTCGGCTGCGCGCAGCCCACCCGTCAACAGGCCTTCGGGTTCGCGCACCGTTATCGTCATGTCGCGATTGGAAAGCGCGGAGGCGACGTTTTCGGTGATGATCCGGGCGCCGAACGACGTAAAGCCGAAGATCGCCAGTGCAATGACGGCAAGGATGATTGTCGCACCGAGGCCGTAGCCAATCAGCCGCATCACCCAGTTCATGATTTTCGCCAACATTTGCATAAGAGCGGACACTATCCCGTTTTCATGACAGCTCACAGGTCGGAAAACACTGTGAAATCTGCCTTCCTGATGACCGGCCTAGAATGACTGGCCTATGCCGGCATAAATTCCGTAATCCGTCCCACCATCGTACTTGTTCAGCGGGACGGCGAAATCAAGCCGGAGAGGTCCGAAAGGTGTTGCATAGCGGATACCGGCACCTGCACCCGCTCTGATATCGGAGAAATCAGGCGCAATGCTGTCCGAAACCGTGCCGACATCAATGAAAGGTACGACGCCGATCGTATCGGTGATCTTGATGCGCGCCTCGAAAGAGCCGGTCACATAGGAGCGGCCGCCGGTCGCGTCGTTATTCTCGTTATAAGGCGAAATTTCCTTATAGCCGTAACCGCGCACCGATCCGCCGCCGCCGGCAAAGAAACGCTGGGTGGCCGGAATGTCTTCAACACCGCCGCCACCGATCAGCGTGCCGGCTGCGAGCTTGCCGGCCAGAACGACGCCGTCTTCGGCGCCGAGGCCGAGATAGCCCGATATTGAACCCTCGAAGGCGGAGTAGATCGTACCGTTGAAGAATTCGTAGCCAGGTTTTGCCGAGAGCGTCGCGTGGTAGCCGCTGGTTGGATTGAATTTGTCATCGCGGGCATCGCGATCATAGGTGATCGGCAGCGTGAAGGTCAGATAGTTATTGTTGCCGAAGGCGTCGTCGTCATTCTCGAAGCTCAGTTCGCCGGCTGCGGAAATGGTGTCCTTGTCCGTCAGTTCGTAGGAGATGCCGAGCGAGGCAGTGATGAGCTTTGCATTATACGCATCGGGATTTTCCGTCTTGGCGACGATACCTGCTTTCAGAGTGGCTGACGGGTGGATAAAGCCCGGTTTCGTAAAGAGGATGCCGGCGGAATAATCGAGAGTGCCGAGGTCGGATGCTTCGCCGAGACGCGAGACGGCGCCCTCGATACGCAGCGATTCGGCCTCGCCAAACAGGTTACGGTGGCCCCAGTAGCCGTTGACGCCGAAGCCGTCGATCGTCGAATATTGCGCGCCGATGCCGAGGTAGCGTCGTTTGCCTTCGGAAACCTCGATCATCATCGGCAAAGTGCCGTCGGGGGCCAGCGCGTCGCCCTCGTGGATCGTAACGCTCGAGAAGACGCCAAGCGCGCGCAGGCGCTCGCCTGCTTTCCTCAGCGCCTCGGGCGAATAGGCCTCGCCCTTCTGCAGACGTGAGTAGCGCTGGATGAATTCCGGCTTGACCAATTTTTCGCCCGAGACGCCGACATCGCCGATCGGTGCAACCGGACCGCCTTCGGCAGCGAGAACGATATCGACGGTATTCGTTCTGTGATTGGCCACCACCCGACGCTCGGTCAGCTTGGCGAAGGGCCTGCCCTCGCTCTTCAACTGGTCGACGATCGTGTCGCCCGCCTTGATGATAGCGAGCGAGCCCGCCTGCTCACCCGGGCCGAGGTCGTAGTCAGCCGGATTGCGGTGCGCAGCATCGCCGCCGAACTGGACTTCGTTGACGGTAAAGACTGGGCCGGGCGCGATATCCACCTTGACTGTGATCGGTTTGGAGCGGTCGAAGCTTGGATTCGGTGGCAGGTCGTTGATGTTGCGGCCATCGATGGTGATGGTTACCACGCCGCCATAGCGCGCCTTTTCGTAGAGCGTGGCGATCAGTCTATCGCGGTCGTCGCGGGCTTTCACGACAACGCCCAGATCGCCCGAAACCGGACGGTCCTTGTCGCCTAAGAGACGGGAGCTGTTCTCCAGCGCCTCCTTGAGGTCGCGATCGGCTGTCCCGGTTTCGAGATCGACGTCATAGTGGACGGGATCGGGCACCTGTAGGTTCTCGTCCTCGTCCTTGCCGAATATGGTGATGCCAAAAAGCTTGAATGCGTAAGCGTTGCCCACGAGGATCGGCGAAAATGCAGTCGCCGCTGCGACCACCACCACGGCGCCTGCTCGATACGCAATACCGGTTCTCAGGCCTGTCCCTCTAATCCGCATCCGCCGCTTTTGGGTTACATTAAAATGAAGCTCTGCGTTCCCCAGCCAACGAGAAGCTTAGCGACAAAATCGCGCCACGTGTACCAATTTAAACTGACGCCGCACTAATTTAGTACAAAAAATCCCGGACAGGGGTCCGGGATTTCCATTTTTCCCATGCTGATTGCAGGTTTCAGCGGCAATCGTCGATATAGCGGCGACCGTAGCGGTCCCGGTAGTAGCACTGGCCGGGCTGTTCGGCGACCCTTCCAATGAGCGCGCCGGAAACGCCGCCGATCGCTGCGCCGACTGCCGCGCCGCGCACATCGCCGGTGACGACACCGCCGATGACGGCACCCGACGCTGCGCCGATACCGGCGCCCTGCTGTGTGGGTGTACAGCTTGCGATCGAAAGGCCGATCAATCCGAATACGAGGACTTTCTTCATCTCTTCTCTCCGAGGTTTTTTGGCGCCCCAGCGGGCGGAGGTCGTCCCTAACCTGTTTTTTCAGGTTAGCCCGGAAACTATGTCGCAAGAAGGACTTGTCCACCATTATCGGGCCTTTTTCGTAAGGCGCAGGTTTCTTTCCACGACTAAAAGCAGAACTCTTGGACATTCTTCGCCGGATTTGACGTCGATCAAGTTCCCTTGTTGCGGTTCGCGTATTTTTTATCTGGAATCATTCAAAAGTCTGCGCCTTTTGCCGCAGTTGATGCTAAAGCTGGGACCAAGGGTTGACGTGCGGTTGCCGCCTCAGCAAAAACAGCCGCACGAACTGGAGCATATGATGGATTTCGAAGCTTTTTTCAAAAGCGAGCTGGACGGACTTCACGCTGAGGGCCGTTACCGCGTTTTTGCCGATCTGGAACGCCACCGCGGTAATTTTCCGCGTGCGACCCGCCACACGGCGAATGGCGAACAGGAAGTGACCGTCTGGTGCTCCAACGACTATCTTGGCATGGGCCAGCACCCAAAGGTGATCGAGGCGATGAAAGAAGCCATCGATCACTGTGGCGCGGGTGCGGGAGGCACCCGGAATATCTCGGGCACCAACCATTACCACGTTCTCCTCGAGCAAGAGCTCGCCGATCTGCACGGCAAGGAAGCGGCACTGACCTTCACATCCGGCTATGTCTCAAACTGGGCAGCGCTCGGTACGCTCGGCGCCAAGATTCCCGGGCTCATCATCTTCTCTGATGCACTGAATCATGCCTCGATGATCGAGGGCATCCGCTACGCCAAATGCGATAAGGTGATCTGGAAGCATAATGACATCGCCGACCTCGAAGCCAAGTTGGCTGCTGCCGATCCCAGGGCGCCAAAGCTTATCGCCTTTGAATCGGTCTATTCGATGGATGGCGATATCGCGCCAATCAAGGAAATCTGCGATCTCGCTGATAAATATGGTGCGATGACCTATCTCGACGAAGTGCATGCCGTCGGCATGTACGGTCCGCGTGGTGGTGGTATTGCCGAGCGCGAAGGCTTGATGGATCGGATCACTGTCATCGAGGGCACGCTTGCCAAGGCCTTCGGGGTTATGGGCGGTTATATCGCCGCTTCCGCTGCACTCTGCGATTTCATCCGCTCGTTTGCGTCGGGCTTCATCTTCACGACGTCGCTGCCGCCGGCCCTCGCTGCCGGCTCGGTCGCGTCGATACGGCATCTGAAGGCGAGCCCCTTTGAGCGGGCGCGCCATCAGGACCGCGTGCGAAAGTTGCGCGCGCTGCTTGACCAGCAGGGCATTCCGCATATGCCGAACCCGAGCCACATCGTGCCGGTCATGGTTGGCGATGCCGCCAAGTGCAAGTGGATCTCGGATCTGCTGCTCGACAATTTCGGTGTCTATGTGCAGCCGATCAATTATCCGACGGTGCCGAAGAAGACCGAGCGCCTGCGCATCACGCCGACGCCACTGCATTCGGATGCCGATATCGAGCATCTCGTCGGCGCGCTGCATTCGCTCTGGTCGCGTTGCGCGCTCGCCCGTCACGTCGCTTGAAGCAACGTCGCCTGATTTTCCCAGACAAGCTTTTTACTGAATGAGCCCGGCAGCCCGCTGCCGGGCTTCTTTGTCTGCGGCGAAGACATCGTCCATCGATGTCGCCGCTGGCAGGCCAATGAGCTCGTCCATCACCTTCTCGGTGATTTCAGCCATGGCGAGGAAGGGCAAGCGGCCCTCGATGAAGGCTTCGAGCGCGACCTCCTTCGCGCCATTCAGTACTGCGCCCTGCACGCCGCCGCGCGTCATCGCCAGCCGTGCAAGCCGCAAAGCAGGGAAACGCATCTCATCCGGCGCTTCGAAATCCAGCCGTGCGAGCTTGGCGAAATCCAGTCGCTCGATCGGCAGATTGGCGCGGCGCGGGTGGGACAGTGCATAACCGATAGCGGTACGCATATCGGGCGCGCCGAGTTGGGCCAGTACGGAACCATCCGTATAGCCGACCATCGAATGGATGACCGACTGCGGGTGAACGATCACTTCCACCTGCTCGGGGTGCAGTCCAAAAAGGTGCTTCGCCTCGATCATCTCCAGCGCCTTGTTGAAGAGCGAAGCGCTGTCGATGGAAATCTTCAGGCCCATCGACCACCGTGGATGGGCGCGCGCCGTTTCTACCGTGACATTGGCCATTTCCTCCATCGAGGAGGTGCGGAAGGGGCCGCCTGATGCCGTCAGGATGACGCGTTCTACGGCGTGGCGCTGGTTTTCCTCCAGCACCTGAAAGATCGCGTTGTGTTCGCTGTCGACGGGCAAGAGCTTACCGCCGCCTTTTTTCACTGACTCGACGAAAAGATCGCCGGCAGAAACCAGGCATTCCTTATTGGCCAGCGCGATATCGGCGCCGTGGCGGGCCGCGGCAAGGGTAGGCGCAAGGCCGGCCGTGCCGACGATGGCTGCCATTATCCAGTCTGCCTCGCGGTCTGCGGCCTCCATCAGACCGGATTTGCCTGCAGCGACCGCGGTGCCGCTGCCCGAAAGCTCGCTCTTCAGCGATTCATAATGGCGATCATCTGCAATGACGGCGAGCCTCGCGCCCGATGACTTCGCCTGCCGGGCCAGCAATTCCACATTGCCGTTGCCGGTCAGGACGGAAATTTCGAAATTTTCTCGACCGCCCAGATGATCGACGACATTGAGCGTATTCCGGCCGATCGAGCCTGTCGAACCGAAGATACTCAGACGCCGAGGCGTGTTTTTGCTCGTCTGCATGCTCGATTTCGCAAGAAATTGCACATTTGCCACCGGCTCTACAGGGGATCTCGGGAGGCAGCAAGTGTGCGGTGCAGCAAATTTCAACTCTAAAGGAGTTTACATGCCCCAGCCATGATGTGATCCTGATAACGATCCCTACGGGATAATCATTTGCTGCGGCCGGTTACGACCGGAAGAGGCAAATCCGCTGGGCGCTGATGCGTCCGACGAACAACCGGCAGTTTTATGCCATCGGCCGCTGGCCAACAAAAATCGAAGACTAAGCCGGGATTGCCTGTCTGCGCATCCCTTGGTGCGTTCAATATAAGCGCTTCCACGTCCGTTCCGCGCCTATCGGTGCGCAGTCGGCGTGCAAGTTCAAACGATGCAATGTTATGACGAAAGTAAAGATTGCGTGCTTTGTTTTTGCCCTTTTGCCGTTGGCCAATCCGGTATTTGCCGATGACCTGGTGATCTGGTCGCCGGTGAAGGTGTCGACCCGTTCTTACAAGACGACGATCGGGTTTCGCCTACCGACGGAATGGGAGACGAGCGCCGGCGCGGATCTCGCGCTCGCCTCCAACAAGAGCGGAGCCCCGCTGCCGGATTCCGGCCAGGCGATGCTCTGGGGCAAGCTGGAGAAGGTGAGCGTTACGCCAGGCAGCCGGATGCAACAGGATGCGACAGTGCAGGTCGATACGTTGCGCGGCAGCGGTGCGCTGATGCTCAGCCGCTCGCGAAACTGGATTCTTTCGGATTCGCTCGACATGCAGACCACGCGCACCGTCAGTCTCGGCTACAATGCCCAAGACGTGCGTCAGGCGACGGTATCAGCCTCGCAAGCGGTCAAGCTGATCTATCCGTGGACTGGCACATCGATCTCGGCCGGCAGCAGCATCAGTGATGTCAGTGGCGACTTTTCCAGTACCGTTGCCGTCAGTCAAAACATCTTGCCCAATCTCGGGCTGAGTGCGTCGGTATCCGATCCGCTTTCGACGGGACGGACGGGAAATGTCAATCTGAACTATCAGCTGCGCTGGTAGGCGAAACCAAAACCCTCCGAGCCGCGTTTCTTCTCCGCCACCAAGGAGGACAGAATGATGGTCTTCAAGGAACAGACATTTCACGGCCATCAGCCCGAAGCTGAGGCCGAATATACCAATCGTGCGACATTGGAAGCTGCGATCGCCAATGCGCTGGCCGTCGCTGGCGGTATCGATGCAGCTGACGTCGAGGTTACAGCCGAAGGCGACGAGATCGTTTTGAGCGGCTATGTCGGTACGGTGGATGAAATAGAGCGAGCAACGGTCATCGCAAGAACAGTTGAAGGGGTTCACACCGTTCGGAACCGTATTCTACTTGCGGACCCGATAGCTAACGTTCGACATTAACCATTAACCGAACATTAACTATCTGTAAGTTTATCCGCACCGTCCCCTGACCTAGGTTTGGTCCTATTCCAGCCCGGAAAGTCAGGTATTTCGATGCACCAGATGGAAGTAATTAATCGGCGGACATGGAGCAGTCCGCTTTCCAGGCGCGACTATCGCAACAGTAGCGGCTTCATCAATGAAGGCGAGCGCATGGTGCTCGGCATCGGCCTTGCGAATGCCAAGGGCGGTAGGGTCCTCGATATCGGCGTCGGCGGCGGCCGTACGGCTGCGCTTCTCGCTGGGGAGGCCGGTGATTATGTCGGCATCGACTACACGCCCGAAATGGTGACGCTCGCGCGGTCGAACCATCCGGGCCTTCGTTTCGAAAATATGGACGCTCGCGATCTATCGGCTTTTGCCAAGGCTCCTTCGATCTCGTCGTCTTCAGCTATAATGGTATCGACTCCGTCGATACCGATGGCCGCAAATCGGTCATGCGGGAAGTCGCGCGTGTTCTGAAGGCCGGAGGCACATTCGCCTTTTCAACCTTCAATCGCAATTGGCATGGGTTTGGCGAAAAGCGCGCCCGCTCTTCGGTTGTCTGGTCCAACCACCCGGTGAAGCTGAGCTTCCGGCTTCTCAAACATGCAATGGGGCTGGTGCGGGAGCGCCGCCTCGCGCCGCTCGAACAGCGCGACGGCGAACATGCGATCTTGCTGCATCGCGCCCATGATTTCGGCATTATGGTCTATGCTACGACACCTGGCCAGTTGCGCTCGCAGCTTTCAGAAAATGGTTTTAACGGCGAGCCATTGCTCTTTTCGGTCGATGGCCGTCCGCTCGGTGGCGAGACGTTGCTAGACGAGGAATATTTCCACGTCGTGGCACGCAAGCTGTCGTTCAGCTGATCAGCCGGCAAAGCGTTCTGGCAGAAAACCGGCGGGAGCCTTCTCGCCGATAAGCCGATCGGTCTTCGGCGTTGTAACGGGGCCTTGCGGCTGATGGACGAGTGCCAGCAGCAGGCCACTGATGACAAAACCGATTGCAAGCAGAGCTATTCGAATACGCATGGCGGATACTCCCGTTTCACCGCTAAACGCGGAGAAAAAACCTAAGTTCCTCATGCTCAGGAACGATAACCCCGGCTGGGTTTCCAGCCGGGGTTTTCGTGCTCTTAGCGGCAGACGCGGGTTTCCTTGATTACGGTACGACCGTGGTGATGGATGCGTTCCGTGCGGGTAAAACAATCGTCCGAAATCCGGCGCGGCGGCAGGTGGTGGCGATAGTAAGGACGGTGGTAAGGATGGTCCATCATACGATGATAGCCGTATCCGCCGTTGTCCGTGGTGATGGTCACGCTGGCAGCCTGGGACGGCAGAGCGCCGGCAAAAATCGTAGCCGCAGCCAATGCGGAAGCGATGACAATATTCCTCATAACAAGCCTCTCTTTCCAAGTTGGTCGAGGGATCAACTCGAACGAAGCGTAATCAGTTCAATCACATAGCATTAACGATTGTGTCAGCGGCAACTTTTGTCCTTTCAGAATCGTTCTGGCGTGGGAACAGTTGGAGGCACCGTCATGGGCTCGATCGGAAGGGTCGCTACGCTGGTCGTCGGGCTTGCCGGCGGCACGTTTTTCTCCCAGGCGCCAGAATTTGCCCAGCAGTATCGCCAGCGTATCGGCGGGGCGATCGACGAGCTCAAGATCATCGTCGACGACTTCACGAAACAGGCCGCCGACCATCATCTCGACCGCCGGCAGGCGCTCGATATCTATGCCCGCTCCCCTGACGACTTTCTGCGTGATCGCGGCCTCTCGATGTGCCGTACGCTGGAGCGCTATGAGCGCCTCGTCACCCAGCAATCGAATCTCGGTGCCGCCTCGTTGATTGCAAAGCCTTTCGTGCTGTTGCGCGATGCCGATGAGGGAATAATTGCCAATGGCACGACTTCGTGCCAGGCGTGCCCGTCAGCTTCGCAGGTCTCGTCTGGGCAGCGATCGGCTTTATCGGCGTATGGATCGTGGCGGCGCTGTTTGGGGCGGGCGCAAAGCGCGCCTTGCGGTGGCGGCCGCGTTATCGTTGAAAAGAAATGGTGATCCCGACGCGATTCGAACGCGTGACCCTCAGATTAGGAATCCGCTACAGATACATATGATGCAGGGCGTTCGTCGGTCCATGTCGCATTCATGTTGCAGTCAGGCAAGAAATGCCTTCTCTGCTGCCGCCAATTCGTCTGCGTCGTCGTCCTTCGGAAACAGGTGCCCGTAGGTGTCCATCGTCATTGCAATGGTGGAGTGGCCCATGCGCTCCTGAACCATTTTTGGCGTTAATCCGAGCCCACCGTCTTCCTTCCGATTGATGCACCACGAGGCGAAGAAGTGCCGTAGGGCATGCATGCCGGTGTACTTCGGCTCCATGATCGGCTTCCCCTTCTTGTCGACCTCGCCGCTGTCAACAGCGATGCCGGCGGCCACCCAGGACGGATGCAGTCCGCGTCGCAGGATATTGTTCAGCTGCTCCACCCTGCCGGTCCCGTTCGGGAATACAAGTTCGAGCACCATAATCGGCGCGCCGGCGTCGTCCTTCTTGCCAGTGTTGCGCTTGGGGCAGACGAGCTTCCATTCCTTCAGGGCGTTGATCACCATCGGGGGTGCGGGGACGGTGCGCTCGCTAGATTCGGATTTCGGACGGCCGATATCGTTGAACCGATCGGCGCGCTGGCGAACATGGATCTCGCGCTTATCGAGGTCGACATCCGGCCACCGCAGGCCTCGCAGCTCTGAAGCTCGAAGGCCGCAGAAAATTGCCACAAGGATGAGAGGCCGCCACCGTCCTTTCAGGACACTCAGCAGCGCCTTGATGTCGTCTCGGGTGGGAATGTCCACCCCGACCTTTAGCTTGCCCTTCTGGCGCTTCTCCTGGCGTGAATCTTTCGAGCCTCGTCGCTTTTTCCTTTCCCTGACGACATTGCGCGCAATGAGGCCCTGTTCCGATGCGTCCGCAATTAACGTGCCAAGGCTCACCATAACTTTCTTGATCATTGCCGGCGATCGGCCAGCCTCGCGCAGATCGTCCTCAAACTTGCGCACCTTGAGGATTGTCAGGCTCGGTAGCTTTGTGTTTCCGATGAATGGATTGATGTGCATCCGCAGATGCCGCTCGTAATCCATGATGGTAGCGCGTTCTAACCCCGCCGCCCTGGCGCTGGCTATCCAGAGCTTGCCCGCTGCCTCGACAGTGACGCTGGCGCTCTCGGCGACATGAACGCCTTCCCGGATTTCGACCGAGGCCGTTGCTGCGAAAGCATCTGCTTCCTTCTTTCGAGCAAACGTCTTCAGACGGCGCTTGCCGGCGGCGTCCGTATAGTCGACTACCCAGGCTGACTTTTGGGCGCCCTTGGGCGTTGTCCACTCGCGCTTTCGGACGCTCATGGCTTCTCGCCAGCTCCATCATCAGTTGAGAAGGATGCGACAATCTTGGAAAGTTCAGCATCGTCGCCGCGAGCAGCTTTCTGCAACGCATTCTGCAAGCCAATCAAGGCCCTCGCTGTGGCCTTATGATCTTCAGATAGACGAGTGATGACTTTTCCCTGCTCGCTGACAAGTGCTTCAGCGTCCGTTCTGATCTCTTGGCGCTCTCTCGACATATTGAGTAGTTCGACTTTGAGCGATTCGAGATAAACGGCTTGCTCCTTCATCTCGTTATATCGGGCTTCGATTGCAGCCATTGTTTCCGAATCGTGTTCCGATTGTTTTTTTCTTTCTTGCAAGTTTTCTTCAAGCATGTGCTGAAGGCTGAACGATATGGTCTTTTGCTCAATTAGTGCAGCTTTGGCCGCCGAAAGTTCGATCTTGAGCTTGTCATGTTCCGACTCAAGCGCCGAATACCCTCTGCTTAGTTCTTGATGGTCTTTTGCCAATTCTTCATGGCTCGCGATAAAGCGATCGAGTCCCTCTTCTATTCGAAAAGATTGATCGAGCCTGGACACGATCTCAGCGTTCATGGATCGGCCGTTCTGCTCTGCGGCAGTGGCAATCTGATCTCTCATGCCTTCCGGAAGTCGGACCATGAACTGGTCTTGCTTGTCGCTCGGATATTTTGGCCGCGCCATTTTTCGCCCCCTGAGAACAGATAGTACGGAATTGCTATAGATCACCACTTGCTTCAATCGTACGGAATCGCTATGGTCAAGATGTAGCGAATCCGTATTATGGTTTATGGTTAACAAGGAGGTCGAACGCGTGACGGCTACTGATAACGGAATGGAATTAGTGTGGGGGGCCGAGGCAATCGCTAAGCTCATCGGCCGCACCGCTCGGGCGACTTTTTACATGCTTGATAACGGAGAACTGCCAGCAAAAAAGGTTGGCGGCCGATGGGTGGCGGAGCGCAGCAAGCTCATCGCCTTCTTCATGGACACCGCAGCATGATCGCCAAAGAGAAAGGCCCGGCAACCGCGCCAACGGTCCCGAGCCATGGTTCTCGATCCCTAGCAAAGGAAACGAAAATGAACAGCAACATACTTAGCAGCAAGCCAATCGAGATTCCAGTACCCGCTGTCGCGGGCGCTGCAAAATCGGATGCCCTCGTGCGTGAGGGCCAGACCTACGACATCGTCTGCAAGATGGAAAATCCGCTCTGGACGATCCACGACATCCTGACTGCCATCGGCATGATGGTAATCGAGATGGACGGCGACGAAGCGATCGGTGCTCTTCAGCGCCTTGTCAGCATCGCGCAGCGATCATTTGAGGAAGCGGAGGCACTCCGCGCGCGGCTTTTTCATCTCAATCATCCCGACCGGGACGACGTTGCGAAGGAGCGCGCCAATGAAGCCTAATTCGCAACTCGAACCCGAAGACCTTGTCTATGAGCTTGCTGACCTGGAGCAGCTTCTCGATACCGTCCATGATCTGCTGACGTCAGAAGGCAACTATGTGCGCCCCGATGGTTCCCGCGACAATGCGCTCGATCGCATCAGCAGCCTGATCAACATCGCGCATTCGCACACGGCAGCTCTAGTTGCAGGTACCGAGCATTTCGACATCCCGGGAACCTATGTTCGAATGAAGGGAGCTGTGTGATGCTAACCGCTCTTATCGAAAAACATGCCCACGCTCTCCAAACCTGGCTGAACACTGTCGGTCCGCATGAAGATCTCGAAGCGGAAGGTGAAGCGTATGACGCATTCGCGGATGCCGAGCATGCGTTCGTCGTCTTCCAATGCACAACTGAAGCTGAGGTACAGCAGAAGCTGTCGTACGTTGCCAGCTGCCCGACACTCGCGGATGCGGTTCAAGTCGACCTCAACAGGGAGTTCCTGGCGTCGATCCTGCTGCCGTCGAATGATGTTAATCCAAAGCTCAGGCAGGCGATCGACACGTGGAAGCGTGCTGACGATAGCTATCGGAAAGCCGTTTCAGCCGACCAGGCCAGTGATCACGATGCGTTATGGCACGCCATGGACGATGCCGAGGCTGACATGATAGCGCAGCCTTGCCTCACGCCCGCCGACATACGTGCGAAAGTCGAGATAGCACTGAGCAACGACAACGTCTTCGAAAGTCTTTCGAGCGCGACGTACAGCGCTGAGCCTGTGGAGCGCGTACTGCGGATCTTCCTTCGGTCCTTGTTGGGGCCGGTGGAGGGCCACCCATGATCCACGATCGGACCGAGATCGAGCTGTCCGCCTGGGAGGACTATCGACAGGCCAGGCTCAAAGCCGACCTGTCCCTCTCGTTCAACGACGGGAAGGCAGCGGCGATAGCCTGGAAGCGCTTCGCCGATCTGTTTGCCGGACATCTCCCGGCGTCAACAGACCGCCAAAACGTCGCGACCTTTCCCGTCCATAAGACACGCCCGCCGAGGGGTGCCTGATGCCCAGCGGGAAAGCGCGACGAGTCGACTTCTATTGCGACGAATACATTGCCGGCGTCGCCGGCAAACTCACCGCTGAAGAGCAGGGGGTCTACTGGATGATTTGCGCGCTCATCATGTCCGAGGGCGGGCCTGTCGACGACAACCCAAAGCGCCTATCGTCACTGTGCCTGAACCGGCCCGCTGACATTCGGCGTGTCATTCAAAGCCTTGTCGAAAAGGGAAAGATCTATCGCCAAAGTGATGCCAAACTGTGCCAGAACCGTGCTCAAAGTGAGGTTGAACGTTCTCTGAAGAGAATCCAAACTGCATCCGAAGTTGGTTCGAAGGGCGGACGACCGAAAGGAAAAAGTGAGAAAAATCAAGGCAAGGCAAAAGCTGAAGGTTCTTCCGGCGAAAAGCTAACTAACAACTATCAACTAGCAACCAACAACCACCAACCTTTAAAGGAAGTATCTGACGATACTTCTCTTGATGCGCGCGCGGCGTTCGATCGCTTCTGGGAAATCTATCCGAAAAAGTCAGACAAGCGTCGGGCTGAGGGTGCCTTCGTCAAAGCGCTGCAGCGTGCTGACTTGGAGACGATCTTGTCGGCTGTCCTGGCTTATGCCGGGGAACGGCGAGGCAAGGATCAGCAGTTCACCAAGAACGCGGCGACTTGGCTGAATGGCGATTGCTGGGCAAATCCCGTCGGCCAAGCGCCCGCCAACTCGGACTGGCGCGACGATCCAGCTTACGCGGGGGTCGACGTATGACGGATATCATCGAGATCAAACGCCGGCTGACGGAGCGCGCACAGTCGGTGGCGGAATATCTTCTTCCGAAAGGCAAGAAGATTTCGAACGAGTGGCGTGTGGGGTCCGTAGACGGCGAGGAGGGTAGGAGCCTAGGCGTTCATCTGTCGGGCTTGAAGGCTGGAGTCTGGTCGGATTTCAGTTCTGGCGAGGGCGGCGACCTGATCGATCTTTGGGTGGCGGTGCGTCGCCGATCGCTCGCCGATGCCATCGACGACATCCGCAACTGGCTCGGCATGGCCCGACCGGAACCGGTACGCGATCCGCGGCCGAACTACGAGCGCCCAAAGCGGCCGGAGTGCAAGAAGCCGGCTGGCAAGGCAAAGGCATACCTCAACGCTCGTGGTATTCCTGACGGCATTCTCGAAATCTACCGCGTCGGCGAGCGAGGCGACGAGATCATTTTTCCGTTCCTGCTGCCGGACGGTGTTCTTGCTCTGGCGAAAAGCCGGAAGGCTGAGGACGGCGCGAAGCCGATGCCGACTGCCGCAAACTGTGAGCCGGTGCTTTTCGGCTGGCAGGCGATATCGCCTAACGCTCGCGACCTGATCATCACCGAGGGCGAGATCGATGCGCTTTCGTGGGCGACATACGAGCACATGGCGGTGTCAGTGCCGTTCGGCGGCGGCAAGGGCGGCAAGCAAAACTGGATCCAGAACGAATACGATCGGCTCCAGCGCTTCGAGCGGATCTACATCTCGACCGACATGGACGCGGTCGGTGATGAAGCAGCGGAGGAGATCGCCAGCCGCCTCGGTCGGCATCGGTGCTTCCGCGTCAAGCTGCCTCACAAGGACGCTAACCAATGCCTGAAGGAACGGGTATCGAAGGAGGACATGGATGAGTGCCTTCGTACTGCGCAAGGGCTCGACCCGGCCGGATTGCGGCGTCCGTCCGATCTGAAAGACCGTGTGATTTATCTCTTCTGGCCGGCTGAAGGCGAGCACGTCGGCTATAGCCTGCCTTACGACAAGCTTGCAGGAAAGTTCCTGCTTCGTCCGGCGGAGCTTACCCTTTGGAGCGGAGCGTCCGGCCACGGCAAAAGCCAGTTGCTCTCCGACTGCGTACCGCACTGGGTGAAACAGGGAAGCCGGATCTGCATCGCCTCGCTCGAAATGAAGGGCGAACAGACATTGAAGCGTCTCGCGAAACAGACTGGTGGCTCGGATCGACCGACCGCCCGCTTTATCGGGGACATTCTCGATTGGCTCGATCAAGGTCTGCTGATCTACGATCACGTCGGCAAAGCCGGCATTCCAGCGCTGCTGGAAGTCTTCGACTATGCCCGGGCGAAGTACGGCTGCGACCAATTCATCATCGATAGCCTGATGCGCGTTGGCATCGCGCAAGACGACTACAACGGGCAGGAGAAAGCAGTCTTCCAACTGGTTGACTGGACCATCGCCAACAACGTCCATGTCCATCTCGTCGCGCACTCCCGCAAGGGCGACAAGGATCGGGCCGGCGCACCGGAAACCGAAGATATCAAGGGCGCCATGGAGATCGGCGCCAACGCCTTCAACATCGTCAGCGTCTGGCGAAACAAGGCTCACGAGGAAAAGCTGAAAGCGGCGAAGACCGACGAGGAACGCGACGAACTTAACGAAAAGCCGTCAGTCGTTATCAACGTCGCCAAACAGCGCAATGGCGACTTCGAAGGCAAGGTAGGCTTCTGGTTCGACCAGAAAACCTATCGATACCATACGACACCGAACAAGCTCGCCTGGGAACGCCTGTACGTGCCCAGAGCCTCCGCTGAAACTATCACCGAGGGACAAGCAACTTGAACTCACCGGCCTTTAGAATCGACGAGGGTACCTTCCGAAAACTACGAGCAGATGAAGGTGTAGCCCGCAAGTGGCATCCACCAATCGAGACATGGTTTGCCGTAAAGACGGCGCCAGGCGCTCAGCGCTGCCCGTCAATGCGGGAAGGGCACGACCGTAAAGGCGAAAGCCTAATCGAACGCAACCTTCGCAACGCTGGCTTTGAAGCTTTCATGCCGAGCTACAGGATCGAGGTTAGGCACCATCGTCAGAAGCATTGGATCGAGCGGCGCTTTCCGACGTTTGTTGGATACCTGTTTGTCAATATCGGTCCGCATGACTACCGCGCGGTCGAAGAGGTCGAAGGCGTCAGCAAGATCCTGCGCTTCACCAAGCGATACGAAGAGCGACCGATGCCCTTCGAGTTTTCCCAGGAGACCATCGACCGGCTCCGCTACATCCAGTGGGAGCAGGAACAGAGCTTCCTGTTTGCACGCGCTCGTCGCCAGCGGGAAGAGGAGCTTGAACTGCAGCAACCAGGGCGCGGGAAGCGTGGCGGTAGTAGTACCCGGAAGATTCGCCGGTCGCAGTTTACCGAGCTTGGCGGCAGTCTGTCATCGAGTCTGTCGTCCGCATCCTCTCGCGCATTCATAACGGAAACGCTGAATACGCTGGGGAATCTCGCAGGGAATATTGATCAAGCATAACCGTTCGGTTATATTCTGCGCACTGATTTGTGGATGTTCAGTGCGCAGAGCGCCGGTCCACGCGGATAAGCAGCAATCCGCACGATGGAAGAAATGTGCTTATTTGGCGCCCGTGACCTATGGGAAGTGCGATGCTGGTCAAAGCTTCAGATAGCTACACCAAAGAGCTGAAAAACCACCGGAACTGTCTGAAGTAAGACAGCCACTCCAGACAGCCCCGCAGCCCACGCATTAGTGAGTGCGACGCGAGAATGGTGATCGACCGTCAGCATGCCGTCGCCAAGATTATAGGCCCTGTCACCGTCTCCACCTATTGTCGACTCGAGTGTTGCGGTTTTACTTTGAGTGAAGAACCTTTGAGCTGATAGCCACCAGAGGACAGCTCCTAATAGGCCGCAGATGGCGCTGCCAAGCTGTAACCAGATCAACATAACTTACCTCTCATACCATCAAGAATTATCGAGCTCGAAAGGGTATGCAGTGGTCAGCGGGCTGTCTTTGCCAGGTTAGCTCCGCGCTGTTGCTCTCTGGCGATCATGTTCATGATGTCGCCCGGGCTCTCAACCACCATGACAATTTTGCCTTTATCGCCAAAGCTGCCCATTGCGATTTGCGTGTATTTGTCTTCCGGGTTCCATTTTCGAAAGTCGGTTGCGTTAGTCATGTTGACGAAAATGCTTCGTCCATCATCGTCGTGCAGTTCAAGCCACATATTTGTATTTCCTAACTTTTATGAAGTTTGAATTAGATGATTAGGTCAGTCACTCATTGCCAGATTTAGTTCCTGTCTCACGGCCTGTAAGGACTCTGCGACAGTGTAGAAGAACGGATGTCCATCTTGGTTTGGCACCGCGACATGGATGTGGGTCTGACTGTTAAAAGCCGAAACGGCGACGACTTGAGCTGGGTTGATAAAAACGGTCGCACCCGCAGGCACGGTCGAAGTGAATACAGCGAGGCGCATTTTTAGTCTCCATCCGATTTTCTCGAAAGAAAACGATGAACGACCATGAGTCGCAAGATACAACCTCTGCTATCCCCCGAAATTCACAAGGCGTCGAAACCTTATGGCAAAGAAGAGAACAGGGCGGCCATCGGATTACAACGATGCGATTGCCGCCACCATTTGTGACCGGATCTCGGACGGCGAAAGCCTCCGCTCGATCTGTCTCGCTGAAGACATGCCATCGAAATCGACCGTCTTTGCATGGTTGGCTGATGATGCGCATGAGACTTTTCGGACCATGTACGCATACGCGCGCGAAGCCCAGGCTGACAGCCTCGTCGACGAGATGACCGACATTGCCGACGACGGCAGCAACGACTGGATGGAAAAGAAGAACGCGGCCGGCGAGATCACAGGTTGGCAAGAGAACGGCGAAGCTCTTCGTCGATCGCAGCTGCGTATCCTCACCCGCCAGTGGATTGCTGAGAAGCTGAAGCCGAAGAAGTATGGAACAAAGGTCGCGTTGACCGATCCTGACGGCGGTGCGTTCAAGGTCGAGGTTGTTCGCTTCTCGGACAGCTGATGCAGACGGTTCGAATTCCCGCGCTCGGCTGGCGTCCTCGCGATTACCAGCTGCCGGCATGGAACGCATGGGAGAGGGGATGCCGGCGCCAACTGCTGATCTGGCATCGTCGCGCCGGCAAGGATGAGATCGACCTGCAGAAGCATGCCGTCAGTGCTATGACGCGGCCTGGCACGTACTGGCATATGCTGCCGGAAGCTGCTCAGGCTCGAAAGGCAATCTGGAACGCGGTGAATCCCCACTCAGGCAAGCGCCGCATCGATGAGGCTTTCCCGCGGGAGATCATCGAGAACCAGAACGACAACGAGATGTTCATCCGGTTCAAGACCGGCTCGACGTTTCAGGTCGTTGGCTCTGACAACTTCAACAGCCTCGTCGGGTCGCCACCGGTGGGGATTACATTTTCGGAATGGGCTCTCGCAAATCCGAGTGCATGGGCGTTCCTCTCGCCTATCCTGGAAGAGAACGGCGGCTGGGCATCGTTCATCACCACGCCGCGCGGCAACAACCATGCAAAGGGCATGTATGACGCTGCGAAGGCGGATGCTTATGATCCGGTCACCAATCCCAAGGGATGGTTCACGCAAATCCTGCGGGCCGATCAGACGATGGCGATCGACGCGGAGGGCATCGAGAGACAGCGCGGCATCTATGCCTCGCTATATGGCAAGGACATAGCCAATCTGCTGATCGAGCAGGAGTTCTATTGCTCGTTCGCCGGCGCGATGGTGGGCTCTTATTGGGGCGCGGAAATCGCAGAAGCGGAGAAGCAGGGACGCTTCAAGCTTTTCGAGATCGACTTTCGTTATCCAGTCCATACAGCCTGGGATTTGGGCAAGGCGACGAACAACCCGATTTGGTGTTTCCAGTGCATACCGGGTGAACCGGGTCCGCGTATCATTGATTTCTACCTCCCGGATTCAGACGATCTGGAAGAGTGGTGCAAGTGGCTCGACGGGAAGGGCTATCACGGCAACGACTACGTTCCTCACGATATCATGGTGAAGAATTGGGGCTCGAACCGCACTCGATATGATGTCCTGAAGGATTGCGGGCGCAAGCCGCGCATGGTGGCAAAGGTCGCTGTCGCCGATGGGATCAACGCGGGCCGGTCAACCATCAAGGCCGCAACGTTCTACGAGGGCGAAGACGATCGGGGCCAGCGTGTTTCGCTCGGGGTGGACGGCCTGAAGGCATATCGGCGCGAATGGGACGACAAGCGCAAGACCTTCCTTGAAAACCCGGTGAAGGATTGGGCCGAACATATCGGTTCGAGCTGGCGGTATCTCGGTCTCGCATGGCGATCTGAGGTCATCAAAGAGGAAGCTCCACCACCTCCGCCTCCCAAGGGCGAGCCGCTCGTTCACGGCCGGCCGGATGGCAGCATTGAGATCAAGGTCAACGTGAAAGAGGCAGTCGAAGCGATGGTCCGCCGTCGCCGTGCAAATGCATAGGAACCCCAGGCGGGACGATGGCGTTTCATCAACGCGTCGAAGTCCCGAAACAACAAGGACTTCATCATGAAAGCGAATGAAGAACAGGCCTTCAAGTCCATCATCCGTCAGTGGAACGGTGGAGAACATCGCCTCGCCGGTGCTCGGGCATCCGAGCTTGTTTATGGCGCCGGCAACAAGCTGAACGAAAAGCTGTTCGACGAGCTGCGGGAAGAGATCCCGGGCATCGAGCGGTATATTTCGGCACCCTCAAGCGGCGCTGTCGTCGAGACGGTATCCGACCAGGGCGGCGATCCTCTCGCAGTCCAGCCGGAGAACCGCAAGGAAGCGACCGACGCGTCAAATCTTTCGAGCGACGAAGGCAAGGACCAGCAGAACGCCATCGACAAGAAGCTGGAACCAGGCCGTAAGGCGCGCGAGAAAGCTGCCGGCGCGAAGACAGGCGATAAGAAGGGTAAAGGGTCGGCCGGTGACGTCGTGTCGACAAAGCTGAACCCCGATCCGCAGAACCCGACCGCCGCCTGATCCATCTCTCTCATCACCTTTCAGAGGCTCGTCATCCGTGGCGGGCCTTTTTCGCGTGGGATAATCAATGACCGCTTCTCCGAACAGAAAGCTCCGCGAAGAGGGGCAGCGCTGGATCGACAAGATCAAAGCCGCCGAGAAGCTGGAAAAGGACTGGCTCGACGACGCGGCAAAGGCCGTCCGCGCCTACACCAACGAAGAGAAGGCGGAGAACGACGAAAAGGCGCTGGGGTCGCGGTACGACTTCAACATCCTCTTCGCAAACGTCGAAACCATTGTTCCTGCGGTGATCAATTCGCCGCCGGTACCGGACATCCGCAGGCGTTTCAATGATCCGGACCCTGCAGCGCGCATCGTCGCCGACATCATGGAACGGGCCATTTCCGTTCAGATCGATGACAGCCGTCTGCAGGTCGAGATGGAAGCCGGCGCGCAGGATTCGTTTCTCGCTGGCCGCGGCATTGTCCGCCTGAAGTTCAAGAGTGATATCGTAGGCGGTGAGCCGACTGACCAGGACCTCAGGGACGCGGACGCTGATACCGACGAAGGCCCGGACAATGGCCGGTCATCGGAAGAAATCGGCGCCACGATGTTCAATGATGGGCTTGCTGAGACTGCGGCGTCTGATGATCCAGTGCCTCTCGGCTTTGGGTCCAACGGCATAGGCGGCAACGGCGGCCCACCCTTGGAGACCGTCGAGAACGAGCGGATCTGCTTCGAGGCTGTCAGTTGGAAGGATTACCGCCACGGTCCGGCCAAGCGTTGGGAAGACCGGCAGTGGGACGCCTTTCGTTTCGTCATCCCGAAGGAAGATGAGGAAGAGTCCTTCGACAGCAATCTGATCCGCAGCCAGTTCGACGAAGGCGAGAAGAACACCTGGTCGAAGAGCGACGGCGATATCTGCGGCTGGGAAATCTGGTGCAAGAAGACGAGGAAAGTGAAATTCGTCAGCGATGACGGCGTTATGCTGAAAACGATCGACGATCCGCTTGGACTGAAGAACTTCTTCCCGATCCCGACGCCCATGCAGCCGATCGAACTGACGGGCCGCCTGAAGCCGGTCAATCCGTTCTCGATCTATCGCAAGCTGGCCGACCAGCTCGACACGATCACCAAGCGTATAGACGTGCTGACGAAGGCTATGAAGGTCCGCGGCTGGTATGCGGGCGAGGCGGCGGACCTGAAGAGCGTCCTGCAGCTGGAAGACAACGAGTTCGCGCCGATCGACAACGGCGAGCTTTGGTCAAAGAGCCAGGGCGGCATTGCAGCGGCAATCGCGTTCTGGCCGATCGAGAAGTTCATCACGGCCCTGCAGGAGCTCTACGCCGATCGGGACCAGACGAAGCAAGCGATCTACGAAATCACCGGGATTAGCGATATCGTCCGCGGTGCATCAGCGGCATCCGAAACGGCCACGGCGCAGAACATCAAGAGCCAGTGGGGTTCGCTGCGCATCCAGAAGATGCAGCGCATGATGGAGCGCTGCGCCCGCGACCTGTTCGTGATGATGAGCGAAATCATTCCGAAGCTCTTCTCGCTGAACACGCTGGAAGAGATGACGGGCATTCCACTCTTGCCCAACCCGCAGGACACTCCAGACCAGCAGAAACTGAAGCTCGACGTCATAAACCTGCTGCGTCGGCCGCTCGCTTCCTACTACCGCATCGACGTCGAAAGCGATTCCACGATCCGTGCCGACCTGACGCGCCAGAAACAGGAAGTCTCGCAGTTTCTTCAGGGCGCATCGGCTTACTTCGCAGCCGTCGCTCCTCTCGTTCAGCAGGGCGCGCTGCCGGCTGATGCCGCGGTGGAAATCTTTTCCTCCACCTCGCGCATGTTCAACCTCGGCAAGTCCGTGGAAGACACGCTCGAAAAGATGGTCACCGATGCGAGGGCAAAGGCCGAACAGGCCCGAAATCAGCCTCAGGGGCAGCCAGGAGCGCAGGAACCGTCACCGGAGCAGGCAGAGACTGCAATCAAGGTCAAGCAAGCCCAGCAGGACGAGGAGCGGCGCGCAGCCGAATTCCAGACCCGGATGGAGCGCGAGACCGCGAAGGCTGGCGTCGATAGCCAGAAGGCGCAGCGCGAGCTCGCGATCAAGGTTCTCGAAGAGGAACTGAAGCGTCTTGAGGTCGAGGCCAAACAGCTCGACGTTCAGATGAAGAAGATCGATCTGGCATCCAAGGCCGGCGCGATTATCCAGCCCCAATCCCAGGAGATGGCCTAATGAGTTGGCGTGATTTTGGCCGCGACAGCACGTCGCCGGCAGAAGACGTGATTGCGATCGATGTTTCGGGCGGAGATCATACCCCAACACAACCTTACAGGGCTCTGCGCGCCAATGCTGCGGGAACGATCAAAATTGATACCCTGTTAGGCACATCCCGCACGCTGAACTTCGCTGCAGGCGAGACGCGCCCCGTCTATGCTGCCAAGGTTTATCAGGTCGGCACGACCGCAACCGGCATTGAGGGCATGCTCTGATGCCGGTGTTCGTTCGTCGCAATGGAGAGATGGTCGATAAGGTGACCGGCCTGCCCATGCTTAGCGCTGAGGACCGCGCGAAGCCCGTCGCAGTCCCTTACATCATGTCCGACATCCCGGAATATCGCAGCCCGATCGATGGCCGCGTGATCGGTTCGCGCAACCAGCGCCGTGATGATCTCAAGCGCCATGGCTGCGTCGAATACGAGCCGTCGATATCCCCGACCAAGGGCAAGATCCGGAACAAGGCCTTCGCGGCGAAGCGCGGCCTGAAGGTCTCCGAAGAGTACCTGTAATCACCCGAAACTGAGCAAGGACCAACGCAATGAGCGTCGAAGAACTCAATGCGCCGCTGAACGATTCCGCGGCGATCGATCCCGGTACGATCAACACCAATGCCAACGAGGATGACGCGCTCGGCGCCATCTTCGACCGCATGGGGCGAGACAACGGCGCGGCGCGCGGCCAGGGCGGTAAGTTTGTATCCAGCAACGCTGTCGACGCCGACGCCGATACCGGCGAGGAACCACTGGAAGGTGGTGGGGGAGAGGGAAAGGTCGCCGGTGATACTTCGACGCCGCCGGCGGACGTTCCTCTCCCGTCAAGCTGGCGAGGCAAGGAAGACCTTTGGGCAAAGGTGCCGGCCGAACTGAAGGGCGATCTGCGGGCGCATCAGGAAGAGCTTCACAAGACGCTTTCCCAGCAGGGACAGCTGATCTCGGCCTATAAGCCGCTGAGCGACGTGATTTCGAACTACAAGGAATATTTCGGCGGGGAGCGGGGCAACTACAAGCCCCATGAAGCCATCGAGTATCTGTTCAGCCTTCAGCGTGGCATGGACGAAAATCCGATGGAAACGCTGCTGACCATTGCCGACAACTACGAACTGCGCCCGGAACTGGCGAAGATGTTCGGCGGTACCGGTGGCAGTCCGGCAGACGAAAACAGTTCCGCCGTGCTCCTGGCAAAGATCAGCCAGTTGGAAAGTACGATCCGCTCGATGGGCGACCCGTCGCAGATCGACAAGCACATCACCAGGAAATTGACTGAAGAGCGCGAGCTCGGGAGCACGAACGACCTGATCAGCCGCCTGTCGAAAGACATGCCGCTGTATGACCAGATCCCCGAACCTGATCTCGTCACCTTCATTCATTTTGCAAAACAGAAGCTCGGCAGTTCCGCTTCCCAGGAAGCCGTTCTGCAGCGGGCTTACGACATGGCCGTTAACGCCGACCCCGACCTGAGGGCAAAAGCTGCCGCGCTTAAAACCGCCGCAGCGGGTGACCCTGAACGCGTCGCGGCCGCGAAGAGGGCAAACCAAGCCAATCTCCGTTCAACATCGACCGGCCGAACCCGTGAGCTTACCGAAGAGGAAGAGCTGGGCGCCGTCTACGATAAGCACAAAGGATAAGCACCGATGGCAGGTCCATCTGCAATCTTTACGGAAATGGTGTCCACCACCCTTCGCAACAGCGCGAAGGACGTCACCGACAACGTTTCCAAGCATAATGCCCTCTTGAACGTCCTCAAGAAGAAGGGCCGCTTCATTGATCTCGACGGCGGTACTGAAATTCAGATCCCGCTCGAATATGCCGAGAACGGCACCTATCAGCGTTTCGCCGGTTTCGACACGCTGAATGTCAACGGTTCCGACGTCATCACCTCGGCCAAGTATGACTGGGCGCAGATCGCGATCCACGTCGTTGCTTCCGGCCGCGAACTGCTGATGAACTCCGGCAAGAGCAAGATGGTCAACCTGGTGAAGACCAAGAAGGCCAACGCGCTCAAGACGGCGGCGAACAACTTCTCGGTCGACGTCTATTCGGATGGCTCTCTTGCCAACCAGATCGGCGGCCTGGCCCAGATCATCCAGACGAACGGGCAAGGTACGGTCGGCGGCATTCCGTCTGCCACCTGGGCATTCTGGCGCAACAAGTTCCGCGAAATCGCCGGCTCCAATGCCTACACGAAGGACACGCTCAAGAGCGAGTTCAACGGTATCTGGCTCCCGCTCACCCGCGGCGCCGACAAGCCGGATCTCGTGGTTCTCAGCCATGACTTCTACTCGGTCTACGAATCCGGCGAGCAGCAGCTCCAGCGGTACATGGACGAGGATATGGCGAAGGCCGGTTTCGCCAACCTGAAATACAAGTCGGCAACCGTCATCTACGACGACAATGCCAACTTCACCACGACGGCCGAGAAGGGCTACTTCCTCAACACCGATTACCTCTACGTCGCTCAGCACAAAGAGGCGCAGTGGACCCAGGATGACGAGAAGAAGCCGGTCAACCAGGACGCTACGGTCATCCCGTACTACTGGATGGGCAATCTCGTCTGCTCCAACCGTTCGCTGCAGGGTGTCCTGCTCGACGCAGCATAAGGAGATCTGACCATGACTGCTTTTGTAGGCGCACAGCTCGACCAGACCTATACCGCAGCCGACCTCACCGGCATCAACAGCGGCAAGGTTCCGGGCATCGGTGACATCTACGTCTCCCACGACAACAAGCGCTATCGCTTCGTGCGATATCTTGGCGGCGCGGGCGCAATCGCTGCGGTGGCCGGCAACTCTGTCGGCTTCTATGCCCCAGGCGGTGTCTCGACGGGCGTCACCAATGACGTCACGTCCGACGTCTCCGATACGAACGCCGCTCTCGCCGGCGTGCTTCAGTCCGCTCCGAACTCTGGCGACTACTGCTGGATCCAGATTGGCGGCGTGGCGACCATGAACCTCGCTCTCGTCTCCGGTGCCGATGGCAACGCCCTGACGCTCTCCACGACCACGGACGGTTCGTTGAAGGTTATGGGCGCGGTGACCGACGCGGGAGGCGCGGTGGCGATCGACGCTTCGGCGAAGATTGTCATGCTGAACTGCCCATACTGATCTCTGCAGATCGCTACAGACGGCTACTGGGGGCGGCTTACGGGTCGCCTCTTCCTTTTCACCTTCCAGAAAAAGAGAAACGACAATGGCCGACGAAAAAAGCCCGCTTGTTATCATCCTTGGTTTTCACCAGACGTTTGAGCGCGTTCCCGTCAAGGGAGACGAACTTCATGATGACGTCGACGCCCGCGGCTTCAAACTCGACGAAAAGGGCAAGCGCGTCCTTGAGGCCGTCGAAGTCGACTGGGTGACTTATGCCCCCGCTCATTCTCCGATGGGCGCCAACACCACCGAACGCATTCGCCACCTGCGGCCGACGCAGGAGATCATCGAAGGCGAGAACGCTGAAAAAACCCGCTTCATGCTGGCGCGCTGGTCGGCGATCGAGCCGGCTTATGAGGCATGGCGCAAGGGCCACGAACTGCCCGTCAACGGTACGCCGCTTGCACATTGGCCGGGTGTCTCGGCGGCGATGGCGGCGGAACTGCGCAAGTATAATATTCTCACGGTCGAGAATGTCCGCGATCTGGCAGAAACGCAGCTGGAACGCATTCGCCTCCCGAACATGCGGGATCTGCGCAACTCGGCAAAGGCCTTCATCGACAACATGCGCAACGCCGAAGCCGCCGAGCGCGAAGTCGAGCGTGACAACGAGGTCGCCAGCCTGAGGGCACAGCTGGAAGAGCAGAACGAAAGGCTGGCCGCCGCTATGGCTCTTCTCGAAGAGCGCACGAGCCCGGCCGACGCCGTTCGTGAAAATGACATTGCGGCGCTTCGTGCCCAGCTCGATGCCAAGGGCGTGAAGTACCACCACAAGGCCGGCGCTGAAACGCTCCGCGCCCTTCTGCAGGAAGCCGCCTGATGACGATCCTGTCAGTCGTTCAAAACGTTTGTCTCGCTGTCGGGCTGCCGAAGCCTGATGCCGTCATGTCTTCGACGGATCGCGAGATGCTGGAGCTCGTTCGCCTCGCCGGTGATGTGGCAAAGGATATCCGCGACGTTGAATTCGACTGGCAGGCTCTTCAGGTCATCAAGACCTTCAACGGCGATGGCGTCTCCGATGCCTTCGACCTTCCGAGCGATTATGCGCGGATGAAAACCAAGGCGACACTCTGGTCTAGCCGGTGGCTCTGGGGCATGGAGCACATCACCGATACCGATGAGTGGCTTGAGCTTCTGACGCTTCCCTACGTGGCCGTATCGGGCCAATGGATCATCTACGGCGATCAGCTGCATATCCTGCCGGTGCTGGAAACTGCCGACACGCTGAAGTTCATCTACATCAGCGACCTTATCGTGAAGCCCGCAAGTGGGCCGAACAAAGTCGAATTCGATTCCGACACGGATACGTTCCGGCTTTCGGAGCGTGCGCTCGAGCTTGGCATCATTTTCCGGTACCGGGACCAGAAGGGCGTCGCATCGGATGCCGATGAGGATGCCTTCGATCACGCCGTCTATACCGCCATGAACAACGACAAGGGATCAAAGCCTGTTGTCAGCGGCAATCCTCGCCGCACCTTCAGCAATGTTCAGCGGGCATTCCCGTTTAAGGTCACGCCCTGATGGTCTACGCGAGAAAACCGGGCAGCAAGCCGCGCCGCCAAGCGGTATCGGCCTCGTACACGTTTCCGGCACCTATCCGCGGCGTGGTGCTGAACGAGCCGCTGGGCAATTCGAAGCCAGGCGGCGCGCGGGTGCTCGAAAATTTCTTCCCGACCACCACAGGCGCCAGAACGCGCGGCGGCAGTCAGAAGGTCGCTACGATCGGCACAGAGCCGGTGCGTCGCATGTGGGCCTTCAAGAGCGGCAGTGCCGAAGAGTTCTTCGCGTCGGATGAAGAGAACATCTTCAATATCACCTCGGTTGCTGATCCGGACGTCCCGCCGGTGCCGGTCGTCACTGGGCAGTCTGAGGGCTATTACTCCGTCGCTCAATTTGGAACCGCTGGCGGGAATTACCTGTATGCGGTCAATGGCGCCGACGATGCGCAACTCTATGACGGCCTGACATGGAAGGCGATCAACACGCTTTCGACGCCGGCGTTCAGTGGCGTAGCAACTGCGGCGCTGTCTTTCGTCTGGTCTTTTGCCAGCCGTCTATTCTTCGTCGAGAAGAACACCATGAACGTCTGGTATCTGCCGGTGGATAGCATCGGCGGGGCGGCGTCGGTTTTCTCGCTCGCCGGTGTGTTTCAGGATGGCGGTTCGGTTCTCGCCGGCGGCAAGTGGTCGTTGGATTCCGGCGATGGCCTTGATGACAAAATCCTGTTCATCTCGACTGAGGGCGAAGTCGCCGTGTTTCAGGGATTATTTCCTGGAGACGCAAGCTGGAACAAGGTTGGCGTCTATAAGATCACTCCTCCGGTAGGCCCAAACGCAACCATGTCGGCCGGTGGTGATTTCCTCGTCGGAACCCAGGATGGAATTGTTCCGATCTCCGAAGCGGTCAACAAGGATGCGGCCGCGCTGTCACTCTCCGCTGTTACTCGAACGATCGAATCCGAGTGGAAGAAGCAAGTTCCGCAGCGCGCTTCACGGCCGTGGGAGATCCTGAAGTGGCCGACCAACAATATGATGGTTGTGTCGCTGCCTGGCGCTGATGACGGCATTCCAACGCTGTGCTTTGCTGCAAACCTGCAGACAGGCGCATGGGGCTTCTTCACCGGCTGGGATGCGCAGTGCATGACCCTCTTCGGAGGCGACGGCTATTTCGGCACCAGCAAAGGCACCATCCACCGTATGGAAGACGGCGGCAGTGATGACGGCTTGCCCTACACGTGCACCTATGTCGCGTTGCCCGATCAGATGCGACGTCCGGGCGCCTTCAAAATCGTCCATTCGGCAAGAGCGACATTCAATTCGAACATCCCGTTTCTGCCGAAGATTTCGGCGTCCATGGATTACCGGATTGACCTGCCAGCCGCCCCTCAGTCTGCCTCCGATCTGAACACCAGCCTTTGGGATGTCGGACTTTGGGATGTTGCTGTCTGGGATACGGGATCTGTCAGTGAGGTTTCAACGCGCTGGGTCTCGATCGGTAATTCCGGTTACGCTGTTTCGCCACAGATACAGATCACGTGCGGCACGGGCATCAAGCCAGTTACCGAGCTCATCCAGCTCGACGCGATTTATGAACTCGGGGCGGTGATGGTGTGATTACCTGGGCTGTCGCGAAGCGCGATGAAATCGGGCTGCTGTCGAAATGGGTGGCCAACCAGATCTGGCCGGGGCAGGGACGGGATTTCGGGAACTGCCAAGGTCTTGCGGTGATCAACGGCGAAACGCTCATCGGTGGAGCGATCTACCATAATTTCGAGCCGGAAGCAGGCGTCGTCGAGATATCGGCGGCCTCCACGTCGAAGCGCTGGCTGACGAAGGAAACGCTTCGGGTGCTGTTCCAAATCCCATTCCGGGATTGGAAATGCCAGGCAGTCGTTTTGCGCGTGTCCGATCATGACGAAGCGCTGCATAGCATCCTGTTTCGCTACGGCTTCGAGCGATATCGCATTCCGCGCCTTCGTGGCCGGGATCAGGCCGAAAACGTGTTTGTGCTGACTGACGATGCGTGGGCCAGCAACAAGTTCAATCGAAAGAACGAGGTGCATTGATGGGCAAGCCGAAGGCGCCAAAGGCTCCAGACCCGAAAGAAACGGCCGCCGCCCAGACCGGCACCAACGTTTCGACCGCGCTGGCAAATGCGCAGCTGCAGAACGTCAATCAGTATGGTCCAGACGGCTCGGTCACCTATTCGACCAATGGCTATACGACCATCACCGACCCGACGACCGGCGCGACGTATCAGATCCCGCGCTACACGCAGACGACGTCATTATCCGCGGCTCAGCAAGCCATCAAGAACAAGAACGACGCGGCCAGCCTGAACCTTGCCGATATCGCCAATAATCAGTCGTCGTTCTTGAAAGACTATCTTTCGAAGCCTGTCGACCTATCGAATGATGCCACCGAGGCGCGTCTTATCGAACTCGGTCGAAAACGCCTCGATCCGATGCTTGCTGATCGCGATGAAGCTTTGCGCACGCGCCTTGCGAACCAGGGCATCAAAGCCGGCTCCGATGCCTATGGGAAAGAACTTTCCACGGCCCAGCAGTCCGACAACGACGCGCTGACATCGCTGATATTGAACGGGCATCAACAGGCGGTGCAGGAAGCCCTTACCGAACGAAACCAGCCCATCAACGAAATTATCGGCCTTCTCGGTGGCACTCAGGTTGGCGTTCCGCAGTTCGGTGCAACTCCTAATCAGCCGAGCTTGCCCACCGTCGACTATGCGGGGTTGGTCCAGTCGAATTACCAGAACCAGATGGGCGCCTACAACTCGCAGGTGGCCCAGCGCAACAACATCTTCGGCGGCCTGTTCGGTGCCGGTGCAGCACTCCTCGGCAACCCGGCGCTCTCCGACAGGCGTGCCAAGAAAGACATCAAGCCTGTTGGCCGGCTGATGGGCCACAAGGTCTATGAATACCGGTACCGCGGCAAGTTCGACGATGGACAAAAGCATGTCGGCGTTATGGCGCAGGAAGCAGAGAAAAAGCGGCCTGATGCTGTCACGACCCGCCCTGACGGCCTGAAGCAGGTCAACTACGGCAAGCTTTTCGAGATTGGTGAAAGGATGGCAGCATAATGGCTGGATTTCTGTTTGGCGGGAATACAGGCGAGACTGCCGAATCCCTCGCACGCAAACGCGCCGTGGCCGAGGCCTTGCTTGCCGATGCTAATAGCCGGGTGCCTCAGAGCATCGGTGAGGGCATTTCGTCGGTTGCACAGGCGCTCTCCGGCCGGCTGGGGCTGAACGCGTTACAGAAGAAACAAGAGGCCGGCAGCGCAGCGCTCGATGCTAAGATCAAGAGCTATTGGGGCGGCGCTGACGCTGGTAGCCCTATTCCGTCTCCCGACGCAGCTGCCGAAGTCAGCGCCGCTGATCCCGGCAAGGTCGATATGACCGGCAACCAGGTTTACAGCGACTTCATCAACACCGTGAAGGAAGGCGTGAAGAACCCTTATGCGCTTGCTGCCATTGCTGCGACAGGCAAGGCCGAAAGCGACTTCTCTCCGGGTAATGTAAACCGGACGTGGGACGATCCGAGCGAAAGCGGCAAACCCGGCAGAGCAGGCGGCATCATGTCTTGGCGTGGTCCACGCTATGAAGCGTTGGCTGCGACCGGTGATCTCTCGCCGGCAGGACAGGCCAAGTTCTTTCTTCAGGAAGATCCGAACCTGATCGCCAGCCTCAATAACGCAAAGAGCGTGGAGGAGGCACAGAGCCTCATGAACCGCGCTTGGGCGTTCAGGGGCTATGACAAACCCGGCGGTGAAGCAGCCCGCCGCCTGAGCCTCGCGACGAGCTTTCTGCCTGAGTTTCAGGGGCAGGGCGGTGGTACCCAGGTGGCGAGCCTCGATCCCGCTGCGGGAATGCCCGCGCCTGATGCTTCTGCTGCGATTGCAGCGACCGCGCCCGCTTCCGGTTATGTCGATCCAAAGGTGACGACCGCTTATCGCCAGCCGTCTCCGGCAGTCGTAGCCGCATTGGCTCCTGGTAACAGCCAGATGACCGCGCAGCCTTCCCCGGTGGCCGCAGCGCTGGCAGCCCAGCCTGCCGACAATGGTCAGCCGTTACCCCCGCTGCCGAGGACGGACGTGGCTCCGGCGCCGACTGTTGCCGGTGTTCCCGATCAGAAGGGTGTCAGCGTTGCTCAGGCTCTTTCAGGCAAGACGCCAGCGCCTCCGGTGCCGGGTGCTGTCGATCCCCGCTATCTTGAGATCCTCTCCGACCCGTACATCACGCCTGGTCAGGCTGCCGTGGTGCGATCGATGATGCAGAGCGATCAGGCGCGCCAGCAGGCAGCCTATGACGCGTGGCTGAAGCAGAATGATCCGGCTTATCAGGCCGGCCTTGCCAAGACAAAGATTGAGCTCGACAACCTGAAGAACCCGAAGATTTCGCCGGCCGATCAGGAGCGGATCGATCTTGAGCGCCAGAAATTCGACTTTGAGCGCAACAAGCCAACCGAAGTTAATGGGCGCCTGATTGGCCCAGATGGCAAGGTTGTTTACGAATCTCCGCGCGACCCTATGAAGGTCGGCGCCAAGGAAACGGTCATCGATCCAACTTCCGGTAAGGTCATCTATCAGCCGGCGCCGGGGCAGGCGGTCGATTTCAGCGATGTTTCCAGCCTTCGAAAGGAAATCCAGCAGCTCCCGAGCTACAAGAACCTGTCGCAGGCACTGCCGATCTATCGATCGATGGCTGAGACGGCCGGCCGCAGCTCGAAGGCGTCCGACCTCAACCTTGTCTACGGCCTTGGCAAGATCATGGACCCGACCTCAGTTGTTCGTGAGGGCGAAATGACGATGGTCAAGAGCACCGCATCATGGCCCGATTGGCTGCAGGGTGCCCTGGCCTCACTGAACGGCGGCGCGGCCCTTACTCCTGAAACCCGCCAAGCCATTATGACGGAAGCCTATGGCCGAGTGAAGGGCTACGACAGCGCCTTCAAACAGGACACGGGGCAGTATCAGGGCATCGTCGAGCGCAACAAGTTCAACCCGGCCGATGTCATTCCGGATTTCGGGACATATGAGCCGTGGAAGCCTGCGGCGCCTAACGGCACCACGTCGACCGGCACCAAGTGGAGCATCGAACAATAATGCCGACGCTGAACATCAACGGCCACCGCGTCTCCGTCGATGATGGATTTCTGAAGCTCTCTCCGGACCAGCAGAACGCCACCGTCGAAGAGATTGCGAAATCGCTCCCGGCGCAGCCTGCCGGTCCTCCGGCTGATGACGGGCTTTCCATGGCAAGAACCGTCACCGGTGGCGTCATCGAAGGTATTCCGATTGTCGGCCCGATCATCCGTGGCGGTGTCGATCGCGCTGCCGCCGCAACCATCGCCGGCCTGACGGATGAAACCTACGACAGCGCCCTGAAGCGCATCCAGGAAGGCACCGAAGCTGAGAAGGCCGCCAATCCGAAGCTCGACACCGCTGCGCAGATCACTGGCGGCGTCGCCGGTACTGTTCCGGCCATCATGGCGGCTCCGGCCGCTTTTGGCGCGGGCGGTGGCAGCCTGTTAGCGCGTTCAGGTGTCTCGGCTTTGACTGGTGCAGGTATCGGGGGTACCGACGCTGCTATTCGCTCTGGTGGTGATCCGGAAGCTATCAAAAGTGGGGCGAAATGGGGTCTTGTCGCTGGCGCCGCCGGTCCTACAGTAGGAGCCGTCGTTGGGAAGGGCGTCAAATCTCTGATTGATGCCGGCCGCAATCTTCGCGTTTCCCGCATGGCCGGAATGAAGCCTCAGGCTCTCAAGTATCTGGCCCGCGCCGTGACCGATGACGGTCTCGATGCCGCGGGTGTCCAGTCTCGCCTTGCTGAGATGGGGCCGGAGGCAATGCTCGCGGATATCGGGCCGAACCTGCAGAAGCAGGCCGGAGCGATAGCGGCTACGCCGGGCAGGGGGCAGGAGATTGTTCGCACAGCGCTCGGTGAACGGGCGTCGGGCGCAAATTCCCGCATCAATGCCACGATTGACGAGAACTTCGGTCCGGCTCGTATCCCTTCTGCTATCGACGCAGAGGCTGCAGGAAACCAGCTTGCCTTGAGCCCTGCTTATCGGCAGGCATTTGAGCAGGCTCGCCCGTATGATGTTGGCCCGATCGCGAGCGACCTCGAGCGCCAGATCAACGTCCTCCGAGGCGATCCGCAGCGCGCCCTTCAGCGTGTTCGCGGAATGCTCGATGTCCACGGCTCCAATGTCCTCGATACGAACCCGGTGACGATGTTCAACACGCGCCAGGCGATCGATGGCATGTTGAAGACTGAAGCCGATCCGAAGGTTATCGCGGCGCTCACCGATGCCCGCCAGATGATCGATGACGGTCTGACGCGTGCTGTTCCGCAGATCAAGGAGGCCGACGCTGCTTTCGCGGAGCTAGCGCGCCAGCGCGAAGCCGTCACGCGAGGTCAGCAGGTGCTGGACAGCGGCAGGACAGCGCCGCGTCCTCAGGAACTGGCACAGGAGGTCCAGGAAGGCGCTTTGCCTCAAGGGATGCAAATTGGCCCGTCCGCAGTGCCCTTGCGTCTCTCGCAGGGTGCCAGAGCCGAAATCGAGCGGATCGTTGGGACGAACTCCAACGACATTCAGGCAATGAACCGCCTCATCAAGGGTGAGGGCGACTGGAACCGCGACCGGCTTGCCACGCTGTTCGGGCCTGAGAAAGCCGACAAGGTTTTCAAGATCCTCGAAAACGAGCGGATTTTTGCGGACACGAACAATGTCGTTACCCGCAATTCTGAAAGCGCCGCGCGCATTGCTGCTCAGAACGAGCTCGGCGGGGCCGGTGGCGGTGGTTTCGGATTGAAGGAATCGTTCAAGGCCGGCGGTGTCCGCGGTGCCGCGCGCTCTTTCGCACTGGATAAGGCAGAGAGCGTCGCGAGGGCGCTTCTGCCGGATACGGAAGGCGCGGCGAGGGAAAGCCTTGCAAAGGCGCTCGTAGGCAAAAACAGCGACAGCGTTGTGAAAGCTCTGATGGCGGTTACGGGACCGAGCAGGGCGGCTGCCTTAACGAGCCCTGTCGTCAAAGCCCTGTTGCTTGCGACCGGTGCCGCGGGGTCTCGATGACGGGTCGATCCAGCAGATAGCCAGGTACAGCAAGACCATAAAGCCGGCGCCGACGAGAAAGCCGGAATTGAAGTCATAGCCTAGCAGGCGGCCGAGTCCATCGGTTGCCGCGTTCAGCCCGTAGAGGATCGCTGCGGTGATCACGATGCAGGTGATTTGAACGATGCGGAGCGCCATTAGCCGACCTTGTTGGTAGGCGGCGAAGATAAGCGAAATCTGACCGGTTTGAAAGGGCTCCTCTTGGGGAGCCTTTTCCCATTGAAGGAACACCCAATGCCCAGGAACGGACAAGGCCAGTATACCAAGCCGCCGAACACGACGGCACAGCCGAACACCACCATCAAAAGCGCGATGTTCAATTCGGTGGTGGATGATCTTGTTGTCGACGCGAATACTCCTCGACCGATCACTGCGGGTGGTACCGGAGCCGCAACGGTCGAAGCTGCGCGGACAAACCTCGAGCTCGATAAGAAGTTGGTCTATTCCGAGAAATCGGCAGACTACGCCGTGTTGGCGACCGACAACAATGCCTTCATCCGGTTCACCGCTGCGGCGACGGCTACACTGCCGGCAGCTGGCAGCCTTGGATCGAATTGGCATGTGACGGTTTTGGCCGATGGCGGGGCCGTTACGATCGATCCAAGCGCTGCCGAACAGATTAATGGCGCCGCGACCTTGCTGGTTCCGTCTGGATACAGCGCTGAAATCTATTGCTCAGGTACCGCATTCTTTACCGAGAAAATTGCCGAAGCTCCGTTCGACTTCTTCTTGGATTGCATCCCGGCCTGGATAAGCAACACATCGATTTCATTCACGGCAGGTTCCGGCGTCTTCGGTGGCAAGAAACACGTCTTGCCGGCCTACACTAAGACGATGTCAGCGTTCTCCGCCGGGAACAATGGTGGGATGCTCGATACTGGATCGATCGGCGCCAGCAAGACCTATTTCCTGTTCGCGATCCGCAACATTTCGACAGGCGTCAGTGACTATCTGACGTCTCTTAGTCTGACGCCAACCATACCTTCCGGCTGGGAACTGAATTCAGGCGCACGTATCGGCTCCCTGTTAACGAATGCCTCAAGCCAGATTGTACCTTTCTGGCAGGTCGGCAATGAGATCAACACCGACACCTATGCCTGGTTTCAAGCGAACGCGACCGTTTCCGGCCTCGCCAGTCCAAGCCTAATACCGATTGGCGTGAGCGTGGACATCAAGGTTATCCTTCAGGCAGTCGTTGCGGCGCCAGGGCAAGATTGTGTGGGAGCGATCAGCGATGCAGTCGCGAACAACGCTTTGATTGCCACTCCCGCCTCAGTGAGCGTCAGGGCTCGATCAGGCAACGATTACCCTGATCAAAGCTCTGCTGCGGGCAAAGCCAGAAGCAACACAGCCGGCCAATTGTTCCGATCCATCAGCGTAACGAGCACCGCATGCGCAATCAACGCGTCCGTCTGTGGCTGGCACGATTATTCCTGCAAGCGGCTTTGGGGATAAACCAATGACAACTGTATATATCAGGCGAGCCAATGGCTCTATTTGCGAACTCTTCTGGGCTCCCCAAGTGGATCTGGATGTTGAGGAAAGGGACGAGGCGGATGCGGAGGTCCAGGCTTTCCTAAACCCGCCATCATTGCCGATTGCTTCGGTATCGTCGCGGCAGTTCAAACTGCAGCTTCTGTCCGCCGGCTTGCTCGATGCTGTTGACGCGTGGGTCGCCCAACAGTCGCGAGACGTGCAGATCGCCTACGAGTATTCCGGGACGTTCGTGAAGGACAGCCCCATGATGAAGGCCGGATTTGCGGCCATGGGGTTCAGCGAGTCCCAGATCGATCAGTTCTTCGAGGCCGCCGCGGCACTCTAATCGCTCTCTCACAATTTGGAGACTACCAATGCCAGTCCCTGACACGGCAAGCGAATTCGCGCGCTCTCTGCCCAAGGTTCTCGTCCACGAAGGACTCTATTCCAACCACCCTGATGATCCCGGTGGAGCCACGATGAAAGGCGTCACGCAGCGCGTTTTCACCGAATTCTTGGCTGCGAGCGGCAAGCCGTCCCGTGACGTCCGGACCATCACCGATATCGAGCTGCAGGCGATCTATCGGAAGCGCTATTGGGATATTGCCAAGCTCGACAAGCTTGCGCCTGGCGTTTCCTATGTCGTCTTCGACGGCAATGTGAATTCCGGCGTCTCGCAGTCCGTCAAATGGCTCCAGCGTGCGCTGCAGGCTATGGGGCTCTATCAGGGCGCGATCGACGGCATCATAGGGCAGGGGACGATCCTGGCGGCCGGCGGCGTCAACGACAATGACGTCCTTATTACCAAGATCATAGAGCGCCGCGAAGCCTTCCTTCGATCTCTGAGCACCTTCAAGACCTTTGGTAAGGGTTGGCTCAAGCGCATCGCAGACGTGAAGGCTGTCGGCCAGGCATGGGCAACCGGCTCTGTCGGACCTGAAATCTCTTATGCCCCTGGCGGCGAAGCGAAGGCCTTCCTGTCCAGCGCAAAGCCTGCCCCCAGCACCGCGCTTGCGGACGCCGCGACGGGCGGCGGTGGCGGATCGTTCACGCTCGGCGGCGCTCTTGCCGCCGCCCAGGACAAGCTCGCTCCATTCCAGGGGACCAGTCATCTTATCGACAATCTGATCGTCGGTCTGATCGTCGGCGGCATCGCTGTCGGCGCCGCGTCCTATGGCATCCGCTGGTATCAGAAGCGCCGGCAGGCCGAACGCGCCGACGCCCTTGACCTTCAGGTGAAGACCAATGTTCAAGCTGCTGCCTGACTGGGTTCCGATCGCCGGGGCTGCCGTCGTTGCCTTCGCGATCGGCGGCTACCTGGGCTTCACGGGCGGCACATGGCACGGCAAGTCTCTCGGCAAGGAAGAAGCCCGCGCCGAAGCCGCAGTCGAGGCCGTCGGTCGCATCAGCAACATGGAGAAGAACAATGCGAACTTCAGGAATCTCCCTGCTCGCGACCGTTGCCTTGTCATCATGCGTGACAGCAGGTTGCCAGAAGACAACTGCCCTGAACGGTAGCGGATACCAGATTACCCGGTTTTCCGATCCGCAGGCAGCGTTGCTCGCATCGCAAGATCCAAGCGCCGGCCCCGCCATCGCGTCCAATAACGAACAGTGCCGCCATGATGCGGCTTGCAGGAAGTGAGCCTATGACCGCTATTGCAATTGGCCAAGGGCTTACCTTCCCCCGTCAACAGGGCGGTGGAGGCAGCTCTGGCGATCCCGATCGTTTCATGTTTTTCGCCTCCCGCACTCGTATGGTGTCTGGATACGCCGTCGACACGACGAGCATCAACCTGACCTATTTCGCAAGCAAACTGAAGTACGGCAGCGCATCGTACAAGTGCCGTACCCTGATGGCCCACTTCTCCGGCTTCGCCATGAATGAGGGGTTGGGTCCACAGGAGACGATTGTCCCGGGAAACGATGTGGTGATAGATGGCGCAGATCTGATCGTTCGCGGCGTCACTTATCCCGCCGACTTTTCAGGGAACCCGATAGCGACTATCGTATCGGGAAGCAAGGGCGCCTGGTGTTCATGGCCGACCTTCACCGGGGATCTCAACCCTGAAGAAGATTTTCAGATCATCACGCGCTGGCACGTTGCCTCGGTTGGTCAGAAGTTCGTCGGCCCCTCACGTATCCAGAAGCACCGCGGGGAGAAATATTGGGCTGCTGCCGACGCGTCAGCCTTGGCGGCTCTTATCGCCGCCGATGCACCTACGACGACGGCTGTCGATGCTTTCTACTGCGTCGCACCTGGCAACCAGACAAATAGCCAGCTCATTTGCTACGGACCCGATATTCTCTTGGCAAAAGGCGATTGGAACGGCCGACCAGTTGTTTTGAGCCCCGGCGATAGCATCGGCTATGGGCGGCAGGAGATTTCCGGTTCGGCAGATTCACGCGGAAATCTCGGCTGGGAGAGCAAGTGGCTCGACAATCCCGGTGGTATCGGCCGCATCCCGCATATGATCATCGGCTGTCCGTCAGCGCAGTCTGCCCGTGAGCTGGCGACAAGCGCCTTTCTCCGCTGGGATATCCTCGACGACATCAAGGCGTTCAACAACGGCAAATACCCCTTCACCGTCGTTCTGAACCAGATGGGCACCAACGACAGCAACGTGACCATCTCGACCTGGAAAGCCCGAATGACCGGCTTGATCTCGCGCATCAAGACCCGCCTAGGGGCTGGCATGAAGGTAATCCAGTGCACGATCCCGCCGCAGAATTCGCTGGTCACCGGCAATCTTGGTTTCGACGCGTCCGGCTTTACCGTAGCTGCGATCTGGACGAATGCCGGCGGCCGCGGTTCCATCAACAGTGACATCCGCACGAACAACGCGTTCGGGCATGACGGATTTATCGACATCGATGCCGCATGGATCGATCCTGCTAACACCGACAAGTTCATGAACGCTTCCGGCATAGGGCAGATCGGCACGATGGTGTCCTATACGCCCGGGGATGGCGGATCGGTTCTGAGCAGCGGCGTAATCAGCGGCTATGTGCCGAAGCCGGGGGATGCACTCCTCGTAGAGTATCAACCCGCCACCTACGGCGCTCGTCTTGTGCAGACTGTGACCGATAATGGCGACAACACGTACACTTGCGGGTTCACAGCTAACTCGACGACGGTCTTCCAAGCCAACGCCAAGATATATTGGGCTATCAGCCCAGAGGGTATCCACCCGCATCCCGCGTATGTTGACAACTGGTTAGTCCCGCGCCTGCCGCAGTCTGAAAAGGTAAAGTTGGTCCCCTGATCCCCGCCGCCCCATCAAGGTGTGACGGTGTCTAATGAATCGGGCGGGCAATCTCGTGAACGACATGAAACAGAGCATCGTCAATATCAGCGCCGTCGAGCAGCGAGGGGTTTTCCATTAAGACCCGCAACGCCCTCTCGGCAAATCGAGCCGCATCGGCTTCGTCGGATGTGTAACATTTCGCCATCTGCCTCAATCTTGATATCACCGGTTCGGGCATATCGCGAAACATACGACCTCCTGTTCGGGTACAACTGACTTGTTCACCAACAAAAAACTGTACGCTTACGGAGGGTCAGAGTCGATAAGCAAAGCCCTAACCATCATGAAGATATCGCGATAGACCAGATCGTGATGCCGATGTGGCGCAGATCTAAAGCGCATAGGGAACCGCCGAAACGGCAGGAGCCGGAGAGTGAACCACTCTCCGGCTCCATGGCGAGAAATTGGGTTCAGTTAGCGGCAAACATTGGTCGTCCGCGTAACTCGCTCACCATACCGATATGTCGTTACCCGTTTGGTGACGCAGTGGCGCCGGACATCTTCATGGACCATTCGTGCTTTCAACCGACGGTTATCGTTATACCAGCCACGGTGCTCGCCACGTTCCCAGCCGCGATGCAGGCCCGGACCGTCATCAGTACGGATGGTAATGCTATCCGCATAGGAAGCGGCGGGGACTGCAATCAGGGACGAAAAAGCCAAGGCTACAGCAAGAATGATTTTCTTCATGGGGCTTTACCTCGAGTTATTGGACCGCGGTTAAATGATTGCCTGGTCTTTGCGTTCCATCAAAAAACTCCCTTCGGACTTCAGTCCGAAGAGACGTCAGACCATTGGCGGGCACCAGATCACGGTTGGCTCATTGAAAACGCATTGGCAAAGCCGAGTCCCGATGACCGCCGTTCGCTTCGAGCGCTGGTCACCAGCTTCCTCGAAGGGGTGTGATGGGAACATTCGTGAGACACGACGGTTCAGGCGCGCATGTCCGACCACATAAAAGAGCTGACAGATCAACTGCGCGATCCCGCGCGGGTTTATCCCATTCCGGGCGACGCTGCGGCCGCCGACAAGGTTGCGGCACTTTTGGAAAATGCTGCCATTGTCGGGAAGGTGCCGCCGACTACTATTGACGTTCTGAAAGACACAGCCGTCAGATTGATCAGCCGATCTCACCTTCTGAATTGATCGTGAATGATCGGCTCCGAAAACGTTCCTTTGCGATCCCGTGCACGAGACGAAAGAGTGCCTTGTCGGTATCGGGTCCATCGAGAAGCGAAGGATTATCTGAGATCAATCGAAGCGCACGCTCTGCAAGCCGAGCGGCATCTGCTTCTGATTTGACGTAGCGGTGCGCAAGTCTGCGCAGAGTGGAAATAGTCGTTGAATGGGATTGTGCGAGCACAATGCACCCTTTCCTGTTCGGTCAGCGGGTGCACGTATAAACACTCAGCCATCAGCGCCAACGGTTCAGAACAACTGATGATGGATTGAGTGTACTCGCTCCTACTGAACGAGTCTATCCAAGGGGTACTTTTTGGCCGAGAGCTATAGGGGGCAGGAGCTACAAGGGGCTTCCCGCTTCCCAATAATCGGCATCACAATCGGCGCACTTCTCTGGGCTCCAGCCCAACTCTTTCAGCTCGCGCCAATAGAATGGAGCGACCGCCGCCGCGTAGACGTCAGCCTCTTTTCCAAACGGACTCCGACCCGCTCGGCACCAATGCCGCACCCGTTCGGTAAATCGTCGGCAGAACTCTTGTTCGGACATAGGTGTAATTTAATCACCAGCGGGAGCCCGATCAAGAAACGCGAGATTGCATCGGGTAGGACGTCGGAGCGAGCTAATGCGCAATGACCGGTAAGGGCTCGCGTAATCGATACAAAGCGAGCCCTTGCTGCTCGGTCCCCACACGCATAAGCCAAGGTACGCACGTGGCGTCGTCATGTCGCGTGAAAAGAGCGTGACAGGGTCCCGAGCGTCATTGCGGCGCGCTGTTGGCCTGATCCTGGATCACGTCTATGAGATCATCGCTTTCCATCACCGCGTGAACGATGCCGTTCGGGTGGATGAAAATTACCAGCCAATGCGTGCCGTCGATCTGAAATGCAATATGGAACCCATTCATAGCGTGTCTCCTATCTGACAGGAGAACATCACGACGCTCGGCATTCGATCTAGTCGCAGATGTGAGGGGAGGGCAGAAGCACGCCTTCAGCGCTGCCCAAAGGTTCCCGTCAAATCTCACCTCTGAGCATTCTTAGGTGCCCTTCTCGCGAAGCCCCGGCGCGGAATATGCTCCGCCTTTGCGCGAGGCAGATTGCATCACGGGGGGGCCGGCTGTTTCGATGGGGATATCTGCTTCCTGTGCGGCTGCAATAAAACATTCGCGGGCCTCGTGCGGCGTTCGGAGCCCTGCATCTACATCGGCGCAAACTTGCAATGCGCGGAGAAAAGCCTTGCCCGTCGAAACTGGCCAGGCATTCAACAGAATGTTCAACGCTTCCTCTGTTGTCGTGACCATGTGCATCCGGCCGCTGCGTTTGCAGATAACCAGCACTGGCGCTTCCCATCGACGTTTGCTCATAGTCCGAACCTCGCTCGGCAAAAGACATAACTGTACTAGCCGGTGCCAAAATCCATACTTCTTAAGCAGAAATGATATCAATGAAGAACGGCAATGGCGGAAATGCCTGCTTCGTCCGCGGCACGGATTATCGCCTGTCTGAATTTTTCCGGCTCAAGCTTCCCGGCCATTACGTCGACACAAGCTCTTATTGCTGCAAGAAATTCTTCTCCATCGTCCACGGGGAAATCCCTCATAAGAACTTTGGCAGCATCTTTGGCGGTGCGAACGATCACGCGCCGATTCCTATCCTCGAAGATCAGGGCAACAGGCGAAAATTCGGCCGAAGTGTCCCATTCCATAACACTTGGTTCCCGATGAACTAACACGTCGGTAACCCTGCAAAATGCGTGCCGCGCGGGACCTGTGCAGCACGCGAGAGGCATCGCATTGAAAGGGCAAGGACTTGGCACCAGCGGATGATGTTTCGATGAACCGTGAAATTGCAGTGCTCGCGACCAAGGTCGATATGATCCTGGATAGCATAAGACGATCGGAAGAGAAGTCTGATGTCAGCCGTGCATCCGTGCACCGGCGCATGGATGAACTGGTCGAGCGGGTAGGGACGCTGGAAAACGGCGTTGTCTCCGTTCAGAAAGATGTGACGGAAATGAAGCCGACGATTGACGATGTGCGGCGCTGGAAGCTGATCGGGCTGGGCGCGCTCGGGGTGATCGGCTTCGGCGGGATGGCGATGGGGGTCACCTTCGCTGACGCTATCCGCCGGCTGGGGGCTGTAATCCTCGGACGCTAGTCGTTGCACCAGTCATTCTTATGGTGCGGTCGCCACTCCCGAGCGAAACCCTCGTCGAGCAGCTTGGCCCCGATCTCTTCCCCATTCGTGCGATAGATGTTGATGAGAGGCCTATGCTTCGGGGTGTTGTCGTAGCCCTTGATCTCGATCTGCAAGCCTCGTTCGTTCAATAGCTCTCTCAGCCTTCCCTTGGCGATCAGCGCCAGCTTCCGTTCCTTGATGCACTTCGCGCGCGATCCGATCTCCGGAGTGTCTATGCCCCAAACGAACGGCACTCCTCCTCCCAGCAGTCGCATGAGCTGACCGTCGCAACGGATAGTATCACCATCGACCGCGGTCAGACTGGCGCAGATCAGCATCACATCGATCATTGCCGGCTAGATCCGTGCGGCGGCAAGCCGCGATAATTCAAAGGCTGGTGTTTCCTGCAATACCAGAGCGTGATTACTTTGCTCTCCTCAAAGCCGTAGCAGCCCCAGTCCGGACAGCGCGTGCCGTCCGGCTCCTCGTGGTCGCAATAATGCTCGACAATCACGTTTGCGCCTGGCGCCGATGAGTGCCCCTCGTTGTTCACTCCTGCATCATCTCCCATGCATTTCTTTCAGTTTGTCATAATGCTCTTCGGCCATTCTTGCCGCCTCGCGCGGGGTAGGCATCCATCCCTCCTGCGGCATTAGCCTGCGGCGTATCCAGGACGCAAAGCCGCCGTTCCAGCGCCACATCCCTGTCCGGCTAGACGTCGTCTCGTCTACCTGGATGCGGCCGACGACATATTCTCCGTCATAGCCTTCAAAATCCTGATGACCTTCTCCGCGCCACGTCTCCCGCCATTTATATCGCGGCGTATATTCCTTCTCACTGGAGGTATCGGCGGCCATTGATCCGGTCGCTTCGTCTCATGATCGTCTTTGGGATTGTGGTGTGACAGTTGAGACAGGGCCGCGCGGCGCTCATCGGTGTTCAACAAGGAGGTAGCCGCGCGACCTGCTCACCTTGCATGGTGTTCTCACTATGTTCTCATCATGGGGGAGAGTCAAGCGCGCCGCCGATGGCTAAAAACGAAAGCCCCTTCGCTTCAGGATATTCAGCGCCGCCTCGACTTCTGCATTGGCTTCCATCATCAGCGCCTGATTATCGGCCAGCTCGATTAGCGAGACCAGCACCTCTTCAGGCTTCCATCCTGCCTGAACGGCGCGCTCAACGAGATCCTGAAACTCGATGTGCAAGGCGTCCTGGCAGCGCAGAAAGCGATCCGGGTCTTTCTCGGGAACGGTCGGCGGCGGGATCTTGCTCATCCGATGATAATGGAGTTGCGCGACGGTGTGTCAAGCTGAGGCTTGAAGGTGGGTGGGACCGCGCGTTTAGCATGAAGGGCGGAGAGTAACGGACGAATCCGATCGCGCGATCCCAACCCCAGAACCTACTTTGTACAGGTTTGTTCCCGCTCTTTTTGACAGCTATTGGAATTTTTAGCATTTGCTGATGCAATGGCCCTATGACAAAGCCGCCGAAGTCAAAACCGCTCCTCCAGGACGACAAGCCGTTGCGCTCAAGAGCGCGTAAGCCGCGAGATCCGTCGCAGCCAAATCTCCCGCTAGATCCAATGCCAGCACGCATCGAGCCGTGCCTGGCAGTCCTGAAGCAGAAACCACCAAAGGGCGACCAGTGGGTTTTCGAGATCAAATGGGATGGCTACCGCATCGCCGTGCACATCAAGCCGAAGGGTGTTCGCATCCTGACGCGCGGCGGCCACGACTGGACGCACCGTTTCCCGGCCATCGCGGCCGAGGCTGCGCAACTCGGCGCGGCGACCGCGATCCTCGATGGTGAAGCTGTAATCCTCGACGAGCGGGGCCGATCGGACTTCGGCATGCTGCAGCAATCGCTCGGCGGCCGGGGTGGGAAGCTGAATTCCGGCGCGTCCGTATTGATGGCCTTCGACCTCCTTTATTTCGACGGTCACGATCTGACGAACACAGAGCTTTCGACGCGCCGGCACCTCCTTGAAGGACTGATCGCGCCAGGCCGGGAAAGCGCAATTCGGCTATCGGAGGAGATAGAGGCGGATGGCGATCAGCTCCTGCAGGTCGCCTGCGAGCATGGTCTCGAAGGAATCATCGCCAAACGTCGAGACAGTCACTATCACTCGGACAAGAGCGGCGACTGGCTAAAGATCAAATGCATCCAGAGCGACGGCTTCTTAATTGTCGGCTACGAAAAGTCCAGCGTAGCACTCGGTGGCATCGGTCGGCTTCTGCTCGCGGCGCGTCGAGGAAACGAGCTCGTATATGTCGGCGGGGTGGGAACGGGATTCAATGCACGTTCCGCGAGCGACGTGCGGGATCAAATGGACGAACTGATCATCGACAAACCCGCGGTCGATACAGGACGGAAGCGAAATGCGGTCTTTGTCCGGCCGAAGCTCGTTGCTGAAATAGCATATCGAGGCTGGACGCACGACGGAAAGCTGCGGCACGCGAGCTACAAAGGATTGCGAGAAGTGCAGGATAACGCGGCAATCTTCCACGTGAGCTAAGCGACGGTTCCAAGGTGTCCAAGGCGCCCATCGCGAAAAGTATCCATGTCCTCAAAGTTCGTCCCGATAGCATCCACCAGGCTTTTCAAACGCTTCTTCGCCTGGGAATTAGACAGCCCTTCAAATCCCACCATCATGATATCCGCGTGATGGGGTTTCCGCTCCATTGCTGTATCATAGACACCACAGAACCGTACCTCGTCCTTATAACGTACGGCCGAGGCGGGAAAGATCATCACCCCATCGAGCGAACGCCCACGGGTCTGCCACCGCGGTAGCAGCTCCTCCGCGGTTACCTCAAATTCACTGTCGGAGGCGGCTCCTCTCAGCACGCTCAAACCATTAGTTTGCGACTGCATCACGAGAGCAGGATTAAGATAACCGTTTTCCATCCTGCCTTCGGGCGTGTAGACAAGAAAATGAAGAGTCTCTTCTGAAGCAACGGTTCCCGGCGACATATCCGATGCAGTGTATGCTTCGCAGCCACATGGTTCCGGGATGCACGAATTCACCGCTTTTACCCGGTCATCGTTTTGCGCAAAAGCTAAGCGGCAGGCCTCCGAAGTCATACGTGGCGCGCAATAACTCGGTCTACGAGTGCGTGAGCACCATAAGCTTTGATATCAACGTCGTCACCAAAATCTTCATTTTCGCCTGCCTCTCGATACCACGAGATCAGCCCGCCAGCTTCAATTGTCAGATGAAGATATATTTCGTCATTATACATCGTGAAGCTAGGCTGGCCTTCGCCATCGACGACAAATTGAGGACGCAACGTCATTGGCGCCTTGGTGAACGCTGCAGAGAGTATTTCAGCGACATTCAAAGCAGCGTCGGTAGGCGGAGAGGTAAAGTGCTGCTGCCAAAAGTCTGTGTCTCGGTAGCTGGCTATCGCCGCGAAGACGTCTTGGAGCCAAGGATCGAACGCTTGGGTAGCTGCCGACTTGATTTCTCCGGACCTGTCTGTAAGCCGTTCAATACGGCCTGTTGGCGGGGGCAGGAAACGATCAGCGACGGTTCCGGGCAAAAGCTGGCCCTGCGGGAAAAACGCTACGTATCCATATCCACTCAGAGACTGCGTTCCGCTACGATGCGTCGGCGGCTGTTCTTCAGCCACTACATCAAAGCCGGGGCTCTCATTTAAAATATCTATTATGTAGCTCGGCGACACGGTCGAGTCTGCAAGCAACATCATTGACGCCTCCCTTTCTTTTGTAGCCCAATCGTCTGGCAAACTTCGGGTATGATGATTTGTGACAAAAGATCTTTCAAACGATCATGTAGGTCATCGAGGCGGGCTTCCGCAGGGGTTGACCCAAATTCGCTTAACTTATTCTCCGCGGCTTGGTCTTGCATCATAGTGTAAATTCCAATCGTGGGACGGTGAACACCCTCGCGAATAAGTCCAACCACATCAATATTGACGTTAGTCAGCCGTCTAAAGCTGTCCTCGAAATCGAACCATCCCGAATGTGCGTGCCACTCCTTCAGTGCCGACTTCACCCTCGTGGGAACAAAATCGTTACCGTCTTTCAAAAGCTGCGAAACGTCTAAATCGTTCCAGTCGCCCGTCCAGATGAAACGATCCCAATATTCGACTTTGGCCGTCCCTAACTCGACGATGTTCATATATTCGTTAAGGAGAGGTTGAATAAGGCCGTCCATCTGCGACTTAAAGGTGGCCCATCGCACGTATTGGGTGGTCTGCCAAGTGATAGCATTAGGAACGATGACTAGCTGGGTTTGTCCGTCCGGTGACGCCAATATGGATGGACCGCCGACTTGGACTGTGGTGAGCTGTCCAGTCGCGGCGTCAATGTTGAATGCGGGCGGCCTAGGAGTCGGTACCAGTCCGTGCGACGCAGATAGCGTCTCCGCCGACTTAATCAATTTTTCAAACGGCTTGGTAGGCAGCTCCGGTAAGAACGACAGAGTGATCGCGCATCGCTCAACCGCGTGGGCGGGAAAAATCGGGCGGATTTCAGCCATGGAATTTCTCAAGTTAACTCAGCCGTTAGATAGCTATTCGTTTTTCTAGTCAAGTAACCGGGAGCGAAGCTTTCGATTTATGGTCAGCATGAAGGATGCCCGTGTGCGCGCACAGCGCGTGCTTTACAAGGTAACGCAAAATTACCCCGCCAAATCCCGGTCTTTTCAGACCGTGCCGTGGCTTGCTCGGCAGCGAATGCTCCGTGGCTATAGCGGACCCAATCGACCGCATTGCCGGTACGGATCAGCCAGGCGTTGACGTTCTTGCCGGCAGCCTGGAACCAATTCCGCGACGACTGCGGTGATAACGATCAACGTTCACATCTGGAAGCAAGCAGCTTATCCACAGATTGCTCCGAATCGCTACTCCTGCCTGTGGAGTTTAAGACGCGATAAACGGTCGGCGGCGAGCTTGTTTCCCATGAGCCTGTCTGTTCCTCACGTTGGCCCCAGCAACAAAGGGAACCACCATGCAGGAAAATATTCGCCGAATTGCACCAGTTAGCACCGCCGGTTTAGTCCCGCAGAGGCCGGCTACGGGCATGCCGATCTGCGAGCACGTCGATCCCACAACGCTATTCGTCGACCCGGCTTATCAGCGGGATATCGGCGAGCGCGGGATACGTCAAATCCGCAGAATCATTGAGCGGTTCGATTGGGCAAAATTCAAGCCGCCCATTTGCGCTTATGCAGACGTTGACGGCGTCACGGTGCTGAAGGTTCTGGATGGACAGCATACGGCCATAGCGGCGGCCAGCAGTCCGTTCATCGGTCAGATCCCGATTATGATTGTCGAGGCCGATGATACGATCGCGCAGGCAAAAGCGTTTATCGGGCAGAATTCTGAACGTGTCGGGGTTACGCCGCTGCAGCTCCATTACGCTGCATTAGCTGCAGGGGACGAGGACGCCAAAACACTGCAAAGTGTGTGCGACAAGGCAGGCATCAAGATACTGAGGCGCCCAGGTCAATACGATCCGGCTGCCTCTCGCGAAACCATTGCAGTCGGCGTCATCAAGCAATTGATTGCGCGCCGGGGCGACAAGTTATCGAAAGAAATTCTCGAAATTCTCGCAAATGCCGAAAGAGGGCCGATAAAGTCCGAGCACATCAAGGCAGTCGAGTATCTTATGACCAGTCCGGATCATTGCGAGATGTTCTGGCCGCAGGATCTAACAGCAGCGATTGTCGATCTCCTTACCGCGGCCGAAGAAGAAGCCGACCAGCTAGCAATGTCCAGGCGGTGGCCGCTGTGGAAGGCGCTTGCGACGGTTTGGTTCAGAAAGTGCAAGAAGCGGCGACATGTCGCTAGGCATGCCGCCTAGTTTATCCGAAGAGACCGAGAATCCCCATCGCAATAAAGGGATAAGAAAATATCCATCGAAGCCAAATCGGATGACCAGGACGGCCGTTACGTTCCTTCCCGTCAATTATCGCCCACGTAAACATTCCGAACATCAAGAAAGGAATACCTGACATAGTTTTGTCCGCAAACGTGCTGGGAACAGATCGCCGCCAGCAGATCAAGTTGCATGTCGCATTCCATGTTGCATGGATTCGCCGCTACTCGTTTGAAACGCTTGGAAATCAAAGGTAGTGTATGCAACATGCTTGCGACATACGGCTCGCTCGAGGTTCACCTAACTCTTTGAATTTTGTGGTGATCCCGACGCGATTCGAACGCGTGACCCTCAGATTAGGAATCTGATGCTCTATCCTGCTGAGCTACGGGACCACTTGGATGCCATGCATACAAAAGGCTTGGCGTGAAGCCAAGCCTTTTCGACGCTCGCGATGTCGTTTCGTTTCAGGCGCCAAGGCGCTGTTCAGCGAGCCGCACCCAATACGAAATGCCGTGGGCGATGGCCTCGTCATTGAAGTCGTAAGCGGGATTGTGCAGGCCCGCGGTGTCGCCATTGCCGATAAAGATGAAGGCGCCGGGGCGGGCGTTCAGCATGTAGGAGAAATCCTCTCCGCCCATCATCGGATCGACCTCCGGATTGACATTGGCTTCGCCGGCAATATCGCTGGCGATGGCGACGGCGTGTTCCGTTTCATCCGCGTGGTTGAAGGTGACGGGATAATTGCGGTGGAAGTTGATATCGGCTTCCGCTGCGTGGGCAGCGCAGATGCCTGCCACGACTTCGCGGAGGCGTGCTTCGGCCTGGGCGCGCACTTCCTCGTCCAGGGTGCGGATCGTGCCGGCGAAGGTGGCGTCATTGGGAATGACGTTGTGGGCGAAGCCAGCATTGAACTTCGTGACGGAGACGACAACCGAGCGCAGCGGGTCGACGTTGCGAGAGGCGATCATTTGCAGGTTCGTGACGATCTGGGCGCCGATCGCGATCGGGTCGATCGTACGGTGCGGCTGTGCCGCATGGCCGCCGCGGCCCTTGATGGTGACGGTGAATTCGTCGGTTGCCGCCATGATAGGCCCCTTACGGGTGGCGAACTGGCCGACGGGCAGGCCCGGCAGATTGTGCATGCCATAGACCTCTTCTATGCCGAACCGCTCCATCATGCCGTCCTTGACCATCAGGTTGCCGCCGCCGCCGCCTTCTTCTGCCGGCTGGAAGATCACAGCGACATTGCCGTTGAAGTTGCGTGTCTCGGCGAGATACTTCGCAGCGCCAAGCAACATGGCTGTGTGGCCATCATGGCCGCAGGCGTGCATTTTTCCTGATATTTTCGATGCCCAGGGCTTGCCGGTGATTTCGGTTAGCGGCAGAGCGTCCATATCGGCGCGCAAACCCACCGTGCGGCTGCCTTCGCCCTTGCCTTTGATGAGGCCCACAACGCCGGTGCGGCCGATGCCGGTGACGATTTCGTCGACACCGAATTCCTTAAGCTTTTCAGCGACGAAGGCGGCCGTGTTTTCGACTGCGAAGAGAAGTTCTGGCCGGGCATGGATGTGACGCCGCCACTCTGCAACTTCATCCTGAAGTTCGGCGGCTCTATTCAGAATCGGCATTCTTGGCTTCCTGTAAATGAAATGCGTGGGGCCTGTCTGGAAGCATCACAAGGGCGTGATGCCTTGGAAATAACTTAGTCAATGACCTTTGCCATGTCATAGCCATATAGGGTAAATAGGGGAAGGTTTCGAGATAATTCCCTGAAGGACGAGCACTTGTCGACGCGCCACGATCGTTTGTTCGCCGCTTTGCGGCCCTTTTCTTTTATAGCGACAGCAACAGCGGTTTTTGTCTCGTCCGTTACACTTGCTCACGCCAATCCGCATATTCTCGTCGACGTGCAGACCGGCCGCGTACTGGAGCATGAAGAAGCCTTCCGCAAATGGTACCCGGCTTCGCTGACCAAGCTGATGACGGTCTATACGGTTTTCGATGCAATTCGCTCCGGCCAGATCAGCCTCGATACGCCCATCGTCATGAGCAAGCGCGCAGCCTCAGAGCCGCCAGCCAAAATGGGTTTCAAGCCAGGTCAGAAATTCACGCTCGACAGCGCATTGAAAATACTGATGGTGAAGTCGGCCAACGATATCGCCGTTGCGGTTGCAGAAGCGGTTGGCGGCACTCAGGAAGGTTTCGTCGTGCGCATGAACGCCGAGGCGGCGAAGCTTGGTATGACTGATTCACATTTCGTGAACCCGAACGGCCTGCCGGGCAAGGGTCAGTACACGACCGCCCGCGACCTTGCGATCCTGACTGTCGCGCTGCGCCGCGACTTCCCGCAATATGCGGGCTACTTCTCGCTCGAGGGCTTTACGACCGGCAAGCAAAACGTGCCCAATATCAATATGCTGATCGGCCGCTTTGCCGGTGCCGACGGTATGAAGACCGGCTTCATCTGCGCTTCCGGTTTCAACCAGATCGGTTCTGCAACGCGTAACGGCCGCACGTTGGTTTCCGTCGTTCTCGGCACCGACAGCCTGGCGGCGCGCGCCGATGCCACGGCGAACCTTCTGCAGAAAGGTTTTACGACACAATTTACGGCAAATGATACGCTGGGCTCACTCAGGCCCTATGGACCTGGTCAGGATCAGGTGAGCGATATCACTGCCGATATCTGCAGCGCCAAGGGCGCCAAGGTGCGCAGTGAGACGCGCGACGAGGTCGGACGCATGAAAGTGCAGTCGCCCTACATCCACGAGATGGATCACGAGCCGCAATTCGTATTCGCCGGCCTCATTCCGGGCCAGGATCCGCAGCCGGTCGCCCAGAATGACAAGTCGGCTAAGGGCGACGCGGTGGAAGCACTCGCCAATGTGCCGGTGCCGCTTCCGCGACCGACATCCTTCTAAGGAACAATCATGAGCACGTTTAGCGACAAGATTCCGGTCACCATCCTGACCGGCTTTCTCGGCGCCGGTAAATCGACGCTTCTGAACCGCATCCTCAAAGATCCCGACATGAAGGATGCGGCCGTCATCATCAATGAATTCGGCGATGTCGGCATCGATCATCTGCTCGTCGAAAGCTCCGGCGATTCCATCATCGAGCTTTCCGATGGCTGCCTCTGCTGCACCGTGCGCGGAGAACTGGTCGACACACTGGCGAATCTCATGGATGCGGTGCAGACCGGACGCGTGAAGCCAGTTCGCCGCGTGGTCATCGAAACCACAGGCCTTGCCGATCCGGCGCCCGTCATGCAGGCAATCATGGGCAATCCGATCATTGCGCAGAATTTCGAGCTCGATGGTGTCGTGACTGTCGTCGATGCGGTGAATGGCCTGCAGACCCTCGGCAATCATGAGGAAGCGCGCAAGCAGGCAGCGGTTGCTGATCGTTTGATCGTTTCAAAGCAGAGCATAGCAAGCGATACGGATACGGAGGCGCTGACCACACGTCTGCGTGGCCTCAATCCGCGTGCAGCTCTCATGGATGCCGACGGCGAAGAGGCTGGCTCTGCGCGTGTCCTGGTCAACGGACTCTATGATCCCGGCACAAAGATCGCTGATGTCCGCCGGTGGCTGCGTGATGAGGATGAGCATGAGGCACATCATCACGATCATCACCATGACCATGGGCATCACCACCATCATCATGGTCACGATCATCAGGATCCGCACGACGTCAACCGTCACGATGCGTCGATCCGCTCCTTCTCGATCATCGAGGAGACGGCGATCGATCCGATGGCGCTTGAAATGTTCATCGATCTCCTGCGCTCGGCGCATGGCGAAAAGCTTCTGCGCATGAAGGCGATCATCGCCACATCAGACCGGCCGGAGCGGCCCCTGGTGCTGCACGGCGTCCAAAGTATCTTTCACCCGCCGGTGCGGCTTGCGGCCTGGCCGGATCCTGAGGACCGGCGCACGCGCATGGTGCTGATCACCAAGGATCTGCCGGAGGCTTTCGTGAAAGATCTCTTCGATGCCTTCCTCGGCAAGCCGCGGATCGATACGCCGGATCGTGCTGTCCTCAGCGACAATCCGCTCGCCATTCCAGGCATGACAATCTAACCGGAAAGAGCTCTACCCTTTCCGGATCAGAAAGCGATGGCCGCGCTCGGTCTTTTCCGTGCTGACCAGTTCGTGGCCGTCTTCATTGCAGAAATGCGGGATATCGATGATGGCGAGTGGATCGCTGGTATCGACGAGGATCAGTGCGCCGCTCGGCATGGCCGTCAGCTTTTTGCGTGTTCTGATGACGGGGAGCGGGCACTTCAGCCCGCGCAGATCGTAGAGAACGGCGTCCAAGCCGATCAGTTCCTCGCCCAGAACTTCCAGAATGGCTTCTTGGTGGCGTCAGCAGTTTCTTGCGGTGCGAGCTCCGGTGCCGCATAGGCCAGGGGGTTTTGCATCGGCACCGGAATATTTGCCGGCAACGCTGCGGCAACGGCAGTCACTTGAGCCTGCGTCGCAGGTGTTGCGCCGTTTGCGGTCTTGGCAGCAACGCTCTGGGCGGACTGCTTGGCCATCAAGTCTTCGAGTTCGGCGACCTTGACCATGCGGCCCGCTTCGAGCGAGGTGCCGGTCGGGGCATAGGCGAGTTCGCGACCCTTGCGAAGCTTGGCGACGACGGCCTTGCGTTCGGCTTCCGTCGGGTCGTACCAGGCAAGGCCATCGTACTTCTTCAACGCTCTCTGGTAATCGGCATCATAGGTCTTGCCATAGGCGGCAAGGGCTGCCGTCAGCGCTGGCGGAGTCGACATGGCCGGGCACTTGCCGGCAGGATTGAAGCTGCCGCCATCGCTTACCTGCTGATTGAAGACATACTTCTTTTCACAGACATTCACTTCGGGCGGGCGTTTGGTGACTTCGAAGTTGTCGTAGCCAACCTTCAGCATCTTCCAGAAATCATAGTTCGGGTCGAGGCGGTGCTTGACCATATTCTCGGCCGTCATGCGGAAGGGGAAGGCCTGAAGCTGCACCGTTTCCTGACCACCCTTGAGCGCATCGCGGGCGAAGGCATAGATTTCCAAGACCTGCTGGTCGGTCATTGAATAGCAGCCTGACGACGAGCAGGCGCCGTGAATCATCAGGTCGCTGCCAGTGCGGCCGTTGACGGCATCATAGCGGTTCGGAAAGCCGGTGTTGATCGCCAGATAATATTTCGAATTTGGATTCAGGTTGGCGCGGGTGAGGTTGTAAAAACCTTCTGGAGCCTGACGATCGCCAGTCTTCACCTTCGGGCCGAGCTTGCCGGACCAGGCACAGATCTTGTAGTCGGCGATCTTGTCGAAGCGGTTGTCCGTCTTTGCCTTCCAGATCTCCAGCGCACCTTCTTCCTTGAAAATGCGGATCATGATCGGCGAGTTGCGATCCATGCCCTTGGCCGACATATCGGCAAGGATATGAGCGGGAAGCGGCTGCTCTACCTTGTTCTTGACGGTGGAGAGGTCGATGCCTTGGGCGGATTCCAATGCGTCGTTGCAGCCGGTCAGAGCCAGCGCCATGAGTGAAACATAGGCAAAATGACGTATGCGCATTCAATCAGCCCATCAACAATGCGACCCAACCCGCTTACGGAAACCGGGCATAGCGCGGAATCATAGGCGGCTTATACTTGATAAATCCTTACCAGCCTATGACTTGCGCGGACGTGTCCTGCAAGCGCAATGTTACAGATAACAATATTGTGGCCAAGATTTGGCCTCAATCTGCCGAGCCGACCTGTGGATTTTACAGATTTCGGCCCATGGCCAGGAATTTCTGGCGACGATCGTTGCGCAGCTGCTCGCCAGAGCGCGAGGCCATTTCGGCAAGCGCATTGGCGATGACGTCCCCGGTTGCGGCGATGACGCTGTCGGGATCGCGATGCGCACCGCCGAGCGGTTCGGGGATGATGCCGTCGATGACGCCGAGCCCTTTCAGGTCTTCGGCGGTGATTTTCATGTTAGTCGCGGCTTCCTTGGCGCGGGTGGAATCGCGCCATAGGATCGATGCGGCACCTTCCGGCGAGATGACGCTATAGATCGAATGTTCGAGCATGTAGACGCGGTTGCCGGTGGCAATCGCGATCGCGCCGCCCGAGCCACCTTCGCCGATGACGATCGAGATCAGCGGCACCTTGACGCCAAGGCACATCTCCGTCGATCGGGCGATGGCTTCGGCCTGACCGCGCTCCTCGGCGCCGACGCCCGGATAGGCACCTGCGGTATCGACGAGGGTGATGACCGGAAGCTGGAACCGATCCGCCATTTCGAGGATACGGATCGCCTTGCGGTAACCTTCCGGACGGGCGCTGCCGAAATTGTGCTTCAGGCGGCTCTTGGTGTCGTTGCCCTTTTCCTGGCCGATAACGGCAACCGGCTGGCCGCGGAAGCGGGCAAGACCGGCCTGGATGGCGGCATCCTCGGAAAACTTGCGGTCGCCGGCGAGCGGCGTGAATTCCTGGAAGAGCGTCTTGGCGTAATCGACGAAATGCGGACGCTGCGGATGCCGCGCGACCTGCGTCTTCTGCCAGGCGTTGAGCTTCGAATAGATCTCGACGATCGCCTCGCGGACGCGGACTTCGAGCCTGCCAATCTCGTCGGAGGTGTCGATGCTTTCATCTTCCGTCGCCAGCTTCTTAAGCTCGATGATCTTACCTTCGAGGTCCGAGATCGGCTTTTCGAAGTCGAGATAATTGTGCATGAGGTGCGTTTCCGTTCCTTGTGCGCGGGACAGTTTCCTGGTTCAGCCCTTGTCGCCGGTCCTATTCGTGCTTTTTCGCCTGTTTTGCAAGGGGGTGGTGCGTGTGGACGAGCTGCTGGAGCCGTTCTTCCAGAACATGTGTATAGATTTGTGTGGTCGAAATGTCTGAATGGCCGAGGAGTTCCTGCACCACGCGCAGGTCCGCGCCATTGGCCAGAAGGTGGCTGGCGAAGGCATGCCGCATCACATGCGGCGAAATCATTGAAGGCGTCAGGCCGGCGCGGATTGCGAGATTCTTGAGATCGCGGGCAAAGACCTGACGGGGCAGGTAACCTTCTTTCGAGGCGGCCGGAAAGAGCCACGGGCTGTCTTCGGGCTCTTTTGACGCCGCGTTTTCCGTGGCCAGCATGCGGCCATAGGATTTCAATGCGGCGATTGCCGATTGCGAGAGCGGTACCAAGCGTTCCTTGTTGCCTTTGCCACGGATCATGAGGAAGCGGCCCTCCTGATCGAGCACGCGGGCCGGAAGCGAGACGAGCTCGCTCACGCGCATGCCGGTGGCATAGAGCAATTCCAGCAGTGCCAGCATGCGCAGGCGATGAAGCTGGCCGGGCGCAGGGTCTGCGGCTTCTGTTTCCGCCTGAGTGAGCAGCTTCGTTACTTCCTCGACGCCCATTGTCTTCGGAAGAGCGCGGCCCTTCTTGGGCGCATCGAGAACGCCGGTCGGATCGTCGGTGCGCAGCCCTTCGGCATAGAGGAATTTGTAGAACTGGCGCATGGCGGCAAGCCGGCGCGCTTGCGAGGAGGGCTTGAAGCCCTGCACGGAGAGCGAGACAAGATAGGCGCCGAGATCAGCCGATGCCGCCTCGGTCAGACGGACGCTCCGGCCATGCAGAAATGAACGCAGATCGCCCAGATCGCGCTCGTAGGATTGCAATGTGTTGACTGCGGCGCCGCGCTCGGCGCTCATCATTTCGAGAAATGACTCTACATGGACACGGCCGAGATCCGTCATTGCGTCACTTCTTCGTGGTGTTGATCGTGCCGGTCGAAGGCGGGTTTACCCGCTCGGAAGGAATGCGGATAGTCACGTCGCGTTCCTGCGGCTCGACGAAGCTAACAAGGGCCCACATCGCTCCATAGATCAGTCCGGCGATGACCGCCAGGACGGACAGGAAACGGATCAGGGTCGGCATCCGACTACTCCTTAGAACTCTGCTTCTGTTATAAGAAGCATGTTTGCAAGTGCAAGAAGCGGCATTGGTGCCACGATTCCCTTGCCCGCGACTTGACGCTACACCCGCATTTGTCGATACCGTTTGCAAACAAAGTGTGAATGGACCGATGAGTGAACCCCCAGTTTCCGTTGCAGACAGCCTGAGAGACAGAGCTCGCGCCGCGCTCGGTTCACGCAATCTCATTCTGGTTGGTCTTATGGGGGCGGGAAAATCCTCGGTCGGCCGCCTCGTCGCTCATCAGCTCGGCATTCCTTTCGTCGATAGCGATGTTGAGATCGAGCGCGTTTCCCGCATGACGATCACGGAGCTTTTCGCGGCCTATGGGGAAGAAGAATTCCGGGCACTCGAAGCGCGGGTGATGAAGCGGCTCCTGAAGGGCGGTCCGCGGGTCGTCTCCACCGGCGGCGGCGCCTTCATCAATGACCGCACCCGCAGGCATATCAAGAAGGGCGGTCTTTCGATCTGGCTGAAGGCCGATCTCGACGTGCTCTGGGATCGGGTCAACAAGCGCGACACGCGTCCGCTGTTGAAGACCGAGAACCCGAAGCAGACGCTCGAAAACCTGATGAATGCCCGCTACCCCGTTTATGCCGAGGCCGATCTCACGGTCCTTTCGCGCGATGTGCGCAAGGAAATCATGGCCGATGAAGTGCTGCAGGCCGTCGTCGCGGCCCAGAAGGAAAGTGCAGTATCATGAATGCGATCACATCAGCTTCCGCCATCCGCAAGGTACATGTACCGCTTGGCCAGCGTGCCTATGACATTCTGATCGGGCAAGGGCTGATCGCCAGCGCCGGCGGCGAAATCGGCTCGCGCCTGAACGGCCGCAAGGCAGCTGTCATCACCGACGAGAATGTCGCGCCGCGTTATCTCGACGCTTTGAAGGCAAGTCTCGATGCCGCCGGCATCGCCTCGGCAGCGGTCGTGCTACCGGCCGGCGAGAAGACTAAGAGCTTCGAACATCTGATCAATGTCTGCGACAAGGTTCTGGAAGCCCGCGTCGAACGCAATGACTATGTCATTGCTCTTGGCGGCGGCGTTATCGGTGACCTTTCGGGCTTCGCAGCCGGCATCGTGCGGCGTGGCGTGCGTTTCGTGCAGGTGCCGACCTCGCTGCTCGCCCAGGTGGATTCGTCTGTCGGCGGCAAGACCGGCATCAACAGCCGTCACGGCAAGAACCTTGTCGGTGTTTTCCATCAGCCGGATCTCGTGCTTGCCGATACGGATGCGTTGAATTCGCTAAGCGAGCGTGAATTCCGCGCCGGTTATGCCGAGGTTGCCAAATATGGTCTGATTGACAAGCCGGATTTCTTTGCTTGGCTGGAGAGTAACTGGCAGGCGGTCTTTGCCGGGGGCTCGGCCCGTATCGAGGCCATTGCGGTGAGCTGCCAGGCGAAGGCGGATGTCGTCGTTGCTGACGAGCGCGAAAACGGCCAGCGGGCGCTGCTCAATCTCGGCCACACCTTTGGGCATGCGCTGGAGGCTGCCACCGGCTATGACAGCAGCCGGCTTGTTCACGGCGAGGGCGTTTCTATCGGCATGGTGCTCGCGCATGAATTTTCAGCACGCGTAAACCTTGCGAGCCCCGATGACGCGCGCCGCGTCGAAGCGCATCTGAAGGCGGTCGGTCTGCCAACCCGCATGTCGGAAATTCCCGGCACCCTCCCGCCCGCCGAAGTGCTGATGGATGCGATTGCCCAGGATAAGAAGGTTAAGGGCGGCAGGCTCACCTTCATTTTGACGCGTGGTATCGGTCAGTCCTTCGTCGCCGATGACGTACCGGCTTCCGAAGTGATCAGCTTTCTTAAGGAAAAACATCCCTGATGTCAGTCGAGGGCACCCTGGCGTTTTTGTCGGTCTACTGGCCGGAGATCGTTTCGATCGTGGCCCTGGTGTTGATGTCTGCCTTCTTTTCGGGATCCGAGACGGCGTTGACCGCTGTTTCGCGAAGCCGGATTCACACGCTGGAGGCCAATGGCGATGAGCGCGCCGGCCTTGTCAGAACACTCATCGAGCGTCGTGACCGGCTGATCGGGGCGCTGCTGATCGGCAACAACCTCGCCAATATTCTCTCCTCATCACTGGCGACGAGCGTGTTCCTTGGGATCTTCGGCAATTCCGGCGTGGCGCTTGCGACGCTTGCGATGACCATCATCCTGGTCATTTTTGCGGAAGTCCTTCCGAAGAGCTGGGCGATTTCGACACCGGAGCGTTTTGCGCTCAATGTCGCAATTCCGACCCGGCTTTTCGTCGCCGTCGTCGGCCCGATATCGTCTTTCGTCAACGCGATCGTTCGACGGATTCTAGGCCTCTTCGGCATCAACCTGTCACGCGAAGTCTCGATGCTGTCGGCGCACGAAGAGCTGCGCGGCGCCGTCAATCTGCTTCACCGCGAAGGCTCTGTCGTGAAGGCCGACCGCGACCGCCTTGGTGGCGTGCTTGACCTCGGCGAACTCGAGCTTTCCGACATTATGGTCCACCGTACCGCGATGCGGGCGATCAATGCGGACGATCCGCCGGAATCCGTCGTTCGGGCGATTCTGGAAAGCCCCTATACGCGCATGCCGCTGTGGCGCGGCACGATCGACAATATCATCGGCGTCGTGCACGCCAAGGATCTGCTGCGAGCGCTTGCCGAGCCGAATATGGAGCCGCAGCAGCTCGATATCGTAAAGATCGCCCAGAAGCCCTGGTTCGTGCCTGATAGCACCAATCTCGAAGACCAGCTCAATGCTTTCCTGCGCCGCAAGCAGCATTTTGCCGTCGTCGTCGACGAGTATGGCGAGGTTCAGGGCATTGTGACGCTTGAGGATATTCTGGAAGAAATCGTCGGCGATATCTCGGACGAGCATGATATCGACATGCAGGGAGTACGACAGGAGGCGGACGGTTCCATCGTTGTCGATGGTGGGGTGCCGATCCGCGATCTCAATCGTGCGCTGGACTGGAACCTGCCGGACGAGGAAGCGACGACAATTGCCGGTCTCGTCATCCATGAATCAATGACCATTCCCGAAGAGCGGCAGGCCTTCACCTTCTACGGCAAGCGCTTCGTCGTCATGAAGCGGGAGAAGAACCGCATCACGAAACTGCGCATCCGTCCCGCCGAAGAAGACGAGACGAAACCCGCCTGATCAGGATTTCCATTGCCGGCGGCTCGGAATCCCGATGCCGGTTCACTCCACAGGATCTGACATGTTCGACATTCTCTGGCGCTCCGTCGCCATCGGCATCGGGGCAACTATCCTCATGGATATCTGGGCGATCGTGCTCGCAATGATCGGCGTGACGCCATGGCCGAACTGGGCGCCGGCCGGTCGCTGGTTCTGGCATCTCGGTAAGGGCAAGGTCTTTCACGACAATATCGGCGACGCCAAACCCTATGCCAATGAATTGGCGCTCGGCTGGATCGGTCACTACGCAGTCGGAATTCTCTACGGCATCCTGCTGGCAATTTTCGTAGGTCCTGCCTGGTTTGCCGCGCCGACCTTTCTGCCGGCCTGGATTCTCGGGATCGTTACCGTCGGCGCCGGGTGGTTTCTGATGCAGCCGGGCCTCGGCCTCGGCTGGGCGGCCTCGAAGACGTCTAACCCCACGAAGGCCCGCGTGCTGAACCTGCTTGCTCACACCGTTTTCGGCTTCGGGCTCTACGCAACGGCCCTGATCATTCGGTAAGGTCTACCAACGCGTCGGTTCGCCCGGTGCTGCCGGCTCTACGGCCAGTGCGTGAAGCCCGGCGTCCAGTTCGGGCTTCAGCAGGTCGGTGATCGCCCGATGCCGTTGCAGGCGAGACATGCCGGCGAACTTTTCCGAGACGATGCGAATGCGCATATGCGTCTCGCCCATGCCCGTCATGCCTGGCTGGTGGCCGGCATGCAGATGGCTTTCGTTAATGACGGCGAGACGCTCGGGCGCAAATGCCGCCTTGAGCTTCTCTTCGATGCTGGTCTGGAGTGTCATCGCCGGGTCTTTCGAGTTCAAGAAAAAGGTTCCCACCAAGCCAGCAACATTCCCGTTTGTCAATTCTTGTTGTCATCAATCAGCAGCCCCATAATTAGCGCCGTCATGAGACTTGATTCCAAATATTTCGATCGCATCCGAACACGCCGCAAGCGGGAGCAGGAGGCCGAGCAGGCACCTCCAACCTGCCAGTGGGACGGCTGCGACAAAAAAGGCACGCATCGCGCTCCCGTGGGACGCAATGCGGAAGGCCAGTTCTTTTTGTTCTGTTTCGAACACGTCAAGGACTACAACAAGGGATACAACTATTTCTCCGGCCTATCGGACGGCGAGATCGCGCGTTATCAAAAGGAGGCGATCACCGGTCATCGCCCTACCTGGACGGTCGGCGTCAACAAGGATGCCAAGAACAGCCCGTTGCATTCGGAAGTCCGCTCGGGTGCTTATACGCGCGTGCGCGATCCCTTCGGCTTCGTGAAGGAGAATGGCGGCAAAGGCAGCGGCCCACGCTTTCCGCAGGCCCGCAAGCTGAAATCGCTGGAAGCCAAGGCTTTCGATACGATGGGACTTGCCGCGAACGCCACTTCCGCAGAGATCAAGAGCAAGTACAAGGAATTGGTCAAGAAACATCATCCTGATGCGAATGGCGGCGACCGCGGCTCGGAAGAGCGGTTCCGCGCCGTCATCCAGGCGTACCAATTATTGAAGCAGAACGGTTTTTGTTAGTTCCCGTCCTTGCTCTTGAGCTTCAATCGGGTATGGTCCAAATCGGCTGAGGCCGCAGGCAACCGCGGCATGGTTTTTCGTGTTTTCCTGACACCGCCCCGGCCAACCTTCCGGACGTGGCGTTTCTTGTCCGGGACTCTTTCAAGAATGCTCGTCAGCGGTCATTATCCCGCCGAGGTTTCGTTTCAGTCCCGGAGAAGTATCGCCGACGTTCCGACCCTGGACGAACGCGGAAGAAGAGACTGCGGCACCATGGTTGCTTAATGGCTGAGATAGTGTGGCCGGGTGGCCGTCACCCGCCTTGGAGACATGATGAGCAAGATTGACCTTGATATTTCCGAACTGCCCGACACCACCGTTTCGGTCCGGGAGGTTTTCGGCATCGATTCCGACATTCGCGTTCCCGCTTATAGCAAGGGCGATGCCTATGTTCCGGATCTCGATCCCGACTATCTCTTTGACCGCGAGACGACGCTCGCGATCCTTGCGGGCTTTGCCCACAACCGACGCGTGATGATTTCCGGCTACCACGGTACGGGTAAGTCTTCGCATATCGAGCAGGTCGCCGCCCGCCTCAACTGGCCTTGCGTGCGTATCAACCTCGACAGCCATGTCAGCCGTATCGATCTCGTCGGTAAGGATGCGATCGTCGTGAAGGACGGGCTGCAGGTCACCGAATTCAAGGATGGCATCCTGCCCTGGGCCTACCAGCATAATGTCGCGCTCGTCTTCGACGAATATGATGCCGGCCGCCCGGATGTCATGTTCGTCATTCAGCGCGTGCTCGAATCGTCGGGCCGTCTGACACTGCTCGACCAGAGCCGCGTTATCCGTCCTCACCCGGCTTTCCGTCTGTTTGCGACCGCCAATACAATCGGTCTCGGCGACACGACCGGCCTCTATCACGGCACGCAGCAGATCAACCAGGCGCAGATGGACCGGTGGTCGATCGTCTCGACGCTGAACTATCTGCCGCATGATCACGAAGTGAATATCATTGCCGCCAAGGTGAAGAGCTTCGGCAAGGATAAGGAAGGCCGCGAGACGGTTTCCAAGATGGTTCGTGTTGCCGATCTGACGCGCGCTTCGTTCATGAACGGCGATCTCTCGACCGTCATGAGCCCGCGTACCGTCATCACCTGGGCCGAGAATGCCGAAATCTTCGGCGATATCGCCTTCGCCTTCCGTGTCACCTTCCTGAACAAGTGTGACGAGCTGGAGCGTCCGCTGGTGGCCGAGCACTATCAGCGCGCCTTTGGCGTGGAACTGAAGGAAAGTGCTGCCAACATCGTTCTGGGGGCTTAAGGCCAGTCGATCATGGCATCTCGTGGTGACAATTCGAAAGCAAAGCCCGGCGCGCCTGTCGATGTCGAGCCGTTGCGGCGGGCCATAACTGGCTGCGTGCGCGCCATCGCGGGCGATGACCAGGTCGAAGTGGCCTTCGCCAATGAGCGTCCCGGCATGACGGGCGAGCGTATCCGCCTGCCGGAGCTTTCCAAGCGGCCGACGGCGCATGAGCTCGCGGTGACGCGTGGTCTTGGCGATTCCATGGCTCTGCGTATCGCCTGTCACGACGAGAGGGTCCATTCCAGCATGGCGCCGCAGGGCTCCGATGCCCGCGCGATCTTCGATGCCGTCGAGCAGGCGCGCGTAGAATCGATCGGTTCGCTCCGCATGGAAGGCATGGCCGCCAACCTGCGCTCGATGACCGAGGAGAAATACGCCAAGGCGAATTTCACCGGTATCGAACGGCAGGAAGACGCGCCGATCGGCGAAGCTGTCGCCATGATGGTGCGCGAGAAGCTCACCGGCCAGAGGCCACCGGCTTCGGCTGGAAAGGTTCTCGATCTCTGGCGTTCCTTCATCGAGGAAAAGGCGGGCAGCGAGCTCGACAATCTCTCCGGCGTCATCAACGACCAGCAGGCCTTCTCGAAAGTCATCCGCAATATGCTCTCGGCCATGGAAATGGCTGAAGAATATGGCGACGATGACAGCGATCCGGATGCTGACGATCAGTCCAATGAGGACGATCAGCCGACAGGCGACGAGCAGAACGAGGACGAGGTCGACGAGGATGCCGGCAGTGATGCCGCCCCTGTCGAGGACAGCGAAGTTGCCGACGAGCAGCTGGAGGACGGCGAGACGGAAGGCGCCGAAATCTCCGACGACGACATGATGGAAGAGGGTGATGACGATTCCGAGACGCCGGGCGAAACCCGCCGTCCTAATACACCCTTTGCCGATTTCAATGAAAAAGTCGATTACCACGTCTATACGGAGGAATTCGACGAGATCATCACGGCCGAAGAGCTGTGCGATGCCGCCGAGCTGGAGCGCCTACGCGCCTTCCTCGACAAGCAGCTGGCGCATCTTCAGGGTGCGGTCGGCCGTCTTGCCAATCGTCTGCAGCGCAAACTGATGGCGCAACAGAACCGCTCCTGGGATTTCGATCTCGAGGAAGGCTACCTCGATACGGCGCGTCTGCAGCGCATCATCATCGATCCGACACAGCCGCTCTCTTTCAAGATGGAACGCGATACGCAGTTCCGCGATACGGTCGTGACGCTGCTGATCGACAATTCCGGCTCCATGCGTGGCCGCCCGATCACGGTTGCCGCCACCTGCGCGGATATTCTGGCGCGCACGCTAGAGCGTTGCGGCGTCAAGGTCGAGATCCTCGGCTTCACGACCAAGGCCTGGAAGGGTGGTCAGGCGCGTGAGAACTGGCTTGCGAACGGCAAACCGCAGACGCCCGGTCGCCTCAACGACCTGCGCCACATCATCTACAAGTCGGCCGATGCGCCGTGGCGTCGGGCACGCACCAATCTCGGCCTGATGATGCGCGAAGGCCTGCTCAAGGAAAATATCGACGGCGAGGCGCTGATCTGGGCGCATAACCGTCTGCTGGCACGGCGCGAACAGCGCCGCATCCTGATGATGATCTCGGATGGTGCGCCGGTCGACGATTCCACGCTGTCGGTCAATCCGGGCAATTATCTGGAGCGGCATCTGCGTGCTGTGATCGAACAGATCGAGACACGGTCCCCGGTTGAGCTTCTGGCAATCGGTATCGGGCATGACGTGACGCGTTACTATCGCCGTGCCGTGACGATCGTCGATGCTGACGAACTTGCGGGTGCGATGACCGAACAGCTAGCCGAACTGTTCGAAGACCATGCCGCTCAGCCGCGCGGTAGCCGTCTGCGCCGCGCCGGCTGATACAACCTCGGAGAAACGATCCGTATGGCATTCGAAAACCTGTCTCGCGCGGCTTTGGTTGTGCTTAGCCTCGCGACGGGAATGTCGAACGCTTCTGCAGGCGAGGCTGCGAAGATCATCAGCCGCCAGATTTCGGATTTCCATATTGGTCGCAATGAGACCAGGTTCGGCCCGCTGGAGTTTGTCGGCGGCCTGGAGATGGTGTCGAGCAATTCGCTCTTCGGCTCGCTCTCTTCCATTCGCATGCGCCCTGACGGCAAGAGTTTTATCGGTGTGCTCGATACCGGGCACTGGCTGACCGGCAGCATCGAGCGCGATGCCAAGGGCAGATTGTTGGGCCTTTCGGGAGTCGAGATCACGCCTATGCGGGATCGCGTCGGCCGGCTCCATGAGGGCAAGGGGCAGATGGACGCCGAAGGCCTCGCCCTGGATGGCGACCGGATTCTTGTTTCCTTCGAGCAGGACCATCGTGTCGACGTCTATCCGGACCCTGGCTTTCTCGTTTCGCCCTCGGTTGCGACAATCGACATACTTATTCCCCAAGATGAGATGAGGGCCAATCGCGGTATCGAAACCATGGTCGTCGCGCCCCGATCCAGCCCGCTCAAAGGCGCCCCCGTGATAGTGACTGAACGCAGCCTCAATGAAGACGGCAACCGCCTTGCGGCCATTCTTGCCGGGCCGTTGAAAGGTCAATTCGCCGTAGCAAGGGATGGCAGTTTCGATGTGACCGATGGTGCTTTCGTGCCCGGCGGCGACCTTCTGCTGCTGGAGCGGCGCTTCAATATGTCCGAAGGCATCGGCATGCGCATTCGTCGTATCAAGGGTCGGGACATCAAGCCCGGTGCCGTCGTAAGCGGCGACCTGCTGGTCGAGGGTAACTTCAATTACAATATCGACAATATGGAAGGACTCGATGCCTTCCAGGCTGCGGATGGTACGACGCATATCATTCTGGTGTCCGACGACAATCACTCCATCCTTCAGCGCAATCTGATGCTGGAATTCCGGCTGGTCGATTGAGCGGCCGTCGAACGACTGTCATAACTCTGCGCTATCCGTCCGTCCCTTCGCGGATGTCACCCTTTCAGAGAGCGTATCATGCACATCCATATCACAGGAGCCTCGGGCTCCGGCACGTCCACGCTTGGCCTGGCGGTGGCCGAAACGCTCGGTATCCGTCATTTCGACACCGACCATTTCTTCTGGATGCCGACCGATCCACCCTTCACGACGAAGCGCGAGGCCGGGGCTCGCGTCGCGATGCTCCGGCAAGAGGCGCAGCCTGACGCCGACTGGGTGCTGTCAGGCTCGGCGCTGAGCTGGGGCACGGAATTCGAGCCGCTTTACGATCTGGTCGTCTTCCTGACAATCGATCCCATCGCACGTATGGAACGTATCCGCAGGCGTGAGGAGGAGCGCTACGGCGAACGGATCGGACCCGGCGGCGACATGGAGGTCAAAAGCCGCGAATTTATGGAATGGGCGGAGAGCTACGATACGGCGGGACCGGAGCGCCGCAGCCTTATTGCGCATAAGGAGTGGCTGAAGGTAGTGGCGAAACCGATCCTGCGGCTCGATTCCTCGCGGCCTGTTGGAGAACTTGTTGCGGAAGTGCTTCGCCACCCGGCCGTCATTGCAGGGCGGGCGCGCAGGTTGTGATTCCTCCGGTTGCGATCGCCGATAAACCTGCATGAACTGACTGCAGAAAGGTCTGCAGTCAGTTCACCAGCATTCATGGCCAGAGCGTTTTCCTGGATCGCTCGGCCAAAAATGATGCCCGCCAACGGCGTAAGATCCGGGGACTTGGCGATTTCGGTCCGTTCAAGGGTCGCTGGGCGACTTTACCGTGCCGCAACCGGCTGCATGGGGCGCAGAACGTTCATGAGCGCGCCATAGGGCAGCAGCATAATAAGGCCGACCAGCATCTTCACCACGAAGTCGCCAAGTGCCCAGGAGATCCAGCGCGGAGCTTCTGTCGAGAGAACTCCAAGGATCGGTGCGATTTCCAGTGCGAAGGGCTCATTCGGGCCGAGGAAGACGAATAAGGCTGCGAATGACAGCGAGAAGAACATTACCGTATCCAGTGCCGAGCCGATCAGCGAGCCGATGAGCGGCGCGCGCCACCACGTCTGGCGGCGGAGGCGATTGAAGACGGCGATATCGAGAAGCTGGCCGCCGAGATAGGCAGAGCCGGAAGCGATCGCGATGCGCGGCACCGAGGAGAAGAAGGACAGCGCCACACCGACGACAAAACCGGCAAAAACCACCTTGCGGGCAGCCTGCGGGCCGAACTGGCGGTTCGTCAGATCTGTGATCAAGAAGGCGATCGGATAAGAGAAGGCGCCCCAGGTCAGAATGTCGGCGAGATTGATGCCGGCAATCGTAGCGTTCAGCGGAAACTGGACGAGGAAATTGGAGGCGACGACGACGAGCGTCATCAGGGCGACATAGGCCAACGTATAGCGGGTCTTCAGCATTTTTTTATCCTGGGTGATGCCACCAGTTGGAGTAAAATTTAGGCCTAAAGGCTGGCAAAGCAAAAGGCCTGTCCGGATGTTATCCGTGCAAGCCTTTTGAAGCTTTCGAAAGACGTCGTCGAAGCTTAGGCTGCTACAGCAGCGGCTTCAGCGGTCTTCTTGACAATCTGACGGCGCAGCAGACGAGCGCGCATCGAAAGTTCGTTTTCGCTAGCCTTCAGCAGGAAGGCATCGAGGCCGCCACGGTGCTCGACGGAACGAAGAGCAGCAGCCGAAACGCGAAGACGGTAACGCTGACCGAGCGCGTCGGAGATCAGCGTAACCTGGCACAGGTTCGGGAGGAACCGGCGCTTGGTCTTGTTGTTGGCATGGCTGACATTGTTACCAGTCAGGACTGCCTTGCCGGTCAATTCGCACATGCGGGACATGGAACACCTATTCTTGTTTTTCTCGGGCCATTGGATGACAATCCGGCAACAACCAGCTGCGCAATCCATCAGGCCATGATTGGAAAGTTGCGGTTCTATAGTCAGACAGGCCGCGCCCGTCAAGCCAAACCTTGGCCTTTCCCGCAATTCTGTCAAAAAGCTGCTGTTTTCTTCGTGATGCGGCAGGAGTATAGACCGCAGTGCAAGGGCGCAAGCGGCCCCGGCAAGACAAGGCTCTCACTATGGCTCATTTTGGTAGACGGATACTAGTCTCGACATTTGCGGCGCTCCTGGCCTTGCCGGCTGGTGCAAACGAAATTCAGCACCGTACGGAATACAAAGTGGCTCTGGCTGGCTTGACGATTGCGCGGGCGGCCTTCCTGACAAAGATCGAAGACGATCACAGCTACAATATCAACGGTGATATCAAGTCGGCCGGTCTTGCCGATCTCGTGACCGACATCCTGGCCAAGACCAGCGTCACTGGTGTTGTGCGCAACGACCGACTGCAAGCGGCGAAATACGTTCTCTATTACAAGACCGGCAAGAAGGCGCGGACGTACGAAGTCAGTTACCGCAACGGCAATATCGTTTCGGCCACCACGACACCTGAGCCACGCCGGCCGAAGGAATGGATCCCGGTAACACAGAGCGATATGCGCTCCGTGCTTGATCCGATCTCGGGCCTCATCTTCACCGGCGATACCGATGTCTGCTCGCAGAAGCTGCCGATCTTTGATGGCGAGACGCGGATGGATCTCGTGCTTTCGCCGAAGGGCGACGAAGATTTCTCGACCGATGGCTTCAAGGGCAAGGCGACTGTCTGCGGCGTGCGCTTCATTCCGCGCTCCGGCTATAAGAAAGGCCGCAAGGATCTCGTCTACCTCAGCAAGAGCAATCGTATGGAAATCTGGTTTGCCAAAGCTGAGGCGGCAAATGTATATGCACCAGTCTATGTCCGCATTCCCACGGAATACGGAACTGTGACGATCACAGCTGTGAAATATAGCAGCGTGAATAGCTGACGGAGCCTTTGCAGTCTCCGCGAGGGGGACGGGTGAGGCTTCGAGCAACGTTGATCGGTTTTACGGCCATTCTCATGTGGTCGTTTCTGGCGCTTTTTACTGCCGCGTCGGGCAAGGTGCCGCCGTTCCAACTTCGGCCATCTGCTTTGCCATCGGCAGCGTTCCCGGCATTCTCGTGCTCGTCTTAAACCCATCACGGATCGCGCTGCTGAAGCAGCCGGCGAAGGTCTGGATCACAGGCATTGCGGGCCTGTTTGGCTATCATTTCCTCTATTTCACGGCACTCAGAAACGCGCCAGCGGTTGAAGCGGGGCTTATCGCCTATCTCTGGCCACTGCTGATCGTCGTCGGTTCGGCACTGCTGCCGGGCGAGAGGCTGCGCTGGTATCACGTCGTCGGCGCTTTGGCTGGGCTTTGCGGCACCTCCTGATCGTTGGGCGCAACGGCATCGATTTCGATGGCGCCTATGCGATCGGTTATGGCGCGGCCTTTCTCTGCGCCTTCACATGGTCCGGCTATTCGCTGCTGACGCGGCGTTTCGATGCCGTGTCGACCGACGTCGTCACCGGCTTTTGCCTCGCAACGTCAGTGCTTTCGCTGTTTTGCCATCTGGGGCTTGAGACGACGGTCTGGCCGGAAACAGGTTTCGAATGGATTGCGGTGGTTGGCCTCGGTCTGTTGCCGGTCGGTGCGGCCTTCTATGCCTGGGATTATGGGGTCAAGAACGGCGATATCCAGATTCTCGGCTCAGCAAGCTATGCCGCGCCGCTGCTATCAACGCTGATCCTGACTGTCTTCGGAATTGCCGAGCCGAGCTGGCGCATTGCGCTTGCCTGCCTGCTGATTACCGGCGGCGCGGTGCTGGCCGCGCAGGAAATGTTCCGCCGCAAGCCGCAAATGCAGCCGGTGGCGGAGCAGATTTAAGCGCCCGGTTCCCAACCCGGCGGCGCCATTTCGAATTTCGAGAATTCGAAGCCTGGCGCCACTGTGCAGCCGACCAGGGTGTAGTCACCCAGCGTTTCGGCCGATTGCCACCAGTTGGCTGGAATGATCGCCTGCGGTCGCTCGCCGCCGGCAATGTTCGTGCCAAGTGTCAGCGTTTCGCTATGGCTGCCGTCTTCGGAGCAGTGCAGTGCGAGCGGCGCGCCGGCATAGTAGTGCCAGACTTCCGCCGCGTCGTGGACACGGTGCCAGTGCGAGCGCTGCCCCTTGGTTAGCAAGTAATAGATCGCCGTCGAATGGCCGCGCTCGCCGCCATTCTCGTCGCGGAAGGTCTGGATATACCAGCCGCCCTCCGGATGCGGCTGCATGCCAAGTTCGCGGATGATCTCCTCGGGAGACAGGTTGCTGGCGGCCATGCTTTAGAAATTGTCCTTGCGCTTGCGGATCTCGGCGAAAACCTCTTCGTTCGTCTTGCCTTCCATCAGCAGGTTGCGGCGGATGGCGGGATCGGCCGCGCGCAGGAAGGGATTGGTTTCCTTTTCGAGCGCCAGCGTGGTCGGAATGGTGAATTTGCCTTCGGCGCACAGCGCCTCGATTTCCGCCGTGCGGTCTTTGAGACGCTGGTTGTCAGGATCGATGGTGACCGCGAAGCGGGCATTGGAGAGCGTATATTCGTGGCCGAAATAGACCGCGGTTTCGTCCGGCAGGACGGCAAGCTTCTGCAGCGAATGCCACATGTCTGCGGCCGGACGTTCGAACAGGCGCCCGCAGCCGAGTGCGAAGAGCGTGTCGGCAGCAAAGAGTAATTTGTCGTCGACGAAATGGTAGCAGATATGGCCTGCCGTATGGCCGGGCGTTTCGATGACGTTGACCGTATGGTCGCCGAAGAGGAAGCTGTCGCCGTCCCCCATCGTCTTGTCGAGGCCGGGGATGACAACCGCCTCGTTGACTGGGCCGATGATCTCGAGGCCGTATTGTTCCTTCAAGGCGAGATTGCCTTCCACGTGGTCGATGTGGTGGTGGGTCGTGAAGATATGGGTGATGTTCCAGCCGCGACGTACGGCAGCAGCTTCGACGGCGGCCGCATCGGGGGCGTCGATCGAGGCAGTCTGACCTGTCTCCGGATCATGGACCAGAACGCCGAAATTGTCGCTGCGGCAGAGAAAAACTTCTAACTCCAAAGGTTTCATTGCTCAAATAATCCCTTATCCTCGAACTGACCGGGAATGTAGAGGTTCCGGCCTTGAAGTCCAACCGGTCATTGATAACATTTGAGATAATGCACGCCGATATCGTCGATCTTCGTCAATTCTATCATTCCGAGCTTGGGCGCATGGCCGAGCATTCGATCGCCATGGCGCTATCGTCGCTCTGGGTCCGGCTGCCCCAGGAGCGACTTGTCGGCATCGGTTATGCCGTGCCGTTTCTCGACCGTTTCCAGGCCGATACGGAACGCACTTTCGCCTTCATGCCGGCGGGGCAGGGGGCTGTGAACTGGCCTGTTGGCTCGCTCTCTTCCACGGCACTCATCTTCGACGAAGAATTGCCGCTGCCGGATTCCTCGATCGACCGCGTGCTGATGGTGCATTCCCTGGAATTTGCCGAAAGTCCGCGCGAGACGCTGAAGGAACTCTGGCGGGTGCTGGCTCCGGGCGGACGGCTCGTTATCGTCGTGCCGAACCGGCGCGGTGTCTGGGCGCGCATGGAGCATACGCCCTTTGGCTCCGGCCGACCGTATTCTCGCGGCCAGCTCACCCATCTCTTGCGTGAGACCAACTTTACGCCGGGCGCCACAGCCGAAGCGTTGTTCTTCCCGCCATCGAAGCTGCGAGCTGTGCTGCGCTTGCGCAGCGGCTTCGAGCGGATTGGCCGAACCCTGTGGCCGGCTTTTTCCGGCGTCATCATCGTCGAGGCACAGAAGCGGCTCTACCAGGGCCTGCCGGTAGCCGCCCGCGCCTCCCGCCGCGTCTTCGTGCCTGTGCTTGCACCGCACGGGGTGCCGACAACACGCAGTCTCTAGAGCATTTCCTGGTTAGAATGCTGTAACCTGACCAGAAAATGCTCTAGGCGCTGCAGCCCTCGACAAAAACGCCATTCGGCTTTAATGCCACTCAAGTCTTTCGCCGGCTTTTCGGCGATTTCCGAGGTTGATCCATGAGCGTTGAGATGAGCAAGCCCGTTCCGCGTCCCGGTATTCTGGATATCGCAGCCTATGTACCGGGCAAGGAACATGCGCCGGGTGTCGCTCGCGTCTACAAGCTCTCCTCTAACGAGACGCCCCTCGGCCCAAGCCCCAAGGCGATCGAGGCCTTCAAGGCGGCCGCAGGCAATCTCGAGCGTTATCCTGATGGACAGGCGCTTGAACTGCGCGAGGCGATCGCCTCAGTGCACGGCCTCAACCCGGCAAACATCCTGTGCGGCAACGGCTCCGACGAGTTGCTCGGACTGCTCTGCCACGTTTATCTTGGTGCCGGCGACGAAGGCATCATCACTGAGCACGGCTTCCTCGTCTATAAGATTCAGATCATGGGTGCCGGCGCCACACCCGTCGTGGCCAAGGAAAAGGACCATACGGTCGATGTCGATGCGATCCTTGCTGCGGTGACAGACAAGACGAAGATCGTCTTCATTGCCAATCCGGGCAATCCCACTGGTACTTATATTCCGGTCAGCGAAATCCGCCGCCTGCAGGCTGGCCTGCCGAAGCATGTCATCCTCGTGCTCGATGCGGCCTACGCGGAATATGTTCGCCGCAACGATTACGAAGCGGGCATAGAAGTGGTTTCCTCGAATGCCAACGTCGTCATGACCCGCACCTTTTCAAAGGTCTATGGCCTTGCGGCACTGCGTGTCGGCTGGATGTATGCGCCGGCCGAGATTATCGACGCGCTGAACCGTGTGCGCGGACCTTTCAACATGAATGCGCCGGCAATCGCGGCAGGTGCCGCGGCGATCCGAGACCAGTCCTTTGTTCAGGAGGCCGTTTCCTATAATCACCTGTGGATCGAGAAGCTGACGAGCGCATTCGAGGCGATCGGCCTGAAGGTCACGCCGTCCGTCGCCAACTTCGTTCTCATCCATTTTCCCGAGGCCGACGGCAGGCGGGCGACGGATGCAGATGAGTTCCTGACGAGCCGCGGCTACATCCTGCGTGCGGTTCGCGGCTATGGCTTTCCGAATTCATTGCGCATGAGCATCGGCCCGGAAGAGGCTAATCGCGGCGTTATCGAGGCGCTCACCGAGTTCATGGGACACAAGGCATGACAGTGCAGTTCAACCGCATCACCCTGATCGGTATCGGCCTGATCGGCTCCTCGTTGGCTCACGACATCAAGCGATTGAATCTTGCTAAAGAAGTCGTGGTCGCCACGCGCAGCGCCGAGACGCTGAAGCGCGCCGAAGAGCTGGAACTTGGCGATCGTTATACGACCTCCTCGGCCGAGGCGGTAAAGGATGCCGATCTCGTTATCGTGTCGGTGCCGGTCGGCGCCTCCGAAAGCGTGGCGAAAGAGATTTCCGGAACCTTGAAACCCGGTGCGATCGTCACTGACGTCGGCTCCACCAAGGCTTCCGTTATCGCGCAGATGCAGCCGCACATGCCTGACAACGTGCACTTCATTGCCGGCCATCCGCTCGCAGGTACGGAGAAATCGGGGCCGGATGCCGGTTTCCCCGGGCTGTTTCAGGGACGCTGGTGCATTCTAACGCCGATCGAAGGCACCGATCCGGTGGCGCTGAAGACGCTTCGCAGCTTCTGGGAAGCGCTCGGCTCCAAGGTCGATGAAATGGATGCGCAGCATCACGACCGGGTGCTGGCGATCGTCTCTCATCTGCCGCATCTCATCGCTTACAATATTGTCGGCACGGCAGACGATCTGGAGACAGTGACGGAATCGGAAGTCATCAAATATTCGGCCTCTGGTTTCCGCGACTTCACGCGCCTTGCGGCGTCCGATCCAACGATGTGGCGCGACGTCTGCCTGCATAACCGCGATGCTATCCTGGAAATGCTGGCGCGCTTCTCGGAAGACCTTGCCTATCTGCAGCGGGCAATCCGTTGGGGTGAAGGCGACAAGATCTTCGAACTCTTTACCCGCACCCGCGCCATTCGTCGTTCGATCGTTCAGGCAGGGCAGGACGTGGATGCACCGGATTTCGGCCGCCCGCATCCGCTGGAAAAGAAATAGTCATGGTGGAGATCGCGAAGCCAGGCCGGACGGACATGGAATGGCTGCTTCGCGAAGACAATCATGTCGGCGAGGAATGGGTTTCTCGCTGCATCGATCTCGGCGAATATCTTGTTGCCCGTGAGTGGGGCGAGATCATCGGCTTCCTGCGCTTTTCCCGCTTCTGGGGCAGGATTCCGTATATGGAAATGATCTGTGTGCTGGATGGCCATCGCCGATCCGGAGTCGGGACGGCGCTGTTTCTTGCTTGGGAAAAGGAGATGCGCGAGCGCGGCGCACGTCTCCTGATGACGTCGAGTGAATGCGACGAAAGCCGGCCGCAGGACTGGCATCGCCGCAATGGCTTTTCCGAAACCGGTTCTATCGAGCTGCCGGGCATCCAGACGGTGCCGGAAGTCTTCTTCCTTAAAAAGCTCGTTTAGATTGGCGGAATCTTGCCGAGCGGAATGAAGCCGCTAACCGTCGCATTGCCGTGATCGACGACGAGATCAACCGAAACCTTGTCGCCGCCGCCCGCAAGGGCTTTCAACATCTTGGTTGCGGTGTCGACGGTCGAAGCCATATTGGGGAAAGTCTCCTTGAGGCTTTTGCCCCAGGGGCCGAGCTGCTCGATCTCCAGCTTGAATTTGCCCGAGAGGAAGCCGTTTTCGTCGAAGGCGAAGGGGCCGGAAACGGTCATCACCTTGCCATCGCCAATATCGGCGACAATGCGGCGAAGCTCACCCTGCGAGCCGTGGATGCCCTGCTTGTCGGTGCCGTCGATCATCCCCGCCTTGCCAGTCAGCGTGAGGTCGGCGCTGGCGGAGAATTTTGGGAAGACTTGCGGCCAATTCTTGACCACGGCGTTGGAGTTTTCGACGGAGATAACGCCGTCGAGGTCCGCCCCGTTCTGCCGAAGCTGAATTTCGGTGCGTTCAGCATCGAAATTGACCGTCTGCCCGGTAAATGAGGAAATAGCCACGGCCTTCAGCCCATCAATGACGGTCGAGGTGCGATCGATCCCATGCGCCTTGGTGACGAGGCTCGATTGCATATTGTCCCATTGGGCATTGACCGTCAGACCTTGCGCCGTGCGGATCTCGGCCGGTGCGTCGAGTTCCCAGACGATATGGCCTGGGGCGTAGACCTGAGCGGCGGAGCGGAGCGCGCCGAAGGTCGCGGAGATACCGTTGACATTGTCATCCACATCCACCTTCGAGCAGAACAAGCCGATGCGGAAGGGGAAGCCGCGGAATTCGATATCGGAGCATTCGCCGCTGACGGCTGCATCTGCGCGCGGCGCGATCGCTGTCAGCACCGTCTGTTTCAATGCGGAGGCGGCATAGAACCAGCCGCCTGCATAAAGAGCAATCACCAGGAGGATCGCGCCGCCCAGCAACCAGAATTTCCTACCGCTGCTGTATTGGCCGCTGCCGGATTGGCTTGACGCTGCCATGATGTTCTCCAATGGTGAGAGCGAAATCTGATTTTGATCTGGCGTGCGATATGGACGAATTTTGGGTATTTGGCTACGGCTCGTTGATGTGGAATCCGGGCTTCGAATTCGTCGAGCGATCGCAGGCCCTGGTTTACGGCTACAGGCGCTCGCTCTGTGTCCGTTCTTTCGTCCACCGCGGCAGCCGTGAAAATCCCGGTCTGGTTCTTGGCCTGGACAGGGGCGGGGCCTGCCGCGGCGTGGCATTTCGAGTGGCATCGGAAAAATGGGATGAGGTGATTGAGTATCTGCGCGCCCGCGAACTCGTTACCAATGTCTATCTCGAACGGCACCTGTCGCTGCAGCTTGCCGATGGCCGCAGCGCGCGGGCCGTCGCCTATGTCGTCGACCGTGCCCATGAACAATATGCCGGCGCGTTGGATGCGTTTGCCGCGGCGCGGGTCGTCAACGTCTCGGTTGGCCAGTCCGGTCCGAACGATGCGTATGTTTTTAATACACTCGCGCATCTCAAGGAAATGGGCATTCGCGACCAGTGGCTGGAACAGGTGGTCGAGGAAGTGACGCGGCTGCGCGCGGCAGCTTAGGCAGTGGCAGCCTTCACCTTCCGCAGTTCAGCCAGCCTCTCCATAGCGGTCGGTGGCAACGGCACATGCGGATTGCGCTCCACCGTATCGATCAGCAGTTGATCGCTGGCGCGTTCCGTCACGTCGATCAGGTGGGCGAAGAAGGCGTCGGGATCCATGCCAGGCATGATCGGCGGCAGGATCTGCACTTTGAAATGACCGGGATAGCGCATGGCGCTGCGGCGCGGCCAGAACAGGCCGGGATGCATGACGACGGGTACGACCGGGAGCTGCAGGTCGCGATACATGCGGGCGATGCCGTATTTGTAGACCGGTTCGGCTCCTGGCGGGCGCCGTGTGCCCTCGGGATAGATGATGAGCTGACGGCCGGTGGCAAGCTCTTCCTTGGTGCGCTTCAGCACTTCGACCATCACCTTGCCGCGGGCGCCGCGGTCGACGGGGATCATGCGCTGCTTCTTGGCGTACCAGCCGAAGAGCGGGATCCACATGAGCTCGCGCTTCAGGATGTAGACCGGATCGTCGAGGTTGGGCAGCAGCGCATAAGTATCCCAGAAGGACTGATGCTTCGGTGAAATGATGTAGCTGCCATGCGGCAGGTTCTCGAGCCCCTCGATCTCAAAGGTCGTTCCGACGATCACCCGCATCAGCCAGTGGTTCGAGCGCGCCCAGTTCTTGGGAACGCTGTAGGCGAGTTTGCGCGGAATGATGAAGTAGATGGGGGAGAGCACGATCATCCTGACGATCAGGTTGGCGTAGAAGATCGTATTGAACAGAACGGAACGCAGGGCGATCATGAAACTTTCCCGAGGCACGGTCACGTCGACCGACCTACACGATATTGTCCGTCATAAAAAGCGCCTGATTGCCGCTAGAGCGTCCTTTGTGCGTCCATTCGGACGCACAAAGGACGCTCTAAACTCTTTGAATCTACGCATCAGGCTTTCTGAAAATCGATTCTGATTTTCAGGCCGATGCTGTAGTGCCCAAAAGCCTCAGCTCTGGCTGGCCAGGCTGGCGGAACGCAGGCCGGTATGGCGCAGGCCAACGATGTTGCGCGCACTTGCCAGCAGCACCTTGGCATATTCAGCCAGCATGACGCGTAAGGCGTTCGGATCGGTGAACCAATCGCTCGTCTTCAGATCGGAATTGACAACGGGATAAGGAATGAACTGGATGTCGGGGTCCACATAGGCAAGCTCGGCGAGGCTGCGCGGCATATGATAGTTGTTGGTGACGACCAAGATGCTCCTGTAGCCCCTGGCGTGAATCCAGTTTGAGGCTTCCTCGGCATTGCCGATCGTATCGAGCGCGTCGTAACCGATGTCGACGCAGCAGGAGAAGAGATCGGCGGAGCCTTGTGTCATCCTGCGGATCTGGTTTGGCGTGGTGGAAGGATGCGCCCCGGATATCAGCAGCCGCTTGCCGGCGCCTTTCTGCAGAAGTTCGACAGCCTGGTCGATGCGCTGATAGCCGCCAGTCAGCACGATGATCGCATCCGCCCGTGGCTCGGCAGGTGGCTTTAAGGTGGTCACCGAATCAGCAAAGCGCAAAAAGCCGACGAAAATCAGTGCTGCGACCAGAACGCAGGAAAAGCCCACCCAGCGCAAAACGCGGCGGATTGGGCCGCGCCGCGATGGGACATTCACGGGGCGTTCAAGCTCCGGGTCCGGGCGAATCGGATTGCGTGTCGTATGGCCCATCGTCATGAATCGTGATTATACGCTGATTGCGGCGCAGAACAGACGCTTTCGTGGCAAAACGGCATGGCGCATTAATTCGGGATACCGTCCGCACGCGTCGGATCGGAGCGCAAGGTATCGATTTCATAGATCGTGCGCATAACGGTGAGCCGTGCGGTTAAGGTTGTCAGGAGCGCGATCACGATCATCGTCGCGAAGATGCCGAGATAGCCGAGCGCGCCAACTGAAAAGGTGCCGAACAGAGCCGTCGCCTGATCGGTCTCGGGTGTGGCTATCGTCCTGCTCTGCAAGAAGCCGGCGCCTGCGAAAAAGAGGGCGGCCAGTGCGCTGCCGATCGCTGAGCCCTTGAGGCTGATCTTCAGGAAATGCTTCTGGAATTCCGTCGCAACGAAGGAGCTTTCGGCACCGACGAAATGCAGCACTTCGACAATGTGGCGGTTGCCGGAGAGGACGCCGCGGGTGGCGAAGACTACCGTCAGCACCATAGCGGTAAAGACCAGCAGCAAGATGCCGGTGCCGATCATGACCGTGGTGCGAGCCATCGCAACCAGCCTGTCGACCCAGGTGCGGTGATCGTCGAGGAAAGCCTGCGGAATGCTTTCCTTCAGCAGGTCGCGCATTGCCGCAAAATCTGGCGGATTACTCTCGTCGATGGTGATGATGACCAGGCGCGGTACGGGCAATTCCTTGATATCCAGCCCGCTGCCCAGCCAAGGCTCGAGCAGACGCGCTGTGGCGGCTTCATCGACGATCTGGCCGCTCTTCGTGCCGACGAAGGTCAGCGCGATATCGCGGGCCTGAACGAGAGCCTTTTCCATATCCAGATTATCATCCGGCTTGATCTGAATGGTAATCTCTCGTGAGATTTGGCTTTCCCAGCTTGCTGCTGTCGAGCGGACCATACTGACGCCGCCGAGTGTCAGACAGGCGAGGAAGGCCATGATGGCAATCACCACAGTCAACGCATTGCCCTGAATGTTCGACGGCGGCAGGATAGGTGCCGTCGGGCGCACACGCATCTCCGGTCGCTTGGGCTGCTCGGCTGGAGCGGCGGTAGGCTGCTTGGTGCGGGTCCTGGTCGGCGTCTTAGTCATAAATATCGAGGTGCCCTTCCGAAAGGATCATGCGGCGGGCTTCCACCTGGTCCATCAGCGAGAGATCGTGGGTAGCGATCACCACGGCTGTGCCCAATCGGTTGAGTTCGAGGAAGAGGTTCAGCAGGCGCTTGGCCATAGGCGGATCGACGTTGCCGGTTGGTTCGTCGGCAAGCAGCACTTCCGGTCGGTCCATCAGCGCGCGGGCGATGGCGGCGCGCTGCTTCTCACCACCGGATAGCACCGCCGGCAACACATTGATGCGCTCACCGAGGCCGACCCATTTCAGGAGTTCTAGTACATCGGTCTTATAGGTGCTCTCGTCCTTGCCGCGCACGCGAAGCGGCAAGGCGACGTTTTCATAGGTCGTCAGATGGTCGAGAAGACGGAAATCCTGAAAGACGATGCCGACGCGACGGCGCAGCAGCGGCAGTTCCGGACGCGGGATTTCGGAGATGTCACGCCCGAACATGCGGATCAGGCCGCGGGTCGGCTGCAGCGACATGAAGAGCAGGCGCAGCAGCGTGGTCTTGCCGGCGCCGGACGGGCCGGTCAGAAACTGGAAGGACTTTTTCGGGATGTCGAAAGTCAGGTCCCGGAGGATTTCCGGGCCCATTCCATATCGCAAACCGACATTCTCGAAGTGGATCAACGGGCAGCTCAGTCTTTCGTGGTTTCACCGCATGACTTGTTAACCAACACCGTTAACAGCCGGTAAATTTTGCCGGAAAGACGCCCGTTTGATGGCGATCTTTGCGAAGCATTAACCATTGAAATTTACGACTGGGGTGGATTCGTTTCAATGCCAAGATTGTCTCAGGCAGCGAAACCATGTGGACATCCGAGAGGCCGCCACCATGGAAGCATCCTTCTTCAGACGACAGGCCGCCGGCCAGGCTTATGATTTTCTGCCGCCGGAACCGTCTATCCGCCAGGTCCGTCGCATGCCGCGAATGGATGATGTTGCGGATGCCGAGTTCGTCGTTGTCGGCAAGGCGAAGCCGCAAGGGACCCGTGCCGGAGTCCGCAATGCGAGCTTCAATGACAACAGCCGCCGTACCGCTTCGCCCAAGGCCCATCCGTCCGGTCCACTTGCCACCATCTCTGCAACCTTGCTCGGCACGGAGGTCTGGCTGCAACAGGCGTCGCTAAGAGGCTTTGCGGCACTGGTGATCTCGCTCTTCGTGCTGGTCTTCGGGCTTGCCGGCGGATTTTCCGGCTTGTCGCAGGGCGGAACCTCTCCGACCGATACGCTTCATTTCTCCCATGTGACGATCACGCCACGCGATGCCAATGGCATGCGCATCCTGCTGATCAACGGCATCATCGAGAACGATAGCGGTGTGACACAGCAGGTCAGGCCGATCCGCGCCGATCTCGTCTCCGACGAGCGGCTGACGGCCAGCATCGTCATCGAGCCGCCGACGGATGTCGTCTATGCCGGCCAGAGCCGGGGTTTTTCGGCCCGCGTACAACATGCCGGCGGCAAGCTGCCGGAGGTCCGGCTTTCCTTCATGCCTTGATAACCGGCAGGCGTTTTTAGGTTCGTCGGTGGCAAAAACCTGTCCTTGCGGGGTGTTTCGGCGGAATTAATGTGCTAACGGCTTACCCTTCATTTTATGGAGCAAGTCTTTATGCCTGTCGTGCGCGGAAAAAACATCGAGCCGCTCTTCACCGCCGAGCAGATCGCCGAGCGCAATCATTCCATGGCGCGAGAGATCGCCGCCGGGCCGACGAAAGATCTCCTGGTCATCGCCGTACTCAAGGGCTCTTTCATTTTTGCCGCCGACCTGCTGCGGGCCCTGCACGATACGGGCCTTGCTCCCGAAGTCGAGTTCATCACGCTATCGAGCTATGGCACTGGCACGGTTTCGCAGGGCGTGCGCATCGTCAAGGACATCGACAGCGACGTGAAGGACCGTGATGTCCTGCTGATCGACGATATCCTTGAATCTGGTCGGACACTGCTATTTGCCAAGGAACTCCTGTATGAGCGTGGTGCGCGCAACGTCACCATCGCCGTGCTGCTCGACAAGAGCGTGAAGCGCAAGGAAAAGCTGGAAGCAGACTATGTCGGCTTCGAGTGCCCCGACTATTTCGTCGTCGGCTACGGCATGGATGTCGCCTATGCTTTCCGCGAACTGCCCTTCGTCGGTGTGGTTACCGGCGACGCGTGAGCCGTCTCGCTTCAAGACGGCTTGTTAACCATTTCGCCGATCGGCTTGGCATGTTTACCGATCGCTAGGGAACCGCATGCGATTTCCGTCGCGGGGCATGACGACGGAGCAATGCACAGATGGCAAAAATTCTGATCACGGAAGACGAGGATTCCCTTCGCACTTTCGTAGCCCGGGCACTACGCCTTGACGGTCATGAGACCGATGAAGCCGCCGATGGGGCGGAGGGGCTGGAGAAGCTGAAGGGTGGCAGTTACGACCTGCTGCTCTCCGATATTCGCATGCCGGTCATGGACGGCATCGAACTTGCACATCAGGCCAAGGACGCCTTTCCGGCGTTGAAAATCCTGCTGATGACCGGCTATGCCGAACAGCGCGAACGGGCCGACGACCTCGCCGAAAAGATCGTCGATGTCGTGCCTAAGCCGTTCGCCCTGCCGGATATCCGCAAGGCGGTGGCACGAGCTTTGGTGGCTTAACATCTTGTGGCACGGGCGTGCCTCTGGGCACGCCAACTGCCTTTCATTTTCTCGGCATCACTGAATATCCAGCAGCCGCTCGAGATACTGTCGCTCGATCGCCTGGGTTGGATTGTTGCCGAGCTTTTCGCGGATCGCGTCCAGGATCTCCCGGGCACGCTGAACATCGATCTCGTCGGGTATCTTCACATCATTGTTCATGTCAGGCCCATCGGTCTGGCGTGGACGGCCAAGCGGATCGCGGCCGTTCTGGTTGCCCTGGCCGAGCTGCCCGTTCGGGCCTTGCTGTCCTTGCTGGCCCTGCTGTGCCTGCATCATCTGGCTCATCATGTCGCGAGCGCCCTTGCGCAAGGCTTCGAGCGCGCGGCCCTGGCCTTCCAGGGCGCTGCTGCCGTTGCCCTGGCCGAGGTCGCGGCCGGCGCCCTCCATCTCACGCTGGGCCTGACCGAAGCCTTCGCCCGGCTTCATACCCATATCGCCAAGGCTCTTCTGCAGTTCCTGCAGTTGCTTGCCAAGCGCATCCTGTTGCGAACGAAGCTGCTTTAACGCTTCGCGCAGTTGCTCTGCCGTCATCTGGTTCTGGTCGCCCGGCTGGCCTTGCTGCTGCTCCTGGCCCTGCTGTGGTTGCTGCTCGCCTTCCTCGCCCGGCATCATTTCGTCCATGTTGGGATCGCCGCGTTGCATGCGGTCGCGGAGCTGCTGGTCGAGGCGGAAAGTTTGCTCCATCAGCTTCTGCTGGTCGCGCAGGATCTGGCCGAGCTTGTCCATCTGCTGCGTCATCTGGCTGTTCTGGTTCTGCTGGCCGCGCTGCGGACGTGCCGTCTGCAGGTTGTTCATCAGTCGCTGCAGATCTGAGAGCATCTGCTGGGCAGCGTCACGATTGCCTGACCGGGCCAGATTCTCGATCTGGTCCAGCATGCGCTGCAAATCCTGCTGGCGCAGGAAATTCTGGGCATTCTGGTTCGGTTGCTGCATGGGGGCGTTCTGCAGGCGCTGGGCGAGCTCGTTCACATAGTCCTGCATTGCCTTGCGAAGCTCGTCCATCAGCTTCTTGATTTCGGCGTCGGGCGCATTGCGGTTCAGCGCATCGGCAAGGTTCTGCTGGGCATCTCGCAGCCGCCGCTCGGCAAGCGAGAGATCACCCTCCTCGATGCCGAGAGCGATATCCCAAAGATATTGCGCCGTATCCTTAAGCTGCTCGTCGCCTTTGGCAAGTTTCATGCGGGCGAGCGCGGATTCGATCAGCAGATAGTGGGTCGTGTTGGGGATGGTCTCTTCGGGCCGGATCGTCAGCGCCTCGTTGAGGGCAATCGCTTCCGGCATCTTGCGGGTATCGAGCGCAAAGGTCTGGCGCTCTTCGGCAACGGCGGCGGCAAGCGGCTCGCTGAAGGGGCGCGATGGCATGACCATTTCGTAGGGCGGGCTGCGGCCGGTCTGGCCTGCGGCATCCTTGGCGACGAGGGTAATGCGCACTCGCTTGCCGGCGAGCGGATGTTCCGTCAGGTTCTTGCTTGTCAAGCCCTTGCCGTCGCGCGCATTGCGGCGGGGAATATCGAGCTTGAATTCGGGCAGCGGATAGAGCGGCGTGGCCAAGGGGTCGGATTCGATCGGGACGATCTCTGCGTGGGCTTCCTGCACGCCGTAATCATCCTTCATCGTGAAGCCGATTTCCAACGCGCCGTTAACGGCGCGGCGTGGCATGCCGTCAAAGGCGATTTCCGGCGCCTTGTCAGGCAGCACATTGAAGCTCCAGGTGCGCCCATTTGCCTGCAGTGCACCATCCTCCTCAAGCTTCATGATGTGCGTCTGCGCCATCGATTGAGACGCGGCGGGAGCGCCCGAAGCCTGTTCGGCATTGGTGTTTGCGATTGGCTGCTGTGGCCGGCTGTCATCCTGAACGGCGATTTCTTCGCTTTCGCCATTGGCTTTCCTGAAGATCACTTTTTCGGCCGACTGGCCGCCGCTGACGCGTACCGTGAGGCTGGAGAACTGCGGAACGCCAATCGGCGCCTGCTCGCTGCCATCGGCCGTCAGATAGATCGGCGGCCGGCCGGTATAGGCAGGCGGGGTTACCCAGGCGTCAACGCGCACAGCGGGATTGCTCGTTACCTGAGCGGGAGCAGGCTGAAACGCATCGGCAATGGAGCCGCCATTGATCGACAGGGAATAACCAAAGGCGCTGACGACGAGCAGTGCCGGAATGGCGCGCAATGCGAAGCGGTCGTGCCGGGCAATATCGGGTCGCGGCAAACCGGCGTCCAGCGTCGCGATCTTCCGCGCCATGCGCGTCTGGTGTTCGCGCCACAAGGCGCGGGCGAAAGGCGTGTCGAAGGCTGGCTCATCTTCCTGCACCATGACCGGCTGGTGCGGCAGGCCGTTGCGCTCTTCGAGCATGCGATCGGCTTCAACCACCTGTGGCCAGCGAAGCTTGCGGAATGGCAGCAGCGAGGCGACCAAACCGGCGGCAAAGGCGATCAGCAGGATGATGCGCAGCCAATCCGGTACGACGCGAAAGACGCCGAACCAGGAGGCGGAGAGATAAATTGCAACGATAGAAAGGACCGGCACCGCCAGCGGAAGGACTTGCTCAGCGAAAAGCACGATGCGGGCTAGGAAACGTTTTGCCGCCACCAGCCGCGCCAGAGAGGGGTGAAGCGCGAATGCGCCTTTCTTCTTCTGCCCTGCGGGGCTTGTCATCAATCCGGTCTCCGCGATCTGGCGTTCAGGGAACACAGGGCCCTTCCGGCGATTGCTGGGCAATACGCTCGCGAAGGAAAAGGATAACACTCTTTGTGGCGAAGGCGAGGGCGAGGCCCCCCGAATACCAGTTTTTCGCCTTTGGTAGCCAAAAAGTGATTGCGACTTTCAGTCCAGCCAGGCCGGAACGGAATCGAGACCGATCAATTCCGAATAGGTGCGGCGTGGGCGAATGACGTGAAATTCGTCGCCGTTGACCAGCACTTCGGGCACCAGCAGGCGGCTGTTGTAGGTACCGGCCTGGACCGCGCCATAGGCACCGGCGGTGCTGACGGCCTGGAGGTCGCCCGGCTTCGGGGCTGCCATTTCGCGGTCGAGGGCGAGGTAATCACCCGTTTCGCAGACGGGGCCGACGACATCGGCACGGATGCGCGGAGCGTTAGCAGCCGAAATCACCACCGGCTTGATCTCATGATAGGCTTCATAAAGGGTCGGGCGGATGAGGTCGTTCATCGCGCCATCGACGATCACGAAAGTCTTCTCGCCGCCATCCTTCACATAGAGGACCTCGGTGACGAGGATGCCGGCATTGCCGACGATCAGTCGGCCGGGCTCGGTGATGATCTTACAGTTCAGCCCGCGAAGCTGGTTCTTGACGATTGCGGCATAGGCGTCCGGCAAGGGCGGCGGATTGTTGTCGTCCTTGTAGGGAACGCCGAGCCCGCCGCCGATATCGACATGGTGGATCGTGTGGCCATCGGCGCGCAACGTATTGACCAGATCGTGCAACAGCTTGAAGGCATCGTCAAAGGGCTGTAGCTCGGTGATTTGGCTGCCGATATGCATATCGATGCCGGTCACTTCAATGCCTGGCAAGCTGGCGGCGCGGGCGTAGATAGTGCGGGCACGCTCCCAGGAAATGCCGAACTTGTTTTCTTTCTTGCCGGTCGAGATCTTCGCGTGCGTGCGGGCATCGACATCGGGATTGATGCGGAAGGAGATGGGAGCCTTTTTGCCGACACGGACGGCGCGCTGGTTGAGGATTTCGAGCTCCGGTTCGGATTCGACGTTGAAACAGTAGATGCCGGCTTCCAGCGCATAATCCATCTCATGCGGGGTCTTGCCGACACCCGAGAACATGATGCGGCTCGCGGGAATACCGGCAGCAAGCGCGCGGCGCAGTTCGCCCTCCGACACCACATCGATACCGGCGCCGAGCCGACCGAGTGTTTTCAGCACGGCCTGGTTCGAATTCGCCTTCATCGCGTAGCAGACCATGGAATCGATGTCGCCGAAGGCTTCGGCGAATACCCGGTAATGGCGCTCGAGCGTCGCTGTCGAATAGACGTAGAACGGCGTGCCGACCGCCTTGGCGAGGTCAGGAACGGAAACATTCTCGGCGTGGAGAATGCCGTCGCGATACTCGAAATGGTTCACAGGAGTCTGGCCTTAGAGAAGGGGATCGAGAATAAAAGGCTTGTCGACGGAGCCTGGTTGTTTCGTCGGCTTGGAAAGATCGCCGCCCTTCGTCGCGTTGGCGCTCGGAGGATCAAGATCACCCTTGCGGCCGCATCCGGCAACGGCAAGGCCGATGACGGCAAAAACCACCGTGAGGCGGATGAAATGCGGCAAGCTCGTCTGCATGGATATCCTCATGTCGGGCACTGGCTGGCACCTTCATAGCGAAGTTTATCAGCCTTGTGCACCCTGATTGTTGAAGCTTCGTGCTCAGCGCATTTCCCGATGGTGAACAGGTTTTCGCTTTGCCCGGAAATGCATTAGTTGCGGGTACGCCAATAGGCTATCTGCTTCTTGACTTCCGATGGTGCGGTGCCGCCGAAGCTCTTGCGGCTGGCGACGGAGGCTTCGACCGTCAGCACGTCATAGACCTTCTCTGTAATGGCCGGATTGATCGCCTGCAGATCGGCAAGCGAAAGCTCCGAAAGATCGCAGCCCTTGCTTTCAGCGAGTGCCACGGCACGGCCAGTTACATGGTGAGCGTCGCGGAATGGAAGGCCCGCCTCGCGCACCAGCCAGTCGGCAAGATCGGTCGCAGTCGAATAACCGGATCCGGCTGCTGCTTTCATTCTGGCCGTGTTGATCGTCATGTCGCGGACCATGCCGGTCATGGCGGCGATCGCCAGATCGAGGCTTTCGGCGGCGTCGAAGACCTGTTCCTTGTCTTCCTGCATGTCCTTGGAATAGGCAAGCGGCAGGCCCTTCATAATTGTCAGCAAGGCGATCAGCGAGCCGTTGATGCGGCCGGTCTTGGCGCGCACCAGCTCGGCCGCGTCCGGATTCTTCTTCTGCGGCATGATGGAGGAGCCGGTCGAGAAGGCGTCGGAAAGGCGCACGAAGCCGAATTGCGGAGTCGACCAGATGACGATTTCCTCGGCAAGACGCGACAGATGCACGGCGCAGATCGCGGCAATTGCCAGGAATTCGATAGCGAAGTCGCGATCGGAGACGGTATCGATCGAATTGCGGGTCGGCTCGCGGAAGCCGAGAGCCTTTGCCGTCATGTGGCGGTCAATCGGATAGCCGGTGCCGGCAAGTGCCGCCGCACCGATCGGGCTTTCGTCCAGATGTTCAATAGCATGGCGAACGCGCGAACGGTCGCGGCCGAACATTTCGACATAGGCCATGCAGTGGTGGCCGAACGTGACCGGCTGGGCGGTCTGAAGATGCGTGAAGCCGGGCATGACGCTCTCGGCATGTTCCTCTGCACGGTCGAGGAAGGCTGCGATCAAATCGGTCAGCATCGCCTCGGTCTTCTGCAGCTCTTCCTTGACCCACAGGCGGAAATCGAGCGCTACCTGGTCGTTGCGCGAGCGGGCCGTATGTAAACGGCCGGCGGCCGCACCGATCAGGGTCGCAAGCCGAGCCTCGACATTCATGTGAATGTCTTCGAGCTGGCGCGAGAATTCGAAATTGCCGCTTTCGATTTCTGACAGGATCGTGTTTAGCCCGTGAACGATCTTGTCCTTATCGTCTGATGAAATGATGCCCTGATGGGCGAGCATTGTAGCGTGGGCAATCGATCCGCGGATATCCTGGGCAAACAGCTTCTTGTCGAAACCGATCGAGGCATTTATCTCCTCCATGATCGCATCGGGACCGGAAGCAAAACGTCCGCCCCACATCTGGTTGGAGGATTTGGTATCCGTATTGTCCTCGGCCATGGAAGATGCCCGTCCTGGAGAATGAAATGACGACAAAAAAACCCTTCGGGCTGCCGTCCGTTAAACTGATCGCAATCGCCGCCGTTGCAGGCATTGTTGCCGGTGCGGCAGCGGTATACGTGAAGGAGACGGGCATTGGCAATGGCGTCAGTGATACGGCCTCGGCCGAGTGCCCGCTGACGAAGGAGCATGCTGCCAATCTGAGCCCGCTGATGAAGGGTCAGGTTGCGGCCATGGTTGCCGCCAGCCAGCCGAAGAAGCTTGAGACCATCGCCTTCAACGGCCCCGATGGCAAGCCGATGACGCTCGATCATTTCTCGGGCAAGACCGTGCTTCTCAATCTCTGGGCCACATGGTGCGTGCCCTGTCGCGAGGAGATGCCGGCGCTGAACGCGCTGGAGAAGCAGATGGGCAGCGACAAGTTCCAGGTCGTGCCCGTCAATATCGACACCGGCGACGACGAAAAGCCAAAGGCATTCCTCAGCGAAATCGGCGTCGATGCCCTGCAGCTCTACCGGGACAACACGATCGGCGTGTTCAACAGTCTGAAGAAGGAGGGCCTTGCGTTCGGTCTGCCGGTAACGCTGCTGCTCGATGACAAGGGGTGCCTGATTTCGGCCATGAACGGCCCGGCGGCATGGGACAGCGAAGATGCCAAGGCGCTGATCAAGGGTGCTGTCGGTTCATAGCGAGCGATCAGGGGTCGCCGGCGCCGCGAATGAAGAAGATGCCGGAAAGTCCGATCAGGACACAGCACTGAAGCAGAAACATCGGCAATTCGCTCGACATGGCGTCTCCTTCCGTTCATGCAAGGAAAGCACGTTGCGAGCATTTGTTCCACTCGCCTCTTCAGGCGATGCTCGCTCAGCGGGTCGGAATTGGGGTTTCGCCGCGATAATCGTAGAAGCCGCGGCCGGATTTGCGGCCGAGCCAGCCTGCCTCGACATATTTCACCAGAAGCGGGCAGGGACGGTATTTGCTGTCGGCGAGGCCATCATGCAGCACCTGCATAATCGACAAACAGGTATCGAGGCCGATGAAATCGGCAAGCTGCAGCGGCCCCATCGGATGGTTGGCCCCAAGCTTCATGGCAGTGTCGATGGCATCGACGGTGCCGACGCCTTCGTACAGCGTGTAGATCGCTTCGTTGATCATCGGCAGAAGGATGCGGTTGACGATGAAAGCCGGGAAATCCTCGGCGACCGTGACGGTCTTTTCCAGCGATGCGACGAATTCCTTGGCGGCGGCGAAGGTCGTTTCTTCGGTGGCGATACCACGCACCAGTTCCACGAGCTTCATAACCGGTACCGGATTCATGAAATGGATGCCCATAAAGCGTTCGGCGCGGTCGGTCGCTGCGGCAAGTCGGGTGATCGACAGGGAAGAGGTGTTGGTGGCAAGGATTGCTTCCGGCTTCAGCACCGGACAGACCTGCGCGTAGATCTTCCGCTTGACGCTTTCATCCTCGGTCGCCGCCTCGATGACGAGGTCGGAAGGAGCGAGGTCGTTGATATCGGCGGAGCCGGTGATACGCGAAAGCGCTGCGCTGCGCTCTTCGTCGCTCATCTTGCCGCTCGTCACCTGGCGCGCAAAATTGCCGTTGATGGTGGCAAGGCCGGATTCGATGCGATCCTGCGACAGATCGTAGATGTGAACCTTGTATCCTGCGGCGGCCGAAACATGCGCGATGCCACAGCCCATCTGGCCCGCACCGATGATACCAATATTCTTCAACACCGCACTCATCTCCAACCCCCGCCCGGCATACACCCCCGCGCTGCCGGTATTTTTATATGAAATTGCCGGACGAAAGATCGCCCGGCAAAAGTAGTAGACCGATAGAAGACAATTTTCCAGTCATTCGCAAGTGCGAAAAGAAGTCAATCTGCCCGATCAGAGGGCTTTTTCGAGCTCCGGCAGCACGTCGAAGAGATCGGCGACAAGTCCATAGTCGGCAATCTGGAAGATCGGCGCTTCCTCGTCCTTATTGATGGCGACGATGACCTTCGAATCTTTCATGCCGGCCAGATGCTGGATGGCACCCGAGATGCCGCAGGCGATGTAGAGCTGCGGGGCGACGACCTTGCCGGTCTGGCCGACCTGCCAGTCATTCGGCGCGTAACCGGCATCAACTGCGGCGCGCGAAGCGCCGACGGCAGCGCCGAGCTTATCGGCGACTGGCAGGATGACTTCCTTGAACTTCTCGGCGGAGCCGAGCGCGCGACCGCCGGAAATGATGATCTTGGCAGACGTCAGTTCCGGACGCTCGGAGGCCGACAGTGCGTCGGATACGAAATTCGAAAGGCCGGGATCCGAGACGGCCGGGATTGCTTCGACCGCAGCCGAGCCGCCCTCGGAAGCCGAGGCGAAGGAGGCGGTGCGCACGGTGACGACCTTCTTGGCGTCGCTCGCCTGCACCGTCTGAATGGCATTGCCTGCATAGATCGGCCGCTTGAAGGTGTCGGGCGACACTACCTCGATGATTTCGGAGACCTGGGCGACATCGAGGAGCGCTGCGACGCGCGGCATGACGTTCTTGCCGGTGGAGGTGGCAGCAGCGACGATCGTGTCATAGCTGCCGGCGAGCGAAACGATCAGGTCGGCGAGCGGTTCGGCAAGGTTGTTGGCTAGCTCGTCGCTCTCAGCCAGCAGTACCTTGGAGACGCCGGAGAGCTTCGCAGCAGCATCGGCAGCAGCCTTGGCGCCCTTGCCTGCGACCAGCACATGAACGTCGCCGCCGATCTTGGAAGCAGCCGTCAGAGCCTTGGCAGTCTGGTCGGAAAGGCTCGCGCTGTCGTGGTCAGCCAGAAGAAGAATGGCCATTATCGTGTTCTCCCTTTCCAGAACTTACAGTACGCCGGCTTCGTTCTTGAGCTTGTCGACAAGCTCGGCAACCGATTTCACCTTCACGCCTGCCTTGCGGCCGGAGGGCTCTTCCGTCTTCAAAACCTTGAGGCGTGGGGCGGTGGATACACCGAAATCGGCCGGGCTTTTCTTGTCGAGCGGCTTCTTCTTTGCCTTCATGATGTTCGGCAAGGTGGCGTAGCGCGGCTCGTTCAAACGCAGGTCGGTCGTCACGACAGCCGGCAGCTTGATCTTGATCGTCTGCAGACCGCCGTCGATTTCACGGGTAACCGTGGCGCTGTCGCCATCGATCTGAATCTTGGAGGCGAAGGTCGCCTGGGCGGAGCCGAGGAGGGCTGCGAGCATCTGGCCGGTCTGATTGGAATCGTCGTCGATCGCCTGCTTGCCGACGATGATCAGGCCCGGCTTTTCGGCATCTGCAACACCCTTGAGGATCTTTGCGACGGCAAGTGGCTCGACGGCATCATCGGTCTCGACGAGGATGGCACGATCGGCGCCCATGGCGAGCGCTGTGCGCAGCGTTTCCTCTGCCTTGGCAGGGCCGATCGACACGACGACCACTTCTTCAGCCTTGCCGGCTTCCTTCAGGCGAAGGGCTTCTTCGACCGAAATCTCGTCGAACGGATTCATCGACATCTTGACGTTGGCAAGGTCGACGCCCGATCCATCCGGCTTGACGCGGATCTTCACGTTGTAATCGACAACGCGTTTGACTGGGACGAGAATTTTCATGGGGTCCTTCCTTCGAACAGAGATGGGCCTTCAATAGAGACTTCTGGGAAAATGCGCGCTCGGGCGCTGCTCCGATTGTCGAATGGCGACATGGATACGCGTTTTTCCTCCAAATACAACGCTTCCGTGACGCAGACGGTCGATTTGAATGGCAATATATTAACGTTTACGTTCACGTCAATATTATAGCTTGTCGCGCCCCCAGGGCAGGCGCGGCGGCACGGGCAGGCCTGAGGCCGTGACGCGGATAGGGATCGGCCGGTCGCGAACGGCACGAGGCGCGACGATCTGCCGGTCGAAGAGCGGTACGCCCGGCCTGCGCATAACCAGCACAAGCAGGGCGCCAGCGATGATGCCGCCGACATGCGCGCCCCAGGATACGTTGCCGCTGGGATCGATCAGCAGCATAAAGAATTGTTGGCCGACCCAAAGCAGGAGCGGGATGAACGCTGGCAAAGGCAGCGGCACGCGGAAGAAGACCAGAACCCAGACACGCACGCGTGGATGCAGCACGAGATAGGCGGCCACCACGCCCGAAATGGCCCCGGATGCGCCGACGAGCGGCGCTTCCGACGTCGTTGACAGCAGGCCGTGGCAGAGAGCGCCGGCTGCAGCGCAAAGAAGGTAAAAAGCGAGGAAGCGCAGGTGGCCCATCGCATCTTCGACATTGTCGCCGAAGACCCAGAGGAAGATCATGTTGCCGGCAAGATGCCAGAAGCTTGTATGAACGAAGGAATAGGTAATGTAGGTCGCCGCTTCCGGCACGATCTCCAGCCCTGGCGCCAGCACCGCATAGCCGAAAATGATGGCCGGTATATAGCCGAGACCGACGGTCGCACTCTGGGCAACCTGTTCACTTTCAACAGCGGTGAATATCCAGGTGGCTATATCTGCGACCATCAGGCCGAGTGTGACCCACTGGACCTTGATGTACTTCAGCGTATTAGCATCGTGCAGCGGTATGAACATGAAGGCCTGCCCCCGGGCGATCGTGATGGCTGCGACCCTATCTGTTTTTCCCGGGAACCCAAAGCACATCTGCCTTGCCGCCGTCATTTGCGTGCCGAGCGGCAACGAAGAGGAAGTCGGAGAGGCGGTTCACGTATTTGAGCGCCGCAGCGCCAACGATTTCTCCTTCGCTCCGGGCAAGCGCCACCATCAGCCGTTCGGCGCGGCGTGCAAGCGTGCGAGCGAGGTGCAAATGGGCGGCAGCGGCGGTTCCGCCGGGCAGCACGAAGGATTTCAGCGGTTCCAGATCGCTATTCAGCCGGTCGATATCCTGTTCCAACCGCGTTACCTGGCTTTCGACGATGCGCAGCGGCTCGTAGGCCGGCGGCTCCGCGGTTTCGGGTGTGGCGAGATCGGCGCCGAGATCGAATAGGTCGTTCTGGATCAATGCCAGCGTGGCATCGAGTTCAGCAAGATTTGCTGTGTGCAGCCTTGCGATACCGATTGCGGAATTGGTTTCGTCGATCGTTCCGTAGGCTTCGACACGAAGATCGTGCTTGGTGCGGCGCGGGCCGGAGACAAGCGCCGTCGTGCCGTCATCGCCGGTTCTGGTGTAGATTTTGTTGAGCCTTACCATCGCCGGCCCTCAGATCAGCTCGGGCGCCCGCCGCCTGTCAGCCAGAGCGTCAGCATGATCAGGATGACGGCGATCGCCTGCAGCAGCACGCGCAGCTGCATCAGCTTGTTGGAAAGGTTCGCATCGCCACCCTTCATCATGTTGAACAGGCCGCGGATCAGTACGAGGGCGACGAGGCCCATGACGATGATCGCGATGACATAGGTGACCGTGGACATGGCTGTCTCTTTTCTTCTTCAGTCCGTCCAGCGCATCAGGCGGTAGAAGAGATCGGCTGGAAGCAGCCTCTTCAGCAATATGCCCTGTTTTGCCGGAGTTGTTACGGGATAATGTGGCTTCGGATTTTTCGAGTTCAATGCATGCGTCAACACTGCATAGACTGCCTCGGGGCCACGTTTGTGGCGGTTGATGGGGCCCGAACCCTCAAGACGGGCCAGCTGCCGACGGTATTCGACCGCGTGGGGTGAGCTTTCGAGGTCGATATGCTCTTTGATCTTCGCCAGCGCATTGGCGGTGAAGCGGCTGGTAATCGGTCCCGGCTCGATCAGACTGACGTGAATACCGCTTCCTTGCAGTTCCATGCGCAGGGTGATGCTCAGGCCCTCGAGCGCGAATTTCGATGCCGTGTAGGCGCCGCGATAGCGATAGGGCACGACGCCGAGGATTGAGGAGCATTGCACGATCCGGCCTTGGCCGCGCCGACGCATGAAGGGAATAATCTGTTTGGTCAGTTCGTGCCAGCCGAAGACATTGGTCTCGAACTGGTCGCGCAGCGCCTGCGTAGGGAGATCCTCGACTGCGCCGGGCTGCCCATAGGCGCCGTTGTTGAACAACGCATCGATCCGGCCGTTGCTGCGCTCGGTCACGGTGGCCACCAGAGCCGAGATCGTCTCGGGTTGCGTGTAGTCCATCAAAACAGCTTCGATGCCGTCGGCTTCCAGCGCTGCCAGGTCACCGATCTTGCGTACTGTGGCGAAGACCCGCCAGCCATCCGCCTTAAGGGCGCGTGCGCAATAGGCGCCGATGCCGGAAGAGCATCCGGTCACGACGATGGTGCGCTGGTCGGCCATTCAATGATTCCTGTACAAAATGGGACTTGTTTCCCATATTCGCCGAAAGGATACAATTGGGAAGCCGAATGCCGAAGGCCCTGCGCACGCTCTACGATGTGGTCTACGACGCCATCTGCCACCTGATCGAGGACGATGGCTTTGCCATGGCAAGCCATGTGGCGCTTTCCAGCCTGCTTGCGGTCTTTCCCTTCCTGATTTTCGGCACGGCGCTCGCCAATTTTCTCGGGGCCGATCAGTTTTCCACCACGGCCATCCACCTGATCTTCGACACATGGCCGGAGGCGATCGCCAAGCCGCTCGCCGACCAGGTAGTGCAGGTGTTGACGATCCCGCGCGGCGGGCTTCTGACCATCTCGGTGCTGGCTGCCGCTTATTTTGCCTCGAACGGTGTCGAGGCGCTTAGAATCTCCCTGAATCGCGCCTATCGCGTGCAGGAGACACGGCCTTGGTATCTCACGCGCCTTGCCAGTCTCGGTTACGTACTCGTGGCCGTGATCATCTTTGCGGTTATCAGCATTCTGCTCGTGGCAGTCCCTGTCGGCCTCGACTATGCGCGCCACTGGCTGTTGCATAACGATACGCTCGAATGGCTGCCGGTGAGGGTCCGTCAATGGTTGCCAATCACTGTCGACACGCTCGAAATTATTTTCAGCTGGCGCATCTACGGCACGCTCCTCATGCTGGTCATCGCGCTGCTCGTGGTCCATCTCTGGTTGCCCGCCGGAAAGCGCCGTGTCTTCGATGTCATTCCCGGTGTGTCTCTGACCCTGCTGTTCTGGCTCGTCGGCGCGCTGATCTTTGCCTATTATCTGGCGACCTTCGCCACTTACACCGCCACCTATGCCGGTCTGGCATCGGTGGTGATCGTACTCATCTTCCTCTACATGGTAGGTGTCATCTTCATCGTCGGCGCCGAGATCAATGCGGCGCTGATGAAATTCCGGGTGCTGCGCAATTTTTCGCGAACCTTCTCGGTGGTCGGACGCGACCGCGTCTCCGATTCAAAGTCCGACAAGACGGCGAATATCGGCAACTGAGAGTTTGCGGCCACGCAGTTCCGCGAGACCGGTATCACCCTCACTCTTCGATAGCTTGCGGCCGTTGGCGTCCACGATGAGGCGATGATGATGATAGATCGGTTGCGGCAGGTTGAGCAGGTTCTGTAGCAGTCTATGCACAGAGGTGGCGTGGAAAAGGTCGAGGCCGCGTACGACATGGGTCACGCCCTGCAGCGCATCGTCGATGACGACGGAGAGATGGTAGCTGGAGGGGGCATCCGAGCGTGAGAGCACGACGTCGCCCCAGACCGCCGGCTCGGCCAGTATCTCGCCTTTTCGTTCGTCACCGGTTTCCGTCCAGAACAGCGGCGCGCCGACCAGATCCAGTGCCCTGTTCATATCGAGCCGCCATGCATGCTTGAGACCCGAGACGAGCATTGCGTTGCGCTCTTCGTCGCTGCGGTCACGATCGTCGGAGGGATAGTGCGACGTGCCGTCAGGATCGCGCGGCCAGGGCTCGCCCATCCGCTCATAGGCGGCGACGCGCGTCTTTACCTCGCTGCGTGTCAGAAACGAGGGGTAAACCAGTCCGCGTTCGATCAGCGAATGAAGGGCTGCCTGATACTCGGAGAAATGTTCCTGCTGGCGACGGACCGGCTGCTCCCATTCGATACCAAGCCAATTGAGATCAGCATAGATCCCGGCTTCGAATTCGGGGGTGCAACGGGTCAGATCGATGTCTTCGATGCGCAGCAGCAGCCGGCCGTCTGCGGCCTTGGCCATGTCGTCATTGATGAGTGCAGACAGCGCATGACCAAGGTGCAGCGGCCCGTTGGGGCTTGGGGCGAAACGGAAGACGGGTTTTTGACGCGGAGTAGTGATCATGCTTTCTTCTGGCATGGATTTAAAGCGATCGCGAGGCAAGGTGCGGGTCATCAGCAATGAAAAGGATATTGAAGAGGGGCTTGCCGCTCTTCTTGTTCTCGATCCGCGCCTGGCGGCGATTGCCAGGGAAGCCGGTCCTGTCCCGCTCAGGCTGCGCGAACCGGGCTTTGCCGGCCTTGCCCATATCATCGTTTCGCAGATGGTCTCGCGCGCCAGCGCCGAGGCGATCTGGCGGCGGATGCAGCCCGAGAGCGGGTTGCTGAATGCCGAGACTTACATAATGCTTCATCCGGAAGCCTGGCGTGAATTCGGTCTTTCGCGTGCCAAGGCAGATACGCTGATGCGAATCGCCCAAGCCGTCGCTGAGGGGCGAATCGATCTGCAGGGGCTGCTCCAAAAGCCTCCTGCCGAAGCGCTGGCGGAATTGACGGCACAGAAAGGAATCGGACCATGGACGGCAGAAGTCTATCTGATGTTCTGCGGCGGGCATGTGGATGTGTTTCCGGCGGGTGACGTGGCGCTCCAGGCAGCGGTTGCTGCGGCATTCGGTCTCGCCGAGCGCCCGCAGGCCAAAGCGCTTGCCGGGCTTGCAGAAATCTGGTCGCCCTGGCGCTCCGTCGCGGCCCGGCTTTTCTGGGCTTATTATGCCGCAAAAATGCGTCGGGACGTGTTGCCGATCGGTTGAACGGCACCGTCCCTCGATTCGCCTTTATTCCCTGAATTTATTGGACTTCACAATCCTGTAACAACCGGCCTAATATACAAGTGCAGATGCCGAATCGATCCAGGAGGGCTCCTTGACGATTGCAGTCTCCCCACAGGCCCTGCCGGCGCTCGTTCTGAACGCTGACTATCGGCCGCTGAGTTATTACCCCTTGTCGCTCTGGTCCTGGCAGGACGCGATCAAGGCGGTATTTCTCGACCGTGTGAATATCATTGCTGAATATGAGCATGAGGTTTCTTCACCGAGCTTCTCGATGCGGCTGCCGAGTGTCGTGTGCCTAAAAACTTACGTTCAGCCATCCCGCAATCCCGCCTTCACACGTTTCAACGTCTTCCTGCGCGACAGGTTCGAGTGCCAGTATTGCGGCGCTCATGACGATCTGACCTTCGACCACGTTATCCCGCGCGCGCATGGCGGCGAGACGACCTGGGAGAATGTCGTGGCGGCTTGTTCGCCCTGCAATCTGCGCAAGGGCAGCAAGCTTCCGAGACAGGCAGGCATGTTCCCGGCGCAAAAGCCGTATCAGCCGACGGTGCAGGACTTGCACAATAACGGCCGGCTCTTCCCGCCGAATTATCTACATGAAAGCTGGCTCGATTACCTCTACTGGGATACCGAGCTGCAGCCTTGATTCAAGATCGTTAGCTTGCGCAGTCGTTATCGCAAGACCGCTACGCAGTTTTGCGCGACAGGCTTTAGGTGCCTAGGCAGTCTTCTTCACGCTCCAGAAGGCGAAGGCTGCGAGAACCAGGCTTGCGATCACATTCCAGCCCGCGAAGGACAGTCCGAGAACGCGCAATGCTGCATCCGTGCACGACGGGCCTTTGATCGTGTTCAGCTCGCCGAGCAGATCGCCTGCATTGGTGGTCATGCTGCTGGCCGTGGTCGAGCAGGTGGCGGGGCCGGGCCAGAAGTGCCATTCGACGCCCGCGTGATAGACGCCCATGCCGGCGCCGACGAGCATGAGGATGCCGACGGCGAGAATGATTGCGCGCGTCAGCCAGTTCGGCAGGCCGATGAGAGCCACAATGGCGCCAACGACAGCGATCGGAATCCCATAATAATAGGGCTGGCGCTGCAGCAGACAGAGCGCGCAGGGAATATAGCCGCCGATATATTGGAATCCGAGAGCCGTTCCGACCACCACCGCCATGCCGATGGCGAGCAGGAGCGGAAGCAATACGGCCGGACGGGCAAGCGGCGAGGATGTGGCATTCATGGCGGAACTCCGCGAAGTTGGCTCAGTGGGCAAAATATCGGTAGGCGATGTATAGCACGATTACGACCGCCGCGCCGACGCCGACGATTTGGCCGAGGCGCTTCTCGATGAAGTGGCGGATCGGCTCGCCGTAACGGCGCAGCAGCCAGGCGAGGAAGAGGAAGCGCGCGCCGCGGGCGATGATTGCCGAAACGATGAAGAGCGGCAGGCCCACATGGATGACGCCGGACAGGATCGTGACGACCTTGATCGGCGGCAGATGCGCAAGGCCTGACGTGACGAGCAGCAGCAGGATCGTTTCATAGGTAACGTAGGACTTCATCTGCTCGAATTGATCGAGCTTTCCATAGAATTCCAGAATCGGGCGCGCCACGGTTTCGTAGGCATAGTAGCCGAGCGCCCAACCGGCTATCCCGCCGAGGACCGATGCGACGGTGGCAACCATCGCGTAGCGATAGGAGCGTTCGGGCTTGGCAAGCGCCATCGGCAGGAAAAGGACATCGGCCGGAACGAGAAAGACGGAGCTTTCGACGAAGGCGATGACGGCGAGCCAGACTTCAGCCCATTTTTTGGAGGCCAGAGACATGGTCCAGTCGTAAAGTCTGCGGAGCATCCGTTTCCTTTCCCTGTTGCAACGCACAAAGCATTAGGGGGCGATCATGATGCTGTAAATGCTCGCTCTGCGGCTTCCCGGTGTTCGCGTTGAAAATTTTCGTGATGTGCCCTCCCAAGATTTAGCAGGATGGCAAGGCTGTGAATCTGCGGCAAGTTGTCGGCGGGTTTGAAATAGGTTGTGGCAAGTCGTGAAATTGAGGGTCATAGAGGGCGGGCTTAGCATCGCCAAAGAACGGGATGGTAGTCTGAATCGTCGCCGACCGGACCATGAGGATGTCCGCCGCGAGGCCGAGCGACGCCTTGACGCCAGCGGGTATCACCGTTCACGAGTCAAGGAATTTGCCGTCGGTGTGCCTATGCCGGCATCGCTCAGGTATCTTGCCATGCAAATCGAATTCGCGGCTGAGGCGATCTGCCGGCTCGATCGTATCCCGGCTGATTTCGATTCGGATCTTTATTGGCCGAAACTGGACAATGTCACGACAGCCTGATCACCAGGTGCGCGGCGCCTTTCAGGAAAGATCCATGGATTTTTCCCACTGCTGGCGCATCACGTTCATTTCCGTGCGCTTCTGCGCCATCTCGCTGACGACGGCGCGGAGATTCGGATGGCGCGACATGAACATGTTGAAGTCGCGCCGCTCCAGTACTTCGAACTGGCAGAAATCGACCGCAATGACATCAGCCGTGCGGCGTCCGCCGCTAAGTAGCGCCATTTCACCGAAGAAGGCGCCGGGCTCAAGTCGCACCGCGCCGCTTGCCAGCCGCACCTCGACCGCGCCGGAGGAGATGAAGAACATGCTGTCGCCACGGTCACCGCGCCGGATGACGCGTTCGCCCGGCGAGGCAAGTTTCGGGTTGAACAGCAGCAGCAGTTCCTCGAGGGCATCCTCGCCGACTTCGGAAAAGAGCGGGAAGGTATCGACGAGCTGCTGGATGCGCAGATGATGCTGGCGGGCACGCTCCTCGCCGAGTGCCCGGATTTTTTCCAGTTCCCGCGCCAGGATGTCCTGGTTCTTCCGGCCGTAGCTTTCATAGATACGCGGCCACCTCAACTTGATGCGGCCGTTCAGCTTTTCCGCCGCGAAGATGACGAGCGGGTTGAGCGTGATGGAAAGAATGGCCGCGGCAAGGATCAGATCTTGCCCTTCCTGGGGCAGGAGTCCAAGCGAGACGCCGAGACCGGCGAGAATGAAGGAGAATTCACCGATCTGTGCAAGGCCGCCGGCGGCCGTCAGGCCCATGCCGATCGGATAGCGCAACAGGGTAACGATCGCAAAAGAGATGACTGCCTTGCCAACGATGATCAGCCCCAATGCGCCAATGATGGCAAGAGGCTGACGCAGGATGATCGACGGGTCGAAAAGCATGCCGACCGAGACGAAGAACAGCACCGAAAAGGCGTTCTGCAGCGGCAGGGAATCGGCTGCGGCGCGGTGGCTGAGATGGGATTCACTCATGACCACGCCGGCGAAGAAGGCGCCGAGTGCAAAGGAGACGCCGAAGATCGCTGCCGAGCCGAAGGCGATGCCAAGCGCGATGGCAAGAACCGCGAGGGTAAAGAGCTCGCGCGAGCCGGTGCGCGCAATCAATGTCAGAAGCCAGGGCACGATGCGGGGGCCGAGGAAGATCGCCATGGCGGCAAAGGCTCCGACCTTTGCCAGGGTGAGGGCGATCGTGGCTGAAAGTGGCAGGTCGACGCCGTGCCAGGTGTCGCCCGCATGGCCGCCGAGAAGCTCGGCCAGCGCCGGCAGCAGCACGAGCGCCAGCACCATTGCCAGATCCTCGACGATCAGCCAGCCAACGGCAACGCGTCCGCCGGCGGTATTGACGAGGTTACGCTCTTCCAGCGCTTTCAAAAGCACGACGGTACTGGCGACAGACAGGCTAAGGCCAAAGACAACGCCGGCGCCGAGGCTCCAGCCCCAGAGTTCGCCGAGGCCGATACCGAGCAGGGTCGCCAGCAGGATCTGGCCGATGGCGCCGGGAATGGCAACGCCGCGCACGGCAAGAAGATCGGATGCGGAGAAGTGCAGGCCAACGCCGAACATCAGCAGAATCACGCCCATTTCGGCAAGCTGGCTGGCAAGCTCCGTGTCCGCCACGATCCCCGGCGTGAAAGGTCCCATAACAACGCCGGCGGCGAGATAGCCGACCAGCGGCGGCAGCCGCAGCCTGTCTGCACCATAGCCAAGAATTGCCGCGAAGACGAAGCTTATGGCTACCGTCGCAATGAGTCCCGTTTCCTGATGCATCAGCCCTCTCAAAATGCCCGGAGGCCGGCACTTTAGGATGAAGCGCCAGCAAAGTTAAAGAGTTGATTTGAAGGGAATAGGCGTAAATTGCCGGCTTTTTTCGGAACTACAAAGCTCCCGTGTCGTTGCCCTTATGTGAAGACAAGGAGAAGAGAGATGCGAAAAATCCTCATCAACTGCGCAATCGCTGCCCTTGCCCTAGCCTCAGCGGCAGCGCCTGCGATGGCAGATAGCGTAACCGTCACACGCGAGCGTGCCTATGACGGTTATGACCGTGACCGCCCCGGCGTTACCATCAGTGATCGCGGCATTACGTTCGGCGCGGTGCGCGAACGGGATCGCTGGCGCGATCGGGACCGTGACCGCTGCTACACGCGGAGCGTGACCCGTGAGACCGACGAAGGCACTGTCACAAAAACGGTTCGCCGTTGTGACTAACGACTTCGCTGGGGATTCGGCATTCCACTCCGCCGAGACCGCAGCATTAATCTGCGAGAAGCATGCCTTCGCCTTTTGGGGGGCGAAGCATGAAATTCGCTTCAGAGATGTTTGGTGCCCCATGCCGGGGTCGAACCAGCACTTCTTTCGAAACTCGATTTTGAGTCGAGCGCGTCTACCAATTCCGCCAATGGGGCAGCGAAATACGAGGCGGCTGTCTAACATGCGTTCGCCCGCGCGTGCAAGACGGCGGGCGAAGTTTAGCTGCGTGGAATTTGATGTTTAGTGGGCGACCGTTGCGCTTGCTCCGGTCAGACCTGACTTTTTCAGCGTGATCGCCAGAACCGAGGCGAGCAGGCAGAAGGCGCCGGCAATGAAGAAGGCGGGCAGGTAGCTTTCCAGCGCCGTGCGCGACAGGCCGGCGCCGTAGGCGGCCGTGGCAGCGCCAAGCTGATGGCCCGCAAAGACCCAGCCGAAAACGAGACCTGCTTTTTCACGGCCGAAGCGGTCGGCAGCGATTTTGACGGTTGGCGGCACGGTGGCGATCCAGTCTAGTCCGTAGAAGACGGCGAAGATCGATAGGCCGTAGAAAGAGAAATCGCTGAAGGGCAGGAAGAGCAGCGAGAGGCCGCGCAGACCATAATACCAGAAGAGCAGCCAGCGATTGTCGAAGCGGTCGGAAAGCCAGCCGGAACCGATCGTGCCGAAGAAATCGAAGATGCCCATGACGGCAAGAACGCTTGCGGCCGCAACCGGCATGATGCCGAAATCGCCGCAGAGGGTGACGAAATGTGTCTGGATCAGACCATTGGTGCTGAGCCCACAGATGAAGAAGGTGGCAAACAGGATCCAGAAGGTCGATGTCTTCGAGATTTCCTTGAGTGTGGTGAGCGGCGTTGCAAGTGCTGCGCCGAGCGTGCCGCGGACAGGGGCTGGCGTGATCTGGGTTTCGCCGACCGAGGGCAGGTTCACATCAGAGGGGCGATCACGCATGAACAGGAGCACGAGAAGGGCGGCGACCATGATCATGGCGCAGACGAAGAAGACGGTCGCGCGCCAGCCATAGCGTTCGGTCAGCTCCGCCATCAGCGGTAGGAAGACGAGCTGGCCCGTCGCTGAGCTCGCCGAGAGCATGCCGACGACGAGGCCTCGATGCTTGACGAACCAGCGAGTGGAAACCGTGGCTGCCAGCACCATGGCGGTCAGCCCGGTGCCGAAGCCGACGACGACGCCCCAGAGCGCCAGCAGATGCCACAGCTTGGTCATGAATAGCGAGCCGACGAAGCCAGCCCCGATGAGGGCGAGTGCAAAGACGATGACTTTACGGACGCCAAAATAGTTCATGAAGGCTGCTGCAAACGGACCCATCAGACCGAAGAGGATCAGGCGGATGGCAAGAGCAGACGAGATTTGCGAGGTTTCCCAGCCGAATTCGTCCTGCAGCGGTTTGATGAGGACACCCGGCGCACCCATGGCGCCGGCGGTTACGAGCATGGTCAGGAAGGTGGCGGCGACGACGACCCATCCATAATGAATGTTTCGCCGGGCAAGGGAGGATGCAAGGACTGCAGAGACCATGGGCAAATTCCGTTTATGACGTGGGGACCATACAAGAGAGTTTTACATGACGATCATCATATTTGTTGCGTATTGATGATGGACATCATATAAATTGTCAAGTGACCATTTCCGGAGACGAAAAATGCGGGTCAGCCGAGAAAAATTTGCAGAAAACCGTGAAAAGATCCTGACGGCTGCCAGCGTGCTTTTTCGCGAGAATGGATTTGACGGCGTCGGCGTCGCCGACATCATGAAAGCCGCCGGTCTGACCCATGGCGGATTTTACGGCCATTTCGAATCAAAGGACGATCTTGCGCTGGAAGTCAGCCGCAATCTGATCGAACGCGTGGAGGAACGCTGGCGAGAGCAGATTGCCAGCCATCCAGAGCGGCCACTACAAGCGCTGCTTGATCACTACATCCACTGGCGCACGGTCGACGATCCAGGTGGAAGCTGTGTATTCGCCTCGCTGACCCAGGAAGTCAGCCGCAGCGAAGGTGCGGTTCGTGCGACCTTCAGCGAGGGTTTATCGACGCTGGTCGCTGTTCTCCAGGATATCGTGCCGGGTGAAACGTCGGAGGAGCGTCGCGCCAATGCGACGACGACGCTCTCCTCGATGATGGGGGCTGTTATTCTGGCCAGGGCGGTCGAGGATCGGGCGCTCGCTGAACAGTTCCTGGTCACGATGCGCCGCAAGCTCGACCCGGCGCAGTCGTTCTAAATCGGTGCGCGCTCTTGTCGGAATGGAATGATCTCCCGCCGCGTTATCAGCAGGAGATTGCCGTGGCGGCTTATTTGAAGCCGGCGACATTGTGCGGAATGTAGGGCGCTTCGAGTGCTGCGACATCCTCGGCGCTCAGTTTCACCGTCAGCGCTCCGACGGCATCCGTCAGGTGGTTCGGCTTGGAGGCACCGATGATCGGGGCGGTGACGGCGCTTTTCTGCAGGATCCAGGCAGTGGCGACCTGGGCGCGGGAGAGGCCATGAGCCCTGGCGATCTCGGCAACCTTCTCAACGATCTTGCGGTCGGCATCCTCGGCCTGCTTGTAGAGCGTCTTGCCGAATTCGTCGGTCTCGCTGCGGTTGGTCTTCTCGTCCCAGTCGCGGGTCAGACGGCCGCGGGCAAGCGGGCTCCAGGGAATGACGGCGATCTTCTGGTCCTCGCAGAACGGCAGCATTTCCCGCTCTTCTTCGCGGTAGAGCAGGTTCACGTGGTTCTGCATGCTGACGAATTCCGTCCAGCCGTTGAGACGCGACGTGTAGAGCGCCTTGGCGAACTGCCAGGAATACATGGAGGAGGCGCCGATATAGCGCGCCTTGCCGGCCTTCACGATATCATGGAGGGCTTCCAGCGTTTCCTCGATCGGTGTCGTGTAGTCCCAGCGGTGAATTTGATAGAGGTCGACATAGTCAGTGCCGAGGCGGCGTAGGCTGTTGTCGATCTCATCGAAGATCGCCTTGCGCGACAGGCCGGCGCCATTCGGGCCGGGGCGCATGCGGTTGAAGACCTTGGTGGCAAGCACGATGTCTTCGCGCTTGGCGAAATCCTTGATGGCACGGCCCACGATCTCCTCCGAGGAGCCGTTGGAATAGGTATTGGCTGTATCGAGGAAGTTGATGCCGAGATCGATCGCCTGCTTGAGCAGCGCACGGCTTTCTTCCTCCGGCAGGCTCCAGGCGTGGTTTCCGCGATTCGGATCGCCATAGGTCATGCAGCCGAGGCAGATCTTCGAGACTTCGAGACCGGTCTTCCCGAATTTTACATATTCCATGAAAGTGCTCCGTGATGAATTTCAGCGACTCCCCAGACGCATGCGTATGATGTAGCGCAGAAATCGTGGAAGTCTCAGCCAGCCTGGCGGAGAATTTGTTCTGCGGTTAGCGCAACAATGGGCGACCATTGAGCGGGATCTCGCCTTATCCTTGCGAACTACACCGCTTGCGTGTCCGCACTGGGAGGTGTTAGCTGGTGCAGCATCTTACCGGATCTTGCCCATGAAACTGCCGTCTGGCGATCAATACGACACGCTCTACTGCGATTTTTCCTGGCAGATCCCTGAGGATTTCAATATCGGCCGTGCCGTCAGCGACGATTGGGCGGGGCGTGATCCCGGTCGCATCTGCCTCGAACACTTCAGCCCTGACGGCGATCACCTGTCTTTGACCTATGGCGAGCTAGCTGCCCGCTCATCATCCCTCGCCAACGCGCTTTCAGCACTCGGCATCGGCCGGGGAGATCGCGTGGCGCTGCTTCTGCCGCAGTGTTTCGAGACGGTCATTTCGCATGTGGCGATCTACAAGATGAGCGCGATTGCTCTGCCGCTTGCTCTGCTTTTTGGGGTCGAAGCGCTGGAATACCGACTGAAGGCCGCGGGCGCGGCAGCCGTCATAACCAACGGCTTCGGTCTTGCTCGGATCAATCAGATCCGCGACCGGCTGCCTGACGTCAAACATATCATCAGCATCGAAGGACCTTCGGCAGATACGCTCGGCTTTGCCGATCTGGTCTCGGCCTATCCGCCCGTCTTCGATATCGCGCAATCGGGACCGGATGAGCCGGCCCTGATGATCTTCACGTCGGGCACGACAGGCCCTCCGAAGGGTGCGCTGCACGGTCATCGGGTGCTCGCCGGCCACATTCCGGGCATGCAGTTTGTCCACGAAGGTTTCCCGCAGGCGGGAGATAAAGTCTGGACGCCGTCGGACTGGGCCTGGGCTGGCGGTTTGCTCAATGCGCTACTGCCGAGCCTGCTGCTCGGTGTACCTGTCGTCTCTTCGCCGGCCCAGAAATTCGATGCGGACACGGCCTATCGCATCATGGCCGAGATGAAGGTCCGCAACGCCTTCATTCCGCCAACGGCGTTGCGGCTCCTGAAATCCGTTGATGCGCCGCGCTTGAAATATGATCTCGTGCTGCGCACGATCGGCTCGGCGGGCGAATCGCTTGGCCGTGAGACCTATGAGTGGGTGCGCCGCACGCTCGGTATTACGGTCAATGAATTTTACGGGCAGACGGAATGCAATTTTGTGCTGTCTTCCAGCGCTGCCTTCGGCGTTACGAAGCCAGGTGCAATCGGACGCGCTTCGCCTGGCCACAAGGTGGCGATCGTCAACGATGAAGGTGCCGAGCTGCCGGTCGGAGAGCAAGGACAGATCGCCATTGCCAGCCCTGATCCGGTAATGTTCCTCGGCTACTGGAACGATCCCGATGCGACGCAGAGGAAATATGTCGAGGGTTGGCTGCTGACCGGCGACATCGGCCGGCAAGATGAGGAGGGCTATGTCACCTTCGCGGGCCGCGACGATGACGTCATTACCTCTTCGGGTTACCGCATCGGTCCGGCGGAGATCGAGGACTGTCTCATCGGTCATCCGGCCGTACAGCTCGCCGCTGCCGTTGGCAAACCCGATGCGTTGCGAACCGAAATCGTCAAGGCCTATATCGTGCTTGCACCGGGCCACGAGCCCAGCGCGGAGCTGGCCGCAGAAATCCGGGACTGGGTAAAGACGCGGCTTTCAATGCACGAATATCCGCGCGAGGTCGAGTTTGTGGATGCCTTGCCGCTGACGACGACAGGTAAGGTGATACGCCGGCTGCTGCGGGAAAAGGCTGCCGCGGAAGCCGAAATCAGCCTCGGCCGGCAAGCGACATGATCTTCTCGCGCAGCATCTTCGCCATGTTGCGGGTGCTGCGGTACATGTGAAGTTGGGCCGCGACCTGGCGCATGTCGCGGTCGCCGTTCTGGGTGAGGCCGATCACCAGCGTGCCCATCTCCTCGCGCTCCCGCCAAAAGCGGCTCATGATCGGATGATCGGAGACGGCGCAGGAATCCGAGCGCACGACGTTGGCGTCGTCGAGATGCCATTCCGTCAGCTCGCTCATCAGCAGCTTGCCCGGCGAGTAGCGGGAATAGTTTTCGTCATAGGCGGTCTTCCAGGTGTAGGCCTCGCCGCCCATCATCAGCACGACGACGGAGGCAATTGCCTTGCCTTTGAGGTCGATCGTGTGGATGCGTACGGCGTCGACCTCCGCCAGGTTGGAGACGGCCTCGCGGGCGAAGGCGGTGTGATAGCGGTCGGTCACCAGCGCACTGCGGCGCTTGCCTTTCCAGCCGCCGGCCTCTAGCGCCAGGAATTCCTCGAAGCGCATGTGAATCTCCCGCGGCTGGCGGGCAACGGTGTGGACGACCGTGCCGAGCTCTTCGAGCAGCCGCCACTGGCGGCGCATCTCGCGCAGGTGAGAGGAGGATATGGTGCGGCCGAGATAGACCATGGCGTCGTCATCGCTCTGCAGCATCGGCCGCTCATAGGGATTGGCGATCGTCAGCGGCAGGTTGCGGCTGAGCGCTACGGCCTTGGCCATGCGCACGAAGATGCCGTTCAGCCGTACGTCTGGCAGCACCAGCGTGCCCGGCAGGCCGAGGTCCGGCGTGATCAGGCCTTCGAAGAGATTGTCCAGCGTCTCGGCCGCGTCCTCGGCATCGACGAGCGGGGTGCCGAGCGGACCGAAGCTGTTTGCCCAGCCGCGGATAATCGATGGGCCGACGGCAAAACCCGGCTTGTCGACTGAGAACGGCATCAGCAGGCGCATGCGGCTGCGATGCTCATTCTGATCGCGGATGATGGCGAAATTGACCTGCCGATCCTCCAGCCGCGGCATGGCGGGGGCCAGGAAACGGCCGCTGAAGAAGACGTTCGGCTCCATCGCGCGGTTTGAAAGGAAGTCCAGTTCCTCCTGCAGATCGTAGCCGAGCTTACCGGGGTAGAGGCAGAGTTCGCGGCCCGGCCGGCCGATTTCGATGCGCCCTTCGGCCTGCGGCGCGTCGAACTTGAGCGCGGCAAGATCGTGAACCATGCGGTTCGCGTTGCTGTCGGTGCTCTCGGTGATGGGTGGTACGCGTACCATCTATCGGGCTCTCATTTCTGGCGTTGCGGCGGAAGGGGTCGCGAAGGCGAAGAGCGTGAAGCCAAGTGCGCGGCGCACGAAGACATGCAGCAGCATCGCTTCCACGGCCATGGCGGAGGCAGTGGCGATCGCCGTACCGACGATACCGTAGTGTGGGATCAGTAGAATATTGAGGCCGACGTTAGCGGCGAGCGCTCCGGCATAAAGAGCGACGCAGAGGTTTTGTTTGCCCGCCATCATCAGAAGCGTCTCTGCAGGGCCGACCAACGCCTTGGCGAGGATGCCGGCCAGCAGGATCGCCATCAGCACATAACCGGCCGTAAAAGCACCACCGAAGAGCGACAGCAGCAGATGCCCGGCAGCCAGGACAGCGAGACCGATGCCGAGGGCAGGCCAAAACGTCCAACGGGCGGCATCGACAGCGGCAATAGCAAGATCGGTCCGGTTGCCTTCGGCGATGATGGAGGAGAAGCGGGGACCGGCGGCGGCCTTCACCGAGAAATTGATGAAATGCACTAGCGCCATGGTCTTGGCGGCCGCGAAGTAGATCGCGACATCATGCGGCTCGAGAAAGATACCGACAACGATGACGTCGGAATTGGTCAGCAGGAAGCTCACGCCTTCGATCAGGAAGATCGGAAAAGCAACGCCCAGCCATTCCAGGAAGTCGACTTTGCGCGGGCCGGCGTCATAGTGCCGGCGCATCCGATAGAGCGTGGCGGCGTATTGGCCGAGCGCAGTGACGAACGTTGCCGCAAGTGCAGCCTGCATGGCGGTGACTGCGGTGTGCGGCGCGCCGAAGACGACGGCTATCAGCATGAAGAGAATGATGAGAATTGGCCTGACAATATAGACGGGGCTCAGCGCCATGACCGGCCAGTGGTTGGCCCGCGACGTGCCCTCGAGAATATCGCCGAGCGCGATCATCGGCATGGCGATAAGGCCAAGGAAGGTCGGCACGAGGTAATAGCTTTCGATCCTGTCGCCGAAGAAATGCAGGCCGAGCATGCCGGTGATGAGAACGGTCGTGCCTGAGAACATCGCGAAGACTCGGGCGGTGCCGGTCAGGCCACGGATTTCGGCAAAGGCGCCGGCAGCACGATATTGCGGCAGGAAGCGGACGATTGCGGTATGGAAGCCAAGACAGGAAAGGTCGCCGCAGAGGACGACCAGCACCCATACGAAAACGAAGATGCCGTATTCATATTCGCCCATCAGCCTGGCGAGCACGATCTGCGACAGAAAGGCGAGGGCTGCACTCAGGATGCGGATCGCAAAGGCGATCAGCGCCATACGCTGGGCGGCGGCCTTGTCGCCCCGTTCGGCAAGAACTATGGCAAGGCTGCGCAGCGCCCGGCTGGCGATCGGCCGCAGCCCCGCGGGCAGCATCTTTTCCGCTGTTTCCATGACCGCCATTCTGAACACGCAAAACTCTAAGGGCAGGGCAATTATAGCGGCAAGTCTTGCCAGATCAGGGTTAAGAAACGGTATGCCTAACAGGGCGCTGTATTCTGTCGCACTGATCCATAACTGGGCGGAAATACCAAGAAAAATGGCGCCCGAAGGCGCCATTCTCAGGCCTGTTCGAAAGCACCGTGGCAGTGCTTGTATTTCTTGCCTGAACCGCAGGGGCAGGCCTCGTTGCGGCCTACCTTGCCCCAGGTCGACGGATCGTCAGGATTGCGGTTTTCCGGCGGGACGGCGACTTCAAGCGCCCGATAAGTCGTATTCGTGAACTCATCTTCGCCGGTTGTCGGGTCCAGATGGTGCGCCTGCATGACCGGCGGTTCCGGTTGTTCCGGAGCCTGCTGAACGAGCTCGACACGCATCAGCTGCGCCGTGACGGCCTGACGCAGGTTATTAAGCAGCGACTGGAAGAGTTCGAAAGCTTCCGACTTATATTCCTGCAGCGGGTCGCGCTGGGCATAGCCGCGGAAACCAATGACGGAGCGCAGGTGGTCGAGGTTGACGATGTGCTCGCGCCACAGATGGTCCAGCGTCTGCATGACGATCTGGCGCTCGACATAATGCATGATGTCGGGACCGAAGCGCTCGACCTTCTCGTTGAAGGCGGCGTTGGCGGCTTCCGACAGGCGCTCGCGTATGTCGTCCTCGCCGATGCCCTCTTCCTTTACCCAGTCCTCGATCGGCAGATCGAGATTGAGGATATTGGCAACCTGTGTCTTCAGGCCTGCCGCATCCCACTGTTCGGCATAGGCGCGTTCCGGAATATGGGTCGCGACCAGATCATCGATGGCTTCGCGACGCATGTCGGACACCGTTTCGGAAATATTCGGCGCTTCCATCATCTCGACGCGCTGTTCGAAGATGACCTTGCGCTGGTCGTTCAGAACGTCGTCGTACTTCAGCAGATTTTTGCGGATATCGAAGTTACGGGCTTCGACTTTTTTCTGCGCACGTTCCAGAGCTTTATTGATCCAGGGATGGACGATTGCCTCGCCCTCCTTGAGACCCAGCTTCTGCAGCATGCTGTCCATGCGGTCAGAGCCGAAAATGCGCATCAGGTCATCCTGCAGCGACAAGTAGAACTTGGACCGGCCGGGGTCGCCCTGACGGCCGGAACGGCCGCGCAGCTGGTTGTCGATACGGCGGCTTTCGTGGCGCTCGGTGGCGATGACGTAAAGACCGCCGGCGGCGAGCGCCTTTTCCTTCAGCTGCTTGATCTCTTCGCGGATCGCTTCGATCTTGGCGTCGCGTTCCGGGCCTGGTTCGACTTCGCCGAGTTCACGTTCCACACGCATCTCGAGATTGCCGCCGAGCTGGATGTCGGTGCCGCGACCGGCCATGTTGGTGGCGATCGTTACGGCACCCGGCACGCCGGCCTGGGCGACGATATAGGCTTCCTGCTCGTGATAGCGGGCATTCAGAACCTGGAAGTTCGAGAAGCCCTGCTTGCGCATCAGCTCGGCGAGGAATTCGGACTTTTCGATCGAAGTCGTACCGACAAGCACCGGCTGGCCGCGCTCATGGGCATCCAGGATCTCAGTGATGATCGCCTTATACTTCTCTTCGACCGTCCGATAGACTTCATCGTCTTCGTCGATACGCTTGATCGGCAGGTTGGTCGGAACCTCGATGACGTCAAGATTGTAGATGTTGCCGAATTCCTCCGCTTCCGTCTGCGCCGTACCGGTCATGCCGGCGAGCTTGTCGTACATGCGGAAGTAGTTCTGGAAGGTGATGGAAGCCAGCGTCTGGTTTTCCGGCTGGATCTGTACCTTTTCCTTGGCTTCCAGCGCCTGGTGCTGGCCTTCCGAGTAGCGGCGGCCCGGCATCATGCGGCCGGTGAATTCGTCGATGATGACGATCTCGCCATTGCGGACGATGTAGTCCTTGTCGCGCTGGAAGAGCTTGTGGGCCTTCAGGGCATTATTGATGTGGTGAACGATCGCGACGTTTTCGATGTCATAGAGCGAGGCGCCCTTGAGGAGACCAGCCTGCTTCAGCAGGTTTTCCAGCTTTTCGGTGCCGACTTCGGAGAAGTTGGCCGAACGCTGCTTTTCATCGATCTCGTAATCTTCCGGCGTCAGCAGCGGAATGTAGGCATCGATGGCGTTGTAGAGGTCGGAGCGGTCGTCGAGCGGGCCGGAGATGATCAACGGCGTGCGGGCTTCGTCGACGAGGATCGAGTCCACTTCGTCGACGATTGCGAAGTTGTGGCCGCGCTGTACCATCTGGTTCTTCTCGTACTTCATATTATCGCGCAGATAATCGAAGCCGAGCTCGTTGTTGGTCGCGTAAGTAATGTCGCAATTGTAGGCATCGCGGCGCTCCTCGTCGGAAAGGCCGTGAACGATGACACCGGTGGTGAGGCCGAGGAAGCCGTAAAGACGGCCCATGGTCGCGGCGTCACGCTGTGCGAGATAGTCGTTGACGGTGACGACATGCACGCCCTTGCCGGCAAGCGCGTTCAGATAAACCGGCAGTGTAGCGACCAGCGTCTTACCTTCACCGGTCTTCATTTCGGCGATGGCGTTGGAATGCAGGATCATGCCACCGACGAGCTGTACGTCAAAAGGTCGCATGCCGAGGACGCGGCGGGAGGCTTCGCGAACGACCGCGAAGGCCGGGATCAGGATATCGTCCAGCGTCTTGCCTTCTGCGAGGAGAGCACGGAACTCCACCGTCTTGGCGGCAAGCTGCTCGTCCGTCAGCGCCTTGGTTTTCTCTTCTATAGAGTTGATTGCGGCGACGTTCGGCTGGAAGGACCGCACGCGGCGATCGTTGGCTGAGCCAAATAACTTGCGGGCAATACCGCCAAAGCTGACCATATGACTGGTCCTTTCTGAATATTCTTCCCCGACGTTTCTTATTCGCTACCCGGCCGAAAAACAGGCGCGCGTTGAAAACGCCCGGAAACTGTTCTGGACGCGAGGTTGCGTGACAGATAAGAGGGGGGGCAAATGATGTCAACGGATTTGGCCGATATAGAAAGGCCACATTCCGATGTTGAAGCCTGTTTTCGGGCTGGATTCACGAAAGCTGAAGCCGGCGGGTATAATTGTGAAGGGTTATTTGATGTTGAGCACCAACAAACTTGCTGCGCTGGCGTTTACGGCCTTCGTCGCCTTCCAGATTCCGGCCTATGCTGACGACGCCGTCGTCGCCAAGGTCGGCAATCTGGAAATCCACCAGTCGGAACTCGATCTGGCTGTCGCCAATCTCGACCCGCAGCTCGCACAGCTCCCGGACGATCAGAAGAAGGTCGCCGCGTTGTCTGCTGCGATCGACGTCAAGCTGCTGGCCACAGACGCTACCGCCGAGAAGCTCGATCAGACCGACGACTTCAAGAAGCGCCTGCAGTATCTGACCGACCGTGAGCTTCACAACGCCTACTTCAAGAAGCATGTCGTCGACACCGTGACCGATGCCGACGTGAAGGCACGCTACGACAAGGAAGTCGCCGGCTTGCCGAAGCAAGAAGAGGTTCACGCCCGCCACATCCTCGTCAAGACTGAGGACGAGGCCAAGGACGTCATCAAGCAGCTCGACTCCGGCAAGGACTTTGCCGAGCTTGCCAAGGAAAAGTCCACCGATCCGAACAAGGATGACGGTGGCGATCTGGGCTATTTCACCCGCGGGCGCATGGTCAAGGAATTTGAGGATGCAGCCTTCGCTCTCGAAAAAGGCACCTATTCCAAGACCCCTGTGAAGACCGATTTCGGCTATCATGTCATTAAGGTCGAGGATAAGCGTGACGCTCCGCCGCCGCCGTTCGAACAAGTTCAGGACCAGGTTCGTCAGCTCGTCATGCGCGACAAATATCTTGCGCTTCTGAACGATGCGAAGGCCAAGTCCAAGGTCGATATCATGGACGAAACGCTCCGCAAGGGTTACGAAGACGCAAACAAGCAGCCAGAGCCGGGCGCTGAGCCCGCCCCGGCTCCCGCCCCGCAGCAGTAATCATAAGCATCAGGGCCCGGTTCTTCCGGGCTCTTCATTAGATCCGGATGATTTTTTGCCTGATCGGCCTAAAATCATCCGGATCTAATTCATAAAACAGAGCATGATGTCGCCCGAAAGCCGCTCACACTCTTCGGCATGATGCTCAAACATCGTTTGTTGTCGCATTTCCGGACGGCGAGCCGCTTCCATTTCGCCTGGAAATGCTCATAGGCAGGTCGCTTCCATGTCCGCTACCGTTTCTCCGCTTGCCCCGAAAACCTTTGCCTCGCTGCCCGCACTTCGTGGTGTGCGCATGGCGACCGCTTCCGCCGGCATCAAGTACAAGAACCGGACGGACGTATTGATGATGGTCTTTGATGCGCCTGCGGCTGTCGCGGGCGTTTTCACCAAGTCGAAATGCCCCTCCGCACCGGTCGATTTCTGCCGGGCGAACCTGCCGCACGGTACGGCTCGTGCCGTCGTCGTCAATTCCGGCAACGCCAATGCTTTCACCGGCATGAAGGGCCGCGCTGCGACCGAGCTGACGGCGAAGGCCGCTGCTGCTGCTGTCGGCTGCCGCGAAAACGAGATCTTTCTTGCGTCGACGGGTGTTATCGGCGAACCGCTCGACGCCACCAAATTTGCCGGTGTGCTCGACAAGATGCAGGCCGATGCCACGGGCGATTTCTGGTTCGAGGCTGCCAAGGCCATCATGACCACCGACACCTATCCGAAGGTTGCGACCCGCACGGCCGAAATCGGCGGCGTCACGGTGACAATCAATGGTATCGCCAAGGGTGCCGGCATGATCGCACCCGACATGGCGACCATGCTGTCCTTCGTCGTCACGGATGCCGATATTGCCTCTGCCGCCCTGCAGTCGCTCCTGTCTGCCGGCGTCGAACCGAGCTTTAACTCCATGACGGTCGATAGCGATACTTCGACGTCGGATACGCTGATGCTTTTTGCGACGGGCGCTGCCGCAGCCGACGGGCAAGTGCGGATCACGAGTGCGGAAGATCAGCAGCTCGATGCATTCCGTTCGGCTCTGAACGATCTTCTCAAGGATCTGGCGATCCAGGTCGCTCGTGACGGTGAAGGCGCCACGAAGATGCTCGAAATCACCGTGACCGGTGCGGAGAGCGATGCCGCCGCCAAGACGATTGCGCTTTCCATCGCCAATTCACCGCTGGTCAAGACCGCGGCTGCCGGTGAGGACGCCAACTGGGGCCGCGTTGTCATGGCCGTCGGCAAGGCCGGCGAAATGGCTGATCGCGACCGGCTAGCCATCTGGTTCGGCGATGTGCGCGTCGCCGTCAACGGCGAGCGAGACCCTTCCTATTCCGAAGATGCAGCCTCCGCCGTCATGAAGAAGCAGGATATTCCTGTGAAGGTTGATCTTGGCCTGGGTTCAGGCAAGGCCACGGTCTGGACCTGCGACCTCACCAAGGAATATGTTGCGATCAATGGCGACTACCGGAGCTGATCGTTCGTTGATGCAGGCATCCCTTCCGAAGCAGAATCTGCCGCTGGTCCGGCGGCTGGAAGCCGTGGGCTTTCGTGCCTGGCCGGCGGCGTCCGTGCAATATGATGGAAGCTGGCAGGTCCGCCTGACGGCGGGACATCCCTCCAATCGCCTGAATTCCATCGTTCCGCTCGATCCCTCCGATCACCGCGACGTCGAAATCCGGCTGGAGAAGGCAAGCCGCAAGTTCGAGGCTTATGGCCGTCCAGCCGTGGTGCGTGAGACACCGCTTGCCTCGCCTGTTCTGGTCAACCTGATCAAGGAACAGGGATGGAAGTGTTTCGATGAGACGGCCGTCATGGTTTGCGATCTGTCGCAGGCCGATCTGCCCGATACGCTCGATCATCTTCCGACCCACGATATCGGCCGGTTCGTCGATGCCAACCTTGCGGTCGATCATGCGCCCGTCTCGCTGAAGCCGGCGCTCGCCGAGATCATCTCGGCGATCAAGCCTCCGTCGGGGCTCTTCATGATCGAGGATGCAGCCCACGGCTCTTTAGCAACCGTTCTCTGCGTGCAGGACAACGATCTTGCCGGCATCATGTCGCTTTCGGTTGCCCACGCGCATCGCCGCAAAGGGCTCGGCATCGAAATCCTGACCTCGGCTTTGCGCTGGGCGCGGATGCGCAGCGCCCGCACCGCCTGGCTGCAGGTGAAACTTTCCAATGCACCGGCAATCGCTCTTTATGAGCGTCTCGGTTTCCGCGATGTCTATCACTATTGTTACTGGCGGGAGCGTTGCGAATGAGTGGGGCGGGAAGGAAGCTTCTCCTCGTCGCCGCTTGCGCGCTGATCGACACCGACGGGCGTATCCTTCTGGCACAGCGACCGGAAGGCAAATCGCTTGCTGGCTTGTGGGAATTCCCGGGCGGAAAGGTTGAGCACGGCGAGACGCCGGAGGAGACGCTGGTGCGCGAGTTGAACGAAGAGCTCGGCATCACGACGAAGGTGCCGTGTCTGGCGCCACTGACCTTTGCCAGCCACAGCTACGATGCGTTTCATCTACTGATGCCGCTCTACGTCTGCCGTCGCTATGAAGGCATTCCGCACGGTCGCGAGGGACAGGCGATCAAATGGGTGCGCCCGCAGGCGCTGCGCGATTATCCGATGCCGCCGGCTGACGAACCGCTCATCCCGGTACTCCAGGATTTACTTTAGCTCTTGCTGATTATTGGCTCGAAACGGCGATTTCGCCTGTGGATATTAATCGATCATTTAGCACCTTCTGGCAATGATCGGCCTCACTCAAGCAATTGGCGTGTGTGTATTTAAGGGCTTGACGTCATGGACGACGATTTCTGGAAAGCTGTGCGTGAGAAGGAACAGGCTTCTTCGTCTGCTTCGCGCAGGACGGGGGCACTGAATATTGCCCTTCTGTTCGGTACGGCCGTGGTGGCGCTCACCCTTATCCTGACGCCGATGCTGGCAGATTCCTCCAAAAAGAGCGTGCTCGCCAGCGCGCCGGCGGATTTTGACACGATCACCACTGGCTCGATCCCGAAGACCGAGAATGGCAAGCGTTATACGATCCGCCGCAGCGTCCTCCAGGATACACCTGGTTCGGTCTGTGTCGTCCAGGGCTACGGTGTCGGCGCCGGCTGCTGAGGAAATGAAGCCTCCCGCGGGGAGACCGTCAATTTCATTGTCATCTTGGGCGCAAAAAGGGTTGGATTGATGAATTTGCTAAAGAAGTTTCTGGCAAACAGAACAGGTGCAACCGCGGTCGAATATGGATTGATCGCAGCACTGATGGCCGCTGCCCTCATTGGCGGCCTGGGTACCTTCACCAACAGCCTGCAAGGCATGTTCAACACCATTGATAACAACCTGACGATCAACTGAGCCGCCACCAAGGCCTCACTGCTTGAGCTTCTGTTCTTCCACCTTCAGGGCATCGGCAAGCCGGGCTTTTGCCGATCCCGGCTTAAGCGGCTGCTGCTGGCTTTCGTGCGGCGCCCATCCCGACACGTAGATCATTGAAAATGTCGCGCGGATACGGCCGTCCGAATCCGAATAGCGCTCGGCATAGATTTCCGCTGCGCGCAGGAAGAAGCTGCGTGTCAGCGGCTTACGGCTGCGGGCCACCAGCGGATTGGTCATACCCATCGCTCTCAAGTCGCGCATCAGCGGAAACAGTGAATCATAGCGAACCGTATAATTCTCCGCATCGATGACGGGGAGCGCAAAGCCTGCCCGTTGCAGCAGGCCGCCGACATCGCGCACGTCGGCAAAGGGGATGATGCGCGGGCTTGCGCCGCCGGTCATTTCGATTTCGGTTGCAAGCAGCACCTCGCGCAGTTCCTGCAGCGTACCGGCGCCCGGAATGGCAGCGAGGAACAGCCCATCCGGCTTCAATGCCCGGCGGATCTGGATGAAGACGCCGGGGGTATCGTTCGTCAGATGCAGATTGAGCGGTGCAATCACCAGATTGGCGGATTGGGGCGCAAGCGGTACGTCTTCGAGCGGTGCTTCGACGAAAGGCTCACCTGGTGCCACATAGCGGATGTCGCTTTCCACGCGAGTGAGGCTGCCGACCTTGCCGGTCGCTATCGCCGCATGGGCGGCGACACCTGTGGTACCGTGCAGTTCTACCGCATGTTCGAAACTGCGTTCCACGACGGCCAAGCGGTCCGCCAATTCCTCAGCGGCGATATCGAGCAGGAACCCCGCCTTCAGGTCGCCATTCGCGAGCGCGCGGCGACGGTTTGCGGCGATCTGCGCCTTGTCGAAGATGGTATCCATGGCGATGTCCATATTCTCCTGTCCCGCAGGCGGCAAGACGATTTTCCTTTGCTGCGTGACACGCTAGTCTCTTCATATGGGGATGATCGAGACAGAAAGAGAGAAGGGACGGGTATGGACGCGGCTTCTGCGGCCGTTCTCTGTGCTCGCCGATCTGGTCTATCCACCAGCCTGCGCAGCGTGCGGCATTTCGACGGGTGGCCATCGTGGGCTCTGTTCCAAATGCTGGTCCGACGTCCGTTTCATCGAGCGGCCTTATTGCGAAGTGCTCGGCATTCCTTTTTCCCACGATCTCGGCATTGGCATTCTGAGCGCCGAGGCCATTGCCAACCCACCGCCATTCGACCGGCTGCGTTCGGTAGCCGCACATGACAATGCCATTCGCACCCTCGTGCATGGTCTCAAATACCGGGATCGCACCGACCTTGCCCCGATGATGGCCGGCTGGATGCTGCGTGCTTCCGATGGCATGGTCCAGCGCTCCGACGCCATCATTCCAGTTCCCCTTCATCGCACTCGTATGGTTTCGCGCAAGTTCAACCAGGCGGCGGAACTTGCCCGACATCTGGCCCGGCTTGCCGAAAAACCGCTATTGCCCGGAACCCTTCTGCGCGCAAAGCGGACCAGCCAACAGGTCGGTCTGGGCGTGCGGGCGCGAGAGGACAATGTCCGCGGCGCTTTTGTTATCGCCGCCAATAAAGAGAATGACGTTTTCGGCAAACGCATCGTGCTCGTCGATGACGTTTATACGACAGGTGCTACAGTCAGTGCGGCTACGCGGGTGCTACGCAAGGCAGGTGCTGCCGATATCACGGTTTTGACCTTTGCAAGGGCCTTTGCAGAAACTATATGACAATAAGAAAACAGCATCGTCTGGAGATCATTCATGGTACCTGTTACCATTTATACACGGCAGTTCTGCGGCTTTTGTGCACGCGCTAAATCTCTGCTTGAAGAGAAGGGCGTGGACTATGTCGAGCACGACGCGACCTTTTCACCCGAGCTTCGCCAGGAAATGCTCGGCAAGTCGAATGGCCGCACCACCTTTCCGCAGATTTTCGTCGGCAGCACGCATGTCGGCGGCTGCGACGATCTCTATGCACTCGATCGGGCAGGCAAGCTCGATCCGCTGCTGGCAGCCTGAGGAAGGGAAATGAGCTTCACGGCCGCCGCTATCCAAATGTGCTCGGGTGTCGATCCGGAGCGGAATGCCGCGTCGATGGCGCGCCTCGTCCGAGAAGCAGCCGCAAAGGGTGCGACCTACGTGCAGACGCCCGAAATGACGGGCATGCTGCAGCGCAACCGTGCCGCGGCCAAGGAAGTGCTGCGTGATGAGAGCAATGACATCATCGTCAAGACCGGCTCGGCGCTTGCAGCTGAGCTTGCCATCTATATGCATATCGGCTCCACGGCGATTGCGCTCGATGACGGCAAGATGGCCAATCGCGGCTTTCTCTTCGGGCCTGACGGCAAGATCCTCAATCGCTACGACAAGATCCATATGTTCGACGTCGATCTCGACAATGGCGAGAGCTGGCGCGAAAGTGCGGCTTATCGGGCAGGATCGGAGGCCCGTGTCCTGTCGTTGCCTTTCGCCGAGATGGGCTTCACCATCTGTTACGACGTGCGTTTCCCGCAGCTTTTCCGTGCGCAGGCGGTTGCCGGTGCGGAAGTGATAACCGTTCCGGCGGCTTTCACGAAGCAGACGGGCGAGGCGCATTGGGAAATCCTGCTGCGGGCGCGCGCCATCGAGAACGGGGTTTTCGTCATTGCTGCTGCGCAGGCCGGCCTGCATGAGGATGGACGGGAGACATTCGGCCACTCGATGATTATCGATCCCTGGGGGAAGGTGCTGGCTTCGGCTGGCCCTACCGACGAGGCGGTCATTCTGGCAGAGATCGATCTGGCGGCGGTGAAGGCTGCGCATGACAAGATTCCGAACCTTAAGAATGGTCGGGAGTTTTCCATCGAGAGGATTGCGGGGGAAGTTTCAGGAGGCGCAGCAGCTTGATCCGCTATTCCCTTATTTGTGAGAATGCCCACGAGTTCGAAGGCTGGTTTTCTGAAAGTGCCGATTTCGACCGGCAGGTTGCAAGTGGCTTTCTAACTTGCCCGGTGTGCAATTCCGCTTCCGTCTCTAAATCTTTGATGGCGCCATCGGTTTCGACCGCACGCAAGAAGGAAGAAATGCAAACGGTTGCCATGGATGCGGCCCGCCGCGAGGCCTTCGTGAAGCTGAAGGAAGCCATTGCCACTATCAAGGCGAATTCCGAAGATGTCGGAACACGCTTTCCCGAAGAAGCCCGCAAGATCCATTACGGTGAGGTGGATGCTCGCGGCATTATCGGCCAGGCGACGCCCGATGAAGCCCAGTCACTGGTGGAAGAGGGCATAGAGATTGCTGCCTTGCCGATCCTGCCTGAAGACGTGAACTGATATGGAGACTGCGAGGCTGGCCTTCTATAATTTTGGCCTGCATGTCGCACCTTCTGACAGCCGGGCCGTCGAAGGCTTCGTTCTTCGTGAACCTGCGAATTTCGAAGCTGCCGCCCGGGCATGCGGCTTCATTGGCCGTTCCGGCTATCCCGGATATCCCGGCCCCAGAAGCTGGGGGCCGCAGGTTTTTCCGCGTTACATCGAGGGCAGCGGTTTTACCTCCGCGCCATCTTCCCTGTCATTGTGGGTCGATATCGAGTCTCTGATGGCTTTCACCTATAATGGTGTTCACGCCGACGCGCTGAAACATGCCCGCAAATGGAATGTGAAGCAAACTTGGCCGCCGCTGGTCCTGTGGTGGGTGTCAGCTTATCATCGGCCGGACTGGCAGGAGGGTGTGGAGCGTCTCGAATATCTTGCCGACCACGGCGCAAGCCCGAAGGCCTTCACTTTCAAACAGCCCTATGGGCCTGACGGGGCGGAAATCGTGATCGATCGCGACCGCGTCAAAGAGCTTACCGCGCGCAATGCCGAGACCCAAAAGGATCTGCTCGCTTTTGTCCAAACCTTGAAAATCTAGACCGTCGGATCAAGCCGGTCGTTTTGCCAGCAGCATGTAGTTCACATCCATGTCCTTCGACAGGTTCCACTGGTTTGCCAGCGGATTGAAGAAGACGCCCGTGCGGTCGATGATTTCGAAGCCGTTTGTGGTAAGCGGCTTTTCCAGCTCTTCGGGACGCACCAGCTTTTCATATTGATGCGTGCCGCGTGGCAGCCAGCGCAGGACATTTTCTGCGGCGAAGATGGCAAGCGCGGCCGCCTTCATGGTGCGGTTGATGGTAGCAACGAACATCAGCCCGCCCGGCCGGACCATGCCGGCGCAAGTATTCATGAAAAGTTCGACATCGGCCACATGCTCGACGACCTCCATGTTGAGCACGATATCGAAGGTCTCGCCGGCTTCGGCGAGTTGTTCGGCTGTCACGGCGCGATAATCGACCGCAACGCCTGATGCCTTGGCATGGGTCGAGGCGATGCCGATGTTCTTTTCAGACGGGTCCGCGCCGACAACGTCGGCTCCCATACGGGCAACCGGCTCCGACAGAAGGCCGCCGCCGCAGCCGATATCGAGCACGCGCAGACCTTCAAGCGGTTTGGCACTCTTCGGGTTGCGAGAAAAATTCTCCGCTGCCTTGTCGCGGATATAGGCCAGGCGAACAGGATTGAACTTGTGCAGCGGCTTGAACTTGCCGGTTGGGCTCCACCACTCGGCCGCCATGGCGGAAAAGCGATCGACTTCGCTTTGGTCGATGGTGGTCTTTGCCGCTTCGGTCATATTGCCAGCTCCTTTGTCCTGCCAGTGAAGTCGGACGATCGAGGTGATAAGTCAAGGGCGCTCCGGTTAGCATGGACCGCTAAAAATAGAGCAAGTCTGAAGGCAGTAAAAAACCCCGCGTCTTCGCGGGGTTTCGGATCCTAGCTAATGCGGATTTAGCGGCACTGACGGCGCGGGCCGTATGTGGGCTGGTACGTATTGTCATACGCGCGGTATGAGCGATACCGGCTGTAGCAATAATCGGCATGCGAACTGCCCGTCCGCACGCGCGGCTGCGAGGCTATGATGCCACCGATGAGCGCCCCGGCGGCCAAGCCCCCGATAATAGCCCCGGTATTGTCATGGTGGCGATAATACCGGTCGCGGTAGTAGCGGTCGCCATAATAGCGGCGGTCCCTGTCCCATCCGCGATCATAGCGATAACGGTCCGAATAGCGGTAATTGCGGCCCCAACCTTGGTTATAACGAGGGCATTTCGTGAAATTGTTGCAGCCCACCTGAAGAAGCTCGGCCTGGTCGCCGGTGGCTTCGGGTTGCACTGCCGACTGGACAGGGTTTGCCGTATAGGCCGGCCCTGCCCAAGCGGGCATTCCGGAGAATGCGGTTACTATCGACAGTGCAATTATCGCTAATCTTCTCATTCTGCTCACCAGCTTTCTCGACTTATCTATTGCTGTTTAAACGCATTTCGGGCCACTAAGTTCAATCGCCTTCATGCTCCGATTTGACGGGTATGGTGAAAGGGATGTTTTGCAGGGGCGGCGCGGACCGTTTCCAGCGAACTCCTGCCGTCTCCACTTCACCCTTTCCCCGCCCTTGCCACCCCTTGCCAAACTCGCTAAGAGACGCGCCAACTTTCGTCCTTGGTTGGCGGGCTAGAAGCGTTCCAGAAACCAGTATTTCCGGGCTCTTCGGCCATTCGGCAGCCGAGGTTTTCTGATGCCCGGGAGGGCAATGCGTCTCCCGGCGGATTGTGAACGCGTGGCGTACCGGAGAAGCAAATCCCGTTTTCCGGCAGTCGCGCGCGGGTCGTGGTAGAGGCTTATGGCACGCATCGTTATGAAATTCGGCGGAACCTCCGTCGCTGATCTGGACCGCATCAAGAACGTTGCCCGCCATGTGAAACGTGAAGTCGATGCCGGTCATGAAGTGGCGGTCGTCGTTTCCGCCATGTCCGGCAAGACCAATGAGCTGGTCGGCTGGGTGCAGAACATGCCGAAGGTAATCGGCGCCAACTCGCCCTTCTACGACGCACGCGAATATGACGCCATCGTCGCTTCCGGCGAACAGGTTACGTCAGGCCTTCTCGCAATCGCGCTGCAGAGCATGGGCATCAATGCACGTTCTTGGCAGGGCTGGCAGATCCCGATCCGCACAGACAATGCACATGGCGCAGCTCGCATCGTGGAAATCGATGGGGCCGATATCATCAAACGCATGGGCGAGGGGCAGGTTGCTGTCGTCGCTGGCTTCCAAGGCCTCGGCCCTGACAATCGTATCTCGACGCTCGGACGCGGCGGATCGGATACGTCGGCCGTGGCAATCGCAGCTGCTGTCAAAGCCGATCGCTGCGACATCTATACGGACGTCGATGGCGTTTACACGACCGATCCGCGCATCGAGCCCAAGGCGCGGCGTCTGAAGAAGATCGCTTTTGAAGAAATGCTGGAAATGGCGTCGCTCGGCGCCAAGGTTCTTCAGGTGCGCTCGGTCGAGCTTGCCATGGTGCACAAGGTGCGCACTTTCGTGCGTTCGTCGTTCGAGGATCCCGATGCTCCGGGCATGGGTGACCTCATGAACCCTCCCGGAACGCTGATTTGTGACGAGGATGAAATCGTGGAACAGGAAGTAGTCACCGGCATCGCCTATGCCAAGGATGAGGCTCAGATCTCGCTTCGCCGTCTTGCCGACCGGCCAGGCGTTTCTGCCGCGATCTTCGGGCCGCTCGCCGAAAGCCACATCAATGTCGACATGATCGTCCAAAATATCTCCGAAGATGGTTCGAAGACGGATATGACCTTCACCGTTCCCTCCGGTGATGTCGAGAAGGCCATCAAGGTTCTCTCCGACAACAAGGAGAAGATTGGCTATGACGTCGCGCAGAGCGAATCGGGGCTGGTGAAGGTTTCCGTCATCGGTATCGGCATGCGCAGCCACGCTGGTGTGGCGGCAACAGCCTTCCGGGCGCTGGCCGAAAAAGGCATCAACATCAAGGCGATCACGACCTCGGAAATCAAGATTTCGATCCTGATCGATGGTCCTTATGCAGAACTCGCTGTCAGAACTTTGCATTCCTGCTACGGTCTGGATAAAAATTGATTCCCAGCGGGCGGCCTGCCCCTTCAGGTTGAAGATGCGGCCGGTTGTTCTGGCCGCATTAAGCGTTTGTTTCGGGGAGCTTGAGTCGCAATGAGAGACCTTTCCGGCGGTCCGCGCGTGCTGCTCAAGCGGCTGCGCGAGTTGATGGCGGAGCCACTGGAGCCGCAGGAGCGGCTCGATCGGATCGTGCGCCAGATCGCCAGCAACATGGTGGCGGAAGTTTGCTCCGTCTACGTGCTGCGCGCCGACGGTGTTCTCGAGCTCTATGCTACTGAAGGTCTCAATAAGGAAGCCGTCCACCTTTCGCAGCTGAAGATGGGGCAGGGCCTCGTCGGTACGATTGCCGCATCGGCACAGCCGCTTAATCTTTCTGACGCGCAGTCGCATCCGGCTTTCCGTTACCTGCCGGAAACAGGCGAAGAGATCTATCACTCTTTCCTCGGCGTGCCGATTCTGCGCACGGGCCGGTCGCTCGGCGTTCTCGTCGTACAGAACAAGGCGAGCCGCAATTATCGCGAGGAGGAGCTGGAAGCGCTCGAGACGACGGCGATGGTTCTCGCCGAGATGATCGCGACAGGTGAACTCAAGAAGATCACCAAGCCCGGCCTTGAACTTGACCTTACCCGCTCGGTCACGATCGACGGCGATACGTACAATGACGGGATCGGCCTCGGCTACGTCGTGCTGCACGAGCCGCGCATCGTCGTCAACAATCTGCTCAACGAGGATGCGGAAAAGGAAATCCGGCGGCTGGCGGAAGCCATGGGTTCGCTCAGGATCTCCATCGACGACATGCTGTCGCGCCGCGATGTTTCCATGGAAGGTGAACATCGCGAGGTGCTCGAAACCTATCGCATGTTCGCCCATGACCAGGGTTGGGTGCGTAAGCTGGAAGAAGCCATCCGCAACGGCCTGACGGCGGAAGCGGCGGTCGAGAAGGTCCAGAGCGACACCAAAGCGCGCATGATGCGTCTTACCGATCCGTATCTTCGCGAGCGGATGCATGATTTCGAAGATCTTGCGAACCGGCTGCTGCGCGTTCTGACCGGCTATACGGGCCGCACGACGGCTGAGGGCTTCCCGAACGACGCGATTATTCTTGCACGCGCCATGGGTGCAGCGGAGCTCCTCGATTATCCGCGCGCCAATGTGCGCGGGCTGGTGCTGGAAGAAGGTGCGGTCACCAGCCATGTGGTCATCGTCGCACGCGCGATGGGCATTCCTGTCATCGGCCAGGCGGCGGGTGTGGTGGCGCTCGCTGAAAATGGCGACGCCGTCATCATCGACGGCGACGAGGGGCATGTGCATATCCGGCCAAGGCCGGAGCATCAGCGTTCTTATGAAGAAAAGGTTCGCTTCCGTGCAAGGCGGCAGGAGCAGTTCCGGGCGCTGCGTTCCGTCGAGCCGGTCACCAAGGATGGTCAGCGCATCCAGCTTCTGATGAATGCCGGCCTGCTGGTCGACCTACCTCAGCTGGCGGAATCGGGCGCAGAAGGTATCGGCCTGTTCCGCACTGAACTGCAGTTCATGATCGCCTCGACCATGCCGAAGGCGGAAGAGCAGGAGATATTCTACCGCAATGTGCTGAAGCAGGCGGGCGGTCGTGTTGTGACCTTCCGGACGCTCGATATCGGCGGCGACAAGGTTGTCCCATATTTCCGCGGCCATGAGGAAGAGAACCCGGCACTCGGCTGGCGGGCAATCCGCTTGTCGCTCGACCGGCCTGGATTGTTGCGCACGCAGTTGCGCGCCATGCTGAAGGCTGCGGCCGGTGCCGAGCTGAAGCTGATGGTGCCGATGGTGACCGAGGTTTCAGAGCTGCGGCAGGTACGTGAACTCCTGCAGAAGGAAGTACAACATCTTTCACGCTTCGGTCATGGTCTGCCTCGTAAGCTGCAGTTCGGGGCGATGCTGGAAGTGCCGGCGCTGCTCTGGCAGCTCGATGAGTTGATGGATGCGGTCGACTTCGTCTCGGTCGGTTCCAACGACCTCTTCCAGTTCGCTATGGCGGTCGACCGCGGCAATGCCCGCGTTTCCGAACGCTTCGATCCGTTGGAGCGGCCGTTCCTGCGGATTCTGCGCGATATCGTGCGCGGAGCGGATCGCAACAAAACGCCCGTGACGCTGTGTGGCGAGTTGGCCGGGAAGCCGCTTTCGGCCATGGCCCTACTCGGCGTCGGCTTCCGTTCCATCTCTATGTCGCCGGCCTCGATTGGTCCCGTCAAGGCGATGCTGCTCGGCCTCGACGTTGGGGCACTGACGAAGGTCGTCAATGAGGCGCTGGACGACCGGAATACGACCGTGCCGATGCGCGAGGTGCTTGCCCGCTTCGCTGAGAGCCACAATATTCCCCTTTAGACATATATAAGAAGAACAGGAGCAAGGGGTGGCGAAGCTTCCCATTGAAAAGATGCGCGAGCTTGAGCGCCGCTTCGGTGAGATCGAAGCGCGCATGTCGGCTGGCCCTTCGGCTGACGTTTATGTAAAGCTCGCATCCGAATATTCCGAACTGCAGCCGGTCGTGACCAAGATCCGCGCCTATCAGAAAGCAATCGGCGAGCTTGCCGATCTGGAAGTGCTGCTCGAGGACAAGTCTGTCGACCGCGACATGCGCGACCTTGCAGAACTTGAGCTGCCTGACGTGAAAGAGCGTATCGAGGCGCTTGAGAACGAGATCCAGATCCTGCTCTTGCCGAAGGACGCAGCCGACGAGAAGAGCGCGATCCTGGAAATCCGAGCCGGTACTGGCGGCAACGAGGCGGCTCTTTTCGCCGGCGACCTTTTCCGCATGTATGAGCGTTACGCCGCAACGCACGGCTGGAAGGTCGAAGTGTTGTCGTCGAGCGAAGGCGAAGCCGGCGGCTATAAGGAAATCATCGCGACGATCACCGGCAAGGGCGTCTTTGCAAAGCTGAAATTCGAATCCGGCGTGCACCGTGTCCAGCGGGTGCCGGAGACGGAAGCGGGCGGGCGTATCCATACCTCGGCGGCTACGGTTGCGGTCCTTCCCGAGGCAGAGGAAATCGATATTGAAATCCGGCCGGAAGATATTCGCATCGACACGATGCGCTCCTCCGGTGCGGGCGGCCAGCACGTCAATACGACGGATTCGGCAGTGCGTATCACCCACCTGCCGACGGGCATCGTGGTAACCAGCTCGGAAAAGTCCCAGCACCAGAACCGTGCAAAGGCCATGCAGGTGCTGCGCTCGCGTCTTTATGATGCCGAGCGGCAGAGGGCCGACAGCGAACGTTCCGCCGACCGCAAGAGCCAGGTCGGTTCGGGCGACCGTTCTGAACGCATCCGCACCTATAATTTTCCACAGGGGCGCGTGACCGACCATCGCATCAACCTGACGCTCTACAAGCTCGACCGGATGATGGTCGGCGAGATCGACGAAGTGGTGGATGCGCTGCTGGCCGACTATCAGGCGAGCCAGCTCGCACAGCTTGGCGAACAGCAATGACTGCGTCCGGGCCGACGGTTTCAGAAATGCTTGCCGAGGCCCGGCGCCTTTTCACGGAAGCGGGTATCGACGATCCGCAAACCGATGCGCGGCTGCTGATCGCCGGATTGCTGAAGCTTTCTCCGACCGCGATGTTAACAGCCGGTCGTGAAGAGATTTCGCAGGAGCAGGCAGAGGTCATCGGTCGAGCGATCGCGAGGCGATTGAAGCACGAGCCGGTCCATCGCATTCTTGGCGAGCGGGAGTTCTACGGCCTGCCGCTTTGGCTTTCCGCAGGCACGCTGGAGCCGCGGCCGGATACCGAAATTCTCGTCGATACGATTATTCCTTATCTGCGTGACCTTGCAAAGATCGAGGGCAATCTCCATATTCTGGACATCGGAACCGGGACCGGAGCGATTTGCCTTGCGCTCCTAAGTGAATGCCCGGAAGCATCAGGCGTCGGCAGCGATATTTCGACCGATGCACTTGAAACGGCAAGATCAAACGCAGAAAGAAACGGATTGCAGGAGCGATTCACAACCATTCGATCGAACTGGTTCGAGAACATCCACGGGACGTTTCATGCGATTGTCTCAAATCCGCCCTATATTGCTTCCAATGTCATTCACGATCTCGCTCCCGAAGTGACGAAATTTGATCCGGCTGCAGCTCTGGACGGCGGCCCGGATGGGCTTGACGCTTACAAAGCCATAGCAAAGGATGCGGCAAGGTTCATACGACCGAATGGGGTCGTCGGACTGGAAATCGGTTATGATCAGCGAAACGATGTGACGGCGATCTTCGAAGCGGAAGGCTTCAAGTGCCTCAAATCCGTTAGAGATTATGGTCAGAACGACAGAGTGCTCGTGTTCTCGCCGACATGATCGGCGACAAATTGCAGCATCGAACTGGACATTGTTGCTATTGCGAAGAAAAGGCTTGGATTTCCCGAGGAAGCAATATAGGTTGCGCTCACGCGTTGGGCGCATAGGAATGAACGAGATTCGTTCGGTACTTGCTCAGCTTCGGGGGTCTGCTCTTTTAAACGAGAGTTTCAAAGGTTGAACACGACCCAATGTGTGAATCAGTCAAACTGACTTGAAGACAAGCGGCAGGTCGGCGCGAAGGCGCACTATGCTTGCGGCACGAAGGCCCTGATCCGGATAGACCGGTCTTGGCGGTTGGTGCCATGTATCCAATCACAAACAGAGAATTCAGGTGAACGATCGATGAGGCCAGGACAGCAGAACAAGCGCGGTCGAGGGCGTGGCAATAACAATAACAATGGCGGCGGTGGAAATAACAATAACAACAATTTCAACCGCAAGGGTGGAAACCCGCTGACCCGGACTTATGACAGCTCCGGCCCCGATGTGAAGATCCGCGGCACTGCTCAGCACATTGCGGAGAAATACGCCCAGCTCGCCCGTGACGCCCAGAGCTCCGGAGACCGCGTCATTGCTGAAAACTACCTGCAGCACGCCGAGCACTATAATCGCATCATCGCCGCCGCACAGGCGCAGATGCAGGAGCGCTTTCAGCGCGATGACCGCCACGAGTTTAATGATCGTGACAATGCGGACCGGGATGGCGACGAACTGGATACGGCAGACAATGACGATGTCGTCGTCATTCAGCCGCCGCACCAGCCGCGGCGCGAACAGCAGCAGCCAGTGGCCGCGGCACCTGCGCCCTCACAGGCTGAGGTGGAAGTGATCGATGGAACCGGCCCGCAGCCGGATATCGAAGGCATTCCTGCCGAGGTCGCCATGGAAGAGGAAGGCTCTGCCGCGCCGCAGCGCGAGCGCCAGCCCCGCCGCCGCAACGCCGGCAGCCGTCCCCGCCGCCCGCGCCGTGGTGCCGAAGGCGAAGCGGCCGGCGAAGAAGGCGCTCCCGTGGACGCGCCGGCTCTCGCCGAGGCCGCTTCCGAATAAGCTTACTTCAAACGCAGACTTTCAAAGGCCGCTCTTTCCGGGCGGCCTTTTCTATTGCGAAGCCGCCTGAAGTTTGCGTCAGGAACAAGGATGGCGATCGATCCTACTTCGGCCGCAGGCGCTCAAAAGCAAGGACGCCAGCTGGGCGCCGACCGACCACAAATGGAATTTCGAATTGATGTCCCGCGCCCCAGTCCGATCGAAGACTTCTCGACAGAAACGGATGCCTGCCGGATGTCGCGTTGATGGCAGATAGCGCGCGCAGGGACGGCTTGCCGGCGACAGTTTTCCGGTGTGTTACCCCTTTAAACTCTTGGGATTCTCCACCATATCCTGCCCAGATCGTTTGCCGCAAATCTCAACGGCGACAAACGGGGCTTGCCTTTTGAGGGAGCTCAATCTCAATCATCGGTCTGTGCCTTATGAAGGGCAGGGCGATTCATGGAGGTAACATATGAATATCGAAAAATACTCCGAACGGGTGCGCGGTTTCGTTCAGTCCGCGCAGACCTATGCGCTTGCGCAGGGACACCAGCAATTCACGCCGGAACATGTTCTCAAGGTCCTGCTCGATGATGATCAAGGTATGGCCGCTTCGCTGATTGAACGTGCCGGCGGTGATGCGAAAGCTGCGCGCCTTGCCAATGATGCAGCGCTTGCCAAATTGCCGAAGGTTTCTGGCGGTGGCGGTAACATCTATCTCGCCCAGCCGCTCGCCAAGGTTTTCTCCACGGCCGAAGAGGCTGCAAAGAAGGCCGGTGACAGTTTCGTCACGGTTGAGCGTTTGTTGCAGGCGCTGGCGATCGAAACCTCTGCCTCGACCTATCAGTCGCTGAAGAATGCCGGCGTGACTGCGCAGGCTCTCAATCAGGTGATCAATGACATTCGCAAGGGTCGTACGGCCGATACCGCGAGTGCCGAGCAGGGCTTCGACAGCCTGAAGAAATATGCACGCGACCTGACGAGTGAAGCCCGCGAGGGCAAGCTTGATCCGGTCATCGGCCGCGATGACGAAATCCGCCGGACGATCCAGGTTCTTTCCCGCCGCACCAAGAACAACCCTGTTCTCATCGGTGAGCCTGGCGTCGGCAAGACGGCAATCGTCGAAGGCCTTGCGCTGCGCATCGTCAATGGCGACGTGCCGGAGAGTCTGAAAGACAAGAAGCTGATGGCGCTCGACATGGGTGCCCTGATCGCCGGTGCGAAGTTCCGGGGTGAATTCGAAGAGCGCCTGAAGGCTGTTCTGAACGAGGTTCAGTCTGAAAACGGCGAGATCATCCTCTTCATCGACGAAATGCATACGCTGGTTGGCGCCGGCAAGGCGGATGGGGCTATGGATGCCTCCAATCTGCTGAAACCTGCCCTCGCCCGCGGCGAACTGCACTGTGTCGGCGCAACCACGCTCGACGAATACCGCAAGCATGTCGAGAAGGATCCGGCCCTTGCTCGCCGTTTCCAGCCGGTCATGGTCGAGGAACCGACGGTCGAGGATACGATCTCGATCCTGCGCGGGTTGAAGGAAAAGTATGAGCAGCATCACAAGGTGCGCATCGCCGATGCCGCGCTGGTTGCGGCTGCGACCCTTTCGAACCGCTACATCACGGACCGCTTCCTGCCGGACAAGGCGATTGACCTGATGGATGAAGCCGCTGCCCGCCTGCGCATGCAGGTGGACTCGAAGCCGGAGGAACTCGATGAGCTTGACCGTCGCATCATCCAGCTGAAGATCGAACGCGAGGCGCTGAAGAAGGAGACCGATGTTGCCTCCGCCGATCGGCTGAAGCGGCTGGAAGGTGAGCTGACTTCCCTTGAGGAAGAGGCAGATGCGCTGACGGCCCGCTGGCAGGCGGAAAAGCAGAAGCTCGGTCTTGCCGCTGACCTGAAAAAGCAGCTCGACGATGCTCGCAATGAACTGGCGATCGCCCAGCGCAAGGGTGAATTCCAGCGCGCCGGCGAGCTTGCCTATGGCGTAATCCCTGGTCTCGAAAAGCAGCTTGCCGATGCCGAAAGCCAAGAAGACAACAGCCGCAATGCGATGGTGCAGGAGGTCGTGACCCCCGACAATATCGCCCACGTCGTTTCCCGCTGGACCGGTATTCCGGTTGACAAGATGCTGGAAGGCGAACGCGACAAGCTGCTGCGCATGGAAGACGAGTTGGCGAAGTCGGTGATCGGTCAGGGCGATGCTGTTCAGGCGGTTTCACGCGCCGTGCGCCGTGCTCGAGCCGGCCTTCAGGATCCGAACCGACCGATCGGCTCTTTCATATTCCTCGGTCCGACCGGTGTCGGCAAGACGGAGCTCACCAAGGCGCTCGCCCGTTTCCTCTTCGATGATGAGTCGGCGATGGTACGCATGGACATGTCGGAATACATGGAGAAGCACTCCGTGGCCCGGCTGATCGGTGCGCCTCCCGGCTATGTCGGTTACGATGAAGGTGGTGCGCTGACGGAAGCCGTCCGCCGCAGGCCCTATCAGGTCGTGCTGTTCGACGAGATCGAGAAGGCGCATCCCGATGTCTTCAACATCCTGTTGCAGGTGCTGGACGATGGTCGTTTGACTGACGGTCAGGGCCGGACAGTCGACTTCCGCAACACGATGATCATCATGACGTCGAACCTCGGTGCCGAATATCTCACGCAATTGCGTGAGGGCGATGATAGCGAGACGGTTCGCGATCAGGTGATGGAAGTGGTTCGCAGTCACTTCCGGCCAGAGTTCCTGAACCGTATCGACGAGATCATTCTCTTCCACCGCCTCAAACGCGAGGAAATGGGCGCGATCGTCGATATCCAGCTGAAGCGGCTCGTCTCGCTGCTGTCTGAGCGCAAGATTGTGCTCGATCTCGACGAGGATGCCCGCAATTGGCTGGCGAACAAAGGATATGACCCGGTTTACGGCGCTCGTCCGCTGAAGAGGGTGATCCAGAAGTTCGTCCAGGATCCGCTTGCCGAGCAGATCCTCTCGGGTGAAGTGCCGGATGGATCGACGGTCAAGATCACCAGCGGTTCGGACCGGTTGCTGTTCCGGTCGAAGCAATCGGTGAGTGAAGCCGCATAAGGCTGCACAGATGACAATTGGCAATGGCGGCCCGAGAGCCGCCATTTTTGTTTCCGCAGAAAGGAAGAATTATTTGCTTGCGACCTGATCAGTAGCGGGCTGGGTGTTCAGCAGTGTGTCGATGCGCTTGCGCTCGTCCTCGAACTTGGCAAGAGCCTCGCCCTGAAGCGACTTGCCGCCGGGGAGGCGGATGCGCAGTGGGTCTACTTTGGTGCCGTTGACGATCAACTCGTAGTGCAGATGCGGACCAGTGGATTCACCCGTTGTGCCGACCCAGCCGATGACTTGGCCCTGCCGCACCTTGGCACCGGGCACGATGCCCTTGGCGATGGCGCTCTGGTGGTTATAGGAGGATTCGTAGCCGTTGGCGTGGCGGATAATCGTCTGGTTGCCATAGCCGCCGGAATCCCAGCCAGCCTTTTCGACGGTGCCGTTACCGGCCGCGATGATCGCCGTGCCGCGCGGGGCTGCCCAATCGACGCCGGTATGCATGCGCGCGAAGCCGAGAATCGGGTGGCGGCGCATGCCGAAGCCAGACTTGAAGATCCCGTTCGGAACGGGGTTTCGTAACAGGAACTGGCGGATGCTCTTGCCGTCCTGGTCGAAGTAATCGATCGTACCGTCTTCCGGATCCTGGAACCGATAGAAGCGGGTCAGTGTATCACCGAAGCGGGCATTGACGTAGAGAAGTTCGGAATCCTCGGTCGCCTGGCCTTTGCTGTCGGCAACGGAGAAGAAGGCCTCGAGGTAATCCGTTGGTTTCAATTGCGCCTGGAAGTCGACATTGGCCGCGAGCAGCTTGATGATCAGCGCCGTCATGTCCGGAGTCATGCCATAGGAGAGCGCTGCGCGGTAAATGCCATCATAGACGCGCGGCAGGTTCTGGCCGGCGGCTGGGGCGAAGGAATTGTCCTCGAAGGCGGTGGCGATCGCATCCAGCATGGGTGGCTCGCTGCCGGCTACGAAACGCCCACTATCATCGAGTGCAACGGTAATCAGGTGGCGGGTGCCGCGGTAGATACTGGCGCGAATGATCTTCGCCTGCTCGCCTTTCTGAATGATGCCGATACGCAGGACGTCGCCCTTCGAAAGCGTATCGGTTCCGAGAAGAGGAGCGATATAACCGGACATGCCGTCCGCCTGCGGCTGCGGGTAGCCGGAATCGGCAAGCGCCTTGGCGATCGTCATATCCTGGCGCACTGGCAGGATGTCGTCGGCGAATTCCTCAGTTTGCGGCGTGATGGATTCCGGCGCTGAGACCGTCATGTTCTGCTCTAGGACGCGGGCCGCGAGACCAGCGGTCAGGTCGACGTCGTTGTCTTCATTGGAGAAGCGGCGCGGATCGACATAGTAGAGAGCGGCGAGCTGGGCGTTTCCGTCCGTCAGAACCGAACCGTTGGAGCGGACGTTCTCCTCGACTTCATCAAGCGAAAGTCCGGGCGCCATGTTGAGGTCGGATTTGCCGGTTGGGAAAGGAATGGTCTTCAGTGCCACTTCGGATTCCACATCGGAACCGTAAATCGCACCCGTGCGGCTTTGCGGCGCTGGCTGCGGTTCATCGGCCGAGAAGATCGCCAGGGGATCAAAGTCCGGATAATCCTCAGTCGCAACGTGATTGGCAGCCAACATCATCTTCACATGAGAGAAGGGCTGGCGGCGTACGACCTCCTTCTCACCGTCATGGACCACGGTCGAGACTTCCATGATGGCTCGGTCGGATGGCTTTGCCGCGATGACGGGAGCGATCAGACGGCCACCGCGGGTCACAGACGTATCCTGATGCGCATCGGCAGCGGACGCATAGGCTTCTGCCGGGATTGCCAGCTGCTGGCGGCCGTCGAGGGCGGCAAAAAGCGCGACCCCCATAAGGATTGAAGAGGTAATGCCGGTGAGGAACGTGCCCGAAAGCCAGCGAAGCGAAACCTCGCGCCGGTCGGGTGCGCGTCGCCCGTCTGCCAGAAGCGGAGGCTCGCTGCCGAGCGAGCGGATCATCATTTTCTCCGTCATCATGGCAGTGGAGTTCGCATCCTTACATTCGATGTCGTTCTGAGCATCCGCGGGCCATCCTGGCTGGGGCGAAAGATGTGCATATTTTGGGCACTGAAGTCAAATCACACCGGAATGGGCATCTTACGTGCGCATGCCTGCGTGAAACGTGTGTGTTTCCTCAGACCAGTAGAATGTGATGATGTCGGGGCAAATTGGATCAAAATCGTATCTTCCACAAGAAAACCGACAAACAGTCATGTTTTGCGGCCTCTATCAGCGCGATCGGGAATCCGGGAAACAAGCGAATTCCAATGACCAATATAAAATCCCATGAAGAAACAACAGGATACGAGAAAAACGATTTTTTTGAAAAAGGCCTGTTGACTGTTTTGCGGGTGTAGGCTTATAAGCCCACTCACTGACGAGGGCGGCGGCGCTGCTGGCGACGAAGTTCCTCGTTCTGAAGAAATCAA
>NZ_JACIAU010000003.1:0-582804 GCF_014194105.1 Rhizobium sp. BK529 | reverse complement strand
AGTGGCACGCGCTGGCATAAGGACGTCGTGCCGATCCGGGTTTCCCGCCACGCGCTGGATGGTCGCACCCCACATTCCGATCTCTACCTGTCGCCTGGCCATGCGCTGTTTCTGGACGGCGTTTTGATCCGCGTGAAGGAGCTCGTGAACGGCACGACTATCGCACCGGTCATCCCGGACGACGGCATGTCGATCGAGTACTATGCCATCATGCTTGATACGCATGAAGTCATCCTTGCCGAAGGTGCTGCAGCCGAAACCTTCCATCTAAAGGATAGCAATCACGAGAACTTTGCGAATTTTGCCGAGTACAAGCGTCTCTATGGCGAAGAACGCACCGCGATGACGTCCTATGCGCCAGTGCTGGGAGGCGGCTGGATGCATTTCAAAGCGCTTCTCCTACTCGGCGTTTCACCACTGGTGCCGATGCGCGATCCGCTCGGGGATGCCTGTGAGAAGATCAACGCACGAGCCAAAGAGCTCTCGCTCTGACAAGCTGCGCGACTGCCCGGAAGCCACTGAAGTCTTCCGGGCTTCCGGCTCAAGCAACGCACATGCCACCATCGACATGAAGCTCAATTCCGTTAACGAAAGTACCCGCTGAAGCGAGGAAAAGCGCGGCTTTGGCCAGCTCTTCGGGACGTCCGAGACGTCCTGCGGGTATCAGATCCGCCATCTGCTGCTCGAATTGCGGACGGTTGCTTTCGCTGACGCCGAGCTTTCCCAGGATTTCGGTCTCGACAGGACCGGGGCTCAGGATATTCACGCGGATCCTGCGCGATTTGAATTCGATCGCCCAGTTTCGGGCAAATGCGGCAAGCGCAGCCTTGGTGCCGGCATAAACCGTGTGGTTGGGCAAAACCTTCGTTCCGGCCAGTGAACTCGTGACGATGATATTTCCGCCGTCGCGGATATGCGGGGCAATCGTCTGGACGCCGAAGAAGACGCCGCGCGTATTGACTGCAAAATGCTGGTCGTATTCCGCTTCGCTAACGGTCTCAGAAGCGGCAAGATTGATGATGCCGGCGTTCGCCATATAGACATCGATCGCACCAAAGCGCTCTGTGACATCCGCCGCCAGGCGGCGATGGAAGTCGATACTGGCGACATCACCGCACATTCCGACCGCGCCATGACCAATCTCTCGAACCGCTTCGTCGACGACATCCTGCCGGCGTCCGGTGATGACAACCCTCGCCCCTTCCTCCACGAAAAGACGCGCCGTCGCTTTCCCTATTCCGCTATTGCCACCTGTTATGATGGCCACCTTGTCCTTTAAACTTGGCATCTGAAGTCTCCTTGTTGATGCGCAGGAGATAAACAGTTGCATCTGCTTTCATTAGCAGGGTTTCAGGACAAGGAACTTTGCCTGGAACAGACAAATGGCCGGAGATGACGCGGCTGACCGTGAGCCAAGCTCGGCTTCACCTGTCGATAAAGTGGAACGGACCGCACACGCGTAACAAAGACGGCTAATCTCCGCGATAATCGCTGATCGCGCGCTCCAGCCATGACATGAGCAAATCAGCATTGACTGGTTTCCTTAGAAAGGTGATCGCGCCCGCCTGAAAGACGGCTGCTTCAATGTCCTTGTCCCCATGCGCAGTCATGATGATGACTGGCGGGTGAGATGGCATCTTGCTCAATGCCTGGAGCATCTCGACCCCCGACATTCCCGGCATTCTGACGTCAGCAAGAATGCAATCGACGTTCGAATAGCCTTTTTCGTTGAGGAACGCCTCGGCAGAGTCATAGAGATCGCTCTCATAGCCAGCCGCTTCGAGCAGATCCTTCAGGGATTCTCTGAGATAGCGATGGTCATCGATGACAGCGACGGTCTTATTAGGGAAACTTGCCATTGCGTCAGCACAATTCTTCTTTTTTCGGGCAATGAGCTAGGCGCCACGCAGGTTACTGATACAGTCTAAGATCCGGTTTTAACATGTCAAATTTGCGGACAAGCTCTGCAACCGAGCGCGCTTGCATCTTTTTCATCATTCGCCCGCGATGCAGTTTCACCATGATTTCGCTGATCTGCATCTCATGCGCAATCTGCTTGTTCATCAGCCCGGCCGCCACATAGCCTAGAACCTCACGCTCCCGCGGGGTAAGCTTGGCTTCACAATTTTCCAGTTGGGTACGTGCAGCCGCCTCTTTCCGGTTCTCTGCATCCCGCCTGATCGCCTCGCCAACCGCGGCGATCACGGCGCTGCCGGCGAATGGCTTGACCAGAAAGTCGGTTGCTCCTGCCTTCATCGCCTTGACTGTCAGGGGAACACTTCCGTGACCCGACATGAAGATAATGGGCATGGTGTTTCCGGCAGCGGCGAGCTGATCCTGGAAATCCAGCCCGCTGATGCCCGGCATCCGCACGTCTAGGAGAATACAGCCCGCCTGCCCCATATCGCAGCGCTCCAGGAAGTCCGAGGCGCTCTCGAATGCGATGGCCTTTATCGCGACCGACTCGAAAAGGTCCACCAGCGAACTTCTGACGGCCCCTTCGTCGTCGACGATACAGACAACAGGCTCGTCCCGCATGCTGACTTGATTAATCGTCATGGCTTTTCGCGCCTCCAAACGACGGCTTTGTATCCTCTTTGAAGAGTTTCCCGTGAGCCAAGATCCCACGCCGATCCTAACACGCGAGATCCCTCACAAAAATACGCCAGGGGTATAGGTTGGGGGACAAAGTGCCGGCAGATCCGGTCGAATTTCATTGTAATCGCAAATAGGTAATGCCGGCGATTTCAACTGCTGCGTCAGCCCCGTATGTCTGCAAAGACCGCTGTAAGGCACACGTCCAGCACACCATCGTACACCGTGTCGGCACCTCAGGACTCCTCTCTCCTATAAGTAGAACTTAAATAAGCAATAAATCAGAGGTGTTAAAAACTCCTTCTGTCCTATATATTTGGTTTAGTCGTCCCCTTCTTCAATTTTCTCTTCCGTGACTGTATCTTCATGCGGTTCCAGCAGCACTTCCGCTGGCAGTTGGAGGATCATGCATGGGGGCGACCACCTCCAAAGGGTCGAAAGGTCCGGTCGCGATCTTGGTTGATGACGATGCGACGGTTTGTGCGGCTCTGGAGAACCTGCTGAATTCGGTTGGCATCGATGCGATGACCTTTTTATCGGGCCATGAATTTCTCGACACAAAGCTGCCCGACCGCCCGAGCTGCGTCGTGCTGGATGTCCGTATGCCCGGCATCAGCGGCCTGGACCTGCAGCATCACCTGACCCGCAACGGCGTCACAACGCCCGTCCTTTTTCTGACCGGTCACGGCGATATCGCAATGAGCGTGCAGGCGATGAAAGCTGGCGCGCAGGATTTCCTGACCAAACCCGTACGGGACCAGACCTTTCTCGATGCCGTGTCCAAGGCCATCGCGACCGATGTCAGCCGCCGGAACGCATTGTCTGCAGCCGATAGATACGTTTCCCTGTTTGAAACCCTCACCACCCGTGAGCGCCAAGTTCTGAAGCTGGTCGTCGCCGGAGAGGTCAACAAACAGATAGCCTTCTCCCTTGGGATCAGTGAATTTACGGTGAAGCTTCACCGTAGCAATATGATGAAGAAAATGCAAGTTAGTTCGGTGGCGCAGCTTTTCAACGTCTGGCAGGCGCTGCCTTCGCATGTTCGGACGAGCGACGACTGAATTTATGCCTAGCGTCAGGTCGCAGAAAAACTAACGACGGAAAAGTAAAGAGGACTTCCATGCAGTTGACATCGTCAAAAGAACGGATCGTCACGGCCATGGCTATTGGCGGCAGCGGCATTCTGCTGGCAGGGCTTTTCGCGGACCCTTCCGGCATTCTCGTCGCAATGGTCGCCATCTGGCTCTATACCAGTTGGCGCGCAGGCTTGGCCGTTCTGCTCATCGGCTGCCTGCTGACCGCCGCTGTCATCCTCTCCCCCGCCAATTTCGGCCATGACGAACCGGCCCGGGTCGTCATGTTCACCGGCTCGGCCACCGCTCTCTGGTTTTTCATCAACATCTTCAAGCCGCAGAGCCTTTTCGACCGCGTTTACAAGAATATTCAGCCCAATATCGAAGATATTCCCGGATTTGGCTGGTCAGCCTATCCAGATGGCCGCCTGCGCTTCCTGAATCCGAAAGCGCTCGATTTTATCGGCGTGAGCGCCGAGGAAATGAGCAGGATCGCCAAACTCGACAATCATTCATGGTGGAGCCTTTTTGTGCATCCCGACGATGTCGAGGGTTGTATGCAACGATGGGAACACAGCCTCAAGACAGGCGAGCCGATCTTCGAAGAGCAACGAGTGCGACGTGCCGATGGAACCTATCGCTGGCTTCGCGATTCCGCCATCGCCTCGCGCGACGAAAACGGTCGTATCACGGCCTGGTTTGCGACGTCTGTCGACATTGACGATCAGCGAAAGGCGGAAGCTGCCTTGCGCGAAAGCCAGCGGCAACTGCAGCAGATGATCGACACCGTACCGGCTCTCATCTGGTGCGCCAACCCGGCCGGCGAGACGTCTTATATCAACAAGCCTCTCATGGACTGGACCGGAATCTCGCTCGAAGGCAATCATTCCGCAGAAAGGTTCGCGACTGCAATCGTCGAAGCCATCCATCCCGAAGACCGGGTGTTGTTTCAGGAGAGCCTTTCGCAGGCTTTCGAAACGGGCAAACGCTTCGCCCTGAAATATCGGCAGCGGCGCTTCGATGGCGCTTATCGCTGGATCGACGGCAAGGCCGAGCCGCTTCGTGATGCCGACGGACAGATCATTCAGTGGTATGGCGTCTGCCTGGACATTCATGACGAGATGGAAGCGCACGAAGCAGCGCGGGAGCGCGAAGCGGAACTGCGCCTGATCGTCGATACGGTGCCTTCGCTGATCTGGCTCATGACGCCAGAGGGCCTCCCCTGCTATTTCAACAAGCGCTTCTCCGAATGGGCGGGGCTCGACGAAGGCGATATTCATTCGAAGACGCCGGACCAGGTGGCCGCCCGGGAGGACCTGGTCCACCCCGACGACCGCGCCGCAGTGACCGAGGCATTCAGGAACGCCATTGCGAGCGGCCAGTCGATCAACCACAAAGGCCGGCTTCGCCATAAGGACGGTCAATACCGCTGGATGGATTCGCGCGTAGAACCTCTGCGCGACGAAAACGGCAAAATCATCCGCTGGTATGGTGTCAATCTCGATATCGATGAAGAGGTTCGCGCTCAGGAGGCTCTGCGCCAATCCGATGAGAGACTGGCAAGGGCTCTACGTGCTGCCAGCCTGTCTGAACTTTCCGTCTCGATCGCGCATGAACTCAACCAGCCGCTGCAGGCGGTCGTTGCCAACGCGAATGCGTTCCGCCGTTGGCTGAGTGCCGATCCGCCGAACCTCGAACGTGCAATGCGTTCCGCCGACTGGATCGTGCGCGATGCCGACGCGGCTGCGGACGTGGTCAGCCGCATCAGGGCGCTCTTCGGCAAGACCGCCTATCCACGAACGGCAGTCGATCTGAACGGTCTCATTGGCGATGCCTGCGAGCTGCTTGCCGACAAGCTCGCCTCCAACAAGGTGAAGCTCGATATCAATCTCGCCCCTTATCTGCCGGAGACCAGCGCGGATCATGTGCAGCTTGAGCAAGTGATGCTCAATCTCATCCGCAATGGTATCGAAGCGATGCATGATACGGAGCCAAGGATTCGAACGCTGAAAATCGAATCCAGGCTGCGAGACGATGATACGGTTGAGGTGGAAGTGAGCGACCGTGGGGACGGCATCAGCGATCCGGAGAGGATTTTCGAGGCGTTTTATACGACGAAGCAAGATGGAATGGGCATGGGTCTTGCGATCTGCCGTTCCATCATCGAATCCCACGGAGGGCGTCTCTGGGCGGAAAACGGCGTGCGCGGTGGCGCGTCCATCACGTTCAGCCTGCCGATCCGCGAGGCTCAGGCAAAGCCCGCGCCCCTGGAAATCCATATCAGACCTGCCGTCAGGGAGCTCGAAGCTCTTTCGGCATGACTGGCTGTGCCGATCTCGTGACTGCTCACTGCAACGGCTGATCTTGGGTTGGGGGTAAGTCGGCCTTTCGCATGCCATCTTGAGAGGCGCCTTGCGCCCCGAGTTCATGCCGCCATTGGCTGGGTGTCGTGCCGACAAAACGGCGGAACAGCCGACTGAAATGGGCATGATCCGACAAGCCGCAGGCAAAGGCTATGTCACCCATTTCGTGCTCGGAAGTGAGCAGTAATATTTGGGCGCGCTCGATACGTTGCTGCATGACGAATGCATAGGGGGACATGCCGAAACTGACCGAAAACGCACGGCGGAAATGGCCGGGGCTGAGTTTTGCCGCCGCCGCCAGATCGTCGACGCGAACCGGTCCCTCCAGCCTCTCATCAACGTATTCAGTGATGCGTCTGACCTGCCAGCTACTGAGGCCCGTCCTGCGACGGCTCTTGTCCTGACCATTCTCTTGATTCATCTGACCGTCCTGCGACATGGGCGGGATCGCCATCTTCAGATGAACGCCGAACGTCCGGGAAATCCATAGGATAGAGGTCTAGCAAACTAGGCCGAAGGAATAGGTTTTAAGCTTGCTAAAGCTCAATACGCGGATCGGCCAGGGTTTGCAGGATTTCGACGACGATGTTCACGAGGATATAGAAGGTTCCAAGAACAACGGTAACACCGAGAACAGCCGGGAGGTCGGAGCTGGTCAACGACTGGACCATATAGAGACCTAGGCCTGGCCATCCGAAAACGAGCTCGACGATCAAAAGATTGCCGAACAGAAGTCGGACCTGCAGACCGATCATCGCCAAAGCCGGCGAAGCGGCGTTACGAAGCCCATGACGCAAGACGACTACGGCCTCACGAAGACCTTTTCCTCGCGCAGTTCCAATATATGCCTGCTGCATCACGTCGTGCAGCGCGCTGTTAAGACTTCGCCCCACCGCCACCGCAATGGGCAGGGCCAGAGCGCAAGCAGGCAGCAGCAGATGCCTGACCGCATCAAGGCCGAGATCACCTCTGCCGCCCACGATCGCATCGATGAGATTGAGGCCGGTCGGCCCGCCAATATCATCCTCGCTCATTCTGCCAGAACCCGGCAGCCATCCGAAGCGGAACCAGAAAAAATAGACAAACAGCAAGGCCGACATGAAAATCGGCACTGAACCTGCCGCAATGAAGATCAACCGTAGCGCTCCGGATCCCCCGAAAATATGGGGTAGGATTGCAACAATACCTGCCAGCAAAAGGCCGATACAGAGAGAAGCCAGCGACAGTTCAAGCGACGCCGGCAGATATTGTCTTATATCGTTCACCACTGGCTGACGGGTCCTGACCGACGTTCCGAGATCGCCTTCTGCGAGCCGCGACAGGAACCGGCCATACTGGACAATAATAGGATCGTCGAGCCCGAGCTGTTGGCGAAGAGCATTCACATTCGAGAGAGGCGTCAGAGGTCCGGCGATAGCGCGCGCTGGATCGGCGGGAATGATGCTTTGCAGGCAGAACACCGCAAAGCTCATCGTCAGGAGGACGGCTACAAGGCCCAGTGTACGTCTAATGAGATAGGCGACCATATGCTAGCTTCCCCGCAATGCCGCCCGAAGGCCGTCGCCTGCGAGATTGGCAAGGAGGCAAATGAGGAAAATGACCGCCGCCGGCAATATCGGAAGCCACCAATAGGCAGAGAGACTATCGAGCGCACGCGATGTCATCGCTCCCAGCTCGGGTGCTGGCGCCGGCTGGCCGAGCCCGATGAAGGACATGAGCGACATCGTCATGATCACGTTGGCCACATCCAGCGTCGCGGCCACCAGCAGGGCTGGAATGGCACCGGGAAGAATGTAACGCAACAGGAGGCGCGGACCGCTGACGCCGGCCACCCTTGCAGCCTCCGCATGCGGGCGTGCATTCAACCGACGCAGTTCGTCACGCGATATACGGGCATACCAGGGCCACCATGCGATGCCGATCGCAATCATCGTGTTGGCCAGCCCCGCCCCGAGCGTTGCGATGACGGCCAGGGCTACGAGTGTCGAAGGCAGGACAAGGAAGAAATCGACCAGCCATTGCGCCAGCATGTCGAACCTGCGGCTGATGAGGCCTGGAATCATGCCGACGCATGTGCCGATGATGAGGCTGAAGAGGACAAGAGCGATTGCCGGCAGCCATGTATATTGGACACCGAGAACGATACGAGAAAAAAGGTCGCGCCCGATCTCGTCTGTCCCGAACCAATGCTCGGTGGACGGCGGCAGATAGGCCACTGCAACGCGAAGCTGCGGATTGAAAGGTGCCAGCCAAGGTGCGAACAAAGCGACGACCGTTATGGCAAACACGCCAAGCAGCCCAATCCGGTCGATCCAGCCGATACGGCCAAGAATGACAGGCCAGCGGACGAGCCGCTCCTCGGGGAGGAACTCGGGAACGTTCATGCGTCCCGCCCGCCTGTGCTCGCAGGCGTCTTCGGTATTGCGGCAAGGATAGCGCTCATTGACAGGGGACCGAAACCTGCAGTGGTCGCATCGGGATCCCCTTGCTGAACCACCCGGCCCTGATCGAGCACGGCGATTCGGTCGGCAATTATCCGTGCGGCAGCGAGATCATGGGTGATGAACAGCACCGCCATGCCAAGCTGGCGCCGAAGCCGGCCGAGAAGGTTCAACGTCGTGGCAGCAAGCGACACGTCGAGCGCGCTGATCGGCTCGTCGCAGAGCAGAAGTTTCGGGGGCAAGACGATCGCCCTGGCAATCACGGCGCGCTGGCATTGGCCGACCGAGAGGCTCGAAGGCAGCGACGACATAAGGCCCTTATCGAGGCCAACCAACTCGAAGGCTTCGCGGACTCTATGAACACGCTCCACTTTGCCGAGACCAAGATGCCGCAAGCGATCACCTATCTGCTGACCGATCGGAAGCCACGGTGTCAGGGAGGCAACCGCGTCTTGAAAAATAACCTGTGGCGACACATCGATCCGGAAAATCTCCCCGCCGTCGGGCGCCAGCAGTCCAGCCGCGAGCCTCAGGATTGTCGATTTGCCCGCGCCGCTTTCTCCGACCAGGGCAACACATTGCCCGAGCCTGACGGAAAGATCGACTGATTCCAGAACCTGGCGCTCGCGGCGTCGGCCAAACAACCCGACAGTCGTGGTGAAGCTCTTGCTGACACTGGATAATCGCAGCGCTTCGACCGGCCCTGCCGCTGGCGCAGGCGGCCAGATTTCCGTGGTGCGGTACCGGCGAGCGGCAGAATCCGCCAACTCAGGGAAGATGCAGGCTGCCGCATGGCTCGGGATAGCAAGTGAATGGAGCTCGGGCCGCCCGGTTATGCATTCACCCCTCATGACAGGACAGCGGGCAGCGTAACAACAGGCGTTTTCGGGATTGGCAAACTGCGTCTGCTCCACCGGCAAGGTGGGTAGCAAACGACGACGATCCGTTTCGAAATCGAACTGTGTCGCCAGCAGGCCGGCCAGATAGGGGTGGCGCGGATTGGTCAGCGCGTCATCTGTTCTGCCGAACTCGACAACGCGTCCCCTGTAGAGCACAAATATGCGATCGGCGAGCGAGGCTGCCGCGGCCAGATTATGGGTGATGAACAGGACGGCCATCTGGTGCTCTCGTGCACCCTCACGTAACAGTTCGAGAACCTGATCCTGCAAGGCGAAGTCGAGGGCGGTGATCACTTCATCGGCAATTAGCACTTTTGGTCGCGCCATCAACGCCATTGCGATCAGGATGCGTTGGCGCTGTCCGCCGGACAAACGATGCGGAAATGCATCCAATATGGCGTCCGCATCTGCAAGCCCGACCCGGTCTAGCCAATCTCGGATGAAAGTGTCGTCGCCGCCAGCCGATTCCCTGAGCTGATGACGGATCGTCATTGTGGGGTTTAGCGCACCCATCGGATCTTGTGGAATGGTGCGCACGAGCTGGTGGCGGGCTGCACACAGCACCGCTGGCCTCGCGCCAACGATCTCTGTGCCCGCAAGACGAATGGAGCCGGTGACTTTGGGCTCGCTGAAGGCCGGCAGCAGCCCCTGAATTGCAGTTCCGAGCGTGGATTTGCCGGAGCCGCTTTCGCCAACGACAGCGATGATCTCGCCCGGCATTGCTTCCAAGTTGATACGGTCGAGCACCAGATTATCGCGACCGTTTTGTCGCAAGACGACACTGAGATCGACAATGGAGAGCGCAGCTTTGATCATGACCTCTTCAATTCCCCGCAGTTGGGATTGCAGCCACGGACCTCGCCGGAAGCCACACGCTCTGCCATCAGCGCCTCACGCGCGAATAGTCGATGCTGCCTCTCGGAAACACCGGACGAAGTCCCAGATCCTTCAGCCCCTTGCGATGGACAACCACGTCGTCGACATCGACGAGCGGAATGAAATGGCCCGCATCGAAATACATTTGGCCCGCTTTTTCATAGAACGCATTGCGCGCAGCAAGATCCACCGCTGAGGCCCCTTCGGCAACGACGGCATCGGCTTCCGGAAGCGTACTGCCGTAAAGATTGAGCGGCGCATCCTTTGTGAAGAAGGCCTTTGCCTGATTGTCGGGGTGAGCCGCATCCGGGGAAGCGATGATCAGCAGCATGTCAGGAGCTGCCGGATCGCCCTTCATGGCATAAGCCGCCCCCGGCGGCATTATATGCGAAGTGGCCTGGACGCCGATCAGCGACAGCCCGGCGATCATCAGGTCGGCGATGCGCCCATAGCTCGGATTGGCGCTGTAGAGCCCAATGGTGAGGATGACTGATCCGTGCCTGGCGATGGCAGACTTCGCTGCCTCGATATCCGTCGGAAACTGCACTGGCTGGCCGGGATTAAGCATGATGTTTGGATAAAGCGATTTCGAGACATGCGCATATTGCCCGAAGGCATCCTTCGCCCACAAATTTGGGTTGATCGCGGTCAGAACAGCCTTGCGAACTTCGGCATCGTCGAGCGGCGATCCAGGCTTAATGAAGGCCTCGTATTGTGTCATGCTGGGAGCCGACGTTATTTCCAGATCGGCCGGCAGGCTGCCGAGCTGCGCGAATGGGAAATTGGCCGGTACGGCATCGATCTCGCCAGCCTTCAATTTGAGAATTTGCTGGCCGATATCCGGGATGACCGGAAATTCCACCTTGCCAAAAAAAGGTCTGGCGCCCCAATAGTCCTCGTTTCGCTCGAGCACATATCGCTCACCGCGCTTGAATTCGGCGAGCTTGAAAGGCCCGGTCCCAACCGCGTGATCGGTCAGCCATCCCGTCGCAAAGTCGCCCTTGGCATGATCGGAAAGGACTGCAGAGCTGATGATCTTCGGTCCCCATGGACCTGCAAGACTATCCATGAAGGAAGGCTGCGCATGACGCAGCGTGATGACCACCGTGGAACTGTCCGGTGCTGCGATATCCGCGACGTTGGCGAGCGTATAATTCTGCACAAAGCCGCCGTCGCGTCGGCGCTTGAATGAGGTGACCACCGCATCGGCGTTCAAGATCGTACCGTCGTGAAACTTGACGCCGTGGACGAGGTGAAACGTATAGGCCAGGCCATCGCCGGACATTTCCCAGCTCTTTGCGAGTGACCCGACGATCTTCGTCGAGCTCGCTTCATATTTGACGAGACCTTCATAAACGCTGTCGAGCGCCGTCAGTCCGGCAACCTCAAAACCGTTATCCGGATCCAGAGTGCCGATATCAGACGAATAGGGAATACGCAGGATATTCTCGGCATGACCCGCAGCCACGGAGATCAGCAGTCCAAGCGAAAGAGCAAGCAGTCGAAGACCGATCGCGAGGTTGATACGTGAGACTATCGAAGCGAAGAGGAATTTCGGCATTGAGTGATCCGTGATTGCGTCATACCGGCCACGAGCGGCGAAAGCTCAAGCCAGCTATTCGTCATCACAATCATAAAGGCGCGTCACTGAATACCTTTGAAGATTCCGCGCCATAAATATTTCCTGCTTCCGCTGACGGAGCCATCCGCGGAAGCATTTAAAAGCCTGGAACCAGTAGCCCCACAGGAAGATGGGCTTGCAATACAGTCGCTGAGGACACGGCGCCTGCGAACAATATCGCAGCTACCAGCAGGTGAACCCTGCGTCGACGCTGACGATTGCGCCCGTCATCAGGCTTGCCGCACCGGATGCAAGGAAGAGAACTGCGCTTGCAACCTCCTCAGGCGTGCCCATTCGTCCCATCGGCGTATCGTTGAGCCAGATCGGAATCCGTTCGCGATTGGCTTCGACTGCCGCAACCATCGGCGTTTCGATATAGGTCGGCGCGACGGCATTGACCCTGACGCCATGCTGAGCCCATTCGGCGGCCATCGACCGGGTGATGTGATGCACCGCCGCTTTTGAAACATTATAGGGAGTCTGCGGCTGCGGCCGGTTACAGATAATACCGGACATCGAACCGAGATTGACGATCGCACCGCGTTTCATCGCAACCATGTGACGGCCGAAGGAGCGCGAGCACCAGAAGACGCCATTGACATTGACGTCCATCATTCGCAACCAGTCGGCGTCGGTGACGTCTTCTGACGGGACGCCGCTCTTGCCGATCCCCGCATTGTTTACCAGGATCGTTGCCGGCCGTCCGCCATCGGCAAGCTCATTGGCGATCGCCTCCATGCGCGCTGAATCGGTGACGTCACCCAGCCGCAGCTCAATGTCATAGCCTTTGTGCTTCAGCGCCAGCGCTTCCTCTGCGTCGGCTTCGTTACGCTCGATCACGACGACGGCGGCACCCGCCTCAGCGAGCGCGTGGGCGCAGCAAAGCCCGATGGCGCGTCCACCGCCAGTGACAACCGCCCGTTCCCCCTCGACGCGGAATTTTTCCTGATAGCTCATGATTTCGCTCCTCAGATGTCGAATGCGCTTGGAAGAACGACGATGTCGCGGATCGTCACATTACGCGGACGCGTCAGCATGAACATGATGGCGTCTGCTACTTCTTTCGGCTCGATCAGGGCACCGGCCTCCTTCGCCTTGCGCAGGTTCTCCTCCGGCCAGTCGGCAAGCAGCGCGCTGATGACAGGACCAGGCGAAACCGAGCCGACGCGAATGCCACTTTTCAGAAGCTGGCGGCGCATCGTCTGGACGAAGCAATGCATCGCCCATTTCGACGGCGAATAGACCGGTTCCCAGGGAACAGGGGCATGGCCGGCTACCGAACTTGTGACAACGATATCGCCGGTGCCACGTTCGATCATGTGCGGAATGACGGTGCGGACATTCTTGATGACGACGTTGACGTTGAGGTTCAACATACGGTCGATCGCGTCGAGATTGGCATCCGCAAGATCACCGCCGATATAGGTACCAGCATTGGCATGCAGGATGTCGAGCTGGCCTACCTTCGACAGCACGCGGTCGAGAAGCCCGGCGCACGCGTCGGTATCCAGGAGATCCAAAGCGAGTGGAATCGCCTGTGTACCGAGGCGCTCGCAGGCCGACTTCAGCGCCTTCTCGTCGCGATCGACGAGAACGACCGTGGCACCGGCGGCAATCATCGCCTCCGTCGACGCCATTCCGATACCCGATGCCGCGCCTGTGATCGCAGCGACCTTTCCCTTCAACTCGTTCATTCTTTCCTCCTCGGTTGTGCGGCTCTATCTACCTGCGCCGCATGCTGCGTGATATTCGGCAAGGCTCTTCGTTACTCGCCAGATCAGAACCTCCTCAGGATCCAGCGGTGCTTCGGAAAACCGCTCAGCCTCCGGCATGTGTTGCCAGAATAGCGGGAGAGGCACGGATTTTCCGGCAAGCGCGTCAGAAAGGCGCGCGACTGCCGATTGCGCCTCTTCGGACGCCCAATAGTATCGGATGCGATCCGACAGCGAATAGTGCCGAAGCCAGCGCTGCCTGTCTTCGGTGCCGTGATAGTGACGGCTCCAGTTCTCCGGATGCGCCAGCATCAAGGCCTCCATCGCAGCGTAAAGAGGACGCTCGCCATAATCAGGCACGAGATCAGAGGCAATCAGATCCAGTCCATAGAGGGCTTCGCGTAGCACGAAGGTCAGTTCCGGCCCGACTTTGAGAATAGGGAACCCATCTTCGACGAGCGCCGTCAGCGGAGCGATCCCCTGGTAATCAGTGGAATGGGCTTCGAATACGAATTGCGGCTCGTCCTCGAGCACCTGCTTCAATGCGTCGATCCTGCTCCGGTCGTAGCGGATGACGTTGTGGTTGCCGAACTCGACACCCGGCTGCACCACGAGCCCGATGGCACGCGCAAAGGCCTCCGCCAGACCGGCCTCGGTGAAGACTCGACGATGAATGTCGATTGTCCGCCTCGCGGCGGAGGCCGATGTCGGCTCGATCATGGTCAGCGCGTGATCCGCGCCGCCGGGCGGAGGAACCTCGGTGCCGATCACATAGAGCGGCATCGTGCCACCTGCTCGTTTTGCCGAAGCCTCGGCAGCAGCGGCAAGCCGCGCAGCGCGATGGGCTGTCGTCTCGTCGTCCAGCGCTGCAGCCTCGCCCATGCAGCCCATCGATGCATCGAGATGGATCTTTTGGAAGCCGGCATCGACATAGGCAGCTACCATCCTCTCAGCTTCCGCCATGGCCACTTCCGCTGGCTTATCCCGCCAGGGATTCGGCCCCAAATGATCGCCACCAAGCATGATGAGATCGTCCGGACATCCCTCTTCTTTGGCGATACGCTGTACGAGCGCCGCAAAATCTGAAGGGGTCATGCCGGTGTAGCCGCCCAGATGATTGACCTGGTTGCAGGTCGCCTCGATCAGCACGGTGCCTGAGTGATCTCGCCCGTAACGCAGTGCTGCCCGCAACACGATCGGATGGGCTGAGCAGATCGAAGCGATACCGACGGGACGGCCCTGTGCCCTGAGGGAAGCCAGTTCGCTGAGTGCTATCCGCATCAGACGCGCCTTTCCGTTGAAGCGATAAACGCATCAAGTTCCTGGCGCGTGCCGGCCCCTTCCATCGGACCGCGGATCGTTACATTGCGCGCGCCCGCAGCCGAACCATAGATCAGGGCCTCCTGCGGAGACATTCCGAGCCGGCGGCAGGTGAGATACGCCCCACCGAAGCAATCACCGGCGCCCGTCGGATCGACCTCCTCGACCAGAAAAGCGGGAGCGTCGATCCGCTCTCCGTCTCTGCCGAAATAGGTCGCGCCATCAGCTCCGCGCTTCAGCACGATTTCCTTCACGCCGATGCCGAACAGACGACCGATCGCCTCGGCTTCGCCGGGCACGCCTGCCGCCCGCTCAAGCTCTTCCCCAGATGGCAGTAGGAGATCGGCGGCAGCGACAAGCTGCGCAAATCGGCGCTCAGTGTCCTGATCGAGCTGCAGTTCCTTGCGAATATTCGGATCAATCGAGAGCGTACCGCCGCGTGCCTTCACGATCTCGACCGCCCTGTCGATCACGTCCCGGGCGCTCGGAACGGAGAGAGCCGAGCCCATCACATGCAGATGTCCGCTGCGATGGAAGAGATCGTTGACGCCTTGGGACCATCCGAAGCGAGCGGCCGCAGACCTGGCGATATTGTAGACGAAGTCGCGGGAGCCATCCTTGCGGTAACGGACGAAGGCGCTGCCGGTCGGATAGTCTGGATCGACGGCAATTGTCGACACATCGACGCCGTCGCGCTTGAGCCGATCGATATTGACACGGCCGAAATCGTCGTCGCCGACCGCCCCCACCATTGCCGCCGAGCCGCCGAGCCGGCCGCATTGCGAGATGAAGATCGCCGGCGCTCCGCTAGGAAACGGTCCGACGAGCGGTTGCGCTTCGAGAAAACCGTCTCCGTCGGTCGTGGCAATGATCTCCACCAGGATCTCGCCGACGCAAACCGTGGGACCAAGATGATCCGGGGCCAAGATTGAAGCCATTGCAATTCCGCTTTCGATAGAACTCAATAAATTGCCGTTGATCGTTGTAACGCGCCGTCTTCACCACCGAATTCCTCGTTTTCGAGGGAGAGGAAGCGTTGGTGTAGCATGCATGCCGCCCCGAAGGCGGAACCGAACTCCGCATCGTCATCAACGACGATCTTGGGAGTCGGAAAAGGAATGTTCTGGCCCTCCGACATGTGGACCGCCACGCGGGCGGCCACCATCGGATAAAGCGATGCGACGGAGCCACCGAGCACGATCCGGTCCGGGTCGAGCAGGCGACAGGCCTGCAGCAGCGCATAGGCAAGATGCCGCGACCATGTCTCCGCGATGTTCACCGCATCCGGAACGCGATCGCGGACGTCGGCCAGGAACTCCTGCAGATCGGCGTCAGCCCGTCCGGTCGCTTGCCTATATTGCCTGATCAGCACCTCGCGACCGATCAATTGCTCGAATTTCTGCCCGCCGCTTCCCGGTACCAGCGTATGGCCGATTTCGCCCGCAAGGCCATGACCGCCGCGAAAAAGCTTGCCATCGATCATGATCCCGCCGCCGACGCCAGTCTCCATCAGCAGAAATAGCGTCACGCCCGCAACGCCGTGACGATAACTGTCGCCGATCGCAAAGGCGTTGGCGTCATTTTCCACCGTGATCGGCACCTCCGCCGGAAAGGCGCTCCGGCCGATCTCCTTCAGCGGCACATTCCGCCAGCCGATGATCGGCGCGAGCGTGACAAGCCCATCCGGCCGGATATGCGCCGGTGTCGATATGCCGAACCCCTTGCAACGCTGCAGCATGTCTTCCGTCATAGCATCCGTGATCAGCGCGACGCCGCGCGCCACCGCCTCCTCCACGGTCGATGACGGCGTTTGGAAGGCCAGCTTGCGACAGACCCTGACATCCGCAGACAGATCGACGACGACAGCCGATATGTGCTCGACGCCGATCTCGATACCGACGAAGAACGCGGCGCCTGGAATGAGTTCGAGCATGATTCCCGGCCGGCCGGCGCGGGACTGTCCCGCGCGCTGATTGCTGGTTTCCTCCGACTCTTGGACAAAGCCGCCTTCCGTCAGTTCGGCAACGATCTCCCCTGATGACGAACGGTTCATCCCGAGCTTGCGGGCCAGATCGGCCCGGCTCAGGCGACGATGGCTGTAGATCGTCCGCAGAGCTGCGACGATATTGTTTTGCCTGATCCTGCGCGGTGAGCTTCCGATGGAGACCGTGTCGTTCATGTTTACTTTCCTTCAAATCGACTGCTCCAGCCTACACTTACGAAGCAGATCGTCAGAAGGTTTATCAGGGGCGTGCGTTCGTGACGCGGCGTCGTTTTGCTTCTTCGTATTTCAGTTCGATGTAGCGTTTGGCGTGGGCGGCCAGCGGATCATTGTCCGTCCAGGTATCGCGCCATATAGCGCAGGCAAGTGAAAGACCCTCATCGACAACGGTAGTAGAAAAGCTTTCGAACACGATGTCGCGCTTGTAGTCGATATCGAGCAGCGCATCGAAGATGAGGTCGAAATTGATGACGCCATCGCCAAGATAGCCGCGGTTGCTCTCGCCGATATGGAAATAACCGATCTTGTCACCGGCAAGTCGGATTGCAGCGGCCGGATTTGCTTCCTCTATATTCATGTGGAACGTATCGAGATGCAGCTGGACATGGCCCGATCCGGTCTCGGAAATGAATTTCAGGCCCTGGGCCGTCGTGTTCAGAAGGTTCGTTTCGAAGCGGTTCACGATCTCCAGGACGAGATCGACGTCCGCATCCCTGGCAATGTCGGCTGTCGCGGCGATAGCCGCCACACTATTGTCCCAGCCCTTCTTCGTCGGCTGGCGGTTGTACTTGGTGTGCGCGGAATAAAGGATTCCGCCGAGCTTGTTTCCACCGATGTCGCGTACGGCGCGTACGGCATCGGCCAGCATCTGCTTGCCGGCGGATACCGCTGCAACGTCCTCGCTTGAAATATCCTTGTCGATCGGCAGGCCCATCGTCACTCCGATCTCGACATCGAGCGACTGCGCGAGCTTCGCCAGGCGATCGAGATTGAACCTCTCGGGGCGCAGGTAGGCGAATTCAATGGTGCGGTATCCATGTTCGGCAGTCTTGTTGAGGGCCATTTCCAGCCCCTCCTGGGTTTGGCCGCCTGTCCATACAAATGAATGGATACCCAACCGACGCATGACCATTTTCCTCCAAAAAACGCATTTGATCGCAAAACTGCTATGCCATTTAGTATGGTGAAGCAACAAATAAATATGCGATTCGAAATTTTCGTCTCTTCACGACAACGTATTGCAGCGCAACATTTTTATTCCACGCATCTCACTGTGAGCGAGAAGGATAAAAATGTTTCGGTCTAAATCAACGAGATAGGATGCACATTTGCAGGTTTGGACAACAAATATTGCGCACGCGGCGTTTTTCGTCTAAACCATGGCCTGGCGACATGATCTCGCTGCTATCTGGGAGGATTGACAATGAATTATGCTTTGAAGGCCAGCGCCCTTGCGCTGACGCTCAGCCTCGCCACCGCCGCTTCGCCGGCCTGGGCGGATTTCTGGTCCGATGCCGGTGCCAAATTCAAGGGCGTGACCCTGCATGGCGTGACTGAAAGCACGCCGCCGTCCAACTACATCAAGGATGTGCTCGCTCCGGAATTCGAGAAAAAGACCGGCATCAAGGTCGAAATCGAGACGACATCCTGGGATCAGATGTACGACAAGGCCATCAAAGACATGGAGGCCAAGACCGGCATCTATGACATGGTCTACATCGAGCAGGACATCATCTATTCGTATCTGTCTCGCAACTTCCTCGTCAACATTACCCAGACGCTTAAGGACAAGCCGGATCTGAAGGCGCCGACCTATGACGATGCAAACTTCACCAGCTTTGCCGACTATTTCAAGGACAAGAAGGGCGATCTCTTTGGCGTACCAATGGAAGCGTTCCTGAAGACCTATCTCTATCGCAAGGACCTTTTTGACGATCCGAAGATCAAGGAAGCCTTCAAGAAGGAAACCGGCAAAGACCTGAAGCCGGCGACCACGCATGAGGATTACACGCAGATCGCCGAATTCTTCACCAAATACGGCAAGGATAATGGTCTTCAGCTTTGGGGCACCACCGCCCAGGCCCATACAGGCCATGCCGCATCCTGGTACGAATATTTCGAATCCATCGCGCCGACCTTCGGCGTCTACAACTGGGGCATCGACGCCAGCAACAACTACGCAGCAACCGTCGAGCACGGTGGCTCGATGAACAGCGACAAGGCAAAAGCCGCATTGAAATACTGGCTGCACCTGCGCGACATCGCTCCACCGGAATCGACCCAATCGACCTGGACGGAAACCGCAACGACCTTCGCTGCCGGCCGCGTCGCCCAAGGCTTGATCTACGGCGAGAACGCGGCATGGATCGCCAGCGACCCCGCTCAGTCGAAAGTGGTCGACAAGGTCGGTTTTGCATTGCCGCCGCTTGAACCGGGCGTGCTGGAAGATGCAAAATCCGGAAAGGGCTATATCGGCTATTATGACGGCGGCGCCTTCGGCCTGCCGGTGACGTCCAAGAACCAGGAAGCAGCCCTGCTCTTTCTTCAGTTCATGGGCCAGAACGACGTCCAGCCGGACTGGGCGATTGCCGCTCCGCGCATCACCAACAAGGCGACCTTCGACGATCCGAAAGTCAAGGCTATGGACGTCAAACTCGGCGGTTTCTACACAATGTTGAAGGATGAAGGCAAACTCTTCGCCGGCGCTCCTCCGTATCCGTTCCACGCCCAGTTGCGTGAGGCAACCCTGCCGATCTTCTTCGACATTCTCACCGGCAAGATCGCGCCAGACGCGGGTCTCGACCAGATGGCTGCCAAGACGGAAGAGGAACTCACGTCGCTCGGCTATCGCAAATAAGTCATCCTCCCCACCTTGGCGGGTCGTCTTAGCTGGCGGCCCGCTCCTTTCCCTGCCCGATAGGCGGCCCTAACAGGTGCCAAAGAGGATGAGGCAATGCATTCACAAAAGTTCGGATGGCTACTGCTGTCACCGACGATCCTGATCCTCGGGCTCTTCGGCATCTTTCCTTTCATCTACGTCGTCTGGGTTTCGTTCCATCAATGGAATCCATTCGCCGCAAATCCGCTGATGGTCTTCAATTGGGCGTCGAACTACCGCAGCCTCGTCTTTGACCAGCAATTCCTGGCCTCGCTCGGCGTCACCATCGCCTTCGTCTTCTTCGCCGTCGTTTCCGAACTTGTTCTCGGGTATATGCTCGCGCAGGCGCTGATGAAGGATTTTCCCGGAAAGGCCTTCTTCCGCACTATCCACACCCTTCCTCTGATCATGGCGCCCATCATCGTCGGATCAGTGTGGAAGCTGATGACGACGCCGTCGATCGGCATCATCCCATATCTGCTGCGAACTTGGTTCGGCTACGACCTGAACATCGGCCAAAGCGCTGTCGCGGCGTTTGTCATCACCATCATTATGGACGTCTGGCACTGGACACCGCTGGTCACCCTATCGCTGATCGCCGCGTTGGTTTCGCTTCCGCCGGATCCTTTCGAGCAGGCGCAGATCGATGGCGCCGGCAAGAGCCAGATCTTCTGGCACATCACGCTTCCGCTGATCCGCCCTGCCCTGCTTGCCACAGTGTTCATCCGGCTCATGGATGCGCTGCGCACGGTCGACGAAGTCCTGATGCTGACGGGAGGGGGGCCCGGATCAGCGACACGTTACATCGGCGTCCACATCTTCAGGGAAGTCTTCCCAAAAACGAACTATGGTTACGGTTCGGCAATCTCCGTCATCGTGCTCTACCTCACCATCGTCGTCTGCTGGCTGCTCTATGTCGGCCTGATTGCGCCACGCACAAAGAGGGGCTGATGCGATGAAGAGACAAAATCCCTGGCTTCCCGTTCTTCTGTGGACGTTGATCAGCTTTGCAACCCTGTTCCCGATCTACTGGCTCTTCGTCATCTCTGTGAAGCAGCCCTTCGATCTGTTCTCGACGCCTGACGTCGTACTGCGGAGCTTCTTCTGGAAGAATTATCAGGACGTGCTGACGAACGAGACCTTGCGGCGATATATGATCAATTCGCTGGTCATCTCGTCTGGAAACGCGGTCCTGGTGACGACCCTTGGTTTTCTCGCTTGTTACGCGCTCACGCGCTTCGATCTCGCGGGCAAGGAAAGCATCTTCTTCTGGACGATTACCAACCGTATGGCGCCGCCGGCCGTCTTCCTGCTGCCCCTCTTCCTGCTTTTGACGCAGGTCTACAGGATCGGCGACTTTTCGCTGGCGGATTCGAGGCTCGGCATGATCCTGGTCTATTGCTCCTTCAATCTTCCCTTCGCCATCTGGACACTCCGGCCGACTGTCGAAGGGATTCCGAAGGAACTTGACGAGGCCGCCTATGTGGATGGCGCAAGCCCCTGGATGGTCCTCTATGACATCGTTTTCCCACTGGCACGGCCGGGGCTTGCGGTGACGCTGATCCTCACGTGGGTCTTTGCGTGGAACGAATATCTGCTTGCCGCCACCCTCACCAATTTCAACGCCCGCACGCTCACGACCGGCCTTTCGGAATACGTCACGACAACAGGTACCGCCTGGGGCATCATGGCGGCGATCTCCATGCTGACATTGATCCCGGCGCTCATCGTCTTCTCGGTGGTGCAGCGTCACATCGTTGCCGGCCTGACCTTCGGCGCAGTGAAAGGATAGCGAGATGGCTGCGGATTCTGGAAATAATGAAGAACAACCAGGCTTCCTGCCGATCGAAATGAACTGGTTCGACCGACTGTTCATCTCGGTGGTGATCTGGGTTGCCCTCTCCCTGTTCTGGATGCGGTTCGTCGAACCGTTCGGGCTTTCGGTCTGGTTTGCAGCGGCGATCTCCGCCGTGCTCGGCGCCTATATCATCTGGAAGGGGTGAGCCGGTGAGATTCATCGACATTATCAAGACGCAAGCCGTGCTGCATTAGGGAGAAACGACATTGGCAAACGTACAGGTCAGCGACGTCACCAAGAGATATGGCGCTCTTCAGGTCATGCACGGCGTCAGCGTCGATATCGAGGATGGCGAATTCGTCGTGCTGGTCGGCCCCTCCGGCTGCGGAAAGTCTACGCTGCTGCGCATGATCGCCGGTCTCGAGACCGTCAGCAGCGGCGATATCAGGATCGGCGGGCGCGTGGTCACCAACGCTCCGCCCAAGGAACGTGACATCGCCATGGTCTTCCAAAGCTACGCGCTTTACCCCCACAAGACGGTCGCCGAAAACATGGGCTTTCCGCTGAAGATGGCAAAACGGCCAAAGTCGGAAATTGACGAGAAGGTCGGCAGGGCGGCCGAAATCCTCGACCTGACGCGCTATCTCGACCGCTATCCGAAACAGCTGTCGGGCGGCCAACGGCAACGCGTCGCCATGGGCCGAGCGATCGTGCGCGACCCGCAGGTCTTCCTGTTCGACGAGCCGCTATCGAATCTCGATGCCAAGCTTCGCGTCACTATGCGCGTCGAGATCAAGGAACTGCACCAGCGACTGAAGACCACCACCGTCTATGTCACGCATGACCAGATCGAGGCCATGACGATGGCAAACAAAATCGTCGTCATGCGTGACGGACGGGTGGAGCAGGTGGGAAAACCGCTCGAGCTCTACGACTTCCCCGCCAATCTCTTCGTCGCCGGCTTCATCGGCAGCCCGTCGATGAACTTCCTCCAGGGCCGGATCGCAACACGGGACGGAAAACAGGTCGTTGTCACGGATCAAGGCATTGTCCTGCCCGTAGATCGCGTGAATGCCGAAGACGGCAAGGCCGTCACTTATGGCATTCGTCCGGAGCACATCACCATCGGTGACGACGGCATTCCTGTCGACGTGTCGGTCTATGAGCCAACAGGTTCCGAAACGCTGATCTTTGGCCGTGTAGGCGGCGCGCCGATCGACGCCCTCATTCGCGAGCGCATCGAAGTCACACCCGGCAAGGTGCTGCGTTTTCATATTGATCCACGCCGCGTTCACATCTTTGATCAGACAACGGGACAGCGATTGTAAGGCGAGGAGCATATGAATTTCGAAGGCAAAAAAGTAATCGTCACCGGCGCCGGCAAAGGCATCGGTCGCGTTGTTGCAGAGATATTGGTCAAGCGCGGCGCTAAGGTCGCGGCACTGACTAGAAGTTCTGACGACGTCGTCTCGCTCCGCGAGGACCTAGGCTGTCAGGCCATTCAGGTCGATCTTGCCGATGCGAAGGCGACGCGGGAGGCCGCGTGTGCCGCACTTCCAGCGGACTTCCTCATCAACTGCGCGGGAACGACTGAGTTGCAGTCCTTCCTCGAAACCACGATCGAAGCCTTCGATCATCTGATCGCAGTCAATACACGCGCTCCGATGATCGTGGCACAGGAGTATGCTCGCTCCTTGATAAAGGAAGGTCGCCACGGCGCCATCGTCAATGTCTCCTCCGTCGCCGCCTTCGTCGGCATTCCGGATCATGCAGCCTATTGCGCTTCGAAAGGCGGCCTCGATGGCCTGACGCGCGTCATGGCCAAGGAGCTGGCGCCGCAGGGCATCCGCGTGAATGGCGTGCATCCGACCGTGACGCTGACGCCGATGGCGATCAAAGCCTGGAGCGACCCCGAAAAGGCCGCCGGCATGCTGAACCGCATCCCGGTCGGACGGTTCGCAGAGTCTGAGGACGTGGCGGAGGTGATCCTCTTCCTGCTCTCGGACGAAGCGGCGATGGTCAACGGCATCTCCATGCCGGTTGATGGCGGCTATATGATCGCGTGACGTTTGGCGCTGCTCTGTAAAGGGCTGGGACAGATCAGCCGCCGGAAGCAATCTTCCGGGCTGCGTTGATCGCCCTGCGGGCACCGGAGCGCAACTGCGCGGTCTCGGCACCGGCGATGACAAAGGCGAAACCGAATTTCAAAAGCTCGCCGGCGCGCTCGCCGTCACCAGCAAAAGCGCAGGCGAATTTTCTATGTGCGCGGCAACGGGCAACGGCATGCTGCATGGCGCTGTCGATCTCGGCGGCGTTCGGGGCCACCTGATCGCCGTTTGACAGCGCAATGGAGAGGTCAGAAGGGCCGATGAAGATGCCATCGATGCCGGGCACGCCAAGGATGTCGTCAATCGCTTCGAGTGCCGCGCGCGTCTCAACCATGGCCATGGCAACCGTCACATCATTGGCCTTCTTCAGATAGTCGTCGGCCGAGAGGCCGGTATGGTTGAGCGCCAGCGAAGGACCCCAGCTGCGCTCTCCAACAGGCGGATACTTGGTGGTTTTGATGAAGGCTTTCGCATCCTCGGCCGAATTGATCATCGGGGCGATGATGCCCGAGGCGCCAGCGTCCAGCAGGCGAGAGGCGGAGGCGAAATCGCCAACCGGAATGCGGGCAACCGCGGGCTTCCCTGCCACGCGCACATGGCTCACAGCGGCTGCAGCCGACGGGAGGTCCCACATCCCATGCTGCATGTCGAGCACGACGGCATCGAAGGCTTCTTGGGCCAGATGATTGACCAGCAGTGGATCGGGAATACCCACCCAGGCGGAAATCATCTGGCTTTCAGCGGTTCTGATCCGGGCTGCGAAGCCGTCGATGTCAGCTGCACTCATGGATTCTCCTCAGTTCGAAAGGCCACCAATGGCCATGTATTTGACCTCGAGGAACTCTTTAATGCCGTATTTCGAACCTTCCCGGCCGATGCCGGACTGCTTCATGCCGCCGAAAGGAGCGACCGCCGTCGAGATGAGTCCCTCGTTGATACCGACAATGCCGAATTCCAGGGCCTCGGCAACCCGGAAGATGCGGCCGACGTCGCGAGCGTAGAAATAGGCGGCGAGACCGAAGGGCGTATCATTCGCCATATCGATCGCCTCTTCTTCCGTCTTGAAGCGAAAAAGCGGGGCGACCGGACCGAAAGTTTCGTCGTAGAAGATTTCCGCGTCGCGGGAGACATCGGAGAGGATGGTGGGCAGATAGAAATTGCCGCCGCGCCGATCGCGCTTACCACCGGACACGATTTTCGCGCCGTGTTTGACGGCATCCTCGACATGCGTTTCGACCTTCTTGACCGCAGCTTCATCGATCAGCGGACCGAGGGTGACACCCTCCTCCATGCCATCGCCGAGCTTCAGTTCGGCAACAGCTGCTGCGAGCTTGTGGGCGAAGGCGTCATACACTTTGTCCTGTACAAGAATGCGGTTGGCGCAGACGCAGGTCTGCCCGGTATTGCGGAACTTGGAGCCTATGGCGCCCTTGACCGCCTCGTCGAGATCAGCGTCGTCGAAGACGATGAAGGGTGCGTTGCCACCGAGCTCCATGCTGGTCTTCTTGATGGTGGGTGCGCATTCGGCGAGCAGCTTTGCGCCGACGGCCGTGCTGCCGGTGAAGGTCAGTTTGCGCACCTTGGGGCTGCCGGTGATTGCAGGCCCCGTTTCTGACGAAGGGCCGGTGATAACATTGCATACACCGGCCGGAAAGCCTGCTTCTTCCGCCATCACAGCGAGCGCCAGCGCCGAATAGGGCGTCTGGCTCGCCGGACGGAGGATGCCAGTGCAGCCTGCCGCCCAGCCGGGACCGGCCTTGCGTGTGATCATCGCCGAGGGGAAATTCCAAGGCGTGATCGCCGCGAAAACGCCGATCGGCTGTTTCTGAACAATGAGACGGCGGCCCGGAACGGGCGAGGGAATCGTATCGCCGTAGACGCGCCTTGCCTCTTCGGCAAACCACTCGATGAAGCTTGCGGAATAGACGATTTCGCCGCGGCTTTCCGAGAGCGGCTTGCCCTGCTCGATCGTCATGATTGCCGCAAGGTCCTCAAGGTTCTCGTGCATTAACTCGGCGAGCTTCCAGAGGTGGTTGGCGCGCTGTTCGGCCGTCAGCGCTGCCCACGCCTTCTGCGCCTTGTAGGCGGCATCGATCGCACGGTTCGTCTCGACCGCGCTCATGGCCGGCACGGTGCCGATCACCTCGCCGGTGGCGGGATTGGTGACGTTGTAGGTGCGACCGCTATCGGCCTGCACCCACTGGCCGCCGATATAATTTGCTTCGCGGAAAAGCGCCGGGCGGCGGAGCTTGTAGCCCGAAAGTCTGTTGATCATGACTGGATACCTTCCATGAAACGAGCCGCCGGAATCAGACGGCCGGAATATTCTCGTCATTGGGGGCGAAGTTCGATCCTCGCAGCGCTTCGCATACGGCGCGGGTGACATCCGCTGTGGTTGCCTTGCCACCAAGATCTGGAGTGAGAATGCCGGCGGCACAGACCTGTTCCACCGCCGATATCAATATCTTTGCCGCGGCCGCCTCGCCGAGATGTTCCAGCATCAACGATGCCGTCCAGAAGCTTGCGACAGGGTTGGCGATACCCTTGCCGGTAATATCGAAGGCCGAACCATGGATCGGCTCGAACATCGAAGGGAAGCGCCGCTCGGGATCAATATTGCCCGTCGGTGCGATACCGAGCGAGCCGGCAAGTGCGGCAGCGAGATCGGAGAGAATGTCGGCATGGAGATTGGTCGCGACGATCGTATCGATGCTTTTCGGCTTTGCTACCATGCGGAAGGTCATGGCATCGACCAGTTCCTTGTCCCAGGTGACGTCAGGGAAATCCTTTGCGACCTCGGCTGCGATCTCGTCCCATAGGACAAGGCCGTGGCGTTGGGCGTTGGACTTGGTCACGACGGTCAGCAGTTTGCGCGGTCGCTTCTGCGCCTCGCGGAAGGCAAAGCGCATGATGCGCTCGATGCCACGGCGCGTGAAGATTGAGGTCTCGGTCGCCACTTCCTCCGGCAAGCCGATATGGGCGCGGCCGCCGTGACCGGAATATTCGCCTTCGGAATTTTCGCGCACGATCAGCCAGTCGAGATCGCCTTCCTCGACATCCCTCAGCGGGCTTTTGACGCCGGGGAAGATGCGGGTCGGGCGAATATTGGCGTATTGATCGAGGCGCTGGCAGATCGGCAGGCGCAGGCCCCAGAGCGTTACATGATCGGGCACGTCAGGCGCGCCGACCGCGCCGAAATAAATGGCATCGGCCTCCTTCAGCAGAGACAAGGCGTTGTCCGGCATGAAGGCTCCGGTCTTGCGATAGCGCTCGCTGCCCCAGTCATAGCGATCGATATAGAGCGCGAAGGCGCCACTGCGGGCAGCCAACACCTCAAGCACTTCGAGGCCGGAGGCGATGACTTCGGGGCCAATGCCATCGCCCGGAACGGAGGCGATGCGGTAGCGGCGAAGCGGATTGGCATTGGCGTTCATGGAGACCTCAAGTAATCGTCAGATGAGGCCGCCATCGATCAGCATCATCTACCTGGTAATCATCCGGCTCGTCGGGGGCGACGAACTAACACGCACTAGCCGCATCTCCGATCTTGATTTCCTCGTGATACATTGCGACTTCTGCCTGTCGGCGATCTTGCTTTCATCCTGGTACCAGAGCTGTTTTCCCGCAACTACTATTCCAGCCTCCGGTCGAATTCTTCACGGCGACGCGCATCGATGGCGCGGGCTTCTGCGGATCCTCCAGTGGCTGATGATCCCGATATCGACGCCAATCATCATCGTCGCCGTCGTCCTGCTCATCTGGCCGAGCAGATCGACGCGCTTGCCCCACGCGCCCATGCGATCCGCTTCCACGCGATCGCCGATGAAAGGCTCGTCAACCGCGCCCGCGAGGAGCACGGGCTGATGATCGAATATATGGAAAAGGGCGATCGTGAAAAACTCGTCGAGATTGTCGGTCGCCATACCTAGCCGTCGAAGGAAGCCTATCTGCGGCTGGCCGGCACGCTGGGCGCGCCCGTTCCGCCAAAGCCCCTGGTGATCAGTGCAATCCGCCAACCCCGAGCAGGCGTTCTACGGTGTCGTGATCGGCTGACAGTTCCGCCGGCGTGCCGCTCCAGGCAAGCCGCCCGCGCTCGAGGATGATGACGCGATCGGCAAAATCGAGAGCACTCTGGATGCGCTGCTCGACGAGCAGAATCGACATGTCGCCGGCCTTGGCGAGCTCCGCAAAGGCGGCCATCAGTTCCTCGCAGATGACAGGCGCCAGCCCTTCGAGCGGTTCGTCAAGCAACAGCACGGATGGTTGACCGAGAATGGTGCGCGCTGTCGAAAGCATCTGTTGTTCGCCACCGGAGAGCTGGTTGCCCAGGTTCTTGCGCCGCTCCTTCAGCCGCGGAAACATCGCATAGGCCTCCTCCAGCGCCGACTTCGGGCGCCTCTTGAGGCCGACGAACAGATTTTCCTCAACCGTCAGCGTTGGAAAGATGCAGCGCGCCTGCGGCACATAACCGAGGCCGTGATGCGCACGCGTAGCGCTCGGTGCATCGGTAAGATCCGCCTCGCCAAGCCGTATGCGCCCCCCATAGCGTTTCGTCTGGCCAGCCAGTGTTGCGAGCAGCGTCGTCTTGCCCATGCCGTTTCGTCCGAGCACGGCGAGACGACAGCCCGAAGGCGCCGAGAAGGACACATCTTCCAGCACCTTTGTCGGGCCATAGCCCGACGTGAGATTTTCGACCTCAAGCGACATGGCTGGCATCGGCATAGCTCCCCAGATAGGCCTCCCGGACACGCGCGTCCTTCGTCACTTCGGCAGGCGCACCGTCAAAAATGATCGCGCCGGCGGCCAGCACGATGACGCGCTTGGCGAAACGGAAGACGAGATCCATGTCATGCTCGATCATCAATACGGCGAGATCGGCCGGAAGACCGTCCAGCGCCTGTTCGATCCGACCCGTATCGCTTTGCGGTACGCCGGCCGCCGGTTCGTCGAGCAGCAGCACCTTGGGCTTGAGCGCAAGCGCCAGCGCAATTTCCAGAAGCCGCTGTTGACCATAGGCGATTTCCGCGACTTTGCGATGCATGAGCGGTCCAAGACCAAGCGTGTCGAGCAATTCGTCAACCTCGGCCATGACGTCAGGCATGGCCAGAAAATTACCGATAAGGCGGCCAATGCGCCCTTTCCGGCGCAAGACAGCAAGCGCGACATGCTCGGCAGGCGTCATGTCCTGGAACAGGCGTGTAACCTGGAACGAACGTACGAGCCCTCGCCTCACCCGACCGATCGCATCCACTTTCGTCACCGTTTCGCCCGCGAGGCGCACCTCGCCGGAATCAGGCGCCAGATTGCCGGTAACGAGATTGACGAAAGTCGTCTTGCCGGCACCGTTCGGGCCGATCAACGCGATGCGATCGCCTGGCGACATGGAAAGCGAGACATCATTGGTGACGGTCAGGCCGCCGAACGCCTTCTTCAGATGGGCGACTTCGAAAACGGCGCTCACGGAAGGGCCTCCTTGCGGCGGCCGATGAAGTCTACGGCGGTACCGTAGAGCCCCCTGGGTGCAAAGAGTACGACCGCGATCAGCAAGGCACCGATCATCGTCAGCCAGTGGAACGGATTGGCGGCCGAGACATAATCCTCGAAGAGCATGAAGATGACAGTGCCCGACAGCGCACCGAAGAGCGAACCCGTTCCGCCGAGCACCAACATGACCAGCGCCTCGGCCGACTGGGTGAACGACAGGCTATCGAGGCCGACGACCTGTGTGGAGATCGCGTTCAGAGCGCCGCCGACACCCGCCACTGCGCCCGAAATCACATACATCTTCGCAAGCGCCGCCTTCGGCGAAGCACCCATGGCGCGAATACGCAAAGGATCTTCCTTGATGCCTCGGCAGAGCATGCCGAAGGGCGAGCGCACGAGCAAGCGCAACAGCACGAAGACGATCAAGAGCAACGCGACGCCGAACACATAGGCCGTGTGGCCGTATAGATCGAACTCGAATATACCGAAGATCGGATCGGGCGAAATCCCCGAGAGACCGTCGCTGCCGCCGGTCCAGGAAGAGGCCTTGTTGGCGAATTCATGGAACAGGTTGATGAGTGCGATGGACAGCACGAGTTGCGGCAGACCATGGGCGCGAAGAATAACGGCGCCACAGAGAAGGCCGGCGAGCGCCCCGCCGATCAATCCTGCCACCGTCATCAGCAACGGATCATTGATCCCGTAATGGGCCGACAGAATACCGGCAACATAGGCGCCAGAGCCGAACAGTGCCGCATGGCCGAGCGTGGCGATGCCGGCATAACCGGTGACGAGATCAAGCGACAGAACCAGAAGCGCAATGGCGATAATGCGGGTCAGCAGGGCCAGATTGTCGGGAAAGACAAAATAGCCGATGAGGGCGGCAACGATGATGACGGCAATGCCCGAGAGATCGCGGCTCAACGCACTGCGGCGGCGCTGGACAAGAATTTCCTTGTCATGCATGGCGAGTGTCATTTCGCCCTCCCGGCAAGGCCACGCGGAAAGATGCAGATGATGGCAATAACCGCGAGATAGAAGAAGAATTCGCCGAATTCCGGCATGAGATAACGTCCTGTTGTATCGATCGCGCCGAGCAGCAGGCAGGCGATCAGAGCGCCGGGGATCGAGCCTGCACCGCCGACCGAGACGACGACGAGGAAAGTCACCATGTAGCGCAGCGCATAATAGGGCTCGACCGGCAGCAGTTCTGCGCCGACGACGCCGCCGAACGCGGCAAGGCCGACTGCAACGCTAAAGCTCACGGCGTAGATGATCTCGGTGCGCACCCCGAGTGCGGCGGCCATGGCCGCATTATCGACCGAGGCGCGCAGCTTCACGCCAAAACCCGTCCTGTCGATCACGAACCAGAGCCCGAGCGCGACGGCAAGGCCGCAGACGATAGCAAAGAGCCGGTGGATAGGAATGGTGCGGAAACCCAGATCGGCCGATCCCTGCAACGCGGCAGCAAGCGGAATGGTCTTCAGCGTCGGCCCCATGAGATAGTTGGCAATACCGATGACGCAGAAGGTGATACCGATCGTCATCAGGACCTGCGTCAGTTCCGGGGCGCCATAGATCCGCCGATAGAGGAAACGCTCGATCGGAATGGCGATGATGATGGTCGCTGCAACCGCCGCAACGATCGCGACCGCGTAACCGAGCCCCAGGTCGCGGGCGACGTAGGAGGCCACATAACCGCCGATCATCGCGAAGGCGCCATGTGCCAGGTTGACGACGCGCATCAACCCCATCGTCACCGACAGACCAATCGAAATGACGAAGAGCACCATGCCATAGGCAAGCGCATCCACGGCTATGCTGAAAACTGTCTGCATGGAATTACCCTGCTTTGATGCGGTGGACCCCGTCGGAAGCCGGCGGCAGATGCCGCCGGGTCCGTCGTATGTCCCTTTCGAAGTCGATGGTCCTTACTTTGCAGCGGCAAGGCCCGGGTCGCCCTGCTTTTCAAAGGTCTGGACCTCCTTGTTGATGTAGGTCCCGTCATCGGCTTTGGCGACTTCGCGCAGGTAGATGTTCTGCGTGATATGACGGCTCTCCGGATCGATGGAAACCGGGCCGCGCGGGCTCGTCCAGGAGAGACCCTTCACCGCATCGACGGCCTTCTGCGCATCCTGTTTGCCACCGGTCGCCTCAATCATCTTGTAGATGACGTACATGCCGTCGTAGGCGCTCACGGCCGGGAACGACAGTTCTGCCTTGTTGCCGATCGCCTTGGTGGCCGCATCGACGAATGCCTTGTTTTCCGGAGAGTCATGCGAAACGGCATAGTGGAAGGTCGTCTGAATACCCAGCGCTGCATCGCCGAGCGCCGGCAGGTCGGATTCCTGCGTCAGGTCGCCAGGCGCAAAGAACTTGATGCCGGCAGCCTTCAGGCCGTTTTCATTGTACGCCTTGACGAAGCCGAGTGTCGTCGGACCCGAGGGCAGGAAGGCGAATACGCCCTGTGCGCCAGAATCCTTGATGCGCTGCATGATCGGGCTGAAGTCGTTGGTCGCAAGCGGCATACGGATCGCCTCGACCACCTGGCCCCCGGCCTTTTCGAAGCCGGCCTTGAAGGCGTTTTCGGCATCGATACCCGGGCCGTAATCGCTGACGACGGAGATTACCTTCCTGACGCCGGAATCGAATGCGACCTTGGCGATCGGCGTCGAGGTCTGCCAGGTGGTGAAGGAGGTGCGCACGACGAGCGGGCTCTTGGTGACGATCGCCGAGGTCGCGGCGTTCATGATCACCATCGGCACATTGCCCTGCTTGAGGATCGGCGTCACTGCCATGGCGTCGGGCGTGAAATAGAAGCCGGCGAGATACTGAACCTTTTCCTTGACGATCAGTTCCTGCGCCAGCGCCTTGGATTGGGCTGGATCGGCTTGCGGCACGTCGCGATAAACGATTTCGACCGTGTCATTGCCGACCTTGTTGCCGTTCAGCGCCATATAGGCATCGATACCGGCCTTGAAGTTCTTGCCCTGCAAAGCAAACGGCCCGATTACGCCGACCTTGATCGTATCGGCATAGGCAGTTCCGCCGAGGAATAGCGCCGCGACTGCGGCCATAACGAGTTTTTTCACGATTTAAGTTCCTCCCTGTATCAAAGGTGCCGCCCTCCATGGCGTTGCACCGGTCTTAAATCATTCCGTCAGAACGGCAATCCGACGTAGTTTTCCGCAAGCGCCGTCGAGGCGGCGCGGGAATGGGTGAGATAGTCGAGTTCCGCCTCCTGGATCTTCTGATCGAAATCACCGGTATCCGGAAAACGATGCATCATCGTCGTCATCCACCAGGAGAAGCGCACGGCCTTCCAGACGCGGGCAAGCGCCTTCTGCGAATAGGCATCGATGCTGGCGCTCGAACGATCGCAGTAGAACTCGCTCAAGCCTTCGAAAAGATAATGAACGTCGCTTGCGGCAAGGTTCAGACCCTTGGCGCCGGTTGGCGGCACGATATGGGCGGCATCGCCGACAAGGAAAAGCCGGCCGAAACGCATTGGCTCGGCCACGAAGGAGCGGAGCGGCGCGATCGACTTTTCGAAAGAGGGCGCAGTCTTCAGCGCTTCAGCGTGATGGGCCGGCAAGCGGCGGCGCAATTCGTCCCAGAAACGATCGTCGCTCCAGTCCTCAACCTTTTCATCGAGCGAACACTGGATGTAGTAGCGGCTGCGGGTCGCGGAGCGCATGGAACAGAGTGCAAACCCACGCGGATGGTTGGCATAGATGAGCTCGTGATTGACAGGCGCGACATCGGCAAGCAGGCCAAGCCAGCCGAAAGGATAGACCTTTTCAAAGGTTCTGATTGCCTTTTCCGGAACCGCCCTGCGGCTTGCGCCGTGGAAGCCGTCGCAACCGGCGATGAAATCGCAGTCGATGCGGTGGGCGACGCCGTCCCTCTCATAGGTCACATAGGGCGCACCATTGAAGTCGTGTGGCGTCACATTGGCGGCGTCATAGATCGTGAGCCGGCCGCTTGCCTCCCGCGCGACCATAAGATCACGCGTCACCTCAGTCTGGCCATAGACGGTCACGCGTTTGCCGCCGGTCAGGCCGTGGAGATCGATGCGATGATCGCGCCCGTCGAAAGCCAGCGAAAAGCCATCATGCGGCAAGCCTTCGGCGTGCAGGCGCCCAGCCGACTTCGCCTCTTCCAGCAGGCGGACCGTACCTTCTTCCAGAACGCCGGCGCGAACGCGTCCGAGGATATAATCCTTGCCGACACGATCGAGGATGACATTGTCGATGCCCGCACCCGTCAGCAGCTGACCGAGCAGCAGACCTGATGGCCCCGAGCCGATGATGGCGATTTGGGTGCGCAATTGCTTCCTCCCCGCAATTTGTCTTTTGCTAAACTCTGACCTGCCACCTCCTATGCGGCAATGGACTTTCCCACCGAAAAATTGCACAAAGCGAACATGGGAACGGGAGGAAACCCATGACGAGACATGTGCCGACTTATGAGCTCTACGGCGAGACATCGGGCAAAGGACCCGATTTCTGGCTGCACTGCGAAACCATCCCCTCACGGAGCAGCCTGCACCATTGGGAAATAAAGCTGCATCGGCACACGAGTTTCTTTCAGATATTATACATCGATGCCGGCACGGGCGATGCAATTTTCGGAGATCGAACCTACGCCATCCAGCCGCCGGCGGTTGTGACTGTCCCTCCCGGGCTCGACCACGGCTTCCGCTTTTCGAAAGATATCGATGGCTTGGTCATCACGATGCTGAGTGCAAATCTCAGCCATCTTCCCGGAGACCGCAGCAGACTCGGCGAATGGCTTGCCATGCCGCATCTCACAGCGCTCGATCCCGAAGATCCCGACGCGGCCTATCTCGTGCAGAGCCTGAAGCGGCTTGGAGAGGAATACTGCAACAGCAGGAGTGGTCGCAGCGAGCTTCTCGCCTCCTATGTCGCTCTAGCACTGCGGCTGACAGCGAGAATCTCCTACCAGGAAGATGTCAGCCAGTTCCCTGCCGATGAAAACGAACGACGAATGGAGCGATTGACCGGTCTTATCCAGCAGCATTTCCGCTCGCACAGGCCGGCTTCATTCTACGCCAAGGAAATCGGCATTTCACCGACCCATCTCAACCGTATAGTCCGCTCGATGACCGGAAAGACCGCGCACGACCTGATTGCTGGCAAACTGGTTGACGAAGCCAGGCGCGAACTCGTCTTCACGCTAGCAAGCGTCCAGGAGATCAGCTATCGGCTGGGCTTTGCCGACCCGGCCTATTTCTCCCGTTTTTTTCTCAAGCATGCGGGCGAGACGCCGAAGGACTGGCGCAAGCGGGAGAAGAGCAGGCTGGAGCGGGCTTAGGCAGTCCGGCGCGCCGGTGCACCCTCAAGGAATTCCTCGATGAAGCGTTTCTGCAACAGGATCCCATCCCACTCATCCGTAAAGAACGGTGAGTCGTAGATCAGTGTGTAGGGTCCGGCGTAGCCTGCCTTTTCGCACATTTCCAGGCAATGGCGGTAGTCTGCGGCATCAAGCCCGGAGGCGTTGTATTCGGCCTTGGCATGGCAGATTTCGGCGCGGCGCATGATATTCGCCAGCCCCTCATATTTCGCAGGTGCCGCCCAATTTCCGAGGTCGCCATTGAGGCCGATCTTGCCGTCGAGTTCGTCGAGCAACCAGTTCATTTCCTTTGGCGAAGGCAGAAGAGCGAACCAGTTTTCGGTCATAACGCGCACGCCGCTTCCCTCTGCCTGCCCGGCAAGCCATTTCAGATGCCGTGCGGAACGCGCAAGGTTCTCCTCATTCGGCTGCTGCTTGCCAGCAATAACGCGAATGCGCTCGGCGCCGAGTGCCTTTGCGATATCGATCCAGCCGGCAATCCAGCCGATGTCACGCTCCGCCGTCTCCGGATTGCTGGGATCGCCATCTTCGACGAGCAGGGTCTGGAAGAGGATATTGGAGGCCTTCAGCGCATCGCGAAATTCGGCGAGATAGGAAGCGTCGAGGCTCGGCAGATGGAACGAGCAGACCTCAAGCCGGCCAAGCCCGCGCTCGGCAAGCATGCGCGGCACTTCGAGCAGGCTTACTGTGCCCCGCCCATAAGGCTCCTGTCGTGCAGCGCTTTTTTGCGGATCGGGACTGTGGGGATAGGTCGCACCCAGCATCCGGTGAAGCGACCATGTGGAAACCGCAAACGGCCCGTTCTGCAAAGCCTGCACCTTTCATCTCCTCCCGTTTCCTCGGGAGGAGTTTGGCAAGAATAGCGCCCTGCATCAAGCCGCAATCGCCTAGATCCGGTCTCCACGAATGACGGCTTCCGCTGCGAGGCAAACGGCAAGCAGTTCGTCGTCGTGATTTGCCGATGCCGACAGAAGGAATCCGACCGGCATATCCGCTTCGCCCCTGCCGCAGGGAATGGAAACGCCGCACCAGTCCAGGAAATTACCGAACATGGTATTGCGCAACGTCTTGACGTTCGTGGCGAAGAAAAGCTCGTCGTCGCGCTCGAGTGCTGCAATCGGCGGCGCCACATGGGCAACAGAAGGAAAGGCGATGAAGCGGTTGCCGACAAGCTGCTCGACTTCGGCAATCAGTCGCGTGCGCCCGGCAAGGAGGGCTATATAGTCCGACATACTGGTTTTCTCGCCGAGTCGCGTGCGCAAGACCACCCGATGATCCATCCGCATCGCCTCTGGCCCTGCCAGCCGTTCGCGATGGAGAGCAAAGGCCTCGGCAGTGACGAGAGCGCCGTGTTTTGCCAGCAGCGCCAGGATTTCTTCAAAGGCTGGAATATGGATCGGACTGATATGCGCGCCGGCAGCGCGCAGCCGTTCCACGCCGCCTTCAAAGGCTTCGGCTACGCCCGAACCTAGGCCATCAAACACGATATTCCCGGGAATGACGATCTCAACGCCCTTCAGCGACTGCCGGGTGACTGTCGGCGCCGTCAGCCCGCGCATGGCGGCATCGATCCAGACAGCGTCCTGCACGGAACGGCAGAGAGGGCCGAGCGAGTCGAGGCTGGTCGCCAGCGGGTAGACGCCCTCCATGGCATAACGCCCGCGCGTCGCCTTGTAGCCGACAATGCCATTGAGGGCTGCTGGAATGCGTACCGAGCCTCCCGTATCCGTACCCATGGCGACCGGCACCAGGCCGGCGGCGACGGCCACACCGGCGCCGGACGAAGATCCGCCGGGAATACGCGGCTCATCCTTGCTGTGGGGATTTTCCGGCGTGCCATAATGCGGGTTGATGCCGAGGCCGGAGAAAGCGAACTCGCTCATATTGGTGCGGCCGACGCCCACCAAGCCGGCATTCTTCAGCGTGGCGACGATCGCTGCATCCTGACTTGCCGGTGTGTTGTCGGCCAGAACTATCGAGCCGGCGGTGGTTGCCAAGCCCTCGATATCGAAAAGATCTTTCCATGCGATCGGAATACCGTCGAGGGCACCGAGCGAGCGGCCATCACGGATACGTTTCGAGGACGCACGAGCCTCCTGCATCGCCCGCTCGCGCAACAATACCGTGAAAACCGCCTTGTCCGCATATTGCCCGATCCCATCGAAGATCGCTTCTGCAACATCAACCGGATCGGCCTTGCCGCCCTGGATGAGGAGGGAAAGCTGAGCGATCGACATCGCACCGAAAGAAGGGGCCATGGGGAGAGTCCTGTGGAAATCACAGAGGATTTACCGCCTATCATTTCGCCGGACCAGCCCTTGCGCGGCTTTTCACGACGATTAGTACGATTTTGTGAACACTGAGTTTGATTTAGCCCTCTTCAATTTACCGCAATTAAGACACACATGCGGTGCTGCACGCAGGAAGCGAACAGGCGATCCATTAGCTTGCCTTCCCAAGTCGCATCCCGTGCACTGCAGGAGACTCGAAATGACACAATCTGAAACTTGGACCTCTGGCCACCAGGATATGGTGCACCAGCATGTGAAGGAGGACGTGAGCTACGGCGAAGCTGAACGCGACTACGCCGACCACGTCAGCGCACAGAAGCTGTCGGTCCTGGAGCGGATCGTGGTCGTGGGTGCCCTCGTATTGCTGAGCTTTGTAGGCTTCACAGCACCGTCGGCCCAGACATCAGCGACCGATCCGATGACAACCTCGGCCATAGAAGAGCCAGCATCTCCGGGTGATAGCCTGGTGCCGCATCATCAGCGGTACGGCCATTGCCGTGAAACGAGCCCCTACGCAGACAAGGTCTGCTAAGAGCCAGCGATTTTCGCCGGGCATGGAATCTTTCGTCTGACGTGCATTCGAAGCATAAAAAAGGGAAAGAGCCATGGCCGGTGACGTAGATTACGACCTCCATCGCTTCATCGAAGCGCAGAACGGCATATACGAACAGGCTCTTTCAGAGCTGAAAGCCGGCCGCAAGCGGTCACACTGGATGTGGTTCGTCTTCCCCCAAATTGCCGGCCTCGGGACGTCCTCTATGGCAGAGAAGTACGCGATCCGCTCCGCAGAGGAAGCTTCGGCCTATCTCTCCGACCCGATCCTCGGCAGCCGCCTCTTGCGCTGCGTCGAGGCAATCCTCTCGGTCATTGACCGCAGCGCTCACGATATCATGGGCTCCCCTGATGATCTGAAGCTGCGTTCATCGATGACGCTGTTTGCCGCGGTCAGCGACCACGGCTCGCCTTTTCACAAGGTGATCGATCATTTCTACCATGGAAAATTCGACGAACGGACAATTTCGATTTTAAGCGCCGGCAACAACTAGCCGGGTGAACGCTCCAGCGCCGCAATCTCTTTGGAGATTTCCTCGATGCGCTGATTCAAGTCTGTTTTCGTGCCGTCGTCCACTTCCTCTTCGCCAAAGCAGTAACGTGCGTCATGAAGTTCGAGCTTCGCTTCAAGCTCTGCACGTCTGGCATATACGCGCCGGAGATAAGCGTAATTCATCTCTGCCTCCAGATCGCTCCAGATCAGCAGAAACGGCCACGCAACGCGAAGGTTCCCTACTAGGCGAAGTTAGCCAAAGGCCGAAATCGCCACGCTGCAGGCTTTCTCGAAATGGCAGGAACAGCCCCCATCCGCCATGGCCTGGCGGGTGACACGTGCGCCTTCGAGCAGCAGCGTCAGCGTGTCGGCAAGAAGTTCGGGCTCACGCGCACCGGCGGCCACGCAAAGAGCCGCGAGCCGGTTGCGCTGCATGGTCTTATGGCGCTCGATCAGTTCGTGCGCCGGATGGCCTTCGCCTTTCAGTTCGATGGCGGCATTGGCGAGATCGCAACCTGCGGGCTCGCCGGCCAGACAGTGCGCCCGGTTTTCCACCCAGGCAAGAAGCTGGCCGCGCGCATCGCCAGGATGGGCGAGTTCGAGGTCTCGCCAGATTTTCTCAGCCTTTTCGGAGGCTCGGCGCAAAGTTTCGCACACGAGCTCATCCTTGGAGCCAAAATGACGGTAGAGCGTCATCTTGTTGGTAGCAGCTGCATCCGCGATGGCATCGACGCCGATGCCGCGAATGCCGCGCTCGCGGAAGAGCTCCGAAGCCGTCGAGACAATACGCTCCCGCGGGGGGATTCGATCATCTGAAGCGGCTGCGGAGATTTCAGTCAATGTTTCTGATTTTTTCGCGGACCAAGTCCTTGACATCGATGTGACCGATCGGTAACAAATGTATTGTTACTTACCGGTAACACCACTCTTCGCCGAAGTCAATGCTAGGAGCACTTGGCACGAGGAGTGGAACACGGGCGACCGCCCACGAAAGGAGGACAGTACCATGAGAAAAACCAGAGAAGATTTGACCATTTCCGAAGCCCTTCGCGATCCGCTGATTGCCATGGTGCTGCGCGCCGATGGCGTGAAACTTGACGATTTCAAGCAACTCCTTGAGACGGCCGCCCATAAACGCGAGCCGCGTCCCTCCACGGCGAGCGAGATGATCGGGTCCTTTGCCAGCCGCGCCAATCTGCCGGCGATGCCCTGCTTCGGCTGACTTGACCGCTGGCCTCACAAGGTCCGATCGGCACTGGGGTTAAGCCCTGCCCCAGACGGGCTGCCGCTATCAACAGGCGGCAGCCCTTGCGATATACCTTCCCGAAAAGGCAAGTTCTTAAGACGTCCCTGTCAGCCCCGTGATCATCGAGGCTCGCCGCCAGCGAGGGCCGCCGGCTTGCCACAGCAGATCGTAACGCTGGCCGAAGACATAGCCTGCACCAATCAGCCGGTATCTGCCCCGATGGAACAAAACGCGTGCTGCGGCTTGTTGGTCCGGAGCTGATCTGGTGCCTGTGCCACCTTCGACAATCGGCATCAACTTCTCGAATTTTCCTCAGTCCAGCCCTGGTTATGCTATGAATTTTTCGCGTCGATAAGTGGCCCTGCGGTGACCGGCCAGCGATTTTGGCATCCGAAGATTTTGCGATTTGCTTCTCAAGCATCTATGCCATAGTAATGTAACAGGTTCGCATGATAGCAGAGGTACGTTGATTTGGACGGAAAGACATCACCCGCAATCTACTCCGAAGATGAAGGCGCGGCTGAAGAAACCAGCACCAAAAGCACGCGTCGTGCCCGCGTCAGCGGGATCGACCGCGCGCTGCAGGTGATCGACCATCTTTACGAGACGGGTTCGCCGGCTGGCGTCTATGCCATCGCCAAGGCTGTGAAGGCACCGCTTTCGACCGTCTACGTCATTGTCGACGACCTCGTCGAAAAGAACATGCTCACGCGCCAGTCCGACGGCTCGATCTGGCTCGGATCACGACTCTATCACTACGGCCTTGCCTATGCCCGCTCGCTCGACTTCATGAGCGTCGCCACGCATGAAATGCACGACCTTTGCCGGCAGGCTGGTGAAACCGTTCAGGTCTGCGGTCGCGACGGTGATTATATGCTGGTGCTCGCGATGGCCGATGGGCCCAGCCATTTCCAGGTCGCGTCGCGTGTCGGCACCCGCGTCCCCCTCAACTGGACGGCGTCCGGCCGCCTGCTGGTCGGCCACCTGCAGGAAGACGAACGCGTCGAACTTTTCAAGCGTTGCGCCCGCTCCTCACCGACGGGTCGCGCCGAAATCGATCCCGTCACACTATCTGAATCCGCCGGCAAGGCCTTCGAATCGCGCCTGTCGATCCAGGCCGGCGAATCCGATTATGCCGTCGCCTGCATCGCCTCGCCGATCTGCGATCGTGAGGGCCAGTGCGTCGCCACCATTTCCATCGTTCTGCCGGAGCAGAAGGCCTTCTCGGACGAGAGCCACTACACTGCCCAGGTGCGCAGCTCGGCGGAGCGCATCGAAAAGCTGATGGGCTGGCGCAACCACTAAGCACCTGCCTCGATCTCCGATTGCGACGACCACCTCGATTCCGACGCTGATATGCATGGCAGCGATCAGAAGCCGGCGGCGAAGGGAATGCTTGTCTGCCTATTCGCCAAAGACATCGATGAAGAGAACCGAGCAACCGTCGATGGCGGCGGGATGATCGAAGAATTCGGCACGGCATTGACTGTGCCGGATAGCGCGACGCGTAACGAGCCGGCAATCCGTGGCGCATTTCCTGCGAGCAGCAATGCTACCCCTATGTCTTAAGAAGCTCCACGACACGCTCATAGGAACTGGCGAAGCCAGAAAGAGCTATCGAAAAGGTAATTTCGCGCGCACCGAGCGGAGTTGCTCTTACCTTGAGCGTGGTGCCAGACTTGAGTGACGTTATCATTTTCGCGTCAAACATGACATCGACTAGGCATCCTGCCGGAAGACAGGTTCGAAATTGCAGAGTTGCCCCCGTTGCTCCGTCATCAATCTGCAGGGAAACGCCTTTCTGGAGGTCGAGACCAAACGGAAGGACAAGATTTCCTTTAGCGATTCCGTTATCGGCGGTTAGTTCAATCGCAAGCGCCCTCTGCCCGGTCTTCTGCTCAATCTGTTGCTGCGAGAGGGCACATTGCTTCGCTTTGGAACCGTCCGTTGCTGACGCAATCACGCATTGGACCGTCCAACTGGCGTGGGTTTCGCTTAACGATGACGCATTGCCAGGGAGGCTGACCTCTTGGGCAACAGCGTATGAGCAGACAAAGGTCGATAGGGCGAAAGTGAGGAGTTGGCGAACGGAACCCATTTGAGAGCTTTCAGTTGCAGATGGAAGAAACGTACAGACAAATCGTTCACAAGCCTTGAGGAAGCAATGGACCTGACAAGAGTCGAAAACACAGCCTCGCGCGGATGCCGTTGGTCTTCACCACCGCACCCTAAAACCGACGGTACCGCTCACATTGTTGCTGTTGCCGAAGTTCTGCAGGCTCGTGCTCGCCAGCGCCTCGCCATAAAGCGAGTATTTGTCATCAGACCAGTTGATTGATCCACCGAGGCCGACGCCGCCGCGCCATGGATCGTTTTCGCTTGTGAACGGCGTTCCGGCCACCTCGGCTCGGGAGCCGTCGGCAAAGTCGTGATAGAGATTGGCAATACCATATAGATGCGAGCGGGCCGTCTTGCCGTCCGCTTCCTGCCATTCGACCTCACGCTCAACAGCCAACCCGAGGCGGCCCACAAGGCTCCGGCTCCTGTCGAGCGCGACATCGGCGGCGAAAGGATCGGTGAAGTCGTCGAACCGTACCGAGGAATAGGTGAGCTGGGCCTGTGGCGTCAGCGCCCAGGTGCTGTCGAGCGCGATGCGCTGACCGGCTTCGATGCCAAGGGCATAACCCATGCCGTCATTGTCGTTGACGAGGCTGCGTGTCGCGGTGGTGGAATAAAGATCGCTGCCATACCATGTCACCTGCGCCTGAGCGTCGACATAGAAGCCGGCATTGCCGTACCAGGTCAGCGTTCCGTCAAGTCCGATGCCGGTAGTATCGATATTGCCATTGCCATAGACCGATGTGACGTCAGAGGAAATCCTGCCGTAATGGAAGGACGCACCCGCGATCAAACGTCCAAAGTCGTTCTCGTGCAGTAGGCCATCGGCGCCGGTCTGCAGCCTCCACGTGGTGGCATCATAATCGCTGCCACTGGTCGAGGTTCCAGGTTCGAAGTCGGCATGACCTGCTTCGAAACGCGCCCAGATGCCGCTGGAGTCGTCGTTGCCATCCTCTCGGGCGCGTTCCTCGCCGCCAGCAATCCAAGTTCTGTTGCCGACACGCTGCTGCAGCGTACCGAGTCTGTTGAAGGTCTGCAGCGAACCGGCATAGGCCTCATAGAGCGGCACGCCCGGTTGATAGAGCGGAGTGCTCGGATCCTGAGTGAGGGCGGAACGCAGATACCAGTCACCATCGGCCGGTGTGCTGACGCCGCCCTTGTAGAGCCGGTAGGCGTAGGCGCCGCCGACGACGGCCTGATCGCCCTTATAAACGTAATCGCCCTGAAGGGAGAACGTGCCGTTGGATGCGCCGCCGACGTCGACGACCTTGATGCCGTTCACGGTCTGCGCGCCACCGCCGCCGACATTGGCGACACGCAGGGTGGTGTTGCCCGCGGTGTTGCCGCCGACAACCAGTCGGTCGGTCGCAGAGCCATCTGCGCCCAGGACCGTGTTCAGGATAAGCGTGCCGCCGGCGCCCTCGTAATTGCCGGTGACCGTCAGGGTCGTGCCCGGCCTGCCGGACATCATCGCCGTCCCGGCGTTGGTCAGCGACGCAACCGTCTGATCGAAACCGGCAAGGTTGAGCGTGCCATCGGCCCCGACGGAGAAGGCTGAAGACGGACTGAATGCTCCTGCCGATCCGGCTTGCAGCGTGCCCTCCGTGACGGTGGTGGCGCCGCCATAAGATGAGGTTCCGTTGAGCAGCAGCGTACCGGTGCCGGTCTTGGCGAAGCCGCCTGCGCCATTGAGGTTGCCATTGAGGGTGAGGACCGTGCCGGCGTCGGTGAGGAAGGTGCCCGTGCTCGCCAAGGTTACGCCGCGGTTGCTCTCGAAGGAGCTGGTGCTGTGCAACGTGCCGCCGTCGAGGGTTATGCCACCAGCGGCATCACCGAAGTTCGCATCGGCCGAGACTTGCAGCGTGCCGCCCTGGACACTCGTCCCGCCGGTATAGGTGTTGAGGCCCGACAGCACCAGCGTGCCGAGATCGGCTTTGACCAGCGTGGAGGAGCCGGCAAGCGCCGACACGATGGTCGCCGTCATGTTCGCCCCATCGAGCGTGCCGTCGCCGACACGGACGATGGATGAACCACCGACCAGCGTCAGGGGCTGACCGTCGATGACATAGCCATCGGTCGCAAACTGCATGCCGGAGGCTTGGATCTGACCGTTGCCGTTGTCGACGGACACGGTTCCGGACTGGCCCTCGAACACGGCGAAGGCACCGTTCGAATAAGGCGCATTGATCAGGCCGGTGTCGTTGGTCCAGTGATCGTTGTCGGTCAACCGCCAGACGCCGTCGCCGCCATGAATGCTGCCATCGTTGGAAGTGCCGCCCGGTCCATCCCAGAAATTGAGCGTGATGCCTGTGGCGTTGACCAGGTTGACCTGTTTGTCGACCGAGGTCTGAACAAGGAAGTTGCCGGTCGGCATGGTGCCGAGGGCAAGGCCGTTGTTGGCGAGCGTGCCGTCGTAGCTGATGACGCGGTAAATGCCTGGCATGAAACTGCCGCCGGCGGATTGGGTCACGTTGAGCGTGCCGTCGAGCGTCAGATCGCCACCGACCTTGGTGAGATCGTTGAAGGCACCGCCGACCACGTTCGCCTGCCCGAAATTGTAGTTCAGGTTGGAGCTGTTGCTGAGGGCGAGATTGCCGTTGATCGTGAGCGTTCCGGGAACGGAACCGGGATTGCCAGGATCGATGATGCCGCCGTTCGCCACGCTGACGTCGCCACCGATCGTGCCCGTCCCGCCGAGCGTGGCGCCGTTTGCCACCGTCGTAAGCCCGATCGCGCCGGATTGGTCGCCATTGACGATCAGGCTTCCGGCGGCGACCGACGTCGGTCCCGTATAGGTGTTGCTCCCTGTGAGGATCATTGTGCCTGCGCCGATCTGGTCGACCGAACCGTTGCCCGAGATCAGGCCGCTGAATGTGTAGCTGTCGGCGCGGTCGAAGATCAGTGCACCGCTGTTGATGACATCACCAATGATGGAGCCGGAGGTGCCGCCGTTTCCGAGTTGCAGCGCGCCGTCGGAAATCGTCGTGCCGCCACTATAAGTGCTGGTACCGGTGAGTATCTGCGTACCCGATCCGACCTTGACAAACGCGCCGGCGCCGCTGATGACACCGCCGAAAGCGGTGCTCGTGCCATTGCCGCCCGTGGTCAGGGTGCCCGATCCGAGCGTCACGTTGCCGCCGGTCGTGCCGCCGCCGCTGAGCGAGCCGATAGTCTGATCGAAGCCATCGAGGTTCAGAGTGGTGCCCGCCACGTCGGCAAGCGTCACCGCCGAAAGTGTGCCAAAGGCCCTTCCGCCCGCAGCCGCCCCCGCCTGCAAGGTGCCGCCGTTGATGATCGTTGCGCCGGTGTAGGTGTTCGTCGCCGACAGGATCGCGGTGCCGCTCCCATCCTTGGTCAGCGTGCCGCTGGTAATGCCCAGGACGCCTGTAACACTGACGTTTCCAGCACCACCGAGCGTGAGGTTCTGACCCGGGCCCATGATAGTGCCCAGGGTCAGCACGCCCGCATCGGAATTGATGCGCACGGCGCTGCCCAGGGTGATCGGGCCGCCATAGGAATTGACGCCGGATATGTTGCGCAGCGCACCGTCATTTGCAATCCCGGTGCCATTGAGGGTCAGTGCTTCAGCACCGACGGTTATGCCGCCCTCAATCTGCAATGCGGCTCCTGACGCCACATTGGTCCCGGCGACGGTCGAGCCCAGTGCGGAGCTGTTCCTGATGTTGAGAACCCCGGCATTGACGTTCGTCACACCGGTATAGCTGTTCGCGCCGCTGAAGATCTGGGTGCCGGTGCCCACCTTGGTGACACCGACCACATTGGTCCTGCCGCTGCCGCGGACAATGCTGCCACTGAACAGGCCGCTGTCGTTGGTGTTTCCCAGCACAATGGTCGCACCGAAGTTGCCGATCGGATTGCGATTGGCGACCATGATACCGCTGCCTGACAGCGATCCCATATTGAAGATGGCTGTGCCAAACCCGGAACCCATGCCTTGGTCGGCCAATTCGATGGTGCCGTTGAGCACGACATTGGTATTGATCAGCGCATTGCTCGTGGCTAGTCCCGCGAGGGCCAGACCGCTACCCGCGCCGGCGGTGGCACTGGCGATGCCGTTGACAACCAGCGTGCCGCTGAAAGTGCTGTTGTTGTTGCGCAGGATTACAGCGTTGCCCGCACTGGCGGCGTTGATGGTGACCGTCCCGCTGCCCTTCAAACCACCGTCCAGGTAGAATCCCCGCCCGGTGCCGATGGTGTTGACATTTATCGACGTGTTGCCGGTGCTGGTCACGGCCCCAGTCAACTGTACGTAGCCCGATGGATTGACGTGTTCCAGTGTCGCGCCGTCGTTGAGCGTGATGGGGGCGGCGGTCGTCACGCTCGTGGTGCCGGTGAACGTCAGCGTGGCGCCGGAATTGACCGTGGTTGGGGAAACAAAGCCGGATGGATTCCTCAGAACCAGCTGTCCGGCATCAACGATAGTCGCCCCCGTGTAAGTCTTGGCCCCCGAAAAAGTGAGCGCTCCCGCTCCTGATTTCACCAATGTGGCGGAGCCGGAGATCGCGGAACTGATCGTCGCCGAAACGCCGGCATTCGTCGTGATCGTCGGCGTGGCTCCGGTCAGGGCTAGCGTGCCGCCGGTGATCGTGTAGCCACTGGAATCGAAAGTTACGCCTCCCACTGAAACCGTACCGTTTACGGCCACAGTGCCGGGGGTCCCGCCAAATATGGCGGTCCCTCCGCTAGCCCACGGCACGGCCACAGAGCCGTTGAACCAATTGACGGTGGCACTATCCCAGGTACCAGAACCACCGCCGCCCGTCGGACCGAAACTCAGGCTCTGGGCGCCTGCGGATGTAAAGGTGGTCACCGACAACAGCATCGCCGCAACGACCGCCCATGAGCGACCACCAACTTCTGCGCGAATCATACGCCTCCACTCAATGAATAGCTTGTGCTGCTATCTCGCGAAGTGCTTTAGCCCGGAAGGTAATTTACTGTAGCAAACATGCAGAGACGTGCCTGCGGGAGGCGCTGGAACATCACCCCATCAGCCCCGCGAACTCATATCTGTACGTCTTGTGAAATGCCTGAAAGGCGCCTGATCAGGGTCGCCTTTCAGCGGAAATTTGCTTTTGCAATCGTTCAGCCTTCAAAAATCGAATAGCCGATATCACGCAGTTGATCCGGATCGGCAATCGCGTCGACCGTCGAGATCCTGTCGCCATCGAAACCCAGTGCCAGCACAATACGCAGCTGGCCCTCGATGAAGACCACCACGCCGATTTCACCGTCGACAAGCGCGACCTTTGCTGACCTCGCCTTCCCTTTGAAGCTTTTGGCGACAGCCTCTGCGCCATGAAGCGGGACAACATTGCCAAGCCGGGCGGCGGCGGCATCCGGCCGGAAGACGGCCTCTGGTGCGAGCACAGCGATCAGGCCCTCCAAATCACTGTTGCGAGAGGCACTCAGGAAGGCCTCGGCTATGCTTCGCCTGCGTGCGAGATCGACTTCGGGCGTTTCCGCCTGCCCGCTCACCCGGCGTCTTGCGCGGCTTGCAAGCTGCCGCGCGGCGGCCGCACTGCGGCCGATAACGGCGGCAATGTCTTCGAATGGCAGATCGAACATGTCGTGCAGCACGAAGGCGACGCGCTCAGCGGGCGAAAGAGTTTGCAGCACGACGAGCAGGGCGATTCCCACCGAATCGGCAAAAGCTGCTTCACGCTCCGGATTGCTGCCGATATCGGCGATCGCGCCATGCACCGGCAGCTCCAGCGGCTCTTCGCGCCGCGTCTTGCGCGAGCGCAGCATGTCCAGGCATATGCGCGCCACCACTGTCGTCAGCCAGCCGGACAGGTTATCGACGCCCGTTCTGTCCGACCGCGTGAGACGCAGCCAGGCCTCCTGCACCGCATCATCCGCTTCCGCGCGTGAGCCGAGCATGCGGTAGGCGGCGGCGCGCAGATGCGCCCGGTTCGCTTCGAATTCATCGGCCAGCCAGTTCTTCTCGTTCATTGCCCTATTCCTTGTCGCGTTATGCCCAAGACCATGACGAACAGGAGCCGGACGATGTGACAGGAACGGTGTTGCATCAAGCCTTCCTGAAATTTTGCAGGCGACTTGACCTGCCGCATTTTTCATTGGCTGATGGCGTGCAGATCCCTCCTACGGTGTTTCCGGATGTCCTCCCGATTTGATAGTTCCAAACAATATGCCGCCTTCCTGTTCGATATGGATGGCACGATCTTGAGCTCAACTGCATCAGCAGAGCGCGTCTGGGGACGCTGGGCCGAGCGTCATGGGCTGGATGTCGAACAATTCCTGCCCACGATGCATGGATCACGCGGTATCGACACGATCAGGCGGCTGAACCTCCCGGGTGTCGATGCGGAAGCGGAAGCAGCCGAAATCACCGAAGAGGAAATCCGCGATGTCGAAGGCGTCGTGGCACTTCCGGGTGCTGCCGATTTTCTGGCGTCGCTGCCGCCGAACCGGTGGACGATCGTCACCTCCTCACCGCGTCGCCTCGCCGAGCGCCGGCTCGAGGCGGCCGGACTGCCGATGCCGCCGGCTATCGTCACGGCGGAAGATGTGACGATCGGCAAGCCCGACCCGCAATGCTATATCCTCGGCGCCGAAAAGCTTGGCTTCTCTACGCATGAATGCCTGGTCTTCGAAGACGTCGAAGCCGGCGTGAAGGCCGGAATCGCGGCCGGATCCGATGTCCTGGTCATCACGGCCGCCGGCCACAAACATTCATTGCAGGGCCATCCCGAGCTCGAACATTATGCCGATGCAACCGTTGTCATTGCTGACAATGGCCATCTCTCGATCAAGTTCTGACTTGCCTGCCTCACCAGCCGGAAAGGAATTGCCATGAAACCGGAAATCGTCTGTCTGATGATGTCATCCCTCGACGGCGGCCTGCACCCAAGCAAATGGACGGACAGCCCCGATGGCGGCCGCAAGGAATGGACGGCTCTTTACCAGAAGGCGCACGAAGACCTCCGGGGCGATGCCTGGATCGTCGGTCGCGTGACCATGGCCGAAATGGCAAAGGGAGAAGCGCATCCGCCGAAATCGGTAGGCCCGGTGGATCGGCCAAACCATTTTGCCGATCGAAGGGCAAACAACTACGCGATCGCGCTTGATACCTCGGGCAAGCTGCATTTCACGCGGCCGGATATCGATGGCGACCATATAGTCGTCATCCTCGGCAGCGCAGTGCCGGACTCGCACCTGGCGGAACTCGCAGCCGACGGAATCTCCTACATCGTCTCGCCTTCCGCCGAGATTGATCTGCCCGCAGCACTGGATGTGCTGGAAAGTGAACTCGGCATCCGCAAGCTGCTTCTGGAAGGCGGAGCCGCGATCAACGGTGCCTTCTTTGCCGCTGGGCTGATCGACGAGTTCTATCTTCTCGTCGCTCCGACCCTGGATGGAAGTGGTGGTCAGCCGGTCGTCACATTTGACGGGGGGCTGGCAGGCAAGACACAACTCTCATTGATATCAGCGGAGGCGATAGGCAATGGCGCCGTCGCACTGCGCTATAAGGTCCACGCCTGACGGACAGCGCAGGTTTGCGGGTCAACCGCTTCCCGGCCTCTTCCGGCTCTAAGACACGACAATATCCAAAGCCGCTTGCGGCCTCGAACTGGGCCGCAGCTCCTTCCATTGACGGCGGCTGTCATGTCTGCCATTCCTAACGGAGCAGTTAAGGTCGTTCTGCTTCTCATCTTTTTCTCCCATCTCCGTCACATTGCCTCGTCTTGACCCGTCAAACCTATGACGAGCGAGAGCCGGTGACCCCGCCGGCCCTGCGTCAAACGGAACAGGTTATCAGGAGATCGAACATGCAAGAAAGAATGGGAAATCCAGCCCTCGTCATCCCGGAAGCCATGCAGCTGCTGACCGCCCTCGGCAAATTGCCGGCCACGGTCGGGCTTGCACCGGGTTTTCTGGAAATCATCTATCTGCGCGCCAGCCAGATCAACGGCTGCAGCGTCTGCATCGATGGCCACTGGCGCATCGCCCGCAAGTACGGCGAGACGGATGAGCGGCTATTTGCTGTGGCAGGCTGGCGCGAAGCCCCTTATTACAGCGATGCCGAACGCGCCGCACTAGCCCTCACCGAGGCCGTCACCCGCCTCAGCGATCGCGCCGATCCGGTACCGGATGAGATCTGGGAGGAATGCACGCGCCACTACGATGGCAAAAGCCTCGCCGCCCTCGTCATCGCAATCGCCAATATCAACGTCTGGAACCGGCTGAACGTCGCCACCCGGCAGATTGCTGGTCAGTGGAAGCCGTGATCAACGGCTTCCCTATCCTTAGATGATGCCACCGCCGCCAGAGATGGAAGCGGGACGCTCAGCGGCTACCTTTTTGCGGTAGCCGCTGGCGCGGTAGGTCGCGACCGGATCGATTGCGCCGCCGGCACGCCGACGGGCTTCGGCCAGGATCGGCTCGACATCGGCGCGGTAAGCGCGCTTCAGCGTTTCGGTTGCCATCAGTGCATCATTATCCTGTTGGTAGCCTTCGAGCGCCTTGCGGTCGACGATCAGGGCCTGCGCATAGGCGCGGCGGATTTCATTGGCGCTGTTAATAAGGCTTTCGATCGGATCCGTCACATTATGCGACTGATCGATCATATGGGCAGGATGGAAATCGTTGACGCCGCGCGCTTCGGCATCGACGAGTTCGTTGAAGACCAGGAACAGGCGATAGGGGTCGATCGCGCCGGCGTCGAGGTCATCATCGCCATATTTCGAGTCATTGAAGTGGAAGCCGCCGAGCTTGCCGAACTGAATGAGGCGAGCAACGATCATCTCGATATTTGTATTCGGTGCATGATGGCCGAGGTCGACGAGGCAATAGGCCTTGGGACCGAGCGTCTGGGCGATCAGATAGTTGGTGCCCCAATCCTGCACGACCGTTGAATAGAAGGCTGGCTCATACATCTTGTGCTCGGAGAAGAGTCGCCAGTCATCCGGCAACGCCTTGTAGATATCAGCCATCGAGGCAAGATAACGTTCGAAGGCTTTGGTAAAATTGCTCTGGCCGGGGAAGTTCGAGCCGTCGCCGATCCAGACGGTGAGTGCCTTGGAGCCGAGCGCCTTGCCAATCTCGATACATTCCAGATTGTGCTCGACCGCCTGCTGGCGGGTCGCCGCGTCCGTGTGGCTGAGCGAACCATATTTATAGGTCAGCTTCTGGCCCGGAGCATCCGAGAACGTGTTGGAATTCATCGCATCAAAACCGAGACCCAGCGCATCGCCCTTTGCCTTCAGCTCCTTCACATCCGTCTTGTCCCAAGGAATATGCAATGACACGGTTGGTGTGGCTTGTGTCAGCTGGTTTATGACGGCGCAATCGTCGAGCTTGTCGAAAATGCCGCGCGGCTCGCCGGTACCGGGGAAGCGGGCAAAGCGCGTACCGCCGGTGCCGACGCCCCAGGAGGGCACTGCAACGGTGAACTCCGCCACTTTGCGGGTGATCGCCTCGATATCGACGTCGCGGCGGGCAAGCGTTGCACCCAGTGCCTCATAGTCGGCCTTCAGCGCTGTAGCACGCTTGTCGTTTTCCGCTGCGACCAGATCCGGCGCAATCCTAGATTCTGTCATCTGTTCCTCCCAGAAATTCTATTGCGGCGGGCGCGGCCCGCCGCTCGCCATCAGCGTGTGAAGCTCTGAACGTTGCCGGCGTCGACGTTGATGATGTTGCCGGTCGACTTGGCCGACAGATCAGAGGCCAGGAAGTAGACGGCCTCGGCAATGTCTTCCGGAAAGACGTTGAGCTTCAGCATGGAACGCTTGCGGTAATGTTCCTCGAGTTCGTCGACCTCGATCTTGGAAGAAGCCGCACGCTGTTCGCGCCATTCGCCGCTCCATATCTTCGAGCCGCGCAGCACGGCGTCCGGGTTGACAGTATTGACGCGGATGCCGGCTTCTGCGCCTTCCAGCGCCAGGCAACGGGCAAGATGGATTTCCGCAGCCTTCGCCGTGCAATAGGCGGCCGCATTTGGCGACGCCGCAAGACCGTTCTTCGACGCAATAAAGACGACGTTGCCGCCGAGCGCCTGACGGCGGAACAGCCGGAAGGCTTCGCGCGACACAAGGAAGTAGCCGGTCGCGAGGATGTCGATGTTGCGGTTCCAGGTCGACAGCTCCGTCGTTTCTATCGGTGCCGAGGACGCGATGCCGGCATTCGAGATGAGGATATCGATACCACCGAATTCGACGCAGGATTCGGCGAAGGAGGCGATAACGCCATCTTCCTTGGTAACGTCGAGCTTCAAAGTACGCACCGCATCGGCACCGTACTTTTTCACGAATTCAGCTTCGGTCGTTTCAAGTGCTGCCTGATCGATATCGGCAAGCACGACGCAAGCGCCTTCGGCGACGAGGCGTGCTGCCGTCGCGCGGCCGATGCCGCCGGCGCCGCCGGTGACGAAGGCGACCTTGCCGGCAAGGCTCTTCGGCTTCGGCATACGCTGCAGCTTGGCTTCTTCGAGCAGCCAGTATTCGATATCGAAAGCTTCCTGCTCCGGCAGGCCCTGATATTCCGATACGGTGGACGAGCCACGCATTACGTTGATGGCGTTGACGTAGAATTCGCTGGCAATGCGGGCCGTTGCCTTGTCGCGGGCAAAAGACAGCATACCCACACCCGGCACCAGGAAAATGACCGGATTGGCGTCACGCATGGCCGGTGAGTTGTCGTGTTTGCAGGCGTTGTAATAGCGGGCGTAGTCGACACGGTAATCTTCGAGCGCCTTGTCGAGGCCGGCGATGATCGCATCGACATCGGGCTTGGCCGGATCGAAATCGACGATCAGCGGGCGGATCTTGGTGCGCAGGAAATGGTCGGGGCAGCTGGTCCCGAGTGCGCCGAGCGGGCGCAGGCTCTTCGAATTGACGAATTCCAGAACGGCATCCTGATCATCGAAATGACCAAGCTTGCGCTCCTGCTTGCCGATGCGGCCGCGGATTTCCGGCATCAGGCGCGCCGCAATGGCACGGCGTTCGGCAACCGGTAGGCTTTCCACGGCGGCGCCGCCGAAGATTGTCTTACCCTCGGTTTGGCCGGCGAACCATTCGATCGCCTTGTTGATGATATCGAGCGTCAGCTCGTAGCAGGCCTTGGCATCGTTTGCCCAGGTGAAGAGGCCGTGGCTTTCGAGCACGACGCCCTTTGCGTCAGGGTTCGCCTTGACGAAGGCTTCGAGATCGAGGCCGAGCTGGAAGCCCGGACGGCGCCAGGGCAGCCAGCCGATCGCGTCACCGAAGACCTGCTTCGTCAATTCCCTGGAATTCTTGGAAGCCGCGATTGCGATGATCGCATCCGGATGCATGTGGTCGACATGCGTAAAAGGAACGAAGCCGTGCAGCGGCGTATCGATCGACGCGGCGCGGGCGTTCAGGTTGAAGGTGCAATGCGGCAGGAAGCCGACCATCCGGTCCTCGTCCTCGACGCCTTTGTAGATGCCTTTCAGCGATTCCAGCTTGTCCTGATAAAGCGTCGCGAAACCATCGAGCTTGATCGTTCCAACGTCGCCGCCTGAACCCTTGACCCAAAGCACCTTGACGGTGCTGCCATCGAGCGGATCGGTTTCCATGACCTTGGCCGACGTGTTGCCGCCACCATAATTGGTGATGCGCTTGTCGGCGCCGAGCAGATTCGAGCGGTAAAGAAGCTTGCCGGGCTCATCGAGGCCCGCCGCATAGGCATCATCCCACCGGTTCTCGAGAAGTCGAACCTTTGCCGCCATGTCATCCTCCCATATAGGCCTGTGTATAGGCATGCGGGGCGTCGCGATAATCACGCCCTTTCGCTCACGATATCGCGCATCGAAATGGCGCTTGTCAATCGAAAACGATCAAAATCGATTATGCTGCATCGCAATATGAAAATTTATGATCGTTTCTGATTGACAGCCTTTAATGGATACGAAATAAATATGACAAGAGGAGGAGCCCAATGCACGAACGCGAACGCCATCGCATTATCTTAAGCGCGGTTCAGGAAAAGTCCGTCGTTACGATTCAGGACATTTCAGAGCTGACGGACGCTTCTGAAGCGACGATCAGGCGCGACATTGCGGCTCTTCACGTGCAGGGCAAGATCCGCCGCGTTCGTGGTGGTGCGGAAGCGGTTCACCCGCCGCAGCTTGGCAATCTTGCAGGACGCCCCTTCAGGGTTTCAGAATCAGTCAATATCGATAAAAAACGCTCAATTGCGCGGGCAGCGGTCGATCTCTGTGAAGCCGGCGACGCCATCATCATCAATGGCGGCACCACGACCTTTCAGATGGTCCATTACATGGCCGGCCATCGCATGCAGGTCATGACCAATTCCTTCGCGATCGCCGAACATCTCGTGAAGCATTCCAAGAACACGGTGACGGTGCCGGGCGGTGCGATCTACCGCGAACAGAGCCTGATCCTGTCGCCCTTCGACAATGATGCGATCCGCAATTTCTATGCGCGGCGCATGTTCATCGGCGCGCAGGGCGTTGGCCCCCTCGGCATCATGGAGGCAGACGCTCTGATCATCCAGAGCGAGCAGAAGCTCATGCATCAGGCCGACGAATTGGTCGTCATGGTCGATTCAAGCAAATTCAATCGTCGGTCGAGCCTCATTCTATGCGCGCTCGACCGTGTTTCTGTGGTCATCACCGATGACGGCATCCCGGAAGAGGCAGCTCGCATGATCGAGAATGCCGGCGTCCGGCTCGTCGTCGCAAGCCCGGTGGCCCAGGCAATGAAGGAGGATTCCTCGTCGGTCGCATGAGGCACCGCCGAGGTGTGGAAGTCTAATCTTAGTGGGAGGACATGACATGAAACTTGCAAAGACACTTGCGCTCGGCGTAGCGCTTGCCGTCGCCATGATGGCCGGCAACGCCAGCGCCAAAGACATCAAGATCGGCCTCGTCGTGAAGTCACTCGGCAACGGCTTCTTCGACGCCGCCAACAAGGGCGCTCAGGAAGCGGCCAAGGAACTTGGCGGCGTAGAAGTCATTTACACAGGCCCGACGACCACGACGGCCGAAGGCCAGATCGAAGTCGTCAACTCGCTGATCGCTCAGGGTGTCGATGCCATCGCGATTTCGGCAAACGACCCGGATGCCGTCGTTCCGGCTCTGAAGAAGGCAACCCAGCGCGGCATCAAGGTTATCTCCTGGGATTCCGGCGTTGCTCCGGAAGGCCGCATTCTGCAGCTCAACCCGTCTTCCAACGAGCTGATCGGCAAGATGTGCCTGACGCTCGTCAAGAATCACCTTGATGGCGGCAAGGGTGACTTTGCCATCCTGTCGGCCACGACGACCTCGACGAACCAGAACATCTGGATCGACCAGATGAAGAAACAGCTCAAGGATTTCCCTGGCCTCAACCTCGTCACGACAGTCTATGGCGACGACCTTTCGGACAAGTCTTACCGTGAAGCTGAAGGCCTTCTGAAGTCCAACCCGAACGTCAAGGTCATCGTCGCTCCGACGACGGTCGGCGTTCTGGCTGCTTCCAAGGTCGTGGAAGACAAGGGCCTGGTTGGCAAGGTCTACGTCACCGGTCTCGGCCTGCCGTCCGAAATGGCTGGCGCAATCAAGTCCGGTGCCACGAAGGAATTCGCCATCTGGAACCCGATCGACCTCGGCTATTCCGCAACCCAGATTGCCTATCACCTCGTAAAGGGTGACACTGACGGCAAGCCAGGCAGCGAAATCGAAGCCGGTCGCATGGGCAAGATCAAGGTTGGCGACAACGGCGAAGCCGCTATGGCCGATCCCTTCGTCTACAATGCCTCGAACATCGACCAGTTCTCCAAGGTCTTCTGATTTCAGAGATCATGAATGGACACCCGGCGGCCTTGCCGCCGGGCTTCTCTTTCGATGGTGGTAAGCTTGCTGATGACCCCTGCCCTTCAACATCCCGTCGCGGACACAAAAGCCGATGACGCAACCGCCATTCTGGAAATGCGCGGCATCTCGCAGATCTTTCCGGGCGTGAAAGCGCTCGATAATGTCAGCATCGCGCTCTATCCCGGCAAGGTGACGGCCCTGATCGGCGAAAACGGCGCCGGCAAGTCCACGCTCGTCAAGATCCTCACCGGCATTTATCGCCCGAACGAGGGCGAGATCATCGTCGACGGCAAACCGGTGCATTTTGCGACGGCGCAGGCAGCGATCGACGCAGGCGTGACCGCCATCCATCAGGAAACCGTGCTCTTCGACGAGCTCTCGGTCGCCGAAAACATCTTCCTCGGTCACGCGCCGCGCACCCGCTGGCGCACGATCGACTGGAGCGAGATGAACAATCGCTCCAGAGCGCTGCTGACCTCGCTTGAAAGCAATATCGATCCAACCATCCGCCTGAAGGATCTCTCGATTGCGCAGCGCCATCTCGTGGCGATTGCCCGAGCGCTGTCGATCGAGGCCCGCATCGTCATCATGGACGAACCGACGGCGGCCTTGTCGCGCAAGGAGATCGAGGATCTCTTCCGCATCGTCGAGGGTCTCAAGGCGAGCGGCAAGGCTATCCTCTTCATCAGCCATAAATTCGACGAGCTCTACGAGATCGCCGACAATTACGTCGTCTTCCGCGACGGTCGCGACGTCGGTCACGGGAAGCTCAAGGAAACGCCGCAGGACGAAATCGTCCGCATGATGGTCGGCCGCGACGTCGAAAACGCCTTCCCGAAAATCGACGTGGCGATCGGCGGACCGGTCCTCGAGGTCGACAGATATAGCCACCGCACCGAATTCCGTGATATCTCGCTGACACTGCGCAAGGGCGAGATCCTCGGCATCTACGGCCTGATCGGCGCCGGACGTTCGGAGCTCGCGCAATCGCTCTTCGGCATCACGAAGCCGCTTTCCGGCAAGCTTGTCCTCGAAGGCCGGGAAATCTCGATCAACTCTCCGCATGATGCTATCCGCGCCGGCATCGTCTACGTGCCGGAAGAGCGAGGCCGCCACGGTCTGGCGCTGCCGATGCCGATCTACCAGAACATGACGCTGCCATCGCTGGCGCGCACGTCGCGCAAGGGTTTCCTGCAGGCGGCAGAGGAATTCGCGCTCGCCCGCAAATACGCCGAGCGGCTCGATCTGCGTGCCGCTGCCCTGTCCGTGCCGGTCGGCACACTATCCGGCGGCAATCAGCAGAAGGTCGTCATCGGCAAGTGGCTTGCCACCAAGCCGAAGGTGATCATCCTCGATGAACCGACCAAGGGCATCGACATCGGCTCGAAGGCTGCCGTTCACGGCTTCATCAGCGAGCTCGCGGCTGAAGGCCTTTCCATCATCATGATCTCCTCCGAACTGCCTGAAATCATCGGCATGTCGGACCGGGTACTGGTCATGAAGGAAGGACTGGCGGCCGGGCTCTTCGAACGCGATCAGCTTTCGCCGGAAGCGCTGGTGCGCGCGGCGACCGGAAATGCATGAGGTGACGGGCATGATGAGACTGATCAGAAAACGCGAAACCCTGCTCTTTGCCATCATCGTGGTGATGGTCGCCGTCTTCTCGACGCGTGCTGCCGATTTCGCCACGCCGGACAATCTTGCCGGCATCTTCAATGATACCGCGATTCTTATCATCCTGGCGCTTGCCCAGATGACGGTCATCCTGACGAAATCGATCGACCTCTCCGTTGCCGCCAATCTTGCCTTCACCGGCATGGCAATCGCGATGATGAACGCTGCTTATCCCGGCCTGCCGCTGATCGTGCTCATTCTTGCGGCGATCGTGATCGGCGCGAAACTTGGCACGATCAACGGCTTTCTCGTCTGGCGCCTCGAAATCCCGCCAATCGTCGTTACCCTCGGCACGCTCACCATCTATCGCGGCATGGCCTTCGTGCTTTCGGGCGGCGCCTGGGTGAACGCGCATCAGATGACACCGATCTTCCTCTCCGTTCCGCGCACGCCGATCCTCGGCCTGCCGGTGCTGAGCTGGGTTGCGATCATCATCGTCGCGCTGATGTATATGCTGCTGCGCTACAGCCAGTTCGGCCGCTCCGCCTATGCGACGGGCGGCAACCCGACGGCCGCCGTCTATGCCGGCATCGATACGGGCCGGACGAAATTCCTGGCCTTCGTGCTCTCCGGCGCGCTTGCTGGCCTTTCGAGCTATCTCTGGGTCTCCCGCTATGCAGTCGCCTATGTCGATATTGCCAACGGCTTCGAGCTGGATAGCGTTGCGGCCTGCGTGATCGGCGGCATCTCGATTGCCGGCGGCGTGGGCTCAGTCGCTGGCACAGTGCTCGGCGCACTCTTCCTCGGCGTCATCAAGAACGCCCTGCCCGTCATCGGCATTTCGCCCTTCACCCAGATGGCGATTTCGGGAACCGTCATCATCCTCGCCGTCGTCTTCAATGCGAGGCGCGAGCGCAATCGCGGCCGCATCATCCTGCGTGATCGCGCAGCAGCGGAGGTCGCAGCATGAGCATCGTTTCCTCCAGCCCCGATAAGCGCGTCATTCCCGATCGCCTCGGTACGCCCTTCAAGCGCATCATGTCGAGCTGGGAAGTGCTGCTCTTCGGCGTAGCCGTCCTGATCTTCATCTTCAATTCCGTGGCCTCGCCCTACTTCCTCGACGCCTGGAACCTCTCGGACGCGACCTTCAACTTCACCGAAAAGGCGATGATCGCCTTCGCCATGGCGCTGCTCGTCATCGCCGGTGAGATAGATCTGTCGGTCGCTGCCATCATCGCTCTTGCCTCGACGGCGATGGGGGCTGCCGCACAAGTGGGGATCGGCACGCCGGGTCTCGTACTGATCGGCATCGGCACCGGCCTGCTCTGCGGCATCTTCAACGGCTTCCTCGTCTCGGCGCTCAAACTCCCCTCGATCGTTGTCACCATCGGTACGATGAGCCTCTTCCGCGGCATTTCCTATATCGTGCTCGGTGACCAGGCCTATGGCAAATATCCGGCCGACTTTGCCTATTTTGGCCAGGGATATGTTGTCTGGGTCTTCTCTTTCGAATTCGTGCTGTTCATTGTGCTGGCGATCCTCTTTGCGATCCTGCTGCATGCGACGAATTTCGGCCGGCAGGTCTACACGATCGGCAACAATGATTTCGCCGCCCGCTTCTCCGGTATTCCGGTCGAGCGCGTGAAATTCATCCTCTTCCTGCTGACCGGTGTGATGAGCGGTATTGCCGCTGTCTGCCTGACTTCGCGCCTCGGCTCCACCCGCCCGTCGATCGCGCAAGGCTGGGAACTCGAAGTCGTCACCATGGTCGTGCTCGGCGGCATCTCGATCCTCGGCGGCTCCGGCACCATCGGCGGCGTCGTCATCGCGGCCTTCGTCATGGGTCTGGTCACCTTCGGTCTCGGCCTTTTGAACGTGCCTGGCATCGTCATGTCGATTTTCATCGGTCTATTGCTGATCATCACCATCGCCATCCCGATCATCGCCCGCCGCGTCAAAGCCATGAGCGCCAAATGACCCTGGAAAAACACGCCTTCAAGATGAAGCTCAATCTCGGCATGGAGGCCGAATATCGCAAGCGCCATGACGAGATTTGGCCGGAACTGGTGGATCTCCTGCACAAATCAGGTGCCAGCGATTATTCCATTCATCTCGACCGTGAGACCAACACGCTTTTTGGCGTGTTGACCCGGCCGACGGACCACACGATGGCCAGCCTGCCCGAGCATCCCGTCATGAAGAAGTGGTGGGCGCATATGGCCGATATCATGGAAACCAATCCGGATAACTCGCCTATCCAGAGCGACCTCGTAACCGTCTTTCACATGCCATGAGCGAATACCATCGCATCGCCGTTCTCGATATCGGCAAGACAAACGCCAAGGTCGTCGTGCTTGACAGCGCAACGGGTGCCGAAATCGTCGTTCGCAAGCAGCCGAACACCGTCGTTCGGGACGGCCTCTATCCGCACTATGATATCGAAGCGCTCTGGAGCTTCGCGCTTGCCTCGTTGAAAGCCTTTGCCGGCGCGCCAGGCTTCGACGCGATCTCGATCACGACGCATGGCGCAGCTGCCGCCCTGCTCGATGCTGACGGCGGGCTGGCAATGCCTGTCATCGACTATGAGCACGAATATCCGCAGGATATCCGTGACGCCTATGATGCGCTCCGGCCGCCCTTTGCCGAGACTTTCTCGCCGCGCCTGACGATGGGGCTGAATGTCGGAGCACAACTTCATTATCAGAAGACTGCGTTCCCCGAGGAATTCGCCAAGGCCACGACTATCCTCACCTATGCGCAATATTGGTCGGCTCGGCTGACAGGCGTTGCTGCAAACGAGGCGACCTCGCTCGGCTGTCACACCGATCTCTGGAACCCGAAAACCGGTGCCTATTCCTCACTGGTCGACGCGCTCGCCATTCGTGACCGGATGGCGCCGCTCCGGTCGGCATTCGATGCGCTTGGTCCGCTCCTGCCTGACATTGCCGCAGAAATCGGCCTTTCGGTGCCGGTCTATTGCGGCATTCATGATTCCAATGCCTCGCTCTTGCCGCATCTCGTTGGCCGCGACGCCCCCTTTGCCGTTGTCTCGACCGGCACATGGGTCATCAATTTCGGTGTCGGTGGCGATCTCGACCATCTCGACGCGAAACGCGATGCGCTTGCCAATATCGATGCCTATGGCCGCGCCGTGCCGTCCTCCCGTTTCATGGGCGGCCGCGAGTTCGAAATTCTTTCGGCTGAAATCGGTCAGGTCAGCGATGCCGCAGCAGGTGCCGCCATCGGCGATGTCGTGGGCAAAAACATCATGCTTCTGCCGAACGTGGCGTCGGGTTCTGGACCCTTTCCAGGCAAGGCCAGCCGCTGGGTCGGCGCGGAAGGTGGCAGCCGCGAGGAACGATATGCTGTCGCCTGTCTCTATCTGGCGTTGATGACTGAGGCTTGTCTCGGGCTCATCGGGGCGAAAGGCCCTGTAATCGTCGAGGGTCCGTTCGCATTGAACGAGACCTATCTCTCCCTGCTCGCTGCGCTGACCGGCCGCGACACGATGGCGCTGCCAGGCTCCACCGGCACAAGTCAGGGTGCAGCTCTTCTCACCGGCGTCAAACCCGTTTCCGGCGCGGAAAAGCACTTTGCTCCCTCGGCAATCCCGGGCCTTTCCGATTACCGGGAGCGCTGGTACACCGCTATGGAATAACAGTCTTTCCAAGTCTGCCCTTGTTCGTGCCGGTTGCGCCGTTACTGTGACGCCATCTCGATTTTGATGGAGGAGACTGCATGACCGAATCATTCGACCCGCGGGCGCTGGCCGCCAAGCTTCACAACCTGCGCCTGGCCGGCAAGCAGGAGCCGACGAGCGCCTTTCCGCTGCCGAACGATTTTCATCAGGCTATGGAAGCGCAGAACTTCCTCAAGGCCGAGGAAGGTGTGGCGAGCAATGCCTGGAAGGTGACGGCTTCACCCGAAGGCCAGCCGGTCACGGGACCCCTCCATCCCTATGCCGAAGCCGTCTCCGGCGCGACCATCTCCTGGTATCCCGGTCTGAAGTTCGAAACCGAGATTGCGGTTCGCTTGGGCAAGGATCTGCCCTATCGTAAGGGCGCGCCTTACAGCCGCGGTGACGTTTTCGATGCGATCTCCACTGTCTATCTCGGCGCCGAGCTGCTCGTCAGCGCCATCAAGGAAAGTGGCGCCGTCTCCTTCCTCCTCTTCCTAGCAGACCGCCTCGGCAATAGCGGTTATGTACTCGGGCCGTCCATTGCCAAGAGCTTCATCGATACCGCCGCGAGCACGCCGCTGAAGGTCACCCATGCCGGCAAAACGATCTATGATGGGCTTGCCAAGCATCCGAAGGGCGACGTGCTGCTCTGGCTGGTCGACTATGCCAACGACCCGCTGCGGCCGGAGAGCTCGCTGAAATCGGGTGCCCTGATCACCACGGGTACCCTTAGCGGCGCCGTCGAACTCACCGGACCCGGCGAGATCGATATCCGTTTCGGTGACAGCGCAGGGCTTACCTTCTCCGTCATCTGATATCGGCATTTTCCTATACCGAATCTGGTGGTTGTCATACCGCTCCGCCTCCTATACTAAACTTGAGTTTATTACGAAGGTTTGTTCCGGTTATCCGGCCGGAGGCGGAAGTGGGAATGACGTTTCAACCGCGCATGCAGAACAAGATTCACGGCTTTTCCGTCACCAAGGGCGTCAATCGCCGGGTGTGGGACGGCATCGTGGCCGATGTCTGGGATGTGGATTGCGCTACCCATTGCGGTGGCTACTACGTATCGCGCGACCCGCGGCTTTTCATCCTCCTCGAAAAGCGCGGGCCGGGCGATTCGCGGGTGAAGCTCTCGCCGCGCGCCGATAGCACAGTACAGGATACCGAAAAGCGGCCGATCTCTTACATTCCAGCAGATATGGAAATGTGGGCGGAGCTGGTGGACGTGCATTCCGTGCGCCATCTCGACATCCACTTTGATGTCGAAACCATCAGCCGCCGGCTCGGAGACGATCTCGATCCGCGGCGCGTCGCCAATGCGCAGCTTTTGTTCTCCGACGAGCGGTTGCTATCGTTGGCGCAATTGATCGCGGCCGAATGCTCCAATCCGCAGCCGCTCCATGATCTCTATGGCGACGGTCTGTCGCTCGCCCTCATCATCGATGTGCTGAAGCTCACCAAGGTGCAGCCGCGCAAGCGCAGCAAGCTCGCCGCCTGGCAATTGCGCCGTTCCACGGAATTCATCGAGGAGAATTGCCTGCGCAATATCCGCCTTGAGGAATTAGCGGCGGTCACCGGCCTGTCGCAATCGCATTTCAGCCACGCGTTCAAGGCCTCGACCGGGGTAGCGCCGCATCAATATCAGACCAATGTCCGCCTTGAGCGCGCAAAACAGATGCTGGTCGAGAGCGAATATCCCCTGACGACCATCGCCGTGGAAACCGGCTTTGCCGATCAGGCCCACTTCACCCGCGTCTTCCGCAAGAATCTGGGAACGACGCCGGCGAACTGGAAAAGGGCACAGATTGCATAACTGCGACGTCCTGGGCATCTGCGTGCCGCGCGGAAAATTGCCCAAGAACGTTCAATTTCTACCCGATCGCGACAATCCGCCCGATTAAATCTGAGTTAAATACTCGACTTATTCAGGCCATACCGTGGCAGAAGAAGCCGCGGCACGAGTGGGGTAATCTATGCGAGCGCAGAGCAAAGGGCTAATCTTAAGGGCATATCTACTGACAGGAACGGCTGTCGCCGGCATCATGGCCGCGTCCTCCACCCTCGCACAGGATGCCGATCCGACGCAGTTGGCGCCGATCGTCATCAAGGGCGGCGATGATAGCGCCACCGGCCCGGTCAACGGTTATGTCGCGAGGAACTCCTCCGCCGGCTCCAAAAGCGATACACCGCTGAATGAGATCCCGCAGTCGGTTTCCGTTATCGGCAGGAAGGAAATGGACGATCGCGGCATCACCAACAAGACTGACGAGGCGCTGCTTTATACGCCCGGCGTCACGACCCAACCCTTCGGCAACGATCCCGATACCGACTGGTTCTACATCCGCGGCTTCAACGCCACACAGACAGGTGTCTTCTTCGATAACCTGAACCTCTTCAGCTACGGCTTCGGTGGCTTCCAGATCGATCCGTTCATGCTGGAGCGCGTCGAGGTTCTGAAGGGCCCCGCCTCCGTGCTCTATGGCGGCGCCAATCCGGGCGGCATCATCAATCTCGTGCGCAAGCGCCCGCTCGACGAACCGCTTTATTACACCGATATCGGTATCAACAGTAACGGCAACGCCTTTACCGGTTTCGACATATCCGACAAGGTTGGCTCCAGCGATACAATGACCTACCGCATCACCGGCAAGGTCTCCGGCGGCGACAACTACTCGGATTTCTCTCATGATTTCCGCGGCTTCATCATGCCGCAGCTGAAAATCGCCCCAGATGATGCGACGAGTTTCACTGTCTGGGGTTATCTCGCAGGCCTCGATCAGGTCCATACCGGCAACGGCTTTTTCCCCTATGTGGGCACGGTCGTGGACGCGCCCTTCGGCAAGATCGCGCGCGACGCCTTCTACGGCGAACCTGATATCGACGACGGAAGCTATGTCCAGAAAATGGTGGGCTACGAATTCGAGCACGAATTCGACAACGGAGTCAAATTCACCTCTAACTTCCGTTATGGCCGCCTCGACAAGCATGAACAGGGTCCGTACCTCAACGGCTATGTCGGCGGTGTTCCGACAGCGCCGGATTACGACCTTGCGCGCATCGGCTTCGAAGGCCGCTCCGGCGTCGATTCCGTCGGTATCGACAACCGCATAGAGGGCGAGGCCGAATTGGGTGGCACGACGCATAATCTGCTCGCCGGCATCGATTATAAGTACTACCGTCTGGACAATTGGCAGGCCTGCTGCGGTTCCAATCCGATCAGCGCGACAGACCCGGTCTACGGCACGCCGCAGGGCGCCAACTTCATTTACGCCGATGGCATCGTGACCATGAAGCAGATTGGCGTCTATGCTCAGGACCAGATTCATTTCGGCGACGGCTGGCTGCTGACATTGAATGGCCGCTATGACCATGTCGACATCGACTCCGATGCCGTGATCGGCACGAGCTACAGTTTCGATGACGGCGCAGCCAGCGGCCGCGCCGGTCTTGCTTACGAATTCGACAATGGCCTGACCCCCTATGTCAGTGTCGCAAGCTTCTTCAACCCGTTGATCGGCACTGGCATTTCCGGCCCGCTTAAGCCTGAGGAAGGCTATCAGATCGAAGGCGGTGTCAAGTATGAGCCGACTTTCTTCGATGGCGTGATCACGGCCTCGGTGTTCCAGATCGACAAGCGCAACAACGCCGTGACCAATCCGATCACCTTCGAACAGAGCCAGCTCGGCAAGGTACGTTCACGCGGCTTCGAGCTCGAAAGCAAAGTCAACGTCAACGACAACTGGAAGGTCACTGCCGGCCTCGACTATACCGACATGGAAGTGTTGGAAAATGCCGCCAACCCGCTTCTCGTCGGCAAATCCCCTTACATCACGCCGAAAGTCAAGGCTTCGCTCTGGGTTGACTATTTGGTCACGACGGGCACGCTGGAAGGTCTGAGCCTTGGCGCCGGCGTTCGGCATCAGGGCTGGTCATGGGCGGACGAAGCCAATACTGCGAAGGTGCCGGCAGCGACCGTTTTCGATGCGGCCATCCGCTACGAAAAGGAAAATTGGGCAGCATCGCTCAACGTCGCCAATCTCTTCGACAAGGAATATGTATCGAGCTGCCAGGGCCTGACGGTCTGCGGCTATGGCGATGCCCGTACGGTCACGTTCAAGCTCAGCAAAAAATGGTAAGTTGACAAAACAGTTTAGTTTTTCAGGAAGCTGCATCAAAGGAAGGGCTCTGCCCTCCCGAACCCTTTGCAGCCAAACCGGAGTTTCCTCGTGTCCACGCCCTTCTTGAACCTTGCCGGGATCGATTACGCGGTCGGCAACAGGTCGATCCTTGATGGTATCGATCTGACGCTTGAGGCCGGCCGTATCTATGGTCTCGTCGGCCCTAACGGCTCCGGCAAAAGCACCCTTCTGAAGATCGTTGCCCGACAGATCGCCCCGAAGAGCGGTTCGGTCTCCTTCGACGGTAAACCGGCTGCCGACTGGGGCAGCCGCGCTTTCGCCCGCCATGTCGCCTACATGCCGCAGTTCACGCCGGCGACCGATGGCATGACCGTGCGCGAACTCGTGGCGCTCGGCCGCTTCCCCTGGCACGGCACGCTCGGCCGTTTCAGCACTATTGACCGTGAGATGGTCGAGGAAGCGATCGTCCGTACCGAGCTTGAGGACTTCGCTGACCGTCTCGTCGCCAGCATGTCCGGCGGCGAACGTCAGCGGGCCTGGATCGCCATGATGCTTGCCCAGAACGCTCGCTGCCTGCTGCTCGATGAGCCGACCTCCGCGCTCGACCTTGCCCATCAGGCAAGTGTGCTGTCGCTGGTGCAGGAGCTCAGCCACGAACGTGGCCTGACCGTCGTGATCGTGTTGCATGACATAAACCTGGCCGCCCGCTATTGCGACTCCATCATCGCCCTTAATCATGGTCAGATCACAGCCGAAGGCGCGCCTGCCGATATCATGCAGGCCGACAAACTGCAGTCGATCTTCGGCGTCGGCATGGGCGTCTTCCCGCATCCGGTTCGCAACGAGCCGGTCAGCTATCTCTTGTAGGCCATGGCATTTTTCTCCCGCAGGCAATTTTTGGCCGGTGCGGCAGCCACGCTGTCGACCCCTGCGCTCTTGCGGGCGGCCGATAGCCTGCGCGTCGCGACCCTCGATTGGGCATTGCTCGAAACTCTGCTGGCAATCGGCGCCAACGTCGTCGCCGGAACGGAATTGAGACAGTTCCGCGAAGTAGCGGTCACGCCCGTCATTCCCGGCAGTGTTGCCGATCTCGGCCTGCGGGGCACGCCGAATTTCGAGGTCTTGCGTTTCGCCCGGCCCGATTTGATTTTCAACTCGAATTTCTATGGCTGGGCGGACGCGCGCATGCAGCCGATCGCACCCGTCGAAAGCCATGCGATCTACAAGCCCGGCGAAAGCCCCTACGCACTTGCCGAACAGGCGACGCTTGCGATCGGCGACCGGCTGCAGCTCGTTGCCGCGAGGCGACTCGCCGAGGAGCTTGCCAGCAAACTCGATCATTGCCGAACCTTCTTTGCCGCCGGCGACGGACGGCCGGTCATCCCTGTCAATCTTGGCGATGCCAGACATTTCCGCGTCTTCGGCTCCGACAGCATGTTCGGCGAGGTACTGCGGCGTGTCGGCCTTGCCAATGCATGGCAAGGCGCGACCAGCTATTCCGCCGCCGCCCCTATCGGTATCGAGATATTGGCTTCGATGCCGGATGCCTGGATCGTCATGGTGCCACCCCATCCTGCCGAGGCGATCGTGACGCTTTCAAACAGCGCCTTCTGGAATGCACTGCCAGCCGTGCGCGACAGGCGCGTGCTGATGCTTGGCCCGATCAACCCCTATGGGGCGCTGCCGGCCGCCATGCGCTTTGCCGATCTTCTTCGGGAGGGCCTTGGTCATGCATGGAACGGTTAGCCTCGCCAGACCCGCCCGGGGCGCCAGCATCCTCGTTGCCGCTCTCGCGTTGCCGGTGATGTGTATCGCAGCCTTTGCGCTCTTGATCGCGACACGGCCGCTGGTACCAGGCGACACCGCTCAAGCTGCCATCCTCAATCACGTTCTGCTCTGGAACAGCATCATGCCCCGCGCCGTATTGGCTCTGGTCGCCGGCGCCGCCCTAGGCCTTTCCGGTGCACTGCTGCAGCGGGTGCTGCGCAATCCGATTGCCGATGCCTCGACGCTCGGCATTGCCTCGGGCGCGGAGCTGGCAATGACGGCGGCTCTCAGCTTTTCGCCGCTGCTGATCGGCTTCTCGCGAGAGATGGTTGCCTTTGGCGGCGGGCTTGCCGCCGTCGCGATCGTCCTCGCCTTGAGTTGGCGACGCGGGCTCGATCCGGTCACCGTCACGCTCTCGGGCATGATCATCAGCATGATCGCCGCTGCGCTCAGCGTTACTCTTATCCTGGCGCGCGGCGAATACGCCATGTCGATCTATATCTGGGGTGCCGGTTCGCTGAGCCAGCAGGACTGGAACGGCGTATTTGCGCTTGGTCCCCGCCTTATCCTCGGCTTCGCTGCGGCCCTGTTCCTAGTGCGGCCGTTGCGCATTCTCGCGCTGGATGACAGCAGCGCCAAAAGCCTCGGCCTCGCACTGCACTCTGCGCGCTTCGCCATCCTTGCGCTTGCCGTGTGGCTTGCAGCGTCGGTCACGGCCGAAGTCGGCGTGATCGGATTCCTCGGCCTCGCCGCCCCCGCAATCGCAAGGGCCTTGGGCTCGCGCAGCACCAAAGGCCTGCTCGTCGCAGCACCGCTCACCGGCGCCGGTCTGCTCTTCCTCACCGATTGCCTGACCCAAATCCTCGGCCCCGGATTTACCGATCTTGCGCCAACCGGTGCTGCGACCGCCCTGCTCGGCGGGCCGTTGCTGCTTTTTCTGCTGCCGCGCGTGCACTCGGTCACAGCCGTCGCAGCGCAATCTACACAGGCGCTCACGAGACTGGCGAAACCGCTTTCGGCTCTAGCTGCGCTCTCCGGCGCAATCGTCCTGCTCTTCGCTGTCTTCCTCACCCTCGGGCCGGCGAATAGCGGCTGGACTATCGCAACCGGCGCGCTCTTCACTGATCTCCTGCCGTTCCGCCTTCCCCGCATCATCGTCGCGGCCGGTGCCGGCGGCATGCTCGCAGCAGCCGGCTTCATCATGCAGCGGATGACCGGCAATCCGATCGCAAGTCCCGAGGTGCTCGGCATCAGCGGCGGCGCCGGAGCGGGGCTGACGGCGGCGCTCTTCCTCTTCGGCTTCCCCTCGCCTCTCATCATGCTTCTCGCCATGGCGCTTGGCGCGCTTACCGCATTCCTGGCGATGATCGCCATTTCCGCCCGGGCACAATTCTCGCCGGAGCGTATGCTGCTTGCCGGTGTCGGCATCGGCGCCTTCGCTATGGCGATCGTCACCATGGTGCTCGCGCAGGGCGATATGCGCGGATATATCCTGCTCACCTGGTTATCCGGCTCGACCAATCGTGCCGGCGCGTTCGAGGCCTGGACCGCAATTGTCTCGCTGCTGGTGCTCGTTGCGCCATTGCCCTTCCTTGGCCGCTGGTTGGTGATCCTGCCGCTCGGCGGTAATTCCAGCCGTTCCCTCGGCCTTCATGTCGGCGCAAGCCGCCTGACATTGGCGATCATCGCCGCGCTGATGACGGCAATCGCCTCATTCCTTATCGGGCCGCTCAGCCTTACCGGGCTCATTGCCCCACATCTCGCGCGGCTGGTCGGTTTCTATCGGCCGGGCCAGCAGCTTGCTGCAAGCGTGCTCCTCGGCGCCGGCGTGCTGATGACAGCTGACTGGCTCTCGCGCGTCGTCATCTACCCTTATCAGGTGCCGGTCAGCCTCTTCGCTGCCCTGATCGGCGGCCCCTATCTCGTCTGGCTGCTCTCGCGAAAGGACATCAAACAATGATGGCTGAAGGTTTCACCGCATCCGGCGTCGCGATCGCCGTCGATCCCATCAGAATACTTGATGAGCTTTGCACCCATTTCGTCGAACACAGCACCGTCAAACGCGACGGCGACCAGGTGTCACTGGAGATGACGATCGGCAAGGCAGAGATCCGCCAAGAAGGCCGCAAGCTCGCGATCGAGCTCTCCTGCAAAAGTGCGCGAGCACTCCAAAATGTTCGCTCAGTGCTCGCCGAGCATCTCTTCCAGTTCGCCGGTGAGGATGCGCTTGAACTCGCCTGGTCGGACGCACCGAAGGCAGACCGCTTGCCGGACCTGCGCGAAATCCGCGTGGTCGGCGCCCGCAATATCAGTCCGCATATGCGCCGCGTGACCATTGCTTGCGAGGACACGCGACATTTCGCTCACGGCGGCCTGCATTTTCGGCTGCTCATCCCTCCGAAGGGCCGAACGCCCATCTGGCCGAAACTGCGTTCGGATGGGCGCATCGAATGGGCCAAAGACGAGGATGCGCTGACTGTACGCATCTATACGTTCCGCAGCGTCGATCTGGAGCGCGGTGAAATCGATATCGATTTCGTATTGCATGAGGGCGAAAACATGCCCGGCACCGAATGGGCGGTGAACGCCACGCCCGGCGATATCGCCGGCGCACTCGGTCCCGGTGGCGGCGGCGTCCCCGATGCGGCAGCGATGATCCTTGCCGGAGACGAGGCGGCTCTGCCCGCCATCTCCCGCATCGCCGCCGAAGTTCCAGCGGAGACGCATCTGCGCATCTTCCTGGAAGTCGATGGCCCCGCGGAAGAACTTCCCGTGCCATCGGCCGCTACGGTCGATCTCACCTGGATGCATCGTAACGGCGCACCCGCGGGTACCATGGGTCTCATCGAAAGCGCCATCAAGACGGCGCTTTCGAATGCTGACGCGGACACCTTCGTCTGGGCCGGTTGCGAGAGGTCCGAGGCCAAGCGCATTCGCGATTTCCTCAAGACCGAGCGCGGCCACGACCGTCACAAGATGAGCATCGGCGCCTATTGGGAGCGCTCGATCTGAACCTCACATCTTTTCACGAAACATCTCGATTATTGCTGAGAAATCCTTGCCGCCATTGCCGAGCTTCTCGAAGAGCGCGTAGAGCTGGGCCGCTTCCGCGCCAAGCGGCGTGGACGCGCCGCTTGCGAGCGCAGCCTCCTGCGAGAGCCTGAGATCCTTCAGCATCAGCGCTGCGGCAAAGCCCGGCTTATAGTCATTATTGGCAGGCGAGGTCGGCACAGGTCCCGGCACCGGGCAATAGGTGTTGATCGACCAGCACTGGCCCGACGAGGTGGAGGCGACATCGAAGAGCGCCTGATGTGAAAGGCCAAGTTTTTCGGCAAGCACGAAGGCCTCACAAACGCCAACCATCGAAATGCCGAGGATCATATTGTTGCAGATTTTCGCCGCCTGTCCGGCACCTGCCTCACCGCAATGGACGATCTTCTTGCCCATAGCCTCGAGGATCGGCTTCGCCTTGGCGAAAGCCTCTTCGGAACCGCCGGCCATGAAGGTCAGCGTGCCGGCGCTTGCCCCGCCCGTGCCGCCAGAGACCGGCGCATCAAGCGACAGGCAGCTTGCAGCCTTCGCCATCTCGTGTGCCCTGCGGCTGCTTTCGACATCGATCGTCGAGCAGTCGATGACGAGCGTGCCCTGCGCGGTCGACTGCAAGATATCGGTCCAGGCCGTCAGCACGTGCCTGCCCTGCGGCAGCATGGTAATGACGATATCCGCGTCCTTGACCGCCTGGCTGGCATGGCTTGCCGGCTTTATGCCGCTTTCCTCGGCTGCCTTCAGGACAGGAGCAGCGAGGTCGAAACCGAGCACCTCATGGCCGACCTTGACGAGATTGGCGGCCATCGGTCCGCCCATATTGCCGAGGCCGATAAATGCGATCCTTGCCATGGTCATCTCCTATCTGTTGTCCTCGAGGATCATGGCCGCCGCCTTTTCGGCGATCATGATCGTCGGCGAGTTGGTATTGCCCGACGTGATGGCCGGCATCACCGAGGCGTCTGCTATCCTGAGTTTGGCGAGCGCCCGCAGCCGCAGCCGCGGATCGACCACGCTGTCCCTGTCCACCCCCATGCGGCAGGTGCCGACCGGATGGAAGATCGTCGTGCCGATATCGCCTGCCGCCTTTTCCAGTTCCGCTTCGCTTCGGTAGCTCGGCCCCGGCTTGAACTCCTCCGGGTGAAAGCGAGCGAAGGAGGGTTGTGCCACGATCCGGCGCGTCAGCCTTATCGAACGAACAGCTATGTCGCGATCGCGCTGCGTCGAGAGGTATTTTGGCGCAATGACGGGCTGGGCAGCAAAATCGGGGCTGGAAACGTGCACGGAACCGCGGCTTTCCGGCCGCAGATTGCAGACGCTCGCCGTGATCGCCGGAAAGGGATGGACGGGATCGCCGAATTTTTCCAGCGACACCGGCTGGACATGATATTGCAGATCGGGGGTTTCCTTATCGGGGCCGGAACGGGTGAAAATGCCAAGCTGGCTTGGCGCCATCGCCATCGGCCCGGAACGGCGCACGAGATATTCGAGCCCGATCGCCGCCTTTCCGATCAGCTTCGAAGCCTTTTCGTTGAGCGTCGGCACACCGGTAACCTTGTAGGCGAGGCGAAGCTGCAGATGATCCTGCAGGTTTTCGCCAATGCCCTTCACGTCGGTCAGCGTATCGATGCCTGCCTGCTGAAGAACCTCGCCACGGCCAATGCCGGAAAGCTCCAGAATATGCGGCGAGCCGATGGAGCCGGCAGACAGCACGGTTTCCCTCGCTGCGTAAGCCCGCTTTGCGGTGCCGCCATATTGATATTCGACACCGACTACGGCGCCTTCCTCGACCAGCAGCCGCCGCACCTGCGCCTTGGTCATCACGGTTAGGTTGCCGCGTTTCATCGCCGGACGCAAAAAGGCCTTCGTCGCATTCCAGCGGATGCCGGAACGCTGGTTGACGTCGAAATAGCCGGAACCTTCGTTTGTGCCGCGGTTGAAATCGGCCGTTTCAGGAATTCCGGCCTCCTTGGCGGCCTGCTGGAAAGCGTCCAGCACATCCCAGCGCACCCGCGCCTTTTCCACGCGCCATTCGCCGCCGGCGCCATGCATCTCGTCCTCGCCTTTGTAGTGATCCTCCGACTTGCGAAAGAAGGGCAGGACGTCATCCCAGCCCCAGCCGGTGCACCCCATTTGACGCCAGAGGTCGTAGTCGCGACCCTGGCCGCGCATATAGATCATGCCGTTGATCGAGGAGCAGCCGCCGAGCACCTTTCCGCGCGGATAGTTGAGTGCCCGCCCGTTCAGCCCGTCCTCGGGTGCGGTTGTAAAACACCAGTCCGTGCGCGGATTGTTGATGCAGTAGAGATAACCGACTGGAATATGGATCCAGTGGTAATTGTCATTCCCGCCCGCCTCCAGCAGCAAGACCCTCACATTGCGGTCGGCAGAGAGCCGGTTCGCGAGCACGCAGCCGGCACTGCCTGCCCCGACGATAATGTAGTCATAGCGATCCATGGATCGTGCACTCCGAAATGGCTGCGTCCCATCTCCCCGGGGGACCGGCGAGATGGGATTTCGCGGCGCCGCTGCACATCTTCACCCGTTGCAGGAGAAGAGGTCCGCCCGTTCAGCGACGATAGACAAAGCCCAGCTTACGCCCGAGCCGAGAGGCGTAGAATTCACCGATGATGCCGCGGCGGAAGATCAGCACGCAGATCATGAAGACGATGCCGGTGATGATGGTGACCGGAAATTCCGAGGTCGCCAGATAGTTTTCCAGCGTCACGACAAGGCCCGCGCCGAAGGTCGGACCGATCAAGGTGCCAATACCACCAAGCAGCGTCATCAGGATCACCTCGCCCGACATCTGCCAGGCGACATCCGTCAGCGTCGCGAACTGGAAGACCAGCGCCTTGACCGATCCCGCAAGCCCGGCAAGCGCTGCCGACATCACGAAAGCGCCGAGCTTGTAACGTGCCACGGAATAGCCGAGCGAGATTGCCCGCTGCTCATTCTCGCGGATGGATTTCAGGATCATGCCGAAAGGCGAGTTGATGAAGCGCCAGATGATCAGCAGCCCGATCACGAACACCGCCAGCACGAAATAATACATGTTGGTCGAGCTGTTCAGATCGATGAAGCCGAAGAGATGTCCGCGCGGCACCGACTGGATGCCGTCCTCGCCTTCGGTGAATTTTGCCTGCAGACAGAAGAAGAAGAACATCTGCGACAGCGCCAGCGTGATCATGGCGAAATAGATGCCCTGCCGGCGGATCGCAAAGAAACCCATGACGAGGCCGAGCACCGTGGCCCCGAGCACGCCGACGAAGATGCCGAGCTCCGGCGGAAAGCCCCAGCTCTTCACCGTATAGGCGGTAAAATAGGCGGCGCCGCCGAAGAAGGTCGCATGGCCGAAGGAAAGCAGGCCGGTATAGCCGAGCAGAAGGTTGAAGGCGCAGGCAAAGAGGGCGAAGCAAAGCAGCTTCATCAGGAAGATCGGATAGAAGAAGAAGGGCGCGAGCAACAGAAGCAGGAGCCCGATGATCAGGAATCCGGTCTGCACCGAAAGGGCAGTGCGGCTCTTTTCCGTTCGGATCGTTTCGGTGATGTCAGCCATGTCACGCATCCCGGCCGAAGAGGCCCGCGGGCCTGATGAGAAGCACGATCGCCATGATCACAAAGATGACAATATTCGAAGCTTCCGGATAGAAAACCTTGGTCAGGCCCTCCGCGATGCCGAGCACATAGCCGGTGATGATGGCGCCCATGATCGAACCCATGCCGCCGACGACGACCACCGCGAAGACGATGATGATCATATTGGATCCCATCAGCGGCGAAACCTGGTAGATGGGCGCTGCCAGCACGCCGGCAAAGGCGGCAAGGCCGGCCCCGAGCGCATAAGTGAAGGTCAAGAGAACCGGCACATTGACGCCGAAGGCCTGCACGATAGTGGCATTTTCCGTCGCCGATCGCAGATAGGCACCAAGCTTGGTCTTTTCGATCAGCAGCCAGGTGCCGATGCAGACGACAAGCGAAACGATCACCACCCAACCGCGATAGATCGGCAGGAACATGAAGCCGAGATTGATTCCGCCGGCAAGGGCCGGCGGCGTCGCGTAAGGCTGGCCTGACGAGCCGTAGAGGTAACGGAAGGTGCCCTCAACGGCGAGCGCCAGCCCGAAGGTGAAAAGCAGGCCATAAAGGGGGTCAAGATCGTAGAGCCGGCGCAGGAAGAGCCGCTCGATGATCGCTCCGGCGAAACCGACAATGACGGGCGCCAGGATCAGTGATGGCCAATAACCGATGCCGAGATAATTCAGGAGTAGATAAGCTACGAAGGCGCCCAGCATATACTGGGCGCCATGCGCGAAATTGATGACGCGCAGTAGCCCGAAAATGATCGCAAGGCCGAGACTCAGGAGAGCGTAGAAAGATCCGTTAATCAGACCGATCAGCAGCTGGCCGAACAGCGCCTGCAAGGGAATGCCGAAGATCATCGTCATCGCGTCACACTCCCAGAACCTTGTGCAGCATATCCATGCGCTGCGGCAGTTCGCCGACCGGGAATTCCGAGACCATCTGGCCATGATCCATCAGATAGAAGCGATCGGCAATACGGCTTGCGAAACGGAAGTTCTGTTCGACGAGCACGATGGTCATGCCGCGCTCCTTCAGCGTCTTCAGAACCTCACCGATACGTTGCACGATGACGGGCGCCAGCCCCTCCGTCGGCTCGTCGAGCAACAGCAGACGCACGCCGGTCCGCAAAATGCGGGCGATCGCCAGCATCTGCTGTTCGCCGCCGGAGAGCTTCGTGCCGGAGCTCGTGCGCCTCTCGTAAAGGTTCGGAAAAAGTTCGTAGATTTCGTCGAGGCTCATGCCGCCGGGGGCCACGACAGGCGGCAACATCAGATTCTCTGAAACGGTCAGTGTCGAGAATATGCCCCGCTCTTCGGGAACGAAACCGATGCCTTTATGCGCCGTCTTGTGAAGCGGCACCGGCATCATATCGGTCCCGGCAAAGCTGATCTTTCCCTTTCGGGCGCGCACGATGCCGGTGATGGTGCGCAGGGTCGTCGTCTTGCCGACGCCGTTGCGGCCGAGGATCGTCACCGTCTCGCCCTCGCCGACCGTCATATCGATCCCATGCAGGATGTGGCTTTCGCCATACCAGGCGTTCAGCCCCTGGACTTCCAGAAGTGCCGCCATCAGTGATGCTCCTCCGTGCCCATATAGGCCTGGCGAACGCGCTCGTCCTGGCTGACGGTCGCATAGTCGCCCTCTGCGAGGATCTCGCCACGCTGCAATACGGTCACATGCTGGCAGATATTGGCGACGACGGACAGATTGTGCTCGACCATCAGCACGGCCCGGTCACGGGCGACGTCGCGGATGATGGCAGAGACGACGCTGACGTCCTCCTGCCCCATGCCGGCCATCGGCTCATCGAGAAGCAGAACTTTCGGATCGAGCGCCAGCGTGGTGGCGATTTCGAGCACCCGTTTGCGGCCATAGGAGAGATCGGCGGCGATGTGATCGCGCTCTTTGGCAAGCCCGACGCTCGCAAGCAGCTGCTCGGCCCGCTCGTTCAGGCTGTCGAGCGCCGAAAGCGGTCGCCAGAATTGCGTAGAAAGATTGTTCGGCCGCTGCAGGGCGACCCGCACATTGTCGAGCACGGTCAAATGCGGAAAAACCGCCGAGATCTGGAAGGAGCGGACGAGGCCCATGCGGGCTACTCTGTCCGGCGGCGTCCTGGTGATATCGGTGCCCATCAGCGTGATCGTGCCCGACGTCGGCTGCAGGAACTTGGTGAGCAGGTTGAATACCGTCGTCTTGCCGGCGCCATTCGGCCCGATCAGCGCATGGACGCTCGCATCATGCACATCGAGATCGACGTTCTTGACGGCTGTGAAGCCGCCGAAATCGCGGCGCAGGCCGCGGGCGCAAAGCACCACCCGCGGCTTGGCCTGAGTTTCAAGTGCGGAGACCGCCATATCCTATTTCACCAGATCGCAGCCGCTCTTGGCGGGGTCGATATAGGCTTCTTTGCCTGGAATGGTGGCGAGGACGTTGAAATAGTCCCACGGCTCCTTGCTTTCCGCCGGCTTCTTGACCTGCAGCAAGTACATGTCGTGGATCATGCGGCCGTTCGGGCCAACCGTGCCGCCACGGCCGAAGACGTCGTCGACGGGCATCGCGTGAAGCTGCTTCGAGACGGCTTCCGTTTCGTCGGTGCCCGCCTTCTGGATCGCCTTCAGATATTGCAGGACAGCCGAATAGGTGCCGGCGTGGATCATGTTCGGCATCTTTCCGGTACGGGCGAAGAACTTCTTACCGAATTCGCGGCTCTGATCATCGCGGTTCCAATAATAACCTTCCGTCAACGTCAGGCCTTGAGCGGCCTCCATGCCGAGGCCATGAACCTCGGCAAGTGTGAAGAGCAGCGCCGCCAGATGCTGGCCGCCCTGGGTAATGCCGAATTCAGCGGCCTGTTTGATCGCGTTCGACGTATCGAGACCGGCATTGGCAAGGCCGATGACCTTGGCGCCTGACGATTGCGCCTGCAGCAGGAAGGAGGAAAAGTCCTGGGTCGACAGGGGATGGCGCACCGAGCCGACGACCGTGCCACCGTTCGCCTTCACATAATCGGTGGTCTGCTGTTCCAACGAATAGCCGAAGGCATAGTCCGCCGTCAGGAAGAACCAGCTGTCGCCGCCCTGTTTGACCAGCGCACCGCCGGTGCCGACGGCAAGAGCATGGGTGTCATAGGCCCAATGGAAGCCGTAGGGCGAACAGGCCTTGCCGGTGAGATCCGTCGTCGCTGCACCAGTGACGATATCAACCTTCTTCTTTTCCTTGGCGATAGCCTGCACCGCAAGCGCCACGGAAGACGTCGTCAGTTCCATGATGGCATCGACCTGTTCGGTGTCATACCACTGGCGAGCAATGTTGGAGGCGACATCAGGCTTGTTCTGATGGTCGGCATCGACGATCTCGATCGGCATGTCGAGCACTTTGCCGCCGAAATCCTCGACTGCCATCTGAGCAGCTGCGACGGAGGACTTGCCACCGAAATCGGCGTAGACGCCCGACTGGTCGTTCAGAATGCCGATCTTGACCTTACCATCGGAAATTGCTGCGCTCTGGGCAAACACGGCGGTGCTGCTTGCAAGCAAAAATGCAACGGAAGCAATGAAATTCTTTCGCATAGTTCTCTCCTCCCAGAGATTGGCCAGATTGCGAATCTGTTCAAATTTGGCGACCCGCCCTCCTCAAAGCGGCCGCTCCGTCCCTACGATCACGGAATTTCGTCCATGAGGCAACTGGCGGTTTACATCTAATTCCAAACAGTATCTGTTCGTTTTTGAACAGAACCTGTCATAAGGCCGCTACAGCGACAGTCAAAGCGCTCTCCTTTGCAGGCCGCATTAGACCAAAGACGTAGACGGATGGGCGATACCGATGAGCCACGCTTCGCAATTTACTTGGGACGATCTGCAGTTTTTTCTAGCCGTTGCCCGCACTGGCCAGCTTTCGACGGCGGCGCGTCAACTGCGCTCCAGTCACGCAACGGTCTCACGGCGCATCGACCGGCTGGAATTTGCGCTGAAGGTAAAGCTTTTCGAGCGAAATCCGCGTGGCTACGTGCTCACTGCCATGGGCACGCGCTTCGTCGAAACGGCCGAGAAGATGGAGCAGGAAACGGAACGGCTGCGGGCCGATCTTGCCGACGGTTCGCTCAGCCAACGCGGTCTCGTGCGGCTCAGTGCACCGGAAGGTTTCGCCAACTTCTTCTTTGCGACAGTCTTGCCGAAATTTGCCGCTCGCCATCCGCATCTCGCGCTCGAACTCGTCACCATTCAGCAGATCATGTCGCTCTCGCGCAAGGAGGCGGATATTTCCGTCGTCCTCGACGAGCCGAAGGGCGGGCCCTATTTTGCGGAGAAGCTTACGGATTACCATCTGCAGGTCTACGCTTCCCGCGACTACCTGGCGCGCGCCGCGCCGATCAGGACGCGGGACGACCTGCTGAACCACCCTTTCATCAGCTACATCGAAGAAATGATCTTCGCGCCGGGGCTCGATTATCTCGGCGATGTGCATCCGCGCATCAAGCCGCAATTCCAGAGTTCCAGTATCTTTGCCCAACTGACAGCGACCAGAAACGGCCTCGGCCTCGGCATTCTGCCCTATTTTTTTGCCTGCCGTTATCCCGAACTGGTGCGCGTGCTGCCGGATGACGTCGATCTCAAGCGCCATTACTGGATCACCTGCCATCGAGATCTCAAGCAGGCGCCGCGCGTGCGCGCCGTCATCGACTTTCTGCGGGAAGCCGTGCGCAGCGACGAGGCGTGTTTCATCCCGCCCTATATTACTGCGACCGGCGTAGTGAGAAAGGCGAAGACCGAAACCTGATTATTTCAGGAATTCAGCGCGGTGTGGGGTGAACGTGTCGATCAGCCGGCCCTTTTCCAGTGCCTTGACGCCATGGACGAGATTGGGCGGCACGATGAAGCTGCCGCCCTGCTTCAGCACTTCAGTGCGCCCGTCGATCGTCACCTCGAAACTGCCTTCGGCAACATAGCTCGCCTGGATATGCGGGTGGGAATGTGCGGCCCCGACGGCACCTGGCTCGAAGGCGACTTCCACCATCATCATCTCGGGCAGATAGGTCATGACGCGACGAGTCACGCCCGGCTCTGGATTCACCCATTCGGCGCCCTCGGCCGAGACGAAAAGATCGCTCGATGACATGTCTGCCTCCTTACCCCAGAATCTATCTGGCCAGAATCCATCGCGCGCAAACTGGCGCAGCGGCCGTCATTTGAAAAGATGACTTCCGCATCATTGGTGCAATAATCGCTTCAGTTGACGTCGTCGGCTGGCAGGTCTATGGCGGCCTTAAATCAGGTATGCCTCAACAATGGCGCCTGGAAAGCGGTGAGGAGACTGGACATGCAGCATACGCGCGAGGTTTTCGACTGGGTTGATCCCTTCCGGCTCGTGGAGCAGCTGACCGACGAGGAGCGCATGGTGCAAGAAACCGCCCATGCCTATGCGCAGGAAAAGCTCGGCCCGCGCGTCCTCGAAGCCTTCCGCCATGAGAAGACGGACCCGGAAATCTTCCGCGAGATGGGCGAGCTCGGCCTTCTCGGCCCGACGATCGATCCGGAATACGGTGGCGCCGGTCTCGGCTATGTCGCCTATGGTCTCATCGCCCGTGAGGTCGAACGGGTCGACAGCGGCTATCGCTCGATGATGAGCGTGCAGTCCTCTCTCGTTATGGTGCCGATTGATGCTTTCGGCTCCGAGGAGCAGAAGAAGAAATATTTGCCGAAACTAGCAACCGGCGAATGGATCGGTTGCTTCGGCCTTACTGAACCCAATCACGGTTCCGATCCCGGTTCCATGGCGACTCGGGCGAAGAAAGTCGATGGTGGGTATAGCCTGACTGGCTCCAAGACCTGGATTTCGAACGCACCGATCGCCGATGTCTTCGTCGTATGGGCGAAGACCGAGGATGGGCTCATCCGAGGCTTTATTCTGGAGAAAGGCGAGAAGGGCCTCTCGGCGCCGAAGATAGAGGGTAAGGTCGGGCTACGTGCCTCTATCACCGGCGAAGTCGTCATGGACGATGTCTTCGTGCCGGAAGAAAATCTGCTGCCCGGCGTCAGCGGCCTCAAGGGGCCTTTCACTTGCCTCAACTCGGCCCGTTTCGGCATTGCCTGGGGCGCGCTCGGTGCAGCCGAAGCCTGCTACGCGACGGCCCGGCAATACACGCTCGACCGCCAGCAATTCGGGCGGCCGCTGGCTGCCAACCAGCTCATTCAGAAGAAGCTCGCTGACATGGCGACCGAGATTTCACTCGGCCTGCAGGGATGTCTGCGCCTTGGCCGCATGAAAGAGGAAGGCCATCCGCCGGTCGAGCTGACCTCGATCCTCAAGCGCAATTCCTGCGGCAAGGCGCTGGAGATTGCTCGCGCCGCCCGCGACATGCTGGGCGGCAATGGCATTTCGGATGAGTTCGGCGTTGCCCGCCACCTCGTCAATCTCGAAGTGGTCAACACCTATGAGGGAACGCATGATATTCATGCGCTGATCCTCGGCCGCGCCATTACGGGTATTGCGGCCTTTTCCAACTAGTTCGGTCGCTCACGAGGCGAATTGCAACGAAGTTAACAATGTGCAACTTTTCCTCTACCGCGGCAGCAAGCCAGCGGTTCAAGGGGGATTTGCCTATGTTTTTGCTATTCGCACTCCTCATCGGCATCGTTGCCGGTTTTCGCGCCATGACTGCGCCGGCTGCCGTCGCCTGGGGCGCGGCGCTCGGTTGGTACGATCTCTCTCAGACGCCGCTTGCTTTCATGGGCTATCGGTGGACGCCGTGGATTTTCACAATACTCGCTGTCGTTGAGCTCATCACCGATCAGTTGCCCACCACGCCGTCGCGCAAGGTGCCGGTCCAGTTCGGCGCTCGCATTGTCATGGGTGCGCTCAGTGGCGCCGTGATCGGCGCGGCCAGCAGCTTGCTCTTCGGCGGCCTGATCGCCGGCGTGATCGGAGCCGTTATCGGCACCTTCGGCGGCGCGGCCGCCCGCGCCAGACTTGCCGCCTCTTTTGGTCAAGATCGCCCGGCAGCCCTGATCGAAGACGCAGTCGCCATCATCGGCGCCATCATCATCGTGGCGGTAAGCTGATGGAAACCTTTGACGCAATCTTCATCGGCGCCGGCCAGGCCGGTCCGTTCCTCGCCGCCCGCATGGCGGAAAAGGGGATGAAAGTGGTGCTGATCGAACGCAAGTTCCTTGGCGGCACCTGCGTGAATGCCGGCTGCATGCCGACAAAGACGCTCGTCGCAAGCGCGCGCGCCGCCCATGTGGCGCGACGCGGGGCCGACTACGGGGTGCAGATATCAGGCGAAATCGGCATCGACATGAAGACCGTGCGCGGTCGCGCAGAGGCGGTCATTCTGAATGCCCGAAATGGTCTGAGCGGCTGGTTCGCCGACATGAAAACCATGACCGTTATCTACGGCCACGCCCGCTTCACCGGACCGAAAGAGATTGTCGTCAATGGCGAGACGCTGACGGCACCGAAGATTTTCCTCAATGTCGGCGCGCGCCCTGTCATCCCTGATATGCCGGGCCTTGCCGATATCGACTATCTCACCTCTACCGGTATCATCCATCTCGACAGCCTGCCTAAACATCTCGCCGTCATCGGCGGCAGCTATATCGGCCTTGAATTTGCGCAGATGTACCGGCGCTTCGGCTCGGAAGTGACCGTCATCGAGCGCGGCCCGAAGCTCGCCTCCCGCGAAGACGAGGATATCTCCGACGCGATTGCCGATATCCTGAGCTCCGAAGGCATAAACATCCATACCGACGTCAAGGATATCAGCTTCGCCAGGAATGGTGATGGTACGACCGTTACCATCGACTCCAAGACGATCCGGGCAAGCCATGTGCTTGTTGCAACCGGTCGCGTACCGAACACCGACGATCTCGGACTCGATGCAGCCGGCATTGTGACCGACAAACGCGGCTACATCACCGTCGACGACCGGCTTGCCACGAATGTGGACGGCATCTGGGCGCTTGGCGATTGCAACGGCCGCGGAGCCTTCACGCATACGTCCTACAATGACTTCGAGATCGCCGCCGCCAATCTGCTCGATGGCGGAGACCGCAAGCTTTCAAGCCGTATTCTCGCCTATGCTCTCTATATCGACCCACCGCTCGGCCGCGTCGGCATGACGGAAAAACAGGCCCGTGCCACAGGCCGCAAGATCATGGTCTCGACCCGACCGATGAGCCGGGTCGGCCGCGCCAACGAGCGCGGCGAAACCAAGGGCTTTATGAAGGTGATCGCCGATGCCGCAACCAAGGAAATTCTGGGAGCGGCGATCCTTGGCATTGAAGGCGACGAGGTGATCCACGGCCTTATCGATGCGATGAATGCCGGCACGACTTATCCGGAGCTGCAATGGTCCGTGCCGATCCACCCGACGGTTTCGGAACTGATCCCGACGCTGCTCGGCGACCTGAAGGCGGTCTGATCGGTATTGCCGACAGATGCATAACAATCAGGCGGAGACCGGCCATTGAATATCGAACTGCTGATCGGGAATTATGGCCTTCCCGCGCTCTTTCTCGGCACCGCCTTTGAAGGTGAAACCGCCGCCTTCCTGGGCGGCGTCATCGCGCATCGTGGTTTGGCAACCTATTGGGCGGCCTCGATGGTCGCCTCGGCGGGGTCCTTCGCTGCCGATCAGATGTGGTTCTTTGCCGGTCGGTATGCGGCCCAATGGAAAATTGTGCGCCATGTGATGGAAACGCCGGCGCTGGCGCGTGTCACGCAGCTTCTCGAAAAGTATCCGACCGGATTCATCTTCGCGTTCCGCTTTCTGGTGGGATTGCGGACGATCAGCCCGATCGTCATCGGCACGACGCGCATATCGGCGCAAAGGTTCCTGGTGCTGAACCTGCTTGCAGCACTCGTCTGGGGGCAGCTTTTTACCGCACTCGGCTATGTCTTCGGCCAGGGAATTTCCCAGATCTTCGGTCGCCTTCCGCTGCACCACCATCTGCTGATCGCACTCGGCGCCGCAGCCGTCATCACGGGCGCGGCGCTGGTGCTTCGCAAGATGAAACCTGGCCTGAGGAAGCCGTAAGGGCCTATTCCATCACGATCTGCAGCTTGACGTCATCAGGTCGTGCCTCGACCGCGCGATCGAAGGCCTTGATGGACTCCTCAAATGTAAAAGTCTCTGAGATCAGCGGCTTCAGGTCGACGCGGCCCGATCCGAGAAGTGCGATCGAGCGTTCATATTGGTGCGCATAACGGAATACGGTCTCGATGCGGATTTCCTTGGTCGAAGCCGTCGAGACGTCGAAACCAACAGGATTGACCGGCAGACCGACGGCGACGATGACACCGCCCGGCCGCGGCAAGGCCATGATCGTCTCCCAAGCCTTCGGCGAGCCGGAGCATTCAAAGACCACATCCGCGCCCCAGCCATCGGTCAGCCGGCGGACTTCCTCGGCGAGGTTCTTCTCGCGGATATTGACCGGAATAACGCCCTGGTACTGCGCAGCAATATCGAGCTTCGGCTGGGCAAGATCGGCGACAATTGCCCGGGCGCAGCCGCCGGCAAGTGCCGCGATCGCTACCATGGTGCCGATCGGACCGGCGCCGAGGATGACGGCGGTGTCGCCAGGTGCTATCTTCGCCTTGGTCGCCGCCTGCATGCCGACCGCGAAAGGCTCGACCATTGCGCCTTCGGCGAAGCTGACATTGTCGGGCAGCTTGAACGTATAGTTGGCCGGGTGCACGACCTCAGGCGTCAGCACACCGTGGATCGGAGGCGTCGCCCAGAAGGTGACGGCCGGATCGACATTGTACATGCCAAGCCGGCTTGCCTTGGAATTGGGATCCGGAATACCGGGTTCCATGCAGACGCGATCACCGACCTCCAGATGCGTGACACCGGCACCGACCTCGACGACCGTGCCCGCCGCCTCATGACCGAGCACCATCGGCTCGTTGACGATGAACGGGCCGATCTTGCCGTGCGTGTAATAGTGGACATCCGAGCCGCAGACGCCGACGGTGTGGATCTTGATCTTCACCTGCCCCGGTCCAGTCTCCAGAGGCAGATCGATATCGCGAAGCGCAAGCTCATGCTGGCGCTCAAGTACCAGCGCACGGACTTTGGTCATAACCGGTTTCCTTCCCTATGGCTCCCGCGATTCATGGGGCGCCGTTGCGGCGACTATAAGACCGTAAGGCGCAGCAGTTCAATCATATCAAACAAGCTTTTGCTCAATATATGACGAAATGCTCACACACTTATCACCCGAAAGATAAGTCCGCCCTAGACGTCTGTATGATTTCGCCACGGTGCGCCGAGGACTACACTTTTGCGTAAGGATGACGGCGAAATAGAAGGAGAAAGCCATGAGGCACGACAACGACAATGTCGGCAGGAACCCGATCTCCTACTCGCGGACGACAAGACAGCTCCGTGAATTCTGGCGCAACCTCTTGAATGAGACTGTCGCCGTATTCCAGCAATACCGCCAGCCGCAGCCCCTTCACCAGCCGGTGCAGGTTGTCGCACGCGTAAGGGATCGAAATCACCCCTCACGGCGTTATTAGGCATGCGCCAGCATGGCGCGGCGGGGCATGACGCTCCCGGCACCATGCGGACGGCAATATAAGGAAGACCGTCATGAAATCGATCGTGTCATTCTGCCTGTTCGCATCCATCCTCTTTGCCGCAAACGTGGCGTCTGCGGCGATCGAGGAAGCATCCCTTCCGCCGCCCCAGCAGGAAGAAAAGCTGGTGCCGGCCAATCTTGAACTTACCTTCACCGGCCCGATCGATCTTGCCCGCTCGACGGCGATTCTGCTCGATGCCCAGGGCCTGGTGCTTCCTACGGGCAAGCCCTTCCTCTCTGGTCCTGAAGGATCGGTCTTCAAGGTCCCGCTCGATCCCGCGATGGCCCCTGGTGTTTACACGCTCAATTGGCACGTCCTCTCCATGGATGGCCGCAGCGCTGAAGGCCACTATCAATTCCGGGTCGATCCCTGAGCCCTTATGTTATTGGGTTACCTGATGTTGCGCCGTGCTCACCGGGCACGGCGTTTTATATCGGCCCGCAGTCGACGCCGGAATTCCGGCTTTGCGCACAAAGGCGTTTATAAGATTCTTATATTGATGCTTCCCGCCCAATCTCGAACCTTTATGCACTTTAGCCGCATATTAATGTCCGAGAGATCGGAAAGATCATCTCCACGCCAGAAAGCATAAAAGGTGCCAACCCGCCGGGATGGCGCCCTTTGTCTTGTCTGACTCCAAGAATAACAAACCGGAGTCAAGATCGATGATGGATATAATTCTACTCGGCACTGCAATCATATTTTTCGGGCTTTGCTTTGCCTACACGTGCGCCTGCGACAGGCTGTGACAGGAGAAACATTGATGACCCTCGATTATGTCTTGAGTGGTGCCGTGACCGTGTTTCTCACCGTCTACCTCACCTACGCTCTCATCCGCCCAGAACGTTTCTGAAAGAGCCGGCGCTTTTGATTGAAGCAGCCGGATACTGAAAGTTTCCTCCCATGACCCTCAACGGATGGCTTCAGATCCTGCTCTACTGCGGGATCATCCTCGTGCTCGTCAAACCGCTCGGCGGTTACATGACGCGTGTCTTCAATGGCGAGCGCACATTCCTTTCACCGGTCCTCGTTCCAATCGAACGGGGACTTTACGCCGTTGCCGGCACCAGCGAGCACGAAGATCAGCACTGGACCTCCTATGCCTTCGCCATGCTGATGTTCAACCTGCTCGGCGTCATCGTGCTTTACGCGCTTATGCGTCTGCAGGGCGCGCTGCCCTATAACCCGGCCGGCATGGCCGCGGTGCCTGAGCAGCTTTCATTCAATACCGCCGTCAGCTTCGTCACCAATACGAATTGGCAGAATTACGGCGGCGAAAGCACCATGTCTTACCTGACTCAGATGATGGGCCTTACGGTTCAAAATTTCGTGTCGGCTGCGACTGGCATGGCAATCGCCGTAGCCTTCATCCGCGCCTTCTCGCGCGCATCGGGCAAGGCGATCGGCAACTTCTGGGTCGATGTGATCCGCGCCACCCTCTATATCCTGCTGCCAGTCTGCATTGTGCTGACGCTTGCCTATGTCTGGCTCGGAGTTCCGCAGACGCTCGGCCCTTATGTTGATGCGACGACGCTTGAAGGCGCCAAGCAGACGATCGCTGTCGGCCCCGTTGCCTCGCAGCTCGCCATCAAGATGCTCGGCACCAATGGCGGCGGTTTCTTCAATGTCAACTCCGCTCATCCTTTCGAAAACCCGGATGCGTTCTCCAACCTCATCCAGATGGTCTCGATCTTCGCGATCGGCGCGGCACTGACCAACGTCTTCGGCCGCATGGTCGGCAACCAGCGTCAGGGCTGGGCGATCCTGGCTGCGATGGGCGTCCTCTTCATCGTCGGCGTCGGCATCACCTATTGGGCAGAGGCTGCCGGTAACCCGTTGATGCATGCCTTCGGCCTGCAGGGCGGCAACATGGAAGGCAAGGAGGTCCGCTTCGGCGTTGCCATGTCCTCGCTATTTGCGGTCATCACTACGGCCGCATCTTGCGGCGCAGTCAATGCCATGCACGGTTCGTTCACCGCACTCGGCGGCCTGATTCCGCTCATCAACATGCAGCTCGGCGAAATCATCGTCGGCGGTGTCGGTGCCGGCTTCTACGGCATTCTGCTCTTCATCATCGTTGCCGTCTTCGTGGCAGGTCTGATGGTCGGCCGCACGCCGGAATATCTCGGAAAGAAGATCGAGTCGAAGGAAATGAAGATGGCCGTTCTCGCCATCCTCTGCCTGCCGCTCGCGATGCTGGTCTTCACTGCCATTGCCACCGTGATGCCTTCGGCTGTCGCCTCCGTCGGCACCGACGGCCCGCACGGCTTCTCCGAAATCCTCTATGCCTACACGTCGGGTGCGGCCAACAACGGTTCGGCTTTCGGCGGTCTGACGGGTAATACGCCCTGGTACAATATCTCGCTCGGCATCGACATGCTGATGGGTCGCTTCCTCGTCATCATTCCGGCGCTTGCCATTGCGGGCTCACTGGTTGCGAAGAAGACGGTTCCGGCCTCGGCGGGCACCTTCCCGACGGACGGCCCGCTCTTCGTCGGACTGCTCGTCGGCACGATCCTGATCGTTGGCGGCCTCACCTTCATGCCGGCGCTGGCTCTCGGGCCGGTCGTCGAGCATCTCGTTGGCCTTGCGGGCCAAACGTTCTGAGGGCTCAGCCAATGCTCGTGCGCCACAGGCTGCGAAAAGCCTTCCATCCACGTCCCGGTCTGCCGGGGCGTGAAGCCCAGCGGATGCCGCGCGCTTCCGACATCATCCTGGTGATGATGGCAGGCCTGCTCGTCGTCGTCTGCGCAGTCAGAATTTTACAGGGCTGACCGGCCGGCCGGTTCGCCATCCTCGTTTCAAAGCTGGAGTCTCTTATGAGCCAGGCAAAATCCGCGAGCATCCTTGATTCTCGCATTCTCATTCCGGCGGTGGGTGCCGCTTTCACCAAGCTCAACCCGCGCACCCTCGCCAAGAACCCGGTCATGTTCGTCGTGGCCACGGTCTCGGCACTGACCACAGTCCTGTTCCTGCGCGATCTCGTTTCAGGTAGCGGCAATCTCGGCTTCTCCTTCCAGATCAACCTCTGGCTCTGGTTCACCGTACTCTTTGCCAACTTCGCCGAAGCGGTAGCCGAAGGCCGCGGCAAGGCGCAGGCCGACTCGCTACGCAAGGCGCGCACCGAAACCCAGGCGAAGCTCTTGACCGCCAACAACGGCAGCGGCTACCGCATGGTGCCGGGCACGAGCCTGAAGGTCGGCGACGTCGTTCTCGTCGAAGCCGGCGATATCATCCCCTCGGACGGTGAAGTCGTCGAAGGCGTCGCCTCGGTCAATGAAGCGGCCATCACCGGTGAGTCCGCGCCAGTCATCCGCGAATCCGGCGGTGACCGCTCAGCTGTCACCGGCGGCACGCAGGTTCTCTCCGACTGGATCCGCGTACGCATCACTGCGGCCGCCGGCTCGACCTTCCTCGACCGCATGATCTCGCTCGTCGAAGGTGCCGAGCGCCAGAAGACGCCGAACGAAATCGCGCTCAATATTCTGCTAGCAGGCATGACGCTCATCTTCGTGCTCGCCACGGCGACGATCCCGAGCTTTGCGGCCTATGCTGGCGGCTCGATCCCGATCATCGTGCTCGTTGCCCTTTTCGTCACGCTGATCCCGACTACCATCGGTGCGCTGCTCTCGGCGATCGGTATCGCCGGCATGGACCGCCTCGTCCGCTTCAACGTACTCGCCATGTCCGGCCGCGCCGTCGAAGCCGCCGGTGACGTCGATACGCTGCTGCTCGACAAGACCGGTACGATCACGCTGGGCAACCGCCAGGCAACCAGCTTCCGCCCGGTCCGTGGCGTCTCCGAACAGGACCTCGCAGATGCGGCCCAGCTTGCCTCGCTCGCCGACGAAACGCCAGAAGGACGTTCCATCGTCGTACTCGCCAAGGAAAGGTACGCTATCCGCGGTCGCGATATGGCGGGCCTGAAGGCCACTTTCGTGCCCTTCACCGCTCAAACCCGCATGAGCGGCGTCGACCTCGAAGGCTCCTCGATCCGCAAGGGTGCCGTCGATGCGGTGCTCTCCTATGTCAATGGTGACGCTTCCTCGAAGAACGGCGCCGAAGTCGTTCGCGAATTGCAGTCGATCTCCGACGAGATCGCTAAGGCCGGCGGCACGCCACTTGCCGTTGCTCGCGACGGCAGGTTGCTTGGCATCATCCAGCTCAAGGATATCGTCAAGGGCGGCATCCGCGAGCGTTTCAACGAGCTGCGCCGCATGGGCATCCGCACCGTCATGATTACCGGCGACAATTCGATGACGGCAGCGGCAATTGCAGCCGAAGCCGGCGTGGACGACTTCCTCGCCCAGGCAACGCCTGAGAACAAACTGCAGCTGATCCGCGAGGAGCAGGCCAAGGGCAAGCTGGTCGCCATGTGCGGCGACGGCACGAACGATGCGCCGGCTCTCGCTCAGGCTGACGTCGGCGTTGCCATGAACACCGGCACCGTTGCAGCCCGAGAAGCCGGCAACATGGTCGACCTTGACTCCGACCCGACGAAACTCATCGAGATCGTCGAGATCGGCAAGCAGCTGCTGATGACTCGCGGCGCGCTGACGACCTTCTCGATCGCCAACGACATTGCCAAATATTTCGCCATCATCCCCGCGATGTTCCTGACCTTCTATCCGCAGCTCGGCGTGCTCAACATCATGGGTCTCGCCACGCCGCAGAGCGCCATCCTGTCGGCGATCATCTTCAACGCGCTGATCATCATCGCGCTCATTCCGCTCTCACTGAAGGGTGTCCGTTACCGCCCGATCGGGGCCGGTGCGCTGCTCTCCCGCAACCTGCTGATCTACGGTCTCGGCGGCATCATCGTCCCCTTCGTCGGCATCAAGGCGATTGACATCGCCATCACCACTGTCGGCCTCGCCTAAGGAGATATCCAATGCTTAAAGAACTTCGCCCGGCAATCGTCATGATCGTTGCCACCACGGCCATCACCGGTCTCCTCTATCCGCTCGCCATGACGGGAGTCGCCCAGGCGCTCTTCCCTTCTCAGGCGAACGGCAGCCTCATCGAAAAGGACGGGCAGGTCATCGGCTCCAGACTGATTGGCCAGGCCTTCACCAGCGACAAATATTTCCACGGCCGGCCGTCCGCCGCCGGCGATGGCTACAATGCCGCCGCCTCCTCCGGCTCCAACCTCGGCCCAACCAGCCAAAAGCTGATCGACCGTGTGAAGGGCGACTATGAAGCTGCCAAGGCAGCCAACCCCAATGCCGAGGTTCCCGCCGACCTCGTCACTGCTTCGGGCAGCGGCCTCGATCCGCATATCTCGCCCGATGCCGCCTACTTCCAGGTTCCGCGCGTCGCCAAGGCGCGCGGCGTCGATGAAGCCAAGGTCAAGGCGCTGGTCGATGCAGCCGTCAGCGGCCGCGAACTCGGCGTGCTCGGCGAGCCGACCGTCAATGTTCTGGCGTTGAACCAGAGCCTTGATGCTTCTATGACTCAGTAAAGGTTGAGAGCCCCGGAGCGCTGCAGGCGGGCCGGGGCTTGCTCGTAAAGAAAGACCGAACTGCATGCCAGACGACAACCGCGACCAGGCCGGCAGGCCCTCGCCCGATGCGCTCCTCGAAAAGGCCCGGGCGGAGTCGCGCGGGCGCCTCAAGATCTTCCTCGGCGCTGCACCGGGCGTCGGCAAGACTTATGAAATGCTCGTCTCCGGCCGCGCCAAGATGTCCGATGGATTTGATGTCGTTATCGGTGTTGTCGAGACCCACGGCCGCAAGGAAACCGAGGCGCTGCTCGCCGGGTTCGAGATCGTTCCGCGTGTGAAGATCGCCTATCGCGGCCAGTCGCTCGAAGAGATGGATCTCGACGCCATCCTTGCCCGCAAGCCCGACCTCGTTCTTGTCGATGAGCTTGCCCATACCAATGCCGAAGGCAGCCGCCATCCGAAGCGCTATCTCGACGTCAAGGAACTGCTTGACCGAGGCATCGACGTCTATTCGACGCTGAACATCCAGCATGTCGAAAGCCTGAACGACGTCGTTTCGCAGATCACCCGCATCCGGGTGCGCGAAACCGTACCGGATTCCGTGATCGACATGGCCGACGATATCGAAATCATCGACCTGACGCCCGACGACCTGATCAAGCGCCTTCATGACGGAAAGGTCTATGTGGCAAAGACCGCCGAGCGGGCGCTGACGAACTACTTCACGCCCGGCAACCTGACCGCATTGCGCGAACTTGCACTGCGAAAGACCGCCCAGAGGGTCGACGACCAGCTGCTGACCCATATGCAGGCGCATGCCATTTCCGGCCCATGGGCTGCCGGCGAACGCGTGCTGGTGTCGATCGACGACCATCCCCGCTCCGCCTCGCTCGTGCGCTACGCCTCACGCATGGCTGCGCGCCTGCGCGCTCCCTGGGCAGCCGTCTACATCGAGACCAACCGCTCCATCAATCTTTCAGAAACGCAGCGCGATACGATCGCCGCCACTTTGAGGCTGGCTGAGCAGCTCGGCGGCGAGGCCATCACCATTCCCGGCCGCGAGGTGACCGAGGAACTGGTGCGCCACGCCACCGCCAACAATGTTACCCACATCGTCATCGGCGCACCAAAGAAGCCAACATGGCGCGAATGGTGGAGCCGCTCGACGACCGACGAGCTCATCCGGCAGGCCGGCGATATCAGCGTCCACGTCATCTCCGGGAACGAGAAAGACACGGCTTCGCAGCGCGGCGTCAAGGCGGCCCCGAGCGTCCCGACGCTGAATTTCAGGGCCTATCTCGTCTCGACAGCCTATGTCGCGATTGCGCTGGCTGTCGGTGTGGTGCTCGATCAGGTGCTCGACGTGCGCAATCTTGCGCTCGTTTTCCTGATGGCGGTTCTGACCTCAGCCGTCATCCATGGCCTACGGCCGGCACTTTATAGCTGTATCCTCAGTGCCCTCTCCTTCAACTTCTTTTTCCTGCCGCCGCGCTACACGCTGACGATCAGCGATCCAGAAAGCGTGCTGGCGCTCTTCTTCTTCCTCGGCGTCGCCATTATCGCCTCAAATCTCACGGCGACGGTGCAGCGTCAGGCGGCGGCTGCCCGTCAAAGGGCGCGGACGACCGAAAATCTCTATCTCTTTTCCAAGAAGCTCGCCGGAACCGGCACACTGGATGACGTTCTCTGGGCGACCGCCTTTCAGCTCGCCTCCATGCTCAGGGTGCGTGTCGTTCTGCTCCTTCCCGAAGAAGGCTCCATCGCGGTCAAGGCCGGCTATCCGCCTGACGATACGCTTGACGATGCCGATATTGCCGCGGCTCGTTGGGCGTGGGAGCACAATCATGCCGCCGGGCGCGGCGCCGATACGCTGCCGGGCGCCAAGCGCCTCTATGTGCCGCTGCGCACCGGCCGCACGGCGGTCGGCGTCATCGGCCTCGACAGCGACCGTCGCGACGGCCCGCTACTGACGCCCGAGCAGCAACGTCTTCTGGATGCCCTGGCGGATCAGGCAGCGCTCGCCATCGAACGCGTACAGCTCGTCGCCGATGTCGATCGCGCCAAGCTTGCGGCGGAAGCAGATCGCCTGCGTTCGGCCCTGCTGACGTCCATCTCGCATGATCTGAAGACGCCGCTCGCGGCGATCCTCGGCGCGTCCGGCACGCTCCGCGACTATTTCGATTCCATGACTGCGGAGGACCGCACTGACCTTCTCTCGACCGTCGTCGATGAATCCGAGCGCCTCAACCGCTTCATCGCCAATCTGCTCGACATGACGAAGATCGAATCCGGTGCCATGGAGCCGAATTATGCGCTGCATTATGCCGGCGACATCGCTGGCAGCGCACTGCGCCGCGCTGCCAAGATTCTCGACCGTCACCGGACGGAAATGACGATCCCCGCCGACCTGCCCATGATCCGCGTCGATCCCGTTCTCTTCGAGCAGGTCCTCTTCAACCTGCTTGACAACGCCGCAAAATACGCGCCCGAGGGCTCCGTCATCCGCATCGAAGGTTGGGCGGATGCCGATAATGTCGTCGTACAGGTCTCCGACGAAGGTCCTGGCATTCCTCCCGTAGACCTCACCCGTGTCTTCGACACCTTCTACCGTGTGCGCAAGGGCGATCAGGTACGCGCCGGCACCGGCCTCGGCCTTTCCATATGTCGGGGCTTCATCGAGGCGATGGGCGGGACGATCACGGCCGGCAACCGGACCGACCGGTCCGGAGCCGTTTTCACCATCCGCCTTCCCAAACCGAATGGCATTCCAAAACTGGATGAACTCAAATGACCGGTTCAGCCGTCAAGATTCTCGTCGTTGACGACGAGCCCCCGATCCGCAAGCTTTTACGCGTCGGCCTCACTGCGCAAGGCTATGAAGTTCATGAAGCGCCGAATGCCGGGGCGGCCCGCCAGTCCGTCAAGGACGACCAGCCCGATCTCATCCTGCTCGATCTCGGCCTTCCCGACATGCCGGGCCACGACCTTTTGCAGGAATGGCGCGAGGGCGGACTCATCATGCCTGTCGTCATCCTCTCAAGCCGTACCGACGAGGCTGGCATCGTCAAGGCGCTGGAAAGCGGTGCCGACGATTATGTGACGAAACCCTTCGGCGTCAACGAACTGGGTGCCCGTATCCGCGTGGCACTTCGTCACCGGCTGCAACAGCAGGGAGAAAAGGCGATTTTCCAGACGGGAGGCCTGTCGATCGATCTCGTCAAGCGCATCGTCAAGGTGGACGGCAAGGAGATCAAGCTGTCCCCGAAGGAATACGACATCCTACGCGTGCTCGCCCAGCATGCCGGCAAGGTGCTGACGCATCAATTTCTTTTGAAGCAGGTGTGGGGTCCGGCGGCAGACGTGCAGTATCTGCGCGTCTACGTGCGCCAGCTGCGGCAAAAGGTCGAGCAGATCCCGGACCAACCGCACTATATCACCACCGAGACCGGTGTCGGCTACCGGCTCCGCGAGCCTGACTGATACCTGCCGACAACAGCATCGGGAATGAAATGAACCTCTCCAACATCATCCGGCCGGAACACACCTTCATCGGCCTGTCGGTGGCGACCAAGTGGCGCGCGCTACAGGCGATTTCCGAAAGGGCAGGCAAGGCTTTCGGCATTGACGGCCAGACCGTCCTGAAGGCGCTCGAATCACGTGAAAAGCTAGGCTCTACCGGCATCGGTAACGGCATTGCCGTTCCGCATGCGGCGATCGACGGCATGACGAGCCCGCGCGGTCTGCTGATCCGCTTCGCTCAGCCCCTGGATTTCGATGCGATCGATGATATCCCGACTGATATCGCCTTCGTACTGCTTTTCGGCGAAAACAATCGCGGGGAATATTTGAACGTGCTTGCCGCTATCGCCCGCAGGCTTCAATCGGAAGGCGTCCTGGCCGCCATGCGCAAGGCCAGAAATGTCGATGAATTCTATTCGGATTTCATCGCGGATTCGCGCGTGTAAGAAAAAACGCTTTGACGCACCCGACCTTCTCCCCGCGGAAGCGGGGGGAAGGCAAATCGAGAACCAAGGGGCCGATGCGGCCCCTGTTATTAGAAGTCGCGCTGGAAACGCAGGAAGCCGAAGACTTCGTCGTCGCCGTCTTCTTCGTCGTGATACTGAACGCTGAGCTTGCTGCGCAGATCTTCAGCGATCTGATAGTCGACGGTGACGCCGGTGGTGTAGGCACTGCCGCCAGTGAAGTCGCCATCAGCATCGAGCTCGATCTTGTCGAAGTACTGGAACGCGGGGGTAACGGCCCACTTGTCCGTGATCTTCATCTTGTACTCGGCAGCGATCGTCCATTCGGACTCTTCGTAGTAGTAGTTGGCGCCGCTAGCCCAGATGCCAGCGAGGCCGAGCGTGCCGGGGCCGATGTCGGCATAGACGATTGCGCGGATAGCGCCTTCTTCGTTGTCGGTATCGTAACCACCGAGGAGGTAGCCGCTGAACGCGCCGCTCTTGAAGGAAACCTGAGCTGCTACGCCGAAGTTGTTCGGGCCTTCGCCCGGCTTCTCTGCATAGGCTTCTTCAAGTTCGTCGACCGAGATACCGGCAGCGAAATTGCCAGTCTCGTACTGATAGCGGATCGAATTGTGGGTCGTCTCGTTGCTGGAGAGCGTATCCGTCTCGCCGCTCAGATCGTCATCCCACCAGCTGTACTGCTTACCGGCGCGGAAGCCGGCGATGTCGAGGTAGCCTTCATCGAGCAGAGTTTCCTGATCGGTGGCGTTGTCAGCATTGGTACGCAGCGTGATAACGCCCGTGAGCGTGCCGTACTCGGTGTCGTTCTTGGTCTGGAAGGTAACCTGACCACGAGTCCAGAAGTTCACGTCGGAATCGCCGGAGACGTTTTCGCCGAAACGAACTTCAGTACGGATATAACCGCCGATCTGAAGGCAGGTTTCGGTGCCCGGGATATAGAAGTAGCCGGTCCCGTAGGCGTCGCAAACGCGAACATATTCTACGGGCTCCGGCTCGGCTGCGACGATAGCGTCGGCTGCATGCGCTCCGGAAACCGCTGCAAGGGCGGCAACAGAGCCAAGAAGGATAGTTTTAATAGACATCAGAAAGACCTTTTACGGTTTGAAAGAGGCAAGCAGTGCTTCAAGGACACCCCCACCATCGGTCGCCGAATCCCAACGACCGGAAGTCCATGTAGGCATTTCAAGGCGTCAGCGCTGTAAAAGAAGACTAAAAATCGACACACCAATGTCGCTTTGTGGGTCGAACTGTGGCAGAAAAAACACGGTAGCGCGACACGGCGCCGCAATTGGCCGCGGCCAACTGGCAGAATGTCCGATCCGCGATCCGCCATTCAAATGGGATGGCTTTCTAAGATTGATCCGGAGAACCGGAACAATCTTCGTTTCATTATACGACTTAGTTGATAGAGTTTGCGGCATAACCACGGAGGGTTCCCATGCAGACTTTCAGGCTCACCCGGCTGATTGCGGCCGCGCTCATGGCGGGCAGCTTTGCGATCGGAAGCGTTGCGCCGGCATTCGCAGATCAGACGCTTCTCAACGTCTCCTACGATCCGACACGCGAATTATATAAGGACTTCAATGCCGCTTTCGCTGCGAAGTGGAAGGCCGACAGCGGTGAAACGGTAACGATCCAAGCTTCTCACGGCGGCTCCGGCGCCCAGGCACGCTCCGTGATCGACGGCCTTGATGCCGATGTCGTGACCCTTGCCCTCGAAGGCGATATCGACGCGATCGCCAAGGCGACCGGCAAGATTCCGGCCGACTGGAAGAGCAAGTTCCCTAATAATTCCACCCCTTACACCTCGACGATCGTCTTCCTCGTGCGCAAGGGCAATCCCAAGAGCATCAAGGATTGGAGCGATCTGATTAAGGATGACGTTCAGGTCATCACGCCGAACCCGAAGACCTCGGGCGGCGCTCGCTGGAACTTCCTTGCAGCCTGGGCATGGGCCAAACAAGCGAATGGTGGCGATGAAGCCAAGGCTCAGGACTATGTGACCAAGCTCCTGCAGCACGTTCCGGTTCTCGATAGCGGCGCGCGTGGTGCCACGACCACCTTTGTGCAGCGCGGGCTTGGTGATGTTTTGCTCGCCTGGGAAAACGAAGCCTATCTCTCCCTCGAAGAACTAGGTCCCGACCAGTTCGAGATCGTAACGCCCGCTTTCTCGATCCGCGCCGATCCGCCGGTCGCAATCGTCGACGGCAACGTCGACAAGAAAGGCACCCGCAAGGTTGCCGAAGCCTATCTGAATTATCTCTATTCGGATGAAGGCCAGAAGATCGCGGCAAAGCATTATTACCGCCCGATCAAGCCGGAAGTGGCCGATCCGGCAGATATTGCCCGGTTCCCGAAGCTGACGCTCGCCACCATCGACGACTTCGGCGGCTGGAAAGATGCACAGCCGAAATTCTTCGGCGACGGCGGCGTATTTGACCAGATCTACAAGCCGGCCCAATAATAGGTCTTATGAGCGCAAATAACCCCACGCGGTGGCGGTTCAAGCGGCCGAGCGTCATTCCGGGTTTCGGATTGGCGCTCGGCCTTACCTTGATCTGGCTGACCCTTATCGTCCTTATCCCGCTGTCCGGCCTTGCCTGGCGGTCGAGTGCTCTCGGTTGGGAAAAATTCCTCGGCATTGCCTTCGACCAACGAACGCTGAGCGCGCTGCGCATCAGCTTCGGCTGCGCCCTCATCGCCGCGTGCCTGAATGTCGTCTTTGGCGTCATGCTTGCCTGGGTGTTGGTGCGCTACCGGTTCCCCGGCAAACGCATTATCGACGCCATGGTGGACCTGCCCTTCGCCCTGCCGACGGCGGTTGCCGGCATTGCGTTGACGACACTCTACGCGCCAAATGGCTGGGTCGGACAATTCCTGACGCCGCTCGGCATCAAGATCGCCTTCACGCCGGCCGGCATTGTCGTCGCCCTTATCTTTGTCGGTCTGCCATTCATCGTCCGCACCGTCCAGCCGGTGATGGAGGAGATCGACAAGGAAGTTGAGGAGGCGGCCGCGACACTCGGCGCCAATCGCTTCCAGACGATTGCGCACGTGCTGCTGCCGGGCCTTAGGCCCGCGGTACTGACCGGTTTCGCGCTCGCCTTCGCCCGCGCCGTCGGTGAATACGGCTCCGTCATCTTCATTGCCGGCAATCTGCCGTTTAAATCGGAGATCGCGCCGCTCCTGATCGTCATCAAGCTCGAAGAGTATAATTATGCAGCAGCGACAGGCATTGCGGCGATCATGCTGATCATTTCCTTCATTATGCTGCTCGTCATCAATCTTATTCAGAGTTCGAGCAGACGGAGGTACGGTTATGGCATCTAACGCTATTCCAAACTCCACGTCGGCTGAGCCGCGTCAACTCCATTCGGCGGTCACCGAAGGCAAAGTCGCCCGTATCACACTGGTCGTCATCTCCCTGCTCTTCCTGTTGTTGATCCTGCTGCTGCCGTTGGCGGCGGTCTTCGTCGAGGCCTTCCGCAAGGGTGCAGGTTCATTTCTCACGGCTCTCCAGGATGCAGAGACTTTCTCAGCCATCCGCCTGACGCTGATCGTCGCTGGCATCAGCGTGCCTTTGAATCTTACGTTCGGCGTAGCCGCCGCCTGGGCGATCGCCAAATTCGAATTCAAGGGTAAGGCGTTCCTGACCACACTGATCGATCTGCCCTTCTCGGTTTCGCCTGTTATCTCGGGCCTCGTCTTCGTGCTGCTCTTCGGCGCCAATACCTGGCTCGGTCAGTGGCTCTCCGCCAACGATATCAAGATCTTGTTTGCGCCGCCTGGGTTGATCCTCGCCACCATGTTCGTCACCTTCCCCTTCGTTGCGCGCGAGCTTATCCCGCTCATGCAAGAACAGGGAACGCAGGATGAAGAAGCGGCCCTTTCGCTTGGTGCGAGCGGCTGGCAAGCCTTCTGGCACGTCACGCTGCCGAACATCAAATGGGGCCTGCTCTACGGAGTGCTTCTCTGCAATGCCCGTGCCATGGGCGAATTCGGCGCCGTGTCGGTCGTATCGGGCCATATTCGTGGCCAGACCAATACGATGCCGTTGCAGGTGGAAATCCTCTACAACGAATATAATTTCACCGGGGCCTTCGCGGTTGCTTCGCTTCTGGCTCTGCTTGCCCTCGTCACGCTTGTTTTGAAGACGCTGCTGGAAATGCGCTATAGCGCCGAAATCGCCGCCAGCCGGCGGCACTGAAGGAAATAGAATGGAAGTACGCGTCCAAAACCTACGCAAGGAATTCGACCGCTTTCCGGCGCTGCACGATGTCTCGCTCGACATCCGCTCCGGCGAACTGATCGCATTACTCGGCCCCTCGGGCTCCGGCAAGACTACACTGCTGCGTCTCATTGCCGGCCTTGAAAGCCCGACCGAGGGCCAAATCTTCTTCGGCGTGGAAGATGCGTCGCGAAAGACTGTCCAGCAGCGCAATATCGGCTTTGTGTTCCAGCACTATGCACTTTTCCGCCATATGACGGTGCTCGACAACGTCTCTTTCGGTCTGAAGGTGCGCAATGCCGCCCGTCGTCCGTCGAAGGCCGACATCCGCAAGCGCGCTTTGGAGCTGCTCGATCTGGTGCAACTCTCTGGTCTTGAAAAACGTTATCCGGCGCAGCTTTCCGGCGGCCAGCGTCAGCGCGTGGCCCTTGCCCGAGCGATGGCGGTCGAACCGAACGTTCTGCTGCTAGACGAGCCTTTCGGCGCGCTCGACGCACAAGTGCGCAAGGACCTGCGCAAGTGGCTGCGCGAAATCCATGACCGCACCGGCCATACGACCGTTTTCGTCACCCACGATCAGGACGAGGCGATGGAACTTGCCGATCGTGTCGTGGTCATGAGCCAGGGTGCGATAGAGCAAGTCGGCACGCCCGACCAGGTCTACGACAGCCCCAACTCACCTTTCGTCTTCGGCTTCGTAGGCCAATCCAACTGCCTGCAGGTAGAAGTCGCCGACGGCGATATCCGCTTCGAAGGCCGTTCGCTCGGTCTTAACGCGGAGGGCGAAGCTGATGGCGCTGCGCAGCTCTATTTCCGCCCGCACGATGTCCGGCTTTGCGAATCCGCCGAAAACTGCATTGCCGGCCAACCGGTCGCAAGCCGGCGCGTCGCAGGCACCCGCCATATCGAACTCGATATCGGCAAGGACCGGCCGCATATCGAAATCGAACTGCCGCCGAGCGAAGCCGACAGGTTGGATCGCTCACGGGTTGCCTTCAAGCCGATCCGCTGGAAGCTTTTCCGCAATTGATATCACTGCAATCTGGTTCCCGCCAGAATCGTATTTGGGCGGGAACCCTTTGTTATTTTTGTTATCTCCGGTTGTTTGTATTTTTGTCACATGCCGGGTAAAACGTTTTCGCTGTATCGAAAAGGGCTGGACTAAATCCAATAGGAGGCACCTAGCGTTGAGGGCGGAGATTTCCTTTGGAAAATCCCTGGTTGGGATTTTGTTCGTAGGATTAGCAGCTGCAAGCTGCACAACCACACCGAAACCGGCGGCAGCGCCGGTCAAAGCCAAACCGAAACAGGCTCAGTCGGCAAAAGTCACCTTCAATTATACCACCAAGGATCGCGACTGCCTCAAGCGAGCGATGTATTTCGAATCGCAGCATTCGGATGAGGCCGGCTATATGGCGGTAGGCAGTGTCGTCATGAACAGACTGACCTCCGGCGCTTATGCCGACTCCATCTGCGGCGTGGTGGCGCAAAAGAAGCAGTTTGCACCCGGCGTGATGACGCGCGAGGTCAAGCCGCAGGCAGAGCCCGAACTTGCAACTGCGGCCGACGCGATCCTGAGCGGCGAACGTCATCCGGCTGTTGGGGATGCGATGTTCTTCCACACTGCGGGATTGAAATTCCCCTACAATAATATGCATTATGTGACGGTCGCAGGCGGCAACGCCTTCTACGAGAAGCGCGATGAAGACGGCACGCTCGAGACGCCGCCGCCGCTGCCTTCTTACGAAGTCGCGATGAATTACGTGCCGGGTGAGAGCATGCTGCCGCCGCAGTTTGCGGTGCTGATCCCGTCAGAAGTTCCGGTCCCGATCCCTTCTCCGGATCCCGCGCCGACGGCAAGCATCAATCCGTTGCCGATGCCTGCGGCGGTAACCGCGATCGAGCCTGCCCCCGGCACGCCAATCGCCATCCCGACGCCACGCCCCGCCTATGACAGCGTGATGTTGCGGCCAAGCATTCCAGCGATCGGCGGCTGATCCGCAAAGGAAGAGCGCTGAAGCGCGTCGCGATCTTTCAGATCCTCCCGCCGCGCCTTAGGTCTTTGTTTTACGCCTGTCGTTGGCACAAAATAGCCGCGCACTTTGTGCAACATGCTCTAGGCTCGCTCCTCCCAGACCTTGGCGAGCTCCACAATCGTGCTGACGGCCTTTTCCATGTCCTGGCGGCTGATCCATTCCAGCGGCGAATGGAACGCGTGGCCGCCGGCGAAAATATTCGGGCATGGCAGGCCCATGAAGGAAAGGCGCGAGCCATCCGTACCACCGCGAATGCTGCCCCGCACCGGCGTCATCCCCGCCCGGCGTACCGCCTCAACGGCGTTTTCGACGATTTCAGGACGACGGTCGAGCACCACTTTCATGTTGCGATACTGCTCCTTCACGTCAAAGCGATAGGTCGAGCCCGGATAGGCCTTCATCACATCCTTGACGATCGCTTCAAGCATGGTTTCCTTTTCCGTCAGACCTTCGTCGGTGAAATCGCGAATGATGAGGCTGATCGCTGCCTTTTCCATCGAGCCGGCCACACCGGTTGGATGAATGAAGCCCTGCTTCCCCTCCGTCGTCTCAGGCGCGATCTCCTTCGGCAGCCGGTCAATGATCGTGCCGGCGATCTTGATGGCGTTTTCCATCCGGTCCTTGGCGAAACCGGGATGAATCGCCACGCCGGTAATGACGATATCGACGCCATCGGCCGAAAATGTCTCGTCCTCGATATGGCCGGCGGTTTCGCCATCCATCGTATAAGCGAAATCCGCGCCAAGCTTCTCCAGATCGACCTTGTTGACGCCGCGGCCGACCTCTTCATCAGGCGTAAAAAGTATCTTGATCGTGCCGTGCTTGATCTCGGGATTGTCGACGAGGATCTTTGCCGCGGCCATGATTTCCGCCAGCCCGGCCTTGTCGTCAGCACCAAGCAAGGTCGTTCCATCAGTGGTGATGATGTCGTTGCCGATCTGATGGTTTAACTGGGGATGTTCAGAGACGCGAATTACGCGGCTCGGGTCGCCGGGAAGCGGTATATCTCCGCCGGCATAGTTCTTCACTATCTGCGGCTTGACGTTCGTGCCGGTGAAGTCAGGCGCTGTATCCATATGCGAGCAGAAACAGATGACCGGCACGTTCTTGTCAGTATTGGCCGGAATGGTCGCATAGACGTAACCATGCTCGTCGAGATGTGCATCCGAAAGACCGATCGCCAGGAGCTCCTCAACCAGAACCCGGCCGAGATCTTTCTGCTTCTCGGTGGTCGGCTGTGTCGAAGAGGAAGGGTCGGATTGGGTGTCGATGACGACATAGCGGAGAAAGCGGTCGAGAACGGTGCCTGTCATAATATCCATTCCAGGGGGATCATCGTCTGATGATATAGCCTCCGCGGGCTCTGCAACGAAAGCCTTTTCCGCTCGAAGCGCATTGTGAGTACATATTCAATCGACGCGATTACCCTCGCCGTTGAACACATGCAGGTGCTTGGCCGGAAAGGCGACGTTGACCTTCGGTCCCGCGCTCAGCGCTTCACGATCAAGCGTAAAAATCTTGAACGGCAGGCCATGCAGCGAAAGGTGCAGGATGATGCCGAAGCCCGTCGGCTCGACGAGTTCGACATCGGCAGCAACTCCTGCGCCGTCGCCGCTCATGACGACATGTTCCGGCCGGATGCCGAGCGTGACTCTTTCGGCGTTCGACAACGGCAGTGACTTATCGAGCGGCACGACCGTGCCGTCTTTCAGCTTCACGCCGCCTGCCTCATAGCTCGCTTCGAGGAAATTCATGCCCGGTGAACCGATAAAACCTGCAACGAAGAGATTGGCGGGACGGTCGTAGAGCTCCAGGGGGCTTCCGACCTGCTGCACGACACCGCCATGCATGGCGACGATCCGGTCCGCCAGCGTCATCGCCTCGATTTGGTCGTGGGTTACATAGATCGAGGTTGCCTTGAGATCACCATGCAGTTTCTTGATTTCAGCACGCATCTGCTCGCGCAGGCGCGCATCGAGGTTCGACAGCGGCTCGTCAAACAGGAAGGCTTTCGGCTGACGCACGATGGCGCGGCCCATGGCGACGCGCTGCCGCTGGCCGCCAGAGAGCGCCTTCGGCCGGCGTTCGAGCAGCGGATCGAGGCCGAGCTTGGAGGCAGCGCCTGCGACAGCACTGGCGATCTTTTCCTTCGCCGTCTTCCGGAGCTTCAGGCTGTAACTCATATTGCCGGCAACATTCATGTGCGGATAAAGCGCGTAGGACTGAAACACCATGGCAATGTCGCGATCCTTCGGATGCAGCTCGTTGACGCGGTTCCCGGCGATACAAATCTCGCCGCCGGTCACGTTCTCAAGGCCCGCGATCATGCGCAATAGGGTGGATTTGCCGCAACCCGACGGGCCGACGAGCACAACGAATTCGCCATCCTTGATTTCCAAGTCGACCCCGTGCAGCACCGGGAAATGACCGTAGGATTTTTGGATATTCTTGATATCGATCGATGCCATGTGACTAACCCTTGACCGCGCCGGCCGTCAGGCCCTGAACGAGATAACGCTGGATAAGCAGGAAGAAGAGGCCGGCCGGAATGAGCGCCATGACGCCTGCCGCCATCATCTGTCCGAAATCCACGGAGAATTTGGAGACGAAAGTAAGAAGGCCGACCGGGAAGGTCGCCGCGTCGTTGCCGTTAATCAGCATCAGCGCAAAGAGCAGTTCGCTCCAGGCCGCCGTAAAGACGAAGCCAAGGGTTGCCGCAATGCCCGGCAGCGTCAGCGGCAGGATGATCTGCCGGAAGGCCGTAAACTGGGTGGCGCCGTCGATCATTGCCGCTTCCTCGAGATCCTTCGGAATGCCATCGAAGAAGGATTGCATGAGGAAGGTCGCGAAGGGCACGTTGAAGGCAGTGTAGACGATCACGACGCCGGTCAGGCTATTCGTCAGGTGCAGCGGCGACAGGATCTTGAAGATCGGCGCGACCAGCATGACGAGCGGGAACATCTGGGTCAGCAGCATCAGCGCCACGATCCAGTATTTTGCCCGAAAATTGAAGCGCGACAGCGCATAACCCGACAGCGACGCACAGATCGTCACCGCTACCGCGGTAGAGGCCGAGACGATGACGCTGTTCTTGAAGAAGGTCGGAAAGGCGCTGTGCTGCAGCACGAAGCTATAGTGTTCCCATGTGGTCCGCGACGGCCACATGCGCACGCCCTCTGTGTAGAGCAGGTCGTTCGGCGTGACCGAAACCTTCAGGAGCCAGAAGAGCGGAAAGAGCGCGAAGATAACATAGACGAGGATCGCCAAGCGGTGCGCGACAGTGGAGAGAATGGATCGTCTCATCGGCTCAATCCCTGGCAAGCAGGCTCTGCCGCAGCAGGATGATCAGCATGGAATAGGCGAGAAGCAGTACCAGCAGCACCAGCGCAATCGCCGAGGCATAGCCGAAATCGAGCCGCTTGAAGGCCTGGGTGAAAATGTAGCTGGCAACGATCTGGGTTCTGTCGGCCGGCCCGCCGCCGGTCATGACGACGATGAGATCGGCGAAATTCGAGATCCAGACGGTGCGCAGCATGACGGTGATGGCGATCGTCGGCGCCAGGAACGGAAGGGTGATCGACCAGAAACGCTGGAACCACCCGGCACCATCGATCGAGGCCGCCTCATAGAGATCGCGCGGGATCGCCTGCAGGGCGGCCAGCAGCGTTATCGCGAAGAAAGGGATGCCCCACCAGACATTGGCAATGATCGGTCCCCACATCGCATATTGCGGATCGGAGAGGATATTGCCCGGCTCGCCCATCAGCCCGAGCGCAAAGAGCCAATGCGGCATCGGTCCGATGACCGGATTGAAGAGCCAGGCCCAATTGAGGCCAGCGAGAAAGGACGGCACGGCCCAGGGCAGGAAGACCAGCGCCTGGACGACACCCCTCCCCCAGAAAGGCTTGTCGAGCAGAAGAGCGAGGACGAGGCCGAAGAAGAATTGCAGGATGACCGAAGCACCGGTCCACCAGAGCGTGTTCTGCAGCGCGCCATAGAAGGCTTTATCGCGCGAAAGCTCGCGGAAATGCTCCATCCCAACGAAACCGCCTGAGAAGGGATTAAGGAGCTGGATATCACGGAAGGCATAGGAAACGCCGACCACCAACGGCACCAGCATGACCGCGATGATCAGAATCAACGACGGCGCGCTGTAGAGATAGGGCTCCGATGCATCGGCCAGCCGGCGCAGCCATGGCCGGCGGTCGTGGGGCATCTCAAGCGTGTCGGCAGTGATGGTCATTACCGGTACTTCCCCTTGCGGCGCTTCCGCGCCGTCTGTCGCTGCATGAGCGGCGGCGGAAGATCTCCGCCGCCGTTTACGATTTGTGCCTTACTTCTTGGCGAGGAACTTCTGCTGGGCCTTGGTAAGGTAGTCAGCCCACTGGTCGGCAAGGTCCTTGGCGGAGATGTCACCGAGCAGTGCCTGCTGCGAGGTCTTGATTGCCATGGAATCCTTGAAGAAGGCGAATTCCTCGAGGTAGGTCGGCATGACCGTCGGCACGGTGTCCTTGTCGGCCAGTTCCTCGAACCAGCCCTTGAACTGGTCACCAGCGTAGAAAGGATCCTTCTCGGCTGCCGTATAGGCCGGCAGAGCGCCGATCTTCTTGTTCCACTCGATATTGCCTTCAGGACCTTCGAGCGTAGCGATCAGCTTCCAGGAGAGATCCTTGTTCTGGCTCGTCGTGAACATTGACCAGCCGCCATAACCGATGGTCGGATAAGACTTGCCGGCCGGCCCCTTCGGCAGCGGAGCAACGCCGAAATCGTCCTTCTTCATGCGCTCGGCAATGGCGATCAGTGCATCGGGATCCTGGTCGAGGAAGGCGCAAGTACCCGAATAGAACCCGGCGACGACCTCGTTGAAGCCCCAGTTGACGCTATCCTTCGGCGCATAGCCCTTCTTGTAGAGATCGACCATCCACTCGATGCCCTTTGCCCAGCCTTCGCTGTTCATGGTCGAGGTGCCGTCATCCTTGAAGTACTTGTTGTCGCCGGCCATGGAGGCGGCGAAGATCATCCAGCCATTGAGACCGCCCGGACCGCCGCGCATGCAGTAGCCGTATTTGCCCGGCAGCTTGGAAACCGCTTCGGAGGCCTTGGTGAACTCCTCCATCGTTTTCGGCGGTTCCTTTACACCTGCTTCTGCAAGCAGCTTCTTATTGTAGAACATCGCGCGCAAATAGAAGCCGTAGGGCAGCATATAGGCCGTGTTGTTGACGTCGCGGCCGAGATCAAGCGCACGCGGCGTCAGTTCCTTGGTGTGCTCCCACTTTGCAAGATAAGGCTCGAGGCTTTCGAGCATGCCGTTATTGGCATAGAGCGACAGCCAGGTATCGGGCATTTCCATGACGTCAGGCACGTCGCCGGCCGAGACCATGGTCGCAAACTTCTGGAAGGCTTCGTTCCAGGGCAACGAGATGATGTCGACCTTGGTGCCAGGGTTGGCGGCTTCGAACTTGGCGACGATCGACTTCAGAGTTTCGGTGCGCTCGGGACTGGTGATGACTTCCACGAGCTTCAGCGTCGTGTCCGCGAAAGCCGTGCCCGCCATCATCGTGGCGAAGAGCGTTGAGAGAATAAGCTTTTTCATTTTCGGTTCCCCTCCGGTGTTGTTTGTGAGGTTTCAGTTATGAGGCGGCTGAAATCGCCTCCTCGATATCCCTCCACAGGGCCTCGGTTCCTTCGAGGCCGATATGGAGGCGCACAGATCGCGGGCTGATGCCGAAGGCTTGTGCGGAATTCGGTTGTGCCTTTTGCTGCAGCACCACCTCACCCGGTACGATCAGGCTTTCATGTCCACCCCAGCTTACACCCAGTTTGAAAAGCTTGAGGTGATCGGCGAAGGCTCTGACATCTACACCTTCGCGGAATATGAAGGAAAACAGCCCCGACGTGCCGTTGAGGCCGGCAGGCAGGCGGTTGGCAAGACCCGGATGGCAGACCTGCTCGACCGTATCCAGCGCCTGCAGGCGCTGCGCGATCGTCATGGCGGCGGCCTCATGCGCCCTCATGCGGATTGGCAGGGTACGCAGGCCACGGATCAGCAACCAGGCATCGAAGGGAGAGAGCTTGCCGCCGAGATAGGGATAGGATTCGGCCTTGATGCGGGCAATCATCTCCTTGGAACCGGCAACAACACCGGCAACGACGTCGCTATGGCCGCCGAGATATTTGGAGGCGGAATGGATGACAAGATCGATGCCCAGCGTCACCGGACGCTGAAAGAACGGACTCGCCCAGCTGTTGTCGATCATGGTGACGACGCCGTGTCTCCTGGCAAGGGCTGCCAGCGCGCCGACATCGTGAGCTTCCATCACCCAGCTCGTCGGGCTTTCCATGTAGAAGATTTTCGCACCCGGCAGCGCCTTGGCGACCGCCTCTTCATCACGACCGTCGACATAAGTCACCTCGACCTTCATGCGCTTGAGGATCGTGCCGAACAGCCGGAAGGCATCCGGATAGACATGCTTGACAGCGACGATGCGGTCGCCCGGCTCCACGAAGCTCAAGACGGCGGACGAGATCGCCGCCATGCCGCTCGCAAAACCCAGCGCATCCTCGGCCCCTTCGAGCTTTGCCAGCATCTCCTCGAACATGCGCACGGTCGGGTTGAGCCCACGCGTATAGATCGGCCGTACTTTTTCGCCGCGATAAGAGGCGATCATGTCATCATAATCGGAGAATGTGAAAAGCGATGTCTGGAAGATCGGCGGAACGACCGCTTCGGCGAAGTTGCCTTCGTCGTGAGCGGTGATCAGCGAAGCAAGGTCGAACGGTTCGAGGCCGTCAGTCATCGGGACATTTCCTTGATATCTTCCTCGACCACGTCGAGGATCTTCATTGTCTCGCGCCGCGCTGCCTCGGTGTCCTGGGCGGCAATGGCGTTGAAAAGGGTACGATGAAAGGGAAAGGAGCGGCGGGCAAAATCCTGCCGGTCGAAAGGATGATCCCAGAAGCGCTCGAAGGTCTCACGCATCTGTTCGAGAAGTTGGCGGAACAGCGGATTGTGCGTGGCGTCGTAGACCGCGAGATGAAAGGCCAGATCCTCCGGTCCGGACGCGCCCTTGGCGATGTGCACCCGCTCCATTTCGTCGAGTTTTTCCTCGATGACGATGAGGTCCTTAGCTGTGCGCCGGCGCGCAGCCACCATGCCGGCCTCGCATTCGATGCCACGGCGAACCTCCAGTGTCTGCAACAGCACGTCGCGCAAATGCGTCGTATCGAGCGACAAAGGCATATGAACGGTCTCGCGGGAAACCGGTTTCAGCAGGTAGGTTCCGCTGCCCTTACGCGTCTCGATCACGCCGAGGGCCTGGAAATGCCGGATCGCCTCACGAATGGTAGACCGCCCGACGGCGAGAGCCGCCATCAGCTCACGCTCCGCCGGCAGCCGGTCCCCCGCCTGAAGCCGGGCATCCTCGACATAATGCGCCAGCGCATCCGTCACCTGACGCGCGCGATCGATCGCCGGAAGCGGCCGGATCACCGGCCTGTCGCTACCATTTGCCTTCATGGTTCCCCAAGTTCTTTTCTAAGGCAGTCGACGCATAATTGGTCTGACATCTTAGCATTTCTCAAAGCGTGGTGGACGTCAAGCCGGCATTTGATGAATGTGGTTCGGCCTGTCCTTTCGAACCGGTGAACGGGCCTCGTGCAGCTCAAGCAAGTGCTGGGCGAGAGGGATACATTGATCGTCAAAACCGCGAGGAGGCTGAACTCCTGTCAGCAACTGATTTCGGAGAGACATGCGTTATTGAATACCGGGCGACCGTCGAAGCAGTGGGGGCAGCCGCACGCGGGTGGCCGGCTTACGACCATCCAGCCAGTAGAACGATCACGCCCGGAAGGTCTTGCCGAGCTCCTTGTCGGCGAGACTATAGTAGTGGCGGAAATTGTACACGAGCGGTGACCATTTGTCGGGAGCCAGATGATCGGTCCCATCGACGATGAACTCTTCATCGGCGTGCACCTTCAGGACTTCGACGACCGCTGCGAGACCGCCGCCCAAGACCGCAATCTTCTGGCCGCCGAGCTCGTGCATCGATATCACTTTCGCTTCCATCTGTATCGGGCACTCGCGAACACGGACCGGCCGGACAACTTCACTCCCAACGCGAGTGAGTCCTGCCGCGGCGAACTTGTCCTTCTCGGTGCGAAATTGTTTCGTTTTCTCTTCTGGCACAGGATCCTTGCCTGTCAGCGGTGCAAGCTTTTCGACGACCTCCCACATGACGGGCGACGGCAGGTTCACAACGCACTCCCCATGCCGCTCGAGATTCTCTGCCATCTTCGCATCTTTCAGGACGCCGAGCGTCATCGTCCAACCGAGCGTCCAGAAAGAGGATATTGGCGATAGATTGGTGCTGCCGTCCTCGTTCAACGTACTGACGATGGCGACTGGCGTTCCGAAATACAGGATCTTCGGTTCGATGGATCTCACGACGTCCTCCTGAAGGTTTCGACTCCGGAACCATAGCGAAGTTACTCGAAGAATAGTTCGATGCCGATCGAAGCTTGGGTCATCCGAGTTGTCGGGTCTGGCGTGTCGGTAATCCGCATCGGCAACGTCTAGTGTTGCGGCCTAGTTTCCGGGTTCTTCCACATGACACCAGACCTATGATCTTTGTTCATCGACATCCAAAAGAGGCGTCCGGCGCTAGATACGGCCTCAGGCTGTCAATGCTGACGATAGTTTGAGGTGATCTTGCGGGCCAAGCGCCATATGAATGGGCATCGCCGCTTTTACCTCAGAGCCCGTCGAAAGGATCGCCATCATGTCTATCCGCAGAGCATCCCTTGCCATCGCCGCGAGCGCCATCATGCTGTCCAGCACAGCTTTCGCTCAAATGCCGCAGCAGCAACCGGATTCGAAGGCCTTCAAATTCGGGTCCTTCGATCTCGTTGCCTTGCACGACGCCCAGTTCGTGTTGCCGAACGATGGCAAGGTCTTCGGCGTCGGTCACAGTCCGGAAGAGACCGCCAAGGTCCTGAAAGACGCCGGCGCGCCGACGGACAGTGTGACGCTGAGCGTCGACGCCCTGCTCATCAAGATGCCGGAGCATCTGGTTCTGATCGATACGGGCACTGGCGGCGCGCTACAGCAGAGCCTCTCGCAGGCCGGTTACAAAGCTGAGGACGTCACCGATGTGCTGATCACCCATTCGCATCCCGACCACGTCGGCGGTCTGGTCAGCAACGGTAAGCTCGCCTTCCCGAACGCAACCATACGGATGTCATCGGCCGAGTGGGAGTTTGCCAAAAAGAACGACAAGCTTGCCGATCTCGTCAAGACGATCGGCAGCCACGTTAAGACATTCGAGCCGGGTGCCGAAGTCGTCCCCGGCATCACTTCGGCGGACCTGCCGGGACATACTCCCGGTCACGTCGGCTATCAGATTGTCTCCGGGAACGAGAAGATGATTGATATTGGCGACACGGCTCACAGCTCCATTGTGTCGTTGGCCAAGCCGGAATGGCCGATCGGCTTTGATAACGATGCGGCCACGGGTGAAACGAACCGGATGGGGACGCTGAAAAAGCTTGCCCAATCACAAGAGCTCATCTTTGCCCCTCATTTCCCGTTCCCCGGTGTCGGCCATATCCAGTCGGACGGCGACCACTTCAAGTGGGATGCCACACTCGCGGCTAGTAAGTGAGGCAGGCCGGAAGACCCCGCGATATAAAGATAGCAACGCGCCGACGGATGTCGGGCCGTTCTTTCCCTGCCGCTGTGCTCGACGCGGATGACGTCTCTGTCTATGGCTTTCATGATCGGGCAAATGTCCGGTGTCGTGATCACCGTTGTCGTCGACAAGATTGCCCAGACGCGCTTGCTGATCGAGGCGAGCGCGCGTTTCGTGATACAGGTGCCGACCGTTGCTCAGCTCGCGCTGACGCGGGAGTCGGTAACCGTAGCCTCTATGAGGAGCCGGACAAGCCGCAGAAATCGGGAGTGTCGATTTTTGACATGCCTGAACATGATCTGCCGTTCGTCAAAGGCTGCTCAGCTTGGCTGGCCTGCGAACTGATTGTCGAGCCCGATAACCAGGAGGTCTACGATCTTTTCATCGCTGACGCCACGACGGCATGGGCCGACGGCCAGGTATTCAGAAACGGACACTGGCACTTTGAAACCGTCGGACCGGAATGGCGTAGCCTGCACCATGTCGCCGGTGGCCACTTCTATTCCATCGGCGAGGCACTTTCGATTGAAGCCGAAGCTGTCGATACTCCGTCGTCTCCATTCTGAGATGGTCGATCTATCGTAGGATTCCTGTGACGCCTCAGTCGCGGAGCCGTTGCGGCGCCAGCGATTGCGTTTGTGCATAGGCGAGCGGTGAACGGTTTCCGGGCAGGTTCTCATCAAGGATCAGTGTCTTGATGTCGTCGGAGCGGACGTCGAGCGCGATCACCCGTTCGAGCTTGTCCAGCGACCAGACGGAATAGCCAAGCGCGCTCGAGTAACCGCAATCATCCCCTTGTATTTCCTCGGCCTCGACCGGCAGATACATGATCCGCGGCTTCGGGAGTTTGTAGCAGTGCCCCTCATAGGCATAGCCGTAGATCACACCGATGCTCACTATGTCGACCTTCCCGGCATCGATCAGAATGTAGCAGTCACCCACTTTAAGCCTGATTCCATCCACATCGGTTTCGCCAGTGCCATCCGGAGCATCGCCAGGTGGACAATGTTCCTTTCGTCCATAGAGACGAACCTCACTCGGATTGAACGGCAGATTGCCTGTCCCAATAAACGGTTTGTCAGAGCAGCAGCTCATTTCCCCCTCCTCTTCCGGCTCATCTCGAGCGGATGATTTCACGCCATGCAAAGTTTTCCTCTAATTGTGCGGCAGTCTGTAAATCGGCAGCCGAGATGATTGCTAACGCGGCGTCCCCAAGACGCATCGTGTCCGGATCAAGTCTGTGAAGCGCAGCACCGATTGCCGCTCCGACTGAGTCCCTCGCCTTGATCAGAGCTAGCTTGAAGAAGAGCGGTCTGTCCCGAAAGGCTTCGGCTGTCGTTTGCCGAAACCAGGCAAACTCGTCCTGCGTCAGATCGCGAAGACTGACGGAGAGAAGACGATGATCGGCGCAACCACTCGCCACCAGTTCCCGATGATAAAGTTCGACGATCGTATCAAAGATCGCACCGAGAAAGGGCAGCGAACGATCATGAGCCTCGCTTGTGACTTCCGACATTCGTCGGAAGTTGGTTGCAAGGCGGATTTGGGTCTCCGGGCTTGTCTCGGCAAAGCGATTGAGCTCGTTGTACAGCAGGAGATTTCCTTTCGTCCGCCGCAGCAGCCGATCGATGGCGGAATCGAAATGCAAAAACGAAATCAAGGATATGCTGTCCGAGATCGCTTCGGAGAATGGAAAGAAATCCGCATCCCGGGAGGGGTTGCGTGGAAACCCCGTCTGCGAGAGCGTGACGAGGTGGCCGATCTCATGGGCAATCGTATCGAAATTCAATGCATAGGGCGATTGTTCACCGCCGGCTTCCGAACAGCCGAGTTCGAGAAAGCCGAAGCCCGCATGCGCGTTGTTCCAGCGGACGAAGGGAACGATTTCCAGCCTCGGATAGAATTCCGAAAAGAACCAACGCAGCGGTCGCGCGAGATAATTGCGCCAGACATCCAGAACAAAATGAACGCATGCATAGGCATGGACACCCAGATAATCACGTGATCTTGGGTCCAGGCTGTCAAAATGCCGGTCCGGGCCTGGCTGGACAGGCCGCCGCAGAGGGCCGCGAAAAGGCGGCAAATCGTTGAAGCCATAGGGTTCTTTGTCGAACAGCGGATCGGCGACATACATCAATATGTCACTAGGGCCATCACCGATCTCGTTGGGCGATATCGATAGCAAGATCCGGTCCGGCTGCTCATAACCAAGGATAAAAGGCGGCTGAGGAAATATCCAGCATCGCGTTCCGAGCGCCGGCGCAGGTTTCTTAAGTGATATGTCAGGATACAATTCCATTAGCTCAACTACTCTATGAGATGAGTTATATGGCAATTACTATTATTAGTAGTTTCTAATTAAATTGATGTCAATAGATCCTGCTTCCAGATCGCGCAGGAAAGTATTGGTTGACGTATAAGGTAATTTTGCCGGTTTTAGTTTCGTCAGGGTGGGCGCCAGCCGTAGCGCCAAGCTGGCATCAGCCTTCTTCTGTGCGATCAGATGGCTGCGCAACAGAGCCGCTTTGTCTGCTGGCCATTGTGCAGCAGCGAGGACATTCCGAATGGACCGTTCACGAAAATTAAGCCTCCTGGCTGCGGCAATACCCGCATCCATCTCGGCTTTCGAAATCAGGCCGCGACGAAACAGTACCTTAAAACTGCGCTGCAGATCGACCAGCGCCTCGGTCAAAGCCGTGAAGCCGAGCTCCGGAGGACCACATTGGACAGCGACGGCATCTTCCGCCGTGAGCGGCCACCGCCTGTACCAGCGATAGATGAGACCCACGCCGATCATTCCGAATAGATCCAGCTCGGCGGCGCGAAGCGCACCCATGCTCGCTGAACCGATCATTACGATACCCTGCGACAGCGCCCAGAGAATTTCCTTGTGACGGACGGCCGGTCTGTCCTCGAAAAGACCGTCTATCAAAACCATCGCTCTCGGGCGAAATGCGTGAGCGGCGAGAATGATATCCCCCTGAGAAACAGGCTGCAGGTAGATGGCGTCGAGAATGCTCCGGGCATCCGGCAAGCGGAGAGTGGGGCCAAGGAAAACCAGGATTGGACCGGTTTCGCTCTGATCCATCCCTCGCCCTCACCGCTCGACCGCAAAAGCACGCATGCCTGCAAGGACCGTTCGCACGCAATGCACATTCGGATCGTCCTCCGAAGCGATCGGAACGGCGAGAACCGGTCCCAGTCCGGCGTCAACGATCTTTTCCACGAGATCGGCGAGATCGGTGATGGTGGGCAATGCGCCTGCAAAATCGCCCGATGTCGTAGCTTCGCCAAGGATCAGATTGCGGGCGTCGGCCAGCATGGTCTCGCTTCGCCTTGCATAATGTCTGCGCGTTTGATCGTCTCGTGCGCCGGATATCGCGCCGGCCCGGGCCGCCAGTGCTTCCAGCAGCGCGCCGAACGCCGCCTTCTGCAGATCGAGACCAGCACAATAGCCCTCCGTCGGAAGGGCCAACATAGGTTCGCCTTCGCCGGACTCGATCGTCTGGCACCAGACGACCGGAATCCCTGCCGGCGAAGGCGCAAACCAGAAGGCAACCAATATTCCGAACCCGGTGAGGCGTGACAGAATATCCTGGACTGCGGCACCCAATCCTGACACCGGCAGCCTCATCCGGTCCATGAATCCATGAGTTTCGAATGCCCGGGCGATCGCATCGCGTTCTATGCACTCCAGGAGCCCATGCAGTAACGCGCCGAAGTCTGACCGGTGGCAGGCAAGGCCCGTCGTGGTGCGCAGGAACACGCCGTCACTGGCCGGCGGCGGATCGGTGTAGATCGTGTGCACAAGCTCGAATGGAACGGGCGCCGTAGCGCCTGTTGCCATATCGACACCCATGATCCAGGCGGTCTCGCGGTCACGCCAGTTCAGGCGAGTTGCGGGGAGGCAGAAACCATCGAAGCAGTTGGCTCCGATTATCAACTCTTCTGCGGTGGACAGGAAAACACGGGAGGGTTGGATCGCCTCGGCATAGAAACGCTCGAGCGATTCCATGATCGCTCCGATTGCGGCAGATATTCTGGACATCCCGCGGCCGAGCGAGGTGACTTCCGATAACGCCGCCGGTCGTATGGCCTGGATGACCGGAAACCCGATCCGGTCGAGACCGGTCAGATCGCCGATACGTGTGATGCTCGCCCTACGGCAGAGCGGCAGCAGAGAACGGAAATAAGCCTCGGTATCCTCGATGTCCGATTGAGAGGGCACGGACATGCTCCCGTCTCTGATCCCGGCATAAAATGCCGCGAGCATTTCAGTCGTGTCTGTGCAGGAGACTTCAGAACTCGCCTGCAAGGCCGAGCTCCTTCACTGACCTCTGCGCCCGATGCAGTAAGGCGACCGCACCCTGTTCCTCGGCTATGGTAATCGCTGTCCTCAGATCCGCAAGAACGGCCGGCTTCTCCGCCTTTCCGCTCGATAGTAGCAGCGCGCGGCGGCGGTGAAGCTCGGCAAGCCAATAAGCATGGCCTGTCGCCCTCGCTTCACGGATAGCGTCGGTGACGACCTCTATCGCCGCCTGGTACTTATGCGCACGGCCGAGCATGGTCGCATGCATGTAGAGATAGATTGGCAGATCCGCGACTGTCCCGAGCTCCCTCAGAAGCGCCAGGCCTTGACGGAACATCTCGTGGCCGCGAGACAGGTTTTCAACATGCGCAGTTGCCCATCCCTGAAAGAGCAGGGCCAATGCCGACAGGGATTGCAGTTCGTGCTTTTTCGCAAAATCGCTCATCCTGCCGGAAATCTCGATCAGGCGAACATGGTCGTTGCGATAGAAAGCCGACACCGCCTCCGTATCCAGCGAGTGCGCCTTGCTCGGCATATGCGCGATGCTGTCCACAAAGGCGACCATGTCGGCAAGAGCCTTGCTGGAGGCCTCTGTTTGGCCCGTCAGCCAAAGGGACAAGGCCAGCTGTCCGAGACCACATACCTTCGCGTCATGGCCGCCGAAGGCATTGCGGCTCGCTTTCGCCGCCTCTTCATCGTAAAGCGCAAGCCCGACCCGTACCGCATTTTGTGCCTCCTGCTGCCGTCCGACATTGAACTCTATCGCCCAGATCGAATGATTGACCTGCAGCTCGACCTCGCGATCGTCAACTCCTGACAGCATTACCTGAACTTCGCGGGCGCGGCTGTGCATCTCCATGAAGTTTTGCCCCGTCAGCCACCAGCCCCAATAGACCGGAAACCATTTGGGCTGATCTTCTTTCGGCTGGCGGCGGGCGATCTCGACGCCTTTCTCGTAAAGGGTTCTCGCCGGCGCCGAGTTAGGCCCGACGGTTGCTGTCAGGAGTGGTCCAAGCTCGGTCAAAACAGAGAGGTACAATCCATCGCCAACACCTTCGGGCATGGCCTCGCACAGCGCCAGGGCGCGTTCGAAATGGTGGCGCGCCTCCACCATGGCGGAACGGCTGGCATGCTCCTTTCCTGCCGTTACGAACAGCGAGATCGCATGTTCGCGAAGGCCTGCAGACTCAGCATGCTGGGCAAGCGCACCCGCATCCAGCCAGTTGGCGATCGAGCGGTTGCTGTTTGCTGCCGTGAACAGACGGCGATGAAAAAGCTGTCGTTGCGTCTTGAGAAGGCCGTTATAGATCGTTTCCTGTATAAGAGCATGACGAAAGCCGTATGCGACGCCGCCATGGGCACGCATGCGGGTCAAAAATCCGGTCTCGCAGAGAGTCTCGGCGGCATGCAGAAGGGATCTCCTGCTCGCATCCGGCAATAATTCGCGAAGCAGCGAAACGGTAAAGCGATCACCGGCGACAGCTGCAGCCCGCACCACATCTTTGGCCGAACCCAGTTTTTCGAGCCGCGAGTCCAATATCCCCTCGAAAACGGAAACATGGTTGCGCGACGTATTCGGAGCTGCGCGCATCGCATCCTCAGAGGCGGCTTCGGACGCCCACTGGCATATCTCTTCGATGAAAAGCGGCACGCCGCCGGATATGCGCTCAGTTACTTCGAGCAGTTGCGGCAGCACGTCCTGGCGGTCCTTCGGCCAGCGCGCGGCAATCGCCTGCAGCGTTTCATCGTGATTGAGCGGGCCGAGCGAAATATGCTCCGCCTCAACCTCATCGAACATGCCGGCATAAGAGCCCGGTCGGCATGTAACAATCAGAAGGGCGGGAAGCGTCGGCACAAGCCGTGCCGCCTCGCGAAGAAGATGCTCCGAGGTCGGATCGATCCAGTGAATGTCTTCAACCGCAATGACCAGCGGCGCTTGCGCGCAAATGGTGCTCAAAGCCTTTGACAGCGCTTGCCGTGCACGTTGCTGTATCGTCCTGAGGGAACTGTCGGAAAGAGCTTCATTGCGTCCCTCCGCACCAAGCAGATGGCAAAAAATGCCGATGACTTCAGCGTCATGGATGCCCTGACGCGCGAACTGGGCGGCGACCGCATCTATTGTCAGCCGCCCGCCGGCGTCATCCGGACGGCGCTGCGGAAAACTGTTCAGCAATGGGTGAAGCGTCGAGCGAGATCCTCCTGGCAGACATTGAAAGAGCAGCGATTTTGCTTGCTGCGCATGGATCATTCGCCGAACCTGCCGAAGCATCCGCGATTTGCCAATGCCAGCCTCGCCACTGATGACGAGCACACCGCCCTTGCCGCCTGCGGCAGCGTCGCAGGCCCTCCTGACCCGTTCCAGCTCATTGACACGACCGACGAAGGTACCGTCCAGCCTCCCGAATGCGTGGAAGCGGTCGACTTCCCGTTTATGGCCGATCGCTCTCCAGACATTTTCCGGCTCCGAGAAGCCTTTTAACAGGCGTGTGCCTTCCGATATGAAGGCGTGCGAGCGACCAGCGAGATTTCGGGTCTCGTCCGAAACCAGCACGGTGTTTGGCTGGGCAGCGGCCTCCAGCCGTGTCGCAAGAGCGAGTGCGGCACCTGTGACGGGCTCATGTATCCAGTTCTGCACCTGCGCGTCTCGGATCAGGGCAACCGAGGTCGCGACGCCCACACGCACCTGCAGATCTTCGCGAGCGAGATCCCGGCCGAGGCGCTGACATGCTTCTACGATTCCAAGACCGGCTCGGATCGCTGCCGACGCTGCATCCCGCGGTCCGAGCTCGATTGGAAAGAGAGCCACTCCACCATCCCCGGCTTCGAGCCGGATGACGCCGGAATGCGCGATAACGGATTGACGCGCCGCCTGAAGGAAGGCGGCCATCAGATCCTGATAGTCCTCGATATCCATCAGATTGAAAAGGTTCGTGGAGCCGACCAGGTCATAGCAAAGCGCGGTGACCACCCGACGCTCACCGTGTTTTTCTGGGGAGCGGCTGTCGCTCGCCGAGATATGTATAGACTGCCCTTGCTTATCGATTGGCGTGTCGCGAGTCATACGCGGCTCCTGCCTTAAGCGTATCGATAATCCCATCTATTCTACACGACGATACCACACGATATCAGTATTGTCGGCGGACAAATGCACGAGTCCGGCGGTCCTGCAGATGACGGACTGGGAATGTCGAAAGTCCGCAATCAAACCGAGCAGTTTCAAAAGAAAAGCGGCGGCCGAGGAGGCCACCGCTGGCAAAATCCGGTCAATTTAACGCGTAGAGCGTGGACTCAGGCGACGTTCTGCCGCTTCGGCAGTTTCCAGCCCGGACGAACGAAATGGCATGTATAGCCATTCGGAATGCGTTCGAGATAATCCTGATGCTCAGGCTCGGCTTCCCAGAAGTCGCCGACGGGAACGACTTCGGTCACTACCTTGCCCGGCCAAAGGCCAGAAGCATTGACATCGGCGATCGTATCTTCGGCTGTCAGCCGCTGGTTTTCATCCATATAGAAGATCGCCGACCGGTAACTCGTGCCAATGTCGTTGCCCTGGCGGTTGACGGTAGTCGGGTCGTGGATCTGGAAGAAAAACTCCAGGATGTCGCGATAGCTCGTCTTTTGCGGATCGAAGATGATCTCTATCGCTTCGGCATGATTGCCATGGTTGCGATACGTTGCGTTACGGACTTCGCCTCCGGTATAACCCACGCGCGTTGAAATAACGCCGGGAAAACGTCGAATTAGGTCCTGCATTCCCCAGAAGCAGCCGCCAGCAAGTACTGCACGTTCTGTTGTCATAGAGATGTCCTTTCCAATGCGCGAGATGGACGGGAGTTGTCAGGTGCGCTTCGCTGACGCCTATATGGGTACTCGGCTCAATGATCGCCAGCCCGCACAGCAGCGGCATCGATCTTTGATGAGACACATTGCGACTTCAGGCAACTCGCCTGCTACCGCATAATCTCTGCGGAATGAGATTGACCGGCAAGACAGGTCAAAGCACTCTGAGCCGAATTTCGCCCTGTCCGCCGTCCGGTCGGCGTTTCGCCTCACAATTTCCGGCGTCTCTCAAAATCGCGCAAGGGCTTTAGACATGGCACCAGAAAGAAGGACAACCCTAGAGCTCGATACGAAGGCCGTTCAGCAGATCGTCCAAAACCTTGATGCGGATTTAGTCGCCGGCGGCTTTGCTCGTCTTCATGGCGGCAGCACGGAAATTTACAGGATCGACCTTGCCAACGCTGACTACGAACCGCTGGTCCTCAAGATTTATCCTGACGACCCCGAATGGGGACCGGCGAACGAAAAACTTGTGGCAGGTTGGATCAGGAAGCTGACGCCGCTAGCGCCAAAGTGGCTGGAGATCGACGAGTCGCGAAGCCTCTTGCCATTGCGCTACGCCTTGTTGCCCCTCCTGCCCGGCCGCTCGTTGCGCGACTGGATGGCCGAGACGGATATCGAGCAAGCCTATCGTCAGATGGGCGCGCTGCTGAGAAACATTCACGCAATGTCGATGCCAGCCTATGGCTATCTTCTCGGCTACGGGATCAACAGGCCGATGCCGACGAATGCGGATTATATGACGTCGGCGTTCGAAGACGTTTTCCGGCGCTTCCGCGATTTGGGCGGCGATGCCGATCTTGGGCGCCGTTTGCAGCTGCTGTCAGAAGCGAACTTCGGCCTTCTACAGCAAAGCAGCGGTGCCGTCCTCTGCCATGATGACTTTCATCAGGGTAATGTGCTGGCTCTACGCAACGACTCAGGCAGGCTGCAGCTCAGCGGGCTCATCGATTTCGGCAATGCGCGGGCAGCAGACAGGTTCTTCGATCTTGCCAAGGCCCTTTTCTGTTCGGCACATGAAGACCCACGCAGCTACAAGCCCATCCTCGAAGGTTACGGCTCTGTCGATCACCCCGATATAGGACGGACGCTTTGGCTCTATACGCTTTTCCATCGGCTCAGCATGTGGTGCTGGCTGATGAAGCTCGGGCTTGATCCGGCAACAGAGAATGGTCCCGGTGGGCTTCTCCGAGACCTCCACACGATGGTGCGAGTATCCGACCCAGGCATCACTTCGCAAACAGGGTCTTGAACTGCGACGGCTGGCATCGAAGATACTGATTGGCTGCCTTCACCTGCCCGCCAAGCTCGGCGGCCGCGTGCCACGGCCAGCGCGGATCATAGAGGATGGCCCGGGCAAGCGCGATTAGGTCTGCATCGCCGGTTGCTACGATTGCCTCAGCCTGCGTTGGCTCAGTGATCAAGCCAACGGCGACAACCGGCATTTTGACGGCGCCTTTGATCGCCCGGGCAAGCGGCACCTGATAGCTCGGGCTGATCGGGATCGCCTGCGAGGGATGCAGGCCGCCGCTCGATACATGGATGGCGTCGCAACCGTGTGCTTCCAACATTCTAGCAAATTCGACGCTCTCGGAAATGTCCAGCCCGCCCTCGACCCAGTCGGTGGCGGAAACGCGCATCGTCACCGGCCGGTCAGAGGGAAAGGCGTTCTTGACTGCATCGAGGACTTCCAGCGGAAACCGGGCCCGATTTTTCAGCGAGCCGCCATATTCGTCGGTTCGCTGGTTCGACAAGGGGGACAGGAATTCATGCAGCAGATATCCGTGAGCACCGTGGATCTGAACGGCATCGATGCCGATCTTTGCGGCCCGCCGTGCGGCAGCGGCAAAGGCATCGCGGACGCGCTTCATGCCATCGCGGTCCAGCGCAGTCGGCGGCACATAATTTGGATTAAAAGCAACAGCGGAAGGTGCCTCAGTCTGCCATCCGTTCGGATGGTTTGGTGGAAACTGACCGCCGCCTCGCCATGGGACCTCGCTCGAGGCCTTGCGGCCGGCATGCGCCAATTGCACGGCAATAGGCATGTCGGACCATTTCCTGAGACTTTCAAGCGTGCGAGCCATAGCCGCTTCAGAGGCATCATCATAAAGCCCGACGTCTGCGAAGGTGATGCGCCCCTCCGGCACGACGGCAGTCGCCTCGATCGTCAAAAGCGCAGCACCGGAAAGCGCCAACTGTCCAAGATGGATCAGATGCCAGTCCGTCATGCAGCCGTCGACGGCCGAGTACTGGCACATCGGCGCGATCACGATGCGGTTGACGAGCTCGATATTGCGTACAGCGAAAGGCGAAAACAGCACGGGTTGGGGCATGGCATTCCTCGAAGCAGAATTCAGTCGTCTTGGCTTATAACACTCTGTCGGAGTTTTACGACGGTTAGCAGAGCATCCATATCAGGAGCTTTTGTTGATAGCGTTCCGGTACGGTTCCAGAAGAGGAAGAAGAAGTCGTCAACCGCAGGCTAATTGCCACCGAGCAATCGCATCCACGGGCCGATCAGCTTAGCTTCCGCTGCATTTCCTCTGCAGGTATTGCCTGTGTCATGGCTGGATACTATGCCAGTGATGTCGCAGGTCCGATCTGGCGCGCTATCCGCCGAGACGAGAGGTCGTGATCAGTACAATACCAATGCTCAGCACATCCGCTGGCACGCCGAAAGCCCGAGCCCTGACCAATCGGCCGGGGGGCAACAAATCAGGGAGCTTCAATGGTCGAAAAGATTGCACCCACCGCGCCCACCGCTGCTCCCTCGGCCACCCATATAAATCACAGCACCTCCATCGGCTCCGAGCCCGATAATGCCTGGGTTGCCGAACGGCAGGCGGAGATCACTGCCGGCAAAGAGAAAAAGGGCGAGTATCACGCCGCTGCTAGCGATCACAAACGTGTCGACGAAGGTGATGATCGGGCAGCAGATCGGCATCTCGATCATCATTCTGCGCACCCGCACGCGGATGACGTCAACCCGGACGAAGAACGCCTCTCCGGCGAAAGCGAACGTATAGGCACCGGCAATTTGGACGAGGATGTGCCTTTCGGCGACCATATCGGTTACCTGTAAGTGATTGCTTTTCCATACTGACGATTGCCGCCTGACCGCCCTCTATCAGAAGCCGGCGCACTGTTGACGCCGCCGCGTCATCTTATCCCCACGGGCGTCGCGCAACTATTAGTGAGAAAACCTTTTCCCACTTGACAAGTGTTTTGGGAAAAGCTTTTCTCATCGCAAGTTCGATGGAGGAGCGACTGGACACAGCGGAAGGAAAAAGAGGCAGAATCACCATTCATGACGTCGCGGCGGCTGCCGGTATCAGCATCTCCACGGCATCGAAGGCCCTCAACGATACAGGGCGGATGGGACTTGAAACGCGTGAGCGGGTCAAACGCATTGCAGCCGAGATCGGTTACAGGCCAAATGCCCTGGCAAGGGGGCTGCTCAGCAAGCGCAGTTTCACAATCGGGCTTCTGACCAACGACACCTACGGCCGTTTCACGCTGCCGGTCATGGCGGGCATATCGGATGCTCTCGTCGATCATGGTGTTTCGGTATTTCTATGCGCGATCGAGGAGGATCCTGCACTCGGGCAGATTCATGTGGAGGCGATGCTCGACAAACAGGTCGACGGCATCATTGCGACAGGAAAGCGTCTGGATAGACGGTTGCCGATCGATCTGTCCAATTTGAACGTACCTGTCGTCTACGCCTTTACAGAGGGAGCGCCCGGGACCGTGACGTTTCGCTCCGATGATGCACAGGGCGCGCAACTTGCCGTCGAGTGGCTGGCAAAGCTTGGGCGCAAGCGCATCGTGCATGTCACCGGGCCAGAGAGTTTCTTCTCGGTGCGCGAGCGCGCCGATGCCTATTGCAGGGTTGCAGGAGAAGAGCGGCCGGTCCTGTTCGGGGTCTGGTCGGAAAGCTGGGGCCACGAAGCCGTCGCGAAATTGTGGAGCGGCAGCGGCGAAAAGCCCGACGGCATCTTCTGCGGCAATGATCAGATTGCGCGCGGTGTCATCGATGCGCTGCGCGAGCGCGGCATCCGCGTGCCGCAGGATGTTTCGGTGGTCGGCTTCGACAATTGGGAGATTGTCGCCGCCCAGACGCGTCCGCCGCTGACAACGGTGGATATGGAGTTGAAGGAACTTGGGCGGCAGGCGGGGTTGACCGTTCTGGCGCTTGCTGAGGGCCGCCCGGTGGAGCCTGGCATCAGGAAACTGCCGTGCCGTCTCGTCGTGCGGCAATCATGCGGGGGAGACACCCCCAGAATATAGCAACGGCGCGAAGGAGACGCGCCTTATTGGGAGGAGAGCCATGATGAAGCGTCTATTGGTGGCAACCAGCCTTGCCACCCTCTGCCTGGTCTCGACGGCATCGGCCGCTGAAAAGATCGAAATGTGGGTCCGTTCGGGTATCGGCGATGCCTTCAAGAAGGTCGTCGAGTCCTACAATGCGAGCCACGAAAATCAGGTTGTCGCAACCGAAGTACCTTTTGGCGAGCTCGTGCAGAAATACGCAACGGCAATCGCCGGCGGCCAGGCGCCCGACGCCCTGTCGATGGACCTGATCTACACCCCGGCCTTCGCAGCGGCGGGTCAGCTCGAAGACCTGACCGACTGGGCAAAGAGCCTGCCCTATTTCAATTCGCTGTCGCCGTCGCATGTCAAACTGGGCACCTATCAGGATAAGATCTACGGTCTGCCGCTGTCGGTTGAGACCTCTGTCTTTGCCTGGAACAAGGACCTCTATAAAAAGGCCGGCCTTGACCCCGAAAAGGCACCCACGACCTGGGAGGAAATCGAGGCGAATGCCGAGAAGATCCGCAAGCTCGGTGACGACACCTACGGATTCTACTTCTCGGGTGGCGGCTGCGGCGGCTGCATGATCTTCACCTTCACGCCGCTCGTCTGGGGTGCAGGCGCCGATATCCTTTCGGAGGACGGCAAGACCGCGACGCTCGATACGCCACAGATGCGCAAGGCCGTCGGCTACTATCGCGATATGGTCAAGAAGGATCTCGTTCCTGCCAGTGCTGCCAGTGACAACGGCACCAACTTCCTGACCTTTACCAATGGCAAGATCGGCCAGCAGAGCCTCGGCGCTTTCGCCATCGGTACGCTCGTCACGCAATATCCTGACATCAATTTCGGCGTGACACTGATCCCGAGTGTCGATGGCAAGGCGTCGTCGTTTGCCGGCGGCGACAATTTCGTCATTACCAAGGGCACGAAGAAGCTCGATGCCGTCAAGGAATTCCTCGAGTATATCTATTCGATGGATGGCCAGAAGGTCATGGCGAAATATGGCAGCCTGCCGACCCGTGGCGACATTGCCGACCAGGTTCTTGCCGGCCTCGATCCGCGCATGCAGGTGGGCCTCAAGGCGATCTCGGTCGCCAAGACACCCTACACGCTGCAGTTCAACGACCTGATAAACAGCGCGAACGGCCCCTGGGCAACCTTCACCAACGCCGCGATCTTCGGCGATGACATCGATGGCGCTTTCTCGAACGCACAGTCCGAGATGCAGTCCATCATCGACAGCGGCCAATAACTCTCCCGGCCGTGGGCCGGGGGACGGTGGCAGTTCCCCGGCCGATACAAGACTGACAATAGCTAAGATGCGGAGGTTTCGATGACCGGTTCCGGTCCACAGCGTACGCGCGCTGTCCGAAAGCGGCGGAGGTCGCAATGGCGCGGCTTTCTTTACATCGCGCCAGCCATGGCGCTCGTCATCGTCTTCTTCGTCATGCCCGTCCTCTTCACGGGCTGGATGAGCCTGCACAATTGGCCGCTGATGGGTGCTGCTCGCTGGATCGGCTTTGCCAATTATACCCGCATGTGGAACGACAGCCGTTTTATGGCGGCGCTGAACTTCACCGCCTATTACACGGTCATCGTTACCATCGCGATCTTCGCGGTCGCCTTTCCGCTGGCGATCTTCGCCGAGAGGGAACGCCGCTTCGTCAGTACCTACCGAACGATCATCTTCCTGCCTGTCGTGGTGGGGCTGGCGACTGCGTCACTGCTCTGGGTCTGGCTTGCCAATGTCGATAGCGGCTTCTTTGGGCCGGCGCTTCGCGCCCTCGGCCTCGTCGAGCGAAGCCCCAATATCATGGCCACTTTTGATACCGCTTTTGCAACCATCATCGTCATGGTCGTCTGGAAGATCGCCGGCTTTACGATGATCATCCTGTTGACGGGGCTGCAGGCCATTCCATCCGAACTGACGGAGGCGGCCCGCATCGATGGCGCCGGCCGCTGGCAGCGCTTCCGGCATCTGACCTTGCCGCTGATGCGCAAGACGATTGCGCTGGCGCTGATCGTCTCGGTTACCGGCTCGATCCTCGCTTTCGATCAATTCTACATCATGACGTCGGGCGGACCGCAGAACAAGATGATCTCGGTCGTCTACTACATCTTCAACCAGTCCTTCGTATCCTTCAACCTCGGTTACGGATCCGCCCTTTCGATCGTGCTTCTGGCGATTCTGGTTGCGATCTCCATCGTTCAGCTCTGGCTGCTGCGTGTTGGGGAGGAGCGTTGATGATCTCCTCCAAGCAACGCCGCGCCCGCAAGCGCTTCAGATCGCAATCGGCCTATCATATTGCCGGTATCGCCATCTCGATCTTCTTCCTGGCCCCGTTCATCATCACGCTGCTCGCCTCGTTCCGGCACGGGACCGAGGCAAGCCTGCCGCCGCTACCACCATGGCCGACGACCGGAGTCAGCTTCGACGCCTATGCACTGCTCGATACGTTCGGCGCCGGCATCTGGCAGCACATGATCAACTCGCTCTTCGTTTCACTGGCAACGGTACTGCTGACGGTAGCCGTCAGCCTGCTCGCCGGCTACGGCTTCTCGCGCTATCGCTTTCCCATGAAGAACGCGCTCTTCGTGCTGATCATCGCCACACTGATGATCCCGTTCCAATCGATCTTGACCCCGCTCTTCATCATCCTGGCGAGGCTCGGTCTCAACAATTCGCTGCTGGGGCTCACCCTCGTCTACGTCACGTTGCAGTTACCCTTCTCCGTCTTCATGATGCGCAATGCCTTTGACACCGTGCCGAAGGAAATCGAGGAGGCGGCGCGCATCGATGGTGCGCGGGATCTGAGGTTGTTGATCCGCGTGCTCCTGCCGCTGGTGCTGCCAGGCATCGCGACGGTCGCTATCTTTGCCTTCCTCAATGCCTGGAACGAGTTCCTTGCCGCTCTCGTCCTGCTTTCCAGCAATGAGAAATACACGCTTCCCGTCCTGATGACGGCGGTGCGCGCCGGGCGCCTCGGCGCCATCAACTGGGGCGCGGTACAGGCGGGTGTCATCGTCATGACGATCCCCTGCCTGATCGTCTTCCTGCTTCTGCAACGCTACTACATGCGCGGGCTCATGGCCGGCGCGGTGAAATGATGACTTTTCAACGAGATGGATGAAATTATGAACAAGCCGAAGAGAGACCGCCAGTTCCGTCCCCTGCCCGTGCCAAGCGTCGAGCTGCACGGCCTGTTTGGCGATCGTCAGGATGCGATCTGCGATTCCACCGCCGAAACGCTACTCGACCGCTGCGTTGAGGCCGGCATGCTACAGGCGATCGACGTGACTCAGCCGAGCCCGGGCGTTGTCATTCCGATCGGCCCCTGGGGCGGCTCGACGCAAATGTTCTGGGACAGCGATCTCGGCAAGTCGATCGAGACCGTTGCCTATTCGCTCTACCGTCGGCCCAATCCAAAGCTCGAAGCCCGCGTCGACGAAATCATCGACATGTATGAAAAGCTGCAGGACAAGGACGGCTATCTGAACGCCTGGTTCCAGCGTGTTCAGCCCGGCCGGCGCTGGACGAACCTGCGCGACCATCACGAACTCTATTGCGCCGGGCACCTGATTGAAGGCGCCGTCGCCTATTATCAGGCAACCGGGAAGAAAAAACTGCTCGACATCATGTGCCGCTATGCCGATTACCTGATCACCGTCTTCGGCCACGGCCCCGGCCAGATCCCCGGCTATTGCGGCCACGAGGAAATTGAATTGGCGCTCGTCAAGCTGGCGCGCGTGACCGGCGAGAAAAAGTATCTCGACCTCTCAAAGTTCTTCATCGACGAGCGCGGCACCGAGCCGCATTTCTTCACCGAAGAGGCCATCCGGGACGGCCGCAGCGCTGCCGACTTCCATCAGAAAACCTATGAATATGGTCAGGCGCACCTGCCGGTGCGCGAACAGAAGAAAGTCGTCGGCCATGCGGTGCGCGCCATGTACCTCTACGCCGGCATGGCCGACATCGCCACCGAATATAATGACGATACCTTGACCGCAGCCCTCGAAACCCTCTGGGAGGACCTGACGACCAAGCAGATGTACGTCACCGGCGGCATCGGCCCGGCAGCCGCAAACGAAGGTTTCACCGACTATTACGACCTGCCGAACGAAAGCGCCTATGCCGAGACCTGCGCCTCGGTCGGTCTCGTCTTCTGGGCAAATCGCATGCTCGGTCGCGGCCCGAACCGGCGCTATGCCGATATCATGGAGCAGGCGCTCTATAATGGCGCCATGGCCGGCCTTTCGCTCGACGGCACGCGCTTCTTCTACGAAAACCCGCTGGAGAGCGCTGGCAAGCACCATCGCTGGATCTGGCACCATTGCCCCTGCTGCCCGCCGAACATCGCCCGCCTGCTCGCCTCTGTCGGCTCCTACATGTATGCGATTGCCGAAGACGAAATCGCCGTGCACCTCTATGGGGAAAGCAAGGCGCGCTTCGATCTCGCGGGCGCCAAAGTCGAGCTTTCGCAGCAGACGCGTTACCCCTGGGATGGCGCGATCCATTTTGACCTGACGCTCGACCGCCAGGCTCATTTCGCGCTGTCGCTGCGTATCCCGGAATGGGCTGACGGTGCGGCGCTTTCCATCAATGGCGAAAAGCTCGATCTGGCATGCGTGCTGACCGACGGCTATGCACGCATCGAACGCGACTGGAAAAGCGGCGACAAGGTCGATCTGTCGATCCCGCTCGTTGCGCGCAAACTTTTCGCCAACCCGCTGGTCCGCCAGGATGCCGGCCGCACCGCGCTGATGCGTGGTCCGATGGTCTATTGCGTCGAGGAGACCGACAATGGTGCTGGACTGAACGGCATTACGCTCTCCGCCGATGTCTCGCAGGCAAAGACCTCGGAAATCTCCGGCCTTCGCGGCGCGGTCGCCCTCGAACTTCCCGTCAGCCGTGATACGGCCGATTGGGGTTCTGCCCTCTACCGCACCTCTCCACCGGCAGCAAAGCAGGCGAGCGCACGTTTCGTGCCCTATCCCTTCTGGGACAATCGCGAGCCGGGCGAGATGCTCGTCTGGGTCAGATCCGGCGAGGCGCGTGGTGCATAAAATGACGGATACGGGCGTTGTACTGACCGAAATTCGCAAGAGTTTCGGCAATCTGGAAGTCATCCATGGCATCGACCTGACCATATCAGAGGGATCCTTCGTCGTCTTCGTCGGCCCCTCGGGATGCGGAAAATCGACGCTGCTGCGCATGATCGCCGGGCTGGAGGATGTCACCGACGGCGAGATCGAGATCAAGGGACGCAATGTCACCGATCTCGATCCTTCCGATCGCGGCATCGCCATGGTCTTCCAGTCCTACGCGCTCTATCCGCATATGAGTGTGCGCGACAATCTTGCCTTTGGCCTGAAAATGGCCGGAACGCAGACCTCGGAAATCGAGGCCCGCGTCAAGGCCGCCTCGGCGATCCTGAAGATTGACCACCTACTGGACCGCCGGCCCGGCCAGCTCTCCGGCGGCCAGCGGCAGCGCGTGGCGATCGGCCGCGCGATCGTGCGCAAGCCGGATGTCTTCCTGTTCGACGAACCGCTGTCGAATCTCGATGCGGAGCTGCGTGTCTCGATGCGCATCGAGATTGCCAGGCTCCACCGCGAGCTCGGCAACACGATGATCTACGTCACGCATGACCAGACTGAAGCCATGACGCTTGCCGACAAGATCGTTGTGCTGCGCGATGGCTACATCGAGCAGGCAGGAACGCCGCGCGAAATCTACGAGCGGCCGAACAATGTCTTCGTCGCGGGCTTCATTGGCTCTCCCCGTATGAATCTCTTGGAGGCAAGCTGGGAAGGCGACGGCACTATCAAGGTGGCCGGCAACCGGATTCGCTCGCCGATCGGCGGGGCCGGCCTGAGCCAGGGACAAAAGATCACTCTCGGCGCGCGCCCCGAACATCTAAGGATTGCCGTAGGACCGCAAGACGAAGCCCTTCAAGCTACGGTCGATTTTGACGAATATCTCGGTGGTACTCAATTCCTCTACTGCCAGCTTGGCGACGGTCAGCCGCTGACCGTCGAATATAGAGGCTCCTCTAACATCGCCACCGGCAGCGAGCTTGCCTTCACCTGCGATCCCGTTCATCTGCACGTCTTCAATACCGAAGGCATGCGGCTCGACAAGTAACTGCGGCCGGCTGTAGGCTCGGTTTTCGTCCACATGATCGTCGCCAAGGCTCCGGCAGATCGGGACAAAGGCTTTCGCTGGAGGACAGCATCTACCTGTCGCGCTGCATTGATCGTATTTCTGGATTTTGAGGCCTCGTCCCTTAGCAAGAAAAGTGTGCCGATCGAGGTTGCCTGGGCATTCGAAGACGGCCGCTCGCGTTCTATCCTGATCCGGCCCGCGGCCGACTGGAGTGATTGGGCAGAAGACGCGGAAGCGATCCACGGAATCTCGAGGGAGTTGCTGGCATCCCAGGGCCTGCCAGTAAATCAGGTGGCCACGGAGATGATCGAGGTTCTGACGGGGCATGATCTTTATGCCAGCGCGCCGTCGTGGGATGGAAAATGGCTGAGCATTCTCCTGCGCGCCAGCGGCTTTCCACGGCATGCCTTGAGACTCGGCAAGTCGCGCGACGTATTTCTGGCGACGGCGCGGGAAATCATTGGAGCAGCAGCTTCCGAAACGGAGACATCGAAGCTGGTTGACAAGATCATCGAGGAAAGCAAGGCGGCGGTCCCCGTGCATCGCGCATTGGCCGACGCTACACTTGAGCTTGCCCGATGGCGGTTAGTGCGCGAAGCAGCTCGAAAGTGGACGGTACCCGATTAAAAATCCGAGGAAGCCATTTCTCTGTCCGACGTCCGCTTCCGGTGGCGCTCGGAGGATCCATGTCCGCCGGCCGCACAGGTATCAATGCTTGCGTAAACTATCGATCATCCATTTGGTAGAATCCGCCGCGGCAGTCGACAAGCGATCAAAATTACGGTGACCAGCCAGTAGGCGCCGTTGGGAACTGTGAGGTCCAACAACTGACGCAGCCAGCCGCCACGAATTTCCTCTTCGGCAAACACCTCGTCCAGAAGCGCAATGCCCTCATCTCCATCATGATGGACGCCCTTCGCCGTATCACCTTCACATCGGACGACAAAGATAACCGCCGCCGACGCTATTGAACGCTCACGCAGCTTATCGGGATTTTCGCGCATTCATAATCCTGCACCTGGGTCTATATAGATCTCTCCTTACTTGAGAAGCAGGAGTACGGTGATGCAGAAGCGTAAACTCGGCAGTCAGGGACTTGAAGTATCGGCCATCGGTCTCGGATGCATGGGCATGAGCCAGTCCTATGGTCCGGCCGATGAGACAGAATCCATCGCTACCCTTCACCGCGCCATCGAGCTCGGCTGCACTTTCCTCGATACAGCCGAGGTTTATGGACCCTATAAGAACGAGGAACTGCTCGGCCGTGCGCTGAAGGGCCGCCGTAGTGACGTGACGCTCGCCACCAAGTTCGGCTTCCGCCTGAAGGACGGTAAACAGGTGGGCACCGAGCGCGACAGCCGGCCGGAAACCATTCGCAACGCCGTCGAGGGCTCGCTCAAACGTCTTGCCACCGACCATATCGACCTCATTTACCAGCACCGCATCGATCCGGCCGTCCCGATGGAAGACGTTGCCGGCACCGTGGCCGAGCTTGCCAAGGAGGGCAAGGTTCGCTACTTCGGTCTTTCAGAAGCCGGTGTTGCCAACATCCGTCGTGCCCACGCTGTCTTCCCGGTTTCGGCTGTGCAGAGCGAATATTCCCTGTGGGAACGCAATCTTGAAGCCGACGTGATCCCGGCCCTGAAAGAGCTCCGCATCGGCCTCGTGCCTTTCAGCCCGCTCGGCCGCGGCTTCCTGACCGGCGAGGTCAAGCGCGCCGAGGATTATCCAGAAGGCGATTTCCGCCGCGGTGATCCGCGCTACCAGGGCGAGAACTTCGATGCGAATGTCCGCGCTGCCGAAGCCGTCCGTTTGGCTGCATCCTCGCTCGGCGTCAAGCCTGGTCAGGTGGCGCTCGCCTGGATCCTGCACAAGGGCAGCGATTTTGTCCCGATCCCCGGCACCAAGCGTCGCACCTATCTGGAAGACAATGTCGCCGCCGCCTCCATCGCGCTCAGCGCCGAACATATGAAGGCGCTCGATGAAGCGCTTGCTCCCGGAAAGGTTTCGGGCAAGCGCTACAACGACACGATCATGACGACGATAGACCGCTGAGCGCAGTCAGGCGTCGATATCGGTCGACAGCGTGATCTCCTTCTGTGCTTCCAGCTCGGCGAGCCGCTCGGCCAGAGCCTTGCGGATCGACTGATAGGTCGTGCTGCCGAGCGCAAGCCTTTTGAGTGCCGGTTGTTTTTCGGCCGCCGCGACCATCGCGTCGGCCATCTTCATCGGGTCGCCCAGGATCTTGAACGAGCCGTCGGCAATTGCTCTGCGCACTTGGCCGGCCGGCGTGTCCTCGTAAACATCCATCTGCGGCGGCCTGACGAGACCGGCGCCAAAATCCGTTCCCGCCGGTCCTGGTTCGGCAATGGTGATGTCGATGCCAAAGGAAGCGACTTCCTGCGCCACGGCCTCGATGAAACCTTCGATCCCCCATTTGGTGGCGTGATAGAGGCTGAAATTCGGATAAGCGATCTGTCCGCCTTCTGAAGCGACCTGAAGGATGCGACCGCCGCCCTGCTGACGCAGATGCGGCAAGGCTGCACGGATCACCTGGATGGAGCCAATCAGGTTGGTATCGATCTGATGACGGATCTGCGCATCGCTCACCTCTTCTGCAGCGCCAAACAGGCCGTAGCCGGCATTGCTGACGACGACATCGATGCGCCCCATCTGTTGAAAGGCGGCGTCGACGACTGCACGAACGGCTCGGTCGTCGGTGACGTCCAGGCTCGCGACCCAGAGCCGTCCGCCATACTGCGTCTCAAGGTCAGCCAGCGCCTCCCGCTTGCGCAGCGTGGCGGCCACGCGATCGCCGCGCGCCAGCAGCTTCTCGGTCATGATCCGGCCGAAACCCGAGGATGTGCCTGTGATGAACCATGTCTTCGTCATCGTCTCTACCTTTCTGATGCCGCTGAATCCCGGCTTGATGACAGCAAAGATAGAGGTGATTATTAATGTGATAATCCGCTCAAACCTGCATGAGTTGTTGAAAAATACCCATGAGTTACCGGCCCACACTTGATGATCTCAACGCCTTTGCGGCAATCGTCACATACCGCAACTTCCGCAGGGCGGCCGGCGAACTTGGCTTATCGCCTTCGACGCTGAGCCACATGATGCGCAACATGGAGGCGCGCATGGGCGTGCGCCTGCTGCACCGCACGACACGCAGCGTCGCAGCCACCGAAGCCGGCGAAATGCTTCTCGACAGGCTGAAGCCCGTGTTGCGGGATCTTGATCTGGCGCTCGACGCGGTCGGCGAATTCAGCGGCCAGCCGAGCGGTACTCTGCGTATCAATGCCAGCGAGATTGCCGCCCGCGTGCTGATGAATACAGCCATCCCTCTTTTTCTCGAACGTTATCCCGCGATAGCGCTCGACGTGGTGACCGAAAACCGGCTGGTTGATATTGTCAACGAAGGCTTCGATGCTGGCATTCGCCTGCGAGAATCCGTTCCGCTTGACATGGTCGCGGTAGAATTCGGAGGGGAGGCACGCTTCCTCGCGGTTGCCGCGCCCACCTATCTGAGAAATCACAAATTACCGATAACACCGGAGGATCTGAGGCATCACCGCTGCATTCGCCTGCGCATGCCGAGCGGCAAGCTCTATCGCTGGGAGTTTGAAAAACACGGGCAGGAAGTGACCATGGAAGTGTCCGGCGCACTGACGCTCGATCATGTGGGACTGATGGCGGAAGCGGCTGCAAAGGGTCTTGGCATTGCCTATGTGGCGGAAAGGGTTGCCCGGCCCTATCTTGCCAGCGGCGAACTGGTCTCCATTCTTGACGACTGGTGTCCGCCGATTCCTGGCCTCTGCCTCTACTATTCCGGTCACAGGCACGTGCCACAAAGTCTGCGCGCGTTTATCTCCATCCTGACGGAAGTGGAACGGCACGGCGGCTAGCGGACGCTTCTCTGGCCATCATTGCTGCCCTGCCTGCCTTGCCTGTTCCGCAGCGCGGTAACGGGCCGGTGTTATGCCCCGTCGTGCCTTGAAAGCCTTGCCAAAGGCTGCTTCGGATTCATAACCGACCTCTGCAGCAATATCTGCAACCGTTCGCCGCGTCCGAACGAGCAAGTCGCTCGCCAGCATCATCCTTATATCGGTCAGGAATGCGCCGACTGTCATTCCCGACCGCTCTCGGAATTGGCGGGCGTAGGTGGCCCGCGACATGGCCGAATGGCGGGCAAGCTTATCGATCGTCCAGGCAAAAGCCGGCGTGGACATCATTGCCGCCGCGGATTTGCCGAGCCTCGCATCAGCAAGCAACTGCAGCAGACCCGAGGATGCGACAGGCGAAGTCTTGCCGGCCCTCACTGCCATGATGAAGAGCGAGAGGCAGGTTGCAGCGATGATCGCCAATGCTCCTGGCTTCTCCTCAGCCGTTTCCCTATAAACCATGGCGACCATGGTCTTCAGCAGTTCCTCCGATTCCGCGACGAGCGATACGTGAAAGACGTCGGGAAGGCTGTCGAGTAACAGGGCGGCCGCCCCCGGGGCGCAATCGAAATGGCCGCAAAGGAGGTCGACATCAGGCTCGCCTTCGCCGTTTTCACGCAAGAGTAACATACCGCTCACGGTAATACGCAGAGGCTGCGCCTCGCCCCGTGGTCGTAAGCCGACGATCACATGCGCATCCCCCCGCGGCAACAACAGGAAATCGCCGGACCGCAAGGTGACCTCACGACCGGAACCGAGGCGAATGAGGCAGTCGCCGCCGAGGATCAGATGAAACGGCAATGTGCCCGCTGGAACGGGCTCGTGGTCGATTTGAAATGCGCCCTGCAAGCGGCAGCGGATATCGAGCGTCGGCCGCAGGCGGGCAAGTTCGATAAGGCGGCTTAAGACATCCATGAGACGATCGCGCTAGAACATGAGCTTTCTAAGCATTCAAAGTATCGCTGCTCAAGGTCATAGTCGCTTCCAACAGCTGAGGCAATGATGCCGTCGCTGATTACAGATGGAGTGACTTCCATGTTGGACTGGAAAGAATATCGGGACGAGCTCTTTGGCCGGATCGGCGAACTCGCCAAGGTCGTGCCCGAGACGATTAAGGGCTACCAGACCCTTTCAACGGCTGGCCAGAAGACCAATCATCTGGACGCCAAGCAGCGCGAGCTGATCGCCCTTGCCGTAGCCGTTACCGTCCGTTGCGACGGTTGTATCGTGGTGCATACGACCGAGGCTCAGAAGGCGGGCGCCACCAAGGAGGAAATTGCGGAGGCCCTTGGCGTCGCGATCTCTGTGAATGCTGGTGCGGCCCTTGTTTATTCAGCCCGCGTCATGGACGCTGCAGACGCCATCGCAAAGTAATCGTACCGCCTGTCTCGCCGGCAGAGCCGTAATCCTGCCGGACAAACCCGGAGAAACCAAATGTCGCTGCCCCGCATACCTGCTGCATTCTTTGGCATTGTTCTCGGTGTTGCCGGGCTCGGCAACAGCTGGCGCGCCGCCGCCGTCTGGCCTGTCGCACCTGACGTGGGCGAGACGATCAATCTGCTTGGCTTCGCCATCTGGCTCGTCCTCATCGTCCTCTACGCCGCAAAATGGCTCGTCGCGCCCAACGAGTCGATCGCGGAACTGGAGCATCCAATCCAATGCTGCTTTGTCGGTCTTATTGGTGTTGCAACCATGCTGGCCGGACTTTCCATCCTCCCCTATTCACGTATCGGAGCCGAAGCACTTGCTTTGGCGGGGTTTGCAGCCGCGTTGTTTTTCCTGCTGTGGCGAACCGGGCTGCTGTGGCGTGGTGGACGTGATCCGGTCAGCAACACGCCGGTTCTCTATCTGCCGACCGTCGCCGGTTCTTTCGTGACGGCAATAGCAGCCGGTACCCTTGGATACGCCGACTGGGGCCAGCTTGCCTTCGGGGCGGGCTTCTTTTCCTGGCTCGCGGTCGAATCCGTGCTTCTGCACCGGCTGCTGTTGGCGCCGGAGCTTGCCGCACCGCTGCGCCCCACGCTCGGTATCCAGATCGCTCCGCCTGCTGTCGGCAGCGTCGCGTACCTCAGCGTCACTACCGGCGCGCCCGATATGCTCGCGCATGCAATGTTCGGCTATGCCATCCTACAGGTGCTGATTATCAGCCGTCAGTTGCCCTGGATCATGCAGCAACCCTTCGCAGGCTCTTACTGGGCCTTCACCTTCGGACTGACGGCGCTTGCGACTGCCGCCTTGCGGATGACTGCACGCGGCGATACCGGAGCGATCGGCCATCTGGCTCCCGTAATCTTCGTGCTGGTCAATATCGCACTTGCGCTGATTGCGATCGGTACGCTGTGGTTGCTGATAAGGGGCAAGTTCCTTCCCGCACCCGTCCGGGCTTAAACGCCCGGACGTCCGGCAGCTTTCGCCAATTCCTGCCGCAGGTCGACCACCGCCTTGATCGGCAGGTGGTCGGACGCCATGCGGGCGAGCGGGGTGTCGTGCACCTCCACGGCGGAGATGATGCCATTCCTATTGGCAATGATGCGGTCGAGCGCCAAAACCGGCAAGCCGGCAGGAAAGCTCGGAACGGCGGGCGGTAACGGACCGAAGGCCATCTGGAAGGTATTGAGAGAGGAGCGGTCGCCGAGCCGCCATTCATTGAAATCGCCAAGAAGGATGGTCGCCATCTCGTGGCGATCGCTGATGAGATCGACCAGCGTCCTTGCCTGTTGTGCCCGCGAATGGCGCAGGAGCCCAAGATGGGCCGCAATGATGCGTAGCTTGCCGCCGGTCTCAAGCTCTATCTCCGCAACCAGCGCGCCGCGCGGCTCCAGCCCCGGCAACGTCACCTGATGCACATCATGCACCAGACCCTTGCGAACGAGTACAACATTGCCGTGCCAACCATGCGCTTTCACCGACCCTGAGATCGGAACGGGCACAAGGCCGGTCTCGCGCTCCAGCCGGGCGAGATCGAGAATGCCGGTACGCTCGCCGAAGCGGGTATCGGCCTCCTGCAGTGCAATGACATCCGCATCGATTTCATGGATGACACGGCTTGTGCGTTCCGGATCGAAGCGTCGGTCGGTGCCGACGCATTTATGGACATTGTAGGAGGCGATCAGCGTGCCTTCGCCGCGGGGCTTTGGTCCCGCCCTCCAAATCTCGACGCGTTTCTTCCTGTTTCTGATAGAGGCGATGATACTCGCGGGAAGGCTGTCTTTCTTTTTCGCTTGCATCGGGAGGAATGATGGCTCCATTGCTCGAAAAGCTCTTCTTCACGATTATAGGCAGCACGACAAAACTTGCCATGCTGCAGTCTGCAAAACTCGGTCAAAGATAGGGCGAGCCCAGCCACAACACCTTTTCGAGAAGCCGTACCAGGAAGGGCCGCGACCGCAGCCCCTCGAGCGTAACCGGCGTCGCGGACTTGATAGCAGCGTCGATGCGCTCATCGATTTCGGCAGCAAAGCCGGCATTCAGCACTTCGAGATCGACCTCGAAATTCAGCCGCAGCGATCGCGGATCGAGATTCGAGGAGCCGATATAAGCCCAGGTTCCGTCGATGGAGAGCAGCTTGGAATGGCTGAAGCTACCAGTCGAGCGCCAGATGCGGCAGTAGTTCTTGACGATCTGATCGAATTGCGCCGTCATCGCCCGGTCAACCAGTACGAGGTTGTTGGCGGCGGGCACGACGATATCAACTGCCACGCCACGCCGGGCCGCCGTCGTCAGCGCGCTAATCAGCTCCCGATCCGGCAGAAAGTAAGGCGACATGATCCGGATCGACTGGCGCGCTACAGAGAAGGCGCCCATCAACATCTTATGGTTCGTCTCAACGCTCCGGTCCGGTCCGGAAGCAACGACGCGCATGAAGACCGGATCGCCGCGCTTGCGCTCCGGTCGGTCGATGCGCCAAGCCTCGCCGTTCAGGACTTCGCCTGTCGTAAAACGCCAGTCTTCAGCAGCAACGTCAAAGAGATCGGCTACTGCCGGACCGCTGACGCTAAAGTGCGTGTCATGGGCAAAACTCTCGCCGACCGTTTCCTCGCTGAAGCCCTCGCGGATATTCATACCGCCCGTCAATGCGATCTTTCCATCCACGATCAGGATCTTGCGGTGTGTGCGCAGGTTTGCATAAGGCAGCCTCAAGCCCATGATGACGTTGCCATTGAAGACATCAACCGTCACCCCGCCCTCTTGTAAATGACCGAGAATACTCGGCACCGAATAGCGCGCGCCGACCGCATCGATCAACACGCGCACCTCAACGCCGCGTTTGACGGCTGCAATCAGTACATCGGCGATGCGAAGCCCTACCCTGTCGCGGTCGAATATATAGGTTTCGAGCAGGATGCTGCGTTCGGCGGTCTCGATGGCCGTCTTCATCGCTGCATAGGCCTCGTCACCATTTTCCAACATGTCGACGGTGTTGCCGGTCGTCAGCGGGTAGCGCGTGATGCGATCACCAAGCGTCTGCAAAGCAGCAAAGCGTCGGCCGAACTGGCTGATGACGGCATCCGACTCCGCATCGAATTTTTCGAGTTCGTGCAGATCGGCAGCCGGCAGCAATGCGTCACGGCGAAGGCTCAGCGACTTGCGGCGGATGCGGTTGATGCCGGCAATCATGTAAAGCAGCGCGCCGACGATGGGCGAGAGAATGATGACACCGACCCAGCCGATCGCCGCCCGCACCTCTTCCTTGGTCATGGCAGCGTGGATCGCCGCCGCTGCCCCCATGGCAATCGAGATGACGAAGAGGATATGCGGCCAGTAGGTCGACAAGAGTTGGAACATCGTGTCCAGAAATTGTGAGTGTGGCCGGTATCAGTTGCACGAAAACCCTAATTAGCGGTATCAACGCACCAGTCGAGCGGCGTGACTCAAAAAATATCCGCGAACCGCGACTTTCCATAGCCTTTGGGAAACAGCAGCTTTTTATACATCACTTCGTCTGCGCTCGTACCGATGGTGCTATTGGACGACGAGGCGTTCGCTGTCGGAACGCTTTTCCCGACAGGTATAGGAATACATGAACTGGATTCCGAGCTCCAGCAGAAGCTCCGCCGTCTGAAGCTCGCATTTGGAAAGATCGCGTCCACAGCCGCGGATCGTACAGGCTATCGCTTTCGAGTCTCGGGCAAAACGCGTGTCACCATCTTCTTCTGCTTCTTGCCCGAAAGCTTCAAGGGCTTCTACGACGACATCCGCCATGCTCGCACGTTCCTGCAGCGTCATGTCTGCGAGTGCTCTAGATAAAGCCTGCACGTAATACCTCTCTTTCACGCGCACAATAGAACAGCGCTACGCTGTTCGGCGCGGCATTAGGACAGAATATGAGGGAATATGTTCGAATCCTTATATGAGTTCTCGAGCAACGAGCACAACCACCGAGTTCTGCTAATTCGTCAAAGCAGCATAGAGCCTCATGCAGGGCGTCGAGCCAACGGAAGTCCTTTCAAATTCGATAGCCGGCACAAACTTTTCGTGTTTCGACGCGTTACTTATCGGTCAGAAGCACGCGCGGGGACAGGATGCCACGAGAGTTTCGTTTCGATTTGCTTGCCAAGAGTGGCTATGTGGCCCGCGGCATCGTCTTCCTCCTCGTCGCCGGGCTTGCTCTCTTCTCAGGCGTAGCAGGCGGCCGACCGGAGACAAAATCGGCACTTTCAACCTTGCTGGAGCAACCATTCGGCCGCATTTGGGTTGGCCTCATCGGCCTCGGGCTTCTGGGGTTCGTCGCCTGGAGGCTTGCTCAATCGCTCGCAGACAGCGACGGACATGGCTCCGGCGGAAAGGCTATCATGATCAGGATCGCTCTATTCGGAAGTGCAGTGATCTACCTTGGGCTCGCGGCTTACGCGCTTGGGCACGCCTTGCTTTTTGCCGGCGGCAGTGACGAGCCGGGCGAAAAAGGGCTTGCGGCATGGATCATGTCGAAGCCATCAGGATCTTACCTGGCGATCGCGGTCGGCGTCGGTTTTATCATTGGTGGCGGGATTACTGCTGCCAAAGGATTGACGAAGAAATTTGAACGATATTTGCGCATTCCTGACGGGGGCCTTCTCGCTTCGATCTGCATCTATGGCCTTGTTGCGCGTGGGCTTGTCTTTGCGGTTACTGGCATTCTCTTTGCCTATGCGGGCTTTCGCGTGGATCCGGATCAGGCCGGCAGCATCGCCGACGCGCTGCAGTGGCTGAGGCAACTGCCCTTCGGCTCGATCCTCTATATCGCAGTCGCCGTCGGTCTTGCCGCATTCGGCTTCTATAACCTTGTCGAAGCGCGTTATCGCGTGGTACGGAAACCGTCTCTGGATGATGTCAAACGCGTGCTGCCGACGCGTACTATCTAACGGCAGCTGTTTGGGAATTCAGTCCCTTACGGCCTTGGACAGTACGCCTCATTCGGCTTCGATATCGATGGCGAAAATGACGGAATGCGGGGGCAGCTCTCGATTCTCTGAAGGCCTTGCTCCTCTGCTGTAGTGCTCGTAGATTACCGTCCCGGGAACCGACGGCAGGTCCAGCGGCTGTTCTGCCAGATTGGCGCGCAACCCCAACGTCAGGTTCGAAAATTTCCACCATACGGCAACACCTCCTTCAGGTGCTTCTAACGCTCCGCTCGCAATGACCCAGCTCTGCCGCAGCAGCGGCACGATATAGGTTCTGCGCAGCTTCAGGAGCTCGGCGACAAAAGCCAGGCTTTTCCGACCCTCTTCGCTCTCCCGCCATTGCCAATCGAGTTTCGAATTCTCGAAGGTCGAAAGGGCATTCGGATCGGGCAGATCGGCCACGGCTCTGCCGGCCTTCAATCCGCCGAATCCTTCAGCTTCCGCCATGCGCCCCTCGCGCACGATTTTTGCGAGCTCACCCCCATAATCGGTGAAGAAATGGAAGGGACGCCGCTCCCCATACTCCTCCCCCATGAAGAGAAAGGGGACGTGCGGCGAGAGCAGGAGTATCGCCGTCAGCGCGTCCAGCATATCGGGATCGGAAAGGCTCACCAGCCGCTCGCCGAAGGCCCGGTTGCCGATCTGGTCGTGGTTCTGGAGGAAATCGACAAAGGCAGTGGGCGGCAGATAGCGACGCTCGCCGACAGGCAGTTCCGGCGGATCGGTGCGATCTGGATAGATGAAACCGTGCTGAAGCGCCAGCCGAAGCTTATGCCAAAGCTGATCGGAGAAAGGCTCGTAATGGCCAATGGTTTCCCCGGTCGCGATGATGTGCGCGACATGGTGGAAATCATCGTTCCATTCCGCCTCGTAGTTTTTGGGAGCGCCGTTCTCGTCACGGGCCAGCAACTCCACGAGATTGCGCTGATCTTCGACGATGAGATGCACTCTCCTATCGGCGAAGGCGGCGTTTACTTCGTCGGCAACGGCTAAAAGCACATGCTTTTCAGAGGTGTCATGGATCTGCTCCACGGCATCGAGCCTGAGCCCGTCCAGCCGGAACTCGCCGATCCAGTAGATTGCATTCTCGATGAAAAAGCGCCGCACCGGCTCCCGCTCGAAGTCGATTGCTGCGCCCCAGGGCGTTTCGCGGTCTTTGCGGAAGAAGCTAGGCGCATAGCTGTGGAGATAATTACCCTCGGGTCCGAAATGATTGTAGACCACGTCGAGTAGTACCATGATACCGAGACCGTGCGCGGTATCGATAAAGGCCTTGAAATCGGCCGGCGCGCCATAAGCGGGATGCGGCGCGTAGTGCAGTACACCATCATAACCCCAGCCTCGATCGCCAGCAAACTGCGCGACAGGCATGACTTCGATAGCCGTGATGCCGATTTCTGCAAGATGCTTCAGCTTGTCCGCCGCAGCCCGGAACGTACCCTCGGGCGTAAAAGTACCGATATGGATTTCGCTGATGACCGCCTCTTCCCAGGGGCGACCATGCCACTGGAAATTCTGCCAATGATAGGTGGGATCAACGATCAGCGAGGGGCCATGCACGTTACCGGCCTGCGCTCGCGCAGCCGGATCAGGTACGGCCTTTCCATCCGGCAGAACGAACATGTACTGATCGCCCGCGGACGCTTCCGCCGCGATTAGCTCGAACCAGCCGCCACCGATATTCTCCATGGGAACATCGCGGCCGCGATGCCGCAGCGCAATTGCATCTTCGCCAGGCGCCCAAAGACGAAAACGCGCGCTCCCGTCTGCGAGTAGCATTACGCCCCAGGTTCCGGCGCTTTCCATGATGATGTCGGTCTTTGAAATCTGGTTCATCCCTCACCCCGCGTAACTTCCAATCAGCATCAAATTCCTGAAGCTGTTGGTTGTTCCGAACAGACAGGAACAATGCCCGGCGCAATCGGTTGAGGGTGAAAGCCAAGGAATTGCCGCCATGAACGTCGCATCGAAATTTGGACCTGCCTTCACGCTTGAAAGCGCTGACGCCACCAACCTCGATCAGCTTAGACACCAAGCGGAGGGCTGCACGCGCTGCGAACTCTACAAGAACGCCACGCAGCTGGTCTTTGGCGAGGGATCGCAAAAGGCCGAGATCATGCTTGTCGGTGAACAACCGGGCGACAAGGAGGACATCGCGGGACGCCCCTTCGTCGGACCGGCAGGTCGTTTGCTCGATCTCTGTCTGGAGGAAGCAGGGCTTGATCGTTCACGCTGCTACGTCACCAATGCCGTCAAGCACTTCAAGTTCGAGCCGCGCGGCAAGCGCCGCCTGCATTCGAAACCCAATGCCGGGGAAATCCAGCGGTGCTCCTGGTGGCTTGGAGCGGAGATCGAGATCGTGCAGCCCAAGCTGGTCATCGCGCTAGGAGCGACAGCACTTTATTCTCTTCTCGGTGCGAAAGTGAAACTGACGCCCGAGCGTGGGCATATCCTGACGCCGGCAAATCATCCCCCGGTTCTCGTCACCATTCACCCTTCCTTCCTGCTGCGGATTCGCGAATCTGACGACGCCGATAGGCAGCGCGCGATTTTCGTCGAGGACTTGCATAAGGCTGCGCAATATCAAGGCAACTAGCACTGGCTGTTGCCTATAAATATTGCAGCGCAAAAATATTCCCGACGCGGGTGACGAATAGGCTTGAAAGCGGCTCCGGAGTCTGGAACTTTTTCCCCAGTATCGCGTTCGAACGACGGCATGTTGTGACTGGAGATCAGCGATGGCAGAAGCTCGGGAAGAGTGGATAAAAAAACGTGCATATGCCCTTTGGGAAGAAGAAGGGCACCCGACAGGGCGAGACTCCATCCATTGGGAACAGGCAAGGGCCGAGCATGATGCGCTCAAGGGGGCCTCGAAGTCTGCAAACGGGAAGGAAGTGAAGCCTCGGGCGAAACGGGCGGCCGCCGCCAAGACAGCAGAGTCCACCAACGGTGGCGAAGCCAAGGCGAAGGCCAAGCGGACAGCGACGAGCACCAAGGCCGGCGGCATTGTCAAACCGGCGCCGAAACGCACGGTCGCTCGCAAGTCGGCTTCCTGACGAGAAGCATTCAAAATTTAATGAAAAAGGGTGCTTAAGCGGCACCCCTTAACCCTTTGTGTCATAAGTTTGAATTAGTTGCGCGCTATAAATTCTCTGAAGCGGGGGGACCACAAACCGAATGAACCGTCTGTCTGGACAGCTTTATAAAAAAGTTGCGTCCACCCCTCGAAACGGGGAACAAGGACATCTTCTGACTGTTTGTGGGCAAACAGGGGAAGTTACCATGAACAGCCATTTTGCCTGCGCCATGAACACCCCAGCTCCTGCGGCTGCCGGCCGGGCTTTGGCAGTACTGGTGTGAGGCATGGAGATGTCGCTGCTTCTGATCGCCGCTTTGCTCTACATCGTCTTTGCGCTGGGGCTTATCCTTTTCGTCGATAATATGGTCGGCGTATTTTTTCGTGATCCGCATAAACCGATCCAGCTTCGTTCCTTTGCTTTGAGCCGCACTTTTATCGCCTCGCAGAAGCTGGACCAGGAATGACAATATAAATAACCTTTTTGCGAGTAATCGGACATCTTGCCCGGTTAAGGATATTTGAAGTTCACCCTTTCCCTCGTGCCGCACGCCTCTATTTTGTCGCCATGGACCGGCAGATCCGGCGATGATGATGCCTACAGGAATGAAAGCGATTTTTGATGGCACGGGTTGGGGGCCGCTGGCCGGAAGGCAATAGCGAAATCGGAAATTTGCTGCGCCGAAACGGCCTGAATGCAGCCGGCATCGGGCCAGTCGAAGCATGGCCAAGTTCACTGCGGCATATCGCCGAAATGGTCGTCAATTCCCGCCAGCCGAAATTCGTCGCCTGGGGTCCTGAGCTTGCCTTCATCTACAACGACGCCTATGTGGCAATCTTCCCGGACCGGCACCCTGCTGCTCTCGGAAAACCCTTTCAGCAGGTCTGGTCCGATATCTGGCCTCAGTTCCAGCCGATCGTGCAGGCGACGCTCGACGGCCAATCACAACTCTACAAGGAACTTCTCGTTCCGATGCAGCGCGAAGGCCGGACGGAAGACGCTTGGTTCACCTTCTCCTACACGCCGCTGCGGGACGATCACGGCAAAGTCGCCGGCATTCTTTGCGCCACCATGGAGGTGACGGATCAGGTGCTTGCCAAGCGGCGCGAGCGAGCCGCGCTGGATGAGTCACGGGAAAAATCAGCCACACTTGCCGTCGTCAACCGCGCAGGAGCGGCGATCACCGCGGAACTCAATGTCGACCGCCTGACGCAGATCGCCGTCGATGCCGGCGTTGCGTTGGCAGGCGCCGAATTCGGCGCCTTCTTCTACAATGTCGATGATGGCGAAGGTGGCAGCTACATGCTCTATGCGCTGTCGGGCGTCGATCGCAGACATTTCGACCGGTTCCCCATGCCGCGCAACACCAAGGTCTTCGCGCCGACCTTCAACGGCGAAGGGGTGATACGCTCGGACGATATTCTGCTCGATCCGCGCTATGGACAGAATGCGCCGCATTCCGGCATGCCGAAAGGCCACCTTCCTGTCCGCAGCTATCTCGCCGTGCCGGTCAAGTCACGCGACGGCAGCGTCATTGGCGGACTGTTCTTCGGTCATAGCCAGCCAGCCCGTTTTTCGGATGCGGTGGAGGCGAGCCTCGTCAGCCTGGCGGGCCAGTCTGCCGTTGCGATCGATAATGCCCGGCTCATCCGCGCCGCCGAGGTGGAAATCGCCCAGCGTCGCGAGGCCGAAGACCAGCTCCGCAAGCTGAACGAAACGCTCGAGGTTCGCGTCGCGGCCGAAATCCTCGAACGCCAGCAGGCAGAAGCAGCCTTGCAGCAGGCGCAAAAGATGGAATCGATCGGCAAATTGACCGGCGGCGTGGCGCATGACTTCAACAATCTGCTGCAGGTCATATCCGGCAATCTGCAGCTCCTTGGCAAGGACGTGGCGAATAGTGGCCGGGCCAAGGAGCGCATTTCCAACGCGCTGTCCGCCGTCGAGCGCGGATCGCGGCTCGCCAGCCAGCTCCTCGCCTTCGGCCGCCGCCAGCCGCTGGAGCCGAAGGTGATCAATATCGGCCGCCTTGTCTCGGCCATGGACGACATGCTGCGCCGCTCGCTCGGCGAAGAAATCGAGGTGGAGACCGTGGTTTCCGGCGGCCTCTGGAACAGTTTTGCCGACCCGATCCAAATTGAGAACGCATTGTTGAACCTTGCAATCAATTCACGCGATGCAATGGATGGCGCAGGCAAACTGACGATCGAAGTGGGCAATGCCTTTCTCGACGATTCCTATAGCCGCATTCATCCGGAAGTCGCTGCCGGCCAATATGTCGTCCTTGCCGTCACCGATACAGGCTCCGGCATGACACCTGAAGTCATCGAGCAGGCTTTCGAGCCGTTCTTCTCCACCAAGCCGGAGGGCAAGGGTACAGGCCTCGGCCTGTCCATGGTCTACGGTTTCGTCAAACAGTCTGGCGGCCATGTGAAGATCTACAGCGAGGTCGGCGAAGGCACGACTGTCAAGCTTTATCTTCCCCGTTGCTTCCAGAGCGAGGACCGAATCGCCAACGGCGACAACGTTCCCGCAACCGGCGGCGCCGAGACGATTCTGGTCGCCGAAGATGATGAAGGTGTGCGCGCAACCGTGGTCGAGATGCTGACTGATCTCGGCTATTACGTACTAAAGGCCAAGGATGCGCAGAGCGCATTGACCGTTATCGAGAGCGGCGCGCATATCGATCTGCTCTTTACGGACGTCGTCATGCCCGGTCCACTGAAGAGCCCGGAACTCGCGCGCATGGCCCGCGAGCGCCTGCCCAATATTGCCGTGCTTTATACGTCAGGCTATACCGAAAATTCGATCGTCCATGACGGCCGGCTTGACCCCGGCCTGGAGCTCCTCTCCAAGCCCTATACACGGGAGGCCCTGGCGCGAAAGGTCCGCCACGTCCTCATCAATCGGGCTGAACGACACCAGACCAATCCGGTGGCTCTGCCAGGCAGCGGACGGCTGCGCGATGTCGCTAAGGCCAACCTGAAGCTTCTACTGGTCGAGGATGATGTTCTCATCCGCATGGATACTGCCGAAATCCTGCAGGATCTCGGATATGACGTGATCGCTGCCGACAGCGGTGAACAGGGCGTCGAATTCTTGCGCACGACCGATATAGACATCATCGTTGCCGATGTCGGGCTGCCGGGCATGTCCGGCCCGGCCTTTGCGGCTCTGGCGCGCGAAGCCGTCCCTTCGGTCGGTCTCGTCTTTGCGACCGGCAACAGCAACCTGCCAGACGCGAACCGTTTTTCCGGCTCCGTGCTGCTGCCGAAGCCGTTTTCCACGGCCGCACTCGACCACGCAGTAAAGACCGCCGCACGCCAGCGCCCCATCGTTTAGTCCTGATAGCCTCAGGCGCCTCGAGTTCTCGATATTTCCAAATAGATCGTCGCCATTCGTACCGTTGTCGTCGCGGACAACCAGTTCGGTTGGCAGGCCGCGGCAGTCAGGACGGCCCCGGAACTTTTTGGATGGCCAGCGGTTGGACCTCATTCGAACCAGAGGAGGCAGCCATGCCGAGAGGTGACAAATCCGCTTATACTGACAAGCAGAAGAGGAAGGCCGAGCATATCGAGGAAGGCTATGAGGACCGCGGCGTATCCCAAGAGGAGGCCGAACGCCGGGCATGGGCAACCGTCAACAAGGAAAGTGGCGGCGGCAACAAATCAGGCTCTGGTCGCGGCAAGAAGGATACGCACGAATCCTCCAAAAAAGGCGGCCGCATTGGCGGTCATGCTTCGGCATCCCGGTCGAAGGAAGAACGTTCCGCGTCCGCAAAAAAGGCAGCCGCGACCCGCAAGCGCAACGAACACCACGCCCATCACTGACGGCGTCGTCAAACACCAATAATCCAGCAAGCGGCCTAGCGCCGCTGCTGTTAAGGACAGTCACCATGGCGAAAGGAAAGACGAAATGGTCACAGGATGTGACCGATAACAGCGACGCCTTAGATCTTGAGAAGGGGGTCTTCACATCCGACGATCCGAAGAAGATTGCAGATTCACTCAAGCATTCAGCCGAAAGCAGCCCTCGGCGTAAATCCAGCCCGTTCCGCTCGGCCATGTCGATGCTGAATTTCTACATCAACCGCGCCGGTAAGCAGTTGACGAAGAAGCAGAAGAACACACTTGAAAAGGCGAAGGAAGAACTCCGCAAGGATTTCGGCCGCGAAGCCAGACACTAAGCAATTACGAGGGCAAATGACTTACGAACTTTACTACTGGGACGGCATTCAGGGCCGTGGCGAATTCGTGCGGCTGGCGCTTGAGGAAGCGGGCGCTGATTATATTGACATCACCCGCCAGTCGGGCCACGGGCGTGGCACCGGCGCGATGTTCGCGATCCTGCAAAGCGACAGCGAAGCACATATCCCTTTTGCCCCGCCTTTCCTTAGGGATGGCGATCTTATTATCCCGCATGTCGCCAACATTCTTCTCTACCTCGGTCCGAAACTGGGACTGGCGCCCGGCGACGAAAGGCTGCGCTATGTCATCAATGGGTTGCAGCTGACGATCACCGATTTCGTGGCCGAGGTCCATGACACGCATCACCCCATCGCCACCTCGCTCTACTACGAGGACCAGAAGGAAGAGGCCAAAGCGCGCTCGGCCGATTTCATCAAGGAGCGTATCCCGAAATTCCTCGGCTATTTTGAGCGCGTGCTACGGCAGAATCCGGATGGTTCCAAACATATAACCGGCGATACGCTGACTTACGTGGATCTGTCGCTTTTCCAGATCGTCGAAGGACTGCTTTATGCATTTCCGAAGGCGATGAGCAATTACCGCAACAAGTATCCGCTGCTTGCCGCCCTGCATGACAGCGTCGCGCAGCGCCCCAATATAGCCAGCTATCTAAGGTCGGACCGCCGCCTACCCTTCAATACCGACGGGATTTTCCGCCACTATCCGGAACTCGACATCGATATGTCGTGAGCGGCATCTCCATTTTCGGGAGCGATGGGCGGCTCCATCCGGTTTGCCGCGATCTCAAATCGGAAATATCGAAGAGATCGGGAAGCCCTGCCGCCTGTCTTCTTGAACCCGAAACTCGCAGTCCCCGGTCGCGGGTTCTTTTTACTCGGGAATGATGTGGTGCATCAGGAAATCCAGCATGCGGTTCTCATCCGCCCGAAGCCCGCGCAGGGGTTCGATACCGGCCTCCTGCAGCGTCTCATCTTTGGCCGAAAGTGCAATGATTGCCGGGTGGATATAACTGGAGCGCGCGATCGCCGGCGTATTGTGCAGGACCTCGGCCGCAGCTTCTGACATCTCTTTGACAGTCGGCCGTCGCCCCTCTGAGATGGCACCGCGTGCTGCGCCGAAAGCGGCAAGCGAACCCGCCCACGTGCGGAAGGTCTTGGCTGAAATGGCAATGCCGGAGATTTCTGCAAGATAGGCATTCAATCGACCAGAATCGATCGGCTTCAATGTTCCGGTCTCGTCCTTCCAGACGAAGAGCTGCCTGCCCGGCAGGTCGGCGATTTCTTCCAGTATCTTTTGCAGACGCGGATGCTTGAGGCTGCGCTGTACGCGCTTGCCGCCTTTGGCGCGAAATTTCAGCTCGATGCGGCCGTCGACGATCTTCAGATGGCGCTTCAGCAGCGTCGTTGCACCATAGGTGTCGTTTTCCTTCACATAGGCCTGATTGCCGACGCGCAAATGCGCCTCGTCGAGAAGTATCGTCAGCGCCGCAAGTACACCGTTGATATCCTCAGCACCAGTATCGAGATGGCGCAGGACCGTGCGGCGGATCTTCGGCAAGGCGTTGCCGAATTCGATAAGCTGGTAAAACTTTCCGGCGCTGCGAAAGGCCTGCCAGTCCTTGTGATAGCGGTATTGTTTGCGGCCGCGGGCATCAAAGCCGGTCGCCTGAAGATGACCGTTTTCGTAGATGCAGATCCACACATTTTCGTAGGCCGGCGGCAGGCCGAGCGCACGGATGCGTGCCCGTTGCATTTCGTCGGCCAGTGTTTTCCCGTCTGGCAATGTATAGCTGAAGCCCTTGCCCTTTCGTCGTCTGCGGATACCCGGTTCGGTATCGCTGACATAGATCAGACCAAGCTCGGTGACGTCGGCATTCATTGCGGACTATCGACCTATCACTTGCCTCGCCGCCCGAAATGGAACCACCTGCGGCGTTCGGCCTTGCTTGCACCTTTTGGCGGCTTGGTCTGCCCCTTCGGCGCAAACGCGGCGATGCTTTGAGTATAAACCATCACGGGACTTTCTTGCTCATGGAGCTTGAAGGCGTCCTCCTCCGCGCCGGTATCCAGGACACGCGCCCATTGCTTCAGTCCATTGACCTCAGGCAAGTGCACCTCGCAATCTCCACCCGCATTGAAGACCAGATAGAGATCATCCATTTCTTCGCTATCGGGAGAATACGCGCTCTTCGACAGATAGACGCCAAGCACTCGAAGCTCGTCGTCGTTCCACGCACCCTCGTCCATGAAATTGCCGTCCGGCTTGTACCAGGCGATTTCGATACGTCCATCCTCAGTGCTGTCGCCTGTCAGAAAACGCTCCTGCCTGAGCACCGGATGCGCCTTGCGGAACGCGACGACCTTGCGGCAGAAATCGAGGAATGGATCATCGAGACCATCCCATTTCGTCCAGCCGATCTCGTTGTCCTGGCAGTAAGCATTGTTGTTGCCACCCTGGCCATTACCGACCTCATCGCCCGCAAGGATCATCGGGACGCCCTGCGATAACATCAGGGTCGCCATCATGTTGCGGCGCCGCCGCGCCCGCAGCCTGTTGATGTCCTCGTTATCGGTCGCGCCTTCGGCACCCATATTGTCGGAGTGATTGTCCGAATGGCCGTCCCTGTTATCCTCGCCATTTGCCTCATTGTGCTTGTCGTTGAAGGAAACTGTGTCCATCAGCGTGAAGCCGTCATGAGCCGATAGCAGATTGACCGATGATGTCGCACCACGATCCGAATGGTTGAACTGGACCGCCGAGCCAGTGATACGCTGCGCAATTTCCGACACCATGCCGCCATCGCCCTTCCAGAAGCGGCGCACATCGTCGCGGAACTTATCGTTCCATTCGCGGAAGGGAGGCGGGAACCCGCCAACCTGATAACCACCCGCGCCGACATCCCAGGGTTCTGCGATCAGTTTGACGCCGGCAAGGATCGGGTCCTGGCGGATGGCGCCGAAGAATAGACCCTGCCGGTCGAATTCCAGATCCTGGCGACCGAGTGTGCTGGCGAGGTCGAAACGGAAGCCGTCAATATGCATCACGCCAACCCAGTAACGCAGGCTGTCCAGCACCATGCGCATGACCATGGGATTGGCGACATTGAGCGTATTGCCGGTGCCTGTCGTATCGAACGTATGGCGCGGATCATCGGGCGAGAGGATGTAATAGCTTGCGTTGTCGAGCCCGCGAAAGGACAGCGTCGGTCCCTTCTCGCTGCCTTCAGCCGTATGGTTGTAGACGACGTCCATAATGACTTCGATGCCAGCGGCATGGAACTTTTTCACCATGGTCTTGATCTCGGTGATCCTGTCGCCCGAAAGATAACGGGCCTGCGGCGCAAAAAATCCGAGTGTCTGGTAACCCCAATAATTCGTCAGCTTCTTCTCTTCCAGATACCGGTCATTGGGGAAAAACTGGATCGGCAACAGCTCGATCGCCGATATGCCGAGCTTCACGAGATGGTCGATGATCGGATCGCTGCACATGCCGAGAAAGGTGCCACGCAGCCTGTCGGGCACTTTGGGGTGCAGCATTGTCAGTCCGCGGACGTGCGCCTCATAGATAATCGTCTCCGGCCATGGCCGCCGTATTGCTTCTTGACCCGCCCAGTCGAAATCCGGATCCTGAACGACGGCCTTGACCATGTAAGGCGCGCTGTCGCGCTCGTCGAAGGAAAGATCGTCCTTGCCGATCTCATATCCATACAGCGCATTGTCCCATTTGAGATCACCGATCACTTGCTTGGCATATGGATCAAGCAGCAGCTTGTTGGGATTGAAACGATGGCCGTTCTTCGGGTCGTAAGGGCCGAGGGCGCGGTAGCCATAGACCGTGCCCGGACCGAGGCCGGCTATGTAGCCCGACCAGATGTCGCCCTCACGCTTCGGCAGCGGCAGCCGAGCGATCTCCTTCTTGCCATCTGGGGAAAACAGGCAGAGTTCCACCTGTTCTGCATGAGCGGAGAAAACCGCGAAATGCGTGCCCGAACCGGTATATTCCGCCCCCAGCTCCGGTTTTAAGAAGTCGAGTTCGGAAAAGGAAAAGCTCATGACGCCCCGCTTGATGAATGTCCAAGCGGGAAACGTCATTCCAATACGAAAGTTCCGTAAATTCCGATCTTTCGGCCCTGATCAGGGCATCAGCTGGCCGCCATTGACCTCGATGATCTGGCCGGTGATGTAGCCTGACAGCGTCGGAGAGGCGAGGAAGAGATAGGCGCCGACGCAATCTTCCGAAGTGCCGACGAAGCCCATCGGGATCGATTTGCGCTGCATCTCCATCTGCTCGTCATTGGTATAACGCTCATGGAAAGGGGTGGCGATGACACCGGGCGCGACCGCATTGACGCGGATTTTATCGGCGACGAATTCCTTGGCATGCCCATGGGTAATCGTCGAGACGAAGCCCTTTGACGCCGCATAGAGAATGGCGCCATTGCCGCCGCCATTGCGCGCAGCGATCGACGTCGTGTTGATAATGAAGCCGCCCTGTTTCTTCAGCCAGGGATGAGCAGCACGCGTGGCTGCCAGCACCGAGCGGGCATTCAGGTTCATGACCTTCTCATAATGCTCATCGGTATATTCCGAGGTCGGCTTGCGGCCGAGCATGCCGCCGGCATTGTTGATGAGGCCATCGAGATGACCGAAGGTCTTCGCCGTCTCTTCAACGACGCGTTCCGTTTCGCCTTCCCGCGACACGTCGCCCTGCACCAGATGCACCGTGCCGCCGGCTGCCTTGATCTCATCAGCCAGTTGTTCGGCCGGTTCGCGGCTTGAATTGTAGTGAACGCCAACCTTGGCGCCCTGTGCGGCGAAGGCGCGTGCAACGGCAGCGCCGATACCGGTGGAAGCGCCGGTAATCAGCACCGCTTTGCCAGCGAGGTCCGGAATTTTAATGGATGCAAGCAATTGAGCAAGATTTGCCATGGCGACGATAGCCTCCCGAAAAACCAAGGACATAGGTGATAAAATGATATGCACCAGTCTTAACAGGGGAAACCACGAAAGGGCAATGCACGAAAGAGTAAGATGCGGGCACCTGCGGCAACAGGAGCCGCCGTTGACAAATGACCGGCAGGCCATAGTCTCCGGTTCGGATCATTACGAGGCAATCGCTGTTTGAGGGGAAAAGATGCTGAACCGTGCGCGACGGCTGCTTTTTCTGGGCCTTGCTCTTGCCTTTCCCGCCTTTGCGCCCGCGATGGCGCAGACGCTAGACACCATAAAACAGAGCAAGACAATCCGCATCGGCTATATTACCGATGAGAAGCCCTTCTCCTTCAAGAAGGCCGATGGCAGCCCCGCGGGCTATACGATCGATCTCTGCCGTCGTATCGCCGACGAGGTTGGCCACAATGTTTCCGGCCTCAAGAAAGAATATGTCGAAACGACGCTGGCAGACGGTTTTGGCGCGGTGGAGAATGGAAAGGTCGACCTGCTTTGCGGTGCGACCACGATCAATCTCGAGCGGCGCGAAAGCGTCGATTTCTCCCAGCCGGTTTTCCTGACCGGTGCAAGCGCACTGCTTCGCAGGGACTCGCCGGATTATCTGCAGGTTCTCTTTCTCGACAAGCAACCAGTCAGCGCCGTCGACCTGAAATCGCCTGCCCAGAGTTCGATTGGGGTGCGCGCCGGCACGACGACGGGTGCGACGCTGCGCGATGCGATCGGACCAGATGTGCCGCAGACGCGCATCGTCGATTTCGCCACCCACGAGGACGGGTTGAAGGCGCTGGAAGACCGCAGGATCGATGCCTACTTCGCCGACCGCGCCCTTCTCATCGGCCTTGCCGATCGGGCAAACAATCGGTCGGCGCTGGAGCTTGGCAGCCGGCTTTTCACCCACGAACCCTATGGCATTGCGGTGCGGCGCGACGATTCCACCTTCCGGCTGCTTGTCGACCGCACCCTGACCGATTTCTACACATCGAACGATTTCCCGAAACTGCTCAAAACCTATTTCGGTGCCGAGGCACCAGCCCTTCGCAGCGAGATCATGATGCAGTCGATCCCGGAATAGCCCGCCTCAGACCCTTTCGAGCGCCACGGCAATGCCTTGGCCGACGCCAATGCACATGGTCGAGAGCGAATAGCGGCCGCCGATTTCACTGAGCTCCAGAGCGGCCGTCCCGGTGATCCGGGCGCCCGACATGCCGAGCGGATGGCCGAGCGCGATGGCGCCGCCATTGCGGTTTACGCGCTGATCATCATCGGCAATGCCGAGTTCTCGCAGCACTGCGAGCCCCTGGCTGGCGAAGGCCTCGTTGAGCTCGATCACATCGAACTGTTCCTGCTTCAAGCCAAGCCGCGCCATGAGCTTGCGCGACGCCGGTACTGGGCCAATGCCCATGACGCGCGGCGGAACCGCGCCAGCGGCACCGCCAAGAATACGAGCGATCGGTGTCAGGCCATATTTCTTCGCCGCCGCTTCCGAAGCGATGATGAGGGCAGCCGCTCCGTCATTGACGCCGGAGGCATTACCGGCCGTCACCGTGCCGCCCTGGCGGAAAGGCGTCGGCAGCTTACCAAGCGCTTCCATGCTGGTTGCGCGTGGATGCTCGTCCTTCTCGACCACAACAGGATCGCCCTTGCGCTGCGGAATGGTCACCGAGATGATTTCCTTCGCGAGCCTGCCGCTTGCCTGAGAGGCAGCCGCCTTGGCCTGCGAGCGCACGGCAAACGCGTCCTGATCCTCACGGCTGACATTGTAATCCTCGGCAACATTCTCGCCAGTTTCCGGCATGGAATCGACACCATACTGTTTCTTCATCAGCGGATTGACGAAGCGCCAGCCGATGGTCGTGTCGTGAATTTCAGCCGCGCGCGAAAAGGCCGTATCGGCCTTCGGCAAAACGAAGGGTGCACGCGACATGCTTTCCACGCCGCCCGCAACCATCAGTTCGGCTTCGCCTGACCGAATGGCACGCGCCGCGGTCATGACGGCATCCATACCCGAGCCGCAGAGCCGGTTGATCGTCGTGCCTGGAACGGAGACTGGCAGACCGGCGAGCAACAGCGACATACGCGCGACGTTTCTATTATCCTCGCCTGCCTGGTTGGCGCAGCCGAAGATGACGTCGTCGACGGCTTCCCAATCGACGGACGCATTCTTCGTCATCAGTGCCTTCAGCGGGATGGCGCCAAGATCATCGGCGCGGACCGAGGATAGCGAGCCGCCGTAGCGGCCGATTGGCGTGCGGATATAATCACAAATGAAGGCTTCGGTCATGGACTTGTCCTCAGAGTTCGGGAACGACGAGGTCAGCAACCGCCCCCTCGATATGCAGCGGCGCGCCGGTCATGGCCTGCAGTTCCTCGACCGACATGGCGGCAAGCTTTTCGCGCAAAACGAAGCGTCCTTCCCTGATGTCGATGACGGCATGGCTCGTGTAGATGCGGGTGATGCAGCCTACCCCTGTCAGCGGGAAAGTGCATTTTTCCACTAGCTTGGGTTCGCCGTTCTTGGTCACATGCTCGGTGATGACGCAGACCTGCTTGGCACCGTGCACGAGATCCATGGCGCCGCCAACGGCAGGTACGCCCTTGGCGCCGACACGCCAGTTGGCGAGATCGCCGTTCTGGGCGACCTGATAGGCGCCGAGGATCGCGACATCGAGATGACCCCCGCGTACCATGGCGAAGCTGTCCGCATGATGGAAGAAGGCCGCACCCGGCTTCAGCGTCACCGCTCTCTTGCCGGCATTGATGAGATCCCAGTCCTCCTCGCCGGATGGAGGCGCCTCGCCGAAATTGAGGATACCGTTTTCTGTGTGGAAGATCGCCTGCCGGCCCGGCGGCTGATATCGGGCGACCATTTCCGGAAAACCGATACCGAGGTTCACATAGGCGCCATCGGCAATATCCTGTGCCGCGCGCCAGGCGATCTGGGCATTGGAGAGCTTGATGTCTTCTCTGGCGTCGACGGTCATACGTAGGCCACCCCGGCTCGAATGAGCTCTTCTTCCTGTTGCGGATTGGCGATCTCGACCACACGATCGACGAAGATACCCGGTGTCACGACCTGCTCTGGATCGATGCCGCCGGCCGGAACAATGGTAGAGACCTGGGCGATGGTCCTGGCCGCTGCCATGCACATCAGCGGGTTAAAATTGCGGCCGGCCTTGTTATAAGTGAGGTTGCCGTGGACATCACCGACATTCGCCTTGACGATCGCAAAATCCGCCTTCAGCCACCGTTCCTGCACGTAATGCCGGCCGTCGAACTCGGTGATGACCTTGCCTTCTGCAAGCTCGGTACCGTAACCGGTCGGTGTATAAAACGCCGGAATACCAGCACCGCCGGCGCGGATGCGTTCTGCAAGCGTGCCCTGCGGCACGAGTTCCAGCTCGATCTCGCCAGCCAGATATTTGTCGGTAAAGGCACGCGGATCGGATGAGCGCGGAAAGGAGCAGATCATCTTCCTAACCATGCCGGCATCGATCATCGCGGCGATGCCGATGCGGCCGTTGCCGGCATTGTTGTTGATGACCGTGAGGTTCTTCGGCCCCTTGTCGATCAAGGCGTGAATGAGCTCGATCGGCGCGCCCGAACCGCCGAAGCCACCAATCATCACCGTAGCTCCATCACCGATTTCGGAGACCGCGTCTGCCGCGCTCCTGATTGTCTTGTCCATGCTGGATCTCTCCTTGCCGGATGAGGCCTCGTCATGCCTCCCATCTGCAAGGCATAGATCGAGAGCCCTCCAAACGGCAAGCACTTTGTGCGATATATGATATTTGTTCATATATCGCACAAATTCCAGGCGTCCGCCTTTTTGTCGTCCTGCCTAACCTTTGATCGCCCCCGCCGTCATCGAGCCCGAAATTTGTCGATACATCAGCAAACCGAGGAAGATGGGCGGCAGAGCGCCAAGGATCATGACCGCAGACGCTGTGCCCCATTGAACGCCGCCGCCGCTTGCCGCAAAGAAGAACGATGCACCGACCGTCATCGGAACTGCCTTGTTCGTCGTCAGCATCAACCCGAAGAGGAACTCGTTCCAGGCGGTGATGAAGCCGAAGATGAAGGTCGTCACCAGCGCTGGCCGCACGACCGGCCGGATAACGCTGATCATTATCTGCAACGAACTCGCCCCGTCTACCCTCGCCGCCTCGTCGAGTTCCAGCGGAACGTCGGATATCGCGTTGACAAGGATGACGAGCGCCAACGGCGTGTTGACGATGGTCAGGATCAGGCCGAGACCAAGTCGAGTGTCGAGCAGGCCGAGAAACTGGTACATCATGTAGAGCGGGATCGCAAAAATGATGAGTGGAACGGCCCGTAGATTGATGACGACAGGCAGCAGCGTGTGTTTGCCGACCTCGCTCCTTGCGATCGCATAGGCTGCTGGAAAGGCAAGCAAGATCGCAAGCCCAGTGCCGATCAGCGAGGCGACGGTACTGTTCCAGAGATAGGAATAGATGTTGAAGCGATCAGTCTGCGTCAACACGCGAAGGTAATTTTCAAAAGTCGGCTGGTTGATCCACAGACCGGGATTGGTCGAAAGCTCGCGCGCGCTTTTGAACGAGGTCATGAGCGTGACGACAACCGGAAAATTCATTGCCAGAGCGGCAACGGCAAAGATGAGCCAGCGCAGCGTGTTCATCATGGCTCATGCCTCCTGCGGCCGGCGAGCCAGTTGAGACCATAAAGGACGACCAGCGACGTGAGAAAGAGGACGACGGAGGCCGCCACTGCCTTGCCGATCGCGCCCTCCTTGAAGAACGCCTGATAGATATAGATCGACAAGGATGTCGTGGAGCCGCCCGCACCACTGCCGGTCAGCGCATAGACATTGTCGAAGACGCGAAAACCGTCGATAAAACGGATGAAGAAGGCGATCACCAGTGTCGGCAGCATCAATGGAAGCTCGATAAACCAGAGAATCTTCATAGCCGACGCTCCGTCGAGTGCGGCGGCTTCCCGCACGTCGATCGGCACTGCGACATAGGCCATGTAGAAGAGCAAAAAAGCAAATGGCGTCCATTGCAGCGTTTCCACAACGATCAGCGTCCAGAATGCATGTGAAACATCGAGAAAGGCCGGGCTGTCGCCGAACCAGGCGAAGAGATAATAGGGCACGGGCCCGGCAAATTCGTGAAGCACCAGACGATACATGAGGCCGATCATCGCCGGCGCGACCATCAACGGCAGCATAAGCGGCGCCATCAATGCCGATCGCTTCGTTAAGAGCGGCGCCAGGAAGATCGCCAGAAACAATCCGAGCAGGCATTCGATAAGTGCCGTCAGGATGCCGAAACGCAAAGAAAAGAACGTTGCGCGCCAGAAATCACGATCGGCAAGCACGGCAAGGTAATTGCCGAAGCCGCTCAGTGTCGGACTTCGCAAGGTCTGGAAGTCGACGGTCGAGACTGAATAGATGAGGTTGATAACTGCGGGAAAACCGAGAAACAGCAGCAGGAATCCCACGAGCGGCGTGAGATAGGCTCTTCCCTCGACACGTTTTATGATCGCCATTTCAATCCGCCGGATGGGCCGGACGCCGCGCGGTAGGCGAGGCGTCCGGTGGGTCTCACTTCTTCAGGAGGTCCTGCATTCCGGCTTTGGTATGAGCCAATGCATCTTCAAGGTTTTGCTGACCTGACCAGTAGCCGGTGAATTCTTTCGCCTGCAACTCATAGACGGAGAGTGCATTCGCCGAGGTCGCACCGTTCATCACATAACCGTATTTGCTGGCAAATTCCCCGAGCTTGACCAGATCCGGACGTTCCTTGGCGACTTTTGCCACAACGTCAGGCGTGAGGGCTGGCGAACCTCCCTTTCGGGCATAGAGCAAAGCGGCATCCTCGGTCGCCAGCCATTTCAGGAATTTGACGGCGCCATCCTTATTCTTGGCGTTCTTGTTCAGACCGAGGCCAAGGCCATGGATATGGTCAGCGCGACCTTCCGGCCCGGCCGGCGGCGCTACGATACCGGTGACATCAGCAACGGCGGGATTTTTCTCGGCGCTGGTGAGATCTGCGGCAGCGGCGTTCCATTGAAGTGCTGTCGCCGCCTGCCCGGAACCGAAAGCAGCATTTGTCTCTGCATATTCGTAGCTCAGCGAATCTTTGGGCGAAGCACCGGCGTCGTAGAGTTTTTTGTAGAGTTCGAGGCCGGTCTTGTAGGCGTTGGAATCGACTGTGATATTGCCCTCCTCATCGGTCCAGTTTCCACCGTAGGAGCGCGGCAAGGACTGAAACACCATCATGTTGAAGAGCAGGTTCTTCATCTGCAGGACGGTGCCGTAACGCACAGGGCTCTCGGAATTCACCTGCTTGGAGAAATAAAGAGCAGTCGCCGCCCAGTCATCCCAAGTCCAGCTGTCCGGATCCTTCGGCTGCAGTTCCTTGTTCAGATATTGCTTGGCGATCTCCGCGTATTTTTTCTTAGCCGCATCATCCTTCATCAGCGCATCGATCAGATCCTTGCGGTAATACATGAAGTGCAGCGACAGGTCCGTCGGCACTCCGTACTGCTTGCCGTCGAACTGCATGGTCTTCAGCACGGATTCGCCAAACGTCTTCGCTGCGCCCTCGCCGAGATCGACAGGTTCCATGTAGGGTGCGTAGCGACCGATCGAGTAGGTGGCGACGAGATTGATGTCAAACGCGGTCGAGCCCGCTGCCATGTCGGCCTGCAGCTTGTCGAAGAAGCCCTCTCGGTTGAAGAACAAAAGCTCGACCTTGTCGGCGTCGCTGATGCCGGGTGTCTTATTATATTCTTCCACGGTTGCGCGGAGCGCCGTTTCTTCCGAGCCGCCCGGCCAGCCGAGAACGGTGACCGTCGCATTCGAGGTTCCCGGCAGAGCAACGCTTGCGAGAAGCACGGCAAGCGCCGATAGGCTTGTTCTGTTCAATGTCATCGTAGTTCCCTCTTTTTTGTTAGCTTCGGATCGATGTTTTCTGGAATTCATCAGTCACGCTGAACTGCAAGGCTCGCCACGCCAATGATACCGGCACGGCTACCGAGCCTGGCGGGCACGAGATTGGGTGTGAGCCTGGGATCGACACCCGCAAAGAAATGACGCATGCGGTCGAGATAGCCTGCTGCAAGGCCGATACCGCCGCCAATGACGATTTGCTTCGGATCGAGCATCATCTGGATGTCGCGGCAGAGCGTAGCCGCACGAAACGCCGATTGCGAGACGATCTCGGCAGCCCAGGCCTCGCCTCTGGTGGCATGGTCGAAAACCTCGGCTGCGGTTCCCGGATATCCTGCTTTTGAGGCCTCGGCGGCGATCCAGCGGCCGGACGTCTGATCTTCGAGCGGCGATTGGCCTGCCGACGGGCCGCGGATCAGCCCGAAATGGCCGGCGAGCCCAGTAAGAGCCCGACCATTGACGATAATGCCGCCGCCGATGCCGGTCGAAATGGTGAGGAATACCAGATCGCCACCATTGCCGGCTCCAAACCGATACTCTCCCCAAGCGGCCGCCTGTGCATCGTTGATTGCAAAGGCCGGCTTGCCGAAAACCTCCCTTGCCTTGTCGACCAACGGGTACCGGTCGGGAATGCCAAGCGTTGCCGGATTGAGCGCCGACCAGCATCCATCCTGAATGAAGCCGGTAACGGCGATGCCGACATGGGAGTAGCGATCCGCCCACGGCTGAGTAGAATCTGCAATGCCGGCAAGCCATGCATTCGGACCTGATTCCCGTGCTGTCGGCACGGTCATTTCGTCCAGCACTTCGCTGCCTCTGATCAGCGCTGCCATCGTTTTCGTGCCGCCGATATCAATCGCAAGGACCGTCTGCAGGCTGTTGGCGTCGTAAGCTGCCGCGACGGCATCGCGGAACCAGGCCGTCACATGTTCGGTGCGGGTAATCGCCGAGCCCACCACCACGGCGAAAGCTCCGGCTTCGGCGGCACTTGCTGCCTGCTCGGGCGTGCGGATGCGACCCTCTGCAATGACATAGGGTGTGAGTGCGCGCATTGCGGCGACCAGATCGATATCCGGATCGACGGGCTCCGGCCCGCCGACATAACCGGAAAGGGTCGTGCCGACGAAATCGACCCCGGCCGCCAAAGCGTTACGCGCGTCTTCGAGGCTCGAGCAGTCTGCCATCGTCAACTTGCCTCGTGCCTTCACCGCCGTCACCAAGGCTTCGACTGCCGCCGGCCGTACGCGATCCGTAGCGTCGAAGGCGACAATGTCGGCACCGGCATCAGCGAGCGCTTCGGCATCGGCAACGAATGGCGTGATCCGCACAGGACTGTCCTCGAGGTCCCGCTTGACGATGCCGATGATCGGCACGGTCACGGCGGGACGTACGGCTTTTACGTAGTTGACGGATTCGATCCGTAGCGCCTTCGCACCAGCATCGACGGCGGCCCTTGCAAACCCAATGACGAATTCGGCCGTGTCCGTCGGCCCGCCGGGTACCGGCTGGCAGGAAACGATAAGACTTTTTTTGATGTCGTCGCGCTGCAATCGTGACACTCCATTTCCGGCATCACGATAATTGGAAAGTACCAGATTACAACCAGTTTATAACTGGTATCATCGCGTCAGCTCGAATACGAAGTCGTAAACGTCGCCCTTGTAGCGGCTTTCGCAATATTCGACGATCTGCCCATCGCCAAGAAAACAGCGGCGCTCTGTCATCAGCAGCGGCGCCCCGGCTTCGCAATGGAGATACTGCGCATCCTCGGCGGAGGCTGCTCGCGAGCGCATGCGCTGAACGGCGCGCTGCGGGAGAAAACCGCGGGCTTCCAGCGCCTGATAAAGAGAGTCGCCCACCAGATTTGCCGAAGGGATAAAGCGAACCGGGACGGTTGATGTCTCGACCGCGATCGGCACGCCATCGGCCGTACGGATGCGCTTCATGCGCAGGATATTGCTGTTCCCGGCGACCCCGAGCGCCATCATCTCCGTGGGGGAAGGTCGGCTTATCTGCTTGGAAAGCCATATACATCCTGGCGTTAGGCCACGCGCGAGGATATCCTCCGAGAAACTGGTGAGCGTCGAAAGCGACTTTTCGACCCTGGATCCGACTTCCGTTTTAAAACCGTGGCGGCGATTGAGAAGACCCTCTTCCTCAAGCAGTGCCAGTGCCTTGCGTATCGTTACCCTCGAAAGCGACAGCGTCTCGGCAAGCACCCGCTCTCCCGGCAATACGGCACCTGCCTTGAGGGTGTTTGAGCGGATCGCAGTTTCAATCGCCGACTTCAGGCGCTTGTAGAGCGGCAGCTGGGATACCGGTGCCTCCAATTCCTTTCTGATCACCTCGATCAGTTCGTCCGTAGCCATGGGTTTCCAATGCCTTTAAATTTTTTCTGTGAAATCCATCTGGATCTATACTGGTATTAAAGTGATAGGGCAATCGCCTGACCGGCGAGCGCTTATCAACAAGAGCCGAAACCTGCCCATTTGACAGATATCCTACAAGTGGATATGTAGCTCTTCATCTTATCGGCGAGGCGAAGAGAAGATCGGACATGGTTTTGAAATCGATGAAGCCGCTGACACGCGCACCGCTGCTGCATGTATCCGTGCAAGAAAGTCTGCGCGCTTACATCCATGATAACGGTCTGGCGCCGGGGACGCTGCTGCCGGCCGAAGGAGAGCTTGCCACGCAGCTCGGCGTCAGCCGCAATTCGCTGCGCGAAGGCATCAAGGCGCTGGAATCCCTCGGTGTACTGGAGACACGGCGCGGTGTCGGCATTTTCGTGAAGGCTTTCTCCTTCGAGCCACTCCTCGACAATCTGGCCTACGGACTTGGCGGGGCGTTGCGGCAGATCGAAGAAGTGATCGAAATCCGCCGCACGCTTGAAGTGGGATTGATCGGCAAGACGATCGAGATGATCGGCGAGGAAGACATCGCCGAGCTGCGCGCGACCGTCAATCGTATGCGCGCCCATGCGGAGCGCGGTGAAACTTTCGCCGAAGACGATCAGCTGTTTCATCGGCTGTTGTTTCGCTGCCAGCATAATGAAACGCTTGTCCGACTGATCGATGTCTTCTGGCTCGCTTTCTACAAGGCGTCGGATTTCGTGAACCTCGAAAACGTCGATCCAATGGCGACTTGGCGGGATCACGCGGCGATTGTCGATGCAATCGAGGCGAAGGATCTGGAGGAAGCGCGCAGGCGCATGGATCGTCACTATGAGGGCATTGCCCGAGTCATCGCCAATAACAAGACAAGTTCAAACGTGGGAGGAACACATGAAAAGACTGTCTAGATTATCCGTAGCCGCGCTCGGCGTCATGCTCTCGACCGTTGCCGTTCCGGCAGTCGTGGCATCCGGTATCGCAACCCAGGCGCAAGCCGCCACCCTATCCGGCGGTTTCGACGTCGGTCCCGGTGGTTTCCAGGGCAATTTCAATCCGCTTGCCGCGACCTCCGGCTTCACCTGGCTCAGCATTTATTACGAACCGCTGATTACCTATGACGAGAAGCTGCAGAACGTCGTTGGCGCACTGGCAAGCTCCTATGAGGTCAGCCCGGACCAGAAGACCTACACGTTCAAGCTTGCGGACGCCAAATGGCACGACGGCAAGCCGTTCACCGCCAAGGACGCAAAGTTCACTATGGGCCTCGCGATGGATGCCAAAACCGGCTCGGTGCTCGCCGCACGCCTGAAAGCCATATCGTCTGTCGAAGCGCCTGATGACCGCACTCTCGTCATCAAGCTCAGCGAACCGAGCGGCAGTCTGCTCGATGCGATGACGAAAGTGATGATGCTGCCGGAGCATGCGCTCTCCTCGATACCTGCCGACCAACTGGCGAAGAGCACGTGGTGGTCCACCACTCCGATCGGTACCGGTCCGTTCAAGTTCACCAAATATGTCTCGGATCAGTATGTCGAACTTGCCGCCAATACCGACTACCGCGGAGGCAAGCCCGCACTGGAACGCGTCATCAATCGCTATTTCGCCAATCCTGCTGCCGCGATTGCAGCGCTGAGGTCCGGCGAGATTCAGTTTACATATGTCGATTCCAACGACGTGCCGACCTTCAAGGACAACAAGGACTTCAGGGTCATCGAAGGTGACTCCTTTGTAGTCAACTATCTTGGCTTTAATCACGATTCTCCGATCTGGAAGGATGTGCGCGTCCGCAAAGCGGTGATGTACGCAATCAATCGCGATGCCATCATCAAGAGCCTCTACGGCGGCGCAGCCAAGCCGGCCAACTGCGCTTACGTTGCCGAACAGCTGATACCGCAGGGTATCGACACCTATGCTTACGATCCTGAGAAGGCCAAGCAATTGCTGACCGAAGCGGGCTGGGATCAGATCAACGGCGCCAAACCGATCACGCTTCTGACCTATTACACCACGCCGCTGGCGACCAATGTGCTTGCCGCAGTCCAGGCCATGCTTGCCCAGGTCGGCATCAATATTGTCCCTCGGGCTGTCGATACCCCGACCTATAACAGCATCGTGCTGAACCCCAAGCCGGATATCGCCCAGTTCCAGATGGTCTATGCCGGGCTGCAGAACGGGCCGGATGCTGGAAGCATCAATGTCGGTCTTAATGAGAAGCAAATTCCGCCGGCTGGACCGAACGTGGCGAGAGTTCGCATGCCTGAACTCACCAAAGCGCTCGATACTGCGATTGCAGAGCCGGACAGCGCCAAGCGGAATGCCGCCTATCAGGACGTCTGCAAGGTGATGAACAGCAACCTCCCCTGGGCCACGCTCTGGGTCGCAAATCGCTATGGCGTCGTCTCCACCAAGGTGAAGGATTTCGTCTGGACGCCGGCGCCGGGCGGCGGCCCCTACCAGGCCGACCCGCAGAAATGGTCGATCGCCGAATAGGCATTCCGCGAAGCTAAGGGGTGGCTTCGGCCACCCCGACAGACGGATTTACTATGCTCCGATACAGTCTCAGACGTCTGATGATAGGAATAGGTATGCTCGTTGCGTTGAGCATGCTGATCTTCCTGATGCTGCGCCTGGCGCCAGGCGATCCGATCGATGCCTATATCGATCCGAACATACCAATGTCGCCGGCCGACCTCGCCGATCTGCGCAGACGCCTCGGCCTCGATCAGCCACTGCCCATCCAGTATCTTGGCTGGCTGCAGCAGGCGTTGATGGGCAACCTCGGTTATTCGATCAAACGTGTCGACCAGCCTGTTCTGGGTCTGGTTCTGTCGCGCATTGGTCCCACTGTGCTATTGATGGGCACGTCATTGGCCTTCGCTATCGTTGCCGGCATCGCCTTTGGAGTGATCAGCGCGGTCCGCCGTAATTCTATCGCCGATCTGTCCCTGTCGGTCGTCGCGCTTGCCGGCATTTCGAGCCCGGCATTTCTTAGCGCTCTGATCGGCCTCTATGTTTTCTCGGTTCGCCTGCACTGGATGCCTTCGGGAGGCATGCTGACTCCGGGCGAGGAATTTTCAGTGGGCGATCTCCTTCACCACCTGATCCTGCCCGCCGCACTTCTGTCCGTTGCGCAAGGCGCGTTGATCATGCGTTATATGCGCGCTTCGCTGCTCGAAGTCCTGAACCAGGATTACGTTCGCACGGCTCGTGCCAAGGGTGTCCCCAGGTTCTGGGTGATCACCAAACATGCATTGCGCAATGCGCTCCTCCCGATCGTGACGCTGGTCGGCTCGACCATCGGCCTTGCGATCGGCGGCGCCATCTTCATCGAAAGCGTCTTCAACTGGCCGGGAATGGGCCTTCTATTGGTCGATGCCGTGCAGACCCGCGACTACCCGGTCATCATGGGGGCAACGCTCGTCATCGGCGCTTGCGTCATCGTCGTCAATCTACTGACCGACATCACTTATGCGGTCGTCGATCCGCGCATCAAGGTGGGCTGACATGTTGGCACGCTCTCCTCAACATCGCAGCCCGGGGCCACTGGCCCGCGCCTTCGAACGCTTTCTGCACAATCACGCCGCCGTCGCCGGCGTCTGCATCGCTGTCCCCTTGCTGCTGCTGATCCTCTCCTATCCGCTGTGGTGGACTTTCCAGCCGAACGACATCGATCTTCTGGCGATGAACAGCGGCCCGACGGTGACGCACTGGTTTGGAACCGACGGTGTCGGCCGTGATGTGTTTGCGCGGGTGCTGGAAGGCGGCCGGATTTCACTGCTGGTTGCCGTTGCATCAACAGCACTCTCTGCTGTGATCGGCTTTCTCTTCGGGGCTATCTCCGCGCTGGCAGGACGCTGGGCCGATGCGGCTTCCATGCGCTTCGTCGATCTGGTCATGACCCTGCCGCCCGTCATCTTTCTGCTTGTGCTTGCTTCGATTGCAGGGACCGGCATCTGGCCGACAGTGCTGGTCATCTCGCTGCTCTCGTGGCCGCTGCTCGCACGCATGGTCCGCTCCCGACTGCTGGAATTGCGCGAGCGCGATTTCGTCATGGCCGCACGCGGCATGGGCGCCGGCATCGGCCATCTGCTCTTCCGCCATGGCCTGCCGAACTCCATCGATATCCTCGTCGTCTATGCCACGCTGCAGATCGCCAATGCCATTCTGCTCGAAGCGGGCCTGTCCTTCCTCGGTCTCGGCATTGCACCGCCGGCGGCAAGCTGGGGCAACATGCTGAATGCAGCCCGCTCGACGGCGGTGCTCGAGCAATATCCGTGGCAATGGCTCTTCCCCGGCGCTGCGCTGATCCTTGCCGTACTCGCAATCAACTTCATTGGCGATGGCCTCCGAGATGCCTTCGACCCCCGTGCCGAACTGAACTGATAATCGAAAGAAAGAGAAAATGACCAAATTCAAGGGTGTTGTTCCCCCCGTCGTCACGCCACTCAATCCGGATCTCACCGTCGACTATCCCTCTTATACACGGGTGCTGGAACACCTGATCGATGCCGGCTGCCATGGCGTTTTCGTGCTGGGTTCGACAAGCGAAGTCATCTTCCATGACGAAAAGACGCGGCGGGAAATCATCGAGCATTCCGCCAAGGTGGTGAACGGGCGCGTGCCGTTGATCGTCGGCGTCATCGATCCGACCACAGATCGTGTCATCGCCCATTCGAAGGTTGCAAAGGCCGCCGGTGCCGATGCGGTGGTCGTCACCGCACCCTTCTATACGGTAACCAGCCAGTCCGAGATCCTCGATCATTTCCGCTATATTCGCGACGCCGTGGATGTTCCCCTGGTCGCCTACGACATTCCCGTCTGCGTGCACGTCAAGCTACAGCGGCAGACAGTGGTCACGCTCGCCAAGGAAGGCACAATCATCGGCCTCAAGGATTCCAGCGGTGATGACGGCAACTTCCGCTACGCACTCCTCGACCTTGCCGAACACAAGGACGTCTTCTTGATGACCGGTTCCGAGATCGTCGTCGATAATGCCCTTCTGATGGGTGCGCATGGCGTGGTGCCCGGTATCGCCAACGTCGATCCGCACGGATATGTCCGCCTTTGGGATGCCGCCCAGCGTGGTGACTGGGCCGCTGCGAAGAAAGAGCAGGAACGGCTTTGCCGCCTCTTCGAAATCGTTTGGGTCGCGCAGGGCCGTGTGAGTGGTGGCGCATCCGGTATTGGCGCGTTCAAAGCGGCCATGCGCAGCCTTGGCATCATCGATTCTGCCCTCATGCCGCGACCACGCGCCGCTCTGAACGATGCCGAAACCGCACGGATCGACGAGATCCTGCGCGCAACCGGCCTGCTGAACTGAGAGGGCTGATGGAACAGACCGCCGAACCCGTACTCGACATCAAGGGACTGCGAACGGTCTTCCGCGTCCGCGGCAGCGAGATCACGGCGGTCAACGATATCGACCTGACGGTCGCCGCCGGCGAGACGCTTGCGCTCGTCGGCGAATCCGGCTCCGGAAAATCGGTTACGAGCCTGTCGGTTATGCGATTGCTGAGCCACAATATCGGTGTAATCGCCGCCGGCAGCATCCGTCTGACGACGCGGTCCGGCACGGTCCAGGATCTTGTTTCCCTTGACGAGGAGAGCATGCGCAGGATCAGGGGCGACGATATCGGCATGGTATTCCAGGAGCCGATGTCGAGCCTCAATCCCGTTTTCACGATCGGCGACCAGATTGCCGAACCGATCCGCATTCACCGCGGTGCCAATCGCAAGGCCGCAATGGATGCCGCCGTCACGCTGCTTGAAAGCGTCGGCATACCGGACGCCAGACGCCGCGCCGGTCAATATCCGCACGAGCTCTCTGGCGGCATGCGACAACGCGCGACGATCGCCATGGCGCTGGCCTGCGATCCCGCGCTGTTGATTGCCGACGAGCCAACGACGGCGCTCGACGTAACGATCCAGGCGCAGATCCTCGATCTGCTTCTCAAGCTGCAGCGCGAGCGCGGCATGGCTATGCTCTTCGTCACCCACAATCTCGGCGTGGTTGCCGAAATCGCCCATCGCGTCGCGGTCATGTATGCGGGAAGGATCGTCGAAGAAGGACCGGTCGGCGAGGTTTTTCGCAATCCGAAGCATCCTTATACGATGGGCCTGCTCGCTTCCATGCCGCGCCTTGGAGACGCGTCACGGATGAAACAGGCAGGAGAAAAGCTCGCGGCCATTCCCGGCATGGTTCCGAGCCTGATGAATATGCCAAGCGGCTGTGCTTTTTCCCCGCGCTGCAAATTTGCGATCGATGCCTGTCGCGCCGCCGTTCCCGCGCTTGAAGAGATCAATTCGCAGCATCGCAGCCGCTGCATCAGATGGCAGGAGATCTAGATGAGCGAACCGCTGCTCTCCGTCCGCGACCTTTCGAAACACTATACGGCCCGCGGTGCGCGGCTGAATATCCTGCAAGGCATCTCCTTCGATATCGGCAAGGGTGAAGTCGTCGGGCTTGTCGGCGAATCCGGTAGCGGAAAGACCACGATCGGACGCACCGTCCTTCGGCTGGTCGAACCTTCATCGGGCAGCGTCCGCTTCGACGGGAGGGAACTGACCGCCCTTTCCGCCTCGGCGCTCAGGCGGCAACGGCCGCGCATGCAGTATATTTTTCAAGATCCCTTCGCGAGCCTGTCACCGCGTATGACGATCGGCGAAATCCTCACGGAGGGTTTGAAGATTCAGGGGATCGGATCGGCACGCGACAGGCTTGAACGAGCCCAAGCCGCCCTGACCCAGGTCGAGTTGCCAGCCGATGCGATCAATCGCTACGCCCATGAATTTTCGGGCGGACAGCGCCAGCGCATTGGTATCGCCCGCGCCCTGACCCTCTCGCCCGAATTCATCGTCGCCGATGAGCCCGTTTCCGCCCTCGACGTTTCGATCCAGGCGCAGGTAATCAACCTTTTGCGCGAATTGCAGCAACGGCTCGGCCTTACCATGCTGTTTATCTCGCATGACCTCGCCGTCGTCGAATATATCTGCGACCGGGTCATCGTGCTCTATCTCGGCCGCATCATGGAGATCGCACCGAGCGCAGACCTTTATGCGAGGCCGCAGCATCCCTATACGCGCGCCCTGCTCTCCGCCATTCCGTCACCCGATCCGGATGCCCGGCGCGACCGGCAGATCCTGAAAGGCGATATTCCGAGTCCAGCCAATCCACCCAGCGGCTGTGTCTTTCGCACACGCTGTCCGAGTGCGCTCGATGCCTGCGCTGGTGCGGTTCCTCAATTGCGGGAGGTCGCGCCCGGCCGGTTCAAGGCCTGTATCCGCGACGATCTCGATTAAACTGAAACCTCATGGAAAAAGACAGATGAACCCGACGAAGCGGCATCCACTCATCGGCGGCAACTGGGCGAGCCTGCTGCTGCCGATTGCGGCCGACGATAGCATCGAATTCGGCAAGCTCGGCGAGGAAATCGACATCCTTATCGACGCCAAAGTCGATGGCATTTATTCGAACGGGACCGCCGGTGAATTCCACAATCAGACCGAGGAGGAGTTCGACAGGATACAAACGTTGCTGGCCGAGCGCTGCAGCGCATCCTCGATGCCGTTTGTGATTGGCGCCTGCCAGCCGGACCCGCTGATCATGCTCAACCGAGTCCGCCGAGCCAGCGCATTCGATCCCGCAGCCATTCAGGTGATATTGCCCGATTGGTGGCCGCTAACCGATGCCGAAGCGATCGATTTCCTGAATCGTGCTGCGGAAACGGCCGACGGCATCCCGCTCATTCTTTACAATCCGCCGCATGCAAAACGCGTTCTGACGCCCAAAGAGCTGGGCGCGGTCTGCGCGTCGGTGCCTGGTGTAATCGGCATCAAGCTCGCCGACGGCGACAGCTCCTGGTATACAGAGGCTCGTCGTTATCTTTCAGGCAGGTCTCTTTTCGTTCCCGGCCATCATCTCGCAACCGGCATGAAAGAGAGTGTGGCGGCAGGCTCATTTTCCAATGTAGCGTGCCTTAGCCCCCGCGGCGCGCAAAAGTGGACGGCATCGATGCGGAGTAATCTCGATGCCGCACTCGATCTCGAGCGCCGGATCTGCGCATTCATGGACAATCATATTGTCCCCTTCCGCCAAAACATGGGTTTTTCGAACGCTGCGCTCGACAAATTGCTGAGCGCAATCGGCAATTGGGGACCGGTAGGGACTCGTCTGCGGTTCCCTTACCGATCGATCGATGCTTCGGAAGCCGTGAGGTTGCGAAGCCTCGCAATGTCTGAGCTTCCCGATTTATTTCACTGAGCACAATTTGAGGAGTGTTGGAGGTCGTCCGGACTGGGCGAGCCATGAACGAGCATACGTCGCGCCACTTGCCAGTCCCGGCGCTAACCGTTTCGACAAGCCCTAATACCCGGCGCTCGACAAGATAGACACGGCAGGTGGAGAAAGCTTCAGTCGAAAAAGTCCGCATCCTCTTCGCTAAGATATTTCCTGGCTCCTTCAGCGTCGATATCGAGGCCCAGCCCAGGCGCTTCCAATAGATCCACCATGCTGTCTTTCACGATCTGCCGCGGCAAGCCGATGACCAGATCCTCCCACCAGGGGTCAGAGGCGCTGGGATATTCGAACGCGACGTAATTTGCCGGCAATGTGGCGCAGACATTGATCAGTGCGCCGAGGCCCAGCAAACCGTTAGCGGTGCCATGCGGCGCCATCAGGATTGAGTGCATATAGGCGTGCTCGGCGACCCATTTGAGCTCGGCAATCCCGCCAATATCGGCTGGATCGGGACCGATGACGCGTACCGCCTGCGTCTCGATCAGTTCCTTGAAATTGTGCCGCAGATAGATCTGCTCACCAGTGTGGATCGGCGTCGAGGTGGAGGTTGTCAGTTCCCGATAGGCCTGCGGATTGACCCACGGCACGTAGTCGCCAGTCAGCATATCCTCGAGCCACATCAAATTGTACTTCTCGACCGCGCGAGCGAACTTGATCGCATCGGGCAGCATCCAGCCCGGGCCGCAGTCGAGCGCCAGGCTGACTTTGTCGCCCAGGACCTCCTTCATCGCGATCACACAATCGAGCATGTGATTGAAACCGCGCTCGCTGATCATGCCCTGATCCATGGCGCCGTGATAGCCGGCCTTCTTCTGCGTCACGCCGTAATGGAAGCCTTCGATAGTGTCCTTCATGTTGGAGTGGAACGAGATTCCTTGCTTGACCATGAAGAAGTTCTGCGGCTGCTCCATCATCCATTTGACGTCAGCGGCGTAATCCTCCGGCCGGTCGCCCGTACGTTTCTGGCGGATCGAGCCGTTGTAGACGCGCACCTTGTCCCGCACCTTGCCGCCGAGCAGCTTATAGACAGGCACGCCCGCGGCCTTGCCGGCAATATCCCACAGCGCATGCTCGATGGCGCTCACCGCCGCTCCATACGGCTTGAAAGAGCCGCGTTGGCGGATCTTCAGCATGACTCTCTCGACGTCGGTCGGGTCCTCGCCGAGCAGCGCCTCGCGGAAATGCAGCACGAAGGGCTTGAGGTAGGACTTGGTGAATTCGACTTCGCCCAAGCCATAGAGGCCCTCGTCCGTGACGATGCGGACGATCGGGTGTCTGCCGATAACGGCACAGCGCAGATCAGTGATCTTCATCTTCGTTCCTTTTTTGCTTCAGCTCCAGGTGCGATCCCAGGAATACTCGTCGTCCCAATGATCCGTAGGCCGCCAAATGCCGGTGACACCCGGTTGCAAATGCTGCGAGATCACCTCGTCAACGACATCGTCAATTCCCAGGCCCGGCTTGTCCGGAACGGTGATGAAGCCGTCCTTCACCAGCGGCTTCGGAAGGCCGGTGACGATATCGTCCCACCAGTCAACATCCGCCGAGTGGTATTCGAGCGCCATGAAATTCTCGGTCGCGGTCGCGACATGTGCGGCGGCCATGGCGGCGATTGGACTTTCTGCCATGTGAATCGCCATGGCGACACCATGGTCCTGCGCCATGTCGCCGATCTTCTTGGTCTCCAGGATGCCACCGCTGGTGAGCAGGTCAGGATGGATGACGGAGACGCCGCCGCTCTTGAGCAGCGGCTCGAAGCCCTCCTTGAGGTATATATCCTCGCCAGTGCAGATCGGCACGGTGGTGGCGTCCTGCAGTTGCCGGTATTGCTCGGTATACTGCCATGGGATCACATCCTCGAGCCAGGCTGGCACGTATTTTTCGATTCGCCTGGCGAGGCGAATGCCATTCTGCATCGATATATGACCGATATGGTCTATCGCGAGCGGCACATCCATGCCGATGACCTCTCGAACCTCGGCGATATATTGCTCGAGCAGGTCGAGGCCCTTGTCGGAAAAGTGCAGGCCGGTAAACGGGTGCGGGATGTTGTGCAGATCGTAGGCAGCGTTGCGGAGACGCCGCTCTTCATTGGTTTTGAGGGGCCCGCGACGGGGACTGTCGCGGTATCCTTCCAGTGAGCCGGCAGGAAACACGACCGCACCGGGCACATCCGCGATCTGCATCAGCCCCAGATCCATCTTGAGGAAAGTGAAGCCGAGCTCCATGCGCTGCTTAAGGCGCTTACCGGTCTCGGTACCACTCGGCACGGTGGCATCGGTATCGCAATAGACGCGCACTTTCTCCCGAAACCGGCCGCCGAGCATCTGGTAGATGGGCACGCCATAGGCCTTGCCGGCAAGATCCCACAACGCGATTTCAACTGCCGAAACGCCGCCGCCTTGCCGGCCGTGGCCGCCGAACTGCTTGATCCGGCGAAACAGGCGGTCGATGTCGCACGGGTTTTCGCCAAGCAAGCGGCTCTTCAGCATCAGCGCGTAAGTGGCGCTGGCACCGTCGCGCACCTCGCCAAGCCCGACGATGCCCTGGTTCGTGTAAATCTTGAGCAGGACGGAGGTGAACGGCGCGCCGACAATCTCGGCTACCCGCATGTCGGTAATGCGAAGATCGGACGGCTTGGAATGCGTGTTCACCCGATTGAGCGCCTCGTCGGCTCCATATGCCTCTGGCATGGCTTGTCCTTGTTCTGGTGGGTGCTCGTCGCCGCGCACGCTCGGGCGGCATGGAGCGTTGTTGGCTAGTCGAGTTCTATCTCGTGGTTTTGAAGGTAGTCGCGGTTCATTTCAACGCCGAGGCCAGGCTTGGACGTAAGCTTGAGGCTGCCGTTCGATATATCGAGCGGTCTGTCGATCAGGTGATCGTATTTGCCCAAATTCCACTCCGACGTTTCGAGTTTGTAGAAATTCGGAACGGTCATCATGACCTGTGCTCCCGCAACCACGTTGATCGGCCCTGCGGCGTCATGCGGCGAGACCGGGATGTAATAGGCTTCGCAGAGGGCAGAAATCTTCTTGAGTTCGGTAATGCCGCCGGTCCAGGTGACATCAGGCATGATGTAGTCGGCGAGCTTGTTTTCGAGCACCGGCACGAAATCCCACTTCGTGTGGCCGCGCTCGCCCCACGAGATGGCGGCGCTGACCTTCTCACGGACCTGTTTGAGAGCGTTGAGGCTTTCCGGTGGACACGGCTCCTCGAACCAGTCGATCTGACCGGCTTCCTCGAGGCTGCGACAAAGGCGAATGGCGGTGGGAACATCGAACCGGCCATGAGCATCGATGAGGATATCGACATCCGGGCCTGCCGTTTCGCGGATCAGAGCCGTGAGTTCGGCGGCTTCACGCTCATCCTTACGGGTCATAGTGCCATCGAGATAGCCGTCCCGCTGTTCGCGAGGCAGTCCATCGGCGGTGCGGCCCTGCTGGGGGAAGGGATCGAACTTGAGCGCAGTGTGGCCGGACTCGACGATGTCTCTGATTTCACGGACCACAGCCTCTTTGCTGGTAAACTTGCGCTGATTGGGATGGGTGTAGAGCGCGATTTCATCGCGTACCGGTCCGCCCAACAGCTCATAAATCGGCTTACCCAGGACTTTGCCGCGGATGTCCCAGAGGGCTATGTCAATGGCGCTTACGCATTCGACTGCGGCGCCGCGACTGCCCATGTAGGTGAAGCTGCGGAATATTTTGTGCCACAGATATTCGATACGCCCCGGGTCCTCGCCTGTCACAGCGGCACCGATTTGCCGTAGGATCGTGCAAAGGGCGCGATTGGCAAGCCTTGTCGTGGTAGTGATTTCTCCCCAGCCGCTCACCCCCTCGTCGGTCGTCACTTCGACGAACAGAAACTCTCCCCAATAAGAAGCATCGGATTTGATGAGCCACGGCCGAACGCTGGTGATTTTCATCTCAACTGTCCTATCTGAAGTGGTCGGGATAACGATATTCGAGGTGCAATCTATCCTGCCCGAGCGGCATTACGCGCACGCATGTGTTCGAGGATGTGCCTGCCTGAGCCCTCGACATGGCGTGCAATGAGTTCGCCAGCCTCGTGCGCATTTCCCGCCTTTACATGTGCGATGAGCTCGCGATGTTCGCTAAGGATCGCAGCACGCCGGGCGAGGGTGAAGTTGAAACGTCGGCTCACGGCTCGAAGTACTTCGCGATGCTTCCACCAAAGCTCGGCGGCGTGGCGGTTGTAGTGCTTCTGATACATGACGGTGTGGAAGGCCGTATCCAGCTCGCTGTGCCTGATCGTATCGGCGAAGTCGTTCTCTTCAATCAAGTCTTGGATGCGTTCGAGTTCAGCAATGTCCTCGGCGGTGGCCATATTGACGAACCATCGCGTCAGTGCCGGCTCGATCAAGACGCCTATCTCGTAAATGTCGCGGACAAAATCCTGATCTATGGGCCGGACGCGCGCTCCGCGGTTGGGAACGAAGGTGACAAAGCCCTCCCCGCGCAGCAGCTGCAGAGCCTCGCGCACAGGGTTGGTGGAGGTGCCGTGGCGCCGGGCGAGATCGGTGATAATGAGCCGTTCGTTGGCAGCGAGCCGCCCTTCGATGATGTCCTCCCTGATCAATTGATAAACCGAGGCGCCCTCGCTGGAGGCCCCGATAGCATCGATCCCGTCGGGTGGCTGCGCTCTAAAATCATCTGTCTCGGCCAAGATTGTCCCCAATCAATACACACATTGCTCGGATATCATGCAAGGCTGGCGTAAACAATGTACGATTTCTTTTATTGACAGGCAATCTGTGATCTGGAAACGTATGATAAGGTCGAAGGGATACATTAGAGGGGAAATCCCGCGACCGGGGAGCAAAGACCGCTCGCTCTGACGCAGAGCGGCATGGGAGAAAACCTGGGAGGTTACCTATGACGAGGATTTCACTCGGCAATGCCGTATTGCGTGGGACTGTATCCACCGCTTTGATGGTATCGTTGATGTCCGCATCGGCGCTGGGAGCGTCGCTCGACCTGAGCAAATGGTCGCCGCAATATGTGCGCTCAATTGCCGGCACGCAGGATTTTGACACGGCGGCCGATTGCGCCAAAGTCACGCCGCTCGACTACAAGGGGCGACTGACATTCTGGTATCAGGGTGTGTTCGAGGGCGATCCCGACCTCCTGCGCCAGTATTACAAGGACTTCTTCGCGACCTTCCGCAAAACCTATCCAAACATCCAGCTTGAGGAACAGGCCCTCACCTATAACGACCTGCTGGACAAGTTCCGGACCGCCCTTCTTGGCAATGCTGCGCCCATGGCGGTCCGCCTGCAGATCCTGGGCGGCACCGAATTCGCCTCAAAGGGCTATCTGCAGCCACTCAAACCCGAGGATGTAGGGTATTCGACCGAGGATTTCTGGCCTGGCGCAATGAAGGCTGTAACCTGGAAGGGGGTGACCTACGGCATCCCCACCAACAATGAGACGATGGCCTTCATCTGGAACGCTGACATCTTCAAGCGCGCAGGCCTCGATCCGGACAAGGCTCCGGCAACATGGGACGACGTCGTCAAATATTCCAAGCAGATCCACGACAAGCTCGGCATTGCCGGTTACGGCCTCGTGGCTCGCAAGAATGCCGGCAATACGCCGTACCGCTTCATGCCGCAGCTGTGGGCCTATGGCGGCGGCGTCTTCGATGAAGCCGCTGCCAACCCGACCTATCAGGAAGTCGAGCTCAATAGTCCGCAGAGCAAGGCGGCATTACAAGCCTCCTACGATATGTATGTTCGCGACAAGTCGGTTCCGGTTTCGGCGCTCACCAACCAGCAGGCCGACAACCAGCCCCTCTTCCTCGCCGGCCAGCTCGGCATGATGATCTCGCATCCGTCCGACTACAACGTCATGCTCGACCTGCAGAAGAAGGCGACGGATACAGACAAGGTGAAAGCACAGACCGTCATCGACAACATGCGCTATGGCCTCATTCCGACCGGCCCCGACGGAAAGCGTGCCGTCGTGTTTGGCGGCTCCAACATTCACATCCTGAAGCCCGAATATGTCGAGGGCGGCAAGGTAGACGAGCCGGCTGCAAAGGCTATGGTCTGCATGTGGACGAGCCCCGAATGGTCGCTGAAGATGGCCTATGCCGGCTCGAACCCGGGAAACCTTAACGGCTTCAAGACCAAATGGATGAAAGAACGGCTTGATAGTATCAAGTTCCTTGATGTCACTACGTCGATGCTGCCATACGGCATCCCGTTCCCGGCGCTGCCACAGTCCCCCGAGATCATGAACATCATCATCCCGGACATGCTGCAGAATGCTCTGACAGGAGCCATGACCGTCGACCAAGCCGCGGACGACGCAGCCAAGAAGGTAAAAAGCCTGATGGACGGCGGACTCTAGTCCAGGCCTGACGATCTGACCGGCTGCGCCTCGATAGCAGCCGGTTTCTTCCGAAGAACAAGGGCAGGGTACAGTGACGATCTTGACTGGGAAGGCCGAGGCTCGCCGAAGACTGCAACCCGATGGGTTCGGCACGCTACGAAAGATTTGGGAGCATCGCGCTGACTACGCGTACGTGCTTCCTGCGATCGCCGTGATGCTCATCGTCATTGCCTACCCTATCTACTACACGATCGAGCTATCTTTCTTTAATACACCACCTGGCCTGCAGCTCCGGGACAAGATTTTCGTCGGCTTCGACAATTACGTCGCCATCCTCACAAGTCCGGTGTTCTGGACGGTCACCTCGAACACTCTTATCTGGACACTGGGATCCACGTTCATCTCATTTGTCCTCGGGTTTGCCAGCGCTCTGGCGCTCCATCGCGACTTTCTCGGCCGTGGCATCCTGCGCGCCGTCCTGATCATTCCCTGGGTCATTAGCGCAGTCGCCGCTTCCTATATCTGGAAGTGGATCTACCATTCGGACTTCGGGATCATTGGCGCGGTGTTGGTCGGCCTCGGATGGGCCGACCGGCCGCCGAATTTCATCGACAGTGTCAGCACGGTGCTGCCCTCGCTGATCGTCGTCAATATCTGGCGAGAGTTTCCGTTTGCCATGATCATGATGATGGCTGGCCTGCAAACGGTTCCCGACCAGTTGCTGCGCGCCGCCAAAGTCGACGGAGCCAATGCATGGCAGCGGTTCTGGCACGTTACCTTTCCGCACCTGAGAAACGTCTCGACGGTGACGATCCTTCTCTTGGCAGTGGCCAACTTCAATTCTTTCATCATCCCCTGGATCATGACCGGCGGCGGACCGTCGAACGCGTCGCATATCTGGATCACCCACATCTATGAACTCGCCTTCGGCCGCCAGCGCTGGGGGGTGGCAGCCGCCTATTCGGTGCTCTTGTTCCTGATCCTGATGTCGCTCGGCTACTTCTACGTCCGTGCCCTGACCGGCAACGAGCAGAAGGAGGGGAGCGAATGAGCACGATTGCCGGGACTGCCGATCGTGACCAGGCGCCTCGCCGCATACGCATCGATGGATGGCGGTGGGGCGGACGCATCTTCCTTGTGTTCATGCTGCTTTACACCGCGTTACCGATGGTCTGGATGCTGAGCACCTCGATCAAGTCCGGCTTTGCGGCCATGCAATTCCCGCCGCAATTGTGGCCGGACCAACCCACGCTCGCCAGCTACCAGAAGCTGCTCGATCCGCAAAACAGTGTCGGCCAGGACTTCCTGCGCTTCTTCTGGAATAGCCTTTTCGTCTCCACAGCCACGACCATCCTTTCGGTGATCGTGGCAGTTCCTGCGGCCTACGCGTTTTCCCGCTTCACCTTTCCGGGCCGGAACTTTCTGTTCTTCGCGGTCTTGCTTCGGAACATGTTCCCGGCAGTGATCTTTCTCGTGCCGCTCTTCATCCTGATGCGCGCGATCGGGCTGGTGAACACGCATGGGTCGCTCATCCTCACCTACCTTACATTCGGCCTGCCGCTGGCAATCTGGCTCCTCAAGGGTTTCTACGACAACATTCCGGTGCAACTCGAGCAGGCGGCGCGCATCGACGGGGCGACGCGGTTCCAGGCCTTCGTCCTGATCGTGATGCCGCTCTCGGCGCCAGGTATCATCGCCACGGCGATCTATTCCTTCATCGGCGCATGGAACGAATATATCTACGCCTACACCTTCCTCTCCAAGAACGAGCAATTGACATTGCCGGTCGGCATCCAGCGCTTCTTCTCGGAAAATACAACGGACTTTCCGGGTCTGATGGCGGCCAGCTTCATGATGAGCGTGCCCGTCGTGGTCCTGTTCCTCGTCCTGCAACGATACTTCGTACGGGCGCTTACGGAAGGCGCAGTCAAGCACTAGGGGAGTTGCCGTGGCCCACGTGGTCCTCAAAAATCTGGTCAAGACCTATGGCAGCTTCAAAGCTGTCAACGACGTTTCGCTGACGGTCAACGACGGCGAATTTGTAGCGCTCGTCGGCCCTTCAGGCTGCGGCAAGACAACCACACTCAATCTTGTGGCGGGGCTCATCCCCACCACATCTGGCGACATCGTCATCGGAGACCGGGTGGTCAACGATCTCGACCCCAAGGACCGGGACATCGCAATGGTGTTCCAGAACTATGCGCTCTATCCGCAGAAATCGGTCTACAAAAATCTGGCGTTCCCGCTGCAGATGCGCAAACTGCCTAGGGACGAGATCGACAAGAAGGTCAAGGAAGCAGCGCGCGTGCTCGACATGACGCAGCTGCTCGAGCGCAAGCCACGCGAACTTTCGGGCGGTCAACAGCAGCGCGTGGCTCTCGGCCGTGCCCTCGTTCGCGATCCTGCAGTCTTCCTGATGGATGAACCGCTCTCCAACCTCGACGCAAAGCTGCGCGTGCAGATGCGGTCGGAGATCAAGCGTTTCCACCAGGACCTCAAGGCAACGATCATCTACGTGACGCACGACCAGCTCGAAGCCGTAACCATGGCCGACAGGATGGCGGTGATGAATGGCGGCTACCTGCAGCAATACGATTCACCGGCGCAGGTCTTTGCCCACCCCGTGAATATGTTCGTCGCCAGCTTCGTCGGCAGCCCGGCGATGAGCCTTGTTCCGCTGGAGGCATCAACGGCAGACGGCAGCAATGTGCTGACCAGCGCAGAGGGCTGGCGCCTCGAGCTCTCGCCACACAACGCTCGGAAGGTCGCGAGGGCAACAACCAGGAAAGTCGTGCTCGGCGCGCGTCACTCGACGATCAAGCTGCACAAGAGCGCGGTGCCTGGAAGCGTTCCAGCCAAGGCCTATACGGTGGAGCCGACCGGAGACGTCACCTTCGTACAGGCGTTCCTATCCGGCGCCATCGTCAATGTCAGCGTGCCGCCGACCATTGCCGTCGCGCCGGACGAACAGATTTGGCTCGAATTCGATCAGGAGCGGATGCATCTGTTCGACGGCGAAACTGAAATGGCCCTCAAGGCCAGCTGAGATCCAGCGGATGCGTGCAAAACGAGGGCGTGGATGACGTCGAAGCTTAAGATCACCGCGATCAAGCCCTATCCAGTATGGGTGGGGACGCGCAACCAGATGCTGGTCAAGGTGGAGACAGACAGCGGCATTTTCGGCTGGGGCGAGAGCGGCTTGAGCGGCCGCGAGAAGGCCGTGGCCGGCGCGATCGAGCACTATCGCGAGTTTCTCATCGGCCGTGACCCGATGCAGATTGGCCGGATCTGGCAAGAGATTTATCGCAGCCAATATTTCGAAGGCGGGCGTGTTCTGCAGGCGGCGATTTCCGCCATCGACATTGCCCTTCACGACATCAAGGGCAAGGCGCTAGGAGTGCCGGCCTACGACCTGTTGGGCGGCAAGCAGCGCGACCGCATTCCCACCTTCGCCTCGACGGGTGACGAGGCCGAGGGCGATGTCGCCATCGAACGAGCTCGCGAACTGCGCGCACAAGGATGGCAGGCGATCCGCTTCTTCCCTATCGGTCAGAACAGCAAGGACGTGTTTGAGCCGCGAGAGTCGATCGGCGCGACCGCAACCATGCTGAACAAGGCGCGGGAGGCGCTGGGCGACGACGTCGTTCTCGGCATCGACTATCATCATCGCCTGTCGGTGGCAGAGGCGGCGAGTTTCTGTAACAAACTCAGCCGTGGCGTGCTTGATTTCCTCGAGGAGCCGATACGAGACGAGACGCCCCAGGCCTACGAATCCCTGCGCACGATGACCGACATCCCGTTCGCCATCGGCGAGGAATTTGCCAGCAAGTGGCAATTTCTGCCCTACATCGAGCGTGGCATCCATCAATTCAACCGGCTCGATATTTGCAATGTTGGCGGGCTCACCGAAGCGATGAAAGTCGCTGGCTGGAGCGAGGCGCACTATGTGGACCTGATGCCGCACAATCCCCTCGGCCCGGTCTGCACGGCCGCGACAATCCATTTCGCCGCCGCGGTAGCGAATTTCGCCTGGCTCGAGACCAGGGCGCCCGAAGCAAAGCTCGGCTTCGATAATTCCGACTTCTTCCCCGTGCAGCCACGCCTCGACGGTCCCGACTATCCGGTCAGTGACCTGCCGGGGCTTGGCGTCGAGGTCAACGAAGAGGCGGTCAAGGCGGAGAGCTTTCGTTTCTGGGAAGCGCCTCACCTGAAACGCCGCGACGGTTCTGTCACAAACTGGTAGTTACATCCACCGGAGCCTAAAATGACGCATACGCCCGACATTACACGACCGCCCAAAGAACTGATCGACGCTTTGAAGGAAATCGGCGCCGCGACGGTCTCCGGCACGCTTGGCCACATGGGCTTCCGCAATCCGCACATGGTCGGTCCCGTGCCGCAGAATCGTGGAAAGTCGATCGTCGGGCCGGCCCTGACACTACAATTCATGCCGCAGCGACCGGACCTCTTCACCGAGGGGGAATATGCCAATCCGGAGACGCAGTTGCATCGCCATGTGCTTTATCACGCGCAGGAGGGCGACGTTGTCGTTGTCGACGCGCGCGGCGACATGAGCTCGGGCGTCTTCGGCGATATGATGTCGACCTATTTCAAGGGCAGAGGCGGCGCAGGCATCGTGATCGATGGGTGCATGCGCGATCGGCCCAATGTCGAGAAGCTGGATCTCCCTCTGTGGCTGCGCGGCTGGACGCCCAACTATCATGTGCAGACCGGCATCTATCCCAACGCCGTCAACGTCCCCATTGCCTGCGGCGGTGTCACCGTGATCCCTGGAGACATTATCGTCGCCGACGATGATGGGGTGGTCGTCGTTCCAGTCGCAATGGCCTCGAAGGTAATCGAGGAATCGCAAAAGCATCACGAGTGGGAGGAGTTCTCGCGAGCGAAGCTTATGGAGGGTGGATCGTTGCAGCGCTACTATCCGCTGCATAACGATGCCCGTGGAGAATACGAAGAGTGGCGTAAAGCAAACCGCTTGGGAACAACTTAGCCAGATCGCCCAAGGCGGGTGAATTTTCCGGATATGGCCGGCGTTCATGGGGGTTCCGAGGCATGACCGCCGCCGCGTTCGTAAGGATACCGCGCCTTGCAGGTTGGAATATCCAGAGTTGGCTATCTTGCCCAGGAGTCGACGGATGTCGCGACCGAAAACCAGGAATTTTTAAGAGAACCGATTAAAAAGGCGCCGAAACAGGCTCCGCTTGACGACGACTTGCGGTTCTTCGAGGACCGTCTCCTTGGGCAAAGACAGCAAATCGGCAGCTCGATCACTCAGCGACGCAACATCAACACCTTCCGCCGAAAGCTCCACCCAGATCGCTGCGCCATCCGGTCCAACGACCTCGTATCTATGGACTCGAGCGTGAAGGATAAGCTGACGAGCTTTCAATGCAGCGGTTTCGGCATCTTCAGCTTCTACGAGTACTGGGTGCGGCGTGATCTTGAAATAGGACATCCGCCTCTTCTACGAGTGTTTGCAGCTCGGCTTCAAGTGCAGGCGTAAGCTGTCATTCGTCCTTCAGATGCGCTGGTCATCTTGGTAGGCCCTGCGGGCGCCGACTGTGAGTTGTCAGATACGGCCACGACGCGCTTGCCATCGGCAAGCGGCGATGCCTCCAACACTGGAATGCGAGGTCAGATGCGAAATCCTCTGTGCTTTCAGACGTTCTGGTGACGTCATCAATCGTCTCACATTTCGCCCTTGACAGTCACACCGTAGATACTGTTTATACGCATTAGCTGCTAATACGCATTAGCAATCAAAGGAAGATGGGGGAAGTATCCGTGGCAGGCACTAAGCGCTTGACGCAGCATGATATTGCGAAACTAGCCGGCGTCAGCCAGGCAACAGTTTCGCTTGTGCTAAACGGTGCACCGACGGCCTTGGCGCGCATTCCCGAGGAGACGCGCGAGCGCGTCCAGGAGGTCATTCGCAAGACGGGATATGTCGCCGATCCAATCGCTCGTCGGATGGCCAAGGGTCTCAATCGCATTCTCGGTGTTTTCACCTACGAGCCGGCCTTTCCGAGCGAGCAGGCGGACTTCTTTGCGCCTTTCCTGCTTGGTATCGAGGAAGAGGCACAAGTGCAGAATTACGACCTGCTCCTCCTGACCGGCGCCGGTGTCGGCCGTGAGCGCAAGATCTTTGCCGACGGCAACCGGCTGCGCATCGCCGATGGCTGCCTCGTCCTCGGTCGTGAATTCGATCGGGCCGAACTCAAGCGGCTTGTAACGGGCGATTACCCATTCGTGGCGATCGGCCGACGTGAGGACGCTGGCGGGCCTGTTCCTTACGTCGGCGGCGATTACGCTAGCGCCACGCGGACCTTGGTCGAAAAGGCGTTCGCACTCGGACATGAGCGGCTTGCCTTCATCGGTCCAAGCGGATCAGCCGAGTCCATCGTCGATCGCTGGCGCGGTTTTTCGCACGCGATAACGGGAAGAGTGGAACTGGTTTTGCACGTGGACGAGGTCGGCCGGAGCGCCGTCGAGACACTCGATGCGATTGTCGCAAGCAGCGCGACGGCAGTGTTCTTCGTCGAATTGGCCGATGCGGTGCGTGTCGAGGCGGCCGCACGCGAACGCGGCCTGTCCATTCCTGGCGATTTCTCGGCCGTGGTGCTCGGCAGCCATGTCCGGGCAGAGCGCAGCCACGTGCAGTTCACCTCGTTCAACATTCCGCGTGAGGAAATGGGGCGGCAAGCGACCGCGATGCTGGTGCGCCGCATCGAGGGTGCCGCGCCCGTCGAACAAATTCTTCTGACCTGCGAACCCGTCGAGGGCCAAACCCTCGGACCAGCAAAGAAACGGACCTGAAAACGTGACAGACATGGCAGCAAAAGAGATGCGTGCAGATATTCTGGTGGTGGGCGGCGGCCTCGGCGGCGTTGCGGCTGCGCTCGGCGCCTGCAGAGCCGGCAAGAGCGTCATCATGACCGAGGAATTCGACTGGATCGGCGGTCAATCGACGAGCCAGGCCGTGCCTTCTGACGAGCATACCTGGGTCGAGCAATTCGGTATCACGCGCTCCTATCGCCGCCTGCGCAATGGCGTGCGGCAATATTATCGCGACAATTATCCGCTGACTGAGGGCGCCCGCGCCTGGAGCGATCTCAATCCTGGCGGCGGCTGGGTGAGCCGCATCTGCGCCGAGCCGCGCGTCACCTTGGCGGTGATGGAGGCGATGCTGATGCCCTATCGCGGCGCCGGCAGACTAATGGTGCTGCAGCCCTACCGTCCAGTCTCGGCAGACGTCGAAGGTGACAGCGTGCGCTCCATCACTGTGCGTCATCGCGATAGCGACCGCGAGATCGTCATTTCGGCCTCCTACATTCTTGACGCCACCGAACTCGGCGACCTGCTGCCGATGACCGGCACCGACTATGTCAAAGGCTTCGAGGCGCAGTCCGACACCGGCGAACCGAGCGCCCCTTCCGAAGCCCAGCCGGACAATGTCCAGGCGGTCTCGGTCTGCTTTGCCGTCGATTGCGTTGACGGCGACCAGACGATCGACAAGCCTGACAATTATGACTACTGGCGCAAGTATCAGCCACATTTCTGGGGTGGTCCGCTGCTCGGTTTCACTGCGCCGCACCCTCGCACGCTGGAATTCACCACGCGCAGCTTCACGCCTAATGTCGATGACAACCCGCTGCTTGTCGATGCCGACCAACGCAAGGGCGGCGGTGATGAAAATCTCTGGCTCTTCCGCCGCATCGCGGCGCGGGGCAATTTTCAGCCTGGCTTCTACCAGTCCGACATCTGCTTCGTGAACTGGCCGATGATCGATTACATGGACGGAACCATCATCGACGTGTCCGAGGAAGACAAGGCGCGGCATCTGAAATCGGCGGCCGATCTTTCCTATTCCGTCTTCTATTGGCTGCAGACCGAAGCGCCACGCATCGATGGTGGGCAGGGTTACAAGGGCTTGCGGCTTCGCGGCGATATCACCGGCACAGAGCACGGCCTCGCCATGGCGCCCTATATCCGTGAAAGCCGCCGCATCAAGCCGGTCACCCGTATCACCGAACAGGATCTCTCCTATGCGGTGCGCGGCGACAAGGGCGCGGTCAGCTATCGCGACAGCATCGGCATCGGCATGTACCGCATCGACCTGCACCCCTCGACTGGCGGCGACAACTATATCGATGTGCCATCCTGCCCCTTCGAGATCCCGCTTGGCGCCCTGCTGCCGCAGCGCATGACGAACCTGATTGCGGCCGGCAAGAATATCGGCACCACCCACATCACCAATGGCTGCTACCGCCTGCACCCGGTCGAATGGAACATCGGCGAAGCGGCCGGCATGCTGGCCGCCCACTGCCTCGACAAGGGGCTCAAGCCTCATCAGGTCCAGGAAAACAACGCGCATCTCCACGATTTTCAGAAGGAACTCGTCCGGGAAGGCATCGAGATCCGCTGGCCGGTCATCTCCGCCTACTGAGGCGTCATCAGCATAACCAAACTTTGGAGGAGGAACGGGAATGAACAGGAACAGAAGACTGAAATCGGCAATGGCGGCACTTGCACTGACGGTGCCGCTCGCCTGGAGCGGTATCGTCAGTGCTGAAGACGCCGTCAACCTGCGCATGACCATCTGGAGCGCAGCAGAACCGCATCTGAAGCTTTTCAACGAGATCGCGGCCAACTTCAAGAAAGATCATCCGAACGTCACCGTGACCTTCGAGTCGCTGCCGTTCGACACCTATACGACGGCGCTCACCACCCAGATCGCCGGCGGCAATGCGCCTGACATGGCCTGGATCTTCGAAACGGCCGCCTATGACTTCGTCAATTCCGGCGCGCTCTATCCGCTCACCGACACGCTTAAGGCAGCACCGGGTTACAATCTCGACGAAGTGAGCACGACGGCGACCGAGCGCTGGCAGAAGGACGGCACGCTCTATGCCTACCCCTTCTCCACCTCGCCCTTCGGCGTTTTCGTCAACAATGACGTGATCAAGGCAGCTGGCGCCAAGACGCCCGCCGAAATGATCGCTACCGGCGAATGGACCTGGGACAACGCGATTGCAACAGCTTCCGCCGTCGGCAAGACTGGCAAGGGCGGCCTGATCGTCCGCGACTTCAACTATCAGATGTGGCAGAACCTCGCATCGATCTGGAACGGCTTTGGTGCTGCACCCTGGAGCGCCGACGGTAAGACCTGCACGATGACCGAAAAGCCGATGGTCGATGCGGTCAACTTCATCCATGACGCGATCTTCGACAAGAAGGCGATGCCCGGCCCTGGCGAAAATGTCGATTTCTTCGCCGGCAATGCTGCCATGACCATCACCCAGATCAGCCGCGCATCGCTCCTGCCGAAGGAGAAGCCCTTCTCCTGGGATCTGGTGCCGCTGCCCAAGGGACCTGCTGGCGATTATGCGCTGATCGGCCAGGCCGGTATCGGCGTCATGCAATCGGGGAAGAACGCCAAGACAGCCGCGGAATTCGTCGCCTATATGACAAACCCGGAAAACTCGGCCAAGCTCAGCCAGTTCTTCCCCTCTGCCCGCAAATCGCTGCTCAACGCGGAAGTGCTGAAGAAGACCAATCCGCTGCTCAGCCAGGAGCAGATCGATAAGGTCGTCATTGCCGGCATTGCGACCGGCAAGGTGATCCCTGGCCATACAGGCTTTGCCCAGATCCAGCAGACCGTACGCTCCGGCCTTGACGCCGTCTGGCGCCCGGATGCCGATGTTGCCGGCACGCTCAAGACGGTCTGCGGTCAGATCGGCCCGCTGCTCAAGCGCTGAGGAGACAAAGGATGGCTGTCGCACAAGACAACGCAACACCGGAGGGCCGGTCCTCGTCGCCGTTCTGGACGGTTGCGCGGCGCGACAGCCTTGCCGGCTTCCTGTTCATCGCTCCGCAGCTGATCGGCATAATCATCTTCGTGCTGGTCCCGCTCGGTCTCGTCTTTTGGTATTCGCTGCACGAGTGGAACGTGCTCGCCAATACGTTCACCTATACGGGCGCGCAGAACTACCAGATGCTCATCGAGGACCCGAACCTGGTGCAGGTGCTGGGCTCGACCGCGATCTTCTCCGCCGGGCTCGTGGTACTCAACCTGTCGCTAGCCTTGTTGCTCGCGGTCCTGTTGAACCAGAAGCTTGCAGGCATTACCATCTTCCGGACGCTGTTCTTCTCGCCGGTGGTCGTGTCGCTTGTGGCCTGGACGATCGTCTGGGGATTCCTGTTACAGAAGAATGGCGGCATCAACGGCATGCTACAGCTTTTCGGGGTCGAGGGACCGAACTGGCTGCGCAGTGAAACCACAGCGATGATCTCGGTCATCATCGTCCAGGTGTTCAAGAATGTCGGCCTCAACATGATCCTGTTTCTCGCGGCCCTCCAGGGCGTACCGAACGAACTCTACGAGGCGGCCCGCATCGATGGTGCTCCGCGCTTCAAACAGTTCCGCCGCATCACCCTGCCGCTGATCAGCCCGACCATCCTCCTGACGTCGATCATCACCATCGTCGGATCGCTGCAGGTCTTCGCGCAGATCGCAGTGTTGACGCAGGGCGGGCCAGGCCTCTCGACGACGGTGCTCGTCTACTATCTCTACCAGCAGGCCTTCCAGTTCCATTTCTTCGGCTACGGTTCGACATTGTCGATCCTGCTCTTCCTGATCGTCGCGCTACTGACCTTCGCCCAGTGGCAATTGCGCAAGAGGATCGTATTTTATGAAAGCTGAGATCTCTCCGCGCATGAAGGTTTTTCTTTACGGGCTGATGTGCGTGCTGCTCATCCCCTTCGTCTTCCCGACCTGGTGGATGGTCACCTCCTCCGTGAAGCCGATCAGCGATATTTTCGCCTTCCCGCCGCAGATCGTGCCGCAGAGCTATGACTGGACGACCTATAGCAAGGTCTTTGAGCTGCAGCCGTTCGTGACGCAATACTGGAATTCTGCCTATATCGCCGCCATCGTAACGATCGGCACGATGATCGTCTCATCGATGGCCGGCTACGCGTTTGCTCGTATCAAGTTTCCCTTCGCCAACACGATCTTCATGATCGTGCTGCTCGGGCTATTGATCCCTTCGGAAGTGACGATCGTGCCGCTCTTCCAGATGTTCCTGAAGGCCGGCATGGTCAACACGCATTGGCCACTGATCCTGGTGCCGATCTTTGGTGCGCCGAGCGTCTTTGCCACATTCGTCATGCGGCAGTTTTTCGTCACGCTGCCGGCCGAGCTGGAAGAGGCGGCACGCGTCGACGGCCTTGGACGTTTCAAGATCTTCCGCAAAATCGCTCTGCCGCTTGCAAGGCCGGCGCTGGCTTCGGTGGCGATCTTCACCTTCCTGCATTCCTGGAACCTCTACCTGGAGCCGATCGTGTTCCTGTCGAGCGCGGACAAGTTCACTCTGCCCCAGGCGCTTACCCAATATACCGATGCCTATGGCGGGCCGATGTGGAACATCCAGCTCGCTGCCGCAACGCTGACGGCACTACCCGTCCTCATCGTCTTCATCATCGCGCAGAAGCATTTCGTCGAAGGGCTCGCGCATACCGGCCTCAAGGGCTGAAGAACCGGATTTTCCAATGGCTGAAGTTACCCTTTCCCGCGTCCGCAAGAGCTATGGTGCTCTCGACATCATCCACGGCGCCGATCTCGGGATCCGTGACGGCGAATTCGTCGTGTTGGTCGGTCCATCCGGCTGCGGCAAGTCCACGCTGCTTCGGATGATTGCCGGGCTCGAGACGATTACCGGCGGGACGATCCAGATCGGCGGCCGAGTGGTCAACGATCTTGATCCCAAGGATCGCGACATCGCCATGGTTTTCCAGAACTACGCGCTCTATCCGCATATGACGGTTGCGACCAATATGGGTTTCTCGCTCGAGCATCGCGGCACCAGCAAGACAGAGATCACCGAACGCGTGAATTGGGCGGCTGACATCCTTGGCCTGTCCCATCTTCTCGATCGCTATCCGCGCCAGCTCTCCGGCGGCCAGCGCCAGCGTGTCGCGATGGGCCGTGCGATCGTTCGCAATCCGCAGGTCTTCCTTTTCGACGAACCATTGTCGAACCTCGACGCCAAGCTACGCGTCGTCATGCGTGGCGAGATCAAGAGCCTGCATCAGAAGCTCAAGACAACGACGATCTACGTCACCCATGACCAGGTCGAGGCTATGACCATGGCCGACAAGATCGTCGTGCTGAATGCAGGGCGGGTGGAGCAGATTGGGGCGCCGCTCGATCTCTACGACCGCCCGGCCAATCAGTTTGTGGCCGGCTTCATCGGATCGCCATCCATGAATTTCCTGAACGGCACAATCACCGACAAAGGCTTTGCGGCACCCGGCATCGTCCTGCCGTTGCCGCAAACCGCACCTGGACTGGAAGAGCGTAAGGCTGTTTACGGTATCCGGCCGGAACATTTCGCACTCGATGACGCTGGCGTGCCGGCGGAGATCGTCCTGGTCGAACCGATGGGCTCGGAAACCCAAGTGACGATGAGGCTCGGCAAAACGCAGGTGACCGGCGTCTTTCGCGAACGTGTCTCGCTCTCTTCCGGCGCGACAATACGCGTTCGCCCGGAGCTTTCTAATATCCACCTCTTCGCCGCCGATGGTGGCCAGCGTCTGAACTGAGGCCGTTCCCATGCCGACCTATCCGGAAACCAGGCTTACCAGGGCACTACGAAACGGCGAATTTCCTGTCATCGTGTCGCTTGCGCGTCATGATCTCGAGCTCGCCAAGGCGGCCATCGAGGCGGGTGCATTTGCGATCAAGGTCCATCTCAACGCCTATCATCGCGCCACTGGCACGACCTTCGGCAGTTTTACCGAGGAACGGCCGTTCTTCGAGGAACTTGCGACGCTTGGCGTTCCACTTCTCGTCATGGCCGGGCAGGAAAATGTTCCGAGTCCACAGGAGATGGACGCGCTCGCCGATCTCGGCTTCGAGGGCTTCAATCTCTATTTCAGCGATATGCAGCCGCATCTGCTACAGTCGAAGCTGCGGCCCATTCCCGCGCTTGGAGAGGCGAGCACAGATGATGATTTGCGGCGGATTCTTGCCATTCCCGGCGCCATGATGGAGGCTTCGGTGGCTTCCTTTGCCGATTACGGAAAGCTGCTCGACGAGACCGATCTCTCCCGCTACCGGGCGATCGCGAGCAAGGCGGGCATACCGGTCATCGCCCCAAGCCAAAAGAGGTTTGTGCCGGATGATATGACGAAGCTGAGGGATGCAGGTATCGCAGCTCCTCTTCTTGGCGTCATCGTCACCGGCACGACGCCGGAGAGCATGAGAGCGGCAGTACAGCCGATCGTCGCTGCGACCAGGCACTGAAACTCACCGCCGCGTGCTGGTCATGAAGGATGGCCGCTTCATCGACGAGCTTTCAAAAAGCGATCTCGAAACGGGAACGACCCACGAAACCTACTCCCGCGAGCTGTTCGAGGCCAGCTTCATGTAACAGTCATGACAGGCCCGGTCGGCATTCATCGACCAAGGCCACGAAGCGGGGAGCGCAGCGCATCGATCCGAAAGTATCGGCCAGGGGGCCTGACCAAGACTAGGCCGCCATTTGCTCGCAGCTCTCGGCGCATCTGCGACATGCCTCAACGCAACTTTCCATGTCGCCGATACGTTCGCAATCGGCAGCGCATTGGCGGCAGATTTCCGCGCACTCGCGGCACGTGTGCTTATGATGTTCCGTACCGATAAGCATGAAATGCGCCGACGTCCGGCAGATCTCCACACACGCCATCATCAGCTTGAAATGCGCTGGCTCGACGTGTTTGCCACCCAGCTGCAGGCAATGTCCCGTGGCCGTCGACAGGCATTCGCTGTAGCAAGCCAGGCAGGCCTCGATGCAAGATTTCATGTCCGGCGAAATGTGCTGCATTGGTTGATTTCCTTCTCTTCCGATGGCTTGAAAGTCGGTAGATCTACAGCGCCGGCAATTGTTCCCCGAGCGCGTCACATGGTGCAGACACCGTCCTTTCCTGCATTGGCCGATCGATCCGGTTGCGGGCCGCTTCTGCCAGCGGCAAACCTTACTCGCCGCAGCGACGGATCAGTGCGACGCGTGCTGCGGTTTTCCTTTGCGCTTGGTCGAGGCGAACTCTTCCAGTTGCTTCTCACTCATGGAATCGACCATTTGTCTGGAGGCACCCTTGAGCTTGCTTTTCGGTGTATCGCCACGTTTGGCAGACAGGGCGGCGCCGGCCGCTTTCTGTTGGGCTTTCGATTTTGCGGGCATGGAGATTCTCCTTTCTGCGAGCGCCAACGATTGCCGACGACCAAAGTTCCCGCATTGGGTTCGAGCCACCCTCAGAGAGAGGCGAACCCAGCGTGTCGAGTGCGGATGCTGATCCGACGACCGACGCCGGCCGGCGGTCGGCCGCCGTCAAGGCTCAAAATTCAAAGCTTGAGTCGAATGGGAGAGACGAACTAATCTCCTCCCTTCACGAGAGGCCTCACCTTGCAACTTCGTCATCAAATCCTTGCGCTTGCGGTTCTTCCACTGGTGCTGGCTATCGCCCTGATCACAGCCTTTACCACTTGGCAGTCTTCAACTTTGGCCCAGAGCAGTATCGACGCGTTTGAACGCAACATGCTGCGGGCGAAGGAGACCGAGCTTCTCAATCTTACAAACCTGGCTCTGTCGGCGATCAAGGAGGTTTACGACAAAGCGGCGCCGGACGATGAGAAGGCGAAGGAGCAGGTACGACGGATATTGACGTCTCTCGACTACGGACAGGACGGCTATTTCTTCGTGTACGACTACGACGGCAACAATATCGTTCACCCTCGCCAATCGTTCAGGCCGGGACACAATTGGCTTGACCTCACTGATCCCGACGGTGACCAGGTGATCGCGAACCTTATCGCCAAGGCAAAAGAAGGCGGAGGATTGCATCAATATAAATGGGAAAAGCCTTCCAGCGGATCGATGGCCGACAAACTTTCCTTTGCCGCCGGCCTCGATAAATGGCGCTGGATGATCGGTACCGGCGTCTATCTCGATGACGTCTTTGCCCAGACCGCCACCGCCAAGGCGGACCTGAAGCAGAGCATCAGGCGCACCTTTGTCATCGTGACACTCATCGCCATTCCGTCGGTTCTCCTGGTCTTTGCGACCTGCATGTGGATCACTCTTCACGAACGCCGATTGGCTGATGGCAAACAAAAGCTGCTAACGCAGCGTATCATCGACACACAAGAGGAAGAGCGGGCAAGGCTTGCCCGAGAACTGCACGATAGCGTCTCACAAAACCTGGTCGGGGTCCGCTATGTGTTTGATCTCGCCTCTCGAAAGGTGAGGGCAAACACCGCCGACGCTGGCGCCGCGATCGACCGGGGAATCGACGCATTAAATGGAGCGATCAAGGAGGTCAGGGATCTGTCGCATGAATTGAGACCTCGTGTTCTCGATGATCTCGGGCTGAGCGCCGCTTTGACGTCTCTTGGAAATCACTTCGAAGAGCGGACAGGGATTGCGGTATCTGTCGAATCCTCGACACTCGACACGCTCAAACCCGAAGCCAACACTGCACTCTATCGGATCGCACAGGAGGCACTTTCAAATGTTGAACGACATGCCGGTGCCTCTCAGGTGGCAATCAGGATCTGGAGTACCAAGGGCCGCGTGCGCATGTCGATCGCGGATAACGGGGTTGGCTTCAGCAAAAAAGCGGCCGATGGAGGCCAGACCTATTCTGGTGGACTGGGGCTAAGAAACATGCAGGAACGGATGGCGCATTTCCGGGGGATTTTGATCGTCCAGACCAACGAACAAGGCACCGCGCTGACTGCGATGTTCCCGAGATCTGCGAACGTGAGGCCGCCGGCGTCGAAGGCAGCATGAACATAAAACGAGAAATCTCCGTCGTCCTTGTCGACAACCATCCGCTGGTCCTCGAAGGCCTGCGCGCGATCCTCGAAACCTATGAACATATCAAAGTCGTCGGCACCGCAAGCGCTGTTCGATCGGGACTGGACATTGTGGCAGGGCTGGCCCCCGACATCGTTCTCCTTGACATCAACATGCCGCAGATCAGCGGCATAGACGCCATTGAACTCTTCAAAAGGGAAGCTCCATCCACAAGGGTCTTGATGCTGTCGATGCATGACAGCCGCGAATATATTTCCGCATCGGTCCTGAGGGGAGCGTCCGGCTACATCCTAAAGGATGTTCCTAACGAAGAGATCGTGAGAGCGATCGAAACTGTCGCGGCAAGTGGAACCTATTTTTCCACCGGCGTGTCTGAGGTTCTCCTTCAACAAAAGCGAAAGGCGGAGAGTAGTGCCTTCCCGCTCACGGTGCGCGAGCGCGAGGTCCTCGCGCATCTTGCCATGGGGCGCAGCAATAAGGAGATTGCGGCATTGCTCGACCTGTCCGTCGCGACGGTCGAAACGCACCGCAAAACGATCAAGCGCAAGCTTGGCGTTTCCACCACAGCCGATCTGACACGCATTGCGATCGAGCATGGCCTGATCTCGGCGCTCTGACCGCCCTACCCACTACTGGGTAGCGACCATCAGATTACGGTTTGCGAATGTTGCGCCCGTGTATCGCAGTCCGTAGGTGTCCTTTGGGGGGCCGCCGCGCGCGCCGCCTCGGGAGGATTTCATGGCTGGACTTTTGACGCTGTCGCGCACGATAGACGCGATCAACACTTTCTTAGGCAAAGCAGTTTCCTGGCTCCTGCTGCTTGCCATTCTGATCAGCGCCATCAATGCGACGACGCGCAAACTGTTCAATCTCAGCTCAAATGCCTGGCTGGAGGCGCAATGGTATCTCTTCTCTGCCGCATTTCTGGTTGCGGCGGCCTGGACGCTGATGAGCAGCGAGCATGTTAAAGTCGATCTTGTCTATGGTCACCTGTCGCGCCGGGTCCAGCTTTGGATCGAGGTTCTCGGCACGATCTTCTTCCTCTTTCCGTTCTGCCTCATCACCATCTACCTTTCCTGGACGACCGTCGTCGAAAAGTTCTCGACCGGTGAAATCTCGAACAATACCGGCGGTCTTATCCTCTGGCCGGTCTGGGCGATGATCCCGCTCGGCTTCGGGCTGCTCGCGCTTCAAGGCGTCTCCGAACTCATCAAGCGGATCGCGATCCTTCGTGGCGATTTGCCCGATGCGATCGCTCTTGCCGACGCCGAAGCACAGACCCTCTAAGGCCGGGAACATCATCATGTTTGCATTCTTTGCGGAAAATCTTGCGCCGATCATGTTCCTGTCGCTGATCGTCGTGCTCCTGCTTGGGTATCCGGTCGCTTTCGCGCTCGCCTTCGTCGGCTTTATCTTCGGCTTCATCGGCATCGAAATGGGACTGCTGCCCGTCAATCTTTTCGGCGCAATTCCGGATCGCATCTTTGGGCAAATGTCGAACGAGACGCTGCTTGCGATCCCGTTTTTCACCTTCATGGGCCTGATCCTCGAACGAAGCGGCATGGCCGAGGACCTGCTCGACACGATCGGGCAGCTATTCGGACCAGTTCGCGGCGGTCTTGCCTTCGCAGTGATCTTCGTGGGCGCAATTCTCGCCGCTACGACGGGGGTCGTTGCCGCATCGGTCATCTCGATGGGCTTGATTTCGCTCCCGATCATGCTGCGCTACGGCTATGACAGGCGCGTCGCCGCAGGCACGATCGCAGCCTCAGGCACCCTGGCACAGATCATTCCTCCAAGCCTCGTCCTGATCATCCTTGCCGACCAGCTCGGCCGGTCGGTCGGCGACATGTACAAAGGGGCGCTTGTCCCCGGCCTGCTGCTCGTTGCCGCCTACGCCCTCTACATCATCACGATGTCGATCATTCGCCCGCCAAGCGTTCCGGCATTGCCGGCGGCGGCGCGCTCGCTCAAGGGTTGGAAGCTGGTGCAGCGCGTAATCATCTCGCTCGTCCCGCCGCTGGTTCTGATCTTCCTCGTCCTCGGCACGATCTTCATCGGTCTTGCGACGCCAACGGAAGGCGGCGCCATGGGCGCTGTCGGCGCACTGGCACTCGCTGCCATCAATCGCCGTCTCGATCTGGCGATGATCAAGTCGGCTCTCTATGCGACCGCGAAACTATCATCCTTCGTCATCTTCATTCTGCTCGGCGCGCGCGTGTTCTCGCTGACCTTCTACGGCGTCAACGGCCATGTCTGGGTGGAACATCTGATGACATCCATCCCAGGTGGCGAAGTCGGCTTCCTGATCGTCGCAAACCTGCTCGTGTTTTTCCTGGCTTTCTTCCTCGATTATTTCGAGCTCGCCTTCATCATCATTCCGCTGCTTGCTCCCGTGGCCGACAGCCTTGGCATCGATCTCATCTGGTTCGGCGTCATGCTGGCGATCAACATGCAGACATCGTTCATGCATCCGCCCTTCGGTTTCTCGCTCTTTTATCTGCGATCGGTCGCACCTACACGAGCCTATAAGGACAGGGTCACCGGCACAACGATCCAGCCGGTCACTTCTGGGCAGATCTACATGGGTGCCCTGCCCTATCTCGGCATCCAGCTCGCCACAGTGATCGTTGTCATCGCCTTCCCGCAACTCGTGACGCACTACAAGTCGGGCCGTGTGGCCGTCGATCCGTCGACGATCGAGCTCAACGTACCGATGCCGGGCGAAGATGGCGCAAACCCATTCGGTACGCCGGCAGCCCCGTTCGGAGCCGAGCCGACCGGAGGAGAGACCGCGCCGCCTGCCTTCGACGCGCCTGCACCCGATTTCGGATCCCCGACTCCAAGCTTCGGCGCGCCGGAGCAGAATGGAACAAATCCCTGACTTTCGCAGCCGACGAATCCAGATCGCTGCCGTGATCCACACGGCAGTGCCAAACCATAGAGGAGGAAAATCATGACGAAAGATATAGGCCGCAGAGGTTTCTTGACGAAAGGCACACTGGCGGGTGCTGCCACTGTCGCAGGCGCTTCGCTTGCCGCCCCGGCAATCGCTCAGAGTGCACCGACGTTGCGTTGGCGCTTGACGTCCGGCTTCCCAAACAACCTCGACACGATCTACGGCGGCGCGGTGGTGATGGCCGATGCGCTGAACAAGATCACTGATGGTAAGTTCCAGATCCAGGTTTTCCAGGCAGGCGAGCTTGTGCCGGGGGCGCAGGCCCTCGATGCCGTCAAGTCCAATACCGTCGAACTCGCTCATACCTGCGGATACTATTTCACGGGGAAAGATCCGACATTTGCCATCGGGTCAACCATCCCCTTCGGCCTGAATGGTCGTCAGCAGAACGCCTGGCTCTACCACGGCGGCGGAAACGAAGCCTACAACGAGTTCCTGTCGGACTATGGCGTAGTCGGTATCCCGGGCGGCGCGACCGGTGCCCAGATGGGTGGCTGGTTCCGTAACGAGATCAAGTCGGTCACGGACCTGAAAGGTGTCAAGATGCGTATCGCAGGCGTTGCCGGCGAAGTCATGTCGCGCCTTGGCGTCGTTCCGCAGCAGCTTCCTGGCGGGGACATCTATCCGGCGCTCGAGCGCGGCACGATCGACGCTGCCGAATGGATTGGTCCCTACGACGACGAAAAGCTCGGCTTCTACCAGATCGCTCGGAACTATTACTACCCGGCCTATTGGGAAGGCGGTCTAACCATCCATTTCTTCATCAACAAGGCGCAGTACGAAGGATTGCCTGATACTTACAAGGCGGCCCTCGATACGGCTTGCAAGGCCGCAAATGTTAACATGCAGGCACTTTATGATGTGAAGAACACGGCAGCGATCCGCTCGCTTGTCGGCAAGGGGGTGAAGCTGCGCCCCCTGCCCCGCGACGTCATGGACGCTGCCTACAAGGCCTCCTTCGAGCTCTATGGCGAGTACAGCCAGAAGCATCCGGCCTGGGCAAAGATCTATCCGGCATGGAAGAAATTTCGCGACGAGAGCTTCGAATGGTTCCGCGTTGCCGAGTACAGCTACGACAGTTACATGTACGCCGCTCAGGCCGCGAAAAAGTAACGGCATCGAGAGCCGGGCCTCAACCCGGCTCTCTTGCGCGAAAAGCTCACTCTAGAATGGACCGGCATCGATACTCGCCGCGGTCGTTGGCCCACTGCCGCCCCCGAGCACGTCGGCGATCTGATCGCGCAGCCATGCACTTCCCGGATCGCGATCGAAGCGACGGAGCCAATACATGGTCACGTTCATTTTCGGCGAGTCCATCGGCGGCATGAACACATCGAGCTTTAGCCGACCAGACAACATGCGAGCGAAATGAACCGGTATACTGCCAAGCATTTCGCTCGCTTCAACGGCAAGTGCGACCGCCTGGAAATGCGGCACCGTGACCATGACACGACGGGACAGACCGAAGCGTGCAAGTGCTGGATCGATCGTACCGGTCTTGCTCCCATCGGCTGATGGGCATGATCTCGCAAACTTCGCGCACCGTCACCTGGACACGAGCTACACTATCAATGTCGGAAGGTTTGAAAGTGGGGGAATCGTCGGGGTTTTTGAAAGCACTGTACCTGCAGGTGGTGGGCCGCAGGTTCACATTCATCACAATGAGGATGAAGTGATCCATGTGATCGAGGGCGATTATGAATTCTGGTTGAATGGTGAGATTGTCCCGATCGCGTCCGGCAGACCGATCTTCCTGCCGCGGGGCGTGCCGCATACTTTCCGGGTGGCCGGTACATCTCGCGGACGCAACCTCACTATTCTGACGCCTGGCGGCATGGAAGAATTTTTCGTCGAGGCGGCCGCGCAGGCGTTGCGCATGCCGGATCATATGGATCGACTGCTGCAGCTTGCGGAACGATATGGCATCGAATTTCGCGGACCGGCGAACTGGAAGTCCGACGAGGTGCTATAGCAGCCCGAAAAAGCCGGGCGGTTTAATCGGCGCAAGCTCGGGATTTTTCAGGAACTTTCCGCCGTTCTCTCGCCGGAAGAATTGTCCGTCCGCTTGCGCGGTTTGGCGCGTCGCCTCGATTTGGCATCGCGCCGGGCAATGCGCAGCTCATCGAGCGTCGGTCTCCACCAGCCTCGCGCGCGTTCGGCTTGTTCCGGTGGCGTTCGGGTAGGCCAGGTCGCCACCAATTCTTCCAGCGAGCCCAACCGCCAGAATGCCCAGAGGTATTCTTCGCCCTCCGCCGCGGCAAAATAGAACGCACCGACGGTCGCTGGGTCCGCCAGCTCGCCCGCCGTGCCCGTGAAGAAGACGACGCCGACGTGATGCCGATAGACCATTCCCCATCCTTTCCAACCGGTGAACATGAGGATGAGGACAACGGCCAGCGACAGGACGAGGCCAATCGGGACTACCGCCGCCTCTGCGTGGACATATCGCGAGTACCAGTTGTAAAGCTCGATCACGACGACGAAGACGTTGCCGCCGGCATGAAGCCATAGGTCCTGAAGGCTGCGGATTTGGACGTCGCCCAATACGTCGGCGAGGCCGGCAAGCGCGGCGAGCGCGGCCATCACCAGACCGGCTCCGAGCAACCAGAGTGAGCCGGTAGCCCAGGCTGTATTGCCGGTTCGCCAGAAGATGAGGTCGCAGACGAAAGTCGCGACGAAAAAAGCGATCGGGAACGGTACAAACATTGCATGGATCGGATGACCGGCAATACTGGCCGTACTGTGAGGATTGTGAGTGATCATATCCTGGGCCATTGTGATGTCTCCCGCAGGCGCACCGAGCGCTGCCATCAGACCACGTCCAACATGTGACAGGCCCGGCAGCAAAAAAGCCGTTACCCCCGAACTCCGGCTGCACTGGAATGTTCCGTAACTCGGCGGGTACCAGGTTTGGCCTCGCCGCACTGGAAGTTGCTCTGATCGATCTTGAGATGAAAGCCGATCCGCCACTGCCGATAATCCGGTTAGCATTGCTATTTCCCCTCTGTCTTCTCGGCGAACCGTTTTCGCGAGAGGGACTGGCAATGCACAGACAACCTTCCACCACGCGGAACTTTTGCGTCCGTCACTGGTTCGAAACCCAGTTCCGAAGCTGGACCAGCGGTAAGCCGTGATCGGAGAAGCAGAGAGGCGCACACGGCTGGAGGCTCATGAGAGCAACCACAGCCCGGACGATCAATAGTTCCCAAAAAGAGACTGATCATGGCTACGCCAGAAACGACGACCAATGCACGAGGCGGTGACAGTCGTCGTTTCAAAAATCGCCAACCGCTCAGGGAAACCCAGGAGAACCCGTCATGACCTCTTCAAAACACAGCAAGACGAGCAAACCGTCCGATCTCGATTTGACCGACGATCCGGGTATCAAGAGATCGCGTGGAATCCAGTCGCCTCCCGACGATAAAGAACTCCAAGGTGACAATACCGTCGAAGGAGATGTGTCGAACGATACAACGCCTCAAGGAGGCATAGATCCCCGCCAACGTGGAAGGACGAACAAATAATGTCCTGGGCGTAGACTTGGTGACCTAGCGGAAGCTTCCTGGCAACTATGGGCTTTCCACCTGCCCAGCCGCACGGGCGACCGGGCGATATTGACGATGTCGTCACGTGAGCCCGTCGGATCACCGCTCGTTTGGTCCCTAGGCCTTCGGGGCCTCGCCCGCCTCTGATGCCGACCCGCCACCTGCGACAACGGGAGCGCGTCGACTGCGCCGAACGACAGGGCTCTCGTCTGCTTGCAAGCGTCGCTTGTCTAACCTTTGAACGCCAGGTAGCCGGCGACTCAATCGAGGCGCCGTTCAGTCTCCCGCGAGAAAAGGTGGATATGGGCCATGTCACCTCTGACATGAATGGTTTCGCCGATAGCAATTGTCGTCTCGCGCGGAAATTCCACGCTCAGCATGCGGCTGTGACCGACTTCGACATAGCCATAGGTCTGGCTGCCGAGGCGCTCCGCTACCACGAGTTCACCGCTAAACCATGCTTCCTCCGCGTTACACCGTATAAAATCTTCCGGCCTGATCCCCAGAACGATCTCGCCTTTCGGCAGCGCCGCATATCCTGCGTTCTCAAGAGCGATGGTCTTGCCGAAAACCGCGACCATGCCGTTTGGCGACAACACCTCTGCCGGAACGGTGTTCATGGTCGGGCTCCCAATGAAACGAGCGACGAAGAGGCTGGCCGGGCGGTGATAGAGTTCGAGTGGCGCGCCGATCTGTTCGACCACGCCGCCGTTCATGACGACGATGCGGTCAGCCAGCGTCATTGCCTCGACCTGGTCATGGGTGACGTAGACGGTCGTTGCCTTCATGCGATTGTGCAGCTTGGCGATCTCCAGCCGCATTTCGACGCGCAAGGCGGCGTCGAGATTGGAGAGCGGCTCATCGAAAAGAAAGGCGGCTGGCTCGCGCACGATGGCGCGCCCCATGGCGACGCGCTGGCGCTGTCCGCCGGAAAGCTGCGCGGGCCGACGATCGAGGAAAGCTTCGATCTTCAGAATATCGGCGGCACGAGAGACACGATTTTCGATGCCCGCGGCATCGGCGCCGCGCATCTTAAGGCCGAAGGCCATGTTCTCATGGACGCTCATGTGCGGATAGAGCGCGTAGTCCTGGAACACCATGGCAATGTCGCGCTCGGCCGGCGGCAGATCGTTCATGATCCGGCCACCGATATCAAGCGTGCCAGCGCTGATCTCCTCAAGCCCTGCGATCATGCGCAGTAGGGTCGATTTCCCGCAGCCCGAAGGTCCAACGAGAACCAGGAATTCCCCACTCGCAATGTCAATGTCGACATCATGGATGACCTGCAGCGAACCATAGGATTTCCTGATCTTCTTCAAACTTATTGCCGTCACGCCGTATCCTCCCTGATGTCAATTAGGCACTTGACCTTAATTATCGATATCAATATCAATAATGATAGCGCATGCAAACGGAAATATATGAAGCGAGATCGATGTCTTATTTTCCCGCCAGACAAGCAGGCAGGCAGGCCGCCGCAAAACCGGCAAAGTCCACCGGTGCGTTCAACGCGCTGAAGCGAGACATATTGCTCGGGGCATTGCCCGCCGGCACCGCACTGACGGAGCTCGATCTTGCTGCCCATTTCGGCTGCAGCCAGGGCACCGTGCGCGAGGCTCTGCTGCAGTTGCAGGAAGAAGGTCTTGTTCTGCGCCAGGGCCATCGCGGCACCCAGGTTTCCGCATGCACTGCCGATGAGGCAATCGAGATGTTCCGTGTTCGCCAGCAGATCGAATGCAACGGCATCACGCGCGTTCTCAAAGCCCCAAGCCGGACCTTACTGAGCGATCTGCGCCAGCTTTTGGAAGAGATGATGGACGCGGCCCGTCAAGGCGACGAGCTTGAGCTTGCTTCCTGCGACCGTGATTTTCATCGTCGGATTTTCCAAGATGCCGGCTTACCGGCGCTGGACCCCATTCTGCATCGCTGTCTGGTCCACAATCACCGCTTCAAGATTTCGCGCAGTACGACGCCGCGCGATCTCGTGGCCACGGCCCAGCGGCATGCCTCGATCATAGAGGCAATTGAAAGCGGCGACGCTGCCAGATCGGTCGCGGCGCTCCATCATCATATCGCGACCATCGTCGATCTAGGTCCCGATGTCTTTCCGGACGCCACACAATGAGTGCGCCAGGTGCCGACATCAGCCTTCTTTCACCTGAGATGGCCGCACTCCTCGCTCGCGTCGCCGCCGAGGACGGACCGCTGCCCGATGTGACGACCTTGCTTCCGACCGAAGGCCGAGTGCAATCGGAAAAAACAAACCGTCGCTGGAACCTCGACCTGCCGCCGATGGAATCGGCGCGGGAAATCTGGATCGAACCGGACGCGACACTCGGCTCCGCGCGCATCAGAATTCGCCTGTTGGTTCCGCGCGCGAAAATACCCGGCACTCTTCTCTTCGTTCATGGCGGTGGCTTCGCCTTCTGCTCGCCGGAGACCCATGAGCGCTGCGCTCGCGTGCTGGCACAGGAGACGGGCATGGCCGTGCTGGTGCCCGACTATCGCCTTGCTCCGGAGCATCCTTATCCTGCCGGCCTGATGGATGTCATCGCCTGCCTGCGCAAACTGCAGTCGTCTCCCGATATCTTCGGCGTCGAAGCAGGGCCGATCGTCATCGCGGGTGATTCAGCCGGCGCCAATCTGGCACTTGCGGCCATTCTCCACGAACAACAACAGGCCGATCGGCCCGTGCTTGCTGGCGCTCTATTGTTTTACGGCACATTCGCCCGCGATTTCACCACGCCCTCCTATCGTGCATTTGCCGAGGGACCAGGACTGACGCGCGGTAAGATGCAGCGCTACTGGCAATGGTATGTGGGCGATCGCGATGTCGGGCACGATCCACTCGCCTGCCCCCTGACCGCTTCAGACGACGCGCTTGCGGCTCTGCCGCCGCTGCACCTCATGGCAGCGGCTGTCGATCCGCTGCTCTCGGACACGCTGATCCTGCATCAGCGCCTGCAATCGCTCGGGCGCAGCGAGACGGTTACGGTCACGCCCGGTGTCACGCATGGATTTTTGCAGAACACAATCGATCTGGCCGCTGCGCGGGAGGCGCTTTCAGCCGCAGCTCAAAAGGCAAAGGAGATGACGGATCGCATGTGACCGTCAGGAGGAGGAGAGAATGAAGAAGTTTCTGAAGAGTCTGGTTCTCGGCGCCGCGCTGGCGTCGAGCCTGGCGGCAAGTGCCGCCTATGCCGAAACGGTGCATTTCTGGTATCACTTCGATAATCCGGAAAATCCGATGGGCGATCTCGTCGCAAAGTTCGAGAAGGCCAATCCCGGTATCACCATCGATGCCGAAAACGTGCCGTGGAACAGCTATTACGACAATCTCTACACCTCGATCGTCGGCGGCAACGCGCCTGACGCGGCCATGGTGAAGCTTTTCGCCCAGCCGCGCCTTGCCGAAATGGGCGCCCTCGAACCGATCGGCGACCGCATCGACGCCTGGCCGGGCAAGGCGGACCTGCTCGACAACCTGCTCGAAATCAACAAGGGACCGGATGGCAAACAATATTATCTACCGATCCAGTATGTCGTGCTTTATCTCTATTATCGCACGGATCTGTTCCAGGCCGCCGGCCTAAAACCGCCGACTACATGTGAGGAGTTCCGCGACGCCGCCATCAAGCTGACCAAGGCACCTGATGTCTACGGCTTCGGCCTGCGCGGCGGCAAGGGCGGTTGGGATCAGTGGGGCGCCTTCGTGCTCTCACAGGGTGCCGAGCTGAAGCCGGGCGGCCTCACCAAGCCGGAGGCGGTTGCCGCCAACCAGTGGCTGGTCGATCTCTTCCAGAAGGATAAGGTCATTCCGCCCTCGGCGCCGAATGACGGCTTCCAGGAAATCATTGCCGCTTTCAAGGCGGGCAAGACTGCAATGACGATCCATCACATCGGCTCCTCGAACGATCTGGTCAAGGCGCTCGGCGACAAGGTTTCGGCTGTTCCAGTGCCGAAATGCGGCGGCGGCCAGTGGACCTCATATGGCGATGAGTCGCTGGCGATCTTCTCAGCCTCGCAGGTCAAGGACGCAGCCTGGAAGTGGATCTCCTTCCTCGCGGAAGGAGACAACAATGTCCAGTTCAACAAGGCAACCGGCCAGATGACGGTGACGAAGAGCGGTTCGGCGCATTGGACGCTGCATGAGCGCCGCTTCGCCGACGCAACAGTCCAGTCCCTCCCCTTCGCCCATGTGCTGCCGCAGAACACCGCGACCTCGGAATTCGTCAACACGGCATGGCAAACAGCCATGCAGCAGGCGCTGACCGGCCAGATCACCTCGGCGCAGATGATGGAGCAGCTGGAACGGCTCTTCGCTCAGTAACGGCTGAAGATCTCTCGCGGACTTCCCTGCCAAACCCGTTCGCGCCCGCATCCGGCGCGAACAATTGCTCTTGAAATGCGATCATAGCTCAGGAAGACATCCATGTCCGTCAGCATGCTCAGTCCAGGCCGCAGCATGGCAAAGCCAAAGCTGCCGAACGGCCGGCTCCTGCCCTATCTGCTGCTTGCGCCATCTCTGGTCGTGACGCTGGTCATCGTCTTCTTTCCAATGGTGCAGGCCGTCGTCACCAGCTTCTATGACCTCGTGCTCTGGAAGCCCAATGCGACGAAATTCATTGGCTTCGGCAATTACATCAAGCTGCTTCACGACCCGGTCTTCTGGACGGCGCTTTGGAATACGATCATCTGGATCGGGCTCACGGTGCCGCTCCAGATGCTGCTTGGCCTGGTGACAGCGCTGCTTCTCCAGCGCGAATTTCCGTGGCGCGGTCTTGCCCGTGCTCTGATCATCATCCCCTGGGCGCTGCCGAGCGTCGTCATCGCCCTGATGTGGCGATGGATCTACGATCCGACGACGGGCGTGCTCAATGACATCCTGCTCTATCTCACCGTCGTGCACAGCGCAGTGCCATGGCTTGCGGACCCGCATTTGGCGCTCTACTCGATCATCGCGACACTGACCTGGCAGGGCTTTCCCTTCTTTGCGGTGATGATCCTTGCTGGGCTGCAGGGTATTCCCCGCAGCCAGTACGAGGCGGCATCGATCGATGGCGCTTCCGGCTGGCGGCAGTTCCTGCACATCACCCTGCCCGGCATCGCCCCGGTACTGGCAACGGCCGGTCTGCTGCGGGTTATCTGGGTGGCAAATTCGATGGACGTGATTTTCGTCATGACCGGAGGTGGTCCAGGCTATTCGACCCACACGCTGCCCCTCTATGCCTTCGTTCGGGCCCGCCAGAACGTCGATTTCGGTTACGGCACGACGATCGCGGTCACCTTTACCATTCTGCTCGGCGTGGTCGTCGCCTTCTATCTGGCCAGAACGATGCGGGAGGTCGAAAGATGAAAAAGCAAAGCGCGCTTCGGCGTATCCTGACCACAGACCTGCCTGTCTTCGTCATCCTCATCGTCGCGATGGCGCCCTTTGTCTGGATGATCCTGACCTCACTGACGCCGACGGCTGTGCTTGGCGCTACCGGCGTTTCGCTGACACCAGCCGGCTGGAGCTTCGACAATTATACGAGGCTGTTTGCCCAGACATCCTTTCTCGGCAACATGCTCGACAGTCTCATCATTGCGGCAGGCACTGTCGTCGTCGGCCTTGTCGTGTCGGTGACGGCCGCCTATGCGTTCTCCCGGTTCCGCTTCGCCGGCCGCAAGCTGCTGATGCTGCAGTTTCTTTTGATCAACATGTTTCCGGTCGTGCTGCTCATCCTGCCGCTCTTCGTCATGATGCGCAAGGCCGGCATCCTCGATACCCATATCGGACTAATCCTGGCCAATTCCACGGTCGCCATCCCCTTCGCCGTCTGGATGCTGACGAGCTATATTTCGGCGATCCCGAAAAGCCTCGACGAGGCGGCGATGATGGATGGCTGTTCGCGGCTGGCTGCGCTGTGGCGCGTCGTCCTGCCGCTCACCGTGCCCGGTATCGTTTCTACCGGCATCTATATCTTCATTACCGCCTGGAACGAATATCTCTACGCCCTGACCCTTGGCGGACGCAACGTTCGGCCGGTCACAGTCGCGATCCAGACGTTGATCGGCGAATACCAGATCGAATGGGGCCTGCTTGCTGCAGGCGCAGTCGTCGGGGCTCTGCCGGCCACCGTACTTTTCCTTCTCGTCCAACGCCGGCTGATCGGCGGCCTCACCCAAGGCGCGGTGAAGGGCTGATGTCACAGAAAGAGGAATGATCATGAACCCCGTCGGGTTGATATCGATGCAATATGCAAGGCCCTTTACGGCCGAGCACTTTCCACTATTTCGCCGCATGCGTGATCTCGGTTATGACTTCGTCGAGCTGCTGGTGCCCGAGCCGGGCGAACTTGATTTGGCAGAAACAAGAAGAGCGCTCGACGATGCCGGCCTCGGCGTCGTGCTTGCGGCCCGCGTCAATCTCCAGCGCAATCTGTCTTCCGCCGAAACAGAGGCCTATCGCGCCGGCATCGACTATCTGAACTACGCTGCCGACTGTGCCGCGGCTCTCGGCGCAAAGATCGTCGGCGGTCCCTTGACGGGAAATCCGCTGGTCTTTGCCGGCCGGCCGCCGCAGCCGGTGGCGGAGGAAGAACGCCTCGCGCGCAAGGAACGCTGCATCAATGGCCTGAAAGAAGCCGGCGACCACGCGCAGAAAGCGGGCATACTTCTCGCCGTCGAACCGCTCAACCGGTTCGAAAGCGACGTGCTCTGCACGACGCAACAGGCGATGGAGCTGCTCGATGCCGTCGATCATCCAGCCGTCCAGCTGATGCTCGATACATTCCACATGCATATGGAGGAAGCGTCGATTGCCGAAGCGATAAGGCTTGGCGGCAAGCGTGTTGTGCATTTCCAGGCCAACGAAAACCATCGCGGCTTTCCTGGTACCGGCTCAACCGACTGGGTCGATGTCTGCCGCGCGCTGCACGAAATCCGCTATCAGGGTCCGGTTTCTCTGGAGCCGTTCCGGCGCAATGACGATCGCTTCGGCGTGCCCTTCGCGCAGTGGCGCCCGCCGCATGAAGACGAGAGCGAGAGACTGGCGGCGAGCGCCTCCTTCATCAAATCCCATCTCACACTAACGGAATATCGCCGATGACATTAAAGATTGGTTGGATCGGGTGCGGCATCCATGCGACCCAGATGCTTCTCCCGCAGCTCGTTCGGCACGATGTCGAGATCGTCGCCCTTTGCGACATTGATGCGAAGCGCCTGGCCTCGGCCGGCCGTCAGTTCGGCGTCAAGACGCTCACGACCGACGCCGACGCGCTGATCAAGACCCCCGGTATCGATGCAGTGGGGATGGCTGTCGGTCCGGATCAGCATCTGGCCTTCGGCAAGGCGGCACTCGAGCGCGGCCTTCCGGTCTTCATGGAAAAGCCGCCATCCGGCAGTGCGGCGGGCGCGCGCGAATTGCAAGCTGCATCCGAGAAATCCGGCAAGCCGCTGCTTCTAGGCTTCATGAAGCGTTATTCCGTGGGCAACAAGATCGCCGCCAATATCGTCCGCTCCGGTCGTTTCGGCGATGTGCTTGGCCTCACCGGCTATTATATGACGGCGCCTGGCTATTTCGTCGGCAATGTCGATTATACCGGCTTCTTCCTGCATCATTGCGTGCACTACATGGATCTTGTCTCGTTCCTCGTCTCGCCTGTCAAAAAGCTGACGGCAAGAAAGGTGGAGAAGGAACCTGGCAAGATCCTCTTCCATATCAATTTCGATTTCGAATGTGGCGCCATCGGCACCATCGCCATGGGCACGATCCAGTCACGTGGGGCGCCGGTCGAGCGCATTGAGCTCATGGGAGACCATCAGCGCATCGAAGTCGACAACGTCATCGATATCAAATGGAACCGCAACCCGCTCTTCAAGGTCGACGACCCCACAGCCACGCTGACGGACACAATAGACAGCCTCACCTGGAAGCCGAATTTCACCGCCGCCGCCAACGAGGACCCCAAGGGCTATTACTCGCTGCTGTCGGATGTCGTCCCTGCTCTGGCAGGTGCGGCAACCGCAGCACCCAACATCCATGATGGCGTGACCGCCATGGAACGCCTCGAAACACTGCGACGAGAACTGGAACTCTGACTGACCGCAAGAGCATCGCCGTCCTCCCGGCAGACCGATGGCTGGACGTAGTGAGACCGTGCTCTACGTCCATAAGTCCGATCTCGCAGATTGCATTGTCCTGCCCCGTTGTGGCAGTACCCGCACACATCGATGGCTGGAAGGCGCTTTTCTCGGGCGTCAAAGCCGAGGGACTGCCGTTGCGGCGCAAACGCTCGTGCCCTTGTTATGGACAGGATATGACTGCCTCGTTTTATGCCGACTATATTCAAGACCTGAAGGCAGCGCTGGACGATCTCTTCGAGCACCCAGTTCGCTATCAAACGTTCGACCTGCACATTGAGCTTGCGATGGGGACAGCTCTCCTCGTCTACGAAACAAAAAGGCAGAAGGGGCAAACGGATGCCATTGCCTATGCCCGGACGCCGAAGGGAAATATCCAGGTATCGCCAGAACTCGCCCATCAGCGGATCTCATCCTTCCTGGCGATGCGGAACCATATTGCTTTGACCGGCGATCCCATGATCAGCCTCAATGAAGAATATCCGCATGCGGTCATCCGCTTCGAGCATCGCGCCAAGGGCGTACCGTTCAAAAGCTCGATGAAGATGATCTTCGTTGGGGTCAATGATGCGGAGGATGCCGGCCGCTACGTTGAAATGGCGCGGGAACCTGCCGCCATCGTCACCGCGCGACCGCACCGCTCCAAAAAGCTCTGGGAGTGGAAGTGAATAAGCTGCATCCTTCGCAGGAACGATTGTTGCAAGAGCAGGCGTCTCGGGTGCCAACCGTCCCTCGGTCTTGATATGTTGTGATGGTCTGCTCCTGGAGCTTCGCGCAGACATCGCTCGTAGATGGGCAATCATTCCCGTTCCGATCCAGCGGCCACACGTCTCGACTGTGTCCCAGGAACTATCGATGCGAGCCATCGTTAGACCTGCACAGGAACGAGGTAACGTCATGAACATATCCATTGCACTGCCGGCGGCTGTTTTCGGATTATTTGCCACCTGCGCCTTCGCACAGGCTCCCGCTGACGCGCCGCAGCCTGCCCCTCCTGCGGCTGACTCCGGCCCAGAACCCCCACCTCCTCCGCAGGAACAGCCACGCAAGAACGAAGCGCGCGCGGACCATTATTGGCACTCGCAGCCAAGGGAGCGTGGCGCCCGCTTCCGCATCGAAAGCGGTCGGACGAGAATTGACCTGAGATGCGCCGACGGAGAATCAACGAAGGAATGCGCCGATACGGTTCTTCAGCTGCTCGAGCATTTGCAGACACCTACGTCCGGCAACAGTGATCGGAACGGTTATGACCGAGGCGATCGCTGGGAGCGTGACTAGGGCTGAAGCTGTCGCCGGCATGAACGGAGCTTTCAGCCCCCATTCACGCCGACAGGCGCTAGATCCTCCTGCAAACCGGAGAACCGAAATGCGGAAAATTCTCATCACCACGGCCCTTCTCATGGCCGGAATGGCGGCTGAAGCAGCCAATGCAACCCCTGTGGGCCGCCTCACGGCGCCAGCAGCCTCCAGTGTCATGACCGTCGATTATGCGTGCGGTCGCGGTTACCATCTCAGCCCACGTGGCTTTTGCCGGCCCAATCGGTGGGCACCGCCGCCGCCACGTTATTACGCACCACGCTATTATGGCTGGGAACGTCCGTATCGCGACTGGGGCGAATACCGGTACCGCGAGCGCTGGGATCGCGATCGCGATTGGCGGTAATCGCCCGGACCTGCCGTTACCGGCCTGCGCATGACAATACGCAACCGCGCTTGGTGGCGGCTTTGCGCCCTTCGTACCGTCGGCAGGCGCCGAGCCGGTGCCCGCTTCATCGATGGCTGCGTGGGCGACGGCTCACGCCCACAAGGAATCGAATTACTGATCGACCGCAGCAAGCCTTCGTTGAGCGCCAGAGCAGCATCGCGCTCTAAGCACCAGGAAGCTTTCATGCTAGATTGGCGTTCCACACCACCTCGAGCGAAACAGCCATGGCAGCAGGAAACAAATCGTCACAGGCGGGGGCCTCACGGAAACGTCGCCCTAAATTCAATCCCAAGCGCGACCCGAAACCACAGATCCTCGCCGAGGCCAATCGCACTGTCTTGTGGATGGCGTCCGTGGTCGTGATTGCATTTCTGGTCGTAGTAGCCGTCCAGGCATTGTGGTAGCCGCGCTGTTGCAGGACTCCACATACGGTTATTCGCGGGGTCCTTCCGCCTGACGCGGGATCAGGTTGCCGATTTCCATCGGGAACGGGAATATGATCGTTGAGCTCTTTTCGCTCGCGAGAACGTTCAACGTGCTCAGATAGCGAAGCTGCATGGCCTGCGGCTTGCGGGCCAGGATTTCCGCCGCCTCGAGAAGCTTTGCAGCCGCCTGCTGCTCGCCCTCTGCATTGATAACCTTCGCCCGCCGCTCCCGCTCGGCCTCCGCCTGACGGGCAATGGCGCGGATCATCGATTCGTTGATGTCGACATGTTTGATCTCGACATTGGCGACTTTAATGCCCCACGCATCCGTCTGTGCGTCGAGGATCGCCTGGATATCGCTGTTGAGCTTGTCGCGTTCTGCAAGCATCTCGTCGAGATCATGCTTGCCAAGCACCGAACGCAGCGTCGTCTGTGCGAGCTGGCTGGTGGCGGCCATGAAGTTTTCCACCTGGATGGTCGACTTTTCAGGATCGATGACCCTGAAATAGATCACCGCGTTGACGCGTACTGAAACGTTGTCTCTGGAAATAACATCTTGGCTTGGAACGTCGAGTACTCTGGTGCGCAGGTCCACTCGTATCATCTGCTGAACGTACGGAAAGAGCAAAATCAGACCCGGTCCTTTGACGCCGGTGAAGCGGCCGAGTGTGAAAACGACGCCCCGCTCATATTCGCGCAGGATCTTGGTCGCCGATGCGATGATGAGCAGCAAAATGAGGATGACGACGCCATAAAAGGTGAACCCCACGAACATGCTCATGATTTCCTCCTGCCTCTGAATATTCCCTGCCCTAGCTTTCCTGCCGCTGGCGTGCGACTTCGAGCGTCAGGCCTTTGCGGCCGGTAATCTTGATTTCGTCGCCGCTAGACAGCGGTTCATCGGCAATCGCTCTCCAGCGTTCACCATGTGCGATCACGTAGCCCGTCATATCTTCCCAGCTCTGAACCTGCCCGAAAGACCGATCATCTGCTCGGCTCCCGTAGCCATGTCGCGCCGGCGCGATGTGAAGGCAAGAAGTGCGATCAGAAGGCTGAGCGCCGAGATTACAATGGCGATGGCGCCCAGCATCGGCCATGAGACCCCAAAGCCCGGTATGTTGGTGTTGAACAGAATCGCCGCACCCAGCACCAGAGCCAGTCCGCCGCCTATGCCCAGCGCGCCGAAAGATGGCGAGTGCACTTCTGCGACGGTCAGGCCCACGCCCAAAACAATCAAGCCGACGCCGGCATAGCTGACTGGCAATAGGGCGAGTGCATAGAGGCCAAGCAGCAAGCAGACGGCACCGATCGTTCCAGGCAGGAATGTTCCTGGCGCGAGAAATTCAAAGATCAGTCCATAGATGCCGATCATCATCAGAATGAGAGCGATGTTCGGATCGGTGATCACCGAGAGCAGACGGACCCGCCAATCCGGCTCGAATTCCTCTATGGCAAGGCCTGTCGTGTCGAGCAGTACGTCGGCCTGGCCAATTTTCACCACGCGCCCTTGCGCCTGGGCCAGAAGCTCGGCGGGGCTGGCAACCATGAAATCGATGACGTGTTCGCGCAGGGCCGCGGTCGCCGAAAGGCTGGCCGCCTCGCGCACCGCGCGCTCCGCCCAGTCGGCATTGCGGCCCCGCAGCTCTGCAAGTCCGCGGATATAGGCCACGGCGTCGTTGACTGCCTTGGCTTCCTCCGGACCGCGCGGTGCCTGCCGCTTGTTGCCTTCCGGATTGCTCTGATCGTCTCCGGTGCCATTGTCCGGCAGTCGGCCGAGTGCAATCGGCGTTGCAGCGCCGAGATTGGTGCCGGGCGCCATTGCCGCTATATGGCTTGCATAGAGGATATAGGTTCCAGCGCTGGCGGCCCGCGCTCCAGGGGGCGCGACGAAACCCGCGACCGGTACCGGCGACGCAAGGATTGCGCGGATGATCTCACGCATCGACGTGTCGAGACCGCCCGGCGTGTCCATCCGCAGAACAACAAGCACCGCCCCGCGATCGGCGGCACTCTGGAGACCGCGCTTGATATAGTCAGCGGTCGCCGGACCGACTGCACCATTCAGCTGAAGGACAATCGCAACACGATTGGACTCCGTCTGCGCCGCAATGGCACCAAATGCCGGCATCAGGCCCAGCACCAGGGCAAGAACTCGCGATATTCTTCGCCAGGGCCTCGAATGCCATGCCAATTTCCGCCGATTATCCATAGGCAGATATATATAGCGGCACGATCAAACGATAAGACGGCTCGACTGGATTGAAATCAATGGCATGAGGATCTTCCGGATTGCATCTCGCGCCTCTTCAGTCCTGCCATGGGTCGATTATGATCACGTTTGTACCGTCGAAATCCTGAACGTTCCGTGTGACCACAGCCAAATCATGAACGAGCGCGGTGGCCGCGATCAAAGCATCGGCCTCGTTGCGGCGGTCTGTAACATGTAGCTGGGCGCAACGCGTTGCTATCGCGTCATCGATGGGCAGAATTCGCTCAGCGAATTCAGGGCGAACCCGGCTGTCCATCCATCGCCGCAAGCGAAAACCTTGGGCCGCGTCCTGACGCTGGATCCCTAATATCCCACGCTCAAGTTCCAGGATCGTAATCACGGAAATGAACAAATCGCTGGAATCTTGCACACCGACCCACTTCGTCACATTCGGATCGGCCTTACCGTCGCCAACTTTGCGCAACTCCGAAATGACATTTGTATCCAAGAGATACTTCAAGACAGATCGACTCCGCGGGCCGCAATCTCGGCCCGAGGTAGATCTAAATCGATAGACGACAAACCAGGCATTGAAAGAGCGTCAACCAAGTTGCGGCGCTTGCCAGTCAGGCGCTCGAACTCGCTGTAGGTCATCAGCACATGCGACGGTTTCCCGCGATCCGTGATAACGACAGGTCCTTTTTCAGCAGCCTTCTTTGCCTTGCTGACGTCTTGGTTCAACTCGCGGCTAGACAAACTCGTGATGCCCATAGAACGCCTCGATGTAGGAACATACCTACATATAAGGTATCACTTGCCGTGGAGCAATGGTCGCCGTGGCGGACAGGAAACGAACCCGTGGACCACATCATACGATCGGCAAATTTAAACGCCGAGGTTGCTGCAAAAGATATTTGAAGCAGAGTCAATCATCTATCGGAAAAACGAAGCCAGCTTTCACTCGATCCATTACCACCATGGTTTTGAAACCTTTAATATCATGGTTCTCATAGAAGAACCGACGTGTGAAGGCTTCGTAATCCTCCATGTCCTTCGCCGTAATAACTAGGATGAAATCGGCGTCGCCCGTCACGTAATAGCCGATCATCACCTCCTTCGTAGCGCGGATCGCCGACTTGAATCGATCAACGATGTCTGCCCGTTCGCGCTCCAGAGAGACAAGAACAATCATCGTGATGCCGCGCCCGACAGCCTTAGGCGAGACGATCGACACGTCTGCCTCGATCACCCCCTCCTCACGCAATCGCTTCAGCCGTCGCTGACAAGCAGTTGGTGAGAGATTGACGATCTGTGCCAGCTCTTCAGAGGTTAGACGATTGTTCTTCTGGACGGCGTCAAGCAGCGCCCGATCGGCTCTGTCAAGAGTAGTCATGCAGAAATCCTGCGTTCAGCACCCAAATTAAGCTCAATTTCTGCACGGCGGATCAAATCAATGCAGCCAATCGATCATGGCGCGCGGCTAGTCTCCTTGTAAACCCCATTTGGAGCCTCGCATGAAAGGTATCGCCAGCACTGCGCTGAAAAACCTGCAACGACCCGATTTGATCGAGCGCCGCGCCTTTCTGCATGGCACATGGGCTGTGCGCGAAGAGACACTCAGCGTCATCGATCCGGCAACCGGTGAGCACCTCGTCGATGTCGCAGCCTGCTCGCTCGAAGATGCCGATGCCGCCGTCGATGCGGCGAAGAATGCGTTTCTCGATTGGCGTGACAGGCTCCCCGTCGAACGTGGCCAGGTCCTGCGTGCGTGGGGCAAGCTGATGCGCGAAAACGCGCAAGACCTCTCTGTGATCATGACCGCTGAACAAGGAAAACCGCTCGCAGAATCGCTTGGCGAAATTTCTTATGCCGCAAACTTCCTCGACTGGTTCGCGGCCGAGGCCGAGCGTGCCTATGGCGAAACAATACCGAGCCACCTGCCGGGCAGCCGACTGTCGGTACAGATGCAGCCGCTTGGCGTGACTGTTGCGATCACCCCGTGGAACTTTCCCTCGGCGATGATTACTCGCAAGGCGGGTGCCGCGCTCGCAGCCGGCTGCACGATGATTGTCAAGCCTGCCCCGGAAACGCCTTTATCTGCGCTCGCTCTGGCAAAGCTTGCTGAGGAGGCCGGAATGCCGGCCGGCGTATTCCAAGTCCTCACCGGGGAAGCTGCCCCGCTTGCGCGCCGCCTGCTCGAACACACGGATGTGCGTGCCTTTTCCTTCACCGGCTCTACCGAGGTCGGGCGCATTCTGCTTACCCAATCGGCGGCGACCGTGAAGAAGGCTTCGCTAGAACTTGGCGGCCACGCACCCTTCATCCTCTTCGACGACGCCGAGCTTTCCAAAGCCGTGAGGGGCTGTATTGGCGCAAAATTCGCCACGTCGGGACAGGATTGCCTTGCCGCCAACAGGATTTACGTCCAGCGCGGCCATTACGAACGGTTCCTAGATGCCTTCGCCAAAGCCACTCGAGAACTCAACCTCGGTCATGGCCTCGAAGCTGGCACCGATATCGGGCCGATGACGCGCCCTTCGGTTGCCGAAAAATGCCGCCAGCAGATTGCGCAGGCGCTCTCCGCCGGTGCGCGTCTCATCTGCGGCGGACAGGATAGTCCGCTTGGCGGCAATTTCGTCACGCCAACCGTGCTCGCCGATGTCACCGACGACATGCTGATTGCCCACGAAGAGACCTTCGGCCCTGTCGCTGCGATCCTGCCGTTCGATGACGAGCAGGAGGTGCTCGCCCGTGCCAATGCCACGGAAATGGGGCTGGCAGCCTACGTCTACACCAATGATCTTAGTCGCGCGATGCGCCTCACCGACCGGCTCGAATACGGCATGATCGCTGTCAACACACCAAAATTCACCGGCGCCCCGATACCCTTTGGGGGCTGGAAGCAATCCGGTCTTGGTCGCGAAGGTTCGCGCCACGGCCTCCTGGAATATCTCGAAGCTAAATATGTCTGCTTCGGCAACCTTGCTGCATGAAAGGATCCGCGCCATGACCGTCAACCCTCATCAGATCGCCGAGATGGACCGCAATTCGGTCCTGCATCCCTTCACCCAGCTCAAGGATTTTGCCAGCGGCAAGATGGGCGATCCGACGATCGTCGAAACGGGCAAGGGCATCCGCATTCAGGATGCGCACGGCAAGCAGCTGATCGACGGTTTCGCCGGCCTCTATTGCGTCAATATCGGCTACGGCCGCACCGAGGTCGCCGAGGCCATTTCGCGCCAAGCCTACCGCCTCGCCTACTACCATACCTATGCCGCCCACACGACCGATGAGCTCGCGATCCTATCCGATCGGCTGGTGAAAATGGCACCCGGCAAGATGAGCAAGATCTTCTACGGCATGTCGGGCTCCGACGCCAACGAAACGCAGGCCAAGCTCGTCTGGTATTACAGCAACCTGCGCGGCAAGCCGAACAAGAAGAAGATCATCTCCCGTGAACGCGGCTACCATGGTTGCAGCGTCGTCTCCGGCTCCATGACCGGAATGAGCTTTTACCATGACCATATGGACCTGCCGCGTGCGGGCATTATCCACACTGGCGCACCGCATTTTTATTGGGGCGCGGAAGCCGGCGAAACGGAACTCGAATTTTCCAAGCGCCGGGCTGAGGAACTCGAAGCCCTGATCCTGCGTGAAGACCCGGACACGATTGGTGCCTTCATCGGTGAGCCGGTGCTCGGCACCGGCGGCATCACCCCGCCGCCGCAAGGCTATTGGGAAGAGGTGCAAAAGATCCTCAAGAAATACGATATCCTGCTGATCGCCGACGAGGTCATCACGGGATTTGGACGCACCGGTTCGATGTTCGGATCGCAACATTACGGCATCGAACCCGACCTGATCACCGTCGCCAAGGGCCTGACCTCGGCCTATTTTCCACTGTCGGGCGCAATCGTTAGCGAAAAGGTCTACAAGGTGATGGAAGAAGGGGCCGATCGCGTCGGCTCTTTCTCCCACGGCTATACCTATTCCGGCCATCCGATTGGCGCTGCGGCGGCGAACGCCGTTCTCGACATCGTCGAGAAGGAGGATCTGCCGGGGAATGCGCGGACGGTCGGCAATTATTTCCAGGCGCAGCTGAAGGCCAAGTTCGCTCAGCTTCCCATCGTCGGAGAGGTGAGAGGCGTCGGCCTGATGGGCGCCATCGAATTTGTGGCCGATCGGGAAAAGAAGACGCGCTTTGCGCCCGCCATGACTGTCGGTGCACGAATCTCGAAGGCCGCGCGCAGCCGCGGGCTGATTGCCCGCGCCATGCCCCATGGCGATATCCTGGGTTTTGCGCCACCACTCGTCACAACGAAGGAGGAGGTCGATGAGATCGTTGCCATTGCCGAATCCGCCGTCCGCTCCGTCATGGACGAATTGATCAAAGCCGGCGAGAAGATCTGATTCAGGCATGTCCGCCGGGCGGGATAACTCTCGCCCGACACCGCCGCTTTTCGAGCAAAATCGCTGTGATGATGGTTAATTCTGAAGCAATCACGGCTCTAACTGCATAACGCTTCATCTTTTCAGACGAAGCGTGCATAATGTCATGAAATGGTCGTCCTCAAAAACGAGACAATTTCATGCGACGTCAAGCCAATCCCCTGAACCTTTATCCCACGATGGCGACGAAGCCGGTGGCTTGGCGACCGAGCCTTGCCAAGCAAAAGGGGGAAACGAAGCATGCAGCTCTCACCGAGCGCATTATCGCCGATATCGAGGCCGGCGTGCTCAAACCGATGGATCGCATGCCGACGCATCGCGATCTGGCGCGCGAACTCGGCCTTTCTGTCCAGACCGTCAGCCTCTCCTACAAGGAGGCCGAACGGCTCGGCTATCTGAGCGGTGAGATCGGTCGCGGCACTTTCGTGAAAACACGCGTGACGGATCGGGCCGGGCGCATGATGCTTGATCATAGTGCCAATGAGGTGCTCGATCTTTCGATCATTCGCGGCGTCTATCTCGATGCGCATGAGACCGCATCGCGCGAGATCCTTCGTGAGCTCGCCGATGGCGATAATGCAAGCTTCATGCGCCCGTGCCGCCCGGTCGCGGGCCTTGATCGCCATCGAGAGACGGCGCGCATCTGGTTGCGCACGCTCGGCGTTACTGCCGGGATAGAGCGCATCCTCGTCACCAACGGTGCTGCTCATGCCATTTTTCTCGCTTTAAGCTGCGTTATCCGCTCCGGAGACGTCGTCCTGTGTGAGAATCTCACCGATCACGGTATCATCGGACTTTCGAACGTCCTTGGCTTCAGCCTGAAGGGCCTGCCGACAGACAATGAAGGCATTTTGCCCGATGCGCTGGAGGCCGTTTGTGCCGCAGGCGGCGTCCGAGCACTGGTGCTTATCCCGACCCTCAACAATCCGACGGGTCATGTCATGGGCGCGACCCGCAGGAGCGAGATAGCCGCGATCGCGGCGCGATATGGCGTCTTCGTCATCGAGGATGAGGTCTATCGCCCTATGATAGAGGAGGACCTGCCGTCGCTCACTGAGATGCTGCCCGATCTCGGCTTCTTCGTCACGAGCTTCACCAAGGCAGTGCTGACAGGATTGCGCGTTGGCTATCTCGTCGTTCCACCAGCCTATTCCATTCGCGCCGCCTCGATCCTGCGTGTGTCGAGCTGGAGCGGCACCTATCTGACCGGCGAAATCGCCACGCGCTGGGTCGAGAGTGGCACGGCTCAGCGGCTGGTCGAAATCCAGCGTGAGGAAGCACGAGCGCGCCAAAACATCGCCAGTGAAATCCTCGGCGACCATATCGCCTCCAGCCATCCGCTCTCGCTCTGCGCCTGGCTCAAGGTTCCACCGCACTGGACTGAGGATGGCCTGGTCCGTTCGCTAACCAACCTGAATGTCGCGGTCACGCCCTCCGAACCCTTCATTGCAGGCCCCGGCCATGGCGGTGGCATTCGTATCTGTTTGGGCGGACGCATGAACCCTGCAAGCCTGGCCAAGGCACTGACGATCGTGCGGCAGGCCTTCGAGCAATTGCCACCGGTCTATGACGTCGGCGCCATCGGATAGGCCTTACCAGGACAATCATTGAATCATTACAATATAATAATTGACATGATTTTAGTTCGCTCTCAACATGACAATCATGAAGAGCGAAATCCAGTCCAGATCGACCGAAGAAAGGGTGCTGCCAGTCACGCTGGCAGATATCAATCGGGCTGCCGCTCGCATCGTCGGCCGAGTGACACACACGCCTCTCGTTTATTCCAGCAATCTTTCTGAACGCACCAGCCAGCCTGTCTATCTCAAGCTCGAGACACGCCAGCCCATCGGCGCCTTCAAGCTGCGCGGTGCAATGAACGCTATCCTCTCGCTGGATGACGCGGCGCGCAAGCGTGGTCTCGTTACCGCCTCGACAGGCAATCACGGTCGCGCGGTGGCTTATGCCGCACGCGAGCTGGGCGTCCCGGCCACCATCTGCATGTCATCGCTCGTTCCGGCCAACAAGGTCGAGGCGATCCGCATGCTCGGAGCCGAAATCCGCATTGTCGGCAGATCGCAGGACGACGCCCAAGCGGAAGTAGAACGCCTGACCGAGAGCCGTGGACTCACGCCGATCCCGCCTTTCGACGATGCGAACGTTGTTGCCGGTCAAGGCACGATCGGCCTCGAAATCGTAGAGGACCTGCCCGACCTCACGACGGTGCTCGTGCCTCTTTCCGGTGGTGGCTTGGCTGGCGGCATTGCGGTTGCCGTCAAGGCCCTGAAGCCCGAGGTTCGCGTCATCGGTCTTTCGATGGAGCGTGGGGCAGCCATGCATGCGGCGATTGCTGCCGGCAAGCCAGTTGCGGTCCGTGAGGAGGAAACGTTGGCGGATTCGCTGGGCGGTGGCATAGGTGTTTCAAACCATGTGACCTTCACGCTTTGCCGCAATCTCCTCGACGACATCGTCCTTCTCACCGAAAACCAGATTGCTGAAGGCATCCGCCATGCCGCGCGACAGGAACACGTAACGGCCGAGGGTGCCGGTGCAGTCGGCATTGCCGCTATCCTCGCTGGCAAAGTCGAACTTTCCGGTCCCACCGCCGTCGTCATCTCGGGCGGCAACATTGACCCGATCCTGCATCAAAGAATCGTCGCGGAGGCCACCACATGAGCCGCATCAGCATTCTGATGGAAAAAGACCTTCGCGCTATCGTCAAACTCGATGCCTCCGCGGTCGATTGTGTCGAACAGGCCTTTGCTGCGCTCGCGACGAAAGCCGTTGCCATGCCGCCGATCCTGCGCCTCGATATTCCGGAATTTCGTGGCGAGGTGGACGTCAAGACGGCCTACGTGCCAGGCTTCGACGGTTTTGCAATCAAGGTCAGCCCCGGATTCTTCGACAACCCCAAGATCGGTCTGCCAAGCCTCAACGGGCTGATGATCCTGCTGAGCGCGAAGACCGGGCTGGTCGAAGCCCTTCTTCTCGACAACGGCTATCTTACGGATGTGCGCACGGCAGCGGCGGGTGCAGTCGCCGCGCGCCACCTGTCCTGCAAAGGCGCCAGCGTTGCCACGATCTTTGGAGCAGGCATGCAGGCGCGGCTGCAGCTTGAGGCTCTCATGTTGGTACGGCCGATCAAATCGGCCCGGATCTGGGCGCGTGACCACGCGAAGGCCAAGACGCTTGCTTCAGATTTGGGTCGCGACCACGCAATCGAGGTCGCCGCCATCGCCGATCCGCGTGAAGCGGTCCACGGCGCGGATATCGTCGTCACGACGACGCCGGCAGAAAAGCCGATTCTGATGGCCGAATGGCTCGAGCCCGGACAGCATCTGACCGCGATGGGGTCGGATGCTGAGCACAAGAACGAGATCGATCCGGCCGTCTTTGATCGCACTATCTACGTTGCAGATCGGCTCTCGCAGACCCGCATTCTCGGCGAGCTGCACCATGCCATCAACTCCGGCGCAGTCACGCGGGACCAGCAGTTTGCCGAACTCGGAGATGTCATCGCCGGCAGGGCAATTGGCCGGCTGAGGGCAGACGATATAACCTTCGCCGACCTCACGGGTACCGGTGTGCAGGACACCGCCATCGCCAATCTGGCACTTGCCCGCGCAAATGACGCAGGAAGCGGTCAGACGATCGAAAACGACATCAAAATAGGAGATGCAGCGTGAGCGTGACGCTGAACTTTACGCGCGAGGAATATGCCGCGCGCCTTTCCAAAACCCGTCATGCTATGGAAAAGGCCGGGATCGATCTCCTGATCGTCACCGATCCGTCCAACATGCACTGGATCACCGGCTACGATGGCTGGTCCTTCTATGTGCATCAATGCGTTCTGGTGCCGCCGAGCGGCGAGCCGATCTGGTACGGTCGCAAGCAGGATGCCAATGGCGCGAAACGCACCGCCTATTTGAACCATGACAATATCATCGGCTACCCCGATCACTACGTCCAGTCGACCGAGCGCCATCCTATGGATCTGCTGGCGCAGATCATCGATGAGCGCAAATGGTCGAGCCTCACAGTCGGCGTCGAGATGGACAACTATTATTTCTCGGCAGCCGCCTTCGCGTCTCTGCAAAAGCATCTGCCCAATGCCCGCTTCAAGGATGCGGCGGGCCTGGTCAACTGGCAGCGCGCGGTCAAGAGCACGACGGAACTCGACTATATGCGCAAGGCGGGCAAGATCGTCGAACTGATGCACAAGCGCATTGTCGACGTCGTCGAGCCCGGGATGCGCAAATGCGACCTCGTCGCCGAGATCTACGATGCCGGCATCCGCGGCACATCGGAATTCGGCGGCGATTATCCGGCAATCGTGCCGCTGCTGCCGTCGGGCGCAGACGCTTCCGCGCCGCATCTGACCTGGGATGACAAGCCGATGCGTTTGGGCGAAGGGACGTTCTTCGAGATCGCCGGCGCCTACAAGCGCTATCACTGCCCACTGTCGCGCACCGTCTTTCTCGGCAAGCCGACTCAAGCCTTTCTCGATGCGGAAAAGGCGACACTCGAGGGCATGGAAGCGGGCCTAGCCGCTGCAAGGCCCGGCAATAGCTGCGAGGACATCGCCAACGCCTTCTTCGACGTGCTGAAGAAATACGGGATCATCAAGGACAACCGCACCGGCTATCCGATCGGTCTTTCCTATCCGCCGGATTGGGGCGAGCGTACGATGAGCCTGCGTCCCGGCGACCGCACCGAGCTGAAGCCTGGCATGACCTTCCATTTCATGACGGGTCTCTGGCTGGAGGATATGGGACTGGAAATCACCGAAAGCATCGCGATTACCGAAACAGGCGTGGAATGCCTGTCGAACGTACCGCGTCAGCTATTCGTGAAGGGATGAGTGCCATGTTGACCGGCACGCCCCGCCCTTCGCCGATCACCCCTTCCGTCGATTTCGATGCGAAGGGCATTCAGCACGGGCATCTGAGACTGCCTTATAGCCGTGATGATAGCGCTTGGGGTTCGGTGATGATTCCGATCTGTATCATCGCCAATGGCGAAGGCCCAACCGCTCTTTTGACTGGCGCCAACCATGGCGACGAGTACGAAGGCCCGGCGGCTCTCTTCGAACTGGCACAGACGCTGGATCCGTCGCAGGTAAGCGGGCGCATCATTATTGTCCCGGCGCTCAACTATCCGGCCTTTCGTGCGGGCACGCGCACCTCTCCGATCGACCGCGGAAACCTGAATCGCAGCTTTCCAGGTCGCCCGGACGGTTCGGTGACGGAAAAAATCGCGGATTATGTCACCCGCCACCTGATACCGCTCGCCGATATCGTCCTCGACTTCCATTCGGGCGGCAAGACGCTCGATTTTCTGCCCTATGCGGCGGCACACGAATTGCCCGACAAGGATCAGGAAGCGCGCTGCTTTGACGCCGTTGCGGCGTTTGCTGCGCCCTACTCGATGAAGATGCTGGAGATCGACGCTGTTGGCATGCTGGATACGACGGTCGAGGAAATGGGCAAGGTCTTCGTCACCACTGAGCTCGGCGGTGCTGGCACTGCCACCGCAAAGTCGATCGAGATCGCGCGAAAGGGCAGCCTCAACCTCCTGCGTCACGCTGGAATCCTGAAGGGCGTGCCAGACGCCATGCCAACCCGCTGGTTGGACATGCCATCGAGCGATTGCTTCACCTTTGCTGAGGACGACGGGCTCATCGCCTTTGCCCGCGATCTGGGCGAGCCGGTCAAAAGGAACGAAATCGTCGCCCGCGTTTATTCCGTCGGCAAGACCGGTGTTGCGCCAATCGAATATCGCGCCGCCATGGATGGCGTGCTTGCGGCACGCCACGTGCCCGGCCTGATCAAGGCCGGCGACTGCCTTTCCGTTATCGCAACGATCACGGAGAAAACCTGACCAGACGAACGCCGTGAGATCCGAAAACGGACCACAAACTTAACCAGAGGAGAATTTGAATGCGCATCTCAAAAACCATCTGCCTCTCCGCACTTGCGCTCGGCATCGGCATCACGTCGGCCAACGCACTGACCGTCGAAGAAGCGAAAAAGCAAGGATTCATCCGCGCCGCGACGGCCAACGAGGTACCCTATTCCTATATGCAGCCAGACGGCACCTCTGCGGGTATCGGCCCCGACGTTGCCAATGCCGTTCTGAAATCCATGGGCATCGAGGAAATTAACTGGACGGTGACACCTTTCGGCACGCTCATCCCCGGTCTTAAGGCGCGTCGCTTCGACTTTGCTGCAGCAGAGCAGAACATATCCCCCGAACGTTGCAAGCAGGTCGCCTTTACCGAACCCAACTCGTCCTACGGTGAGGGGCTTCTGGTCAAGAAGGGCAATCCCAAGGGCCTGACAACCTATGCCGACATTGCAAAAGACCCGTCCTTGAAAGTCGCGGTGGTTTCGGGTGCAAACAACGTCGACTTCCTGCGTGCCGTCGGCGTCAAGGACGAGCAGATCGTCTTCATTCCGGCGAATGCTGATGCGATCCCGACAGTACAGAGCCGCGTCGATGCCTACGCGGCCACCGAGTTGACGGTCTCCGCGCTCGCCAAGGATCAGAAAGATGTCGAGCAGGTCGCGCCATTCAAGGACCCGATCGTCAAGGGCGCGCCGGTCCGCAACTATGGCGGCTTTGCCTTCCGTCCAGAAGACAAGGAATTGCGCGACGCGTTCAACACCGCGCTCGTCGCGTTCCGAAAGACGGAAGACTACAAGAAGATCCTCATGAAGTATGGTCTGTCCGAACAGAGCATCGCGGCAGCAGCTCAGAAGAACGTCGCCGATCTCTGCGCCGGAAAGTAACGATAAGGGCGCCCAGTCCCGGACTGGGCGTCACCTGCTTTCATTCGGAGAGATTGCCAGATGAGCTGGACAGCCTATCTGCCGATGCTTTGGCAAGGCGCTATCGTGACGATGACGATCACTCTGGCAGCGATTGTCTGCGGCGCGGTGCTCGCCTTCGTCTTCGGCATCCTGCGCGTCGAGGGAGGACCGATCCTGTCGGCCGTCGCGCTGTGTTATACGGAAGTATTTCGCGGGACTTCGCTGTTCGTTCAGCTGTTCTGGTTCTATTACGCGCTGCCGCTGGTCGGCCTGAGTTTCGATCCGATCACCACCGGCATCCTGGTATTGGCCGCTCATGTCGGCGGCTATGGCGCCGAAATCGTCCGCGGAGCCCTCCTGTCGGTCTCCGTGCAGCAGCTGGAAGCTGCCCGCGCATTGAACTTCAACCGTATCCAGACCCTCTTTCGCATTTCGCTGCCGCAGGCAGTCGTCGAAATGATGCCGGCCTTCGGCAACCTCGCCATCGAAACGCTAAAGCTGTCCTCACTGGTGTCGTTGATCTCGATTGCCGATCTTACCTTCGCGGCTCAATCCATCCGCAACATCACGTTGGATAGCGCAAGCATCTATTCGGTCACGCTCGTGTGCTACTTCGCCATGTCGCTTGTCCTGATGGTGGCCGTTCGCGTGATCGAGCACTTCGTACGACGCGGCGACGTCTTCCCCCGCGGCGGTCATTCGTGAGGACAGTTCGATGTATGGTTACGAATGGGACACAACAACCTGGGTTACTTACACGACCTCGATCTTGCCGATCATACTGATTGGTTTGACGGTCACGCTAAAGGCGGCAGCTGCTGGCTTTGGGATCGCGCTCGTGCTTGGCCTGGTGTTCGCGCTGCTGCGCCGCAGCCGTATTGTGGCGATCTCCTGGACAGCCGCCTTCGTTGTCGAGTTCCTGCGCGATACGCCGCTTCTGGTACAGTTGTTCTTCCTCTATTACGTGCTGCCAGATTTCGGGATCGTGCTACCCGCCTTTCTCACCGGTGCACTGGCCCTCGGTCTTCAATATGCAGCTTATACGTCCGAGGTCTATCGCAGCGGCATCGAAGCTATTCATCGCGGCCAATGGGAAGCAGCAACGGCGCTCAATCTGACCCGTATGCAAACCTATCGTGACGTGATCATTCCCCAGGCTATCCCGCGCATTGTGCCGGCGATGGGGAATTACCTCGTGGCCATGATCAAGGAAACGCCGGTGCTCTCTGTGGTCACCGTTCTGGAGATGATGGGGCTCGCCAACATGATCGGCGAACGCACCTTCGAATATCTCGTGCCGCTGACGCTTGTCGGCCTGATTTTCCTTCTGCTGACGCTGATCTGCTCGGCAGGCCTCCACCGCTTGCAGAAAGCGCTTCCAAAAGCAGGAATACCCTTGCGATGACCAATGACAACGTCCAGCCCATCATCGAGTTTTCCGATGTCACCAAGCGCTTCGGCATCCTGACAGTGCTTGATCACTTCAATTTTAGCGTTGCGAAGGGCGAGAAGGTCACGCTTATCGGCCCGTCTGGCTCCGGCAAATCAACGGTTCTGCGCATTCTCATGACACTCGAACCGTTTCAGGAAGGCAAGTTGACGATTGCCGGCACTTCCTATCACCAGCCGGACGGCAGAGGGCCGTTCCAGGCATCGGAAAAACACCTGCGCCAAATCCGCAATCATGTCGGCATGGTCTTCCAGAGCTTCAATCTTTTTCCTCACATGACGGTGCTTCGCAACGTTGTCGAAGCGCCGGTACGGGTGCTGGGGATGCCGAGGGCGGAAGCGGAAGCGCGAGCGATTGAACTGCTGCAGATGGTCGGACTGGCAGACAAGAAGGATCACTATCCGGTGCAGCTTTCCGGCGGCCAGCAGCAGCGTGTGGCAATTGCCCGTGCGCTCGCGATGCGTCCGCGTGTTCTGCTTTTCGATGAACCTACGTCGGCCCTGGATCCCCAGCTGGTGGGCGAAGTGCTTTCCGTTATCCGCGGGCTGGCCCATGAACATGACCTGACGATGCTGCTCGTCACCCATGAGATGCGTTTTGCCCGCGAAGTCTCGGATCGCGTCTGCTTCTTCGACAAGGGCCGCATCTGCGAACAGGGTGCTCCGGAACAGATATTCGGCGCGCCGGAAGCGGAGAGGACGCGTGAATTTCTTTCATCCGTCCTTGGATGACCAGAAAATCCAGCAGCCAGAGATGGAAGCGGCAGCCTGACAACAAGACGACGACACGCCTTGATGAGATTCGAACAGCGAACACCGTTTGGATTTTTTAGGCATCTGATTGTGCTTCGAGGGACCCTGTCGACGAGCCCTATCACGGACTTGACCGAATACGAACCTCAGGCCCCGCGCTAGCGAAAACGTGTTCAGATCTGGTTGATATCGAATTTCAAAGAGAGCGCTGATTTTATCGCTTTCGCCAACAGGCCGTTACGCTACGCATGTCGCGCGCCAGTTTGAGCTTCTCGCGCGCCAATCACCAAATGGCAAGGAAATTGTCGCGCTCGCATCCGGCCCAGATAAACCGAACCCGCCCCTTCCTGTGACGACAAATATTGCGTCAATGCAGCGCTCAGCAGCCCGGCGCTGCCGAGTGTCTGGCGATCGCGATAAAGAGGGGTAAGCCAGTTCCGGGCAGCCAGTCAGAGATGTCGTCCCGGGAACTACAGCTATAAGCCAATGAGCTATTTTTTGTGTCTATCGCCCGCGTTGAATCCCTTCCGCGCTGACGATATATGTATGATAAAATCAAAAATGTCGGAGATCACCTTGCTGCAGAAGGCTGTGAGCGAAACCGTCGCGGAGAGCAGCTATCGGCAAATCCGCGCCGATATCATCTTCGGGCGGCTGACGCCCGGGCAGAAGCTTAAATTGGAAAATCTGAAGGGAGCCTATGGCACCAGCGTCAGCACGCTACGCGAGATCCTTAATCGGCTAAGCTCGGAGGGCCTTGTGCTTGCCGAAGGCCAGCGTGGATTCGAGGTGGCCGGGGTTTCGGTTGCCGACCTCAAGGAGATTGCCGCACTTCGCCTGCTGCTCGAAGAGCACGCTCTGGAGCAATCCTTCGAACAGGGCGATGTTGATTGGGAAGCGCAGCTCGTCTCGGCCCATTACAAGCTGGCGCGCATGGAAAAGGTAATGGCCTCGGGCGACACCAGCCAGGCCGAAGACTGGAAGCGTTACGACTGGGAGTTCCACCAGGCGCTGATTGCCGCTTGCGGCTCGCGGCTCTTAATGGAGACGCATTCGGCCATTTTTGACAAGTATTTACGCTATCAGATGGTGGCGCTCTCCTATCGCGGCGGTGTTGCCGAACTGGAGCATAAGCAGTTGCTCGAAGCGGCCCTGCGGCGTGACAGCAGTGCCGCTAAGCAGATCCTGCAGCGCCATATCCAAGGTGGCGTCGAGCACGCGCTCGACAGAGGTTTGCTCTCCTCATCGACCAAGCGGGAGAAAATAGATAATGGCCGCACTGCATAAGGCAGAAAAACCGATGCTCAAAATCACGGCCGAAACCTCGGAAACCATCAGCGATGTCGTCTTCCGGCAGATCCGGCAGGATATCATTTCAGGGGCGCTGGCGCCGGGCGCCAAGATCAAGCTCGAGCAAGCCAAGGAGCATTATTCGATCAGTGTCTCCTCGCTGCGCGAGATCCTGAGCCGCCTTGCGATGGAAAATCTCGTGCTTGCCGAAGGCCAGCGCGGCTTCGAGGTAAGCCCGGCCTCGCGCAAGGAGCTGGAGGAACTCGCGGATCTCAGGACCGTGCTTGAAACTCACGCGATCGGCCTCTCCTTTGCCGCCGGAAATCTGGAATGGGAAGGCCGCATCGTCGCCGCCCACCACAAGCTGGCGACGGCCGAACGCAAGCTGCTTGCCGGTGATACCTCGCGCACCATCGACTGGGTACGTTACGACTGGGAATTCCATCAGGCTATCGTCTCGGCCTGCAATTCGGCGACGCTGATGGCGACACTCTCATCCATTTTCGATCGGTTTCTGCGCTATCACATGCTGGCGCAGAGCTTTCGCGGCAGGGCTGTCGTTGATGATCACAAGCTGCTGTTCGAGCTGGCTTTGAAGCGAGATGTCGCGGGTGCGCGGGCGGTGATCGTCAGGCATATCCAGAGCGGCGCGGAACACGTGCTGAGGAGCGGGCGGATTGGCTGAGAGGCGGCAGGTCTCGCGGATGGACGGGCCTGCCAAGCGTGCCCGCAGATCAACCCGCATCCCTTGGAATTCCCTCCGGCCGCATCTGCTTCTTGAGCGCCGCAATCCTGAAAATCGCATTCGGCGCGCCATAACCACGATAGGACCGCCGCTCCACCACTTCGAAGAAGAACCCCTCCCCATAGGTCCCGCTATAAAGCTGGAAATATTCCCCCTCCCCATCTCGATCGTAGAGGACGTTTTCCGCCTTCAGCCGCTCCGTCAGCTCCGGATCCAGACCGAAGCGGGCTTCGACATCGTCGTAATAGTTCGGCGAGATCGGCAATGGCTTGAAGCCCCTGGCGCGCAACCGTTCGGCGGTTGCGAAAATATCGTCTGTCGAGAAGGCCAGATGCTGGATGCCGGAGCCGAATTTTTCGGCGATGAAATGGCCGGCGAGCGTGCGGCGGTTTTCCGCGCCGTTCATGGTGATGCGCAAGCTGCCGGACTGGTTTTCGATCACCTGGCTGCGCACCACGCCGGCGGGATCGATAATATCGACCATAGGCGTTTTGTGGGTTTCGAAGATCGAGGTGTAGAAAAGCAGCCAGGTCAGCATCTCGTCATAAGCCACCGTCTGAGCGATGTGATCGATCTGCAGGAGACCGGCGTCTGAGTCCTTGCCCCTTTCCGCGACAGGCTCGAAATCGATCTCGGAGAAACGGCCGAGCGGGCTCTTCTCATCGATGAGATAGATCAGCCCGCCACCCACACTGCGGATCGCCGGCAACTGCAATTCGCCCTCGATTACGGCCTGGGTGAAGGGCTCGGCATCGAGCGCCAGCGCCCGCGCATAGGCTTGCGCCGCATCATCGACGACGAGCGCCATCGCATAGGCGAATGTGCCATGCACGGCATAGGCGGCATTCGCGAAACCTGCGGGATCGACATTGATGATGATCCTGATATCCCCCTGCTGGAAGAGCGTCACCTTCTTGGAGCGATGCACGGCGGCTTTGCGGAAACCGAGCGCTTCGAGGATGCCGACGAGTTCCACCGCCTCCTCGTCATCGGTCGCAAATTCGATGAAGCCGACGCCCTTGACGGCGGCTCGCTCAGGCATGTCGATGCCGACAGGCGTCTCCACCTTGCGGCGGATCTGGTCGGCCAGATAGATCAGCGAGCGATGGCCATCTGCGGCAATCGCCCTTGTCGAACCGCCGCGGAACTGGTCGTTGAATATCTCCAGCGAGAAGAAACCGTCGTAACCTGTCGAAGCGACGGCCTCGGTAAACTCTGTAACGAGCAGATCGCCCTCACCGGGCATGTTGCGGAAATGTCGGGACCAGTAGAGCAGGTCCATATCGATCAGCGGTGCATCGGCCAGCTGCACGATGAAGATCTTTTCCTTCGGGATCGAACGGATGGAATTGATATCGATCCTGCGCGACAGCGAATGGAAACTGTCGAGGATCAGCCCGACGTTCTGATGGTCTGCGCGGCGCACGATCTCCCAGGCATCGCGGTGATCGTTGACGAAGTGGCCCCAGGCAAGCGCCTCGTACCCCACCTTCAGCCCGCGCTTGGCCGCCCGCTCCCCAAGCTCGCGAAAATCGGCCGCCGCCCGGTCGATGCCGCCAAGGGCCGCCTGCGAGACATTGGAGCAGACGAGCACCATGTCGGTTCCGAGTTCCTGCATGATGTCGAACTTGCGCTCGGCCCGGTCGAAAGTGCGGCTGCGCAAACTTTCCGGCATGCCCTCGAAATCGCGGAAGGGTTGGAAGAGCGTAATGGTGAGCCCGAGATCGCGCGCCATCCTGCCGACATCGGCAGGGCTGCCATCAAAGGCCAGAAAATCGTTCTCGAAAATCTCCACGCCGTCAAAGCCGGCCCGCGCTATCGCTTCGAGTTTTTCCGGCAACTCGCCTGAGAGCGTCACCGTCGCAATCGAGGTCTTCATGAACCTTAGCCCTTCTGTTGGTGCTGGTGCCGATGAGCCTGCCGTGCGCCAAACGCATCGAGCCGCCGATCTCGCTCTTGGCATTATGGCAAACATCGTTTGGATTTCAATCCAATTGATCAAATGAAAAATCTCATATGATTTCAGAAAACTATGTTGATTTATTTGCGCCCCTCTGGCAAACATTGTTGTGAACAGTCGGGAGAGGATGACTGTGAGGCTGCCCGCGACATTGCTCAGGCAGCCAGCCAAAAGGAGGAGAATTCCAATGCTGAAGTCGTTGCTGACGCGGCGTGGCGCCATGCTGGGTGCCGCCGCTCTCGTGGCCGCCGTAGGTCTCGCAAACCCGGCCGCCGCTGTGACCCCCGAGGAAATCAAGGCCCGCGGCAAGCTGATCGTCGGCATCCAGGGCGACAACCCGCCATGGGGCTTCGTCACCAGCGCCGGCAAGCAGGATGGCTTTGACGCCGATATGGCGACAGCCTATGCCAAGGAACTCGGCGTCGAGGTCGAATTCGTGCCGCTCGAGGTCAACAACCGCATTCCGGCGCTGACCTCGGGCCGCGTCGACGTGCTCTTCGCCACTATGGCCATGCTGCCGGATCGCGCCAAGGCCGTGCAATTCAGCCAGCCTTACAATGCCAATGCCATCGTCCTGATCGGCCCGAAAAACAAATCGATCAAGACCAACGAAGATATGGCGAACCTGACCATATCGGTCGCCAAGGGTGCCGCACAGGATACGCAAGTCACAAAGAATGCCCCGCCAACCGCCACCATCCGCCGCTTCGATGGCGACGCGGCAAGCGTCCAGGCGCTGGTCTCCGGCCAGGTCGATGCGCTCGGCGGCAACATCTTCTACATGGACCGCGTGGAAAAAGCCCGCCCCGGCGAATTCGAAAACAAGCTGGAATTCCAGAAGCTCTATAACGGCGCCTGCACGCGTTTGGGCGAAAAGGAACTCAACGCCTCGATCAATGCCTTCATCGACAAGATCAAGGCCAATGGCGAGCTGAAGAAGATCTACGACAAGTGGATGAAGGTGCCGGTTCCGGAATTCCCGAAGAGCCTCGACGGCATTCCGTTTACGGCTGGCTGATTGGCAGGGAGCGGGACGAAGCCCGCCTCCTCGCTTCCGTCATCCTCGGGCTTGTCCGAGGATCTGCAGACGCACCCCATGCACAGCCGAAGTGAGGGGCAAGACCGCTCCATCGTGCTCGGGCCTGTCCCGAGTTCCCGCCGCCGCCTGATTAAATCCTCGGGACAAGCCCGAGGATGACGTCCAGAAGGCGAAACACTGCCCCGTTTGAGGTGCGACATGACCAGAACCATCTTCGTCCTCAACGGACCGAACCTCAATCTGCTAGGCGAGCGCGAGCCGCATATCTACGGCTCCACCACGCTTGCCGATATCAGGCAGATGTGCCTCGCCAAGGCAAAGACGCTCGGCTTCGAGATCGATTTCCGCCAGACGAATTTCGAGGGCGAGCTGGTGGAGAGCATCCATCAGGCCCGCAAAGAGGCCTGCGGCATCATCATCAATCCCGCCGCCTATACCTTCACCTCGATTGCCCTGCTCGATGCGTTGAAAACCTTCACTCCGCCAAAAATCGAGCTGCATATTTCCAATGTCCATGCCCGCGAGGAGATCTACCATAAGTCCCTCGTCTCGCGCGTCGCCACCGCCATCATGATCGGTTTTGGCGCGCGTGGTTACGAGCTCGCGATCGAGGCGATGTCTGGAATGGTTGGGGCAGGCATGGCGGGAGCGGCAAAGACAGCATGAACTATCAACTGGATTTCACGCCCGTCATCGATGGCCTGCCGAGCCTGCTGCTCGGCTGTCTCGGCACGTTCCTGCTCGCCGTCTGCGGCATGGTGCTGGCCGTCATCATCGGCATCGGTGGCGTGGCGCTGAGGGATTCGCATATCAAGCCGGTGCGCTGGCTGATCATCGCCTTTGTCGAACTCATCCGCAACACGCCCTTCCTGGTGCAGATCTTCTTTCTCTTCTTCGCCCTGCCGCTGATCGGCATCCGCCTCGACCCGACGCCGACGGCGATCATCGCGCTCGGGATCAATGGCGGCGCCTATGCGATCGAGATCATCAGGGGCGGCGTGCAATCCATTCCCGGAGGACAGATGGAAGCGGGCCTGGCGCTCGGCCTGCACAAGGTGCAGGTCTTTCGGCTGATCATCCTGAAGCCGGCGCTCAGAGCCATCTACCCGTCGCTGACCAGCCAGTTCGTGCTGCTCACGCTCTCCACCAGCATCTGCTCGGCCATCTCGGCTTATGAGCTGACCTCTGTAGCGCAGCGCATCGAATCCGACAGTTTCCGCAGCTTCGAGGTCTATTTCACCATCACGATCTTCTACCTCGTCATTTCCTGGCTGATGATGCACCTTTTCGCGCTCTTCTCGGCCCGCTATTTCACCTATCCGGTCAAGTGAGGGCACCATGGGCAGCGACGAATACGTCTTCCTTCTGATCGGCCTGAAATGGACCGTGCTTCTGTCTGCCGTCGGCTTCGTCTGCGGCTGCATCGCCGGTCTCGCCGTGGCGCTGGCGCGCACCTCGGGCATACCGCTTCTGGAGCGGGTGATGGCAACCTATATCGCCGTCTTCCAGGGCACGCCGCTCCTGATGCAGCTCTTCGTCACCTATTATGGTCTGGCCCTGATCGGCCTGAGGCTCGACGCCTGGGAGGCGGTCGCGATCGGCCTGACGCTGCATGCCAGCGCCTATCTCGGCGAGATCTGGCGCGGCGCGATCGAAGCCGTGCCGCGCGGCCAGACGGAGGCGGCAAAGGCGCTCAGCCTCAAATATGTCTCGCGCATGAAGGATGTGATTTTGCCGCAGGCGATCCGCATCTCCCTGCCCGCCACGATCGGCTTCCTGGTGCAACTCATCAAGGGCACGTCGCTGGCCTCGATCGTCGGCTTTACGGAGCTGACGCGCGCCGGCAACATCATCTCCAACCAGATCTTCCAGCCGCTGACCGTCTTCGGCATCGTCGGCGCCCTTTATTTCCTGATGTGCTGCCCGCTGACCATTCTCGGCGCCCGCCTGGAGCGACGCTTCAACGCCGCTCATGCGCGCTGACGCAGCCTGAAAATCAATGGAAACGAAACAATGACAGCAGCCCTGCCCCTTCACCCAAATCAGGTCACGATTGACGAAACCATGATCACCATGAGCCATGTGGAGAAATGGTACGGCGCCTTCCAGGCCCTGCACGATATCAATATCGAGGTGCGCAGGGGCGAGCGCATCGTGCTCTGCGGCCCCTCCGGCAGCGGAAAATCGACGCTGATCCGCTGCATCAACCATCTGGAAACCTATGAGAAGGGCGAGATTCGCGTCGGCGGCATCCTGCTTGGCAACCAGGCCAAGGCGATCGATGCGATCAGGCGCGAGGTCGGCATGGTCTTCCAGCAATTCAACCTCTTCCCGCATCTGACCGTGCTGCAGAACTGCATGCTGGCCCCGATGCGCGCGCTTGGCGTGACCAGAGCCGAAGCCGAGGAACGTGCCCGCACGCTTCTGGCGCGCGTCAAGATTGCCGAACAGGCGGAGAAATTCCCTGTTCAGCTCTCTGGCGGCCAGCAGCAGCGCGTCGCGATCGCGCGTGCGCTTTGCATGCGCCCCAAGGTGATGCTCTTCGACGAGCCGACCTCGGCACTTGACCCGGAGATGGTCAAGGAAGTGCTGGATACGATGATCAGCCTTGCCGAGGAAGGCATGACAATGATCTGCGTGACCCATGAAATGGGCTTTGCCCGCCAGGTCGCCAACCGGGTGATCTTCATGGCAAGCGGCGCGATCGTGGAAGAAGCGCCGCCGGCGGAATTCTTCACCAATCCCCGCCACGAGCGCACCCGCAAATTCCTCGGCGAAATCTTGCGCAATTAAGGACGCAACCATGCCCGCCCCCTCGTGCACACGCCCTCTTGAGATCGCCGTCATGGGCGTCGGGCTGATCGGCCGGCGCCATATCGAGGGCGTGCTGGCAGAGCCGCGCGCCGCGCTTGCCGCTGTCATCGACCCCTCGCCCGCCGCCCGCGACGAGGCGCGCGCTAATGGCTTCACCTGGTTTGCAAGCCTTACCGAAGCGCTGGCGGACCGCCGTCCCGACGGCGTCATCGTCGCCACACCGAACCAGCTTCACGTCGCCAACGCCAGTGACGCCGTGACATCAGGCATCCCCGTCCTCATCGAAAAGCCCATCGCCGACGATTCCGTAGCAGCCGCCGGCCTCGTGGCAGCCGCCGAGCGCGCCGGCGTGCCTGTTCTCGTCGGGCATCACCGTCGCCACAACCCCCTCATCCGCGAGGCCAGGCGCATCATCGACAGCGGCCGCCTGGGAAAGATCCGCGCCGTTCATGGCAGCTTCTGGGTCGCCAAGCCCGACGATTACTTCAATGTGCAATGGCGCCGCGAACCCGGCGCCGGGCCGACATTCATCAACCTCATCCATGATGTCGATCTCTTCCGCTACCTGCTCGGTGAAGTGGAAAGCGTGCATGCGATGGACTCCAATGCCGCGAGAGGCCATGCGGTGGAGGATACAGCCGTCGTGCTGCTGCGCTTCGAAAGCGGTGTCCTGGCGACGCTAACGGCATCAGATGCCGTGCCCTCGCCCTGGAGTTGGGAAATGACCTCGGGCGAAAACCCCGCTTATCCGCAGCAAGACCAGTTCTGCTACCAGATCGGCGGCACCGAAGCCTCGCTCGCCATCCCGCAGCTTGCCCTCTGGCGCAATGCGCTGCGGCCCGACTGGCGCGAGCCGCTGATCGAAGAGCGCCTGACGGTGGCCGAAGCTGACCCGCTGACCCTGCAGCTCCAGCATTTCTGCGACATTATCGAAGGAAAGGCCAAACCGCTCGTCAGCGGCCAGGAAGGGCTTGCGACACTTGAGGTCATTGAGGCGATCAAGCAATCCGCCCGAACCGGAAAGACCGTCTTCCCTGGGAAGATGCGGGATAATACCGATGATTAGCGGCACCACAAGGCTGATCGCCCATCTCGGCTACCCGACGGAAAGCTTCAAGGCGCCGCTGATCTATAATCCCTATTTTGCGGAACAGCGCATCGACGCCGTCGTCGTTCCCATGGGCTGCAGGCCTGCCGATTACCCGGATTTCCTGAGGCTGATCTTCCGCCTCTCGAATATCCACGGGGCGCTGATCACCATGCCCCACAAGATCACCACGATGGGTCTCCTGGACGAAATCTCCACCAATGCCCGCGTGGCCGGCTCCTGCAACGCCGTCAAGCTCGGGCCTGACGGCAAGCTGATCGGCGACATGTTCGACGGCGAAGGTTTCGTGCGCGGCCTTAAGCGCAAGGGCCAGGCAATCGCGGGCGCAAGCGCCCTCATGATCGGCGCCGGCGGTGTCGGCTCGGCCATCGCCGCTTCGCTTGCCAGCGGTGGCCTCACCCGCCTTGCCCTGCACGACGACAACAAGGCAGCACTGGATGGCCTGAAATCCCGCCTTAACACCTACTATCCGGCAATGCAGGTGACGACAGACGGGAACGACCCCGATGGTTTCGACATCGTCATCAATGCCACGCCGCTCGGCATGCATAAGGACGACCCTCTGCCGCTGGATGTGGCGCGGCTTTCGCCGGATACATTCGTCGGCGAAGTGGTCATGAAGGAGGAGATTACGCCGTTTCTGGCCGCAGCGCGGGAGAGAGGATGCCGGTATCAAGTGGGGACGGATATGCTGTTTGAGCAGATACCGGCTTATCTGGAGTTTTTCGGCTTTGCCACAACCACGGCGGAGCATTTGAGGCTGATTGCGAATCTTTAGTCGCGGGCCTTGACCTTCACACCACTGGTGACCGGATCGAGGCCGTCTTAGCGGCTTCCAACGATTGAATGACATTACACGCCCTGTCGGCTGCAGCTTGCCCTCGGCGCTGGCAATGGTTTCGAACCTGCTGGAATAACTCCAGACGATCGCCAAGATCACGAAAACGGATATGAACCGGATCAGCGCCGCCCCTCAGGCGAGGCCTCGCCAGTCTCATCCATATCTTTCGCCGGATATCCTGGTCATCGGCAGCGGGCTCGGCGATATGCCCGCTCGCCAGGCATTTTACTGACCGAACCCGTCCTTGCGTTCCGCCGAGACGCGACAGCCCCGGAAACACCGCCGCGCCGACCGCACATAATGTTGCAACGGTTGCGATCTGTCCCGGACTCGTGACGGTCCTGCCCCAAACGCATTTGGTCCCAAAGGCCACAGCAGGATCAGAAAGCCACCGAACAGATTGCAGAGATCTAAATCACGAAATCCGTTCCTTACTGGAAGACAGGCTTGCTGTATCAACATCGTCGATATAAAGCTTTCGTCATATCAGATGGGGACATTATGGAACGCTCGTTTTTAACGATCGATGCAGGCGTCAACGATACCGTCATAAAAGCCCTCTCCGCACCGGGGCGCCTGCAACTCCTCAAACTCCTGTGCTCCAAAGGCCCGATGAACGTCAACGACATGGCGCGGGCGCTGTCGCTTCCACAATCGACCGTCGCGACCGGGATTCAAATCCTGGAAGAGGTGGGCTTGGTCGAATCCCGCCTCGCCAAAGGCCGCAAGGGCAACCAGAAGATCTGTTCCGCTGTCTACGACGAGATCCTCATCAGCTTCGAAGACAAGTCAGTCAGCAAGACGGACGACGTCATCGAAGTCGAAATGCCCGTCGGGCTCTATACGAGCTGCGACATCCACGCGCCTTGTGGCCTGTGTTCAAACGACAGTGTGATCGGGCTGCTCGACGTTCCCGATTATTTCCTGGATCCACAGCGCATGCAAGCTGGCCTCGTCTGGTTCGGCAGGGGCTTTGTCGAGTATAAGTTTCCAAACAACGCCAAGGTCTTGAATAAGGAAGTGCGCGCCATCGAATTTTCGATGGAACTCTCGTCGGAAGTGCCTGGAACCAACCCGGACTGGCCCTCCGATATCACGCTTTGGGTCAACGGAATGGCGGTTGGAACGTGGATGTCGCCGGGCGACTACGGCGACAAGCGAGGAGCTTATACGCCCGGCTGGTGGAAGCTCGAAGGGTCTCAATACGGCAAGCTAAAGACCTGGCGCATATCGACGCGCGGCACATTCATCGACGGGGTGGCGACTTCCAATGTCACGGTCGCGGACCTTGCCCTGGCGCAACATTCTTCCATCCGGCTTCGCGTCGGTATTGCGGAGAATGCTAGCCACACCGGCGGCGTAAACATCTTCGGACGCGGCTTCGGCAATTACGGCAGAGATATCGTGATGCGACTATACGTTTGAAAGACAATATCGAAAATCCTGATTTCAATGACGCGATTAATTTTTCCGGTGCGACCTGTTATCATGACTTACCAGATTGTATTTTAACGATTATTCCGAAAATCCGCGCTTCAGAGCCCAACGAGCCTGCGCAATTGACTCGCTTCCACCCAGCTATCAAGATGACCGCATAAGAACGGAGAAATTGATATTTAGGGGAGGCCTCGGTGAAAACGAGCCTTATCGTTCATCGCGATTTTAGACTCGCGAGCATTGATCCCAGACTCTACAGTTCTTTTCTCGAACATCTTGGCAGAGCCGTTTACGGCGGCATCTATGAGCCTGGACATCCGACTGCCGATGCGGATGGTTTCCGGCAGGACGTCATCGACCTCGTGCGGCAGCTCGACACGCCCTACTGTCGTTATCCCGGCGGCAATTTCGTTTCAGCCTACGATTGGGAGGATGGCATCGGGCCGCGTTCCGAGCGGCCGGTCCGCCTCGATCTTGCCTGGCGCACGCGTGAAAGCAACCAGATCGGCGTCAACGAATTCGTCGACTGGTGCAAGAAAGCAGGGACCAAGCCGATGCTTGCGGTCAATCTGGGATCCCGCGGCCTGGAAGCGGCGCGCAGCTTTCTCGAATATTGCAATCATCCCGGAGGTACCCATTGGTCGGACCTGCGTCGCAAGCACGGCTGGGAAACACCGCACAATGTCAAGTTGTGGTGCCTCGGCAATGAAATGGACGGCCCCTGGCAGGTCGGCCACAAGTCGGCGCAGGAATATGGTCGATTGGCCGATGAGACGGCAAAGGCGATGCGCGGCTTCGACAGGTCGCTGGAACTCGTGGTCTGCGGTTCCTCGCATCCTGACATGAAAACCTATCCAGACTGGGAAGCACAGGTTCTCGACGAATGTTATGACAGTGCAGACTATATTTCCCTGCATATGTATTTCGCGAACCGCGAAAAGAACACGCTCAATTACCTGGCGCGCACCACAAAGCTTGACCGTTACATCACCACCATCGGCGGCGTGATCGATTATATCAAGGCAAAGAAGCGATCCAAGAAGACGATTGGCATTTCCTTTGACGAATGGAATGTCTGGTATCATTCCAACCAGCAGGACAAGGACATTCTTGCGAAGAACGAATGGCCCGATGCGCCGCACCTTCTCGAAGACGTCTACAATTTCGAGGACGTGCTGCAGGTCGGCGGCATTCTCAACACCTTCATTCGCCGCTCAGATCGTGTGCGCATCGCCTGTATCGCCCAGCTCGTCAACGTCATCGCGCCGATCATGACCGAAAACGGCGGTCCGGCATGGCGCCAGACGATCTACTACCCCTTCTATCTCGCATCGAAGTATGGCCGCGGTTCGGCCCTGCAGCTCATTGCCGACGCGCCGACCTATGATTGCGACGAGGCGGATGATGTGCCTTATCTCGACGCATCCGCGGTTCTTGCCGACGACGGCAAGACGCTGACCTTCTTTGTCGTCAACCGCCATCCGCAAAATACGCTTGACCTCGATGCCCGGCTCGACGGCTTTGCCGGTGCTAGTGTCCTGGAACACGTGGAGATGGCGCATCCGGACCTCGAGGCCGTTAACACGGCGCGGCAACCGGAAACCGTCGTCCCTGCAAAGGTCGACAACGCAGGAATCGAGGATGGCAGATTGCGCGCAAGGCTGAAACCGCAGTCCTACGGCGTCATCCGGCTGTCGGTCTGAAGAATTTCCGGCCATCACCCTCGTGCTGGCCTGAAGACTATCCGCTCGCTGCGAGGAGGCAGTCGAGCCGGAGGAATGGATCGCAGAAGCATCGGACCTGACACGTACAAGTCCCAAGCCTGCTGCGGACCAAAAACCGCGACGTCCCACGCGTCCATTGCGGCCGCTCTCTCGTCGCATTCAAAGGGAGGAGAAAATGCAGCATTGGAAGAAGCTTGCATTCGGCGTCGCCCTGGCGACGCTCGGCCTGATGGCCGCGGCCAAGGCAGATGATTATAAATCCTTGCCTCGCAAGGACACGCTCATCGTCGAAAATCCGGAAGGCACGATCAAGAACCCCGGCTGGTTCAATATTTGGGTCAACGGCGGCGGCGGTGTTTCAACCGGCCTGCAGCAGTTGACCATGGACACGCTCTGGTACATCGATCCCGAACAAGGTCTCGGCGGCTCGACCTGGGACAACTCCCTTGCCGCCGACAAGCCGCAATATAATGCCGACTTTACCGAGATGACGGTGAAGCTGCGCCCGGGGCTCTATTGGAGCGATGGCGTGGAATTTACAGCCGATGACGTCGTCTATACGGTCAAGACGCAAATGGACCATCCCGGCATGGTCTGGAGCGCCGCCTTCTCGGTGCAGGTCGCAAGCGTCGAAGCAACGGATCGCAATACGGTCGTCTTCAAGCTGAAAAAGCCCAATTCGCGTTTCCATGCGATCTTCACGGTACGCTGGAACGGTGCTTGGATCATGCCGAAACACGTTTTCGAGAAGGTTGCCGATCCCGTTCGCTATGATTTTGCCAATCCCGTTTCCCTCGGAGCCTACAAGCTGAAGGCCTATGATCCGCAAGGCAAATGGTACACGTGGGAAAAACGCGACGACTGGCAGCGGACCTCGCTTGCCCGCTTCGGCGAACCCGCTCCGAAATATGTCACCTATGTCGACCCCGGCCCGCCGGATAAGCGCACCATCGCCCAGCTCGAGCACAATCTCGATATCATCCACGACAATACGCCTGAGGGCATGTTCACGCTCAAGGAAAAATCCAAGTCGGTCGATACGTGGTTCCCGGGTTTCCCCTACGCTCATCCGGACCCGACGCTTCCGGCTGTCATCTTCAATACGCAGGATCCGACCTTCCAGAACCCGGATGTCAGATGGGCTCTGGCTCTCCTGATCGACATCAAGGCCGTGGACATGGCGAGCTATCGTGGTGCCGCGACTCTGTCAGCACTGGGTGTTCCGCCGACCGCCGTCGCGATGACGGCTTATCAGGCCCCCATGCAGGATTGGCTGAAGAACTTCGAAATCGACACCGGCAAGCGTAAGATCAAGCCCTATGATCCAACGATCGGCCAGCAGATCGCCAATATCTTGGGCAAACAGGCAAAATACAAGGATCAGATCCCGAAGGATCCTGCCGCGATCAACGCGGCCTTCGGTTACGGCTGGTGGAAGCCGGATCCACAGGCTGCTGCGGAACTTTTGGAAAAGGCCGGCTTCAAGAAGACCGGCGGCAAATGGATGACGCCTGATGGCCAGCCGTTCAGAATCCGCATGACGGTGGAGGGCGACACGCGCTCCGTCTTCACCCGCGCGGGAACGCTGATCGCGCAGCAATGGGCTTCCTTCGGCATCGACGCCAAAGCCGTGCCGACGACGAGCCTGTGGCAGGTTGCGCTGCAGCCCGGCGATTTCCAGGTGGCGATTGCCTGGAGCGTCGAAACCTGGGGCGGCGATCCCGACCTGTCCTTCTTCCTCGACAGCTGGCACTCGCAGTTCGTGGCAAAGAAGGGTGAGGTTCAGCCGCCGCGCAACTGGCAGCGCTGGAGCAATCCGGAGCTCGACAAGATCATCGAAAGCATCCGCGGCATCAGCGCCGACGATCCCAAGGGCATCGAGCTCGGCAAGGATTATCTGAAGCTGGTCGCCCGCGAAATGCCGACGATCCCGCTGATGTCCTACAACGTCTTCACCTCGATGGACACGACCTACTGGACCGGCTACCCGACGATAGCAGACCCCTATACCGATCCGGTGCCGAACTGGGCGAATTCCAGGCTGATGATGGTCAAGCTGAAACCGGCACAATCGCAATAATCCTCCCGCTGCCGGCGCGGCATGCCGCGCCGGCTCCCTTATCGGCGGACATCTGTCCGTCGATCCTTTCCAATCGATGCGGGGAACGAGAGAGGAACCACCACCCTATGACGTCCTATCTGATCTTCGTGCTGAAGCGGTTCGGTCAGTTTCTGCTCGTCGTCTTTATTGGAGTGAGCATCACATTCTTCGTTACCCACCTGACCCCGATCGATCCGGTCGAAGAAAGCATAGGCGCCATAACCCAAATGGGTCAGTCCGATCCGAATGCGATCGAGCTCATGCGTCAGTCGCTTCGCGAGCTTTATGGTCTGGAGGGCTCGATCTGGCAGCAATATCTGCATTTCTGGCTGCGGCTGATGACCGGTGATCTCGGCCCCTCGCTATCGGCTTTTCCCACACCGGTTTCCACCATCATTCTGCGGTCTCTGCCCTGGACCATCGGGCTGATGACTGTCTCTACCCTAATCACCTTCGTGCTCGGAAACGCGATCGGCGCGCTCGCCGGCTATTACAGGAAGAACATGGTGTTGAAAGGCGTCAGCCTGATCTTCATCGCGCTCCTTCCCATTCCCTATTATATTCTGGCCTTCGTGCTTCTCATCCTGTTCGGCTATCTCTGGCCGGTGCTGCCGATCAATGGCGGCTATGAGATGAACGCCAATCTGGACCTCTCCTTTTCATTGATCGTCGACATCCTGGAACATTCCATCCTGCCGGCCTTGTCGCTGATCCTGGTCGGAGCCGGCAGCTGGCTGATCGGGATGCGCGCGCTCGTTTCCAACATCATTACCGATGATTACGTCGTCTTCGCCGAACTCGGCGGCGTTCCGAAGCGGAAAATTCTGCGCTCCTACATCGCCCGCAATGCGATGGTACCGCAATTTACCGGGCTTGCCATGTCGCTCGGGGCGATCTTCAACGGCACCGTCATCACGGAGATCGTCTTCGGTTATCCCGGCATCGGCAACCTGCTGATTTCGGCAGTGCATGCCGGCGACTACAGCCTGGTCCTCGGCCTCAGCGCCTTGTCGATCGTCGGCGTCGCCGCCGCCGTGTTCATCATCGACATTCTGAGCCCGCTGATCGATCCGCGCATCAAGGTGGAGTAGGCCATGTTTACCATCATCCGCGACCTCGCGCGCCAGAACCAGGAATTTCTCTGCGGCCTGCTGCTCTTTGCCGTCATCGTCGGCTTGATCGTCGTGTCCTATTTCTCGCCCTACGGCGCCACGGACCTCTATCTTCTGCCGCCCGACATGCCGCCCGATAGCCAATATTGGCTCGGCACGACATCGCGCGGCCAGGATGTTTTCTGGCAACTGACCATTGCCCTTCGCAATACCTTGTACTTCGGCATCGGCGTCGCCTTTCTGTCGCGCATCATCTCGCTGGTCGTCGGCCTCGTTGCCGGCTATGCCGGCGGTGCGGTCGACCGGGCGCTGATGGCGATCAACGACAGCGTCATGGTCATCCCGCAATTTCCGCTGTTGATCCTGTTTTATTTCGTGCTGAAGGACAGTATGACCTGGACCATACTGATCGTCATCATGGCCGCACTCGGCTGGTCCTACGATGCGCGCCTTATCCGCTCGGTGGCGATCGGCCTGAAGACCAGGCCCTTCACCGTCCAGAGCGTCTATTCCGGCATGAGCATGCGCAAGATCCTGGTCGAAGAGCACCTGCCCTATGTGCTGCCCATCGTCTTCGCCACCACGATGAACAACATGATCTGGTCGATCGGCATGGAAATCACGCTATCGGTGCTGGGCTTTACCGATATCGAGACGCCGACCATGGGCATGATGATCTACTGGGCCAACGCGCATTCGGCGCTGATTGCCGGCACCTGGTGGTGGGTGGCAGCGCCAGTTGCGGTGATCGTCATTCTCTTCCTGGCGCTCTTCCTGCTGTCGATGTCGATGAACGAGTACAATGATCCGCGCAGCCGGCTGAACCGGATGGGAAGCTAGCATGGACCCTTTGGTCGAAATCCAGAATCTCAAAGCCTACTACCGCGCCTTCCTCTACGGCATCGATCGCGAAGTGCGGGCCGTCGACGACATCAGTCTGACGATCGGCCGCGGCGAGGTCTATGGCGTCGCCGGAGAATCGAGCAGCGGCAAGACGACCCTGATCAAGACCGTCGCCGGCGCGATCCGGCCGCCGCTCAGGGTTGTATCGGGAAAGGTGACGTTCCATTTCGCGGGCGGCACCCAGGATATTTACGCGATGAAGCCCGAAGAGCGCATGGCGCTGCGCTGGCGGCATCTGTCCTATATCATGCAGGGGTCGATGAATGTGCTCAACCCGGTGCGCCGGATCCGCTATTCCTTCACCGACTTCGCATTCCGCCACATGCAGGTCGGCATGCAAGAGTTCTTCGAAAGGGTCGCCGCCCATTTGCAACGGCTAAAGCTCGATCCGCATCTGCTCGACGCCTATCCCCACGAGCTCTCCGGCGGCATGCGCCAGCGCATGACCATTGCGCTCGCCACGATCCTGACGCCGGAATTCATCATCGCCGACGAACCGACGACCGCCCTCGATGTGATCGTCCAGCGCGACGTCTTGTCGATGGTCCGCGAGATTCAACGCGAAATGGGCTCGTCCTTTCTCTTCGTTACCCATGATATGGGCGTTCACGCAACGGTGTCCGACCGCATCGGCATCGTCTATGCCGGCCGTCTCGTCGAGGAAGCGCCCACCCGCGAACTCTTCAGCATGCCGCTTCATCCCTATACGCAGCACCTCGTCGCCAGTCTGCCGCGCATCGGCGATGCGACGGCTCGCCCTTCACTGGAGGGACGTCCCCCGAACCTTGCCATGCCGCCGGAAGGCTGCCGGTTTCATCCGCGCTGTCCAAAACGGATGGAGATCTGTTCACAGAAGGTGCCGCCCCTGGTCACTGTTGGGCCGCAGCGGCGGGTCGCATGTTTTGCAGTTACGGGAGATCAGGTTTGAGTGCTTTGCTGAATCTCTCGCATGTCACAAAAATCTATCGGCAGGGCGGCATGCTCGGCCGGCGTCGGATCACGGCTGTCAAGGATGTCAGCTTCGCACTTGGCGAGGAACCGGAGATCCTGTCGATCGTCGGAGAATCCGGATCGGGCAAGTCGACCATCGCTGCAATGATCCTCGGCCAGACGGCGCCGACGCAAGGAGAGCTCGAATTCTGCGGCAGGGCGGTTTCCATTCACGGCAGATCCGAACGCAGGGCTTTCATGAATAAGGTGCAGCCAGTTCTCCAGAACCCTTTCGAAGCCTTCAATCCGATGAAGCGAGTGGATCGCTACCTGTTTGAGACGGCCCGCAATTTGTCGGCGTCGGGAAAACAGCCGGAGCGGCGGCAGGTGGAACGCGTCGCGGATGCCGCATTGATGCATGTCGGCCTGACCCTTGAAGAGGTGAAGGGCCGATTTCCCCACGAGTTGTCCGGCGGTCAGCTTCAGCGCGTCGCCATCGCCCGTGCGCTCATTCCGCAACCCCGCCTGCTGGTCGCCGATGAACCGGTATCCATGGTCGATGCGTCGCTGCGCATGGCAATCGTCAACCTGTTCGGCCGCCTGAAAAGCGAACTTGGGCTTTCGATCATCTACATCACTCACGACCTTGCCACCGCTTATTATATCAGTGACCGGATCATCATCATGCGCAAAGGCGAAATCGCCGAACAAGGAGAGGCGCGCAAGGTCCTCGACAATCCGCAGCATCCCTATTCCCGCGCGCTGAAAGACGCCGTGCTGAGCGCCGATTTTGCGGCCATGTCCTAAAGACCAGCAAGCGCTAAGTTCCGCCGAAGCAAGTCTCTCATTAAAACAATGACATAAACAAAAATTGATTTTTATCGATAAAAACACTTGTCCCACACAAGATAGATGATAACGTTTCAATTAAATTGAATGCCGGATGGCGACAGTCAACGTTTGGGAGGACGTGACATGACCAACAGCAGTAGATTTATGCCCGAAATCCGTCGTCGTACTCTTCTTGCAGGAGCGGGAAGCACAGCCCTGCTGGCTCTGTCGGGCGCAGCAAGGGGGCAGGATACCGTGAGCGGCGAGCTTGTCGTCTTGAATTGGCTCGGCGGCTCCGAGCTCGACATGATGCATTCGATCCAGAAGGCTTTTCTGGCGAAATATCCTGATGTGACGATCCGCGAAGTCGTGGTCACGGGTCAGGGCGACATGCGTGGCGGCATCCGCACCGCACTGATGGGCGGCGAAGTCGTCGACGTGCTGATCAATACCTGGCCGGCCTTCCGCAAAGAACTGGCCGATGCCGGCATGCTGCGGTCGGTCGACGATCAATGGAAGGCTTTCGGCTGGGACAAGCTGATCAGCCAGTCCTGGAAGGATCTCGGCGCCATCGACGGCAAGACTTACGGTCTGACTTACACGTTCGGCGACCGATCCGGCATCTGGTACAAGAAGGAGCATCTCGAGAAGGCCGGCATCACCGAGCCGCCGAAAACCTGGGATGAATTCGTCGCGTCCTTTGCAAAATTGACCCAGGCCGGTTATGCGGCGCCCGTTGCCATTCCCGGCAAATACTGGGCGCATGCCGAATGGTTCGAAACCTTGCTGCTGCGAACGGCAGGTGTCGAAACGGCGACGAAGCTCGCCGCCCACGAGATCCCCTGGACCGATCCGGCCGTGAAGACGGCGCTCACCAAATACGCCCAGATGGTGACATCCGGCTGCTGCGGCGCACCGAATACGATGCTTGCCAACGACTGGGACGGCGAGGCCGACCAGATCTTCCAGGCCAATACCAAGAACTACCTGTTGATCGGCATGTGGATGAACAACCGCGCCAAGAACGATTATAAGCTGAGGGAGGGCAAGGACTACGGCCTCTTCCAGTTTCCGTCGCTCGGCATGGGCCATGATGATACGTCTAGCGTCGATGCCAAGGAACTGCTTGTCACGACGAACGGTCCCAATCCAAAGGCAGCCGACGCCTTCCTCGATTTCTGGACGAGCGCGGATGCCGCCAACATTCTCGCCAAGGCCGGTTATGCTTCGCCAAGCAGCAATGTCGACGCCTCGCTCTACGGCGAAGCACAGAAGGTGGCGACGCAGGCGGTTGCAAGCTCCAAGCTGCAATTTGTGCTCGGCGACCTCCTGCCAGGGGACCTCGTCGACGAATATCGCGTCCAGCTACAGAAATTCCTGCAGGATCCGTCGGATGCCAATATCGACACGGTTCTTTCAGCCATCGAGACCAAGGCCAAGGGTTCCTACTGATGGCTGACACTTCCGCTTCCCCGGTGCGGGAAGCGGCGGGCGTGGTGCAGGGTTCTCCGCTGGCGGCTGGCATCAAAGGCCGCCGGCGTCTGCTTAGGGACACGCCCGCCGCACTGATCCTGATTGCGCCGGTTATCGTGTTGTTTGCGATCGCCGTCATCTATCCGCTGGCCGAGACGATCCGGCTGAGCTTCTGGGACATCCAGGGGCTCAGAAAACCGGCTTTCATCGGCTTCGGCAATTATGCGCGGCTCTTTGCCGATGCAGCCTTCCGCAACACGCTGCTGACGACTCTGATCTTCACCATCGGCACGACTGTGATCTCGGTTGCGATCGGCTGGGCTCTGGCGATGCTGTGCGCCTTCGCGCCACAGCAGACGCTGCCCTTTCGCGTGATGATCTTTGCAGCCTTCGGCATTTCGGAAGCGGTATCAGGTTATATGTGGATCGGCATCTACCGGTCGGATGCCGGCGGGTTGCTCAATTCGCTCATCCAGCTTCTGGGCTTTCCAGATTTCGCCCATGCCTGGCTGGGTGATGCAAACACGGCTCTCTGGGCGCTGATCGTTGCGGCTTCCTGGAGCGGCGTCGGCCTGCCTCTGATGCTGATCTTTGCCGCCATCCAGGCGATCCCGAAATCCGTGCTCGAAGCTGCTTATATGGATGGCGCAAAACCGGTCTCGACCATGCGGCATATCATGATGCCGCTGTCGATGCCAGGCGTACGCGTCGCCGTCTTCATCAACCTTCTGACGGCTCTGCGTGCCTTCGACATCATCTATATTCTGACGGGCGGCGGACCGGTGCGCTCGACGGAGACCGTCGGCTATTTCGTGTACCGGGAATCCATGACCCAGTTCAAACTGGGCTATGGTGCGGCTGCGACCGTCATCCTGCTGCTCGCCGTGCTCATCATCTCGATCCCGGCAATCATCCAGCGAACGGCAGGTGCGAAATGATCGGCAAGGCCCCCCGCTGGATCATCGTCGTCGTCGGTATCGTCGCCTTCATCTGGGTCATCCCGATCATCGGTATTATCGTCACGTCGCTGCGCCCGCCCGAAGGCGTCTCGCTCGGCTGGTGGCGCTTCGACCATTTCGATTTCACGCTCGATGCGTGGCGCCGCGTCTGGGACAAATACCCGCTCGCGGAATCCATGTGGGTGACGATGAAGACGGCGGGTATTGCGACAGCGCTCACCATGCTGCTGACCCCGGCCGCGGCTTACGCCTTCCATTTCCTGGCATTCCCCTTCCGGCGAGTGCTCTTGATCATTATCATCAACGCATTCGTGCTGCCGCAGCAGGTCGTCATCATTCCGCTCTTCACGCTCTGGCGCGACATGGGACTGATCGACAACATCCTCTCGGTGCTCATTCCCTATGTCGGTCTCTCGTTCGCCTGGTCGATCTTCCTCGTCAAAAATTTCTTCGAGGATTTCCCTAGAGAATTGGTGGAGGCCGCCAAGATCGACGGCTGCGGTCCGCTCGCGACCTTCCGCCATGTGGTGCTGCCAAACAGCCTGCCACCGATCTTCGCTGTCGGCATCCTGCAGTTCCTGTGGACATGGAATGCACTGTTGCTGCCCATGCTCTTCCTGCGCAGCGATGTGCCCCTTCCGGTGCTGCTTGCCCGCATTTCCGGCAGCTACGAGATCAACTGGGATCTGAGGTCGGTGGCCGCCATCATCACCACCATCGTTCCCCTGCTCGTCTTCCTCGTTTTCCAACGTCAGTTCGCCGCCGGCTCGCAGACGCGCACCGGCGCAAAGGAATAGGATCATGCCCAAGACCACGAACAAGCCGCTGCGCTACCGCCAGATCCATCTTGATTTCCATACGTCGGAACATATTCCCGGCATCGGCGCCGATTTCGATCCGGAGGCCTTCGTTTCGACGCTGAAGGCAGCCCATGTCGATTCCATCACTATCTTCGCCAAGTGCCATCACGGCTGGTCCTACTATCCGACCAAAGTCGGCAAGCCGCATCCGCAGCTTGCCCGCCCGGACCTGCTCGGCGACATGGTGAAGGCGCTGGCCGCCGCCGATATCGAAAGCCCGATCTACATCTCGGTGCAGTGGGATGAACTGACGGCGCGAGAACATCCGGAATGGCGCGCCATGAGCGCCTCGAACCGCTACCATCATGACCGGCCGGCCGATCCTTCCGCCGGCAAGCAGCTCAGCCCCGCCTGGCACACGCTCTGCCTGAACCACGCGGGTCTCAGGCACTACATCCTCGAACAGGCACGCGAAGTGGCGCGGAACTATCCGACGCAGGGTCTCTTCTTCGACATCATCCTGACGCCGGATTGCGTCTGCCCGGCCTGCGTCGAACGCATGCTGTGCGAAGGGCTCGACCCCGAAAATCCCGCGGACCGGCTGAAGAACGACGAGGCCGTCAACGAGCAGTTTCGCCGCGAAACCAGTGAAGCGCTGTTTGCGGAATTTCCGAACCTGCGCGTCTTCTATAATTGCGGCCATATTCACAAGCAGGGACCGGACCGCTTCTCGACCTATTCGCATCTCGAGCTCGAAAGCCTGCCGACCGGCGGCTGGGGATACGATCACTTCCCTTCGAGCGCGCGTTATGCAGCCACGCTCGGCATGGATTTTCTCGCCCATACCGGCAAGTTCCACACGTCCTGGGGCGAATTCGGAGGGTTCAAACATCCCGATGCGCTGGAATACGAATGCGCCCAGATGATCGCTCTTGGCTCCAAATGCCTTGTCGGCGACCAGCTGCATCCGAATGGCGCGATCAACCCTGACACCTATGCCTCGATCGCACCGGCCTACCATCGGGTCGAGAAGATGGAACCTTTCCTGGAGGGCGCAAAGCAGATTTCCGAAATCGCTATCCTTTCGGCCGAACACATGAATCCGAAAGGCGCCCGCAACCATCCGAGCGATGATGGCGCCGCCCAAATGCTGCAGGAATTGAAGCGTCCCTTCGACGTCGTCGATCTTTCCGGCCGCTTCGAACAATACCGGCTTCTGATCCTGCCAGATGAAATCCCTGTCGATGCCGCGCTCGCAGCAAGGCTGAAATCCTATCTCGCCGGCGGCGGAAAGCTTCTGGCATCCTGGCATTCGGGCCTTGGCGCGGACCGCAAATTTGCCGTGGATTTCGGTCTCGAACGGGAGGCCGCCCCGATCGCCTTCAAGCCGAGCTATATCAAGGCCGGCAAGGATCTTGATCCGTCCATGCCGGAAACGGCCTTTGTGCTCTACGACGATGCAGAAACCGTCCGCTCAGTCGGTGCGATGGTACTGGCAGGTATCTATCCCTCTTATTTCAACCGTTCCTACAAGCACTTCTGTTCGCATCAGCACGCGCCCGACGACCCGAATGCCGATATGCTGGGCGCGGCCGTCTCCGAACACAAGGGGGCGGCCTACATTGCCTATCCAATCTTCCGCCTATACCGGGCGATGGGCCAGCCACTCTATAAATATGTCGTTCGCGGCCTTCTCAACCGCCTTGTTCCCAATCCAGCCATGGTCACCGACCTGCCCTCATCGGGCCGGGCAACACTGACACGCCAGATCGAGCATAACCGCCATATCCTGCATCTGCTCTACGGCCCACCGCAGATCCGGGGCAAGGACGTGCGCGGCGACGACGGCTCGTCCCGCGTGATGGAGATGATCGAGGACATTCCCGCGATCGGCCCGGTCAACGCGACTGTGCGGCTGCCCGCAAAACCGAAGCGTGTTTTCGACGCCATGACGGGCGAGGATATTGCCTGGAATGCCGACGATGATGGCGCCATCAGCATCACGGTTCCACGCTTGCGCATCCATAGCGCTGTGGTGTTCGAAGGCGCGTAATGCAGATTGGGGTCAGGCAACGGTCGGACTTTGCTCTTGCCGGCTACAATACTGGTGAGCGGCGGAGTGCTGGGCTATACGACGGAAAGGCGCCGGATCCGGCGCCATTTCCCAGGAATGCGTGCAGGAGCCCGCTCGATATGCGACAAACGGACCAGACGGCCGGAAGGCGGCGCGGAGCCACAATCATCGATGTTGCCAGAGTGGCAAACGTCGCTGTCGGCACCGTATCCCGCTATCTCAATGGCCAGACGATCCGCCGGTCGAACCGGGAGCAGATAGAGCGAGCGATCCAGGATCTCGGTTACAGGCGCAATGCCGCGGCCGCCTCGATCCGCACAGACCTTACCCATATGATCGGCTTCCTGGTGCCGACCTTTGACGAATTCCATGCCCGGATGCTGGAACATCTCGCCCACTCGGTGCGCCGGACCGGCCGGGCGCTCCTGACCTATTGTCATGGCGGCGATCCGCGCGTGGTGGCCGAGGCGCTGGATTTCTTTGCCGCGCAGCGCGTCGACGCACTCGTCATGGATGGCACGGCCGAAGTCTATGATCGGGTCGATGATCTGATCCATCACGACATTCCGATCATCTTCTACAATAACGACGTGCGCGGACTGGCAGCCGACCGCGTCATGGTAGAAAACCATCGCGCCAGCCATCGCATCGTCAATCATCTGATAGACCTCGGCCACACGCGCATCGGCATCTTGACCGGAGATCCACGCAATTCCTCGGGTATCGAGCGGCTTGGCGGCTACGAGCAGGCACTTCGCGATCGGGGCATAGCAATCGATCCGACCCTTGCAGCGCGCGGCAACTGGCGCATGGATGGCGGCTACGAGGCGACCAAGCGGCTGATGTCGCTGGAACGCCCGCCGACAGCGATCTTCTCGGCAAACTATGGCATGGCCGTCGGGGCACTGAGTTGGTTGAAGGAAAACGGCCGGCATGTGCCCGAGGATATCTCGCTTGCGAGCTTCGATGATGTCGCAGTCTTCCGGCTCTATGAGGCCGGCATTACTGCCGTCGCTCAGCCGGTCGCAAGCATCGCAGAAACCATAACCGACATTCTCGTGGAACGACTGACGGAACCGTCGGGAGGGGCGACGCGCAGCGTCGTTCTTGAATGTGACATCATTTTGCGAGGTTCGACGCGGCGGATCACGTGACGCGTTCTGCCCGCCAGGCGGTTAAAGGGAGGAAGCTTTGGCCAGCGTAGAATTGCAAGATATCGACAAGTCCTACGGCAGCTTCCGGGCAATCGAGGGCCTGAACCTGAGCGTCGAGGACGGCTCCTTCACGGTCTTCGTCGGCCCTTCGGGTTGCGGAAAATCGACGTTGCTGCGGATGATCGCCGGCCTTGAAAAGATCACCGGCGGAGATCTCACAATCGGCGGACGGCGCGTGAACGAGGCGGATCCGATCGAACGCGGCGTGGCCATGGTTTTCCAGAATTATGCGCTCTACCCGCATATGACAGTGGAGCAGAATATCGGCTTCTCGTTGCGTATGGCCGGTATGGGCAAGGCAGATATCGACCGAAGCGTCGCCGCAGCTGCTGCGACCCTGCAGATCGAGCCGCTGTTAAAGCGCAAGCCGGCGCAACTATCGGGCGGCCAGCGCCAGCGCGTCGCGATCGGCCGGGCGATCGTGCGCAACCCGGCGGTCTTCCTGTTCGACGAGCCGCTGTCGAATCTTGACGCGGAACTTCGCGTCTCCATGCGCGTCGAAATCGCCAAGCTGCACCGGCGTCTCGGCGCTACAATGATCTATGTCACCCATGACCAGACGGAAGCGATGACGCTCGCCGACAAGATCGTCGTTATGCGCGCCGGGAAGATCGAGCAGGCCGGGACGCCGGATGCGCTCTATGCCGATCCCGACAATTTCTTCGTCGCCGGCTTCATTGGTTCGCCGCGGATGAATTTCCTCGATGGCAAGCTTGGTGCGGATGGAATGGTCAAGCTCGATTGCGGCACGGTATTCAAGACCGGGATGATCGGCCCGGGCAAGGACATGCCGGTCAAGGTCGGTATCCGTCCGGAACATTTCACGGGACAGGGCGTGGACGGCGGCATGATCGAAATCACGGTCGATGTCGTGGAAAACCTCGGCGGAACCCGTTTCATCTACGGAAGCCTCGCGTCAGGCCAGTCCGTTGTTGTCGAGGACCGCTCGGAGAAGGCCCTGCGCCCGGGCCAAAACGTAAACGTCGGCTTTCCAAGCCGGAAGGCGCTGCTCTTCAGCGTCGGCGGCCTGCGCATTCGCGATGTCAGACCGGCAAACAGCATTCCGGCGGAATGACCATGGCGGACAACCTTCTCTGGTACGACAAACCTGCCCGGCTCTGGACGGACGCACTGCCGCTTGGCAACGGCCGGCTCGGCGCGATGGTCTTCGGCGATCCCGTTTCCGAGCGGCTGCAGATCAACGAAGCTACGTTCTGGGCCGGTGGACCTTACCAGCCGGTCAATCCCGATGCCTACGGCCATCTGGAGACGGTGCGAGAGTTAATCTTCGCCGGCCGTTATGCGGACGCGGAAGCGTTGGCTGAAGAACATCTGATGGCGCGGCCGCCAAAGCAGATGTCCTATCAGCCGGTCGGCGATCTTCATATAGATCTGCTCCATTCGCAAACCGTCGGCAGCTATCGTCGCACGCTCGATCTCGATACCGCGATCACCACTACATCCTATATCGCCGACGGCATCACCTTCTTTCGAGAAGCCTTTGTGTCCGCGGTTGATGGCGTACTGGTTGTGCGCCTGTCTGCTGACCGGCCTGGAGCCATCGGGTGCCGAATATCGCTTGACAGCCCGCAACAGGGGCAATGCGTCGATCATGACGTCACAGGACTGACCTTCTCCGGCACCGGCAAGGCGGAATGGGGGATTCCCGCCGCCTTGCGCTTCGCCTTCGGCATCAGGGTGATCGCGAGAGGGGGAAGCCTGAATTGCTCCCACGGTATGGTCTCCGTCAATGGCTCTGACGAGCTTCTGATCCTGCTCGATGCCGCCACCAACTTCCGGCGTTATGATGATGTCTCGGGCGATCCGGAGGGGGCAATTGCCGGGCGCCTTTCGAAGGCCGCCGGTCGCAGCATCGAGGTCATGCGCCGTGAGCATATTGCCGAACATCAAAGACTGTTTCGCACTTTCGCTGTCGATCTTGGTACGACACGGGCAGCGTCGCAACCGACCGACCGCCGCATTGCGGGCTTTGCCGAAGGTGATGATCCCGCACTGGCAGCGCTCTACGTCCAGTTCGGCCGGTACCTGATGATCGCTTCATCCCGACCGGGTACGCAGCCCGCAAATCTGCAGGGCATCTGGAACGATGAGACCGATCCACCCTGGGGCAGCAAATACACCGCCAATATTAATCTGCAGATGAATTACTGGCTGCCGGTTCCGGCCAACCTGCCTGAATGCATCGAACCACTCGTCGAGATGGCTGAGGAGCTTGCCGAAACCGGCCACGAGATGGCTGCGGTGCACTACCGCGCCCGCGGCTGGGTCATGCATCACAATACCGATCTCTGGCGCGCGACCGGGCCAATCGACGGTGCCAAATGGGGCCTCTGGCCGACAGGTGGTGCGTGGCTTATGGCGCAGCTGCTCGATGTCAGCGATTATCTCGATGACGCCGATGTCTTGCGTCGGCGGCTTTTCCCGGTTGCCAAGGCGGCAGCAGAATTTGTCTTCGATATGCTGGTTCCCTTCCCCGGCACCGATTATCTGGTGACCAATCCCTCGCTTTCGCCTGAAAATGTCCATCCGTTTGGCGCCTCGATTTGTGCAGGCCCGGCAATGGACAACCAGATCATCCGGGATTTCCTCGCACTCCTGCGCCCGCTCGCAGTCTCGATCGGCGGGGAGGATACGCTGGTCGCCGAGATCGACCGTGTCCTGCCTCGCCTGCCGCCCGACAGGATCGGCGCTGCCGACCAATTGCAGGAATGGCTTGATGACTGGGACCTGCAGGCGCCGGAGATCCATCACCGCCATGTCTCGCATCTCTACGGCCTCTATCCGAGCTGGCAGATCGACATGGACAAGACACCGGCACTTGCCGCGGCCGCCCGCCGCTCTCTCGAAATCCGCGGCGATGACGCGACGGGATGGGGCATTGGCTGGCGCATCAATCTATGGGCGCGGCTTCGCGATGGCGATCACGCGCTTGACGTCGTCAAGCGGCTCATCAGTCCGGAGCGCACCTATGGCAATCTTTTCGACGCCCATCCGCCCTTCCAGATCGACGGAAATTTCGGCGGCGCTGCGGGCATCCTTGAAATGCTCGCGCAATCGCGCCCCGGTGAAATTCACCTGCTCCCTGCCCTGCCCGGAGCATGGCCGCAAGGCAAACTCCGCGGTCTGCGTGTGCGAGGCGCCATGATTCTCGACCTGGACTGGGAGAACGGCAGACCGGTGAAGATCAGCCTCACCGCGTCGCGCGATGCAAGCACGGTTCTTCGCTTTCGCAACGAGAGGCACGAAATCGATCTTGCCACCGGAGAGGTCTTTACCAACAACGGAAGCATATTTTCGTCTGAAGGCCTTACGGCAGGGTGACGCAAAAGATGGCGAAATTGCCGTTCCATGCTCCTCCCGTCGATAAGGACTTCTCCAGCGGTCGAAGCCTACATCGAGGTTACGACGGCAAGAGCGACTCTGGAGGAATGCCCGGTTCATGGACCGTCGCTCGACGCAATGAAACGGCCTGCTTTACCGCGTGAATTGTGGTACTTATCTGTAGATACCTATGTTTTTGGAGGCAAGCACCTATGGTCGCACGAAGGGATCTCACCAGCGACGAATGGAAGTGGCTCGTGCGGCTTTGCCAGCACGACGCAGACAGTGTTCCCAAGGACATTGAAGCGCGCTTGTCCGAACTCGGTTTGTTCGGGTCGAACGGTCTATCGGATGAGGCGAGAAATCTGGTCCAACACGAGTTGCTGAGTGAGCGGCGCAACAGGCTGCAAGGCCTGCACTGACTGATCATGTTGATCGCGAAATCCCATCCATTTGGTGATCCAGCAGTTGCCGTCTCATAGCATCAGATGCCTGTGGCAAATGACGAGGGCCAATTTCACTCCTGCGTCGCAGGATCGATATCAAAGCGATCTATCTGGATCATCAAACCTGCTATGACGCCTACGCGCCCTGATGAATGCCGCTTACGCAGGTGAAATGGCAGTACGCTAATCATGCGATCAGCAATTCCTGCGAATTTGTTATTACTCACACGCAGATGACTGTTGCCGGCCAAGGTCACCTGGTCTCCGCACCTGTGATGAAAAATACTGCTTGCTGACAATAAGCCGATAGTCCCGAACCGGTTGCCTTACTTATCGCCGAGATGCCAAGCCTCGAACAACGGGCCGGAGGCGCCTTGCACCGGGTCTGTTTCGGGCAACGCGACCTTGGCGATCGTCTTGAGGAGTTCTGCGGTCGCAGCGCTTGTCTGAATATCGGCGTGTTGGCCTGGCGGGTAGGCACCGACCACTTGAAAGTCGCTGCTCGCGCCCAGATTTTGATGTCCCGTCCCCGCAGGAAGGACGATACAATCTCCCGGGTGCAACTCCAACACTTTACCGGTAGGGCCGCCGATCAGCAGCTTCGCCGTTCCTTTTCCGACACCAAGCACTTCGTGGGCGCCCGCGTGATAGTGTTGATAATCGAAAACGCCATCGCGCCATACCCCTTCCCATCCGTGCGAGGTGAACAGGCGCGCGAATTCCTCACACCCGTCATCGCAGATGAAGATTTCACGATAGACGATAACCGGAAGCGTCTGGTTGTTCGGCACCCAGTCGCTTTTCTCAAAAAAGATCTTTTGCGCTTCCATGTCATCCTCATCATAACAAACACACGCGAAACAGTAACCCGGCGGAGCGGAAAACCCGACACTTAGAACGGGCTTCGCTTCAATCCCGATGCTCGGGCATGTCTTTGAGCTGGCCTTTTGTCCAGCCGAGGAAGCCGCCGACGTCTATGACGACGGTTTGCCGGGATCGGTTCATCCGGTGCCAGCCGAACATGATTGCTATGGTCCATGAGATCCTTCCTTTGCTGTGTGGGGCCTCAACCCCACCAGCTCTCATTTGTTCCTCTTAGCCTCGGCAGGCGGCGTTATTTGTCCGCCGCAATGTTTGACTTGTCCGCCTTCGTCTGCACCAACCCTTCATGTCAACGGTGTGGTTCCACTCCTTGAAGTCCTGCCCGCTTCTGCGACCCGCTCACTTGTGAAGGTTCGACCTGCTTGGTGGCATACGCCTTTCGGTTGAACTCCGCCAAAGCACCTTTTCTCCACCAATGACAATGCTAGAGTTTCCATTCGTGGCGCGGATACCGTTAACAGAGTGATGAATGAAGGCATTGCTTACAAAGGCCGTGGCGACGGTTATCGTCTTATTCGCGCGCGCAGTTACGGCCGTCCGCGCCGCATGGCCCGACGAAGGCCTGCCTTCAGGCCCCTGCGTTTATTATGCCAACCACTCCAGCCACGGCGATTTCGTTCTGGTCTGGACGGTATTGCCGCCAAGGCTGCGACGTCGGAGCCGGCCGGTCGCAGGGGCAGAATATTGGCTGAAGTCCCGGCTCAATCGATTCATCGGTAGTGATGTCTTTAAGGCGGTGCTGATTGCGAGGGATCGGGACAGGCGGACGGAAGATCCGGTCACGCAGATGGTCTCGGCAATCGATGCCGGTTACTCCCTGATTCTCTTTCCGGAGGGTACACGAAACCAGTCCGATGCACTGCTCCTTCCGTTCAAAAGCGGCATTTTCCATCTGGCGGCGGCGCGCCCCGACATCAATCTCGTGCCGGTCTGGATCAGCAATCTGAACCGCGTCATGCCAAAGGGAGAGATCGTTCCGATACCGCTGATCTGCACGGTTACCTTCGGCAGCGCTTTACGGATCATGCCGGTCGAGGACAAGGACGTCTTTCTTAAACGGATGCAGGCCGCCCTTCTGGCTCTTTCTCCGAACACGATAGGCGGTCGGGAATGAGTGACGCGAATTCCGATCTGATGACGCTCGTAGCTGGCATTTTCTGCGTGCTCATCTTCGCGTCGGTCGTCGGTTATATATTGCAGCAACGCCTTTCGCCGAACGGTTCGAATTCGGCTGTCGAAAACCTCAATGCACGGATCAAGGCCTGGTGGGTCATGGTCATTTTGATCGGCATAGCCTTCACAGCGGGCCGTATCGGCGTCTTGATCTTATTCAGCTTTTGCTCATTCGCAGCACTTCGCGAATTCGTTACCCTCATCAACACTCGAAAGGCGGATCATTGGGCGCTTGCAGCAGCTTTCTTCCTCGTCGTTCCAATCCAGTATTGTCTGCTCTGGGCTGAACAATACGGTATCTTTTCGATCTTCATTCCCGTCTATGCCTTCCTGCTGATGCCGATCATCTCGGTACTTCGGGGTGATACGGAACGCTTCCTTGTTCGTATCGCGGAAGTACAGTGGGCGTTGATGATCTGTGTCTTCTGCGCCTCCCATGTGCCGGCGCTCCTGACGCTGAATATCCCTGGATACGAGGGCCGCAACGTGCTGTTGATCGCCTTTCTGGTGATCGTGGTCCAGCTGAGTGACGTCTTGCAGTATGTCTGGGGCAAATTGTTCGGACGCACGAAGATCGCTCCAAGACTGTCGCCATCCAAAACCGTCGAGGGTTTCGGCGGCGGCGTTATCAGCGCGACACTGATCGGAGCGGGCCTCTGGTGGATTACACCCTTCACGCCACTTCAAGCGGGCATTCTGGCTTTCGTCATTACGCTGATGGGTTTCTTCGGGGGGCTGGTCATGTCTGCGATCAAACGCGACCGTGGCGTCAAGGATTGGGGCAATCTCATCGAGGGCCATGGTGGGTTGATCGACAGACTGGATTCTGTCGTCTTTTCGGCGCCCATTTTCTTTCACCTCACGCGCTATTGGTGGTCTCTGTGATGTCTGTCCTGCAGCGCCTCTTGCATAATTCAGCAGCGCATGTCCTGTTCGCCTTCCTGGCAATGGGGGGCTGGGCAGCCTTTGCCAATCGCAGCCATACAATGCCGGCACCGCTCCATGCCGGCCTTGTGCAGGGGACGATATCGGCCTGCCTGACGCTCTTTCTGAAATCGGTCATCGACTGGCTTTCCAGCCGCTTCAGCGGTTCAACAAGGTATTGGGCACCGCCCCTGGTGGCGTGCCTTGGCTCCGCCAGTATTCTGGTGGCGATTCATGCGGCGAGCGGCACTCCGGAAATAGTCAGGACGATCGCGTTGCCGCTGCTCGTGTCTACGGCTTATGCAACGATCTACAATTGTTCGACTTCCGCTAGGCGAGGTTTCGACACATGATGGAGTCAGGTGACAGGAGACCTCTGGCAAGCCGCAATACCCGCTGGGCAGGCGCAATTGCCCGATGGCTGGCCGCGCGTGCGATCACGCCGAACCAGATCTCCCAAGCCAGCATGCTGGTGGCGGCAATCGCAGGCGGCGCTTTCTATGTGGCGGGACAGACAACTGGAACACTACGTATCGGGTCCCTGCTGCTGGCCGTCTTATTCTGCCAGGCACGCCTCCTTTGCAATCTATTCGACGGCATGGTCGCAGTCGAAGGCAAAAAGGCAGAGGCCGACGGTCCCTTCTGGAACGAATTTCCAGATCGCATCGCGGACCTGATGATATTTTCGGGAGTTGGATATGGCATCGACATGCCGGGGCTTGGCTGGGCAGCGGGAGCCTTCGCCGTCTTGACGGCCTACGTCCGAGAGCTCGGCCGCGCCACGGGTAGCCCGGGCGACTTTTCAGGCCCGATGGCAAAGCAGCATCGAATGGCGGTGATCACAGTGGCGGGACTGGCGTCTCTTCTTGAGCCCCTGTGGGGCGGGGAGAACGAGATCCTGACAGTCGGTCTCTCCATCATCACGCTGGGAGCGGCTCTGACCACGATCCGTCGCTCGAAGACATTGGTGACCAACCTGAAGGCTCGCTGACCTACTCCCATCGGGCAGCGAAGCGAGCAAAATTCAAAGGTCGGATTGAGTAAGCGTGGACGGTCTAGGTGGAAAGATCTCCTCGCCAAAAAAAGCATTTGTCCTTGTCGAGAACGAAACTCCTCGTGCGTCTATTAGAGGAAAGCGCGTGAAACCAGCATGCGCATTCGCCCATTTCAGACAGCAGACGCGAAATAGCCGAAAGGCTGATCGGATCGCGAGACGGCCAGAATGGATCAAAGGAGCAAGCACATGGATACGAGCGAATTGAGACCCGCGAAGGAACTGGCGGAAAAACGCGCGAGCAGGTTCACGAACGAAAGTCCGGAATACGCCGAGGCGAGGACGGCCCTGCTGGCGGAGGAAATCGAAGTCCGGCGACATCTCACGAGGCTTGCGGAGCAGCGCCGCCGTCTGCCTCCAGGCCCGGTGGTCCAAAAGGACTATCGCTTCAGGGACGAAAACGGCAACGAAGTCGGCCTGGCAGACCTATTCGGGCATCACGATACGCTTGTGACGTACTTCTGGATGTTCGGCCCGCAGCGCGAACGGCCCTGCCCCATGTGCACGAACTTCCTTGGCGGAGCGAACGGCAACGGTGCCGACGTCAAGCAACGGGTTGCCTTCAAGATCATCGGTCGCAGCCCGGTGGCACGCCAACGCGCCTTCGCCATCGAACGCGGCTGGCGCGACCTGGACTTCGTCCAGACCGTCGGCGATGACTATGCCCGGGACCTGGGTTTGCTCAACGACAACGGATCTGAAAATCCGGGGTTCACGGTCTACCAGAAGGACGGGAAAGATGTCCGCGTCTTCTACAATGGCGAGATGCCAGCCGAAGCTGCGGACCCCGGCCAGGATCCAAGAGGGGCGGTCGATATCGCACCGCTCTGGAACATCCTGGACATGACGCCGGCCGGCCGCGGTACCGACTGGTACCCGAAGCTCAATTACTGAGCACGATCACTGCAGTCGTCGGTCGCGAGGCTATGAGTCGGATTTTGACGTGTCGGCGTGCCGATGGACGAGCTTCCATTCGCCGTCTTCACGTCGGAAGACCTCCGTCACGCGGAGCGCCATCGGGACCTCGGCGACGACTTCACCCGATTGAACGTGCGCCATGTATGTCGGACAGGTCCGGAACTACTGAGGGCACGAATGCTACCACCGCTTCACACAAAGTGAGAAAGGACCTGCTTCACCGTCAAACGACATGAGCCCCATTCTGCGAACGAGCATGAAGTGGCGCGAACGTTTCAGTGTGCGACGCTTCGTTCCTCGTGTGCCCTCACGATGGCGTCCGCTTCCTTGCCGTATAGCTCCTCAAAGTGATCGAAGGTCTTGGTAAAGTAACCGATACCCTGCGTCGCCGAACGCAGCGCCCGCGCCAGATCGTCAAGGGCGCCGCCGGGAATAAGTGCCCGGAAGATATCCCATCCCTTAGCGGTTTCATCCCTATCGAAGCCGAGAACCTGCCCCTTGAGAGCGGAGACGATCTGAACGAGGCTGCCGGAATAGATCGACGGAATGTGAATTTCGCTGCGGAAGACCGGTTGCATTAAAACCGCCGCCCCTTCGGAAAGCGCCTGTCGCACTCCCATTTTCGACGCAGTCCTGAAGGCGTGTTCCGAACTGTCGACGGCATGGTGCTGACCATCGAACAGCGTTACGCCGACATCGATGACCTGGAAGCCGAGCGGCCCTTTCTCCATCGCTTCGCGCGCGCCTGCTTCGACGGCAGGGATGTAGTTGCGCGGAACGACGCCACCCTTGACTGTTTCGTTAAAGGTGAAGCCCCGGCCGCGCTCGTTAGGGCGAATGCTCAGCTTAACATCCGCGAATTGCCCAGCACCGCCGGTCTGTTTGCGATGCCGGTAGTGAACCTCGGACGGCTTCGCGATTGTCTCGCGGTAGATCGGGCTGGGCGTTCGATCGGTCACGTCGATGTGGAAGACGTCGGACAGCGTCCGGCAGAGATCGCGCAGATGTACCGGGCCCTGGACGCAGATGAGCTGGGCGCCGGTGCCTTCCTCCTGCAAAACGACAAGACCGCGATCCGTCGCGGAAAGTTTTGCCAGTGTTTCAGAGAGCTTGTTTTCATCGCGTTCACTGCCCGGGACCAGGATCCTCTCAAGCATTGGCGTCGGTGGCTCCGTCCATTCAGGCGGGGCAACCACTGCGTCTGATGTCAACAGCGACGGGACGGGCAAGTGGTCGGACTTGACCGTCGCGAAGACATTCCCGGATGCAGGCACGATCGCGGAGTTCGACCGTCCGTTTACGGGATCCTGCACGGCGCCGAGGCTGGAGCCGCCCAGTAATGCGCCTTGACGCAGTCCCTCACCAAACGCACGCACCAGCACCGTCTTGCCGATATTCTGACGATGAAAGGCATGGAAGCTCACGGCGGTCAGCTTGTTTTCATCGACATTGCGCGCATGAGCCAGGCGTTGTCGAAGGACCCCTACCGACGGCGCCTCGTGGCGCAGTGCCTTCATTAGCCTCATGATGCCGTTGCCATGACTTGCGGCACCGATCAGGACTGGGATAATCCTGTTTTCCCTGAGAATCCGCGATGAAATGGCATAGAGCGCGTCGCTCGGCGGTTTCCGATCTTCGATCAGTTCCTCGAGAAGCCAGTCATCGAATTCGGACAGGTGTTCCAGGAGCTCGCTGCGCGCTTCCTGCTCGCGCTCGGCGGCGCTTTCGGGGATTGCGATCAGCGCCGAAGTCTGGCCTTCCCGATAGCGCCACGCCCGTTCCGAAATCAGATCGCAGCTGCCTACGATCCTGTCTCCCTCTCGAATCGGAATCTGGCGAAGCAGAAGGGTGTGGCTGGCGTAGTCTTGAAGGGCTGCAATCAGATCCCTTAGCCGCCCTCTCGGTTCGTCCATCTGATTGACGAAGAGGATACATGGCGTCTCCGAGGCCTCGATTATGCGCAGATGGGGCGCGGCGAGCACAGCCTCCTCAGGAGCCGGTGAAACACATAGGATGCACGCGTCGCTGGCAAGAAGCGCATGCTGTACATGCGCCAACGCTTCGTTAGGCCCTGGCGCATCCAGCGCACACCACGCCTCGTTTCTGAAGGTGAATTCTGTGAGGTTCAATCCATAAGGGGAGCTGGATTTCCTCGGCGCCCCCTCCAGCGAGCCGAGCTTTTCCACCACTGTCGATTTTCCGGTCTGCGAGGGTCCAAGCACGGTAAAGCAGCGCATCGGCATTCCTCCAACTGCCATGAACACAATTTTCAGCCATCATAGGATGCCCTGAACCGCTGCAAGGCGCCAGAGGTCAGTTTCACAACGCTCACAGTCGAGCCGGAACGCATTTTCTGAAAAAAGTTCTCATCCTGCACGCAATAACGGAGATGACCGAGAAACGCGCTCGCGAAGAGAAAACCGGAGCGAAGAGTTCCCGATCTCAATCGTGCCGGCGGCGTGCCCACCGGTTTAGAGGGTCGGCACCTCGACCCACTGCGAGAATGTCGCGGCCTGGCCAAAATCCTGACCTTCCGGGCTCCGGAGTTGCCAGACTATTCCGTCTTCCATCCAGAAGCGGCTTCCGGACTTTGTGACCCGCAAACCGCGGTAGCCCGTCATAAATCCGTTTTGCGTTACCGCATCCAACAACGACTGGCGCTCCGTCCTTTCGCTCGGGCCCGCCGAGAGCCGCGATTGCAGCTTTACAAACTCGCTCCAGCTATATCCGAACCGCCTTTGTGCTGCGCCATTGGCGTAAACAAAGACGGGATCCGGCGCGGTATTATGTGCAAGGACGACGAACGGGGCATCGCCATAGAGCCATTCAGGTCCGCGATCCCTGGGGAGAAGATCTCTGCCGACAAGACGGCGGAAGCTGCCTGTGAGGAGTTCAAAGAATTCTGGGTCGTTCGGATTCAGTTCGCCGTTCAACTGCATCTCGTTTCCTTTTCCGGTGCGACCGCTATACGAGCCCTGCTCCGATTTAGTCATGGGATGTGGCACCGGTGCGGCGAGCCGTATCAATGCAAGCGGGCGTCAATTCGGCACAAAGTAATTCTTGTAGATTTGGATGAAGTTAAAGGCCCGGCAGGACGGTGGATGCGGCTGTCCACGCGCGCCGCAAACCCTTGCTGTGACCACCATGCATGCCCGTTTGTCAGAAATAGATCGACATGACCAGATCCTGGTCGAAATCACCAAAACCCTTGCCGAAGAGGTTCATGCCGCCGGGATTGTCGGCCTTTTCGTCGATGCCGATCCGGAAGCGGATCGAGTGATGGTCGGCTATGCCGAGTGAGGCGATGGTCTGGGTCGAGACCATGGCGCCGTCGATCCAGGTGCCCGTCTCGTCGATCGTCCAGGTCTTGAGCTTGCCATATTGGGAGCCCGACAGCTTCCACCAGGCAGGGGAATACATGCCGCGGCGATCGCCGTAATCACCAGGCGAAGTCCAGTGTCCTGCCTTGATGCCGTTGACCCAGATGGAAATGTCGGACGGCCAGTTAGCGTTCGTGGCTGGGGTTTCCGAGCTCAGCTCTGCCGAGAATTCCACCTTGCGAATCTTCTTGCCGGAGACCTTGGCATTGTTCGGGAACTTGTATTCGACATAACCGCGGGTGAACCAGAGCAACGCCGCCTGCATGCGCTGCGGATCGAGGAAAACCTCCTGCACATCGAGCATGCCGATGACATTGTTGACCGAACAGAGACCGCAAGGGGCGCCAACGTCGAATTCCGTAAAGAGACCGATCGGCATGCTGACGGTAACCACATCCTCGCTCGCTTTGGTACCGTTGGCATCGAAGCGGATCAGGATTTCGTCATAGATGCTGGAGCAGACCTTCTGATTTCCCTTCGTCGCCTTCATCGTCTGGGTCTGGATGAGGCCCGCCTGCTCGAGCGACTTCAGATTGGTTGCCGTCGTCGATTGCGGCAAGCGCATCTGCGCCGCGATGTCATTGACATTCAGCGGCCCCTTCTGGCGCAGCAGGTTGAGGATTTCGATACGCGTCGGGGAGCCGAGAGCCTGGACGACGTCAACGTCCCGCATCGGATCGACGGTTAGAAGTTTCGTCTCCATGCCTTGATACTGGTTCTCCAGTCTTTCTGGTCGGTTTCAGCTGATATCACGGCGTCATGTCCCATGTCGCCGCTCTTTTTCATGAGCGCCGGTCCGCGCCTCGGGAGAGCTGTCGCGGACCGGCTGGGCCTTCTCACCTCGGCCCGGAAGCAGTTTCCCATGCATTTATCCCTTGATGCCCGATGACAGCATCAGGGCCTGCGTCACACGCTTCTGGAACAGCAAATAGGCAAGAGCGACCGGCATAGCGGCGAGGATGGCGACGGCCATATCGCGCGCATATTTGACGCCGAACGCATCTCTCGTCTGGGTAATGCCGACGGTAATCGTCATCATGTCGTCGGAACTGGTGACGAGGAACGGCCACAGGAAGGCGTTCCAGGCCATGATGTAGGTGATGATAGCGAGTGCCGTGGTAATCCCCCAATTCAGCGGCAGATAAAGCTTGAACAGGATCTGGAACTCGCCGCAGCCATCGAGCTTGGCCGCTTCGCGCAGCTCTTTCGGTACGGAATCGAAGAACTGCTTATAGACGATGACGACAACGGGAACGATCAGCTGCGGCAGGATAATGCCGCCCCAGGTGTTGATCAGGTTCAGCTTGTGCATCAGCACGAATTGCGAAATCACCAGTGCCTGTGAAGGCACCATGAAGCTAGCCAGGATGATGCCGTAGAGAAGCCTGCGGCCGGGAAAGACGATCTGCGACAGCGCGTAAGCGCACATGACGCTGATCAGGATGACGACCACCGTCACCGTCACCGATGTGACGATGGAATTTAGATACCACGTCGAAAGCTTCGTCTCGAACAGCGCATAATAATAGCCCGAAAAGTTCAGGACGTCGGGAACGAGGGTAGTCTTATTGACGACATCCTGTTCCGGCTTGATGGATGTGACGATCGCCCAATAGATCGGGAAGGCCCAGGTGCAGGCGATCACCAGCGTAAGGATGAGCAGCAGCGCATTGCCGATTGTCTTGCCGGGCATCTCAGCGCTCCCTCACACGCAAAAGCTGATATTGCAGCACCGAGACAACGACGATGATCAGAAACAGGATCACCGCGACCGCGGAGCCGAGCCCGCCATGGTTCGACCGGAAAGCTTCGCGATAGACCAGCTGCAAGAGCACGTAGGTGGAGTTGAACGGCCCGCCCTCGGTTAGCAGATAGACCTGGTCGAAGATCTTGAGCTGCAGGATCAACTGCAATGTCAGCACCAGCGCGGTCACTGGCCAGATCAGCGGCCAGGTAATGCGCTTGAAGCACTGCCAGCGGGTCGCGCCATCGAGCATGGCCGCCTCGTAATAGTCGTTGGGAATGTTGCGCAGACCCGCGATGAAGAGCAGCAGGTTGAAGCCGTTGGTCCACCAGACGGTCACGAGCGCCACCATCGGCATGGCCCAGATCGGGTCGCGGAAGACACTGATGCGCGCGCCTGTGAAGGCTTCGATGACGAATTGCGCAATGCCGAATTGCTGGTCGAGGACCCATTTCCAGATCTGGGTGACGACCGAAACAGGAAGAATATAAGGGATGAAGAAGAGCACGAGTACAACGCTCTGCACCCAGCCTTTCAAGCGAACAACCATCAGCGCCAGTCCGAGGCCGATCAGCGTATTCGGGATGACCGTCAGCACGACAAAATAGCCGGTGTTCCAGACCGAGGTATAAAAGAGCTTCTGGTGGAAGAGCTTCACGTAATTGTCGAAGCCCACCCACTGGCCTTCGCCGACGAGCGGCGCGTCGGTAAAGCTCAAGGCGAACATCTTGTAGACCGGATAGGCAAAGACGATCGCATAGGCGATCAGGAACGGCGCGATCATGACGATCGCCGTCAGCGTCTTGCGTCGCTTTTCAGTGTTGACCACAGATCATCTCCCTGGACGAAAGACTGGCCGGAGGCGGGCTCCGGCCAGGGTCTCCTTACTTCTGGCTTTCCAGCTCTTCGCGCATCTGGTCGATCGCATCTTCCGGATCGAGCTGACCGTTGAGTGCCGGAACCACGAAGTTCTGGGTTGCTTCGTAGATCGGGCCGGCAACACCTGCGAGCTTGGAAACCGGATCGAAGACGGCGGTATTGGCAAGCTTTGCATAAGTGGCGTTCGGCTGCATTTCCTTGAATTCCTTGCTCTCCGTCACCGGCTTGAAAGCAGGGATATGGCCGGCGCTTGCCCAGGAGATCGAGTGCTCGTTCATCCACGCGATGATCTGCAGCACGGCTTTCAGCTTTTCGGGCGTAATCGGCTTGCTCTCGCTGTTCGGAACGGCGAAGGAATGCGAGTCCGCCCAGGTGGCCTGCGTGCCCATCAGGTTCGGGATTTCGATGGCGCCCCATTCGAAGCCGAGTTCGCCCTTCTTGGCGAGGTCGGTCATCGTCGGTACTTCCCAGACCCCGTTGATGTGGAACGCTGCCTTGCCGGAGGTGAAGAGCGCAATCGAAGCTTCATAGGAAATCAGCTTCGGCGAATACCCTCCGGAGACCCAGTTCGCCATCGTCTTCAGCGCCTTGACCCCGGCATCGCCCGGCAGGATTTGGTCGCCGTCGATGAACTTGGCGCCTTGCTGGGAGAGCAGCGTATAGAAGACGCGCCACATGGAACCGCCTTCATCCGTATGCAGTGACAGCGGATATTCGACCTTGCCCGTCGCCTTGATCTTGTCGAGCGCGGCGTTGAAATTGTCGAGACCGTCGAGGCCTTTCGGCAGGCCATCATCACCGAGCAGGCCGGCTTCCTTCAGGATGTTCTTGTTGTAATAGAGAACGATCGAATGCACGTCGAAGGGAATGCCATAGACTTTGTTGTCGAACGTCGCCTGCTTCCAGGCGGCATCGACATAATTTTCCTTCTTGATGCCGGCCGATGCCAGCTCTTCATCGGTAAAGGGGCGCAGGATGCCGGTCGGCACGGCCAGCGGATAGCGCGACATGTGATAGGTCATGATGTCTGGCTGCTGGCCGACGGCGGCTGACGTCTGCACCTTGGTATAGAAGGGCACGCCCCATTCCAGCGTCGTGGCATTGATCTTGATGTCGGGATGCGTGTCGTTGAATTCCTTGATCAGCGCCTTCATGCGAACGCCGTCGCCACCGCTCAAGAAGTCCCACCAAGTAATGTCCGTCTGCGCGAATGCGGCCGCCGAGGGCAGCAATGCGATGGCTGCCGAGACGGCGAGTTTTAGAAGCTTTCTCACGTTTGTTCCTCCTCTAAATCATGGGTTACGGTCACCCCGCGGTACGGGGCCTCTCTTGTCGCGAACCTCCTCCAAAGGTGCGCGTCAGATCTCCTGCATTCCTTTCCAGTCTCCGGATCCGATCCGACTTCCGTTCAATCAGCTGAGCCTTCTGCCTTCGGCGTCGAAAGCCAGCATTTCAGGCACTCTCAGTGAGAGGCTGATCTTCTCCTTCGGTTGAGGCCTGCTTTCGCGGCACTCGACCGTCATCTCCGCATTGGTTTCGGTCAGCACATGAAGATATCCGGTACCGCCAAGCTCCTCGGTGAATTCGGCCGTGACGGGCAGCGTCAGGCCGCCATTTGAGGCGCCGAGGCCGATATGCTCGGGCCGCACGCCGACATTGATGGCTGAACCTTCTGCGACCGGACTGCGTGTCGGCAGGTCGAAGGTCTGCCCCGGCGCGTCATCGAGCTCGACACGCGCCGATGCTTGACCGGTGGCCACGACCTTGCCCTTCAGAAAATTCATGCCCGGCGAACCGATAAAGCCGGCGACGAACATGTTCTGCGGATTGCGGTAAAGTTCCAAGGGTGCGCCGACCTGCTGGACAACGCCCTCCTTCAAGACGACGATCTTGTCAGCGAGCGTCATCGCCTCGACCTGATCATGGGTGACATAGACCATGGTGGCGCCGATCTGCCGATGCAACCGGGCGATTTCCATGCGCATCTTCACGCGCAATTCGGCGTCGAGGTTGGAGAGCGGCTCATCGAACAGGAAAACCCGCGGTTCGCGCACGATAGCACGGCCGATCGCCACACGCTGGCGCTGGCCGCCCGAGAGCTGGCTCGGCTTGTGCTGGAGATAATCTGTCAGGCGAAGAATATCGGCAGCCGCCTTCACTTTCTCCTGAATCTCCGCCTTCGGCCGTTTGGCGATCGACAGGCTAAAGGCCATGTTTTCGAAAACCGAAAGATGCGGATAAAGCGCATAGGATTGGAAGACCATGGCAACGCCACGCTTCGACGCTTCCCTGTGGGTCACGTCTTCATTCTCAATCCTGATCTGGCCGCCGCTCGTTTCCTCAAGCCCGGCAATCATTCGCAGCAGCGTCGACTTTCCGCAGCCGGAGGGGCCGACGAAAACCGCGAATTCGCCCTGTTCGATCTCGATATCGACGCCGTGAATGACGGCAAAGGAGCCGAACGACTTCCTGACATCAGTCAGTTTTATCCCAGACATATATCCTCCCGATTGGCACTCCAAACGGGGCAGCCTCCTCCGCTGCCCCGATGGCAATCAACTCACGCCGAAGCGACTGACAGCAGGATGAAATGGTAGGATTTCGCCGGCAGCGATCCGGTCAGCCTGCCTTCGTCGGTGACCTGCAGGCTGGATCCTGCCTTCGGCACGATACGGTTCTGATCCTCAACGGAGTTACGCGCCTTCAGGTCCTCGCCGACCATCGTATGATGCTGAACGACCTTGACGCCCTTGAAGCCCTGCAGATCGACGTCGAGATCGAGCGCTTCATCGAGGCTGCGGTTGATCGCAAAGAGCGCAATGCTCTTGCCGTCTTCGTGCAGCACGGCCGAAAGATCGAGGTAGGGAACATCCTGCGCCACTTCGCAATCATAGGTCGGGCCTGACGAGGATACTGTCAGTGCCGTGCCACGGCCGTATTTCGACGCGAACTGCAGCGGGTAGTAGATCGACTGGCGCCAGGCTGGACCGCCCGCCTTGGTCAGGATCGGCGCGATGACGTTGACGAGCTGCGCCATGCAGGCGATCTTCACACGGTCGGAGCGGCGGATGAAGACATTGAGCAGCGAGGCGACAAAGATCGCGTCCTCGAGATTGTAGAGCTCTTCGAGCAGCGGCGGTGCTTCCGGCCAATCCCAGTTCTTGTAGCGCTGATCGTCTTCCTTGCGGTCGTGATACCAGACGTTCCATTCGTCGAAACAGATCTTCACGTCGCGCTTGGAGCGTTTCTTCGCCTTGATGTAGTCGATGACGCCGCCGATCGTGACGATGTAGCGGTCGAGCTCGATCGCCTTGGCATAGTAGTTCAGCGTATCGTTTTCCTCGTTGCCGAAATATTTGTGCAGCGAGATATAGTCGACGCTGTCGTAGCTCGCATCGAGAACCTGCGCTTCCCATTCGGGATAGGTCTTCATCTTGTCGTTCGACGAGCCGCAGACCACGGTTTCGAGCGTTTTGTCGAAATATTTGAAGGCCTTGCTGACTTCATTGGCCAGCAGACCGTATTCCGTCGCTGTCTTGTGACCGACCTGCCAGGGGCCGTCCATCTCATTGCCAAGGCACCAGATGCGGACGTTGTGCGGGTCCTTGTATCCGTGCTTGGCGCGCAGGTCGCTCCAATAGGTGCCGCCCGGATGATTGCAATATTCGAGGAAATTACGGGCATCGTTCAAGCCGCGCGAACCGAGGTTCATGGCGAGCATCATTTCGGTCTTGGCGAGCTTCGACCAGTCGGCAAATTCGTTGACGCCCATCTGGTTGGTCTCGCGGGTCCGCCAGGCAAGATCAAGGCGCGTCGGGCGCTGGTCGCGCGGACCGATGCCATCTTCCCAATGATAGGCCGAGACGAAGTTGCCGCCCGGATAGCGTACGATCGGCATATCGAGATCGCGCACCATATCAAGAACATCGGTACGGAAACCGTCCTTATCAGCTTTTTCGTGACCCGGCTCATAAATACCGGTGTAAACGGCACGGCCCATATGCTCCAGGAAGGAGCCATAGACACGCTTATCGACGTTCGAGATAGTGAATTCCCTGTTCAGGGTCGCCTTAGCTCGCATGGATGTTCCTCGTTTATTGAATTTGATTTTTCGAGAAGCTATTCTGGGAAATTTTTTTAATCAAGTATTTTGTTTTGTATCAAAAAATCAGATTTAGTTTATGAAACAGAATGCCTAAGCCATTGAAAATCAGGGAAAACCAGCCATATGCGCGGCGTGGGAAGCAAAATGCCCTAAAAATAGATGGGAGAATTCGCAAATGCCAAACCCGAGCTTTCGAGTGGATTCAAAACCGACGGATAAGTGAGAAACGGCAGTAAGAGATTCTGCTGCGTTGGACGCGATGCTTGTCTGACCGATTACGATTTCACTCGATGATTTCGTCTAGAGTGCGTCGCACTTCGACCTGGCGCAAATCGGCAGACAGTGTTTGACGTCAAGAGACGCAGGCATCCTGCGAGCGAGCATTTCCGTCCACCGGCTGCCAGCGGGCCGCTGGTCAGGCTTCACTGGTAAGCGTATACTTATTTTGCGTGCAGCTCTTGGTCCCATGGCCCGGTTGTTCGCCGGCGTCCATTCTGATCGTTGCTGTCGGCGGCGAGATCGGGGGAACTGTCATGACACATTTTATGGCCCATTTTCATGTGATTACGGGTGCTGACGCTAACGCGGCCTATCCGAACGTGCGGCGCATCGGCGCGGCCGATGTCGTCGCGGCCCTGCAGCAGGGGCTGGCTGATTTTTGGGACAAGCCGTCGCACTATGTCTTTCTTTGCCTGATCTATCCAGTTGCGGGACTCCTGATCGCGCGGTGGACATCCGGCGCCAACATGCTGCCGCTGCTTTTTCCCCTGATGTCGGGCTTTGCCCTCCTCGGTCCGGTCGCCGCACTCGGTCTCTATGAAATCAGCCGCAGGCGGGAACTCGGTCTTGACACGTCCTGGCTGCATGCGCTTGCGGTCTGGCGTTCCCCGGCGATGCCGGCCATTCTTGTTATCAGCATCATGCTGGTCGCGATTTTCGTGGGGTGGCTTTTCTCGGCAAGGGAACTCTATTTAAGCCTGTTCGGGCCCGAGCGGCCGGAATCGTTGCTAAGCTTCTTCAATGAGGTCTTCACCACCGATCGAGGTTGGCGATTAATCCTCTATGGCAATGCCGTCGGTTTCATCTTTGCTCTCGTCGTGTTGTGCACCACGGTCATCGCCTTTCCCCTTCTTCTCGATCGCGATGCGGGCGCAGCGGCGGCGATATTTACGTCGATGAGGGCCGTGGTCTGCAATCCTGTCGAAATGGTGCTCTGGGGCCTGATCGTGACGGCGCTCCTCGTCGCCGGCTTTGCCCTGTTCTTCGCCGGTCTGGCTATCGTCATCCCTGTGCTTGGACATGCCACCTGGCATCTCTATCGCAAGGTCGTGGAACCTGAGCCGGCAGCGGCCAACGCTCTATGAATTGCCCGGGGAGCATTCCTTATCAGGGAGATGTCGTGCGATCCAAGAAATCAAGCACGCGAGTGGTCAGCAACCCAGCCGCATCCGCGTCATAGGACGGCAGCGAGCTGTCTGCGAAGTAATGCTGATCGCCGGGATACAGGAAAAGCTCCGCATCCCTGACCTTCTCCACGATCTCACGAGCGGCCTCGATATCACCCTCGCCGACGAAGATCGGGTCGTTGTCCATACCATGAATCTGAACCGGAACGTCGTCCGGCCAGGGTCCGAAGGCCCACTCGCCACTGATCGGCAGGCAGGAGTAGAAGAGCAAAGCCCCGCGCGCTCCAGATCGCGTCTGCGCCAGCTCTTGCGCCGGCAACACTCCGAATGAGAACCCGGCGTAGACAAGCTCGGGCGGCAGTTCGTCGGCGATGCGGACGCCACGCTCCCTCATCGCGTCAAATCCGATCTCACCAATGTAGGCGAGCCCCTCGTCAATGCTTGAGAACGTGCGCCCCTCGAAGAGATCAGGCGTATGAACGATGTGGTTCTTTGCACGCAGGTCATCGGCGAACGCGCGCAGACCTCGCGTCAGCCCCTGCGCGTGATGGAACAACAAAACCTCAGCCATACGATCCTTCCCCAACGACCAGTATCTCTACTGCGTTGCACCAAAGAAGGCGAGCCTGGTGAAGATCGTATAGTGCGATTCCGATACCATCAGCGCGACGAAAACCAGCACCAGCAGCGGTGGCAGCAGGATGGCGTAGACCAGTGCCAGCCGCTCCCAGGCCATGTGCATGAAGACGGCGACGATCAGCCCGGCCTTCAGCATCATGAACACAATGATCAGCGCCCATCGGAGATAGCCCTGGATGCCGAGATAGTCGACCATGTAGGACGCGGTACTGAGCACGAAGAGCAGGCCCCAGACGAGGAGATAGAGCCGGATCGGGTGCTGCTGTCCGGGATGCGCCTGGGCATGCGCCGTTTGGGTTTGTGCGTGCGCCGTTGTCTCGCTCATGACCACCTCACCACAAATAGAAAAATGCGAAGATGAAGACCCAGACTAGATCGACGAAGTGCCAGTAAAGCCCCATGATCTCGACAGCCTCATAGCGGCCTCTGCGACTGGTGAAGAAGCCGCGCCGTCCCTCGTCGAAATCGCCCCGCCAGACCTTACGGGCGATGATCAGGAGAAAGATGACGCCGATGGTGACATGAGTGCCGTGAAAGCCGGTAATCATGAAGAAGGACGAACCGAATTGTGCCGCCCCCCACGGATTCTCCCAGGGGCGTACGCCTTCGGTGATCAGCTTCGTCCATTCAAAGGCCTGCATGCTGACGAAGGTTGCACCCAGAAGCGCTGTCAGCAGCATCAGCGTCGCGGTCTTGTAGCGCTCGCGGCGATAGCCGAAATTGACCGCCATCGCCATGGTGCCGCTGCTGGAGATCAGCACGAAGGTCATGATCGCGATCAGGATCAGCGGAATGTCCTGGCCACCGATGTGCAGCGCGAAGACCTCGCTCGGATTGGGCCATAGGACGGGGGTCGACATGCGGGCAGTCATGTAGGCGATCAGGAAGCAGCCGAAGACGAAGGTGTCGCTCAAAAGAAAGATCCACATCATCGCCTTGCCCCAGGAGGCTGACTTGAAGGCGCGCTGATCCGAGCTGAAATCGGCGGCAACACCGCGCAGGCCCGGCTTGAGGTCGGTCTCGCCATGTGTCTGCATGATCCGCGTCATCTACAATCTCCTAATTCAGTCCCCTGGTTAGCCCCTTAGTTCAGCAAAGTGCGGCAGAGATCGACGAAATCATTCGCCCAACCGGCAAAGAGCGCAAAGAGCACAAGCCAGACGACGAGCATGAAATGCGAATAGATGGCGGAAAGCTCGACGCTGAGCCGCAGCCTCTCCGGCGCGATTTCGGCCGCGAATGCCCGGACCGTCGTGTGCGCGAGGACGGCAAGCCCGCCGAGAATATGCAGCCCGTGCAGACCGGTCAGCATATAGAAGAAACTGTTGGCGGGATTGTCGGCAAGCACGTAGCCCGCCGCCGTCAGCTCCCGCCATGCCTGGATCTGTCCGACGAGAAAAAACATGGCAAGGGCAAATGCACTAACAAGCGCCGGCCGCAGGGCATCCATGCGACCATGCCGTGCTTCATCTTTCGCCCATTGCAGCGCAGCGCTGCTCAGGGCAAGTACTGCAGTGTTTATCCAGAGCAGTCGGGGAACTGGCATTCCCCACCAGTCGGCCGACGCCATGCGCATGAAATAGGCGCTGATGGCAAGGCTGAACAGCGCGCCGACGACACCCAGAAATATGAAGAGCCCGATTTTCACCGCCGGTACTGGCTCTCGATCGGTGCCCTCGTGAGCCGGCAGCATCACCGACCCGGTTTCGAGCCAGGGCTTCGAAGTCAGCCGCTGTCCAGCCAGATACCAAATGATGATGGCGCCGATAGCAGCAAGGAAGATCAGCATCACGTTCATGAGACAACCTCCCGTGTGACGCCGTCGTTTGCCGGCACCGTCTGCGGAATGAAATCCTCGGCCGCGCCTGGCACGCTGTAGTCATAGGCCCAACGGTAGACAACGGGCAGGTCCTTGCCCCAATTGCCGTGCGCGGGCGGCGTCTGCGGCGTCTGCCATTCGAGCGTCGTTGCGCGCCATGGATTGCCGCCTGCTTCCCTGCCCCGCCGAAGGCTCCAGGCGAGATTGAAGAGGAAGACCATTTGTGCGGCCCCGACGATCAGCGCCATGACTGTTATGAAGATGTTCAGCGTATGGGCCGAAGGCGGAACGAACGCCGTCTCTCCGAGTTCGTAATAACGACGCGGCACCCCGAGCAGGCCGAGATAGTGCATCGGAAAGAAGATCGCATAGGTGCCGAGGAAGGTGATCCAGAAGTGGATCCGGCCAAGCGTCTCGTCCAGCATGCGGCCAGTCACCTTCGGATACCAATGGTAGATCGCACCGAAGATGACGAGAATCGGTGCTACGCCCATGACCATGTGGAAATGCGCCACGACGAACATCGTATCCGACAGCGGCACGTCGACGACGACATTGCCGAGGAAGAGACCGGTCAGGCCGCCATTGACGAAGGTGACGATGAAGGCGAGTGCGAAGAGCATGGGCAGCGTCAGGTGGATGTCGCCGCGCCAGAGCGTCAGCACCCAGTTGTAGACCTTGATCGCCGTTGGAATGGCAATGATGAGCGTCGTGGTGGCAAAGAAGAAGCCGAAGGCCGGATTCATGCCGCTGACATACATGTGGTGGGCCCAGACGACGAAGCTCAGTGCGCCGATGATGACGATCGCCCAGACCATCATGCGGTAGCCGAAGATATTCTTGCGCGCATGCGTGCTGATCAGGTCCGAAACGATGCCGAAGGCCGGAAGTGCAACGATATAGACCTCCGGATGCCCGAAGAACCAGAACAGGTGCTGGAACATGATCGGGCTGCCGCCACCATGTTGCAGCTGCTCACCCATTTCGACGATGGCGGGCATGAAGAAGCTGGTGCCGAGCACGCGGTCGAACAACATCATCACGCAGGCGACGAAAAGAGCGGGAAAGGCAAGCAGCGCCATCACTGTCGCGGTGAAGATGCCCCAGACGGTCAGCGGCATGCGCATCAACGTCATGCCGCGCGCCCGTCCCTGCAGCACAGTCACGACATAGTTCAGACCGCCCATGGTGAAACCGATGATGAAGACGATCAGCGAGGTGAGCATCAGCAGGATGCCCCAGTCCTTGCCGCCGGGTGTACCGGAGAGAACGGCCTGTGGCGGATAAAGCGTCCAGCCGGCGCCCGTCGGGCCGCCGGGGGCAAAAAAGCCGGCGACCAGGATCAGCACCGCAAGCAGATAGATCCAGTAGCTCAACATGTTCGCGTAGGGGAACACCATGTCGCGCGCGCCGACCATCAGCGGAATAAGGTAGTTGCCGAAGCCGCCGAGGAACAGCGCGGTCAGCAGATAGATCACCATGATCATGCCGTGCATGGTGATGAACTGATAGTAGTGATCGGCATCGATGAAGGCGAAATAGCCGGGAAAGGCAAGCTGCAGCCGCATCAGCCAGGAGAGCACCAGCGCCACCAGCCCGATAGAGATGGCAGTGAGCGCATATTGCACGGCGATGACCTTGGCGTCCTGGCTGAACACATATTTCGTCCACCAGCTTTTCGGATGATAAAGCTCGACATCCTCGACCTCGGCGGCCGGGATGACGGCCCCGCTATCGGATGGAATCTCGACCATGATATCTCCTCCCTTTCTCGACGCGGCGTTCCGCCCTCTTTTAGTTCGCCTGCGGCGCCGCTGCCGATGACGCTGTAAGCTGGGTGAATGTCTGCTGCTGCCCGAGCCAGGTCTGATAGTCCGCGTCGTTGTCGACCACGACGGTGCCGCGCATTTGCGGATGGCCGAGACCGCAGAGCTCTGCACAGAGAATCTCGAACGTCCCCGTCCGTGTCGGTGTCAGCCAGAAATAGGTAACCATCCCGGGAATCATGTCCATCTTGGCGCGGAATTCCGGCACGTAGAAATCATGAAGCACATCGACGGAGCGCAGCAATATGTGCACCGGCTTGCCGACCGGCAGATGCAGCTCGCCGCCCTCGATGATGACGTCGTCCAGGCCGTTTGCGTCGTTCTTGTCGAGGCCAAGCGGATTTTCGGGAGTTACGTCGCGCGTCTCGGCGCGACCAAGCTTTCCGTCAGCACCCGGCAGACGGAAGCTCCACTGCCATTGCTGGCTGACGACCTCCACCGATGCGGCATCGGCAGGCACGGTGATGAACTGTTTCCAAACGATGAGACCGGGCGCCAGCATCGCCGCGACGCCGACGGCCGTTCCGGAGGCAAGCAGCACTTCCAGCCTTCGGTTCTCGGGCTCGTAATGCGCCCGGTTCCCCGGCCTGTGCCGAAAGCGAAAGACGCAGTATGCCATGAAGGAAATCACTGCAACGAAGACGATGCCGGTGATCCAGAAGGTGATGACGAGCGTGCTGTCTATATAGGTCCAGTTGGACGCGATCGGCGTCCACCACCATGGACTCAGCACGTGAAACAGCACCGAGCCGACGATTATCAGGACAAGGATCAGCACGACAGCCATGTCCGCTCCTCCCGAGCAGTTGACCGTGAAACCGTATTCCGCAAAAGTCCGTATTTATTATCGCACAGATAGAAAATACCGGCAATTACCGCAGTTTAGGCATGGACCGCCGCCGCGGTCCGCCGTTTGGGGTAGTGCCGTCATTTGGAATATTGCTTGAGATAGGCGATGAGATCTGTGATTTCCTGATCGTCCTTCAGACCGACAAAGGTCATCTTCGTGCCCTTCACCTTCACTTTCGGATTGTGCAGATAGTCGCGCAGCGTTGCCTCATCCCAGACAAGACCGCCGTCACCGGCCGCCTTCATCGCAGGCGAATAGGCAAAATCTGGATGCGTCCCGGCCTTCCGGCCGAACAGCTTGTTCAGTGACGGTCCGACCTTGTTCGTATCGGATTCGGCGACATGACAGGTCGCACATTTCTTGAAAACGGTGGCGCCCGCAGTGGGGTCACCCTCCTGCGCCCCGACGTTGCCGGGAGAAAGGGTGATGATGAAGGCGCCGATCAGCAGTACAGCACGGTAGTTCACGGCAAACCTCATCCTCCTCAAGGTCGCCCAGCCACTCATACCCCCCACTGCTATTGCCGCGCGGGGTATGTTAGCGATGATTAAAGCTTAGTCTTTCGCGGGTGCAAGTCAATCGGTCGCACAATATGACGCAGGCGGTGGGGGCTCGCGCCAAGAACGGCCTGCCGGCTCCGCCACGCCGCTCTCGGCGAGAAATTGATGGAGATCGCCCCTCGAGCAGCATGCGGCGCCATGGGTTGGCAGGAAGCCCGCCCTGAAGAGGTCCATCAAACGCGCTGACCGCCATTTCGGATTGTCGAGAGAGCATACCGATCAGACCATCCCCAGATTTTAATGTGCTTTCAATTTTGGTCCCACGGCACCGATGATTGATCGTCTTGCCGCCCGGCGGCGACTCGCTAAGCTCTTGATATGGGCATGCGGGAGGTGGACTTTGTCGGGTGGAGGTTTTTGATGGGCGAACAGGTCACGACTGTTGCAAATTACGGCTTGGAGCCGGGCCTGCGTTTTGCCGTACTTCTGGACGGAAGCGGCGGCTGTCGGACACTTGATATGGAAACGGCACGTCGGTGGACTCCTGAAGACGGTATCATCTGGCTGCATTTGGAGCGCGATCATCCGGCCGCGGCGGAATGGGTGACAACCAGAGGCGGCTTCGACCCGCTGGTCGCCGACGCTTTGCTGCAGGAGGAATCGCGCCCGCGTGTCGAGAACATCGATGACGGGCTGCTTATCATTCTTCGCAGTGTCTGCGCCGCACCGCCGGAAGAGGCAAAAGCCGGATCGGAGGAAATTGACCTCGTCCCCCTTCATATATGGGCCGACGAACGCAGGCTGGTGACCCTGCGCGACAGCGGCCATTACATAACCGCCTTGCGCGATATCCGCCTCGCCCTGGACAAAGGCAAAGGCCCGAGACAAACAGGTGAACTTCTCGCCCTTGTCAGCGAAAAACTGGTACGCGACCTCGAGCCGGTGCTCGACACGATGGACGAAGAGGTCGACGAGCTCGACGAGCTGATCTTTCATGGCGAAGCCAGCGAAGTGCGCGAGCGACTGAAGCAGCTACGCCGCCGCTCCGTGCAGCTTCGCCGCTATCTGGCTCCCCAGCGCGACGCCTTGAACCGCATCGAACATGACGACGCCCCCTGGCTGAAGGAGCGCGACAAGCTGCGCTTCCGTGAGGTGATCGACAAGCTGATGCGGTTCATCGAATATCTCGACGCCATCCGCGACCGCACCAGCATTCTTCATGACGACCTGTCCACTGTCATCAGCGAGCGGATCGCCCGCAATTCCAACCGCCTCGCGGCGCTCGCAGCGCTGCTGTTGCCGCCGAGCGTGGTGGCCGGCCTGTTCGGCATGAATGTCGGCGGAATCCCCGGTGTCAACGATACCTGGGCTTTCATTATCATCGTTGCCTTCGTCGCGATCACATCGATTGCGACGCTGATGATCCTCAGGCGGATCAAGTGGCTTTGAGCGACTGAAGGGAAAGCATCATCTGCGGGATAGCTAATCGATATTATTCCTGACGCACCGTTGACCCAAAGACGATAATAGCAATCTGCATGACCGCGAAGTGGAGGAAGCAGTGCGAATATTTTCCAAAATTGGCGAGTTGCGCTCGGCGCTCGATGCGTTGAGGCGACACGACCGGACGGTGGGCTTTGTGCCGACCATGGGCTACCTGCATGCCGGTCACATGGAACTGGTCTCGCGCGCTCGGTGTCAAAACGATATTCTGGTGGCCTCGATTTTCGTCAACCCGCTTCAATTCGGGCCGTCGGAAGATCTCGCCAAATATCCGCGCGATCTCGAACGGGACGCTCAGATGCTGAAGCAGGCAGGCGTCAATATGCTTTTCGCGCCTGCTGTCAACGACATGTATCCAGAGCCGATGCTGACGACAGTCGATGTGCCGGAGATCGGCAACGAGCTGGAAGGGGCGGTGCGCCCAGGGCATTTTGCCGGCGTGGCGACCGTCGTCTGCAAGCTGTTCAACATCGTACAGCCTCAAAAAGCCTATTTCGGCGAAAAGGATTATCAGCAGGTCGTTGTCATCAGGCGCATGGTCGCCGACCTGGCCATACCGGTGGAGATCATCGCGGTTCCGACAATCAGGGATGAGGATGGTCTCGCCTTGTCGTCGCGCAATGTCTATCTCAGCAAGGCAGAGCGAAAGGCGGCAGTCATCGTCCCAAAAACGCTTGATGAGGCCGAACGGCTGGTTGCCGATGGCATCAGCGATCCCAGGGAACTCGAAGACTGTCTGAAGGCGTTCCTCGGTCAGGAACCCTTGGCCAACCCGGAGATTGTCGCCGTCAGGGATGCGTCGACCCTGCATCCTGTTGCCGCCATCAAGGACCCTGTGGTCGTTGCACTCTTCGTGCGGATCGGTACGACGCGGCTTCTGGACAACAGAGTGATCGGCGGCCGCGACAGCGCAAGAATTGGAGCGGAGCGATGAGCACACCCGGATTTCAGAAACGTCTTACGCCATCGAGCATCACCGCCATGAAGGGAACGGCGCCGATCGTTTGCCTGACGGCCTATACGACGCCTGTCGCCCGCCTTCTCGACGAACATTGCGATCTTCTGCTGGTCGGCGACTCCTTGGGCATGGTGCTCTACGGCATGGAGTCCACGATCGGCGTCACGCTCGACATGATGATCGCTCACGGCAAGGCGGTCATGCGCGGCGTCAGCCGTGCCTGCGTCGTCGTCGACATGCCTTTCGGGACCTATCAGGAATCGAAGGAAGTCGCATTTCGCAACGCGGTTCGCATCTTGCAGGAAACGGGCTGCGATGCCGTTAAGCTCGAGGGCGGCGAAGAAATGGTTGCGACCATCGGCTTTCTGACGGCACGTGGTATTCCCGTCCTTGGCCATATCGGCCTGATGCCACAGCTGGTCCATACCGCAGGCGGCTACCGCTCGGTCGGACACAGCGAACACGAGGCTGCGAAAATCCGGCGCGACTCCCATGCCATCGGCGGATCCGGGGCATTCGCCTTCGTGATCGAAGGGACCGTCGAGTCCCTGGCGCGCGAAGTGACTGCCGCCACGCCCGTGCCGACGATCGGCATCGGCGCCTCATCGGCCTGCGACGGACAGATCCTGGTTTCCGACGATATCCTCGGGCTCTTCAATGATTTTACGCCACGTTTCGTCAAACGTTACGACGAACTCGGAAAACGCGTCTCTGCAGCGGCGGCAGACTACGCTGCCGATGTGCGCGCCCGCCGGTTTCCGGCGGCTGAACATACTTTCAAGAGACGATCCTGATTGCGGAAAGTTCTTAGGAAAAGTTTTCCCCTGATTAGCTGGGAAGCCGCCCAGCTCCGAAGCAACGAAATCGATTGCTTAGGTCATCACGAAACGAAAATATCTGATGGCATTTTGAAGCACTGCAGCTTGGCATCCGGTCGACAAAAGCCGCCGTTAACCAACTGCTCGATAGAGCGGGAACAAATATCTCGTCTGCGACGTTGTGGCGCCCGGGACAGGAGGAGAAAAATGCCCAACGCACAATGGAGTGAACCAATCGAAATCAAGTTCGGTCACGCGGGATCGCAAATTGTCAGAGGTCCGTTCGACGCGCTCATTTGTCTTCAAGACATGTGGCCGCAGCGAACGGGAGCAAAATTCGTCAAGGCAAGCAATGCCTGCAAAGGCGCCGTCGAAGGACGTGTCAGTATGGAAACGGCAAGGGCGGATTTTCTCGCCGCTGCGGAAGAGGCGAAGCTCACCAAGCACTGAACCTTGCTGAAACTTTCGGGCGGACGCACAGGCTGCGTCCGCACTTTCTTGACAGGGGGAGGCAGCATGCGCGTCTTGCTGATATCGCTCTTATCTTTGGCCACGATAACGAGTGCGACGGTTCCGGCCATGTCTGCCGATATGATCCAAGGGTATGAGCGGCCGCCTATCGTGAAGCATCGTTCCAGGCCCGTCGTTCGCACGCACTATGTCGAGCGCCGCCGTCTCGATTGCAGCGATATGATCGTCGAATACCGTTACATACCGCGTACCGAGGTCGTGACAGTATGCCACCGCCTGTGAGGCGGAACCCGAGTGCCATCCCTTCACCCGCCCCCCGAAATCCGATCCTCAGATCGGATAATGTCCTGGCTGCGACGCCACCGTGATCCATCGCAAATCGGTAAATTCGTTGATGCCGGCCTTCCCGCCGAAGCGGCCATAGCCAGACGCCTTGACGCCGCCAAAGGGCATCTGCGCCTCATCGTGCACCGTGGGGCCGTTGACATGGCAGATGCCGCTTTCGATCCGCCGGGCGACCTCCATCGCGCGGGCGGCGTCCCGGCCAAAGACGGCCGCGGACAGGCCATACTCGGTATCGTTGGCGACACGGACCGCCTCATCAAGGCCGCGCACCCGCACCATGCAGGCAACCGGGCCGAAGCTTTCCTCGCTGTAGATCCGCATTGCCGGCGTGACATGGTCGAGCACAGTCGCATCCATGAGCGTCCCGACCGCGCGCCCGCCGGCAAGCAGGCGGGCACCCTTCGAGACAGCATCCTCGATCAGGCCATTGACTCGATTGACCGCTTCAATGCCGATCATCGAGCCGAGCGGTGAATTACTCTGGCGCGGATCACCGGCAACGAGCGTCGAGGCCTTGCTGGCAAACTGATCGGCAAAGCTGTCGGCCACCGCCTCGTCGACTACGATCCTTTCGGTCGACATGCAGATCTGACCCTGGTTCATGAATGCGCCGAAGGCGGCAGCTTTCACAGCTTCGCCTATATCGGCGTCATCGAGAACGACGAAAGGCGCCTTGCCCCCGAGCTCGAGCAAGACGGGCTTCAGGTGGCTGGCGCAGACCTCGGCGATAATCCGTCCGACGCGGGTTGAACCGGTGAAATTGATGCGGCGCACCGCCGGATGGGCGATTATCTTTTCGACGATCGTCGCGGCATCGGCAGGTGCATTGGTGAGCACGTTGATGACACCCTCGCCAAGACCCGCCTCCTGTAATGTCTCACCGATCAGGTGATGCGTCTTCGGGCAAAGCTCCGAGGCCTTGAGGATGACGGTGTTGCCGCAGGCGAGCGGCAGGGCGATAGCGCGCACGCCGAGAATGACAGGGGCATTCCAGGGCGCGATGCCGAGAACGACGCCAGCCGGCTGCCGCACGCCCATCGCCAACAGGCCAGGCTTGTCGGAGGGAATGACCTCGCCGGTGATCTGGGTGCACATGGCGGCGGCTTCACGCAGCATATTGGCGGCGAGGTAAACGTTGAAGCCTGCCCAGCCGGCAGTGGCCCCCGTTTCCTCCGCCATGGCGGCGATGAATTCGCCGGTGCGGGAATCCATGATATCTGCGGCTTTCGAAAGGCGCTTGCGGCGTTCGGTCGGTGCAAGCGCCGACCAGGCCGGAAAGGCTGCGGCTGCAACCGCAGCAACTGCATGTGCATCTTCCAGCGTTGCCGCTGCGGCCGTGGTTGCCGGTTGCCCGGTAATCGGGTTCAACCGTTCGAAAGTCGCGCCGTTCGAAGCCGGCAGGGCGCGGCCGCCAATGAGAAGCATCAGGTCAACCATATCGTTCCCTTTCAGATATGCGTCCGGTTTGCCTCGCAGAGGGATCGGCGCGATGATGTCTGCTGGTTTCCGGCATAGCCGGGACTCATTCGAATCCGGCGCTCACGCCAAGAGATCGATCTTTTTCATGGAAGTTCCTCGCCCCTATCACCTGAATTTCAGGCTCTCCTCAGCATTTAGTAGGAACCAATCGGCCGGGAAATTGAATGGATTTTTCTGGCATTTCGTTGCACTTTTCTATGATTTTCCGGCTAAGGATATCGCTGCGACCGGATATAACTCTGAGGCTCTTCATGGCTGAAAAATTGCTCGATATGCCGGCTCTGTCGGTCACCGCTTCGACGATTGCCGCCGGCCTCGGCAGCCAGACCTGGAGCCTCGGCGCCCGTGGCAACCGCCCCTTCTATCAAGCCTTCTTCGTCTCGCGCGGCCGGGCGACATTGTGCATCGAAGGCCAGGAGGAGCTTGAGCTTCCCGCACCTGCCGCGCTCTGGTTGCCGCGACGGGTATCGGGAACATTCGTTCTTGCTGCCGGCAGCGAGGGGGCAATGCTTTCGGCTGCCGAAGACTTTGTCTGGAGAACGGTCGATGACAGTCCGGCTGCCGCGCAACTGCATGACATGATCGAGCGCATCGCCGTCGCACGAGGCGACAATCTCCGGACACATGCAGGCGATATCGGGCGTGGCTTCGAGGTGATGACACAGGAGACGCAGGACCACCTTCCGGGAGGGGCCGCGATAGTCGGCGCCTATTTTTCGGTACTGCTGCTTTTGATATGGCGAGCCTCCGGTGCTTCGGTCCCGACCAAAACGTCGGGCACCGGCGCAACGACGCTGCAGCGCTTCCGGCAGATCGTCGAACTGCGCTACCGCGAGCAGCCGGCGATTGCCGAAATCGCGCGCGCCATGGGGATTACCTATGACCATCTGCACCGGGTCTGCATTGCCGGCACCGGCCGAAGACCGATGGAACTGATCCATGAACGGCAGATCGCCGAGGCAAAGCTCCGCCTCGGGCAATCGGAGCAATCCGTCGAACAAATCGGCTTCGGGCTCGGCTTTCGCGATCCCGCCTATTTCAGCCGTTTTTTTAAGAGCCGTGTCGGCGAACCGCCCGGCGCCTACCGGCGCCGGATTGCCGCGCAATCGGAGAAAGGCATCGCCCCGTCCTTTGCCGCCTGGCCGTAAGCCACCCGGACGACGCGGCTATCAGAACTGCCGCAACGTCCGCGTCAGCGCCTGGAGTTGCCTGAAACCCTCGTAGCGCTTCGCATGGAGATCGGCGATTGCGCCTTCTGCCGGTTGATAGGTCTCGTCAGCGGTGGAGAGTTTCGTCATTGCCGCACGCATGTCCGCAAACAGTCCGCCGGCAACCGCGCCGAGGATGGCCGCGCCAAGTAGGACGGGCTCTTCGGCCTTCGTCGCGACCACCGGCTTGCCGCTCGCATCGGCAAGCAACTGGCGCACGAAATCATGCTGGCCGGCGCCGCCACTGATGACGACATTATCGACAGTGACCCCGGCATCGGCCTGCGTGTCGATGATCTGCCTGAGGCCATAACCGATGCCGCAGAGCCCGGCAACATAAAGCGAAACCAGGCTGTCGAGATCTCTTTCCATATCGAGCCCGGCGACGACGGCACGGGCATGCGGATCAGCAAAGGGGGCGCGATTGCCAAGGAATTCCGGAACCACATGCAGACCGGTCGCGAGCTTGACGGCGTCAGAAGAGTGGCCCGCCTTCCGGGCCGCCATGTCGGCGAGCAGGACCGGCAGCGGCATACCATTGCGCTTCGATAGCTCCCTCGCCTCGGCTGCAGCCGGATGGAAGGAAAGCAGGTGGTCGATCGCGGCACCCGCTGCGCTCTGGCCGCCCTCGTTCAGCCACATGCCCGGCACCATCGCTGAATAATAGGGACCCCAGACGCCGGGCACGAAGGCCGGTTCTGACGTCGAGGTCATGGTGCAGGATGAAGTGCCGAAGACATAGCCGAGGTTGGCCTGCGGACCTGCCCCGATACCGACGGTGCCGATCCCGCCCGCATGGGCATCGATCAGGCCGGCAGCAACCGCCGTTCCCTCGACAAGGCCCAGTTCCCCGGCCGCAGCCGCCGTCAGGCCCTGGCCGAGCGCCGAACCCGGTTCGACGATCGCCTGGCCAATACGAGCAAAACCTTCATCGGCGAGTGCGCCGAGACCGATCTGGTGGAAGTAGGACGCATCCCACCGCTTCTCGTGGGCAAGATAGGTCCATTTGCAGGTGACTGTGCAGGTGGAGCGTGACAGATCGCCGGTCGCCCGCCAGGTCAGGAAATCCGCGAGATCGAAAAATTGCCAGGCAGCATCAAAGACCTGCGGGCGGTTTTCCTTCAGCCAGAGGATCTTCGGCGTTTCCATCTCGGGAGAGATACGGCCCCCGACATAACGCAGCACGTCGTGACCAAGCGTATTGATGCGCTCGGCCTGGGGGACGGCGCGATGGTCCATCCAGACGATGATATTGCGGTCCGGATCTTCGGACGGGCCGACGGGAAGCGGCTTGCCTCCATCGCCAAGCACGACGAGTGAGCAGGTTGCGTCGAAACCGAGACCCGCCACGGAGGCCGGATCGATGCCGCTTGCGGCGACGACCTCGCGGACGGCAGCGCATACCGCTGTCCAGATCTCGGTGCTCGACTGCTCGACGATCGAGCCGGTTTCGTAAAACAGGGTGATATCCCGTTTGGCGGATGCAAGCATCCGGCCCTCAAGGTCGAACAGGCCCGCGCGGGCGCTGCCGGTGCCGACATCGACACCGATGACATGTTTGGCACCCGCTAATGGCGTGTGTGAAGTGTCGCTCATGATCTCTCGATTCAAATCGGCAGTTTCAGGTTCTAGAGCATGCCCGTTTTTTTAGAATGACAGGCACGCTCTATCTCTTTGTTTTCATGCAATTCCGGACGCAAAACCGCTACACGCTTTTGCTGGAATTGCTCTAGAACAATCCGAGGTCGGATTTTCTACCTCAGAGGTCGACGCTGTTCGGCAGGATGACCAGATCTCGGACCGTCACGTTGCGCGGCCGTGACAGCATGAAGAGCACGGCATCGGCCACTTCCTTCGGCTGCATCAGGCTGCCATTGGCAAGCGCCTCTTCCATCTTGGCCTTCGGCCAGTCGTCGAGCAGAGCGGTGACCACCGGTCCCGGGAGCACGGCGCCGACGCGCACGCCATGTTGGGCAACCTGACGGCGGGTCGAGTGGACAAAGGCCTGAACGGCGAATTTCGAGGCCGTATAGATCGGCTCCCAGACAACGGGCACCACGCCGGCAATCGAGCTCGTGAAAAGAATGTCGCCGGACTTCTGGGCGATCATGTGCGGCAGTACCGCGTGAACAGAGCGGAAGGCTGCATTGATGTTGAGGTTGAGCATTCGATCCCAGGCATCCGGATCGCCTTCGGCGACCTGGCCGCCGATATAGGCGCCGGCATTGGCGTGGAAGATGTCGAGCCGGCCGGCCAATTCCAGAATGCGCGGCAGCATGCCGGAAACCTGCGGACCATCGAGAAGATCGACGACGAGTGGCAGGGCGCCCGCGCCGATCTCCTTGCAGAGCGCTTCGAGCTTGTCCTTGGCACGGTCGATGAGCACGACGGTTGCGCCTTCGGCATGGAGCGTACGGGCGCACTCCAGGCCGATACCCGATGCTGCACCGGTAATGGCGGCAACCTTGCCCTTCATGAGATCAGTCATGCGAATACTCCTTGAGAATGCGTAATCAGGCGCGGCCGTGGCTGACACGGGACCGGCGGGCAAGCGAATCGACGATGACGGCGATCGCGAGAACGGCACCTGTGATCATGTAGCGAAGCGACGAGCTGAGATTGAGAAGCGTCAGCCCATTGGAGATCGCCTGGATGACGATGATGCCGAGCAGGGCTGAATAAGCGCTGCCGCGGCCGCCGAACAGGCTGGTGCCGCCGATGACCGCAGCCGCGATCGCGTTGAGGTTCACGTCCCCCGTGCCGGCCTGCTGGCTGGAGGAGGCAAGCCGCGAAGCGGAAAGAATGCCGCCGATCGTGGCAAGCGTCGAGCAGAGCACGAAGGCGCTCAAGTAGATGCGGCGCACATTGATGCCGGCGCGGCGCGCCGCTTCGCGATTGCCGCCGACGGCAAACATGGAGCGTCCCCATTTGGTTCGCGTCAGTGCATAATTGAGAACTACGGCGATGGCGACGAAGAGACCGAACATCCACGGCACGCCACGGCCGAGATTGAGATAGTAGACTGCAAATTCGAGAGCCGCCGTCAGCACGATCGCCTTGATCGCCAGCGCGCCGATCGGCGGTGAGGACAGGTTCGATGCCTGACGTTGTCGGCGCTTGCGCATTTCATTGACGACAAGGGTGACACCCGGCAGCAAGGCCAGCAGATAGGAAAGCCAGTCGGGCATGACGAGAATCTGGCCGAAGCGGACGAGCGGCGAGACATAGGGCAGATTGATGCTGCCTGTCGGCCCGAGGATATAAAGCTGCATGCCGAGCAGCGCGAGCAGGCCGGCAAGCGTGGCCACGAAGCTCGGCATGCCGAGCCTGTTGTAGAGCACCGCATAGAGCGAGCCCACGACGATGCCGGCGACGATCGCAACCAGGATCGCAAGCGGAATCGGCCAGCCCATATTGACCCAGAGCACACCGAGGATGGCGGAAGAAAGCCCACTCATCGAGCCTACAGACAGGTCGATTTCTCCGAGCATCAGGACGCAGACGATGCCGAGCGAGATCACCCCGACGGTGGCGCAGTCAAAGAGCAGGTTGACGAGATTGTTCGGCGCGAGAAAGACCGGATTGAGCAGCGAAAAGACCGTCGAAATGACGATCAGACCGACAAATACCGGCAGCATGCCAAGGTCGCCTGAGCGCACGCGGTCGAAGAAGGCCTTGACCATCCCGGTGATATTATCGTCGTGGCGCACGCGTTCGTCGCTGCGGTCGAGGGCAGCCGGCTGGCTGATAGTCTCTGACATCTTCTGGCTCATGCGGGCCTCCCGCTGGTTTCATGAGTGGCGCCCGTCTTGCGGTCGAGCCGGCGGGACACAGCGTTTTCAGTGGCGCCGGTAATCGCAGCGACGAGATCCTGATTGGAAGAGTCGGGCGTGAAGACACCGTTGTTGCGACCGAGGCGCAGCACGACGATGCGGTCGGCAACCGCGCGCACATCTTCCATGTTGTGGCTGATGATAATGACGCCGAGGCCGCGTTCGCGCACACGCTCGATAAGGTTCAGCACTTCCGCGGTCTGGGCAACGCCGAGTGCAGCGGTCGGCTCGTCGAGCATGATGATCTTCGGATCGAGCAGCAGCGAGCGGGCGATGGCAACCGTCTGGCGCTGGCCACCGGAGAGTGAAGCGATCGGTTCGCGCACGGAGGGAATGCGGGCGGCAAGTTCCCTCAGCAGCGTCCAGGCGCGCACTTCCATCGCCACCTCGTCGAGGCCCCAGGGAGAAAGTTCGTGCCCGAGGAAGAGATTGGCCACAACGTCGAGGTTTTCGCAGAGTGCCAAATCCTGGAAGACGGTGGCAATGCCGAGTTCCAGAGCCTTGCCGGGACTATCGAGCGTAACGTTCTGGCCACAGAATTCGATCGTTCCGGACGAGGGCTGATGCACACCCGCCAGAACCTTGATGAGCGTCGACTTGCCGGCACCGTTATCGCCGACCAGCGCCACGACCTCTCCGGCCTTTACCTCCAGCTCGATATCGGTCAGCGCCGAAACCGCGCCGAAATGCTTGGAAATGTTGCTCAACCGGAGGATCGTCTGACCCTTCTCCGGCATATCCTTCACGACCCTGCTCATGGGTGCTGCCTTTCCTGCCATGGGTCATCCGGCCGCGGCAAGCGCGGCCGGATCTCACTCAAGCGCGTTTAGTTGGTGATGCCAAGCTTCTTGCAGCCTTCGGCATATTCGCCAGTGCAGATCTGCTCGGGCGTCTGGATCTTCTTGTCGAAGATTTCAGCCTTGATGTTCTCGGCCGTAACGACGGCGGGAATGAACAGTTCCGATGGCGTGTTGTAGAGGGTCGTCTTGGCCTCGGGCTTTTCGCCCTTGATCATCTTGACCGCCACGTTGGCAGCAGCTGCTGCGACGATTTCCGACGGCTTGGAAATCGTGTTGTACTGGTCGCCGGAAATGATGAGCTGAAGGGCTGCGATCGTGGCGTCATTGCCGGTGACCGGCGGGACCGGCTTCACGCCGGCGGCCTTGAAGGCGGCAATCGCACCACCGGCCGTGCCGTCGTTGGCGGCGACAACGCCCTTGATGTCGGCGCCGAAGCGGGTGATCTGGCCGGCTGCCCATTCCTGTGCCTTCGGCGGCGCCCATTCCGGCGTGTCATATTCGGCAAGTGTCTTGTAGGCCGATTCCTTCAGGCCGCGATGGATGCCGTCGCGGATCAGGCCGGCGGCCGCATCGGTCGGCGAGCCGTTGATTTCGAGGACACCCGCACCATCGGCAACGCCTGCAGCCTTCAGATGCTCGACGAGCGACTTGGCAATCGCATAGCCGATGCCTTCATTGTCGAAGGAAACATAGTAGTCAGCGGGCTTGTCCGGGATCGGGCGGTCATAGGCGATGACCTTGACGTCCTGCGACTGAGCAATCTCGACGAGGCCCGCGGCCGCGGCGGAATCAACCGGATCGAGAACAACCACCTTGGCGCCCTGAGCGATCACCGAGTTGAACTGCTGCTGCTGCAGCGAGGCATCGGCGTTCGCGTTCTGATAGATCACCGTGCACTTCGGGCAAAGCTTTTCCATCTCGGCCTTGAAGCCCGGGAAATCGTGCTGCTCATAGCGGGTGGATGCCTGATCGGGCATCAGGAAAGCGACTGTCGCGGCTTCCTGAGCCGAGGCGGCACCGGCAAGACCCATGAAAACGGTCGCCGACGCCATAAGCAAATTGCGATAATTCATTTTCTCCTCCTTGGTGTGATCGAAAGACAGGTCCAGGCATTGCTGGAAGTCGCCACGGTTCGCCCGCTCGCCGCCGCCTTCGCCGCCATGAAAACGACGAGCAAAGCGCCCCTGCAAAAGCACAATCTCTCCGCAGCTTCTTAGAAATACCTCCCTGTGCCAACTTTTCCGGTTGGCTTGTATCATCGATTGCGCAAGCTTGCTCAATCGATGAAGCAAGAATTGCCACTTCTGCCGATTGATGTCAAGTTATCGCCAAACGGAGAAGGATATTTTGAATCAGGTAAAGCAGGCGAAGAGGACGACGATTTACGATCTGGCGGAGCTTGCCGGCACGTCTGCCAGCGCCGTCAGCGCCGTGCTCAACGGCAACTGGAAGAAGCGCAGGATCAGTGTTCAGCTTGCCGAAAAGATCATGCGGATCGCCGAGGAGCAGGGTTATGCACTGAACATGCAGGCAAGCCTGCTCAGGCGCGAAAAGTCCCACATTATCGGCATGATCGTGCCCAAATACGATAACCGCTATTTCGGCTCGATCGTCGAAACCTTCGAAGACATGGCGCGTGCGCGCGGCCTCTTCCCAATCATCACCTGCACGCGGCGTGACCCCCAGCTGGAGGTCGAGGCGGCGCGCACCATGCTCTCCTATCAGGTGGAATGCCTGATCGCGACTGGCGCGACCGATCCCGACCGGATCACTGAAATGTGCGCGGCCGCAGGGGTGCGCAGCCTCAATCTCGATCTGCCCGGAGCCCTTGCCCCGTCGGTCATCTCGGACAATTTCGCCGGCGCGCGCGAGCTGACGCGCCGCATATTGAAGAATAGCGAGCAGAGGCTCGGCAAGATGGAGCCGCTGCTCTTCATCGGCGGCCGCGGCAGCGACCACAACACGGCCGAGCGTATCCGCGGTTTTCGTAAAGCCCATGCCGACCTTGACGTCGCCGTGCACGAAGAGAACATCCTCGCCTGCGGCTACGCGCCGGAAAAGGCCGAAAAGGCGCTGGACGAACGCGCCCTTGGCGGCAATGCCCTGCCCAAAGGCATGTTCGTCAATTCGACGATCTCGCTCGAAGGTGTCATGCGCTGGATCCGCCGCTCCGGCCATCTCGACGACCGCAGCCTGGTGCTCGGCTGCTTCGACTGGGACCCGTTCGTCACCCTGCTCGGCAACGGCATCGAGATGGTGCGCCAGGATGTGCCGGGCATGCTGACGAAAGTATTCGAGCTCATCGAATCCGGAGCGAACAAACCAGTCGTCATCCAGGTGCCGCCGCTCATCCCGGAAGCGCAAGAAGCGTAAGCGTCTTTTCCCGTAGAATCGAATTGTCGTTTCCCGGTTCTTCTTCGATGATCGTATGGGATACCGCCTTTTTCAACTGTGATAGATTTTCGAGGAATTCCAATGGCTGGAACTATTTTTCTCGCCGGAGCGACCGGCGTAATCGGATACAAGCTTCTGCCCATGCTGGTGGACGCCGGTTTTGTCGTCTATGGCACGACCCGCAAGCCGGAGCGTCAGGACGACATCCGCCAAGCTGGCGCTACACCAGTCGTCGTCGATGTCTTCGATGCGGCAGCGCTGATCGAGGCTGTGCGTCAGACAAAACCTGGTATCGTTATCCATCAGCTGACCGATCTTCCCCATGGCCTGGACCCGGCGCTGATGGAAGAAGGGCGCGTCCGAAATGCCCGGCTGCGCGAAGTAGGGACGAAAAACCTTGTCGACGCCGCCGTTGCAGCCCGGGCGGAGCGGCTGATTTCGCAGAGCATAGCCTGGGTCTACCAGCAGGGGGCAGCACCGCTTACCGAGGAGACGCCGCTACAGGAGAGCGCGGTCGCGATCCGGACGCTGGAGACATTGACGCTTACAACGCCTGGCATTGCAGGCACGGTGCTACGATACGGCCTGCTCTATGGGCCGGGAACCGGCTCCGATGCACCCAATGGGCCCATTAGCTTGCATGTTGAAGATGCTGCCCGTGCTGCCCTGCTCGCCGTTCAGAGAGCCCCAACCGGTGCCTTCAATATCGTCGATGATGGCGGGCCGGTATCCAATGCCAAGGCAGGATCGGTATTGGGTTGGTTTCCGAAGAGCCGAACCGACAACGGGTAATTCTCTACCGTTTGATCGTAGGCGTGGACTTTCGCAATACGCCGCTTTGGGGATGTTGACGTCAGGAAATTCGCTTTCTATTGGGAAGTTGTCGACCCATTGCGGCGGCAATAACAGGCGTCCGGCCATACGAGGTGACCGGGCGCTTTTTCATTGAGAAATCAAGCCTATTTCACCGCTTCCGGCGCGAAGCGGGCATAGAGTGCGTGGCGATTGCCGGGATAGACGAAGCGCACGTGCGTGACCGGGCCTGATTTGTTCCACGTACGGCGTTCGACGACGAGGCACGCGGTCGCCTCGGGGATGGAAAGCATGGCGCCTTCCTCTTCATCGACGCCGATCGCAAAGATCTTGTGTTCGGCCGCGCTCCAGGGAACCTGGCTCAGGAGCCAGGGGCCGGGCGCAGTCTCGTCGAACGCTTCACCGGCTGCCTCCGGCACCGTCTGAAGATTGATCAATCTCTTTTCCAGGCAGAAGGGCTGTGCTCCGGCATAGTGGGTGCAGATGATCTCGATTAGACTCGAATTCTGCTGCAGGTCCAGCATCTGCCGATCCTGCGCCTGCGCCTTCCTGCGAACACGCTTTGCGACCTTGTAGGAATAGGCGAGATTGAGGGACTGGACTTCCGCCTTGATATCGTGGATTTCGAGCACCGCGGATTGTGCCTGCGGCTGAATGACGAAGCTGCCGGACTTCTTGCGCCGCTCGATGAGACCGGCCTTCACCAGCTGGGTCAGCGCCTTGTTCACCGTCATGCGGGAGCAGTCGTACTGCTTCGTCAGCTCCACCTCGAACGGAATGCGGTAGCCCGGCGGCCATTCGCCCGAGACGATACGACCCTCGATATCGCTGAGGATGCGCTGGTGTAAGGTCGTTTCCTTGGGTTCGTTCATCGTCACGCTCCGGCTCCTCTCCCGCTGTAACGCCTGGGAGGCGCCGAGGAAAGATCGTCATGCCGCCAGCAGCTCCTTCATGGCGGCAGTGTAACGGCGGTCAATCAGGTCGCGCCGCAGATGACGGCCATTTTCGACCTGCTTACGGCCCCGCGCCCAGACGCCGTCGACCGCCACACCGCCGGCAAAGATCCAGTGGTCGAGAAGCCGGTCCTCGGAAAGATAGGAAACGGCGCTGTTGTCGAGCGATACGATATCGGCATAGTTGCCGGCGGTCAGGCCAGCTGGCGCCTTCAGCGCCACACCGCCGCCGACAAGCGCGTGTTCGAAAAGGGCCAGGCCTGTGGAGCCGCCGGTTGCGGCGATGATATTGCGGGCACGCAATGCCAGACGCTCCGAATATTCGAGCTGACGAAGTTCCTCGGCAATCGAAATCAGGATATTGGAATCCGAACCGATGCCGAAGCGCCCGCTTTCCGACAGGAAAAGTGGGGCGGAAAATGTGCCATCGCCGAGATTGGCTTCGGTAATAGGGCAAAGGCCGGCAATGGCGCCGCTTTTCGCCATCCGGCGCGTTTCCTCATCGGTCATGTGGGTTGCGTGAATGAGGCACCAGCGCTGATCGACTGGTGCGTGGTCGAGCAGCCATTGGACAGGTCTTGCGCCGGACCAGGCGAGGCAATCCTCGACCTCCTTGACTTGTTCGGCGACGTGAATGTGGATGGGGCCGTCACCGGCGAGCCCAACGGCAACGGAGAGTTCGTCCGGTGTGACCGCACGCAGGCTGTGGGGCGCGACACCGATCTCTGCGCCATCAAGCCGGCTCGTGACCTGCCGGCAGCCATCCATCAGCTTCGCAAATTCATCGGCAGAATTGATGAAGCGGCGCTGTCCCTCGATAGGCGCGGCTCCGCCGAAACCGGAATGGGCGTAGAGCACCGGCAACAGCGTCAATCCGATGCCGGTCTGCGCACTTGCCGCACCGATGCGCTCCGCCATTTCAGCGATATTGGCATAGGAGCCGCCGTCCTTGTCGTGATGCAGGTAGTGGAACTCACCGACGCGGCAGAAGCCGGCTTCCAGCATTTCCATATAGAGCTTGGCGGCCACAGCCTCGACGTGATCGGGCGTCATCGACAGGGCAAACTTGTACATGACGGTACGCCAGCTCCAGAAGCTGTCATTGGCCGGGCCGCGGACTTCGGCTAGCCCCGCCATCGCGCGCTGAAAGGCATGACTATGAAGGTTCGGCATCGCCGGCAACAACACGCCATGGCGCTCGTCATCGGCATCCGGCGCGACATCCGCCTCGATCGCGGCTATCCGGCCGTCAGCGAGCGTCAGGCGCACGTTCTTGCGCCAGCCTTCGGCCAGCAAAGCCGTCGCCGCGTAAAGTCTCGTCATGATCGCTCTCCCGTTTTCTGTTTGGCCCGTCCGCTTGTCTTTATGCGAAAGGCCATAAATTTCTACTTGTCACCCTTTCGATTATGTATATACATATTCGGCCATAAGGAAAGGCGTAAAGCTGATGAGTGGGAACAAATTTTCCGGGTCGGGCCACAGTTCCAGTACCCGCTTGCTTTGGCGCAATGCGCGCCTGGCGACGCTGCGGGCGGATCTGCAGGGTCTTGGCATTATCGAAAAAGGCGCCGTCGTTTGCGATGGCGGGCGCATCCTTTTTGCCGGACCGGAAGGCGAACTGCCATCCTGGCTGATCGAGGCAGCCGAGATTACCGATCTCGAAGGTCGCTGGGTCACGCCCGGCCTCGTCGATTGCCACACGCATATCGTCTATGGCGGCAATCGCGCCCGCGAATTCGAGATGCGGCTCGTAGGCGCGACCTATGAAGAGATTGCGCGCGCCGGCGGCGGCATCGTCTCCTCCGTGAAGGCGACCAATGTGCTCTCCGTCGAAGGCCTTGTCGAGGCGGCGCTGCCGCGGCTCGACACGCTGATTTCCGAAGGTGTCACCACGATCGAGGTCAAATCTGGTTACGGACTGAATATCGATGCGGAGCTGAAGATGCTGCGCGCTGCCCGCGCGCTCGAAAAGCTGCGTCCCGTGCGCGTCGTCACTTCCTATCTCGGAGCCCATGCGACGCCCATCGAATACACGGGACGGAACCAGGATTACATTTCCGACGTCGTCCTGCCGGGACTGGAGCGCGCACGCGCGGAAGGCCTGGTCGATGCCGTCGACGGCTTCTGCGAAGGCATCGCCTTTTCGGTCGACGAGATAAGGCGCGTCTTCGACAAGGCTCGTTCGCTCGGGATTCCCGTCAAGCTTCATGCCGAGCAGCTCTCCAATCTCGGCGGCGCGAAACTCGCGGCCTCCTATGGTGCGCTTTCGGCCGATCATCTGGAATATCTGGATGAAGATGGCGCGCGGGCAATGGCGGCGGCCGGCACCGTTGCCGTCCTGCTTCCGGGCGCCTTCTATGCGATCAACGAAAAGCAGAAGCCGCCGGTTCAGGCGCTGCGGCAGGCTGGCGCGCATATCGCGATCGCTACCGACAGCAACCCCGGCACTTCGCCCCTCACCTCTCTGCTGCTCACCATGAACATGTCGGCGACACTGTTCAGGCTGACCGTGGAAGAATGTATTGCCGGGGCGACGCGCGAGGGCGCCCGCGCGCTCGGGCTGCTTGACGAAACCGGTACGATCGAAGCCGGCAAGTCTGCCGATCTGGCAATCTGGAATATCGAGAGCCCTGCCGAGCTCGTCTACCGCATCGGCTTCAACCCGCTTCACGCACATATCTTCAAGGGCCAGAGGATCGACCGATGACCATCACCCTGCATCCCGGCTCCGTTTCGCTTCGGGACCTCGCGACCATCTACTGGACCGGCGTTCCGGCTAAGCTCGATCCGTCCTTCGACGCCGGTATCGTCAAAGCTGCCAGCCGCATCGCCGAGATCGCCGCCGGCAATGCGCCTGTTTACGGCATCAATACCGGCTTTGGTAAGCTTGCCTCGATCAAGATCGACAGCGCCGATGTGGCGACGCTCCAGCGCAACCTCATTCTCTCCCATTGCTGCGGCGTCGGCGAGCCTCTGCCGGAAAATGTCGTGCGCCTCATCATGGCGTTGAAGCTGGTTTCGCTCGGTCGCGGCGCCTCCGGCGTGCGGCTGGAACTCGTGCGGCTGATCGAGGCGATGATGGCACGCGGCGTCATCCCGGTCATTCCGGAAAAGGGGTCGGTTGGCGCTTCCGGCGATCTTGCTCCGCTTGCCCATATGACGGCCGTGATGATGGGCCACGGCGAAGCTTTCTTCAACGGCGAAAGGCTTCATGGCGCAACCGCCCTTCTGAAGGCCGGCTTGCAGCCCGTCGTACTCGCCGCCAAGGAAGGTCTGGCGCTCATCAACGGTACGCAGACCTCGACGGCTCTGGCGCTCGCCGGTCTGTTTCGCGCTCACCGGGCGGCGCAATCGGCGCTCATAACTGGCGCCATGTCGACAGATGCGGCCATGGGCTCGTCTGCCCCTTTCCATCCGGATATCCATACGCTGCGCGGCCATCGCGGCCAGATCGATACGGCAGCCGCCCTGCGCGCTCTCCTTGAGGACTCGCCAATCCGCCAGAGCCATATCGAGGGCGACGAGCGCGTTCAGGATCCCTATTGCATCCGCTGCCAGCCGCAGGTCGACGGCGCCTGCCTCGATCTATTGCGCTCGGTTGCCCGCACCTTGGAAATCGAAGCCAATGCGGTGACCGACAATCCCCTGGTGCTCTCTGACAATTCCGTCGTCTCCGGCGGCAATTTCCATGCCGAACCCGTTGCCTTCGCGGCCGACCAGATTGCGCTTGCGATCTGCGAGATCGGCGCGATTGCGCAGCGTCGTATCGCCCTGCTCGTCGATCCCGCTCTCTCCTATGGCCTGCCTGCCTTTCTCGCCAAGAAGCCGGGCCTGAATTCCGGCCTTATGATCGCAGAGGTCACGTCGGCAGCACTGATGAGCGAAAACAAGCAGATGTCGCATCCGGCATCTGTCGACTCGACGCCCACATCGGCCAATCAGGAGGACCATGTCTCCATGGCCTGCCACGGTGCGCGCCGGCTCCTGCCGATGAGCGAAAATCTCTTCGCGATCATCGGCATCGAGGCACTGAGCGCCGCGCAAGGGGTTGAGCTTCGCGCGCCGCTTGCAACCAGCCCGGAGCTCGAGAAAGCGATTGCCGCTATCCGTGTCGTCGTGCCGCCGCTGGAGGAGGATCGCTATATGGCGAATGATCTGAAGGCGGCTGCCATGCTCATTGCAGGTGGCGGTCTCAACGCGTCCGTTTCAAGCGGCATCCTGCCCGCTCTGGAGGTCTGACATGTCCGTTTTCGAGGTCAAGCAAGGCACCTCACCCGTCATCCTCGGCTTTCCCCATACCGGCACCGAGGTCCCGCCTGATATCTGGGAGCGCCTGAACGAAAATGGTCGGCTGCTTGCCGATACCGACTGGCACATCCACCAGCTTTATGACGGGCTGCTCGACAAGCCGACCACCGTGCGCGCCACGTTCCATCGGTACGTGATCGATGCGAACAGAGATCCGTCCGGTACGAGCCTCTATCCCGGCCAGAACACGACCGGGCTGATCCCGGAGACGGATTTCGACGGCAAGACGATCTGGAAGGATGGCGCGGCTCCGACCGAGGACGATATCGCCAAGCGGCTGCGCGATTTCCATGCGCCCTACCATGCCGCCCTGGCGGCCGAGATCGAGCGGGTGAAATCCATTCACGGCATCGCCGTTCTCTATGATTGCCACTCGATCCGCTCCCATATTCCCTTCCTCTTCGAGGGCAAGCTGCCGGATTTCAATATCGGCACGGATATGGGCAAGACCTGTGATCGGATGATCGAAGAGGCGACCATCGCCATCGCATCGGCGGCAGCAGGCTACGACAGCATCCTGAACGGCCGCTTCAAGGGTGGCTGGACAACGCGCCATTACGGCAGGCCGGAAGCCGGCGTCCATGCCATCCAGATGGAGCTCGCCCAATCCACGCATCTTGCAAGCGAAGCGCCGCCCTTCGCCTATGACACCGAAAAAGCCGACAATCTGCGCATCCATCTCAAATCCATTCTGACGCGGATCGAAGAGATCGCGCTCGGTCTGAAACGCTAAACAAGGGAACATCATCATGACCGTAAACCCGCGCCACAATATCCGCGAGATCCGCGCCCCCCGCGGGCCAGAGCTCAACGCCAAGAGCTGGATGACTGAAGCGCCGCTGCGTATGCTCATGAACAATCTCGACCCTGACGTTGCCGAAAACCCGCATGAGCTCGTCGTCTATGGCGGTATCGGCCGTGCCGCGCGCACCTGGGACGATTTCGACCGCATCGCTGCCACCCTGAAGACGCTGAACGAGGACGAGACGCTGCTCGTGCAGTCCGGCAAGCCAGTCGGCGTGTTCCGCACCCACAAGGATGCGCCGCGCGTGCTGATCGCCAATTCCAATCTCGTGCCGCACTGGGCGACCTGGGATCATTTCAACGAACTCGACAAGAAGGGGCTTGCCATGTACGGCCAGATGACGGCCGGCTCATGGATCTATATCGGCACGCAGGGCATCGTGCAGGGCACTTATGAGACCTTCGTCGAGGCCGGGCGCCAGCACTATAATGGCGATCTCAAGGGTAAATGGATCCTGACCGGCGGGCTCGGCGGTATGGGCGGCGCCCAGCCGCTTGCCGCCGTCATGGCCGGCGCCTGCTGCCTTGCCGTCGAATGCGACGAAACCCGCATCGATTTCCGCCTGCGCACCCGCTATGTCGACGAAAAGGCTCATACGCTGGACGAGGCGCTGGAGAAGATCGAGCGCTGGACCAAGGCCGGCGAAGCAAAGTCGGTCGGCCTCGTCGGCAATGCCGCTGAAATCTTCCCGGAACTGGTGGCCCGCATGAAGGCTGGCGGCCCGCGTCCGGATATCGTCACCGACCAGACTTCGGCGCATGATCCGCGCAACGGCTACCTGCCGGTCGGCTGGACGGTTGCGGAAGCCAAGGCGAAGCGCGAAACCGATCCGAAGGCCGTGGAAGCGGCAGCCCGCGCCTCGATGAAGGCGCATGTCGAAGCCATGGTCGCCTTCTGGGACGCCGGTGTGCCGACGCTCGATTATGGCAATAACATCCGCCAGGTCGCCAAGGACGAAGGCCTGGAAAACGCCTTCGCCTTCCCCGGCTTCGTACCGGCCTATATCCGCCCGCTCTTCTGCCGTGGCATCGGTCCGTTCCGCTGGGCGGCCCTGTCTGGCGATCCGGAAGATATTTACAAGACCGATGCCAAGGTGAAGGAGCTGTTGCCGGACAATAAGCACCTGCACAACTGGCTCGACATGGCGAAGGAGCGCATCGCCTTCCAGGGACTGCCGGCGCGCATCTGCTGGGTCGGTCTGGGCGACCGCCACAAACTCGGCCTTGCCTTCAACGAGATGGTCAGGAACGGCGAACTCAAGGCGCCTGTCGTCATCGGCCGCGACCATCTGGATTCCGGTTCCGTCGCCTCGCCGAACCGCGAAACGGAAGCGATGAAGGACGGCTCTGATGCGGTGTCCGACTGGCCGCTCCTGAACGCGCTGCTCAACACCGCATCGGGCGCCACCTGGGTATCACTGCACCACGGCGGCGGCGTCGGCATGGGCTTCTCGCAGCATTCCGGCATGGTCATCTGCGCCGACGGCACTGACGATGCGGCTCGCCGTCTCGAACGCGTTCTCTGGAATGATCCGGCAACCGGCGTCATGCGCCACGCCGATGCCGGCTATGACATCGCCATCGACTGCGCCAAAGAAAAGGGCCTTCGCCTGCCCGGCATCCTTGGAAACTGAGCCATGAGGGTCCTGCGCGCCGCCGATCACAAGCGCATGGAGTGGAAGAACGGTGGTGGCGAAACGGTGGAAATCGCGATTTCGCCACCGGGCGCAAGGCTCGCCGACTTTGACTGGCGAGTCAGCATGGCGACAGTTGCCACCAATGGGCCCTTCTCCGTCTTTCCAGGCATCGACCGCACGCTGTCGATCCTGGAGGGCAATGGCATGCGGCTCTTTATCGAAGGGCGTTCACCGGTGCTCCTGACGCAGGAAAGCGATCCGCTTATCTTTCCGGCAGATGTACCCATTACCGCCGAACTGACCGATGGCGGAATCACCGATCTCAATGTGATGACCAGACGGGACAAGCTCCGGCATACCGTGCTGCGCCTCGTCGTCGACGGGCGGCAAGGACTGTCTTTGACAGGCGGAGAGTCGCTTCTCCTTTGCCATCGCGGGCAAATGGACATTGATCTTGCGAATGACAAGATCGCTCTCGCCGCCGGCGATGCGCTGCTGCTCGAAGAGGCTGGTGGTGAATCCCTGCAACTGCGCGGCGATGGCCTGCTCTACGCGATCACCATCGCAGCGATCTGACGACGTCTATCCCGCCGCAGCGGCATTATAATGTCTAGACAAAACAAGGCGGGCATGCGTTAAATACATTTAATGGGCACCCAGCAAGGGCGCCTAAAATAAGAGCAGGGAACTTCGGATCATGAAAAAAACAGGGATTTTTGCCGCTGCCTTTGCTGCGGTCCTCGCCGCAACAGCCGCCCACGCCACAGATACGAAGGTTGCGATCGGCATTTCCGGCTGGACCGGCTTCGCGCCGCTGACGCTCGCCAAGGAAGCCGGCATCTTCAAGAAGCATGGGCTCGATGTCACCATTACCAAAGTGCCTCAGGCGAGCCGGCATCTGGCGCTCGCCTCCGGCGACATCCAGTGCGCCGCAACCACGGTGGAAACCTGGATCGTCTGGAACGCAGCCGGCGTTGCAACCACGCAGATCTTCCAGCTCGATGTTTCGCATGGCGCAGATGGCATTGCAGCAAAGCCCGGTATCGAAAAGATATCAGATCTCAAGGGCAAATCGGTCGCTGCCTCCGCGCCTGGCACGTCCCCCTATTTCCTGCTCGCCTTCATTCTCGCCAAGAACGGCCTCAGCGTGAAGGATGTGAAGGTCGTCAACATGGAGCCGGGTCCGGCAGCCCAGGCGCTGCTTGCCGGCCAGAACGATGCTGCTGTCACCTATGAGCCCTATCTTTCCAGCATTCGAAATGCGCCGGACAAGGGCAAGATCATTGCCACGACCCTCGACTATCCCGCCGTCATGGACACGTTCGGCTGCACCACCGCTTTCCTGAAGAACAATCCGGAGGCCGCCAAGGCGCTCGCTGCGAGCTATTACGACGCGCTTGAAATGATCAAGACCGACAAGGATAAGTCCTTTGAGATCATGGGCAAGGATGTGAAGCAGTCCGGCAAGGAATTCGGCGAATCGGCCGCCTATCTCGAATGGCAGGACAAGGCCGCGGCCCAGAACTTCTTCAAGACCACCTTCAAGAGCTTCAATGAGGAGGCAGCAGATCTTCTGCTGCAGGCTGGCGTCATCAAGGCAAAACCGGACCTTTCGACGCTCGCCGACCCCTCCTTCATTCAATAACAGGCACAAATGCAGGGAGCGCCCAAGTGAGCGCTCCCTGTTTTCCGGCAAGGCACTGCATGCGTCCACTTCAACCTATTGGCTCGGGCAGCCGGCTGCTCTTCGGCCTGTTGTTCTTCGTTGTCTTCTTCGCCGCGTGGGGCTATGCAACGCTTGGCGGCTATGTGTCGAAGACCTTTCTTGCCGATCCGATCACCATGGTGCAGGACGGCTATGACCTGCTCGTCAACCAAGGTTTCCTCTTCGATATCGGCATGACGGTCTGGCGTGTCGTTGGCGGTTTCATCCTCTCGGCGCTGGTCGCCGTGCCGCTCGGCATCCTGATGGGTGCTTATAAGCCGATCGAAGCATTGCTCGAACCCTTTGTCTCCTTCGCACGCTATCTGCCGGCATCGGCCTTCGTGCCACTGCTCATTCTGTGGGCCGGCATCGGCGAGACGCAGAAACTGCTCGTCATCTTCATCGGCGCCGTTTTCCAGATCGTTCTCATGGTCGCGGTTGCCGTGTCCGGCACCCGGCGCGATCTCGTCGAGGCCGCCTATACGCTCGGAGCCGGCGATAACGGCGTCGTGCGCCGCGTACTCATTCCGGCAAACGCACCCGATATTGCCGAAATCCTGCGCCTCGTACTCGGCTGGGCCTGGACCTATGTCATCGTCGCCGAACTGATCGGGGCTTCGTCCGGCATCGGCTACATGATCATCAACAGCCAGGCGCTGCTTGCCACCGGCCAGATCATTTTCGGCATCATCGTCATCGGGCTGATCGGCCTCATTTCCGACTTTGCCTTCAAATGGCTGAACCGATGGCTCTTTGCGTGGAGGCTCGCATGAGCGAACTCGTCATCAAGGGCGTGAGCCGCACTTTTCCCGGCGTACGCGGCGGCTTACCAACGCTCGCCTTGCAGCCGACCGATCTCGCCATCGCCAAAAACGATTTTGTGACGGTGCTTGGCCCCTCCGGCTGCGGAAAATCGACGCTGCTGCGCATTATCGCCGGCCTCGACTTCCCCTCGACAGGCACGGTCACACTGGAAGGGCGCGAGGTGAAGGGACCGGGCGCCGATCGCGGTATGGTCTTCCAATCCTATACGCTTTTTCCCTGGCTGACGGTGCGCGACAACATTGCCTTCGGCCTGCGCGAAAAGGGTATGGCGGAGAAAGACAAGAACGAGATCGTCGCAAGCTACGTCGCCAAGGTCGGCTTGCGCGGCTTCGAAAATCATTGGCCCAAGCAACTGTCCGGCGGCATGCAGCAAAGAACCGCGATTGCCCGGGCGCTCGCCAACAATCCGAAGATCCTGTTGCTCGACGAACCCTTCGGCGCGCTCGACAATCAGACGCGCGGCTTGATGCAGGAATTGCTGCTCGGCATCTGGGAACGGGAGCAGAAGACCGTGATCTTCGTCACGCACGACATCGAGGAGGCCGTCTTCATGGCATCACGCGTCGTCACGATGACGGCGCGTCCCGGAAAGATCAAATCGATCACGCCGGTCAACCTTCCGCATCCGCGCCATTACACGATCAAGGCAAGCCCCGAATTTTCGGAATTGCGCCTCAAGCTGACGGAAGATATTCGCAGCGAAGCGATTGCCGCCGCCGAACACGGATAACCGTTAGCTAGTATATACAACCAGCCTACTCCTCGAAGATCTTGCCGCTGCGCGTTTCCAGCCGGTAGCGGTTTCCTGGATAGACGAGGCGCGCCATGGAGACGACCTGGCGGGCCGACCAGGTCCGGCGGCGGATCGCAAGGCAGGGCTCGTTCTGCAGGATGGTCAGGAACTTGCATTCCCAGGCCCGCGGCGTCACCGCTTCGACGATATGTTCCGAGCCGCTCAAGGGAGCGGCCGCCGTCAAATAGGCATTCGGCGTCAGTGTCGAAAAATCCTGCATCAGGTAGTCAGGTGCGGCGCCCGGATTGACGAAGCGGTCCTCGATCTGGACAGGAACACCATTCTCGCTGTGAACGATCAGCGAGTGGAAAACCGGCGCACCGATGGCAAGCTCGAGTGCATCAGCAATGTCGGGAGATGCCGCTTCCTCGGCCAGAACGATGACATCGGCCTCATGCATATGGCCGCGCTCGGCAATCTCGTCGGCGATGTTGCGCACCTCGAAAAGTGCCGAATGACCCTTGCGTTCGGCAACGAAGGATCCGACTCCTTGGATGCGCACGAGCTCGCCTTCATTCGCCAGCTCGCGCAGCGCCCGGTTGGCGGTCATCTTGGAGACACCGAGCTCCACCACCAGCTCGTTTTCAGAGGGCACGCGATAGCGTGGGGGCCATTCACCGCTGCGGATCCGGTCGAGAATAACCTGCTTGACGCCGGCATAGAGGGGCGCACTATCGTTTTCCGCCAGCTCACGTTTCATCTCGTTGGGACGCTTCATTGCCTATTCCCTTTGCAAGAATGGAATCTGCCCTTTAATCCGACTTTCCTCTTGCATATCACAAAATTTTTCATATGGTACCCTATACAACCTGCCGATCTGAAATTGAATAGCGGATCAAGGTGGGCAAGCCGGCGAAGATCGGCATTCATGCCGCAAGGTCTGTCCAATCTCAGAGGAGATCACATTAATGAAGCTCAGCACTGCTATTCTTTCCTGCGCGCTGACGGCAGCCGCCTTTGCAGGCCCGGCTGCCGCCAAGGACTGGACGAAGGCGACCATCACGCTCGAAGGCGCCTACGCTCCCTGGAACCTCACCAATGCCGACGGCACGCTCGGCGGCTTCGAACCGGAACTCGCCAAGGTTCTGTGCGAACGCGCCAAAATCGAATGCACGCTCGTCGCATCCGACTGGGACGGCATGATCCCGGCGCTGAACGCCGGCAAGTTCGACGTCATCATGGACGCGCTGTCGATCACCGATGAGCGCAAGCAGGTCATCGACTTCACAGTCCCCTATGCCGCGACACCGGCAGCCTTCGCCACCGCCAAAGACAGCCCGCTCGCTAACGCGGCCGGTACCGGCGCGACGATCAAGATGACGCCGGGCCAGACCGGCGTGAAGGAAATCGAAGCTCTGAAGGAAGCCTTCAAAGGCAAGACGATCGGCATCCAGGCGGCTACCGTCTATGCCAAGTTCGTCTATGACAATTTCGGCAGCATCGCCGAAATCCGCGAATACAAGACGGGGGCCGACCGCGACCTCGATCTGCAGAACGGCCGTATCGACCTCGGCTTCGACGACGCCGTCTACTTCGCCAACGCCTTTGCATCTGCCAACGACACGCTCGCCTTCACCGGTCCGGAGATCGTCGGCTCGATCTGGGGCGAAGGCGAGGGTCTCGGCATCCGCAAGGCCGATACGGACCTGCGCGACAAGTTCAGTGAGGCGATCAAGTCCGCACTTGCCGACGGCACGGTCAAGAACCTGTCCATGAAGTGGTTTAAGGTCGACGTCAGCCCGCAGAACTAAGCTTTCGACATAAAGCCGCGTTCCGTGGTCTCCGCTTTCCGATCGGAGACCACGTGCTATTCTGACTGCCCCTCATCACGACGAAGACAGCGCTGGGAAGGCCCATGGCGACACTCGAACTCATTGGTTTCGGTTCAACCGGATGGGGGGCGTTCCTCCTCCTCGGTGCCCTGCTGACGCTCTGCGTCACCGCCACGGCCCTGGCGATCGGGGCCGTACTCGGCGCGATCATCGCGGCCGCGAAACTCTCCGGCAATGTCATGCTCACCACGATCGGCCATGTCTACACCACGGTCTTTCGCGGCGTGCCGGAACTGCTCATCATCTACCTCATCTATTTCGGCGGCTCTTCGGCGGTAACCGCGATCGGCCAGTCGATGGGCTATGAGGGTTTCCTCGGCTTGCCGTCCTTTGCCGCTGGTGCGCTTGCCGTCGGCATCATCTCCGGTGCCTATCAGGCCGAAGTCTATCGTGGCGCCTATCTTGCCATTTCCAAAGGCGAGCTTGAGGCCGCGTCGGCAATTGGCATGCATCGCGGCCTCAGATTCCGCCGCATTATCATTCCGCAGGTGCTGCGCCTTGCCATTCCCGGTCTCGGCAACGTCTGGCAGTTGAGCCTGAAAGATTCGGCGCTGATTTCGGTTACCGGACTTGCCGAGCTGATGCGCTCGAGCCAGGTCGCCGCCGGTTCGACCCGGCAATATTTCCTCTTCTTCATCGTCGGCGGCGCGCTCTATCTGATCCTGACCAGCCTGTCGGATCGCGTCTTCAACGGCGCCGAGCGCAAGGCCAATCGCAGCATGCCGGCCTCGGCCATGGGTCAGGCATAGGGAGGGATCACATGGATATCGCCTTCCTCGCCAGCACCATGGTCACGCTTTTAAAAGCCGTGCCGACAACGCTGATCCTGTTCTTCCTGTCGATCTTCTTCGGTGGGCTGCTGGCGCTCGTCATCGTCACAATGCGTGTCAGCGGCAATCCCATCCTCTCCGGTTTCGCCAAGGGCTACATCTTCGTCTTTCGCGGCTCTCCGCTTCTGATCCAGATGTTCCTGGTCTTCTATGGCCTCGGTCAGTTCGGCTTCATCCGCTATTCCTTTCTCTGGCCTTTCCTGCGCGAGCCGATGGTCTGCGCCATTCTTTCACTGGCCCTCTGCACCGCCGGTTACTCGGCGGAAATCTTCCGTGGCGGCATCCGCGCCGTCTCTCCGAAGGAGATCGAAGCAGCCCGCGCGATCGGCATGTCGGGCTTCCTGATGGTGCGCCGCATCCTGGCGCCGATCGCCTTCCGGCATGCGCTGCCCGCCTACTCGACCGAGATCGTGCTGATGATGAAATCGACCGCGCTTGCGAGCCTCGTAACGGTCTGGGAAGTGACCGGCGTCGCGCAGCGGCTGATCTCACAGACCTACCGCACGATGGAAGTCTTCCTCTGCGCCGCCATCATCTACCTCGTTTTGAATTTCATCATCCTGCAGGCCATGTCCCTCCTGGAATATTGGCTGTCCCGACATCGCCGCGCCATTCCGCCGGCGCTGAAGGCTTGAACTCGACTGAACGTGATTGGAGCTTCCATGCCCGGCGTAACCCGACTTTCGGTCCGCAATATCAGAAAGAGCTTCGGCACCCATGAGGTGCTGCGCGGCATATCGCTTGATGCCGAGGATGGCGACGTGATCTCGCTGCTCGGCGCCTCGGGCTCGGGCAAGTCAACCTTCCTGCGCTGTATCAACCTGCTGGAGATCGCAAGCGATGGCGAGATCTGGGTCGATGGCGAACACATACAGATGATCCACAAGAACGGCAAGACGAAGCCGGCGAGCCAGAAGCAGGTCGATCACATCCGCTCCGAACTCGGCATGGTCTTTCAGTCCTTCAATCTCTGGTCCCATATGACGATCCTGCAGAATGTCATCGAAGGACCGGTCCATGTGCTGAAGCGGCCACGGGCCGAGTGCATTGCCGAAGCGGAAGCGCTGCTGGAAAAGGTCGGCATCGCCGACAAGCGTCACGCCTATCCAGCGCATCTTTCCGGCGGCCAGCAGCAGCGTGCAGCGATTGCCCGCTCGCTCGCCATGAAACCGAAGGTCATGCTCTTCGACGAGCCAACCTCGGCGCTCGATCCGGAACTGGTCGGCGAAGTGCTGCGCGTCATGCGCGCGCTCGCAGAAGAGGGCATGACCATGCTGGTCGTCACCCATGAAATGAGCTTTGCCCGCAATGTCTCCAACCGCGTCGTCTTCATGCGGGAAGGGCTGGTCGAAAGCAGCGGCACGCCGGACGAAATGTTCGGCGGCGGTGCATCCCCGGCCTTCCGGCAGTTCATCGGCCATTTCGGAAGCGGCCAATGACCATCACCATCGATCGGGTTGCCGGCTGGCGCGATATTGCTGATGTGGCCGCGGGCGAAACGCTTGACCTGTCGCAGGCGGCCTGGGACCGCATTATCAAGGCAAGCCGCATCGTCGAGCGGATCGTCGAGACCGGTGTCAGGGCCTATGGCATCAATACGGGCGTCGGCGCGCTCTCGGATACGGTGGTCGACAGAGCCTCCCAAAGCAGACTGTCCCGCAACATCATCCTCAGTCATGCCGTTGGCGTCGGTGAATTGCTGGCGCCGCGCGAGGTGCGTGCGATCATCGCCGCACAAATCGCCAATTTTGCCCATGGCCATTCCGGCGTGCGCCCCGAAATCGTCCGCTATCTCGCCGCCTTTCTCGAAAAGAACTGCATTCCCGACGTCCCCTCCAAGGGTTCGGCAGGTTACCTCACCCACAATGCCCACAATGCGTTGGTGCTGATCGGCGAAGGCAGCGCCAGCGTCAACGGCAGCCGCATGAGCGGCCGCGATGCACTTGCCGCGATCGGCCTCGAACCGTTAGTGCTTGGCGCCAAGGAGGGTCTCAGTCTCGTCAACGGCACAGCCTGTGCGACTGGGCTTGCAAGTGTGGCGCTTGCCCGCGCTGAGCGGTTGCTCGACTGGGCCGATGCGATCGCAAGCCTCACGCTTGAGGCGGCCGGCTGCCAGATGGCGGCCTTCGACGCTGCGGTTCTGGCATTGCGGCCCTCCGAGGGCATCGCCCGTGTCGGTGCGTCACTGCGCGCCCGACTTGCCGGCAGCGGATTGATCGCAGCCGCGCTCGGCAAACGGACACAGGATGCGCTGAGCCTGCGCTCGATACCGCATGCGCATGGTGCTGCGCGCGATGTCTTTGATGTCTCGGCTCTGATCGTCGATCAGGAACTTGCCTCCGTCACCGACAATCCCGCCGTGTCTGGCACGCCGGAAGAGCCGATCGTCTCCTCCGAAGCCCATGCGGTCGCGCCTGCCCTTGCGCAGGCTGCCGACAGTCTTGCGACGGCGCTTGCGCAGATCTCTGCGATGAGCGAACGGCGAACGGACCGTCTCGTCAATCCGCTCGTCAGCGGCCTGCCGCCGTTCCTGGCAAGTGACGCGGGCAGCAACTCCGGCTTCATGATCGCACAATATACAGCCGCAGCCCTTGCCAATGAAAACCGGCGGCTTGCAGCACCCGCTTCGACCGATGGCGGCATAACATCCGGTCTGCAGGAGGATTTCCTGGCGCATCCGACTGCGGCTGCCAACAAGCTGCTCGCGCTGATCGACAATGCCGAGTATATCATGGCGATCGAACTGATGGCGGCGGCACAGGCCCATGAGTTCCTGGTTGGTACCGCCCAGAGGGCGGCCGGGACGGACATGATCTATCGGGCGGTGCGCGCCGTCGTATCTCCCTATTCCGATGACAGGCCGCTGTCGCGCGACATTGAGGCTCTCCGCGGATTGCTCCGCAAGAGTGCGGCGCCGGCAATTCCCTGAGGAGATTTCCATGACTGCTCGATTCGACGTCGCCGTTATCGGCCTCGGCGCCATGGGAAGCGCCGCGCTCGCCTTTCTCGCCGCCCGCGGTGTCAAGGCGATCGGTTTCGACGCTTATTTTCCGGCCCATGCGCTGAGTTCCTCGCACGGCGACAGCCGCCTCATCCGGCTCGGCTATTTCGAGGATCCGTCCTATGTGCCGCTGCTCAAGCGCGCCTATCAGAACTGGCGATCGCTGGAGGCGCGATTGCGCACTGACATCCTGACGATAACAGGCGTGCTGCAGATCGGCGCGCCCGACGGCAAGGTCGTCTCCGGCACGCGCTCCTCCTGCGAGCTGCACGGACTGGCCCATGAGGTGCTCGACAAGGCGGAGATGGCGCGCCGCTTTCCGGCTTTCCAGCTCGATGAGCACGAGATCGGCCTGCTTGACCCGCAGGGCGGCTATCTCCGTCCGGAAGCGGCTGTCATGGGCTATCTGAGATTGGCTGTCGAGGATGGCGCAGCCCTGCATTTCGGCGAGAAGGTGACGGCGATCGAGCCCGATGATGCCGGAGTGACGATTACGTCCGAAACCGGACGATATCGCGCGGGAAAAATCGTGGTGGCGACCGGATCCTGGATTGCCGAACTCGTGCCGCAGCTCAAAAAGGCCGCGGTGCCGATCCGCCAGGTGGTTGCCTGGTATCAGCCGCAGGATGGCTTTGCGACGCAGCCGCAGCGAATGCCATGTTTCCTGCGGGACGAGGGTGCGGGGGGCTCCTATTTCGGCTTCCCGGCCATCGGCGTCGATGGCGTTAAGATCGGCAAGCACGCACATTTCCGCGAACCGATCGATCCCAACAAACCGAACCCACCCGTCAATGATGCCGATAACGCCCTGCTCGACGGCTTCGTCAAGAAACGCGTTCCGGGTGCTGCAGGTCTTCGCACGAAGGCGACGACCTGTCGTTATACGATGCTGCCGAGCGAGGATTTCCTTCTCGACCATATGCCGGGCGAAAAGAACGTCGTCGTTGCCTCCCCCTGCTCAGGCCACGGTTTCAAATTTACCAGCGTCGTCGGTGAAATCCTGGCGGACCTCGCACTTCATGGGCAGACCCGACTGCCCATCGACGCCTTTTCCTTTGCCAAGATCTGAATTAACCCTCTTGCCGAACCAGGGGCTCCGACGAGGTCACGCGTAGGCTGTCATCATAAGTCAGTTCGGAATGGCATGGATTTGCGTCTGATGGGCGGTTGCCGCCGTCTACGACTGGATCGTCGATATTTTCAGGACCAATCCATCGTTTGGGACGGGATTGACCTTCCCCTCCGGCCGACACGAGCAGGAAGAGAGCCTGCGCAAGATGCTGGAAACTATCGCTCCTGCGCCTTCTTCACAATCTCGCTGAGCTCTTCCGAGATCGAAAGGCAAGCATTGGCGACATCCTCGAGGAAGCCGGCAAGCTCGATCGGCTGAACTGTCGGATCATTAACGAGACGCCGTACCAGTTCGGTGTGCAGCTTCGTGCGGGTCAGAATTTCCTCCTGCAGCGCCGCCGTTGCGGACTTGTCGCCCGCCCTGTCAAAACCTGCCATGATCATACTGTCTCAAACGAACTCGGTGCGTCCCGCTGACCTTCAACGCGCAACAGCAACGCACTGCAGCTCTCCATCGTAATCGGGTCAGACGAGGCGGGAATCGTGCCGACAATGGTCAGATAAGGCTCCGGATGGCCGGCAATCTCCACCGGGGGACTGTCGACGATCTCCAGATCGAAGAGAATGGTCCACAGCCGCGCAAGGCGTTGCTCGGCCTGGATCAGAACCTTCCTATAACCCTTGCGCCCCACATGATCGAAAGTCATCTGAATGCAACGCTTAACCGTAAAAGGGTGTCGGTACTTTTCTCGGAAACAGGTTCGTTCATACTTTGCAAAATCGGCGAACCAGCGAATGCGAAGGGAACCGATGGGCTCTTCGGCATCATAAAACACGAAATGCGTGGCTTGATGATCATTGCCATCGAAGATGAAGGAGGGCGAGATACCGTGCTCATGGACAAAGCAGATACTTCTGAGGATCATCGCATCGCGAACGTGGTCCGGAGTCGTTGCGACTTGGCATCGGAGATTGGGATATTTGTTCACCATCGGTCGGCCTCTTTGTCTTTATAACCCATTTCAACCCCAGATCGCCTTCAACGCGAAGGACGAAGATTTCAGGGGGGATTTCAAAAATGACAGACCCTGTTGATCCGATGACGACCTTCGTGGCTCTCTGCGCAGAAGGGGCGCGCCGGTTCGGTGACGACCCGCGGGCTATTGCGAATTTCGTGGAAAACGAGATTGCCCGCCTGTCTCAGACGGAGCGGCGACAACTCAAAGAGCAACTGACGCTTTTGACCGATGGGGGCGGGTCTCAAAAGCCGACCATGTAAAGACAGCTCGCAAAATTTTGCGGTCTACACAAAAATCCTCAAGGAGAGGCATGAAAGATCAGGAACTGAATTTGGCAATCGGCCAGAGACTGCGCTCCGTGCGCACCGCGCGTGGCATCACACAGAACGAACTGGCTGCACATATCGGCGTTGCGTTTCAGCAGATTCAGAAATACGAGAATGGCACAAACCGCCTGTCGATCGCGGTCATGCTCCGTCTATGCGATTTCATGAAGGTGAATGCCGGCTGGTTCGTCAGCGGCATCGAAACCGAGGCGGGGGCTGGTGTCGAGGATGAGGCGGCCTATCTTGCGCAGGAAATCGGTCGGATCTCCGATGAGACGATCCGGCGCAGTCTGACGATGCTGATCCATTCTCTGACCGCCGCGGATGTCGCGAACTGACCCCGTGTCGCGCAGCGACGGAAATCGGGCGCCCCCTGACCTTATGAGGCGGCGTCTGCATTGAGCGGCCTCGCAGGGAAACTGCGGGGCCGAACCGGTTTTCAGCCTCAAGCTGCCTTCGGATAACGCGCGGCGTACCAGGTTTTAAATAGGCGATACTGGTTTTCCAGATGACGGCGCTGCGAGTCGCTGAGCTTGTCGGTCTCATTGAAATGCAGCGTGTATTCCCTCTCGCCGTTCAGCACCATCAGATACTTGTAGTGCAGAACGAGGTCCGGACCTTCGTCATAGGTCGACAGAACCATCAGCGCCTCTTCGAGCTCGCGGGCGGCGCTGCGGGCAGCGGCATCGCCCTTGGCGGCCTTTTCGCAGAGCGAGACGAGATGCAGGACTTCCTTTGGCAGCGCATTGCCGATGCCGGTGATGGCGCCGCCGGCGCCGCAATTGACGAAGCCGTGATAGACGCCGGTGTCGACGCCGACCATCAGCGTCAGCGCGTCATCGCCGGAAGTAATGTTTTCAGCCGCATAGGTCATGTCGCTCTTGCCGCCGAATTCCTTGAAGCCGACGAGGTTCGGGAAGCGCGAACGCAGATCGAAGAACAGATCGGCGCGCGTCGCAAAGCCGTAGTAGGGGCTGTTGTAGATGACTGCCGGCAAGCCTTTCGCAGCCTCCAGGATTGCCGAAAAATGGTCACGCTGGGCCGAAACGGACGAGCCGCGCGACAGCACGCGCGGGATGACCATCAGTCCCTTTGCGCCGACGGCGGCCGCATGCGCGGCATGGGCCACGGCCGACTTGGTATTAACCGCACCGGTGCCGACGATGACGGGAACACCCGCCTCGACGAGGCGCTTGACGCCTTCCTGACGCTGTTCGTCCGTCAACAGCGGCCAGTCGCCCATCGAGCCGCAATAGACGACGGCGGACATGCCGGCGTCGATGAGTTCCTTGCCCTTGCGGGCAAGTGCGTCGAAATCAGGGGTACGGTCATCCTTGCAGGGCGTCATGAGCGCCGGGATGCAGCCTTGGAATACGGAACCAGTCATCGCCAATCTCTCGTTATCTGGAAACTCCCCGGAACGGCGGGGTTGAAAAGGCATCTAGCATTCTGCCGACTTTTTGTCGACAAGAAAAATACAAAGTATAATTTTACGTCAGCGCTCATAGAAGCGCGTTCCTAACGCGGTCGCGGGAATCTCGCAGCGACTACAGTGCGAGCCCGGCATTCTGGCGGGAATCGGCGGTGATGTAGGAGCGGATCTGCCGGACGATCTGGTCTGCATGCGCCGATGCCAAGCTGTCGGCAAGGCTCACGTCGCGATTGATGATCGCCTGGATCATTTCCTCATGCTCGCCGACATATTGGCGCGGCAGGACATCGTTGAAGGAGGAATAATAGAGCCTGAGGATGCGGCGTCCCTCGTCCAATAGCCGGGTGAAGAGTTCGACATAATATCGGTTCCGGCCGGCCTGAGCGACGGCGATGTGAAAGTCGCGATTGGTCGCGATCATGCCGAGCACGTCACGATTGGCAACGGCAACCTCGAAGGCCTTCTGCTGAACGCGGATGGCGACAATGTCGCCTTCGGCATGATTGCTGGCGGCAAGCCGTGTCGTCACACGGTACATCAGCGTCAGCGCATCGAAAAACTCCGGCAGGCCAAGGAAATCGATATTCGAGACGATCGTCGCGCGATTGGTGAGCGTCGTGATCAGCCCCTCGGCGGCAAGCCGCACGAGCGCCTCGCGGATCGGTGTTCGCGACAGGGCAAAACGATCGGACAGATGCTGCTCGTCGATCGGGCTGCCCGGCGGCAGTTTCAATTCGATGATCTCGTTTCGAAGCGTCTCATAGACCGTCGATACTCCGGAGCCGCGCCGGTGCAGTTGCTGTCTTTCGGTCTCCTCCACGCGTCCATCGTCCTTTCAAGCAGCTGAGTTCAGTGCGACTCTACTAGCGAATCCACGCAGGTACTTCAATTTGAATATACTTTCTGTCGGCAGATGGAATTTTAAATGTTCCTCTCCACGTAAACGCAATCCACTCTGGCGCACTTCTTAACCATCGGATGTTTGGCATGGAGATCCGATATGGCGAGGATGACTATATCGATGCCTGATCCAGGGGGATCAGCAGCAAAATGACAAGATCGCGCCATGCACGATTTGTCGACGAGGACTTGGATCTGATCGTCTACACCATTGAAGACAGCGCCGGTATTGTCGTTGTTCGTCTTCGCCACAGTCATAAGATTGGGCTGGCGAAGCCTTTGAGGCTCGCCCGGATCGACCCTTGTGCAGACCCCTGCACAGAATCCAAACCCCAGAACCCGCAGACCCCAATCAGCTCTTGCCCACCTCGACGGTTGCGGTCAGACCTGCGATCAAGCGGACATCATCGGGGACCCTGTCGATGCTGATGCGCACCGGCACGCGCTGGGCCAGGCGCACCCAACTGAAAGTGGGATTGATGTTGGCGAGAAGGCCGGTGCCTGCAGTGCGTTCGCGATCCTCGATGCCGGTTGCGATGCTTTCGACATGGCCCTGAAGGCTTTGCGACTGGCCCATCAGATGGATGGAAACCCTGTCGCCAGGATGGATGCGCGGCAGCTTGGTTTCCTCGAAATAACCTTCAACACGCAGCGAATCGGTGTCGATCAACGCGATCTTGGCGGTCCCGGCGCTGACGTAATCTCCCGGGCGCAGGCTGAGGTTGGAAACCGTTCCGTTGACCGTCGCCTTGACTTCCGAGCGCTGCAGATTGAGCGCAGCGAGATCGCGGTTGGCGGTTGCCTGGCGGAAGGCGGCCTCGGCCTGTTCCTCGGCTGTCTGGGCCTGTTCCTTCTGTTGCAGGGACGCGGCTTCGCCGAGCCGCTCCTGCCGCTCGCGTTCGCGATGTGCCTGGTCGAGGGCGGCCTTGCTGCCCTCGAGGGCTGCTTCCGATTGGGCAAGCGCGATCGAGAAACGCTCGCGGTCGACGCGGAAAAGGACGTCGCCTTTCTTGACCGCCTGGTTGTCGGTGACGAGCACCTCGCTCACAAGACCGGAAACGTCAGGCGCCATGCCGACGACATCGGCGCGCAGGCGCGCATCGCGCGTCCAGGGTTCTTCCATGTAATGGCCCCAAAGCCCGCGGCCGGCGAAGACCGCAGCGATGACGACGGCAAGGGTGACGATGAGGCGGCCAATGAATTTCAGGGAGTTCATACGAAGTACCAGCGTGTGAAAGAGGAGACGGCTCCGAGGACGAGCACGTAAAGGGCAAGGTCGAAGAGACCTCGGTGCCAGACGAGGGAATAGGCGCCGAGCCAGGCGAGGATCCGCCTGACGACGATGATCAGCAGGAAGCTCAGCACCATGAGAACAAGGAGGCGTGGGACATAGACGCCGTAAACATCAAATTCTGCGGGCATGACAATTACTCAGCGGCAAGCGGGAGGAGTTGCGGCGCAGCCTCGGCCGCCTGCCAGCTTGCCGGCGGGGCTGCGTCAGGAAAGAGTGCACGTCGCAGGCCGACGAGAGCGTCGATACAGTCGGCGCCACGCCTGTCGTCTTCGAGTGCGATGGTCTTCAGACTGTCGTCAATCGATTGGCGCAGGTCATCCGGTGGCTCGAGCGGCTGGCCCGCATCGATTCGGCCATGATAAAAATCGGCAATGCCAGACAGGACGGCGCCGAGCGATGCGGCACTGGCGCCGCGCAACTTCCTGCGCTCGCCCTGCAGCATCAGTACGTTGAAGCCAATCCGGACCTCAGCGAAGCCATCCACTTTCTTCAATTCGCGATCTTCAACGACCGCAAGGCGCGGAACGAGCTGGCCCAGGCGATCGAGAATGCGGCCGGAGAGCCGCTCATGATCGGCATGGCGCTCGCCGGCTGCCGTCTCGGCAAGATCGGTCCAGCCCGCACGCACCAGCCGCCAGGCGGCGAGCTCAGCGCCGAAGGGGCGCGCAACCAGCGTCCAGACCAGGGCGAAGCCGATGCCCGCGAGCGCGGCGATCGCCTCATTGGCGAAGGTGGTGAAATCGGACGTATAGCGGTCCTGCAGCGCGATGAAGGAAGCGCTGTTTACGGTCAGGAGCATCGCCAGCATGTTAAACTTCGGCTTGGGGATCATCAGCCCCAAGAGCAGGAAGGGCGGCGCGAAGACCAGAACCAGCAATTCGTAGCTGTTGACCATCGGCAGGATGCCAAAAATGTAGACGAACGAGATGACGAGACTGACGCCGCACCAGATGAACATCGAGGTGATGAACGGGGCCGGCCGGTCGAGTGCTGCGAAGAAGGAACAGGCGACGGCTGCCATGGTGACGAAGCCCGCGCCATTCTGCCAGCCACTATAGATCCAGAAGGCACAGGCAACGAGAATGCCGGCAACGACGGCGCCGGCCTGGAAGGCAAGCAGCGCATAGTCGAAATGGCCGTTGCGACCGACGATCTGGCGATGACGAAAGACCGGCTGCCACGGGCCGGAATGTCCGCCGCTGATGATTTCGTCGCGCAGAGTCAGGCAATCTTGCCAGAGATCGACGATCTCCTTCAGGCGCGCCAGCGCACTCGCGAACAGTAATTCGCCCCAGCGGCGATCCGGGTCGGCCTGGCGGAGGTTTTGAATTCGCTGCGTCAGCTTTTCAGCGGTGTCGTCGGCCTGAGATTTTGCACCGAGGCTCAACCAGTCGGCGACCTCGTTCAGCAGGCAGACCAGATCTTCTGGCAGTGTCCCACGCTCGGCCTTCAGCGCGTGAAGCCGGTCGGCGAGCGAGGAGAAAAGCGGCAGCAGCATCAGGAGACGACCGCGCAACTCGCGCGAATGGCGCACGATATCGCGGCTGCCTGCATCGTAGCCGAGCTGGCTGATGATGAGGTCGAGGCCGGTCACGTCGGCAGCAAGCTTCTGTCGCTTCAAGGGCGTTGCCGGAATAGCACCCTCGCCGCGCAAAATATCGTTTGCCCAGCTACCGGCATCGTCAAGCCAGGTGGCGATACGCTGGCCGAGCACGCTGCGCACGCTGGTCGGGAAGACGACGGCGCTGACGAGACTGGCACAGACAATGCCGATGATGATCTCTTCCGAGCGGGCAAGGGCTGTGTCGAAGATGGTATCCGGCGAGCCGACTGACGGCAGGGCGATCAGTGGCAGCGAATAGCCTGCCAGCATGAAGACATAACTGCGCGACGAGCGGTCCAGCATCGAGATGAAAAGCAGCGTGCCCGTCCAGAGCGCGATGACGATGCTCAAAAGCTCCGGCGCGTTGACGAAGAGCGGCACGAAGAAGACGGCAGCACCGGCGCCGAGCAGCGTGCCGAGCGCGCGATAGAGGCCCTTCGAACTTGTTGCTCCAGCCAGCGGATTGGCAACGACGTAAACCGCCGCCATCGCCCAGTAGGGCCGCGGCAGGTCGAGGGACAGGGCAATGAAAAGGGCCAGCATGGAGGCAAGGAAGGCCTTGGCCGAGAAGAGCCAGTCCCGCCAGGAGGGAAGAGTCACGATGTTTCCTCGAGCTGCTGTGTTGCCGCCACGACTTGCGACGGGCTGATCTCTTCGAAGGCCTTGAGAACGCGGATCGCCGCTTCGAGATCGGCTTCGCTGACATCGGCGAGTATCCTGCCGCGCAGTTCATCGAGAACGGCTTCCATCCGAATGGCGAGGCTCTCGCCCTCCTCCGTCAACCAGAGACCCTTTGCCCGTCTGTCGATCGGATCATCCTTGCGGATGACGAGGCCAAGCGCTTCCAGCTGATCGAGCAGCCTGACCAGCGACGGCCCTTCAATGCCGACGTGATTGGCAAGTACGATCTGCCGCACACCACCGCCCAGCCGGCCGATCCAGAGCAGCGGTGCCGCACAGGCTTCCGAAATGCCGTGGGAACTGAGGGCAATATCGACAGCCCGGCGCCACTGGCGACCGGTCGACAGAAGGTTTGCGGTAAAGACGCGATGAAGGACAGGAGATGATTGCATGGCGATTTTAATAGCATCAAAATAGTTAGGATTCAAATGATTATTTAGCGCGCGTCAAATTTACGCTGGTGGATGCCTGGCGCGCGATGCAATCACGACGGATGTGGGGTGCGTCATCCCCGCATCGAGATGGACTGCAGCGGGGCGACACTGGCCCGCAGGCGGGGCGCTGCAAAATCGAGAAAGTGACGCATCTTGAGCGGCATCTGACCGCGGGCGAGGTGGACCAGATGAATGGGTGCGGGCTCGGGTTCGAATTCCTCGAGCACGAGCTCGAGTGCGCCGGCGGCGACGGACTGTGCGACCTGGTAATGAAGCAATCGGGTGACACCGACACCGCGGATTGCCGCCTCTCCTGCTGCTTCGGTCGTGGTGACTGAAAGACGCGGGCTGATCGCCACCTCGACCGGTTTCGCCACGCCTGCCCTGCGAAACTGCCAGCCGCTGGATGAGGTCAGAAGTTCGACGCCAATACAGGGTAGATTGAGGAGATCGGCCGGTTCCTTCGGCACGCCTCGGCTGGCAAAGAGAGCGGGACTGCCGCAGACCACACGGCGCACCGAACCGATGCGCGTGGCAACCATGGCGCTGTCAGGCAGATTGCCGATGCGCACCGCCATATCGACATGTTCGTCGACGAGATCGATGTTCCTGTCCGTCAGCATCAGCCGCACGTTGATCGCTGGAAAGGCGGCAAGAAAGTCTGCCACGACAGGCAGCACGTGAAGGCGGCCGAACTGCATCGGCGCTGTTATCACCAGTTCCCCCTTCGGCATCGCGAATTCGCCCGATGCCTGGCGCTCGGCCTCTTCCACCTGCTCGAGGATACGCCTTGCCGCCTCCACATAGGTGGCGCCCGCATCGGTCAGGGCGATCTTCCGGGTGGTGCGGGTCAAGAGCTTCGTTCCGAGCAGTGTCTCCAGCTCGGTGATCTTGCGGCTCAGCGTCGGCAGGGGAATTTTCAGAGACCGGCCGGCCGCAGAGAGGTTTCCCTTGTCCACCACCTCCAGCAGCATAGACATGGCTTCGAGCCGATCCATTCATTCTTCCAATTTCTGGTAAAATCACTTTCGATTGGAGCATATTCTCTTTGCAGGCGAAAATCGACATGTTGAGTTCGCGAAGCCAATCACAGCGGCCGTTTTCCGACGTAGCGGAGCAACCAGGCCGGCGCCTGATTACATCTTGATGGAAGAGCGCGGCCTCGCGCCGCTCCCCTCCAAACCTTGGAGAAATGGATCATGTCCTACGGGTTTCTTGACATTGCCTCGACGCCGAGCGTGCGCGCCGTGCAGGCAGAAATGGGCGTTCAGGACTTCTGGACCGGCCTGCCGACGGACCGCAGTTTCGATCGCTTCACTGAAAATGAGCGCGCCTTCATCGCGTCCCGCGACAGTTTCTACATGGCCACCGTTTCCGAGACCGGCTGGCCTTATGTTCAGCACCGGGGCGGCCCGCAGGGCTTTCTCAAGGTGATAGACGACCGCACGCTCGCCTTTGCTGACTATCGCGGCAACCGCCAGTACATCAGTACCGGCAATCTTGCCGCCAATGATAAGGTCTGCCTATTCCTGATGGATTATGCTCGCCGGGCACGGCTGAAGATCTATGCGCATGCCGAAAAGCTGACGCTCGACGCCGATCCCGCGCTCACGCAGATGCTCGCGACATCTTCCTATCGGGCAAAACCTGAACGCATCTTCCGTCTGCGCCTCGAAGCCTTCGACTGGAACTGCCCGCAGCATATCACGCCGCGTTATAGCGAAGCAGAAATCGCCGTTGGCCTCCAGCCGCTTCACCAGCGCCTGGCGGAGCTGGAAGCGGAGAACGCCACCCTGCGGGCACAACTCGCGCGCGGTGGAGGTGCCGGCTAAACTCCTATCTATCAGCATTATCGCCGCAGGATCGACGCCCGTTGCCAAGCGCCTGAGCGACCGACCCGCCGACCGCCTGGCGTCACCCGGCATCTGGGCCTCTCCGATAGCACTTCCAATTATCAGCGACCGGAGCAACATAGCTTCCGCGAATTCCTGTTCCGACGCGTCCAAATTGCGATTTCCCGTTCTTTTCCATCGCATTAGCAGCGCTCTTAGGTGAGTGCTAATTTTTTGTTTCGTCCCTCTTGAAATCAAAAAATCGCAAAACCAGATCATTTCGCGCAAGACGCTCGACCGAGGTCTTTGCACCCGCCCGGACTGGTCATCCGGTCCGGCTAGGGGAACAACATCATCATTGTTTGTCCATCGGAGGAAAACATGTCGTTCCGACCACTTCATGATCGCATTCTCGTCCGCCGCGTCGATTCGGAAGAAAAGACCAAGGGCGGCATCATCATTCCCGATACCGCAAAGGAAAAACCGCAGGAGGGCGAAGTTATCGCCGTCGGCCCCGGCGCGCGCAACGATGCCGGACAGATCCAGGCGCTCGACGTCAAAGTTGGCGATCGCATTCTGTTCGGCAAATGGTCCGGCACCGAAATCAAGCTGAATGGCGAGGATCTCCTGATCATGAAGGAAAGCGATGTCATGGGCATCGTCGAGGCTCAGGCCGAGCAGAAAAAAGCCGCCTGAGGGGCCTTCCAATCATCAGTCAAATTAGCTGCCTATTGAAGGAGTGAAAAAAATGGCTGCGAAAGACGTCAAATTCCACACCGACGCCCGTGAACGCATGCTGCGAGGGGTCGATGTGCTTGCCAATGCGGTAAAGGTGACGCTCGGTCCGAAAGGCCGCAACGTCGTCATCGACAAGTCCTTCGGCGCTCCGCGCATTACCAAGGACGGTGTTTCGGTCGCCAAGGAAATCGAACTCGAAGATAAGTTCGAAAACATGGGCGCCCAGATGCTGCGCGAAGTCGCCTCCAAAACCAACGATCTTGCGGGCGACGGCACAACGACCGCCACAGTGCTCGCCCAAGCAATCGTCAAGGAGGGCGCCAAGGCCGTCGCCTCCGGCATGAACCCGATGGACCTGAAGCGCGGTATCGATCTTGCCGTCGATGCGGTGGTCAAGGAACTGAAGACCAACGCCCGTAAAATCACGAGCAATTCCGAGATCGCCCAAGTCGGTACGATCTCCGCTAATGGCGATGCCGAGATCGGCCGTTTTCTCGCTGAAGCCATGGAAAAGGTCGGCAACGAGGGCGTCATCACTGTCGAAGAAGCCAAGACCGCCGAAACCGAACTCGAAGTCGTCGAAGGCATGCAGTTCGACCGCGGCTACCTGAGCCCCTACTTCGTCACCAACCAGGACAAGATGCGCGTCGAATTCGAGGATCCCTACATCCTCATTCACGAGAAGAAGCTCTCGAACCTGCAGTCCATGCTCCCGATCCTTGAGGCCGTCGTCCAATCGGGCAAGCCGCTCCTGATCATCGCTGAAGACGTCGAAGGCGAAGCTCTTGCGACCCTCGTCGTCAACAAGCTGCGTGGCGGCCTCAAGATTGCTGCCGTCAAGGCTCCAGGCTTCGGCGACCGCCGCAAGGCAATGCTCGAAGACATCGCCATCCTGACGGGCGGCACGGTCATCTCCGAAGACCTCGGCATCAAGCTCGAAAACGTCGCGCTCAATATGCTCGGCCGCGCCAAAAAGGTGGCGATCGAGAAGGAGAACACGACCATTATCGACGGCGTCGGTTCGAAGTCGGAGATCGACGGTCGTGTTGCTCAGATCAAGGCCCAGATCGAAGAGACCACCTCCGACTATGACCGCGAAAAGCTGCAGGAACGTCTTGCCAAGCTCGCTGGCGGCGTTGCCGTCATCCGCGTCGGCGGTTCGACGGAAATCGAAGTGAAGGAAAAGAAGGATCGTGTCGACGACGCTCTGCATGCGACCCGTGCCGCCGTCGAGGAGGGCATCCTGCCCGGTGGCGGCGTTGCACTGCTGCGTGCCGTCAAGGCCCTCGACGGTCTGCCGACTGACAACGATGATCAGCGCGTGGGCATCGACATCGTCCGCCGCGCGATAGAATCGCCGGCCCGCCAGATCGCCGAAAACGCCGGCGCTGAGGGTTCGGTGGTCGTCGGCAAGCTGCGCGAGAAGAGCGACTTCTCCTACGGGTGGAACGCCCAGACCGGCGAATATGGCGATCTCTACGCGCAAGGCGTCATCGATCCGGCCAAGGTCGTGCGTACCGCGCTTCAGGATGCCGCTTCGGTTGCCGGCCTGCTGGTCACGACGGAAGCCATGATCGCCGAAAAGCCCAAGAAGGACACCGCCCCGGCAATGCCTGCCGGTGCCGGCATGGACTTCTAAAGCGATTGCGAAGGTCCGCGCCGTCTGTCGGCGCGGACCTTCAGATGCTTTATGGAAACCAATCAAGTTCCATCGGTCACGATCAATGGAGCCAAGTTATGAGAAAGGAAAACATCAACAGATCCGCAGCGCGGGAAACCACAGCAGTGATTAGCGCCGCGCATCTGCTTCATCCGGCCATCAATTTCGAGATCTCCCGCGAGGTGCTTTCAGCCGAAGACGTCGGCAAGGACGCGAAGCCGGTCATACCCGCTTCAGAGGCATCCGAGTTGTCTGCGATCGAACCCATACCGGCTCTTCGACTTTTTTCAGAAACGGATAAGGCCGTCTCCCGTGACGAGGCGATCGAGGCGCTCAAGACGTTGGAAAAGAACGATCGACGATCTCAAGGGATAATTTCATCTCATTTCTTCGACATCCAAAGACCCCCTCGACGGAACCCGCAGCGAGTTCGCCGGTTAGGGAGCATTGGCCTGTGCAGCTACCGGAAAGGAGGATGTCGCCGACAGTCATTCGAGATCTAGACATCCTATCTGGCCGCTGCGTGCCTTCGAGGACGCAGGTGGTTCTTTCCTGAGGATTCTTTGCTCAATTGAGGAGGTTTGCCGATGAAGATCGCTCAGATCGCACCGCTCGCTGAAAGCGTTCCGCCCAAGCTTTACGGGGGAACCGAGCGCATTGTCTCCTATCTCACTGAAGAACTCGTTGCCCAAGGCCATGACGTCACGCTCTTTGCCAGCGGCGATTCCGCCACCAGTGCTGTACTGGTGCCGTGCTCGGACATTGCGCTGCGGCTCAACCCGGCGGTCAAGGACCAACTGCCGCACCAGATCATGATGCTGGAGGAGATCCGCCAGCGCGCGCATGAGTTCGACGTGCTGCATTTCCATATCGATCTCCTGCATTTCCCGCTGATCCGAGATTTCGCCGACCGCACGGTCACGACGCTGCATGGGCGTCTCGACCTGCCTGATCTCAAGCCCTTCTACAAGGCGTTTGCCGATATTCCCCTCGTTTCGATCTCCAATGATCAGCGCCGCCCGATGCCGCCGGTCAACTGGTCGGGAACGGTTTATCATGGCCTGCCCCGAGATCTGCTACCCTTCACGGAACGGCCGAAGGGAAATTATCTTGCCTTCCTCGGTCGCATATCACCCGAAAAGCGGCCAGACCGCGCCATCCAGATCGCCGCAAAGGTCGGCATGCCGCTGAAAATGGCAGCCAAAATCGATGATGTGGACAGAGCCTATTGGGAAACGGTGATCGAGCCGATGGTAAAAAGCCATTCGAATGTCGAGTTCGTCGGCGAGATCGACGAGCATCGGAAGGCGAGTTTCCTCGGCAATGCCGGTGCGCTGCTTTTCCCGATCGATTGGCCGGAGCCCTTCGGGATTGTCATGATCGAAGCTATGGCCTGCGGTACACCTGTTATCGCTTTCCGCTGCGGCTCTGTTCCTGAAGTGATCGATGAGGGCGTCTCCGGTGTGTTGGTCGACAGTGTTCAGGAGGCCGCAGAAAATATCGAATGGCTGCTGCGGCTTGATCGTCGCAAGGTCCGGCGTGCTTTCGAGGATCGTTTCACAGCAGAACGGATGGCGCGGGACTATCTCGGCATCTATCGCAATCTGCCGGGCGTTCGCCCAAGAACCGCTGTTCGCCGGGTGAACGGTCAATCGCTCGACCTGAAAGTCGTCGCCTAATCGCACGGGAGCCCTGTCGATGGTTTCAACAGGCAGTAATCCGGCCACTGCATTGGCGAGCCCCGCAGCGCCGATAGCACAGTTCTTCATTCCGGCTGCAGCATCTCTGCAAGAGAGGCGGCCCCGCACCCTGAAGCACGGCGACACCTTTGCCGTCTTCGATCACAATGGGGATGTGCTTTCCGGGCCTGGCAGTCCGGAAGGCCTCTTTCATCTCGATACGCGATATCTTTCCCACCTTTATCTGACGATCAATGGAAAGCGGCCAATGCTGCTGTCGTCCACATTGCGCGACGACAACGCCACCCTAAGGTGCGACCTGACCAATCCCGATCACTTTGACGACAAGGGCAAACTCACCCTTGGCCACGACCTGATCCATCTGCGAAGGTCACGCTTCCTCTGGAATGCGCGATGCTACGAGCGGCTGACCGTCAGCAACTATGACGATCGACCGCAGCATGTCCGCATCGAGATTGGATTTGGAGCTGATTTCGCCGATCTGTTCGAGGTGCGGGGAACGGTGAGGGCCAGGAGAGGACGGCATCTTCCGGCCGTCGTGGAGCAGGATGCGGTCCTGCTCTCCTATATAGGCTTGGACAAGCGGAAACGATCGACGCGGCTGTCCTTCGATCCGCAGCCGGATCAACTTGGCAGCGATCATGTCGTCTATGACCTCCACCTGGCGCCACAGGAAACCCGGCCGCTGTTCATCGAGATCGGTTGCGACCAGACGGTGACCCAGCGCCCAGGCTATCGTTCCTTTTTCATTGGCCTGCGGGATGCCCGCCGGGCGTTGCGGGCCTTATCCTCACGCGCGGCTTCGATTGCAACATCAAACGGGATCTTCAACGAAGCCGCGCGGCGCAGCATTGCCGATCTCTATATGCTGATGACGGAAAAGCCCGAAGGCCCCTATCCCTATGCCGGCATTCCCTGGTTCAGCACGGTTTTTGGGCGCGATGCCATCATTACCGCTCTTGAAACGCTTTGGCTGGATCCGGAGATCGCCCGCGGTGTTCTTGGGCATCTCGCGATCAACCAGGCGACGGATGTCGATCCATCCTCGGACTCCGAGCCGGGCAAAATCCTGCATGAAGTACGCGCCGGAGAAATGGCTGAACTCGGCGAAGTTCCTTTCCGGCGCTACTACGGCAGCATCGATTCCACGCCTCTGTTCGTGATGCTCGCCGGCGAATATCTCCATCGAACCGGCGACCTTGCAACTATCGAGCGTCTTCTCCCGCATATCGAGGCGGCTCTCACCTGGATCGACGAATATGGCGACCGGGATGGCGACGGCTTCGTCGAATATGGACGCTTGACCGAAGAGGGCCTGGTGAACCAGGCTTGGAAGGACAGTCACGATTCCATCTTTCATGCGGACGGCGCATTGGCCAAAGGGCCGATTGCCATTGCCGAGGTGCAGGCCTACGTTTACGGCGCCTGGCAGGCGGCGGCAGATATCTTCCGCCGTCTCAATCGGGCTGAACGCAGCGCAAGCCTCCTCGTCAGAGCTGAAGGTTTGCGTCGTGCCTTTGACGCCGCCTTTTTCGACGAGGAACTCGGCACATACGTGCTGGCACTTGACGGAAACAAGCGGCCGTGCCGAACCCGCTCCTCCAACGCCGGCCACGCGCTCTTCGCCGGCATCGCCTTTCCCGAGCGGGCCAAGCAGGTCGCCCGCACGCTGATGAGCGCTCCATCCTTCTGCGGCTGGGGTATCCGCACCATCGCCTCCACGGAGGCGCGTTACAATCCGATGAGTTATCACAACGGTTCGGTCTGGCCGCACGACAACGCGATGATTGCCAAAGGCCTGGCGCGATATGGCTATCGATCCGATGCTGCACGGATCTTCGAAGGATTGTTTGCCGCCTCCACCTACATCGACCTGCAGCGGCTTCCCGAACTTTTCTGCGGGTTTGCGCGTCAGCGCGCGCAAGGGCCGACCTTCTATCCTGTTGCCTGCGCGCCGCAGGCTTGGGCGGCAGCCGCTCCCCTCTCGCTGTTGCAATCCTGCTTGGGATTGGATTTCGATCCGGACGCCTTGCGGATCAGCTTCAACGAGCCGCGGCTGCCCTCCTTCCTGGATGAAGTGCTCTTGCGAGATCTATCCATCGGTAATGGCTCGGCCGATGTCGCCGTCCGCCGCTCCGGGCGCCATGTCATGGTCGATGTCGTCGAACGCAGAGGCGACGTTCGAGTGCTCACAATGCTATAGATGAACCACAATCTCCGGGAGCCGGGTTATACACCATTCCTATTGCGGCTCCTCATCGTCCGAAGTCAGCAGATCGACGAGCACAGCAACCCTGCCCGTCGCCAGGCGTCGCCCCTCGCCAATCAAGGCCTCGTCATTGTTGGCCCACGCAAATGCTTCTGCGAGCTCGGCCTGCGTTGCACCGGTCGCGATGACCTCGGCTACAAGTGTATCATCGACAGGCCCAAGGATGGCGATGACATCGTCGGAAGTCATTGTCATATCATTCCTCCTCTCTTTACCTCCGCGTGAACCTAGTAACGCTGCTAGAAAGATCAATTTTCCTATCGGAAAACTTACCCCTTGAATCCGCAAGGCACTGAATTATATCAATAATATAGCATGTTTGATGAGCCCATACTGTGGGGAGGCGTCGGCTTCTCCTGGCGCTCGGAACCCAAATGGGGCTTACCAACCGAACCAACAGAAAGGAGAAAACCATGAGTGTTCGTGATCTGATCCCGTGGGGCCGTGACACCGGCAACCACGTTCCAAATCTCTTGCGCGATGACGACCGTGATCCTTTCCTGTCGTTGCATCGTGAGGTGAACCGCTTGTTCGACGATGTGTTCCGCGGTTTCAGCTCCGGCGTTCCCTCCTTCGGCAGCCGTACCGCTTTCAGCGCCGGCTGGCCGAACATCGAGGTGTCCGACACCGACAAAGAGATCAAGGTGACCGCCGAGGTACCCGGCCTCGAGGAGAAAGACATCGAAGTCCTGCTGAATGATGGTGTGCTGACACTGAAAGGCGAGAAGCGTTCTGAGACTGAGGACAAGGACCGCCAGTTTTCGGAGCGGTATTACGGACGCTTCGAACGACGCATCCCGCTCGGCACCGAGGTTATGGAGGCACAGGTCGAGGCCCGCTTCAAGAACGGCATCCTGACCGTGACCTTGCCGAAAACCGAGAAGGCACAGTCGCAGGTCAAACGCATCGCCATCCAAAGCTAATCGAACGAAGACGCGGCGGCCATCTGGCGGCCGCGTCTTTGGCTACCAGATGGGACCGTGCCTTTCGCCCTTAGCATTTTCGTTTCGCTGGACGATTGCCTCTCAGTCGGAAACCGTCACATCGATCCAGCGTCTGGTCCCCTTGCTGCCATAGATCTCGACATCAACCCATACATTGCCGTGAACGATCATCGCCGCAGCGTCTCGGGTCATAGTCCCTTTGCCAGGGCGAAGGCCGGGAATGGTCAATGACCAAGTGTTTTGAAGGCGGATCATATCGACCATCATTTCTCCCTTTTCATCGCAATGGTAAGGCAACGCCTGGCGCGAATATCCAAGGAGGCTCGAGCCTGACATATGACAAGCAAGTGCAGGATCACATATTGCCTCTCGACGGCGATCCTTCTCACCGGCTTTGCGGGCGTGGCAGGCGCCGACCAACCGGATCCGTTTGGTCAATTCAACGAACGCTGTCTCGTTCGAGGACCGGATTTCCAGCGGACGGTCACTGCGGCGAAGGACAGGGATTGGCCTGCGCTTGCGACTGATATGGCCACAAGCCTCGCGCCCGTAGAAGATCCGGTGGCGCTGGAAGGCTGGAATCTGACCGCGGAAGGGGACGGTTCATTCGAGGCGCTGGTAGTCGCGCGGGCCTCAGTGGGCGACAGCCAAGTGGAAAGCTGCACCATGGCCTTTGCAGAAATCGACGCTGCGGCCTTTGAACGTCGTCTCGTCGATGAGACACACGCGCAGGCATCAGGCGCGAAGAATGGTCAGGGGCGCGTCAGGAAATTCCTCGAGGCGTCGTCCTCCGAGCGCAGGAAAGCGATCACCGTCGATTTGCCTCTCTATCCGAACGGACACGACGAAGTCATCGTCAGCGTCGTCTCGGAGCAGCAGATCGAAAACTGATCGGAAGATGGATTGCGCTGGCACTGCTGAAGGGTCGGTTCGGTTGGCGATTGCTCGAGGCGGTGGAATGCATCTGTGCAAGGTGGCTGCAAAGGGACTGATAATGCTCGTCGCCGGCGCATGCCTCCAGATCCCGCCAGACATGTTACTCCCGTTCATTGACCGAACGGGCCTAGGCTCCCTCATGACCATCAGGAAACCCCTCCTGATGGCATGGTCATTTACAGGAGCATGTCTTGAGCATCGAAAACAAAACGATTCTGATCACCGGCGCCAATCGCGGCATCGGCAAGGCTCTCACGGACGAAGCGCTACGGCGTGGCGCAAAGCGCATCTACGCGGCATCGCGCAGCGAGCAGCATCATGACGATGATCGCGTCACCTTCGTCAAACTCGACATCACCGACGAGCGTGACGTCCGGGAAGCGGTCGCGACCGTCGGAAACCTCGATATCCTCGTCAACAATGCCGGCATCTTCATGCCCGACGATCTCGGCGATGCCGACATCATCAACCGCCATATGGCGGTCAATTTCTTCGGCCCGCTGCGGGTGACCCGGGCTTTCCTGCCAGCATTGACGCGATCGAAGGGCGCCATCATCAACAACCTGTCCCTCTCGGCGCTCGTGCCGGTCGCCTCCACGCCGGCCTATTCGATTTCGAAGGCGGCAGCACACAACCTCATGCAGGCCTTCCGGGCGCTTTTGGCAGGCCGTGGCATCGCCGTGCACAGCTGCTTCACCGGGCCTGTCGATACCGACATGACGCGTGGCTTCGAGGTGCCGAAGTCGCCGCCCGCTCTCGTGGCAACCGGAATATTCGACGGCTTCGAAAGAGGCGAAGAGGATATCTTTCCCGATCCTTATTCCGAACGTATTGCCGATGGCTGGCGCACCGGCGTCATCAAGACGCTCGAGCAGGAATTTTCCGCCTACGTTCCGCCGGCGGCCGAAATGACACAGGAATGCTGTCACTGATCGTCGGTTTGCGTGAGGCTGGCAGACGACATTCCGGCAAACAGACAAGCCGGGTGGCCTGACACCGCCCGGCTCTTTTTCACCGTGCTGGTCCGCCCAGCTCAGGTCATCGTGCTGAGTGTTCGCGCGATCGCATTGCGCCAGCCGACGATCCTTGCCTGCCGATCGATCTCCGTCATGTCAGGCTGAAAGCTGCGGTCGCGCGCCCAGGCGCTGGCAAACTCGCTCTGATCCGGCCAGACACCTGCCTGCGATCCGGCAAGCCAGGCCGCGCCCAAGGCCGTCGTCTCAAGCGTCGCGGCCCGATCGACGGGGCTCGAGAGAATATTGGCGAGATGCTGCATGGTCCATTCGGAGGCCGACATGCCGCCATCGACGCGCAAGACCGTTTCGATCGGGTGATCGCCCCAGTCGCTTTTCATGGCAACGAGTAAATCGAGCGTCTGGTAGGCGACCGATTCCAGGACGGCGCGCGCGAGTTCTGCCGGGCCGCTGTTGCGTGTCAGGCCGAAGATCGCGCCCCGCGCCTCCGGATCCCAATAGGGAGCGCCGAGGCCGGTGAAGGCAGGCACGACATAGACCCGCTGCTGCGGATCGGCTTTGTCGGCCAGCACTCCGGTTTCGGAAGCTTTTTCAATTATCCCGAGACCATCGCGCAGCCACTGGACCGCTGCCCCGGCGATGAAAATCGATCCTTCCAGTGCATAGGTCGTCCTGCCCTTCAGGCGATAGGCAATGGTCGTCAGCAGGCGGTTCTTGGAGCGCACGCGGTCGTCGCCGGTGTTCAAAAGCGCGAAGCAGCCGGTGCCATAGGTCGATTTCACCATGCCCGGCTGAAAGCAAGCATTGCCAATCGTTGCCGCCTGCTGGTCGCCGGCCACACCGAGGATCGGAACGGCAGCCCCGAAAACGCTCGCCTCTACCGTGCCGAAATCATCGGCGCTGTCCTTGACCTCAGGTAGAAGTGCCGGAGGAATGTGCAGAATCTCGAGCAGTTCGTCGTCCCAGCGGTTCTCGGCGATATTGTAGAGCAAGGTTCGCGACGCGTTGGTCGCATCGGTGACGTGCTTGCGCCCGCCGGTGAGCTTATAGATAAGCCAGCTGTCGATCGTTCCAAAACAAACCTCGCCGGCCTCGGCGCGAACACGCAAGCCCTCGACATTGTCGAGCAACCAGCGCAGCTTCGTGCCCGAGAAATAGGGATCGAGCAACAGGCCGGTCTTGGCCGTGAAGAGCTTTTCGTAGCCATCGACTTTCAGACGGTCGCACATTTCGGCCGTCCGCCTGTCCTGCCAGACGATCGCCCGATGGAGCGGCTGGCCGGTGGCTCTGTCCCAGACGACGGTTGTTTCGCGCTGATTTGTGATGCCGACAGCGGCAATCGCACCGGGTGCCAAACCGCTTCTTGCCACGGCATCGCGCGTCGTCGAAAGCACCGTATCCCAGATTTCGGCCGCATCATGCTCCACCCAGCCAGTCTGCGGAAAATGCTGGGTAATCTCCGTCTGAGCCGACGATACGATCCGCATCTTCGCATCGAAGAGGATGGCTCGTGACGATGTCGTGCCCTGGTCGATGGCAAGGATATGGCCGCTCATGACATCTTTTTCCTGCGCAACAGCCATCGTTCCGTGGGGAACGGCGACTTGTCCTCGTTTGATTTCCGGAAAATGGAAGGCGGCCGGGCACCGTCGCGCCCGGCCGATCTGACGCTTATTTCTTCGCGTCCGCCCAGCTCTTGACGAGCTCGTCATAGTTGACGGTGATGGGCTTTTCCTTCTCGTTCTCGATCTTCAGCTGCGGCGCGAGGTTGCCCTTCTTGACCGCATCGGCGTTCCAGTAAGCGAGATCATGCTCCTCGGCGAGTTTCGGGCCGATATCGCCCTGCACCTTCGCGCGTTCCAGGCGCTGCAGCACCTTCTCCTGTTCGGCGCAGAGCGAATCCATGGCTTCCTGAGCGGTCTTTGCACCGGAGGACGCGTCACCAACTGCCTGCCACCATAGCTGTGCAAGCTTCGGATAGTCAGGAACGTTGGTACCGGTTGGTGTCCACTGGACGCGCGCCGGAGAACGGTAGAACTCGATCAGACCACCGAGTTTTGGAGCGCGTTCGGTGAAGCTCTTGTCGCGAATGGTGGATTCGCGGATGAACGTCAGACCGACGTGGCTCTTTTTCACATCGACCGTTTTCGACGTGACGAACTGCGCATAGAGCCATGCTGCCTTAGCGCGGTCGACCGGCGTCGACTTCATCAACGTCCAGGAACCAGCGTCCTGATAGCCGAGCTTCATGCCGTCCTTCCAGTAGACGCCGTGCGGGGACGGCGCAAACCGCCATTTCGGCGTGCCATCCTCGTTGACCACCGGCAGGCCCTTTTTGACGAAGTCGGCGGTGAAGGCCGTGTAAGTAAAGATCTGCTGCGCGACCTCACCCTGGGATGGAACAGGGCCGGCCTCGGAGAAGGTCATGCCCTGAGCCGCCGCCGGCGCATAGGCCTTCAGCCAATCCAGATACTTCTGGATCGAATAAACCGCTGCCGGACCGTTGGTATCACCGCCGCGTGCAACGCACGAGCCAACCGGCCGCGAGTTCTCGTCGACCTTAATGCCCCATTCATCGACCGGCTTGCCGTTCGGAATGCCTTTGTCGCCGTTACCTGCCATGGAGAGCCAGGCATCGGTGAAGCGCCAGCCGAGCGACGGATCCTTCTTGCCGTAGTCCATATGGCCGAAGACCTTCTTGCCGTTCACGTCACGACCGGTGAAGAACTCGGCAATATCCTCATAGGCCGACCAATTGACGGGAACGCCGAGATCGTAGCCATATTTCGCCTTGAAGTCGGCCTTGTTCTTCTCGTCGTTGAACCAGTCGTAGCGGAACCAGTAGAGGTTCGCGAACTGCTGGTCGGGAAGCTGGTAGAGCTTGCCGTCTGGAGCGGTGGTGAAGGACTTGCCGATGAAGTCGTCGACGTCAAGGCCCGGATTGGTGACCTCCTTGCCTTCATTGGCCATCCAGTCCGTCAGCGAACGGGCCTGTTGATAGCGCCAATGCGTGCCGATCAGATCCGAGTCGTTGATATAGGCGTCGTAGATGTTCTCGCCGGATTGCATCTGCGTCTGCAGCTTTTCGACCACATCGCCTTCGCCGATCAGGTCGTGGGTCACCTTGATGCCGGTGATCGCGGTAAAGGCAGGCGCCAGCACCTTCGATTCGTATTCATGTGTCGTCAGCGTTTCGGAAACGACCTTGATGTCCATGCCGGCGAAAGGCTTCGCAGCATCGACGAACCATTGCATTTCCTTTTCCTGGTCGGCGCGCGAGAGCGTCGAGAGATCACCGACCTCTTTGTCCAGGAAGGATTTCGCCTCATCCATACCGGCATAGGCGGAGCCCGCCAGTGCCAGCAAAATGCCTGCTGTCGTCGTTAATAGATGCCTTCGCATAATATCCTCCCAGGGTTAGCGATTGCAGTCCTTACGTCTCAGGCGGCCAGTACCCCCGGCCATCCGTATCACCTTGGAATCACACGTAACGGAATACGCCGATGGCGTAGATCACGGAGATGCCAAGAGCCCACCACAGGTTGGGTCCGACAAGACCCAGCCATGCGAGATGAATGAACGCTGCCCCCAGCAGCGAAACAAAGAGCCTGTCGCCGCGCGTCGTCTCGAACCGGAGTAAGCCAACGCGCGGCGATCCCCCCGGCGAAAAATATTCCCAGACGCTCATGCCGACGAGCAGCAGAAAGATCGTCAGGAAGAAGAGCGCCGTCGGCAGCGTCCAGGCCATCCAGGAAAAGCTCATGTCCGGTCCTCCTCAGACGCGGCCCAGGGCAAAGCCCTTGGCGATGTAATTGCGAACGAAATAGATGACGAGCGCGCCCGGAATGATGGTGAGCACGCCGGCTGCCGCGAGCACACCCCAGTCCATGCCGGCTGCCGAAACCGTGCGCGTCATGATCGCCGAGATCGGTTTTGCGGCCGTCGTCGTCAGCGTGCGGGCAAGCAGCAGCTCGACCCACGAGAACATGAAGCAGAAGAAGGCGGCGACACCAACGCCGCTTGCAATCAGAGGCATAAAGATCTTCACGAAGAAGCGCGGGAAGGAGTAGCCATCGATATAGGCCGTCTCGTCGATCTCCTTCGGCACGCCGGACATGAAACCTTCAAGGATCCAGACCGCCAGCGGCACGTTGAAGAGGCAGTGGGCGAGCGCCACCGCAATATGCGTATCGATCAGGCCGAAGGCCGAATAGAGCTGGAAGAAGGGCAGCGCGAAGACTGCCGGTGGCGCCATGCGGTTGGTCAGCAGCCAGAAGAACAGGTGCTTATCGCCCAGAAACCGATAGCGCGAGAAGGCATAGGCAGCCGGCAGCGCCGCGGCAACCGAGATCACCGTGTTCATCACCACATAGATGATGGAGTTGATGTAGCCATTGTACCAGGACGGGTCGGTGAAGATGACCGCATAATTGCGCAGCGTCGGGTTCGTAGGCCACAGCGAGAAGGCGCCGGTGATATCGGCATTCTCCTTGAAGCTCATGTTGACGAGCCAGTAGATCGGCAGGATCAGGAAGATGATGTAAACAGTCGGAACGAGCCAGGAAAGGCTGCCTGCAGGTTTGTATTTGCTGGTCATGTCTGCGCCCTCCTTCAGCCGTTCGCGTCGCCGCTGGTCATCACGGTGTAGAACACCCAGGAGAGCAGCAGGATGATGAGGAAGTAGATGATCGACATTGCCGCCGCCGGGCCGAGATCGAACTGGCCGACCGCCATCTTCACCAGATCGATGGAGAGGAAGGTCGTCGAGTTGCCGGGGCCGCCGCCGGTGACGACGAAGGGTTCCGTATAGATCATGAAACTGTCCATGAAGCGTAAGAGCACGGCGATCAAAAGCACGCGCTTCATCTTCGGCAGCTGGATGTATCGGAAGACGGACCAGCGCGAGGCGCCGTCGATCTTGGCTGCCTGATAATAGGCATCCGGGATCGAAACGAGGCCGGCATAGCAGAGCAACACCACGAGGCTCGTCCAGTGCCAGACGTCCATGATGATGACGGTCACCCAGGCATCGACCGGGTCGCGCACATAATTATAGTCGAGGCCAATCGCTTCCAGCGTATGGCCGAGCAGGCCGATGTCGACACGTCCGAAGACCTGCCAGATCGTGCCGACGACATTCCACGGGATGAGCAGCGGCAGCGCCATCAGCACGAGGCAGACGGGCACACCCGGCCCCGATTTCGGCATGTTGAGCGCGATGAAGATACCGAGCGGAATTTGCAGCACCAGGACGATGAGGGAGAAGAGCAGGTTGCGCTGCAATGCGGCCCAGAAGCGGTCGGAATGCAGGGTCTGGATGAACCAGTCGGTGCCGGCCCAGAAGAACTCGTTATTGCCGAACGTATCCTGCACCGAATAGTTGACGACCGTCATCAGGGGGATGACCGCCGAAAAGGCGACGAGCAGCAGCACCGGCAGGACCAGAAACCAGGCTTTGTTGTTCCACGTTTTCTGCATGGTCAGGCCTCCCTGCCGACACGCCAGCTATCGGCGTAAATGCTGATGGCCGAGGGATCGAAGCTGACGCGTGCGTCATTAGGGATTTCGTCATCCTCGGGCACGACGATCGCAATCGGCTGGCCGGCGAAGCGGGCGCGCACGATCTTCTGCCGGCCGATATCCTCGACCTTGCTGATGGAGATCGGCATGCCTTCCCGTCCAAGACGAATGAATTCGGGACGGATGCCGAGCTCGGTCTTTGCAGCGTTCTCGGTTTTCGGCGCGTAACCGAGCGTCAACGTCTCGTCCCCCACCCTGACAGTGCTGCCGTCGATCCTTGCCGGCATGACGTTCATGCCGGGCGAACCGATGAAATAACCGACGAAGGTATGGCTCGGCCGCTCGAAGAGTTCGGCCGGCGTGCCGATCTGGACGATCTGGCCGTCATACATGACGACGACCTTTTCGGCGAACGTCAGCGCCTCGGTCTGATCGTGGGTGACGTAGACCATGGTGAAGCCGAACTGCTTGTGCAGCCGCTTCAGCTGCGAACGCAGCACCCATTTCATATGCGGATCGATGACGGTGAGCGGCTCGTCGAAAAGAATGGCGTTGACGTCGTTGCGTACCAGCCCGCGTCCGAGGGAGATCTTCTGCTTCTGGTCGGCCGTCAGGCCTTGCGCCTTGCGTTTTGCCCAGCCGCCAAGGTCGATCATCTCGAGAATGTCGCGCACACGCCGGTCGACATCCGCCTCGGCCACGCCGCGATTGCGCAGCGGAAAGGCGAGATTGTCGTAAACCGTCATCGTGTCGTAGATGACCGGAAACTGGAAGACCTGCGCAATGTTGCGGCTTTGGGTCGAAAGGTCGGTGACGTCGCGGCCGTCGAACAGGATGCGACCGTGCGAGGGCTGCAGGAGACCGGAGATGATGTTGAGCAGCGTGGTCTTGCCGCAACCGGAGGGACCGAGAAGCGCATAGGCGCCGCCATCGTTCCACTCGTGGTTGACTTCCTTCAGCGAATAATCCTTTTCCGTCTTCGGATTGGGGCCGTAGGCGTGGCGGATATGGTCGAGCGTGATGCGTGCCATTGTGCTCTCCTATGCCTTTGCGACCGTGGTGATGGCATGCCCGTGGGCGCCGAAGGCCATAAGGTGGCGCATGTCGAGAAAAGCCTCGATGTCCATGTCCGGATCGATGTCGTGAATGCCGTGCGCCAACATCACCCAGCGCACGCCGTCGTAATCCAGATGAACGAAGCTCTCCGAGCCGGTGATTTCGGAGACCAGCGTGCGCGCCTGCAGGCGGGCCGCATCGCCGGTTTGCGGCGCAAGGCCGAGATGGTGCGGATGAAAGGCGATGGTGACAGGCCCGTCCGGCACCACGGCGAGATGCGAGGGAACCGGAAGCGTGCCCCCGCTCGGCCGCGCGAAGACATCGCCCGACTTGATAACCTCGATGGCGTTCAGCGGCGGATCGGCAAAGATGCCGGCGGTCGCAAGATCGATTGGCCGGCGATAGACGTCGATCGTCGGGCCGAACTGTGTTACGCGGCCGGCGTTCAGCGTCGCGGTATTGCCGCCGAGCAACAGTGCCTCGGAAGGCTCGGTGGTCGCGTAGACGAAGATTGCGCCCGATTGGGCAAAGATCTTCGGCAGTTCCTCGCGCAATTCCTCGCGAAGCTTGTAGTCGAGATTGGCGAGCGGCTCGTCCATCAGCACGAGGCTGGCATTCTTGACGAGGGCGCGGGCGAGCGCGGTGCGCTGCTGCTGGCCGCCAGACAGGTTGAGCGGCGTGCGATCGAGATAGGGCGTCAGTTTCAGAAGTTCGGCGGCCTTGCGGACCTCGCGGTCGATCGTGGCGCCGTCCTTGCCGGAAATTCGCATCGGAGAGGCGATGTTCTCATAGACGCTCAAGGCCGGATAGTTGATGAACTGCTGGTAGACCATGGCGACGTTACGCTTCTGCACCGGCATGCCGGTGACATCGGCGCCGTCGAAACGGACGGAACCTTCGGTCGGCCGGTCAAGCCCCGCCATCAGACGCATCAGCGACGTCTTGCCCGACAAGGTCGGCCCCAGCAGGACATTCAGCGTGCCCCGCTCGAGAACCAGATCGGTCGGATAAATATGATAGTCCGCGCCCACCATCTTGGCGGCGTTCCGCAACTCCAGCATTCCGATTCCCGTGCCTCCTCGCAACGGGGACCACACGCCACCTTATCCGGCCATCGTCGCCGGCATGGCAGCCATGTACTCCTCCAGTGATCTGGCCTCATCCTTCGAAAGACGCAGGCCATCCTTTGTTCTTCGCCAGAGCACGTCCTCTGCGTGTCTGGCCCATTCATTGTCGATGAGATAGCGCACCTCGGCCTCGTAGAGATCGGATCCGAACAGCCGGCCGAGATCCTCTGCCTTCCGGGCGCTGCCGAGCAGCACCGTCGCCCGGGTGCCATAGCGCCGCGTCAGCCTGCGGGCATGGGCTTCGCTCAGGAACGGATAGCGAGCCTTGAGCTTGGCCACTTCCGCCTCATAGCCCTGCACCGGGAAATCGCCGCCCGGCAGATGGCTGCCCGCCGTCCACGGCCTGCCTTTGACGCCGATCGCCTCGCCGATCTTTTCCAGCGCATGTTCCGACAGCCGCCGGTAGGTGGTGAGCTTGCCGCCGAAGACATTGAGCAATGGTGCCTCGCCCGCCTTGCCCTCGACCTTCAGCACGTAATCACGCGTTGCCTCCTGCGCCTTCGAGGCCCCGTCGTCGAAGAGCGGGCGAACCGCCGAATAGGTCCAGACGATATCGTCGGGTCTGACCGGTTCCTTGAAATATTCCGAGGCGGCATTGCAGAGATAGAGCGTCTCTTCCTCGGAAATCTTCACATCTTTCGGATCGGCGGTGTAATCGCGGTCGGTGGTGCCGATCAGCGTAAAGTCGGTCTCATAAGGAATGGCGAAGATGATGCGGTTGTCGGGATTCTGGAAGAAATAGGCGCGCGGGCCTTCGAACTTCTTCTTGACGACGATGTGGCTGCCCTGGACGAGGCGCACATGGCGGGCCTCGTTATGACCGAAGGCGGAGCGGATCACGTGGTCGACCCAGGGACCGGCAGCATTGACCAGCATGCGGGCCTGATGGCGCTCGCTCTTGCCGGTGACCGTGTTGACCGTTTCGATCTGCCAGAGGTTATTTCCCTGCGCATCCTTCTCCTGTCTCGCCGACACGACCTTGGTGCGCGGCATGACCAGCGCCCCCTTGTCGGCGGCATCGCGGGCATTGAGCACCACCATGCGGGCATCGTCGACCCAGCCGTCGGAATACTCGAAGGCCTTGGTGAACAGCGCCTTCAGCGGCTTGGCGGCCGGATCGGCGCGCATATCAAGCACCGAAGTCGGCGGCAGCAGCTTGCGGCCGCCCAAATGGTCGTAGAGGAAGAGGCCAAGCCGGATCAGCCAGGCGGGACGAATGCCGCCCTTGTGGTAGGGCAAGACGAAGCGCAGCGGCCAGATGATGTGCGGGGCCATGGCCCAGAGGATTTCGCGTTCCATCAGCGATTCGCGCACCAGGCGAAACTCGTAATGCTCGAGATAGCGCAGGCCGCCATGGATGAGCTTGGTGGCGCCCGACGAGGTGCCGGAAGCGAAATCGTTCATCTCGGCTAGGACCACCGTATAGCCACGGCCAACCGCATCGCGCGCAATGCCGCAGCCGTTGATCCCGCCGCCGATGACGAAAATATCGTGGATACGACCCATGTTCCCTCTCGTTGCACCAGGATAGCGCAACGGTTCCCCCAAAACCGAAAGCAGGGATGATTAAATCGAAAATTTTCCGAATGTCAAACGAATGTTATCCGCTGCGAAAATCAGCGGTTTGCTTTCGTCGCTTCGATCAGCACGACGCCGCTCTGCTGACAGATATTGCGGATGGACGGCGAATCGCATTGGTCCGTGATGAACGTATGGACCTGCGAAATCTGACCGATACGAACAGGCGCGGTACGCTCGAACTTGGTCGAGTCAGCAACCAGGATGACGTGCCTCGCATTGGCGATGATGGCTTGCGCCACCTTCACCTCGCGAAAATCATAATCCAGAAGCGCGCCGTCCGGATCGATCGCCGAGGCGCCGATCACGGCATAATCGACCTTGAACTGCCGGATGAAATCGACGGCTGCCTCGCCGACAATGCCGCCATCGGACTGGCGCACCACACCGCCGGCAATCACCACCTCAATATGGTCGATCAGTCGTAATCTATTGGCAACATTGATATTATTCGTGATCACCATCAGTTCGTGATGATCGGTGAGCGCTTCGCCTACAGCTTCCGTCGTCGTGCCGATATTGATGAAGAGGGAACTGTTGTTGGGAATGAGATCAGCGGCCGCAATGCCGATTGCCTGTTTTTCGCTCGCGGCGATCTGGCGCCTCGCATCGTAGCGGACGTTCTCCGTACCGCGCGGGAAGGTTGCGCCGCCGTGAATGCGCGTCAGGAGCTGCGCATCGCAAAGATCGTTCAGATCCTTGCGGATCGTTTGCGGTGTCACGGCAAACTGCGCTGCCAGATCGTCGACCAGCACCCGGCCCGACGTTTTCGCAAGCGCAACGATTTTCCCCTGGCGATCCGACAAAAACATGCGCGCCCTCCCTTCGTTTCGTTTTCATCTTTAGCGAAACTTCGGTGTGAGGCAAAGCAATCGCTGCTGGTGCGATCCCGAGGGCAATCTCGCCGTGCGATCCATTGGAATATGATCGCGTGCTGAAATCCCCTTGGATATTGCAAAGCTCGCCCCGTCTCTGCCTTGTTGCGCCCTTAGCGTATGATGCTGCGATTCGCTGTCCGCGACGGGCGGAGCACGCATGAGGGACAAAAGGAGAGTTCGATGACAGACGCCAAGAGCGGCATTACGGGATTGCGGCCGCAGATTACGGTGATTGGCGTCGGCGGGGGTGGCGGAAACGCGATCAACAACATGATCGCCGAGAAACTGGCGGGGGTCGATTTCATCGCCGCCAATACGGATGCCCAGGTGCTGGCGACCTCCAAGGCGACACGCCGCATCCAGCTTGGCGCACATGTCACCGAAGGTCTCGGCGCCGGCTCCCTGCCGGAAGTCGGCCGTGCTGCGGCGGAAGAATCGCTCGACGAGATCATGGATCATCTGAGCGGCTCGCACATGTGCTTCGTCACCGCCGGCATGGGCGGCGGCACGGGCACGGGTGCGGCACCCGTCATCGCGCATGCGGCTCGTTCGGCCGGCATCCTGACGGTCGGCGTCGTCACCAAACCGTTCACTTTCGAAGGCAACCGCCGCATGAAAATGGCGGAAGCCGGTATCGAGGCACTGCGCGAGGCAGCCGATACCGTCATCGTCATTCCCAATCAGAATCTCTTCCGCATTGCGGATGCCAAGACCACCTTCGCCGATGCCTTCATGACGGCGGACCGGGTGCTCTATTCCGGTGTCGGCTGCATCACCGACCTCATCGTCAAGGAAGGTCTGATCAATCTCGACTTCGCCGACGTGAAATCCGTCATGCGCGGCATGGGCCGGGCGATGATGGGCACCGGCGAAGCGGCCGGCGAAGCCCGGGCGATGAAGGCGGCCGAAGCTGCCATCGCCAACCCGCTGCTCGACGATATCTCGATGAAGGGCGCCAAGGGCGTGCTGATCTCGATCTCCGGCGGCTCGGACATGACCCTGTTCGAAGTCGACGAGGCCGCAAGCCGCATTCGCGACGAAGTCCAGGACGACGCCGAAATCGTCGTCGGTGCGATTTTCGATCGCAGCCTGGACGGCAGGTTCCGCGTCTCGGTCGTCGCAACCGGCCTTGACGGCGCCGGCCAGGCGGCCGCAGTGCCGGGCTATGCGCCGGGACAGGTGCAAACCCGCACGCTGCAGTAAGGCGCCGGCTCGGGCGAGGGTTGGAAGATCGTCTAGATGTGTGTGACGCAGATCTAGACGAACATTTCGATCACCTCGTCGGCGGCCCTTGTTCCGCTTTCCCAGGCCCCATGCGCGGTCGAGAAGTCGGATTGATGGGTCGCTTCGCCTGCAAAGAACAGCCGGTCGCCGACCGGGCGCGCGAGCACGAGCCGCGCGCCGGAATGGCCGGGAAGCGCGTGGCTGTAGGAGCCGCGAACCCAATCCGTGTGACACCAGAAAGACGCTGCGAAGGGCCGCAGGTGGCGGCGGATATTGTTACCAAGAAGTGACGACAGCTGGTCGAGCGCGAAAGCGAAGGCGTCGAGAAGACCCGCCTGTTCGATGACGACGGCGCCCTTTCCGCCGAAGAACCCCTCGATAACAGGGCGGCCGAGCGGCCTTATGTAATAGCTGCCGGTCTCTTCATTCCTGATATCGCCAAGCAGATGGGTTTCCGATTCCAGCCCATGATTGCCGCTGAGCTCCATGAACAGCTTGTCGGCAAGGCCGAGCGGCAACTGACCGGCGGCATGCAGATGATCGTCGACATCAGGATCAAAGGCGATCGTGCCACGGGAAAGAACATTGGTCGAGACCGTGACGATCGCAGCTCTCGCAGTCACCGGGCCGCGGTCGGTTTCCAACCTTACGCCCTCGCCGGTCAGCGCGACCCGGCGCACCGGCGTCGAAAGCCGCAGCGTCACGTCGGGAACGGCGGCGCCGATCAGGCTTCCATAGCCTTCATGCACTCGCCAGTTGGCGTCGGTTGCGGCATTGTCATAGGCAAGAAAATCGGCGACCGACAGCCGTTCCAGCGGCGCGCCGTTCAGATAGCCGCTCAGCGACTGGCAATAGGCGTTCCATTCGCCATTGGGTTCCAGTGCATCCGAGGCGCGGTCGCTTGCCGGCGGATTGGCCCGCAGACGCTCTTCGAACGCCTCCCAGGCGGATGCAGCAGCCATTCGCTCGTCCGGTGAAAAACCTAGATCGCGCCACTGGCTCTGCCAGGCCGTCGGTCCGCGCTCGATCGTGAAGCCGGCCTCCCGGCCGATGGCAACGAGCGGATTGCGCTCGGCAGAATGCAGCCAGCCGCAACCCATATCGAGCGGCATGCCTGACAGTTCGATCGTCCAGGCCCGGCCGCCGACGCGGTTGCTGGCTTCGACAATAACGACCGAGCGCCCAGCGTCAGCCAGTTTTCGTGCCGCGGCAATACCTGCGGCACCGGCGCCGATAACTGCCACATCGTAATCGACCGCCACCGCTTCACCCCACATCGTCATCACCCTGATAGGCTTAAACTTTACATGGGAGCTCCACCCGCTTCAATGCGCCCGAAAGCCTGATACTATACCGATATGACCTTCTTCGAAACGCTCGTCGCCCTGCTCGCCGTCGCCATCCTGCTCCTGCAGATCACCCGGCGCATGCACCTGCCCTATCCGGGCATTCTGGCTGCCGCGGGTGTCGGCGTTGCAATGCTCCCGGGTGCGCCGACGATCCCGATCGATCCGCCGACGGCGCTTGCGCTGTTCATCGCGCCCGTGCTCGTCGATTCGGCCTATGACTTCCCGATGGTGGCTGCGCGGCGCATGCTGCTGCCGCTGGTCTTCTACGCCGTCATCGCCGTTTTGGTGACGACAGGCGTCGTCGTATCGATCAGCATGCTGACCGTCGGACTGCCGGTCGCGGTAGCCGTTACGCTTGGCGCAATCGTCGCGCCGCCCGATGCAGCGGCAGCGACTGCGGTGCTTTCCAATCTGCCGGTCGATCGCCGTGTCGATGCGCTCTTGAAGGGCGAGAGCCTGTTCAACGATGCAACGGCCCTGTTGCTGTTCGGAGCGGCACTGACGGTCCAGGCACGCGGCGGGCTCGATGGCGCAACCGCCCTTCAGATCGGATTTGCCGCACCGGGCGGCATTCTCTTCGGCATCGTTTTCGGCTTCTTCGTCTCGCGGCTTCGGCCGATTACCGAAAACACCGTCGGCGGCACGCTGCTGCAATTCGTCTATGCCTTCTCGACCTGGCTGATCGCCGAACATTTGCACCTCTCGGCCGTGCTGGCAACGGTTGCGAGCGCCATGACGATCGCCATGCTGTCGACGGTCGATGATTCCCCACGCATGCGGGTGCATTCCTTCGCCGTCTGGACGACCGTCGTTTTCCTGCTGAATGTCGTTGCCTTCCTGCTCATGGGTCTGCAGGCCCGCAGCATCCTCGAATCCATGTCCGCTGGCGATTTTGAGCGAGCACTCGGTTTTGCCGCCATCGTGGTGGTCGGTGTGATCCTGACGCGTCTGGCGATGGCCTTCCTGCTGCATGCATACGTCATCTCACGCCACCGGCGCGGCAATGGCTTGGCGCCCTTCAGGCATGGCGAGACTTTTCTCGTCGGTTGGTCGGGCATGCGCGGCCTGGTGACGCTCGCCACTGCTTTTGCCCTGCCTGCCGATTTTCCGGAACGCGACCTCGTCGTACTGACTGCCTTTGCAGTAGTGCTCGCAACGCTCGTCATCCAGGGGGCGACACTTGCCCCGATGATCCATTTCCTGAAGCTCGGGCGCCAGGCAGAGGTCCATGAGGAACTGGAGGCCGCAAGGCGCTCGCTTGCGGAAGCGGCGTTCCAGCGACTGGAAAAGGAGGATGGCGCGGCGGCCGAGGAGATCCGGACGATCTGCAGGGATCACTGGACTGTGCCGGCGGACGCCGGCGAGACCTCGCCACTCACGCGACGCCGCGAGCTCACGATCGCCGCCGTGATCGCCCAGCGCCAGCGTCTCGAGGAATTGCGCGACAAGGATAAAATCGGCGCGACGCAATATCTCGAACTGCAGGAAGATCTCGACTGGAAGCAGCTCTCGGTCGGCTCCGACGAGGATCGGCGCATCACCGAGAGCTGATCACAGCGAGATCAGCGAATGCTGAACGGGAAATATTTCGCGTTGATGGTATCGTAGGTGTCATCGGCCTGGATCTCTTCCAGCGCAGCATTCAGCTTGTCCAGCAATGCCTTGTCAGAAGGGCGCACGGCGATACCGGCTCCGTCTCCGAAATATTCGGTATTCTTGATATCGTCGCCTTTGAACGCGCAGCAGCTGCCGGCCCTGGTGTTTGCGAGCCAGTCATAGACTGCCAGCTTGTCTTCCAGAATGATATCGACCTTGCCATCGGCCAGACCCTTGTAGAGATCCGGAGATGCCTGAAAGACGGTCGTTGCGACACCACTGTAGAACTTCCTGGCGTAGGCTTCCTGGGAGGTCGCCGCCGTCACGCCGAGCCGCAGCTTCTTCAGATCATCGGGTGACGTACCGGCAATGTCTGATTTCTTGGGCGCGATGAAAACCGTAGGGCTGTCATAATATTTCTGGGTGAAGGCAACCTTTTGCCGCCGCTCCGCACTCATCGACATCGATGAGATGATCGCGTCATACTTGTTGTCCAGCAAGTTCGGGATCATCGCCGTCCATTCCTGGATGACGAATTCGCATTTCAGTTTTGCCGTCTCGCAAAGGGCCTTGGCGATATCCACGTCGAAGCCCTGAAGCTGGTTGTTGGAATCAAGATAATTGAACGGCGGAAATGCACCCTCGACCGCAATACGGATGCTGTCATTTTCGCCAGCCGAGACGATAGCGGGTTGGAAAATACTTGCCGAGACAAATGCGGCGCAGGCAAATGCCAGGAATTTCGATCGGCAGACGGATCTCAGTCGCAACATATCAGTCACCTTAACCTAGAGCTCGATTGCCAAGCTTGCATTGGCAAGCGTTGCACGATGAGCAGTCAATCACACAACGATTAAAAAGCTGATGATTTCGCGGGCTCAATTTTGAGGTTGCTTGAAAAGCTTTTTGTAAACAATCAGGAGCAGTATCGGCGTGCTCAGGAGAAGACTGCGTGCCTGCTGATCCGTCTGTTAGATTATCCGCTCATAGAGCGACCTGGACTTCGTCCGGGTCGATATTGGTGCTGCTTGCCATCAGCGGCCTTGCAATTCTTGGGCTGGTGTTCTTGGCGGCCATCTGGGCCGGAGAGGAAAGCGACGCGGCTGCCCTCGATCGCCAGCGGCAACTCGTTGACGGCCGTCTCCACGACCAGCTCGAGCGTGTCTCGCAGGACATGCAGTTGATGGGTGCCGGCTATGCCTCCCTTCTCGTGGGGGATTCGGCAGCGGCCGGCGGCAGGAGCGAACGCGCAGGCGCAAGATCCGCTGCGACTTTCGGAAAAATCGCCACGACCGTGTTCGGCTACAACGCAGCCTTCCTCGTGACGCCGGAGGGCGAACTTGCCCTGCAGTCCGATTCTGAAACAAAGCGTCGCTTCAAATGGGTGCGGCCGCTGCTTCAGCCGATGATCCAGGAGCTGGAAGCAAAGCAGCATGGTGCACCGCAGGGTCCGAGTTCCGATCCGGAGCCCAGCCGGGTGGAACTGATGCGGCTTGAAGGTCGCCCGTCGGTCGCCGGCGTCGTTTCAGTTACCGGTTCTTCGGGCGGGGACGCCCAGCAAGGCAATCCTGGTGGCAGGCTCTACCTCGTGGCCTTGCGGTTCCTCGACGGTGTTACGCTCGATACGTTGAGCCGTGAACAGGGTCTGGCTGGTGCTCGCTATGCCCGCACTGCAGACCAGGAGAAAAATGAGGTAGCGTTTCAGATAGCGGCGACCGCAACCGGCGAGCCCATCGGCTTCATCATCTGGACGCCGGATCTGCCAGGTTCACGCGTCATCGGCCGACTTGTTCCGGTGCTTTCCATCGCCGGCCTCGTCATCGCCGGTCTCTTCTTCGCCTTGATGGGCCGTTTGCGCGCCAGCCTTCGAGACCTCAGTGCCAGCGAACACCACGCGCGCCATCTGTCGCTTCATGACGTGTTGACGGGCCTTCCGAACCGAGCGCTCTTTGCCGCGCGTTTCGAACAATGTCTTGCGGCAATGAAAGCCGCTGACAGACGCGCAGTCCTCGCGCTTGTCGATCTCGACAGGTTCAAGGAGGTGAACGACATCCACGGGCATCCCGCCGGCGACGAACTTCTGCGCTGCGTCGTCGATAGAATGAATGCCCTGATCAAATCAGGTGACACGCTTGCCCGCGTCGGCGGCGATGAGTTTGCCCTGCTCCTTCCGGATATCCGGAAGGGTGACGACGGCCACGTCGCGCTATGCAACGAAATTATCGAAGCCCTGAGCCGGCCATTCCAGCTTCGCGGAGGCGACATTGTCGTCCGCATAGGCTGTTCGATAGGCATTGCTGTCTTTCAGGATGCGACCCAGGCGATCAGCGAGATTTTGCGGCGCGCAGACGTCGCGCTCTACGAAGCCAAGACCAGCGGGCGCGGGCGCGTGATCGCCTATGATCCTTCCATGGATCACAGGGTCGAGGCACGTGAAAGCCTCAAGAACGATCTACGCCTGGTGCTGGAAGACCCGGAAAGCCTTCCGGCCCCCGCAGGCAATTTGCGCCCGGATGATCTCGGCCATCTGGAGGTCTTTTTTCAGGGCGTCCATCGCGCCGAGGCGCGCGGTGGCCTCTCTGGCGCCGAGGCCCTCGTCCGATGGCGCCACCCCACCCGGGGACTGCTATCGCCGAACAAATTCATTCCGATTGCCGAGGAGGCCGGCATGATCGACCAGTTGGGCGAATGGGTGCTCAGGAGCGCCGCGCGGGCAGCTGTGCGCTGGCCGGCCCACATGTCGGTCGCAGTCAATGTTTCGCCCTCGCAGATCAAGCATCGGGATTTCGACCGGCATGTGCTCTCCATTCTGGCGGAAACCGGCCTGCAACCATCGCGGCTGGAATTGGAGCTGACGGAAGCTGCGCTCTTCGACATCGATGAGAACGCACAGGCCACACTCGGCAAGCTTCGATCACAGGGGATCCGGATCGCGCTCGATGATTTCGGCACCGGCTTCTCGTCACTCAGCCACCTCATTCAGCTCAATATCGACCGGATCAAGATCGATCGGTCCTTCGTCCGCTTGCTTGGAACGCAAGCCGAGGGCGCAGCAATCGTCTCTGCCATATTGGGGCTCAGCCGCACGCTCGGCAAGGCGACGACGGCCGAGGGCGTCGAGACCGAAGGGCAGAGAGATTTTCTCGTCGCCGCTGGCTGCAACGACCTCCAGGGTTTCCTCTTCTCCCGCCCCATGCCACTTGCCGACTTCCTGTCGTCGTTGCGCTTGGCGGAAGCCGTGAGCCAGGCCCGCGGCTGACGATCTGCCCTCACTGCCGCCTGCCGATCAGCCACACGAGATAAGGCGCCGGCTTGGATGTGGCGATGGTCTATCGCAAGGGCGAAGGCTCGCCGGCGTCCCGCACCTTCATTGCCCGGCATCGCGAGCAGCTCACATCGTCAGGTGATAAAAGCCGCGAAACGCAATCGTCGGGCTGAACTCAGGCCTCATCCCACCGTCATGCGGGTTTCGGATGCGACGGCATCGATCGTCGGTCTGCGCGTCTCTGGTCGAAGATCAGATATGCCAGCGCGCAGATGAAGACGACCAGAAGCACCCATAGCTCGCTCGTATATGTGATCCAATGCTGGCCGACCCTAAGGCTCAGAACGCGATCCATCAAAAACATCAGTTCAACGCCGGATCCCGAGGGCAGGCCCACGATCCAGCCGAACGACGCGATCAGCGGGATGGACACGACCGCGGAAATGATCGCCGAGACAAACGCGCTGATGCCGGCAATCCGCCAGGGGAGCGTGAGCGCGCTGGCACGGTTCTCATCCTCTCCTTTCCAGAAGGAAAGGAAGATGACGAAGGCGAAGAGGAAAACCAGCGTCACGGGAAACCTGAAGGACAATATGCCAAGGGAAAAACCGGCAGCCCAGAAATTGAACCCTGCGAGAAGCACATCACGGGCTACAAGCAGCCACAGCAGAGAGGCAAGCGTCCACAAGACGCCCAATCCCGCACGCGCACATCGCCTGGCGACAAGTGTCAGCATCGCAATAGCATAGACGAACACCAGGATGATGCGGCCAAACAGGGCGAACACCAGCGCTGCCGCACCACACGTATCGGCCGCGCAGGCCGTCGTTTTCAAACCGGCATAAAGGAGAAACGGAAAACCGCCTATGAAAGCGATCAACAGGGCGGTGAACACGCTGCTATATGTTGCGAACTGTCTGCGCGTCATGGTTTCTCCATCGTCGGGAGAAGCTTGCCAGATGGCTCTTAAGGACGCGAGAACTAAATCGGTAAAATATGGCCGGCCGAGTGGCGCCGGTGACGACTGCTGGTGGACGGACACGTCACGACCGCAGCGATCGCCTGCCGAGGGAGACGTCTGGCAGCGAACGAGGCCATCAGGCCAGCGGCTTCTTGTCCGAACAATCGAGATTGGCTATATATCCAGATATAGGCATGGAGAACGCCATGGCCAATGCCGCTCAGAAGAAAGCCATCGACAAATACCGTAAACGCCTCACTCAACGCGGCTTCAAGCGGTTCGAGGTGATTGCCTTGGAGTCCGACAGAGAGTTGATCCGCTCCCTCGCCCGCCATCTGGCGGAAGACGGGCCGGAGGCGGAGGAAGCGCGTACGGCCCTGAAGGCACTGGTCGGCGCCGCCCCCCCCAAATCGGGTGGAATTCTGTCTGCCTTGCGCCGATCGCCGCTTGTCGGAGCCGATCTCGATCTGTCACGACCGCGTGAGGAAGGGCGCAAGGTCGATCTGTGACCCGATACCTTCTCGACACAAATATAATCAGCAACGTCATCAAACTGCGACCATCGGAATCGCTGCTGGCATGGTGGACAGCCCAGCGTGACGATGATTTGTTCATCGCCTCGCTGACGGTTGCGGAGATCCGCCGCGGCATCCTGGAAAGTCCTCGCGGCAAGAAGCGGGACGCCCTTGATGCCTGGTTCTCCGGCGCCGAGGGACCACCGGCGCTTTTTGCGGGCCGCATCTTGCCCTTCGACGACAAAGCGGGCTTGATTTGGGCGCGGCTGATGGCCGAAGGCAAGGCTGCCGGCAAGCCCCGCAGCGGCCTCGACATGATCATCGCCGCAGTGGCGGGCGCAAATGACTGCATCGTCGTGACTGATAATGAGCGGGATTTCGCTGGTATCGACTTCATCAATCCGGTGGGTATTTCGAGGTGATCCGCCGATATCGCGGCGGTCATCCATCCTGAAGTTGCCCGTCACGTAAGCTCCATTAACTGCGCATCTCAGGCTATGAGCCTAAACTCAGGGATACGATGCGGCCCTCGAGGTAAGGCCGCATCTCGCTTGTTGGATCGCATCAGCGGACGGATTTGAACGCTGCCCGCAGTTCCTCGGCGAAGAGCTGGGGCTGTTCCCAGGCCGCGAAATGACCGCCTTTTGCCACCTGATGATAGTAGTAGAGGGTCGGATAGGCCTGCCTGCTCCAGCTTTCGGGCGCCTTGTATATTTCCTTCGGGAAGACGGAGATGCCGACGGGGATCTTGATGTCCTGCGTCTTCTGGGCCTCGGCGCTGAAATTATTGTTGTTGTTTTCCCAATAGAAACGGGACGCCGAGGCGCCGGTATTCGTCAACCAGTACAACGTGATGTCGTTCAGCATCTCGTCCCTCGAAAGAACACGTTCCGGTACGCCGTCGCTGTCGCTCCACTGTGCAAACTTCTCGTAGATCCATGCCGCGAGGCCCGATGGAGAATCGGAGAGCGGGAAACCGATCGTCTGTGGCCGCGTCACCATCATAGCTCCATAGGCGGCATTGCGGCCGAAGAAGGTGCTGAGCGACTGGAACGCCTCCCGCTCAGGCGCCGAAAGCTCCGCCGGAGCGGGATCGCCGCTGTTGATCGCCTTGACGAGATTGCCCGGGATGGTCGCCGGCATGTTGAGATGGATGGCAAGCAGGCCCTTCGGCGCCTGGCGGGCGAGCGCGTCGGATATGACCGAACCATGATCACCGCCCTGAGAAACGTAATGCGTATAGCCGAGCCGCTTTACCAGCACGTCCCAGGCGCGCGCCGTCCGATCCGGTCCCCAGCCTCTTTCCGTGGGCTTTCCCGAGAAGCCGTAGCCGGGAATCGACGGAATGATGACGTCGAAAGCGTCTTCCGGACGACCTCCATAGGACACCGGATCGGTGAGAGGACCGATCGCCTTGACGAACTCGAACATCGATCCCGGCCAGCCGTGGGTCAGAAGCAAGGGCAACGCATTGGGGTTCTTGGACTTGACGTGGATGAACTCGATGTCGACCCCGTCGATCTTGGTGATGAACTGCGGCAGCGCATTAAGCTGCGCTTCGGCCTTTCGCCAGTCGTAGTCGGTGCCCCAATAGCGAACGAGCTCCTGAACCCGCGACAGCTGGATACCCTGGCTATCGTCGTCGACCGTCTCCTTGTCCGGCCAGCGCGTCTCGGCAATGCGCCGGCGCAGATCGTCGAGCTGTTCCTGCGGCACATGGAAATTGAAGGGACGGATGCTTTCATCTGTATTCGTGCCGGTCGAAGCAAGGCCGGCCCCGGTATCGGCGGCATGGGCCGGCAGCACGTATATGGCCGGGGCAAGCATCATCGAGCCGACCGCCAATGCGATCATTCGCTCGGCAAGAACGCGACGAGCAGGAGCCTTTTCGATCTTCGACATGGGACATTTCCTCTGTTCCGTCGCTTTCCGCGACATGAGTTGACGGGGAGGAAACTGAGGGATCCACGTATCCGGCATGTTTCGAAAACAGCGGGAAATTGTATGAAAGTGTAGAAAGAATTCCGGCGGCAGCTCGCAGAAAGTTCGAGAACGCGAGCACACTTCCGAGAACTTGCTTGTCGATGCTAACCGCTGTGCGAAGACTTTCTTTTCCGCAAGCTGAAATGCCTCCACGATCGTCGAGCAAACAGGACTCGGGTGGTCAGGAGGAATTGGCCGCGGCCAACTCTTCCCGACATGCTTCGACCGGACCTTCTCGGACGGTCAGCCGCCGGGCATGACCACGACCCTCCATGACAATTCCACGACACAATTGGAACAAGGATGGAAAGGCTTGTAACCGGCCTGACACCGGGGCGCTCTAAAGACGCGTCATGAACAATGCCTGCCGGCGGAAACGTGCTGCGGGCCTTACCGTGGAGCGCCGGCATGAAAATCGTCCAGATCACCGACACGCATTTCAGCCCGTCGATCCCGCATTTCAATGGCAATTGGCAGCCACTCGCCGAATGGATCAACGGCACCGGCGCCGATCTCGTCATCCATACCGGCGATCTCGCCGTCGATGGTGCCGACAAGGATGAAGACCTGACCTTCTGCATTGAGCTGATGCGACAGGTTTCGATCCCCATGCTGATCGTTCCCGGCAACCACGATGTCGGCCATCTGCCGGGTTCGCTTCAGCCGGTCGATGCAACAAGGCTCAATCGCTGGCGCAGCATCGTTGGGCCCGACTACTGGCTGGAAGATGCCGGTAACTGGCGCCTCATCGGCCTCGACAGCCTGCTGATGGGCATGGAGAACGACGAGCAGGAAGAGCAATTCGACTGGCTGGAAAAGGCGCTTGTCACGCGCGCCGGCCGGCGCGTCGCAATGTTTGCCCACAAGCCGCTCTTCGTCGACACGCCAGATGAAGGCGATACCGGCTATTGGAGCATTCGCCCGGCCCAGCGCCGGCGCCTCTACGATCTGATCGCCGTCCATGATGTCGCGCTTTATGCCAGCGGCCACCTGCATTGGGCCTGGAAGGGACGCTACAACGACACGTCGCTCGTCTGGGGTCCGGCCGCTTCCTTCATCATCGGTACGATGGAGCGCGAAATGTCGGGCGAAAAGCTGATCGGCGCTGTGCTTCACGACCTCGGCGACGAGGCTGCGAGCGAGATCGTGGTCGTTCCCGGCATGACGGCCCATGTGCTCGATGACGTCGTGGCCGAAGTCTATCCGCACGAGGCTCACAAGGTGCAGAAGGAGCCGGCGCAATGAGCGCGCTGTCGCTTTCGGCCATCAGCAAATCCTATGGCGACAGTGCCATCCTCAAGAATATTAGCCTCGACGTTCAGCCGGGCGAATTCATCGCGCTGGTCGGTCCCTCGGGGTGTGGCAAGAGCACGCTCTTGCGGATCCTTGCCGGCCTCGACCATGCCGATAGCGGCGAGATCGTCATTGGCGGACGGGAAATGTCCGATGTGGCCGCCGCCGACCGCAACATCGCCATGGTCTTCCAGTCCTACGCGCTCTATCCGCATCTGACCGCAGGGCAGAATATCGCCGTGCCGCTCGCCATGCGGCGCTTGAGCCGTGCGCAGCGCCTGCCCTTCCTCGGTCCGATCATGCCCGGCTACCGCGCCATTCGGACAGGGATTTCGCGCGATGTGCAGGAAATGGCCAAGGCGCTGAAGATCGACCATCTCTTGGATCGCAAGCCTGGCCAGATGTCTGGCGGCCAGCGGCAGCGCGTCGCACTTGCCCGCGCCATGGTGCGCCATCCGAGCGTCTTCCTGATGGACGAGCCGCTGTCGAACCTCGACGCCAATCTGCGCGTTCATGCCCGCGGCGAGATCGTCGAATTACATCGCCGCGCCGGTGTCCCGACGGTTTACGTCACCCACGATCAGGCCGAAGCGCTCTCCATGGCCGATCGTGTCGCCGTGATGATCGGCGGCCAGCTGCTGCAGCTTGCAGCACCCCAGGTCATCTATGACGATCCCGCCCATGTCGAGGTCGCCCGCTTCGTCGGCCAGCCACGCATCAATCTGCTGCCGGCACGCGTCGAGAATGGAGCGGTCGCTTTTGGCAATATCAGGCTGGCACTGGACGAACCGGCGTCATCCGGCCCCGACGTGACGATCGGTATCCGTCCGGAATTCATGCGGCTTGCCGCAGACGGCGAGATCTCGCTGCCCGCCCGTATCGAGCGCATGGAATTCCTCGGCTTCGAGGTGATCCTGTTCTGCCGGCTGAATGCAATTGGCGAGATCGTGCTTGCCAAGCTCGCGCCAACCGAAGCTGCGGGCCTTGCCGCCGGCACGGCCGTCGGGCTTTCCTTCGCCCCTGATAAGGCCATGGTCTTTGCGGCGGACGGACGCCGGCTTCCTGCCGCAGCCGTTGCGGCCAACGCCAGCAGGGAGAAGGCCCATGGCTAGTATCGCCGCAGGCGAGATTCGGCCGGTCGCTTCCTCCGTCCGGCATGAGCACCGCGAGGCGCGAACTGCTTGGTTGCTGGCCCTGCCAGCGATCGTCCTGATCATCCTCTTCGTGCTCTTGCCGATCGTCGCAGTTCTCGTTCTCGGCTTTACCGATTTCGAACTCGGCGTCGGCAAGATCCGCTTCGTCGGCTTCGAGAACTACGTCGAGCTCTTCACCGACCGCACCTTCCGCAAATCCCTATGGAACACGACGGTCTATACGGCGATTGTCGCACCCGTCTCGATCCTGCTCGGCCTCGGCGTCGCCATGCTGATCGAGAGCGAGGGCTGGGGAAAGAGCTTCTTTCGCACCGCCTACTTCCTGCCCGCCGTCTCGTTGATCGTCGCCATGGCGACCGTCTGGCAATATCTCTTTCACCCGACCATCGGCCCGCTCAATGCGCTGCTCGGTCTCGCAGGCCTGCCGAAACCAAACTGGCTCGGCTCTTCGGCGGCTGCGCTTTACAGCCTGTCGATCATCGGCGTGTGGCAGACGGTGGGATTCAACATGGTCTTGTTTCTCGCCGGCCTGACGGCGATCCCGCGCGAGCTTTATGCCGCCGCCGAGATCGACGGTGCCAAATCCTCGCTCGACCGCTTCTTCCTCGTCACCTGGCCGATGCTCGGGCCGACGGCGCTCTTCGTCACCACGATCAGCATCATCAATGCGGTGAAGACCTTCGAAACTGTGAAGACGCTAACCGATGGCGGTCCTAATCACGCCTCCGAAATCCTGCTCTTCACCATCTATCAGGAGGGTTTCGTCTACATGAAGGTCGGCTATGCCTCCGCCATGACGGTGGTCTTCCTCGCCATTCTCGTCGTCATGATGTTCCTGCAATACCGCTTCCTCGACCGGCGGGTGCACTATTCATGAAGACGAGCCCCCGCTTCACCCTCGGCCGGCTTATCCGCCTGGCGCTGCTCATCGTCGGCGCCGTCATTTTCCTCGCGCCCTACATTTTCATGATCTCGGCAGCGGGCAAGTCGCAGGACGATATCTTCACGGCGGCGCTGTCGCTGATCCCGACGCATTTCTTCTACGTGCAGAATTTTGCCAAGGCGCTCGACAAGGTGGCGATGGGCACATTGCTCTGGAACGGTCTTGTGGTCTGCACGCTGATCTTCGTCTTCCAGGTGCTGGTCGCAATCCCCTGCGCCTACGCCATGGCGAAGCTGAGATTCCGCGCCGCCCGGCTGATGATGGTTTTGGTCCTGCTCTGCCTGCTGGTGCCGATCCATGCGACGGCGCTGCCGCTCTATGTTGCCTTCGACAGCCTGTCGCTGCTCAACGGCTATACGGCGCTGGTCGCCCCCTTCACCATTTCGGTATTCGCGATCTTCCTGTTCCTGCAGTTCTTCCGCGCCATGCCTGACGATCTAATCCATGCCGCCCGTCTCGACGGCATGTCGGAGCTCGGCATCGTCTCGCGCGTCATCGTGCCGAATGCCTGGCCGGCAGTAACGGCCTTCGCGATCTTTTCGGTCGTCGCCCACTGGAACGACCTCTATTGGCCGCTGATCGTCATCTCGAAGCCAGGCTATGCCACTCCGCCGCTCGGCCTCATGAACTTCCGCGCCGCGGAAGCCGGCGACGATTACGGCGCGCTGATGGCCGCCACCATCATCATTACCATTCCCCTCGTTGCGGCCTTCCTGCTCGCACAGAAACGCTTCGTCGAGGGCATCACCATGACCGGTCTCAAAGGCTGACCGGTTAAACCCAGGAGAACGAGCGATGAAGCATTTCACCCAGTTCCTCGCAGCAGCGGCTCTGTCCGTGGCGGCAGCAATGCCGGCCCATGCCGAAACGACGCTGACGATCCACTACCCGATGCCGGGTTTCTTCAAGGACGTGATGGACACGATCTCGAAGAAGTTCATGGAAGAAAACCCTGATATCAAGATCCAGTTCGCCGCCCCCTCGGCAACCTATGAAGACGGCATCCAGCTGATCCTGCGTCAGGCCGGCACGTCCGAAATGCCCGACATCACCTTCATCGGCCTGAACCGCCTGCGCATGCTGAACGAGCGCAATGTCGCCATCGACATGACGCCGCTCGTCCAGAAAGAAGGCAATATGGCCGAGCAGGGCTTCTCGGATACGATCCTGAAGCTCGCGCAGGTCAACGGCAAGCAGGTTGGCCTGGCTTTCGCGACCTCCAACCCGATCATGTACTACAATGCCGATCTCGTGAAGGCAGCCGGCGGCAATCCGGATAGCCCGCCGAAGACCTGGGATCAAGTGATCGCGCTCGCCGGCAAGATCAAGGCACTCGGCAACGGCGTCGACGGCATGGACTTCCGCTGGCAGGGTGACGACTGGATGTTCTCCGCCCTCCTCTTCGGCGCCGGCGGGAAGATGCTGAGCGACGACGAGCAGAAGGTCGCCTTCAACGGTCCTGAAGGCCAGAAAGCCGTCGAACTGATCAGCCGCTTCGTCAAGGAAGGCGGCATGCCGGTCTTCACCAAGGCAGCCGGTGAACAGGCCTTCGCGGCCGGCAAAGTCGGCTTCGAATTCCAGACCACCGGCGCACTCGTCAACACGATCAAGAATGTCGGCACCAAGTTCGATCTGCGCACCGCCCAAATCCCGCTGATCGATCCCGACAAAGGCCATCTGCCGACCGGCGGCAATGCCGTCGTCATCCTCACCAAGGATGCAGACAAGCAGGCAGCCGCCTGGAAGTTCGCCAAGTTCGCGGCCGGCCCCTATGGCGCCTCGGTCGTCGTTCCCGGCACCGGCTACGTTCCGAACAACGAACTTGCCGCCAAGTCGGCCGAATATCTCGGCGACTTCTATAAGAAGAACCCACTCTTCCAGGCGGGCCTCAGCCAGATGCCGCGCATGATCCCGTGGTATGCCTTCCCGGGCACCAACGGCGTCAAGGTCACCCAGACGATCGTCGACAACCTGTCGCGCATCGTCGACGGTTCGGCCGAGCCGAAGGAAGCCCTCGACGACGCAGCCTCCGACGTCGAAGGCATGCTGCCGCGCAGCTAATTGCAGAAACTGACGTCGCAGGCTAGGCCGCCCGCGGCGTCGATCCGGAACCGCCGCATCCCTCGGGTGCGGCGGTTTCGTCTTTTCCGAGGTTGCGGACCGTGCCGCCCGCATGCAGCGCGTGGGACAATTCCAGATGCCGCAGCGGCGCGTCGTTTTCGACGATATCCAGCAGCAGCGAAGCGGCTGTCGCGCCCATGCTGAGGTCGGGCATTTCGATCGATGTCAGCGTCGGATTGATGAGCTTGCCGATGGCGATGCCGTCGAAACCGGCAACGGAGACATCGTCGGGCACACGCAGGCCCTCGCGGTGGATAGCGCCAATGACGCCGAGCGCGATCAGATCGTTCGAGCCGATGATTGCGGTCGGCGCAAAGGCGCGCAGCGCCTCGCCGAGATCCATCTGGTCGTAGCCGCTGACGAAGGAGACCTCTACGGCTTCGAGCGGCGCGACACCGGCCGCCTCCATGGTCTGCAGATAGCCGCGGTAGCGCAGAAGCGCACGATCCGAGGCCTTGAAGCTGCCGGAGACGTAAAGGATGCGCCGGTGCCCCATCGACAAGAGATATTCGGTGAGATGGCAGCCTGCCGCGTAGTTGTTGACGGTAACGGCAGCCGGGAACCGCGGAGACGGCGGATTGCCGAGCAGCACGGTGGGCGGCAGTTCCTGTGCCAAAACCGGGCTGGTGAGGGCATCGCAGACGGTGAGGATCAGTCCCGTCGGCCGCTCGCTCAAAAGCCCGGCCACGGCGTCTGCTTCCTGGTCTGGATCGTAATTGGACTGGGCGATCAGAACGCTATGGCCGGCAACCAGCATTCGGTTCTGGATACCCGACAGCGACGAGGCAAAGACCGGATTGGTAACGCTCGGCACCAGCACACCGATGACCGGCCGGCGGCCGCTGCGCGTCGACGGCACCGCCGCACGATAGCCGACCTCGGCCGCAGCACGGCGCACGCGAAGGGCGGCAGCCTGGCTGACCGGACCGCTGAGGTTCAGCACCCGGCTTGCCGTTGCCATCGAACATCCGGCTCTCAGCGCGACCTGTTTCAACGTCGTCATCGGCGTCCTGTCCGTTTCCGTCGAAGTTCGCAGGCTATTACAGCCGGCGTGTCATAGAAAGATGACGGCCGGGAACGGGTTCTAGTGTCAGCTGCGCTTGGCCTGACGGCCGAGAATCTGACGCACGCCGTCCTTCGTGAAGGGTTGCGTCAATTGGCTGAGAAAGCCGGGAGCGATCTGGCCCTTGATGCCGATATCCGTCGACGACGGCCGGTCCGGATTGAAATAGGTGCCGAACAGCTGGTCGAAGAGCACGATGTTCTCGCCGTAATTCGTGTTGCCCTCGCGGAGATCCTTCGAATGGTGCCAGCGGTGAAGCCTGGGCGTCGAGAAGACGAGGTCGAAAAGGCCCGTGCGCATATCGACATTGCAATGGGTCAGGATGCCGATGAAGGCCGTGACCGCACCGAGCCACCAGAAGGCCTGCAGCGGCGCGCCGAGCAGATAGAGCGGGATCTGGCTCAGCGCCACCTTGAAGAGGGAATCGATGACATGGAAGCGCCCTGTATTGATGACCCAGAGGCGGGTGACGCTGTGATGCAGGGCATGAAAGCGCCAGAAATACAAGCGCTCATGGGCGATGCGATGTGCCCAGTAGAGGCCGAACTCGGCTATGATGACAGCGAGAGAAGCCTGGAAAAACATCGGCCAATGTGACGGCCAGAGGCTGAACTGCATCGCCGCGATCGGCTGCAGCAGGCGGGCGGCGACCATTGGAAACATGACGCCCGCGAGCGCTGCAAGCTCGACCAGCCCCTTGGTCAAAACCGTATGGGCAATATCATTCGCCGTCTCGCCATCCGGCTCGAGCCAGCGCTCTTCATAGGGAATGATGCGCTCGAGCAGAAAGAGCAGAGCCACCGCGCCCACATAGACGGCGCCGAATGCGACCAACGGATAATGGCCGGAGAAGGCGAAATGGGCGCCTGCCAAGCCGAAGAAAAACACCAATGGCCAAGACAGGTACGCAAGAGCACGTTTATTGGCTGCGGCGGCTTTCGGCATCAATGTCATGTCCCCTCAGGAGCTCTCCGGGCTTCAAGCCAATCGCCCATTCTTGCCGAATCGCCCCCTAGCCGTCGCGCGCGGAACGATCCGGTGATGCCTTCGGCCCGGTGTTTGCGCCAGTCATGCCATTGATCAGGACGGTCGGCAATCGCTTGCGTCGCGGAACGATGTGGCTAGGCTGTGGATGGAGGATTGCAAGGGCATTGCGTGCAGTTGTCGATTTCGGTTCGTGCCGTAAAGCCCTGATCGAGGATGGCTCTGCAAAGTTTGAGTTGACCGCTTTCGATGGTGAGGCGACAGTTGCAATCTGCGGCAGGGCAGGAGGAAAACGATGGACGAGCGAGACGGCTGGCGCCACATGGCCAGCGCACCGAAAGACGGCAGCCGGATCCTGGTGACGATTCGCGCGTCCGAACAGGGGCCGGCAGAAGTCGACCTCGCATATTGGTCGAATGGCGATCAGTTCGGTGGAGAAGGCTGGCGTGCCTCCGATTCCTCGCCCGGGCACATCATCGAATATGCCGAGCCGGAACTGAAGTGCTGGATGCCGATGCCCTCGGCCAATCTCAATCGCGCCTCGATGCCCTCGCCCTGGGAAGGCGACGACGATCAGCAGCTCGACGGGTCAGGGATTTGAGTACCCGCTCCCTCGTATAACGCCGATCCTAGTGCGGCTGACAGACAAGGCGTCCGCGGATAAGATGATCTTGACTTGACTATACCTTGCCAAGATCTTCGTAGTCGGCATGCAGGGCCCAATCGGCCTGGCAGAACCGCTCTTTGGCGAAATTGTGCTGGTGCCAATAGGGATAGACATAAGGCAGACGGCTGACCTCATTGAGCCGCTTGAGCTCGTTTTCCTCCAGGCTCACCTCGGCGGCTGCGATATTGTCCTTGAAATGCTTTTCGGAAAGTCCGCCGACAACGAGGGAGGCGATAGCCGGACGCGAAAGCGTCCACGCTAAGGCGACCTGCGCCGCCGTGATCCCGCGCTCGCTTGCGATCGCGTCCAACACATCGATGATGTTCCAGAGCCGCTCTTGGTCGCGGATTGGCGGCTCGCTCCAACCGGCCGACTGGCGGGAGGTTTCGGGCGACCTGTCTCGACCGAAGGCCCCGGAAAGAAGGCCGGCGGCGAGCGGGCTCCAGACCATCACCCCCAATCCCTGGTCGACGGAGATCGGTAAAAGCTCGTATTCGGCCTCGCGGGCCTCCAGCGTATAATGGATCTGCTGGGTGACGAACCGCGGATAATTCTTGATCTCCGCGACATGCAGAGCCTTCATGATGTGCCAGCCCGAATAGTTCGAGCAGCCGATATAGCGGACCTTGCCCTGGCGCACGAGCGTATCGAGGGCCGACAGCATCTCTTCGACGGGCGTCAGCCCATCCCATTCATGCATGAAATAAATATCGATGTGATCGGTGCGCAGTCTCTTGAGGCTGCGTTCGCATTCGCGGATCAGGTGATAGCGTGACACGCCCTCATCATTCGGTCCGTCGCCGATGCGCATGCGCGCTTTGGACGAAATCAGCACCTTGTCGCGTCGCCCATCCAGGACTTCGCCGAGGATCTCTTCCGATCGCCCAAGCGAATACATGTTGGACGTGTCGAAGAGATTGACGCCGCCATCGATACAGGCATCGACGAGATGCTGCGCTTCCTTCACACCCTGTCGGGCGACCATGGCGAAATCACCTTCGCCGCCGAACGAGAAGGTGCCCATGCTGATCGCCGAGACCTTCAATCCCGAATGGCCAAGTGTCCTGTACTGCATAACGATCCTCCGAAAGTCCTTTGCGCGATTGTCGCTCGTCTGCCGGTCAGCTGGAATGAGATGCGAGTTCCCGTGCCACATGGGCGATGCCGAGCTGCGGGCTGGTCAGAAAGGGCACTGGCGGGGAGGCAAGCGAGACCAGCGACTGGGTCATCGATGCCTGCGCAAGGACGATGATATCAACCTCGCGTGCAAGCTGGTTGAAGCCTTCCACCACCATGCGATCGTGGGCGGCACGATCGCCGCTTGAAAGCCGCGCGAAGGCGCCGTCGCAAAGGACTTCGGTGAGCGTGCAATCCCTGCCGGCCGCAGCCGCAGCATTCCGGATTGCCGTTCCGGTCGGCTCGAGGGTCGTCGGCAATGTCGCAAGGACGCCAATCCGGTTGGCGATCGTCACCGCCTCGTTGGCCATGCCCTGATCGATGCGAAACAGCGGAACAGATGACAGGCTCACGATATCGTCGACCGCATTACCGAGCGTCGAACAGGTCACGACAACGGCATCCGCGCCGGCTGCGGCCGCCGAGAAAATGTAATTCGCCAGGCGCTGCCTGGTCTGCTGTGACAATGCGCCTTCTCGCAGCGTGTTCTGCAACAGGCTTTCGTCGACGATGTTGAATGACGACCACGTGGGAAGGGCGGCGGCCACGAGCGGCTGAAAAACAGCCGGCAGCGAAACGACCGTATGTATCAGCGCCAGGGCCGGCATCACTTTCTCCACGATAGTTGTACATGCTTGCCGATGACCGGCAACTTCGGATGACGAGCCACCCGGATCCCGAGCGGCTCCTGCAGCAAGCCGGTTTAGGCCGAGGCGAATTCAGCCATCGATTCGATCAGCAAGAAGCCGACCGTGGCACCCGCGTCCTGCAGCCCGACCGTCTTTTGCTGGAAAGCTGCTGCCTTGCCATGCTGAGCAACCATCGCCTTAGTGCCTTCGAGGGCGGCCTCGGCTGCAGCCTTTGCGGATGTCAGCGCCTGGTTCAGCGATGTCCCTGCTGCTGCTTCTGCCTCAAGCGTGGTCGCGATCGGATCGAGGACATCGAGAATCGTCTTGTCACCCACCTTCGCCTTACCCCGCTCCGCCACGCCATCGCGAAACGCACGCCAGAAGGCTGCAAGCTCGACTGTTCCCAACCTGTCGGCCGCCTCAACCGCCTTGGCTCCCCGCAGGAAACCCGTCGCGGTCAGCGTCCCCATTGTCGACGGGGCGGTCCTTGCCATGATCGCGCCGGCACTGCGCAAGAGCTTGGCGATGCCGGCCGCCTCGCCCTCGGATGCGACAGTATCGGCAGCAGCGCTGAAGGCCTTGCTCATGGTGATCCCGAGATCGCTGTCGCCGACTTTGCCGTCGAGCGAAATGAGATAGTCACGCTGCTCTACAAAGAGACCCTTCCACGTCTCGAACAGGCGGATCAGGTCGGCGGGCTTGATGGCATCCATGGTGCACCTCATGCGGAATAGTGCTTGAAGAAGGGCGTATTGGCCGGCGCGCCGATCAGAGGGTCGAGTTCGTCATCGAGATGAAGGATCGAGACGGACGCGCCTGCCATTTCCATCGAGGTCGCGAATTCGCCGACGAATACATGTTTGGCGGTAACGCCGCGTTCGCCAAGAAGCTGGGAGACCCGGCGGAAGAGGATATAGAGTTCCTCCATCGGCGTGCCGCCGAGGCCGTTGACCAGGACAGCGACTTTGTCGCCTCTCTTATAGTCCTGCTCGGCGAAGATGCGCTCCATCATTTCATCGATCACGGCATCGGCCGAGGCGAGCTTTTTGCGGCTGATGCCCGGCTCGCCATGGATGCCCATGCCGATTTCCATCTCGTCCTCGCCGATCGAGAAGGTCGCATGGCCGATCTCGGGCACCACGCAGCTCGAAAGCGCGACACCCATGGTCCGGGTGTGAAGCCGCGCCTTGTCGGCGATCCGCGACACTTCGTCGAGGGACAGGCCCTTGGCAGCCGCAGCACCGGCGGCCTTGTAGATGAAGAAGATGCCGGCGACACCGCGCCGCTTTTGCTCCTCGCCCACGATAGACGAAGCCACGTCGTCATTGCCGACGACCTGGCGGACCTTGATATCCTCGAGATCGGCGAGTTCGGCAGCCATGTCGAAATTGATGATATCACCGCTGTAGTTGCCGTAGATGTAGAGAACGCCCGCACCCTGGTCGATCGCCTTGGTGACCTGCAGCATCTGCTCGGCGCTCGGTGACTGGAAGACACCGCCGACGGCAGCCCCGTCCAGCATGCCGTCGCCGACATAGCCGAGAAACAGCGGAAGGTGGCCGGATCCGCCGCCGGTGGCGATACCGACCTTGCCCGGCTTTAGTCTTGATGTAACGAGACATCTCTTGTCGTCTGCGACATAGGTGACCTGCGGATGGGCTGCATAGATCCCTTCCAGCATCTCATCGACGAAAGTGACTGGCTCGTTCAGGAATTTTTTCATGGGTTCCTCTCGGGATCTGGTTCTATCGGTTTTTCTGTCGGGTTACGAAGAAGGCGGCAGCAAGCAGGATGAAGACGCCGACGACGAGGCGCTGCCATGTGCTCGGAATGCCGACCATGACCAGCACGCTGTTGATGACGACGACGAGCAGAACACCGAGAATGGTGCCAAGCACTGTGCCGGTTCCGCCGGTGATCTTCGCGCCGCCGAGCACGACGGCCGCGATGACGTTGATCTCGGTGCCGACGAGATCGAAGGGATTGGCCTGGCGATTGGCGCAAACATGGATGATGCCGGCAAGGCCTGCGAGCGCACCGGCATAGCCGAACAGGAAGATGTGGATCGTCTTGAGATCATAGCCGAGGCGGCTGGCGATATCGGCGTTACCGCCGACGGCGAAAATGGCGCGCCCCATCAACGTCCGGTTCAGAATGAACCAGGTCAGGATGGCGGCGACGGGCAGGACCAGGAAGTAGGCCGGCAAGGTGATCGTCGCACCATTGGCTGCCTCGAACTGGAAAAGTGGCAGTCGCCCGAAGGCTCCCATCTGCGGCGGCAGCGACATGATCCAGACCGTGCCGATGAAGGAGAGCAGGATACCGCGGAAGAGATATTGCGTGCCGATCGTCACGATCAGCGACGGCACGGCAAGGTGATGGACGAGCAGACCGTTGACGATTCCGAGCAGTGCTCCACCTGCGATCGACATCAAGAGCACGAGCGCGATCGGGATGCCCGGCAGATGGCTTTGGACGAGAACCGTCATCGAATACATCGTGAAGGCGGCAATGGCGGTGAAGGACACATCGATGCCGCCGGCAGCCAGGATGATGAAGACGCCGAGTGCAAAAAGACCCATGACGACACTTGCACGGCCGATGTCGATCAGCGTCGATGGCTGCAAGAAGGCGGGATTGATCACTGCGACAGTGATGCAGATTGCCACCAGCAATATGAAGGTGATGGTTTCCGGCCGTCGCCGGATCAATCCGCCAAGGCCGAGGGAGCGGCTATGCGCCGGGCTCTCCTGCAGTGCTTCGGTGCGTGATGCAGTCATTGAACGGTCTCCGGATTGGATGCCAGCATGGCCCTGTAGAGGTCGTCTTCGCTCGCGGATGCGGCGTCGAAGGTGGCCACGATGCGGCCGCCGTTCATCACCTGGATGCGGTCGGCATTCTGCAGGAGTTCCGGCAGATCGTCGCTGACGATGATCAGCCCCATGCCGGCTTCAGCCAATTGCTGAATGGCGCGGTAGATCGTGTCCTTAGAGCCGACATCGACACCCACGGTCGGGCCGTGCAGCACCAGAAGCTTCGGGGCAATGGAAAGCCAGCGGCCGATCAGCACGCGCTGCTGGTTGCCGCCCGATAACGCCCCGACCGGGAGGTCGAGATCCCTCGTATTAAGGCGCATGTCGTCAGACAGTTTCGCGGCCAGGCGGCGACCTTCGTGCTTGTCGACAATGCCGAAAGCGTTGCTGAGCTTGGCAACAACCAGGGCGATCTCGTTTTCCAGGATCGACTTGTTGAGGAAGAGGCCTTCGGCCAGCCGGTCTTCAGGGACGTAGCCGATCCCCTGTGCGATCGCATCGGCCGGACGGCGGACCGTCAATTGCTTGCCGGCAAGCGTCATTGTGCCGGAGGTCGCCGGCTGCACGCCTGTGATGGCCATGGCGAGTTGGTTACGGCCAGAATCGGCAAGACCCGTAATGCCGAGGATCTCGCCCCTGCGAAGCGTAAGGCTGACGCCATGAAGACCGGGGGCCGCAAGACGATCGAGCTTGAAGAGTTCATCTTCTACCGGATTTGCCGTGCGATAGCGCTGCGCGTCGATCGAGCGGCCGGTCATCAGTTCGGCGAGTTGCTTCTTGCTATATGTCGCAATCGGGCCCTGAGCGACGCATTGGCCGTCGCGAAAGACGATCGCCTGGCCGCCGATGCGGTAACATTCGTCGAGCTTGTGGGTGACGAAGAGCACGGCGACATTCTCCGAGCGCAGCCGTTCGACAACGCGGATCAGATTGTCGACTTCGCGCCGGGTCAGCGAGGTCGTCGGTTCGTCCATGATGACGAGCTTGGCGCGCGTTGCGATGGCGCGCGCGATTGCCACGAGCTGGCGAGCGGCGAGCGGCAGATCGGACACGATGGTGTTCAGGAAGGCGCGGTCGGTCGGAAGACCGACGGTCGCCAGCGCCTTTTCGGCTGTCTCACGCAGCCGGGTTCTGTCGAACAGTCTGGCAAGCCTGCCGCAAGCACTGACAAGCTGCTCGTTCAGCGCAACGTTCTCGGCCACCGTGAGGTTCGGAATCAGCGACAGGTCCTGATAGACCGTCTCGATGCCGGCAGCGAGCGACTGGATTGGTGAGAGCGACGTAAGGATCTTGCCGTCGAGCACGATCTCGCCCTCACTTGGCGGATGTGCCCCGGACATGATCTTGATCACGGTACTCTTGCCGCAACCATTCTCGCCGAGCAGATGATAGGCCTCACCCAAATCAAGCGCCAGGTCGATGCCACGAAGCGCGTGCACGCCACCAAACCGCTTATGGATGTTGCGCAGCTCCAGAAATCGGCGGCCGGCGCCGCCAGTAGTCAATTCGTCCGTCATCTCGTCTGCATCCTTCCAACATCATCGTGCGCAAACGCACGGCAGTCGCGGCCGGAACAGCCCCACGCGGTGCTGTTCCGGCCGGTCCTGGGAGAATGTCTAGAAGAGGTGTTCCTTGTAGTTGGCCTTGTCAGCCAGAACCATGCCGTTACCGACCACGAGTAGTCCTGTTCCCGGACCCTTCTTGACCGACACCTTGGAATAGCCCTCGACGCCAAGATCCATGCCGTCGGTGACTTCCTTCTTTTCAAGAAGCAGCTTGGCGATCGCGTTCATCGCCATGCCGGCCTTCTGCGGATCCCAGAAGCCGATTGCCGTAATGGCGCCGGATTCCAGGAGATCGGCAGACGGGTTCGGCAGACCGGTGCCGACAAGGCACACCTTGCCGCTGAGGCCCGCTTCGTCGATTGCGCGACCGACACCGAGCACGTCGTTGCCGGCAGAGGTCTGGAAGCCCTTGATGTCGGGGTGCTTGCGCAGGATTTCCTTGGCCTTCTCATATGTGGCATTCGCATCGTCGAAAGACTCGTTGTTCGGATCGACGAGCTGCATCTCAGGATATTGCTTGGCGTTTTCTTCGCCGGCACCGACCCATTGCATATGCGTGCGGCTGCCGAGCGAGCCGACGAAAGTCGTCCATTTGCCCTTGTTGCCCATGCATTGTGCCAGGCGCGCGTTGAGAGCTTTGCCGTAATCGGCATTGTCGAAGGCTTCGACATCGACATTGGTATTCGACTGGTTATCGGCTTCGTGGGTGACCACGACGATACCGCGATCGATCGCGCGCTTTAATGTTCCTTCAAGCACGGCAGGGTCCATCGGCACGACGGCGAGTGCATTGACGCCCTTCGCGATAAGGTCCTGGATGATCTGGAGCTGCTGAGCAGCATCGGCCGTTGCCGGACCGCTCTGGGTCGCGACCACATCGGCATTCGCCTTCTGGAACGCTTCGACACCGGTGTTCATGCGATCGAACCACGGGATGCCGCTGATCTTGACGACGGTCGCGATGACCGGCTTGTCTTGCGCCGCCAACGTGCCGGCGAAAACGCCCACCAGGGATGCTGCAATCGCCGAACCGGCAAGAAGCTTCTTCACGTTGTTTGTCATGTTTTCCTCCTCAGTATTATTCCCTCAATCCTCATCTTCCGGTGCTCGAGGGAGTGGCACCCGAATTGCTGGACGCCCGCCGCCTGGGGGCGATGAAGCCTGTCAGGTCGTAGCGACCGACGGCAAGAAAGGCCAAGAGCAGCGCGCCCCAGGCGAGGTCACGCACGAAGTTGGACAGGCCACCGAAGTTCAGCAGGCTCGACATCAACTGCAGCGCAATGGCGCTGAGGACGACGCAGACGACGCGCCCATAACCGCCTTCCGGCCGCACGCCGGCCATCACCGCAATCAGGATGGCGATCAGCAGATAGGAGCTTCCATAGTCGAACTTCACATTGACGTTGCGCGCGGCAATGATGACGCCCGCAAGACCTGACAATGTGCCGCTCACTGCATAAGTGGCGATCAACACGCCGGTCTTCGGAAAACCCGCGTAAACGGCAGCCTTTTGGTTGGTGCCGAGCAACATCAGCCAAAGTCCATAAGGCGTGAATTTCAGGGCGGCTGCAATGAGCCCGGCCACGAGAATGAAGATCACGAAGCTGATCGGAACACCCGCGATCATATCGTTGCCGAGGCTCGACAGGAGGTCCGGACTGCCGACGGTCACAGCCTTGCCGCCCGACACCACGACGGCAAGACCGGTAAACGCCATCTGCGTGCCAAGCGTGCACAGGATGGGCGTGATGTTGAGCTTTGATATGAAGAGCCCGTTGACGAGGCCGCCGGCAAGGCCGGCAAGTAGCGCGACCAGGATGAAGGCGAGGCTGTAAGCTGCCTGATTGTCCGTGCTTGAAATCACCGATGAGACGATCACCGCCGAAACAACGCCCGAGAGGTTGGCGAGCGCAATGCCGGAGAGGTCGATGCCACCGTTGCCGGCGCACATCGCCAGCATGACGCCGATCGCCAGGAGACCGATCTCCGGCAACTGGCTCGCCATCGATTGAATGTTGAACAGCGAGAGGAAAGAGCCCCCCGAGATCACCGCGCCAGCAATGAGCAGTGCCGCGTTGATAACGAGCAGCATCGTCAGCTGGGCTCCAGTCCTCCGCATGGTCTCCTCCTACCACGTTTAGTAAACATAACGCCTATTCACTAAATGATTGAACGAAGCTTTTCCCGTGTCAAGGGCGTAATCGCGGTAATTTTATCGTTGCGGACACGAGATTTTTGGCATAGGCGTTGAAGATCAAAGTCCGACGTTTACTAAACGCTTTTGCTGACGCCCCTTTTGAAAGCTATCTGCAGCCATGAAGAAGAAGCTCACCATCCGGGATATTGCCGCCCAGGCGGGTGTCTCGCCGGCGACCGTCTCGCTGGTGTTAAACGGCAAGGGCGAGATTACCAGCGAGACGAGGACACGGGTTCTAGAAGCGGTCGCCCGCCTGGAATACACGCCCCGTGCGGCGAAGACCGCCACGGATGACACTGAGACCCTGCGCTTCCTCAAGATCGCCAAGCACGGACATACCGTTAACCGCGATCATAGCGTGTTCATTTCCGATTATATCGACGGAATGTCCTTGGAGGCGAGCAGGCGCAAGTACAAGCTCGAGGTGGTGAGCTTCGAGGGCCAACCCATCAGCCAGATCGCCGAAAGCCTGACCGGCTCTGCTGTAAGCGGGGTCATCGCGCTCGGGACGGAACTGTCCGAGCAGGACATTCGCCTGATCCAGGCGGTCGGTCTGCCGACGGTCTTCATCGACACCTATTACGACGTAATAGACGCCAATTTCGTCGACATGAACAACGAGGATGCGGTCTTCAAGGTCTTGTCCCGCTTCAAGCAGTCGGGATTCGAACGCATCGGCTTTGTTGCCAGCTATGTCGAAACGACGAACTTCAAGCTGCGCCGCGATGCCTATTTCAAGAATATGGCGCGCCTCGGTTTAACGCCACGTGACGAAGACGTGTTGTCGATCGAATCGACCTACGAAGGCGCTTACAGCGATATGGTGGAACTGCTGCGCTCAGGAATCGATCTGGCGCCGTGCTATTTCTGCACGAATGACGTCATAGCTTATGGCGTGATCCGTGCGCTGAGAGAATTTAATGTTCGCATCCCGCAGGAGGTTTCAGTCATCGGTTTCGACAACCTGCCGCAGAGCGCGACCATGGAACCGTCGCTGACGACGATAGAGGTTTCCAAGCGCAAGATCGGCAATCTGGCGGTTACTGTCCTCGACGACATAGTCAAATCCTCTGACCGCCAACCTCCGGTCAAAGTCCTGGTCGGCGCGGAACTGATCGTGCGCGCGAGCGACGTACCGCCTCCCGTTCCTTCAGCCAAAACCGGTTCGAAATCGAAAATCAAAGTGCCTGCAGTCTAGCCTCGAGGCAGGCCGATCTCCGCGAATGACGCGATATTCCAGAATTGACGGCCGCCGCCGCTCCACTCTTGCCTAACAGCAGGCGCACAATGCGTGCCGAGGCCGTAGCCAGATCACGAAATACATGATCGCCGGGATTCGGCGGCTGGCCGAGCGTCACGCTGTTGACGTGACTCGCGCCGGACCATATCGGCGCGTTACAAAAGGCGCCGGAGGAACTTTTTTGTCTGCCGTTATTTAATCAGCATGATCAAATCCATGCTCGTCAGCGGCTTCATATGGCTCGCAATCTACGGTGCCGGGAACGCCCAGCAACTTGCGGCCGAGACTATTAACAACGCTTCGATCGGCGACATCTCTCCGGTCCCCTCTACAGGAAAATCGGCGACGCCTGATCCGGCAATCATCCATCTTCAGGTTCTGCTTGATCGCGCCGGCTCGTCACCCGGCGTGATCGACGGCATTTACGGTGACAATGTCCTCAAGGCGATCGCTGGCTTCGAGATCATGCGGGGTCTCCCGGTCGACGGCAAAGTCGATCCGCAGATGCTGTCTCTGCTGCAGGACGACAAACAGGTGATCGGTGCCTATGTCATTACGCCGAACGATACCTCCGATCTCGTCGAGAGCATTCCAAGAGATTATGCCAAGCAAGCTAAGATGAAACATCTTGGCTACACGAGCGTTGCCGAGCGGGTGGCTGAGCGCTTTCATATGGACATAGACCTTTTGAAGACATTGAACCCACGTGCCCGGTTCTCTCCCGGCGAAACGATTGCGGTTGCGGTCGTTGGCGCGCCACAAACGGGGACGGTCAAGCGCATCGAGGCCCGCCGGAAGACCGGTCAGGTCCTGGCCTTTGCTGACGACGGATCTGTTCGCGCAGTCTATCCGGCGACCATCGGCAGCGAGGACAACCCTTCGCCGACAGGTCAGCACAAGGTCAACGGCGTCGCACGTAATCCCAAATACATCTACAACCCCAGGATCAATTTTCAGCAGGGCCATAACAAAAAGCTACTGAAGCTGCCGAGCGGCCCCAACAACCCCGTTGGCACCGTCTGGATAGATCTCTCAGAGCCCACCTACGGTATCCACGGAACACCGGAACCTTCGCTGATCGACAAGGCTGGTTCCCATGGCTGCGTACGGCTGACCAATTGGGATGTCGAGGAACTTGCCGGCATGGTGAAGCCCGGCGTTATCGTCGATTTCGTCGACTAACCGATGCTACAGTTCAACCGCGGCGATGGCTGCCGATCATGCCTTCAAGGGCAGGGCCTCCTGCACGGGCAACTGCCATCAGAGCCGCTTCTCCGCCGCCGTCGCGGGCAAGCAGCGACATGCCGTTCTGCAGTGTGGCGAAGAAGACGGCAGCGGCCTCGCAGTCGAAGGCGGCAGCGAGCTCGCCTTCGCTGACGGCCCGCTCGAATCTTTTCTTAAGCTGGCTGATATTCTCGGCCCGGCGAAGGCGCAGATCCTCGCCGATTGCTTCGATTTCGCTGGCGGCCGGATTGGAGCCGAGCACGATCATGCAGCCAGCCGGCTGATCCGGACGGCTATAGGCGCGGGCGGTATTGAGGAGGAAGCCTTCGATCGCTGCGGCAATCGTCTCACCCTCATCGAGCGCGGCCCAGATCTCGTTGTTGACCGTCGCCTGATAGAGGTCGAGTGCTTCGGTAAAGAGCGCCTCCTTGGAGCCGAAGGCGGCATAGAGGCTGGGCGGCGCGATGCCCATGGCCTGCGTCAGATCGCTCATCGAGGTCTCTTCGAAACCCTTTTGCCAGAAGAGATGCATGGCGCGCGACAGCGCCTGCTGCCGGTCGAAGCTTCTCGGGCGTCCGCGTTCGCTCATCTGGGGCCTTCCTTTTGCGGTCGGATCTAAATTCTGTATCGGTCAATACATAAATCGCTTGACGGTTCATTTCAATCGCAGCATGAATTCTATATCAATCGCTACAGAAAGGAATGTCATGTCTGTTCTCAATGGAAAAGTGGCTTTCGTGACCGGCGGTAGCCGCGGCATTGGTGCGGCGATCGCCAAGAGGCTCGCAGCCGATGGCGCGAGGGTCGTGCTGACTTATGTGAATGGGGTAGAAGCGGCCGCCGGCGTGGTCAGAGCGATCGAGGCTGCAGGCGGGATGGCGCTTGCCGTCAGGGCCGACGCATCTGACGCTGTCGATGTCGAGGCGGCTGTTGCGACCGCGGCCGAGACCTTCGGCCGCATCGATATCCTCGTCAACAATGCCGGGATCTTTCAGGCAGCACCGATCGAGACCCTGTCGCTTGACGATTTCGATGCGACCTTCTCGATCAATGTCCGCTCGGCCTTCGTAGCGTCGAAAGCCGCCTTGGCCTTCATGCCGGATGGCGGGCGCATCATTTCGATCGGCAGCAATCTCGCCGTGCGCGCCACCTCCCCCGGCCTCAGCCTCTATACGGCGAGCAAGGCGGCGATTGCCGGCCTGTCGCAGGCGCTCGCCCGCGAGCTCGGCCCGCGCCGCATCACGGTCAATACAGTGCATCCCGGCTCGACCGATACCGACATGAACCCGGCAGATGGCCCGCATGCGGGTGAACAGAAGGGGCGCATGTCCAATCCGGCAGGTTTTGCGGATCCCGGCGAGATTGCCGATGTCGTCGCCTATCTCGCCTCGCCGGCTGCGCGCTCGGTCACCGGTGCGGCCTGGACGGTCGACAATGGCGCCAATGCCTGAAGGGGCAAATGTCCGAAACACAAAGAGAAAAGCCCGGCGCAAAACCGGGCTTTGATCAGGCGGCCGTATTGGCCTCGGCAGCGCTCAGCGCCAGATCGGTCACCTCGCCGGTCGAGGCATAGCCGGAGACGAGTTCGGCGAGCAACAGGCGGGCGGCCGGTATGTCGTTGCGGTCGAGCGCGGCATCGAGAACCTTCAGGCGCTTGGAGAGCTCCGGCCAAAAGAGGAAATCCTCGCGCGCCTTCATGATGCGCGGATGCTGCGTCGTCTCGGGATTGTCGCCGATCAACAGCTCTTCGTAGAGCTTTTCACCGGGGCGGAGGCCCGTGACCGAAAGCTCGATATCGCCCTCGGGGTTGTCGTCGCTGCGCAGCGTCAGACCGGAAAGATCGATCATCCGGCGGGCCAGATCGGCAATACGCACCGGCTCGCCCATATCGAGCAGGAAGACATCGCCGCCGTCGGCCATGGCACCAGCTTGGATGACGAGCTGCGAGGCCTCGGAGATCGTCATGAAATAGCGGGTGATATCGGGATGAGTCAGCGTCACCGGGCCGCCATCCTTGATCTGCTGGCGAAACAGCGGCACGACTGATCCGGAGGATCCGAGCACATTGCCGAAGCGGACCATGGAGAAATTGGTGTGCGCGCGGCCGGCCGTACGTTCCGAAGCGAGCGCCTGCAGCACCATTTCGGCAAGCCGCTTGCTGGCGCCCATGACATTGGTCGGACGGACAGCCTTGTCGGTGCTGATCAGCACGAAATTCGATACGCCGTATTTTTCGGCCGCCTGCGCTGTGATCAGCGTGCCCATCACATTGTTCTTGATGCCTTCGACGGCATTCTGCTCGACGAGTGGCACATGCTTGTAGGCCGCAGCATGGTAAAGCGCCTGCGGCCGCCAGCTCTTGATGATATGTTCCATGCGGTCGCGGTCGCGCACCGAACAGAGGATCGGCACGATCTGCACGGTCGGCTGTTCATAAAGTTCCGACAGCTTCAGCAGCTCGCCATGGATCGCATAAAGGGCGTATTCGTTCTGCTCGACGAGGATGAGATGCGTCGGGCCGCTGCGCAGGATCTGGCGGCAGAGCTCGCTGCCGATCGAGCCACCCGCACCTGTCACCATCACCACCTTGCCAAGCGTCGCCTTATCGAGCAACTCCTGGCGCGGCGCCACGGCCTCGCGGCCGAGCAGGTCTTCGATTTCGAGTTCGCGGATATCGGAAACGGCGATGCGACCCTGCGCGAGCGCCGTCATATCCGGCAGCGTGCGGACATTGACCCTGGACTTGCGGATCTGTTCTAGGATCTCGTTGCGACGCTGGCGCGATGCCGATGGCAGGGCAAGAAGCACGTGATGGACATCAAGCGTCTGTACGAGCATCGTCAGATCGGAAGGATCATAGATCGGCAGGCCGCCCATGATGCCGCCCTTGAGCTTCGGATCGTCATCGAGATAACCGACGACGTTGAGTTCAGCGCTGTTTGTTAGCGCGGCGGCAAGCTGCCGGCCGGAACTACCTGCGCCATAGATCAACACCTTTGCCAGCGTCCCCTTATGGAGGATGCGCTGATAGGTGTCACCCAGCCAGTAACGGATGCCGAGGCGTGAAAGACCGATCGCGATCAACAGAAGGAAGGGCTGCAGGATGCCGACCGTGCGCGGGATACCGGGAACGCTGAGCGCTGTGAAGATCGTGGCGAAGGCAACGCCGTAGATCGCAATCGCCTTCAGCACCGCGAGGAAGGCGGCAATGCCGGCATAGCGGAAGATCGCCCGGTACATGCCCATGACGATGAAGATCGGCAGCGCCAGACACAACGACACCAGAACGGCAAGCCACTGCACGCCCGTCAGCACAGTCCATTCATTGAGACGGAAACAATAGGCAAGCCAGATGGTAAGGACACAGAAGCTCGAATCGACGATCAGCGCAAGAATACGTTTGGCCGGACGCGGCATCGCCAAAAGCGGTCCGACCCATGCCTGCATCGACATCCAGGACCGGCTGGCCTTTGATCCGTCACTGGAGGGATCATCATGCATTTTTATAGTGTCCACCCATCATTCCAGCCTGACTTCTTCTTGTCCTTTTCGATCTCAAGTGCAACCGAAATAATCGGCGGTCGCGTCAGCAATCTGTTCATAACCTTGGGTGGTAGCCTCAATGGGTGATGCCCTTGCTGCCCAATACCTTGCCGACGGTCATTGCCAGAATGCGCATATCCATGAAAAAAGAGCGGCGCTTGAGATATTCAACGTCGAACTTCACCTTCTCCGGGATCGGCAGCTCGTCGCGACCGTTGATCTGCGCCCAGCCCGTCAACCCCGGCAGCAGCGCGTCGACGCCTTCGGCCGTGCGTAGAGCGATCAGGTCGTCCTGATTATAGAGGGCCGGGCGCGGACCGACGAAGCTCATCTCGCCCTTCAGGATGCACCAGAGCTGCGGCAGTTCATCGAGGCTCGACTTGCGCAGGAAGCCACCGATCGGCGTCAGGTAACGGGAGGGCTCGTCGAGCAGATGTGTGGCGACCGTCGGTGTGTCGATGCGCATGCTGCGGAATTTCGGCATCCGGAAGATCGCGTTGCGCCGCCCCACACGGTTCGACCAATAGAGCGCGGGGCCAGGTGACGTCAGGCGCACACAGAGAGCCACGATTGCGATCGGTATGATCAGTATCAGGGATGCCACCAGAGCCAGGAAAATATCCACTGCCCGCTTCACGTCCGTCCTCGCCTTTCGCCCACACTTCCCGGCCGTCTAAGCCTGCCTTGCCCTATCGTCTCCGGCCAATTCACGTCAATGACCCTTTCCCGCTTCCGGTCGCTTTATGCCTTGTTTCTCAGGGATTTGCGGCAATTCAGCCACCACCTTTTGAAACGATGCGTCAATCAAACCATTGAATTAAATCGGCTTCTATGTCATTACGGAAACTAATAGCCATTTCGTTTCCGACAGCAGTCCTCCTCGGCAAGAAGGCGGGTCTTCCTATTCACTTAATTAGGCGATGAAAAACGTTGCTTATAGTCAGCAACCGCTCATCTTCGCTCAGATGAAGGCTCATCGTACCGATTATCGACCTCGCCTGAGCGTTTTCAGACCCTGCGCGCGACCGGACTGTTTTGCCTTACGAGTGCCATCAGCATCGGCCCCAGCGAAAACTCTCCATGCGCCCCCTTGTGGGTCAGGTGACGCAGATAGCCGCCCGGTGAGTTAATATGCGTTGCCCGCTCCAGCATGCAGGCGATGACGACCGCGGCATGTTCCCGGCCGAGAATGTCGCAAGCAGCCTGATAAGTCTCAGGTGTAATACCAAGCATGGAACGTACGGTGACGGCTGCGGCCAGGAGATCTCGCCATCCCTTCACTGATCCTCCCTGAGCATAGTCGGCAATTTGAGGGCAAGCCTGGAGGATCAGGGCGAGCGGGAAGATTTTGTTGGCGCCGTTAGTCCGGCTTGCTTCGTCAGTCGTCGAAGACGCTTCCGCTGTCGCTGAAGATTCTAATTCAAGATAATCTGTATCTGAATTCTGTATGTGCGGTTCATTTTGAACCACACTGGCGCTCGTTTTTCTTAAATTATCGAAGCTGGTCAACAGATTAACGATATCAGCGCGGAGGTGTTCGAGCTTCAGACGCACGCCGTCCAGATCGCGAGCCTCGGGATTGCGCGGCAGGCCTGCGAGATGATGCATATAGGCAGCCTCGATATCGTCCCAGTTGCCGGGAACGCCTTCGTCGATGGCGGCATCGATCAGCTTGCGCACATCGCGGCGGCAGATCGTCAGACGCTCACGGGCACGCCGAAGTGCTAACCTATCGGCTTCGATCTTTTGCGCCATGGCGGCCAGCTCCTCGCTGCGGGCAAGAAGTGGTACCAGGCTGAAGCCATAGGCGTCCTCCAGTTCGCCGGAAGTCTTGCGGCGGGCAAAGCGTTTGCCGTTGGCGCTGTCCTTGCGGATGATCAGTCCGACCTCCACCAGAGCCGCCAGATGCCGGCGCAGCGTGGTGACTGCGATACCGTGCGCCCGCACCATGAGCTGCCGGTTGGACGGAAAGACAACCATGTTCGCCTGACTGGAGAGATGGTTCTCGGGATAGAAGGAGAGAAGGGCATTCAACACCGCAAGTGTGCGGTCGGAGATGTCGAGCAGCGGACGTGCTTCGCAGACATCGCGAAACACCTTCCATTTGTCGACTGACTTGTCTGGCTTAACTGATTCGGCCTGAAGCTGACCTCTCATCAAGGCAAGCGACATCGGCCGGCGCCCGAAAGGCGTCGTTACGAGTCCCGTATCCATTGTGGTTCACCTTATACAAAGGCAAATCATCAGCGCCCGCCAAAACGGCGTTCAAAAACCTTGACAGTGATTCCGGGAAGTGCGATTCTCTGGGTGCTAAACGAGAGAAGAGGGCTTCCGGATGTTTTGTTCGGGGGCCTTTTTCTTTGCCTATTGGCTCCTTTTCCTAACGGTCAAATCCTCGTCGACGGCTAACGCGCCAACAGTTATCGTTGTGACCTGACGGCGTCGAACTCGTCGAAGAGCTCATCCAGCCGGGTCGTGAGATAATCGGCAAATTCAGGCACGAAACGCTCATCGAAGGTGATGCGCGTCTTGTTGCCGGCGTGCTCGATCTGAGCCGCCTTCTGACCCTGTCGTGTTCTCCAGGTTGTTCCTGTTACCTTCCTTGCGTCGCGTAACGCCATTTTTGACAATATGCATTGCAGGCGCTGATCGCTGTCGAGGTCGGTAAAGGCATCATCCTCGATGATCGCCTCCACCTTCTTCGGCGAAGAAGAGACGGCATCGACGAGTGCCAGCCATCGTGTGCGTCCTGCTTTCGGGGCTGGACCGATCGCCATGATCACCGTCTGCGGAACGCCACGGGCGACGGAAATATAGCGGCTGAGATCGGCCTTATCGGTCGAAAGTGCTGCCATGATGACATCACGCGGATAATCGGCCTCTTCCAGACGATAGGCAAAGAGTGCTTTCTCGATGAAGGAAAGGTCTTGGCGATCGAGATTTTCCTTGCCCTGGGCGATCACCAGCTCGTTGTCATCAAGGTTCTGGACGATTGCCTTGACCTTGAGCCCGAGCTTTGCCGCAGCCCGCAGGCGGCGACGGCCATAGGCGATCTGGTACTGCCCTTCTCGTTCAGGGGCAGGACGCACCAGGATCGGCACCTTTTGGCCATGCTCGGCGATGCTTGCCACCAGCGCGTCGAACTCGGCATCGCGCGCGACTGGGATACGATCGCTGATGGAGGAATTGGAGATATCCGAGGGGTCGATTTCCAGAACGGAAAAGCCAGAGGAAATCTGCGCCTGCAGCCTGCCAGCCGCACGCGCTGCTTCCGTCATCTCCTGCAGAGATGCGCCCATTGCCGAGACCGCACCGGTGCGTACACGGTCGGGGTTCTTCTCTACACCGGCGGGAGGCGCCGGCGTTTCTGCCTTGCGCATGAAGATCGAATTGACAGTATCGCGTCTGCTCATCAATTCTCTCCTTTCCAGCCAGATATGGGCAAGCGAAAAGAGCGCAGTTGGGAGCTCCCAACACGCTCAGGATCTGCGGATAGACGGACGAATTTTCGCCCGCAGCTGAGAAGACGACCTTTGTTGGGAGCTCCCAACAGATCGGCCAGCCGGCTGAAGCCAGACAAATCGGTCTTGATCAGCGGGAACGTCATGTGCGCCCCCATGACTGCCGGATCAGCGTCTCGATCTCTCCGTTGACGGCATCGAGCGCTTCCATCGCCCGGTCATAGGTCGAGCGGGTCAGGTTCTCGCGGCCAATCTCGTAGAGTGTCTGCTTGGTGAGGCCGGCATCGGAGACCGCCGCCGATTTCACCATCGCATTGATCATCACGTGATCGTCGAACAGATTGCGCAAAAGCGCCGCGACCTTCGTCTGCGGCGCATCCTGCGGCTCGTAGCGGGTGAGCAGATAGCGAATGAAATCGTAATTAAGTTCGCCGCCCGCTTCGCGAACGACGGAAAGGAGATCATGCGTCATCAGCAGGAACTGGCTCATGGAGGCCACGTCCAGCATTTGCGGATGGACGGTGACGATCATCGAGGTTGCGGCACAAAGGCCGCTCAGCGTCAGGTATCCGAGCTGCGGCGGGCAGTCGAGAACGACAACGTCGTAGTTCTCGGCGACGTCGTCGAGCGACTTGGCGACTCGCATGAAGAACACGCCCTCGCCGTCCCGGGAGCCCCGCATCAGGGCGCGTGGCGTCGTATGCTCGAACTCCATGAGTTCGAGATTGCCGGGGATGAGATCCAGGCCGTCGAAATAAGTCTTGCGCACGACTTCGGAAAGCGGACGGCGCTCATCGTCGTAGCGGATAGCCGCGTAGAGCGTTTCATTGGAGCGGACGTCGGTTTCCGGCATGACGCCCAGCATGGCCGACATGCTGGCCTGCGGATCGAGATCGAGCGCAAGCACGCGGTAGCCTTGCAGGGCAAGATATTGCGCAAGATGGACTGATGTCGTGGTCTTGCCCGACCCGCCCTTGAAGTTGGTGACGGCAATGACCTGAAGATGTTCGTTCTCCCGCCGCCGCGGCAGGAAGTCATGCGCCTCGCGACCCCTGGCAGAAGCGGCAAGCAAGGCGCGCAATTCGTTGAGCTGGCGCAGTGAATAGAGCCGCCGGCCGTTGGTGCCGACATCGGGCTGCGGGCCTTCGCCGGCGAGCGTCATCTTTCGCAGGGTCGAATCCGATACGCCGATCAGTTTGGCGGCCTCGCCCGACGTGAAGCGGCGCAGCGTCTTGCTCGCGGTCGGCGGGAAAAGGGCTTCGCTGATTGCCTGCAACTGCGAACTGATCGTCGACGCATGGGCGCCGATCGTCTCGTCGACGCTACGCTGAAGGGTCCGAGAAGTCCTTTGTGGCTTGCTCACGGTCTAATCTTTCATCACGGAAAAACGCCGGAAACGGCTGTTTATCCGTGACGATTACCGATCGCAGCGATTCTGGCAAGGTATTCCTATGAAACAAGGCCTTAGCGGCATCGGTCAAGATCATGAGTTTACGACAGCACGATTACAATTTCGCCTGTCATCTCCGCCGGTTAACAGAATTTCGCGCAAGTCTGCAAAGCCGGGCCAGCCTCATCTAATTTTTCCGTAGCTGTTGGGCGACGCCGTCGTTTTGATCGCTCAGAGGTGGTCGGGCGCATTCCATTGAGAAGAATCAGTTATTAACGATTCCTAAACTTTGCCGGCAAAGGACCGCGGGGCGACTCGGATGTGAGATGAGGCGGACTGCTGCAACCTGTTGCGAGGCTGGAGGTTGTTGCCGAGATCCACAGTTATCGCCGTTCTTCGAACTGGGGATAAAATGGAAATCCGCCTGACCTGAAGATCGGCTACCTTGCGCCGAAAGCGTCAGCCCGCCAAACGTGATGGACATCGCCAAAAAATCGGGCGCCGATGTGACGGAATCAATCCGCCGGATCGATTCCGTTTCGCTCAAAGAGCTAAGAAAAAACAGCGCATTAGCAATACGCCAAGCCAGCCATTCAAGGCTTATTGAAACGGCTCTTTCGAGCCCGCGTCCAAGGCTTATTCTTATAGAATATCCCGGATCTTTTCGCAATGACCGGCATGCTTCTATCGCGAGCAGGCACAGCTCGGGAATAGCCGTCCGTCTCGCAAGGCTGAGTCCTAACCCCGGAATGTGTAACCGGCAATCGAGGCCGGCTTCATCTCGATCGAGAAACCCGGCCGGGCCGGCGGCATATAGGCGGCGTCCTTGATGATGCAGGGATCGAGAAAGTGTTCGTGCAGGTGGTCGACATATTCGATGACGCGGCCATCCTTGGTGCCTGACACTGCCACATAATCGATCATCGACAGGTGCTGTACATATTCGCAGAGTCCGACGCCACCGGCATGCGGCCAGACCGGCAGGCCGAATTTGGTGGCGACCAGGAGCACGGCGAGAACCTCGTTCAGTCCGCCCATGCGGCAGGAATCGATCTGTACGATATCGATCGCGCCTTCGGCGATGAACTGCTTAAACATGATACGGTTCTGGCACATCTCGCCGGTCGCGACCTTCACTGGGGAAATGGCCTGCCGAATCTTGCGGTGACCGGCGACATCGTCGGGGCTGGTCGGCTCCTCGATGAAGAAGGGTTTTGCGAAGGAAAGCTGCTTGACCCAGTCAATCGCCTGCCCGACTTCCCAAACCTGGTTGGCGTCGATCATCAGATAGCGGTCGGGGCCGATCACCTCACGGGCGATCCTCAAGCGGCGAATATCGTCCGCAAGGTCGCGTCCGACCTTCATCTTGATATGGTTGAAACCGGCATCGATCGCCTCCTGGCAGAGGCGGCGCAGTTTTTCGTCCTCGTAGCCGAGCCAGCCGGCCGAGGTCGTGTAGCAGGCGTAACCTTCCCTCTCGAGCGTGGCGATGCGCTCGGCCTTGCCAGCTTCCGCCTTTTTCAGGATGGCGATTGCCTCATCGCGCGTCAGCACATCGGTGAGATAACGGTAATCGACGATATCGGCGATCTTCTCGGCCGGCATCTCCGCAACGAGGCGCCAGACCGGCTTGCCGGCCTCCTTGGCTATGAGATCCCAGACGGCATTGACGATGGCACCGGTCGCAAGGTGGATCGCCCCCTTTTCAGGACCGATCCATCGCAGCTGGCTGTCGCTTGTCAGATGTCTCCAGTATTTGCCAGGGCTGGCCTTCACCTCGGAAAGCTCGGTGCCGACGACCAGATGCCGCATCGCCTCGATCGCGGCGCAGCAGATATCGTTGCCGCGGCCGATGGTGAAGGTCAGGCCGTGGCCGGAAAGGCCGTCGCTGTCGGTTTCGAGGATCACATAGGCGGCGGAATAATCCGGGTCGGGGTTCATTGCATCGGAACCGTCGAGGTTCTGCGAGGTCGGAAAGCGAAGATCGTAGACGCGGATATCGGTGATGCGGGTCATGGCTTCTTCCCGTTGGGTGGGCCGGCACCTTGTCGTCGAGTGCGCCGACCGTGCGAAAGGTCAGATCGTCCAGCCGCCGTCGATGGCGTAGGCCTGGCCGGAGGTATAGGTAGCGCCGGCGAGGTAGACGGCGAGATCGGCGATCTCCTCCGGCGTACCGAGGCGGCCCATCGGCTGGCGGGCGATGAAGGCGGCGCGCGCCGTATTATAATCGCCCTGGGCGCGCATACGGTCCTGCAGTGAGGGGCTTTCCACCGTGCCCGGGCAGATGCAGTTGCAGCGGATGCCCTGCGTCACGTAATCGGCGGCTACGGATTTGGTGAGGCCGATCACGGCTGCCTTGGTCACGCCATAGGCAAAGCGGTTCGGCACGCCCTTGATGCTGGATGCGACCGAGGACATGTTGATGATCGAGCCGTCCTTGCGCTCCAGCATGCCCGGCAACACGGCGCGGATGGTGCGGATCATCGCCTTGACGTTGAGATCGAAGGCAAACTCCAGATCGGTATCCTTCATATCCAGCACCGAGCCGTTATGAACGATGCCGGCGCAGTTGAAAAGCACGTCGACCGCGCCGATCTCGGCGACTAAAGCCTTGACCGCCTCATCTTCGAGCACGTTCAGCTTATGGGTGGAAACCTCGGCTTCTGCTGCCAGGCTCGCCAGTGCGTCGGTGTTGATGTCGGTGGCGTGCACCTTGGCGCCGGTAGCGGCGAAGGCGAGCGCGGTCGCGCGGCCGATGCCCTGACCGGCTGCAGTGATGAGAACGGTTTTGCCGGAAAGATTGCTTGTCATGTCATGGCCTCCCAGGAGATTTTCGCGCGCTGGCGGTGGTGCTGAAATCTATTTCAAAAGGATCGGTCGGGATGAAGGCCTCGTCGGCCATCTTCCCCGCAGATCTATGCCCTTTTTATAAAGGTGATCACGATATTTGCGCTGCCGGCTTTCCTCCCTCTCCCGTTATCTTGCTTTTTCTCGCCTTGGCGAGCCTTTCCGGGAATTTCGGTCGTCCCTGCTGAGAACCATGCCGGACAATGTCCTCAGATTTGATTTGTCTGTTTATAGACAAACAGACGATAGCTCCCTGGTCAAGCGCGAACTTTTTCTTTTCCGCCTGCCTGTCTGCGTATATGCAGAATGATATTCACAGGAGGGGAAGAATGGAGACCGAAGAGTCAGAACGCTATCGCGCTCCAGCGCTCGACAAGGGACTAGACATTCTCGAACTTCTGGCCGCTGTCGATAGCGGCCTGACGCAGGCGGAAATCGCCAAGCGGCTGGAGCGCAGCCCGAACGAATTCTACCGCATGCTCGACCGTCTCGTGAAGCGCGGTTACGTGACGCGGATCGATGGCGACCGTTATTCGCTCACCCTGAAGCTTTTCGGCCTGGCGCAGCTGCATCCGCCGGTGCGTCGCCTCGCCTCCTATGCGACGCCGCTGATGCGCGATCTCGCACAGCGCTCCCGCCAGGCAAATCATCTGGCCGTCTTCGACCGGGGAGCAGCCGTCGTCATTGCCCAGCAGGAGGCGCCTGACTATTGGGGGCTGTCGATCCGCGTCGGTTCCCATATCAGCCTTTTCGATACCGGCTCCGGCCATGTCCTGCTTGCCTTCCGCAGTGACGAGGAACGCGAGATGATGATCTCAGAGCATGTACGCAGCCGCGAGGAGGTCAATCTCGGCCAGGACTTCTACCACCGGCTGAACCAGATCCGCGAGCGCGGCTACGAGATGATGGCAAGCGCCCAGACGGCAGGTGTCTACAATCTCTCGGCACCGGTGCTCGGGCCGGACGGGCGCGGCATTGCTGCGTTGACCTGCCCTTACATAGCGCTCGTCAATGCGCCGGCGGCGCCCGATATCACCCAGGCAATCGGCATGGTGCAGAAGACGGCGGCCGAGCTTTCCGCGCTCGCCGGAGCGACACTCGCCGCGCCGGATTAGGATTGCGCAGGCTCCCAAAGGACGCTCCAACTCCTTGAACCGACGCATCAGGGCTTTCCAAAATCGATTCCGATTTTCCGACCGTGCTGCTGCAGAATTTCTATTTGAACAATCCATTCACCAAAGATAGGTTGCTGCCAGCCACTCTTTGGAGGAAAAGAGCGTGTTCATCGATACCCATCTGCACGTCATCGACCGGTCGGCCCTGAGTTATCCTTGGCTTGCCAATGTGCCAGCACTCGACCGCGATTTTCTCTACGAGACCTATGCGCGCGAGGCCAAACGCTGCGGCATCACAAAAGTGCTGCATATGGAGGTGGATGTCGATCCGGTCATCATGCAGGCCGAGACTGATTATGTCAGCCGCCTCGGCGATCTGGTTGCCGGTGCGATCGTTTCCTGTCGGCCGGAAGAGGATGGCTTTGCCGCCTATCTGGATCGCCAGATGGCCGATCCCTTCGTCAAGGGTTTTCGGCGCGTGCTGCATGTCGTGCCCGACGATGTCTCGGAAGGTGAGCTCTTTCGCGAGAATGTCAGAAGGCTTTCCGGCACCGGCCTGACCTTCGACCTCTGCACGCTGCCGCATCAGGTGAGCAAGGTCGTGGCGCTTGCCGATGCCGCGCCCGACGTGCAGTTCGTACTCGATCATTGCGGCAATCCGGATATTAAAACGAACGCCTTCGAGCCGTGGAGCCGCGGCATAACCGAAATCGCTCGCCGGCCGAATGTTGTCGCCAAGATTTCCGGCATTGTCACCAACGCCGATCCGGCCAGCTGGACGGCGGAAAACCTGCGTCCCTATATCGAGCATGTTATCTCGAGCTTCGGCTGGGGTCGTGTGGTCTGGGGCAGCGACTGGCCGGTCTGCACGCTGGCGAACGGGCTTTCCACCTGGGTCGCGGCCACCCAGGCCGTATTGTCGGGCACTGCGCAATCGGAGCGTTCGCAGCTGCTTTACGGCAATGCGCAGCGCCTCTGGAACCTCTGAGTTGCCTCCCTCGGGCGACACAGGTTCGCTCTTTCAAAGTTTAACTCCGCCGAATTTTTGACTGAAGTGATCTGTTCCGACGTGCAATCCGTAGGGGCTCTCGGATGGCGTGATGTTTTGGCTCAGGCAAACTACATCCAAGCAATTGCTAGGTTGAGCTAACTCGGCTAAAAGTTGTTATTACCGGCCATGTAAGTTGTTGGCCCGGTTTTCGCAGGAGGGAATATCAGATGAAAGAAGAACCGCATTCCGTTGACGTTCACGTCGGCAAGACGATCCGCATACAGCGACTGCTGAGAAAGGTTTCTCAGACGGAACTGGGCGATCGTGTTGGCGTGACCTTCCAGCAGATCCAGAAATACGAAAAAGGCTCCAACCGCGTCTCCGCCAGCATGCTCGTTGAAATTGCCGGCGCGCTCAACGTCGATGTCAGAACCTTCTTCGACGATCTGACGGCTCCGGCCGCCAACGCAAACGATAATCCCGCTCCGAGCGAAGAATTTGTCATTTCGCGTGAAGGCGTCCAGCTCAATGCTGCCTTCTTCTCGATCAAGAACGAGCAGGTTCGCAAGAAAATCCTCAAGCTCGTCCAGGCAATCGCCAGCACCGAGCAGATGGAAGCCGACGCTGCGGAATAGCACGTCGGCCTGATTCTATTGCGGTCAGTCGCACCCCGCAGCGGGATTAATGGCGGTCAATCACGATCAGATTTTCGCCAGCGTCCTTCATTGCGATCTTGGCTTTGCTGCCGACCAGTTTTTCGAGGTTCGCATCGAGTTCCCTGTCCGGATCGATGCCGTCCCAATCGATGACGACCTGCAGCAGCGCCATGTTTGTCAGGTGCATGAGATTGCGCAGCTGAAGTTTTTCAGCCTCGTCCTTGGCTGCCGACAGCAGCCGGAAGAGTCTTGCGTATTCTCTGCCTTCACCTTCATCCCTATTCTCAAACATTGTTTCCGCCCTCGACGGTGAACGTCAAATCCCCACGACGGCTATATTCGACCCTGACCGTTATTCGAGCGTTACAGGCCCGCTCTTCTGCGTGACTTCGGCCTGCAGCAGTTCAAAATGCGAGGTTGCGGCAAAGCTCCAGTCACGCTTTGCTGACGCAAATTCTCCCTTTTCCAGCCATTCCAGCACTTTGATCGCGTCGGCGCGCTTGCGCTCGACGCGATTGGCACGGATCACTGCCAGGATCTGCTCACGTCGAGGCTTGCGGGCGAAGTGAGCCTCTTCGACGACCTTGGCGTAGGTCCGCTCGGAAAAGTGCAGGAAGCGTCCGGCCAAAAGCAGCTTCTTGCGCTCGCTGACGGTAATCTCGCCCCTGGCATGAAGCCCCTCGATCGTCGGCTCGAAATCGACCCAGGGAACGGAAAGCGGCAGCCAGCCGAGTTCCTGCGGCGCATGGACCAACGCCACCGCCTCGTCGTCCAGCAGCTCGCCGGATTCGTAGTCCTGGTAGATCGAGCCGATTCCGATCATGCCGAAGGCCGAACATTCGGCGGCCCGCAGCGCACCCATGCTGGAGCCGCCGGCAACGGCAACGCCCCGTTCCAGCGCAAAGAGGATCTCCTTGTGCCAGACCGAGGGCAGATCGCCGAAATAACCGTCGATCAGGCCGATCGCGGTTGCCCCTTCATGCACGGCCTTCAGAATGTCGCCGCAGGCGGCAGGCGCACGGAAATCGATGTTGGGATGCTGCTTGCGCGCCTCCGTTATGCCGCTTGCAAGGCTCGGGCCGACGAACAGGACCTTCATGCCGCGGCCTCCCGGATCACATTGACGGCGCGCAGGCCGAGCTGGATGTATTGGCCGCTGATATCGACCTCGAGGCCGGGCACGATCACGCGGATGACGGAAACCGGAAGGGTGGGATGCGACAGAGGGACGGCGATGATCTGTCCGATGCCGGCAGCCCTCAGCCGGCCGGAAATATGACGGATCGTATCCTGGATCGTCGCTGGACGATGCTGTCGCATGGGAAATGGCTTCAGCGCCGCATCGTTGTTGCAGAGATCGACGACCTGGCGCATGCCGGCGCTGCGATCGATGCGTTGGTAGATCTTCGGCGAAAAATCGTCTCTGCTGCCGGCAATCGCCGTCAATCGGCTCTGGGCAGCCTCGGTAATGGCGCGAAGTGCTGCGCGCACCGGATCGGGATGGCAGCCGCAACCGCCGCAGACCTGGGCCCAACGGGCATCGACGCGGTCAGAGAGATTGCCGGGAATGATGACGGCGAGAAAGGCCGGGACACCGATATCGGTGGTCATGTCGATCAGCAGCAGGCGCATACCGGCCTGGCGGATGCGATCGACCATGATGTCAATAACGGCATCGCCGAAGGCGAGTGGATCGACCCTTGCCTGCTTGAGCTGTTCTGGGGATTTGAGCTGGGTGAGCGCAAAGGCATCGCGCTCAACCAGTTCGCAAAGCCCGTGCAAGACGGCTTCGGCCGGCGTATTGCCCGATGCAAGGCCATCGCTCGATTGTTCGAAGCCCGGCGGGCGTTCGCCGCGATGGTCGAGGCCGACCAGCCACCAGGGCACGAAGGCCGTACTGTTAGAAAGAAGGTCGAAGCCGGAACACCAGGGGATAAGGCCATTGCCGATCTCGTCGGGCGCGCAGCGTGCCACGCTGTCGAGGTCGATCATCGCCGCCCGTTCAGCCCTCATGGCCTCAAGGCTGGCGAGCGTCAGGTCGGCAGGCGCAATCTCGGCAATTCGGGTCTCGATCGCCTCCATGGCGGCCGAGGTCATCGCCGCTTCCTTGTCGATGCCCTTTCCCTGGAAGACCGACAGCGTGTGACTGTTCGGCCGGGTAGCAAAGGCAACCGGAATGTTCAGCACGTCGAGCCCGGTCAGCAGCCCGACGCGGGTAATCCCAAAATCGCGCAGGTGCGGTTTGATCGCCGCAAAGGTCTGCGCCGGGGTCATCGACCGGTCGTGGTAGCTGTTGACGCCTGCCGATGACCGCTGAAGGTCTTCGGCAAGCAAAGCAAGTTCGGTGAATGCTGACATCAGCTGCTATTCCTTACCGGAATTTCAGGGCGTGCGTCAGGTTTTCAAGGCCGTTCGGCGAAACGCTGAGTTCGTCCTGCTTCATGGCAGCCTTGGCGGCAGCGGAGAAACGGAGCGTTGGGGTCTGGATTGCGGCGTTGGTTTCAATGGTCTTCATGATCTCTCTCCAGAAGGTAGGCGGCTGGGCCGCCGTTAACCATTGGAAGAGAGCATTGCCTGCGTCATTCAAGCGTTACAGGCATTGTTAAAATGCGAGCTATCAGGGCAATCCAGCCAGCTGAAGAGCATGAATCAGCCTGTTCGTGTGAACCTGCTCGCGGTCAGGGATAAAGTGTCGGATGTCCTCGCTGCGGAAATCCGGAAAATTCTCGAGCACGACTTGCGCATATTTCTGCGCCTTCTTGAGGTCGCCGGCCATGGCATGCGAGGCGGCGAGCAGCCGGGCCGTGGCCTGCTTGGTCTTCACCGGCTCCAGTGCCTCGATCGCTTCCTCATATTCTTCGCGGTCGAAATGAATGCCCCCGAGGTTCCAGTAATAATAATCCGGCGGCAGCGGATTGAGCTTGAAGGCTGCCTTGCTCAATTCCAGTGCCTTGTCGAATTCGGCATTGTGCAGCAGCGCGTCGGCATAATCGGCAAGGATGTCGGCATCGTTGGGATTGAGCTCACGCGCCTGCTCGAACATTTCGAGGCTTTCCTCGAAGCGGCGACGATACAGTGCCACGAAGCCAAGCTCGCGATAGGCCCGGCCGCTGTTCGGGTCTGTCTGCCGTGCCATCCTTGCGGAGGCGTAGGCTTCATCCAGCAGGTCACGGTCGTGCATGCCGCGGATCAGCCATTCCATGCCGAGCGCGCGCGACAGGCCTGCATGGGCAGGCGAGAAATGTTCATAACGGCTGAGCGACGATTTGAACCATTTGCGCGCCTGGCGCAGATGCTGCAGGTCGGTCTGGGAAATCAGCCGCTTTCCTTCGAGATAGAGGCGATAGGCCGAAGCCGGCACGTCACCGAGCGGCATTGCCAGTTCGTAGCGTTCGATCGTATCGGCAAGCGTCATGACGATGCGTCGGGTGAGCTGGCTGAAGGCTTCGCTGATTCTCTGCATCGCGAAGGGAATTTCGACCGCCCACAGTACTTCGGACGTGGCTGTGCGCGTCAGCCGGCAGGTGGCATAGACATCCTCGTCCCGGCCCTGGATCGTCACATAGACCGCATAGTCGAACGAAAGGTCGATTGGGCCGACTGTTTGGCGTGTCGGATCGAGCGCGCGGCTCAGCATTTCCAGGCTCGTATGGGCGGCGATCACCTTGAAGCCGCGCTGCTGGCTGAGGCCGATCGTGACGTCTTCGAGCAGTGCGCGGCCGACCCGGTCCATCAGAGGATCGGTGAAGATGCTTTCGGGCGGCAGGATGACGATGCGTGGCTGGCCCGCCGGATCGATCAAAAGATCGGAGGTGGGACGGGGACGGTCTGTCGCCGGCTGTGCGGCCGCCAATATGCCGAGCTCGCGGGCAAGCGCCGTCGTCGCCTCGTCCGGCTCGACGTCGAAATCGTCCCTGAGTTGCGTGCGGCACTTCAGATAGGCCTGACGCGCTGCCGGCAGGTCGTTCATGCGGGCAAGGGCGCGCATCAGCGCCCGGCAGGCGATTTCATTGGCGGGATCGAGCTCGATCAGGCGCTTGGCAAAGCCGATCTGTTCCTCGTCCGTGCGCTCGTTTTCGTTTTCCAGCAGGCGGACAAGATGGGCCGAGCGCAATTCGTCGATCCGCTGGCGCTCGAAGGTCAGCCAGTCTTCCGCACCCTGTGTGGGAGACTTGACGCTTTCGAGCAGTTCGCCAAGCAGGATGTCGCTTTCTTCTCGCCTCAGCATCTCCTTCCGCTTGAGGATCTTGAGGTCGATCTCCCAGCCGGGTGCGAGGCCGAGATGGGTGCGCGTGGCAATGAGCAAGGGCGGCAAGCCCTCGGGAATGCTCTGTTCTATGCGAGACAGGAGCTGACGCAGGCTGCCGGCACGTTTTTCAGGAAGTTCGGATTGCCAGAGCTGGCACCGGATGGTTTCGCGGTCGACCAGCGGTTCCTGGGATAGCGCCAGCAACGCCAGCAGGAAATAGGATTTTTCGGGCAAGGGGAGTTCGGTCCCGGCGGCCAATAATCGCGGCCTGCCGAGCAGACATAGTCTGTTCGCTTTTACTTCCCCGGTTGACCCGTCCATCACGGTTCTCACCTTCAAAAGCCGGAACGCTTGGGACGAACCGACTGGTTGCACAATGTTAGATCGATTAGCATGCAACGGGAAGCACTTTTACCTGTCTGGATTGAGATTTTCATCGATTATTTACGGTCTTGGGCGGTATTTGCTACCAGTATAATTTACAAATACTGCATGTAGGCGCGAGACGCCGCCTTATTCCGGAACATCATCCCGTAATACGGACCGGGCGCAGCCGCAGCTTACGGGCTGAAAGACAACTATCATGCGCGTTACGGCCGTAAATTACGAGGCGATTTAGACGAGGGGGTAAGGGGTACAATCAGAGCCCGAGCGCCTTGATATGCTCGATCGAGCGTTTGGCGAAACGCCGCCAGTCGGACGGGTTATCGTGTTCGGTGACGATGTGTTCGGCCTTCGTCATCCGGAAGAGTGGTACGAGCTTTGCCCAGCCGATGATGCCGTCGCCGGTCGCCGCCCAGCCATCATCTTCCTTCGTGCCCTCAGGGGCCATGTCCTTCATCTGAATGGCGATGATGCGATCTTCGAATTTTTGAAGTTCGGCCGCCGGATCGGCCCCGGCCCGGGTGATCCAGCCACAATCGATCTCGAACCAGACGTCGGCACCCGCACCCTCGAAAATCAGGTCAATGGGACGCAAACCACTCGCCAGCGGCCAGAACTCGAAATCGTGGTTGTGCCAGGCGACCTTGAGCCCGTCGGATGCGACACGATCGGCGCCTTCGGCGAGCTTCTTCCCAAGGTCCTTCCAGTCATCATCCCTCGTGCCGCGCTCTTCCGGCGTTACATAAGGCGGGATCATTACCGTCGCACCCATGGTCAGCGCGATGTCAACGAAACGCTGCGGCTCTTCGATCAGCCCCTTCAGCGGCATGTGGAAGCAATGGCATTTGAGCCCCGCATCGTCGAGCGCCTTGCGAAAGGCCTTGGCATCGGCCTCATAGGCCGGAAGCCAGGGTTCGATCGCATCATAACCGAAGGCCTTCAGTTCCGGGAACTGGGCAAGGAGGGGCGGAAAATTGCGCGACGAATAGAGCTGATAGGAAATCGGATAGGCCATTCTTCCTCCCTTTTTGCCTGGCCACTGAGCCCGGCTTGCCGGTTCTAGCTGCGGCCGATGGTGCTTTCCCGGATCACCAGATCCGGTTCGATCTGTGTGATGCGCGGCTCCGGCAGCCCGTCCTTGGCCGCGACCAGCTTCATGAGCCGCTCGACGGCAAGCTCGGTCACCATGTCGACGGCATAGTTGACGCTGGAGATGGGCGTTGCCGCATGTTCGGCAAATTCGATATTGTCGAAGCCGATGATGGCGACATCCTTCGGCACCTGCACGTCATTCTTCTGGCACCAGCGAAGCGCGCCGATGGCAAGCGAATCATTGGCGGTGAAAACCCCCGTCGGCCGGTTCGGTACGTTCATCAGTGCGTCCATCGCCCAATAGCCCTTGATCACCGAATGGCCATGCGGGTCGGCGGCCAGTTTGGGATCGAAAGCGATGCCGGCATCGGCAAGGGCCTGCCTATAACCATCGCTCTTTTCGACATTGCCGAGCGGATTGGCGCTGTCGATGATGCCGATGCGCTTGTGCCCGGTATCGATCAGATGGCGTGTCGCCTTGTAGGCGCCGCGCCGTTCATCGACACAGACGGCGTCGATACCGGCATCGGGATCGCCGACCAGAAGCACGATCGGATAGTTCGATTGCCGGATTTTCCGGATGTGGTCGAGGCGCCGGTGGCTGCGCGGGTAGATGAGCATGCCATCCACCTGGCGCGAGCGGAACATTTCGAGCGCCTTGATTTCCTCCTCGGGATCATTATTGGAGGTGGCAAAAAGCGTGCCGTAGCCGCGCTCGGCCAGCGCCAGCTCGATCGCCTGCGCCGTGCGCGTCAGCGTCGGGTTGGTGATGTCGGTGAGGATGAGTCCGATCGTCTTCGTCTCGCGGCTGACGAGCGACTTGGCGATATGGTTCGGCAGGTAGTTCAGTGCATCGGCCGTCCGGCGGATGAGTTGGCGCGTCTCGTCGGGAATACGCGGGCTGTCGCGCAGTGCCAGCGACACTGTATTGACCGAAAATCCGGTCTTGTCGGCAATGTCTTTGAGGCGAACGCTCGATCTGCTCATGGTCGTCAGTGCTATATTCCGTAGTGCTTATCTTCGTTTCCATAACGCCGGGCTGCGGAAAGCGAAAGGGCAGCCGCGTCGTAGAAGACGGCTGCCCGGCCTCATCATTTTCCCTCGGCATGCAGCCGCTTGATGCCCTGATATTGCAGGCAGTCCGGATGCATTTCCATGAGTTCGATGCGGTTGCCATCGGGATCCTCGATCCAGGCCTGGCGGTTGCCGTCAAGGCCCTGCTTGATCTCGGCTGTCAGCTTGATGCCGGCTGCCTTGATGCGCTCGGCTGTCGCATCGAGATCGTCAATGGTGAAGCACATGTGGTTGACGCCATTGGCATTCCAGCCCGGCGCCCGGTCATTTTCGGCCCCGGGGAAGATTTCGAGATAATGGTCATCGGTGATACGCAGATATACGAGCCATGTGGAGCCGTCGTCGTTCTTCAGGCGCAGCATTTCCGGAAAGCCAAGCCGTTCACGGTAGAACTCGAGCGATGCGTCGAGATCCCTCACTTTGATCGCGACATGGCCGTAGCCGGTAATTCCAAGCATGCTTCCTCCTCTCGTCGGCTCCGAGGGAACCGCCGTTCAATTATTCCATACCGGTAACCCGGATTTAGTTTAACGATAATACACGATCACAATTGATCTGAATGCGGCCGATTGTCAACTGCCCGCATTGGCTCAGTCCCACTTCGGCCCCCAGTCGGGATCGACGACCCGGTGATCGCGGTCGATGGTTTCGATTGCAGCAATCTCGTCAGGCGAAAGCGTGATCGAACTTGCCTTGAAGTTCGAGCGGATGCGCTCCGGCCGGCCCGATGTCGGGATGGTGCAATAGCCCTTGGCAAGCTCGAAGGCGATTGCCACCTGCTCCGGCGTCTCGCCGTGTTTTTCACCGATCGAGCGCAGCACCGGCTCGTCGGAAAGCATACCGCGGGCAATCGGCAGATAGCATGTGACGAGAATTTCCTTTTCCTGGCAATAGTTTGCGAGTTTCTTGTTCTGCAGGATCGGGTTCAGCTCGAACTGGTTGTTGGCGATCTTGCCTTTGCCAAGCAGTGCTTCCGTCTGTTCCAGAAGGGCAATCGTGAAGTTCGACACGCCGATCAGCCTGGTCAGGCCGCGGGCCTGCGCCTCGGCGATCTGGGTCATATAGACCTCCAGCGGAATGCGCCCGTAAGGCGCCGGCCAATGGATCAGCGTCAGGTCCACCTGGTCGATCCTCAGCGCTTCCAGGCTTTTTTCCAGTGAAGGAACGAGCGCGCCAGGGCCGAAATTATCGGTCGAGATCTTCGTCGTCAGAAAGACCTCGTCGCGTTTCAGACCGGAGCGGCGAAGTGCCTCGCCGACTTCGAATTCGGTGTCATAGGTTTGCGCCGTATCGAGATGCCGGTAGCCGGTCTCCAGCGCGCATAGGATCGCATCGATGCCCTCCTTGCCGTTGCGTCCGAACGTCCCAAATCCCATACGCGGAATAACATCCTGTTTTTCCAAGTCTATTTCCTCCCTTTCGCCTCATTCCACCAGGTATTTCCAGAGCTTTGCAACAGCTTGGGGCTGTGTCCAGCGAAAACGCCTGTTGACCTCACGTAAATTTTGATCATAGTTTAACGATAATACAAGCCCGATTTCGGGTGGTGGCCGGTGTGGGAGCGTCGGTCTCGGGAGGAAGTGATGCAGTTACGCTGGAGCCGAATGGCGCCCCAGCTGGCTCTCGCGCCGGCTGTTGCCGTCACCCTTGTCGCATTTGTCGGTGCCATAGGCTGGACCGGCTGGTTGTCGCTGACGCGAAGCCGGCGTCTTCCGGAATATGAGATCGACTGGAGCGAATGGACCCGGCAGTACGAGCGGCTCTTCAACGACGCCGGCTGGACGATTTCGCTGCAGAACCTCGTCATCCTCGGTCTCGGCAGCGCGCTCGCCATCGTCTTCGGCTTCGTTCTGGCGGCGATGATCGACCGCGAATGGCGCGGCGAGAGCTTCTTTCGCACCGTGTTCCTCTATCCTCTGGCAGTGTCGCTGATCGTCACCGGCGCTGCCTGGCGGTGGATCTTCAATCCGCAGCTCGGGCTCGAGAACTTCCTGCATGGGCTGGGCTTCACTTCGGTCAGCTTCAACTGGCTGGCAAGTCCGGATACGGCGATGTACGCCATCATCCTTGCCACGATCTGGCAGAGCTCCGGTTTCTACATGGCTCTGATGCTGTCGGGCCTGAAATCCATCAATACCGAGATCTGGAGTGCGGCGCGTCTCGATGGTGTCAGCTTCTGGCGGCTCTACCTCGAAATCATCATTCCGATGATGAAATTCACCTTCATCACCTGCGCCATCCTGCTCTCGCTCGGCGTCATCAAGGCGTATGACGTTGTTGTCGCCATGACCAATGGGGGGCCAGGCAATTCCACCTGGGTGCCGGCCTATTTCACCATCAACGCGCTCTCGGCCAAAAGCAATATCGGCTACGCCTCGGCAGCGGCCATCACCATGCTCGTCATCACCGCGGCGATCTTCCTGCCGCTAGTGCTGATCACCGCCTGGCAGCAGCGCCGGGCGAACGGAGGCGGACGATGAATATGCTCACCCAGGCGGCCGCGCTCGAAGACGCCGTCAATGCCTCGCCGCAGCCTGCCGGCCCCTTCTTTCCGCGCAAGAAGAAGCGCATCCCCGGACGTTCAATCGCCATTCTCATGTTTCTGACGATCTGCGCGCTGTTTTTCTGCGTGCCGCTTTATGTCGTCGTCGTCACTTCCTTCAAGACCATGGACCAGATCCGCGAAGGCGCAATCTTCTCGCTGCCGCAGGTCTGGACGCTGGAGGCCTGGGATCACGCCTGGAACAAGGCCTGCTCGGGCATCAACTGCAACGGACTGAAGGTCGGCTTCTGGAATTCGGTGCTGATCCTCTTTCCCTCGCTTGCCCTCTCCATCGCGCTGTCGATCGTGACCGGTTATGCGCTGGCGCTCTGGAACGTGCGCTGGGCCAACGCCTTCCTGTTCCTGCTATTCATCTGCGCCTTCGTGCCTTTCCAGGTGATCATGTATCCGTTGATCCGGATTACCGCGACGATCGGCATCTATGGCACGCTCTGGGGGATCGCGGCCGTCCATGCGGTCCTTGCCATGCCGGTGCTGACGCTGATCTTCCGCAATTATTACAAGGATATTCCCCAAGAGATCATGCGGGCGGCGATCATCGATTCCGGCTCCTTCTGGCGGATCTTCTTCGAGATCATCCTGCCGATGTCCGGCAATATCCTGATCGTCGTTCTGATCCTGCAGATCACCTCGATCTGGAACGACTATCTGATCGGTGTCACCTTCGGCGGTCTCGGCACGCAGCCGATGACGGTCATACTCGCCAATCTCATCACCGTCTCGACCGGCGTCGTTGCCTATAACGACAATATGGCGGCTGCACTTCTGACCGCCATTCCGCCCCTCGTCATCTATTTCCTCGTCGGCAAATTCTTCGTTCAGGGAATTACAGCCGGCGCGATCAAGGGTTGAGCCATGCCGCGCGTCTCCTTCGAACACATCGTCAAGTCCTTCGGCGCCGTGACGATCCTGAACGACCTCAATCTTTCGGTCGATGACGGCGATTTCCTCGTGCTGCTCGGGCCGTCCGGCTGCGGCAAGACCACGCTGCTGAACCTGCTTGCCGGGCTTCTGGAAGTCAGTGACGGCCGCATCATGATCGGCGAACGCGACGTGACCGACCTCGATCCGCGCGACCGCGGGCTTGCCATGGTCTTTCAATCCTATGCGCTCTATCCGACCAAGACCGTCTACGGGAATCTGAAATTCGGGCTCGCCGCAAGCAAGCTCGACCGGGCCGAGATCGAGCGCCGCATCACTGTCGCCGCCAAACTGCTGCAGATCGAGCCGCTGCTCAAGCGCAAACCCGGCCAGCTTTCCGGCGGCCAGCGCCAGCGCGTTGCGATCGGCCGTGCGCTGGTCAAGCAGGCGGGCGTCATCCTCTTCGACGAGCCATTGTCGAACCTCGATGCCAAGCTGCGTACCGAAATGCGCCTCGAGATCAAGAAGCTGCACGACACGCTGAAGCCGACCGTCGTCTATGTGACCCACGACCAGATCGAAGCGATGACGATGGCAACCCGGATCGCCGTCATGGATGGCGGCGTCATCCAGCAGTTCGGCACGCCCGACGAAATCTACGGCCGGCCGGCCAATCTCTTCGTCGCAGGCTTTATCGGCGCACCGGCCATGAACCTACGCAAGGCACGGCTGACGGTGAACGGCAGCAGCATCAGGGCCGCATTCGACACCGGCGATGCCATCGATCTCGGCGATTATGCCTTTTCGAAGAGGCCGGAAAGCGGTGCAGAAGTCATCGTCGGCTTGCGGCCCGAACATTTCGTCGTCGCCGAACAGCCGATTGCCAATGCGGCGGCACGTTTCGAACTGCCTTTGCGTCAGGCCGAACGCACCGGCTCGGATGCGACGGCCTATCTCGGTTTCGGAGAACAGCTTCTGGCACTGCGCGTCGATCCGGATCGCGCCGCCGGTTTTGCGTCCGGCCAGACCGTGCGGGCCGAATTTCCGCGCGGCAAGGCGAATGTCTTTAATGCCCAGACCGGGCAGCGGATGTGAATGAAGAACCGATGGGAGGAATGGAAATGATGAACAGGATTATTGCCGGCATCACAGCCGCATTGCTTGCAGGCGCCGCTCCCGTGGCCGCGCACGCGACGGAACTAGTAATCTACCATACCTGGTCCGCGCCTCCGGAAGTGGCGGCGCTGAATGTCCTGAAGAAGAATCTCGAGGCTAAGGGCCACACATGGACCGATATCGCCATCCCGCACGACACCGGCTCAAACGTCAACCTGATGAACCTCGTTGCCGGCGGCAATCCGCCGAACCTCTTCATGGAATCCAATCCCGGCGTCTATCGGGATCTCACGAAACAGGGTTTCGGAAGGCCGCTCACCGATTTCTTCAAGGACCATGGCTATCCTAACAAATATCCTGACGCGGTTGCCCATTCGATGGTCGTCGATGACCAAGTCATGAAAGTGCCGACCGCGCTGCACATTGACGGCATGGTCTATTACAATATGGACGTCGCCAAGAAAGTCGGCGTCGACCCGGCCGCCTGGACGTCGCTCGATCAGATGTTTGCCGACTTCGACAAGATCAAAGCCGCCGGCATCATTCCGCTCGCCGTCGGCGGCCAGCAGTGGCAGGTTGGCTACCTCACCCACGCACTGGCGGCGACGATCGGCGGACCGGAATTCTTCAACAGGATCTATGGCGAGAAGCCCGATCCGGCCGTTTTCGACACGCCGGAATTCAAGCAGATCTTCGAATATCTGCGCAAGTTCCAGCAGGCAGCCGATAGTGGTTCGGCCAACCGCGAATGGAACCTGACGACCAATCTCGTCATCACCGGCAAGGCGCTGATGCAGATCCATGGCGACTGGATGAAGGGCGAGTGGCTGGCAGCCGGCAAGACGGCCGGAAAGGATTTCGGCTGCATCCAGATCCCTGGCGCCAAGGCCGTGGTTGCGACCGTCGACAGCTGGGGTCTGCTCGGCGGCCAGCCAGCGGACAAGGACAAGGCCGAACTCGACTTTGCCTCCATCGTCGTCGATCCCAGCGTGCAGGCTGAATTTGCCAAGGCGAAGGGCTCCACGCCTGTGCGCCTCGACGCGCCGCAGGATAGCCTCGATGCCTGCTCGAAGGAGGTGCTGAAGATCGTCGCCGATCCGAAGCATCAGGTGCAGAACCCGCATGCGATCAGCGATGCCGACTGGGAAAATTCGATCTGGGACGTCGTGTTCAATTTCTGGAGCGATCCCAACATGAGCGTCGAAGACGCGATATCCAAGATCAAGGAAAATTACCAAACCATCCTTGGTTGAAAGCCCTTCCTCCCGGAGGGCGGTCCGTTTCAGATTGGCGGGCCGTCCTCCCGTTGCCCAAAATGGAGAGTTTGATGGACAAGCGTTTGCTTGATGAAGACGCCGTGATGCAGATCTGCTTTGTCACCGACGATGTGGAAAAATCAGCCCGCTGGTTTTCCGACCTGACGGGCAAGCCCGTTCCCCCCGAGGGCAAGGCTGCCGATCCCGAGGAGGCCAAGGCAATCTATAATGGCAAGCCTGCCGAGGTTGGCTGCCGCATCATCATGTTCAAGTTCGGCAATATCGATGTGGAATTCCTGCAGCCGGGTCCGGAAAAGAGTGCCTGGCGCGACCTTCTGGAAGAGAAAGGCCCCGGCTGCCACCACATCGCCTTCAAGACGAAGAACCTGACCAACCGCAATCGCTACCTCGAAGACAAGGGGCACCGCCTGCTGCAGCGGGGCGAATTCGACGGCAGCCACGGACGCTACGCCTATTACGACACCGTGAAGGATCTTGGCGTCATGATCGAGCTTCTGGAATTCAACTCGGACATGGAGCCTCAACCCCAGCACCAGCCGGCTTGAACCTTTGCCGGCCGGCTTGGTCAGAAGGCCTGAGCAAGCCGGCGCAAAGGTGTTGCCGCGCCCTCTGCGGCTTCGACGAAGTCGAGGCCGATATCGAGCACCGGGGCGCTATGCGTCAGCCAGCCGACGGAGATCAGGTCGACGCCCGAGGCGGCAATGGCAGGGGCCGTTGCCGGCGTCACGCGGCCCGAAGCCTCGGTGATCGCGCGCCCGGCGACGATACCGACGGCCTCGCGCAGCTGGTCGGGCGTCATGTTGTCGAGGAGGACGGCATCGACCCCCTCGCCCATCGCCTCGTGCAGCTGGTCGAGCGTGTCGACCTCGACCTCGATCTTGACCATATGGCCGACGCCGGCCTTTGCGCGGCGGATCGCTTCCGCCACGCCGCCGGCAATGGCGACGTGATTATCCTTGATCAGTACGGCGTCGTTGAGCGCGAAGCGGTGGTTCATGCCGCCGCCGGCGCGCACGGCGTATTTTTCGAGCGCCCGGAGGCCAGGCGTTGTCTTGCGGGTGCAGACGACGGAAGCTTTGGTGTTGCGGATCGCCTCGACGATGCCTGAGGTCACCGTGGCGATGCCCGAGAGATGGCCGAGGAAATTCAGCGCGGTGCGCTCAGCCGTCAGCAACCCGCGTGAGGGGCCTTCAATGGTGGCGATGACAGCGCCCGGCTGAACAGCGGCACCATCGGGCAGATGCCGTTTCAAGGTGATAGCGGGATCGACGAGCTGAAAGGCAAGCTCGGCCGCATCGAGACCGGCCACCACACCCGGCTGGCGGGCGGCCATGACGACCGTCGATCGATGTTCCCCTGGGATGACGGCGGCGGAGGTGATATCGCCGGCAAGGCCAAGATCCTCGGCAAGGGCCGCGCGCACGAGCGGTTCGACAATGACGCGCGGAAGGGAAGCGAGGCTCATCTCAGGCACTCCTTGCAAGGGGATGGGAAGCGGTGACGCGGGCGATCTCCAGCGCCTCGGCCAGCGTCATTTTCCGTCGGGCGGCTTCGGCCCGTTTCAACGGGAAATCAGTGCGGGCATGGGCGCCGCGCGATTCCGCTCGCAGGCTTGCGAAAACTGCAATCAGCAGCGCCACGATGGCGGGATCGGAAGCAGGACTGTTGCCTTCTGCGAGCGGCAGCAGGCTTGCCACGGCGCCATGGATGGCGCCTGCATTGCGCAACACACCCAGATGACGCGAGACGATCGGCCGGATGGACGAAGGATCGGCCGCCACCGGCAGCGTAAAGTTTGCCCCAGGCGTCGGCGGTTTTGCAGTCGGTCGCGAAAGAATATCGCGCGCGGCGCGCACGCCCATGACGGCTGCCTCCAGGAGCGAATTGCTGGCAAGCCGGTTTGCGCCATGCAGGCCGGTGGAGGCTGCTTCGCCGGCAACCCATAGCCCGGCAACGGAGCTGCGGCCATGCGCATCGGTTGCGACCCCGCCCATATGATAGTGGACGGCGGGGCGCACTGGGATGAGCTGGCGGCTGGCATCGATGCCCGCTTCCCGGCAGAGCGCATCGATGACGGGGAAGCGAGCGGCAAAACGATCGCCAAGTGCCTCTCGGGCGTCCAGGAAGACCCTGCCGCCACGCGCCAGTTCGGCGCTTATGGCGCGCGCCACCACATCGCGCGGGGCAAGTTCTGCGCCTGCCACGCTAGCCATGAAACGATCACCGCTCTCATTGACGAGAACGGCGCCTTCACCACGCACCGCCTCGCTGACGAGCGCCAGGGGCCGGCGGCGGGAGTCGAGCGCGGTCGGGTGAAACTGCACGAATTCCAAATCGGCGAGCTCGGCTCCGGCGCGGGCCGCAAGCATGATCCCTTGCCCGAAATTGCCGGTCGGATTGGTGGTCGCTTCATAGAGCCCGCCGATGCCGCCGGTTGCAAGCACGATCCGCCGCGTCGGCAGGATGACCGCACCGTGATTACCGGCGCAGGCAAGGCCGGTGACACCCGCTTCGTCCGTCAGGATGCGACGGGCTTCCAGTCCTTCGAGCACAGTGACGGAGGGCGTCGCGACAACGGCAGAAACGAGCGCACGTATAATCTCCGCACCCGATCCATCACCTTGCGCATGCACGATGCGATGGCGGCTATGGGCCGCTTCCAGGCCCAGCGACAGAGTACCGTCAGCTGTCCGGTCGAACTGGACACCGGCACGTTCGAGCGCGGCAATGGCGGCCGGCGCCTCGGTGACGATGCCGGCAGCGATCGCCGGATCGCAAAGCCCATCGCCGGCAGCAAGTGTGTCTGCAAGATGCAGTTCGGCGCTGTCATCGGCGCCCAAAGCGGCGGCGATGCCGCCCTGCGCCCATGCGCTCGACGTCTCTGCACCTAGGCCGGCGCGGGTGACGATGACAACGGGTTCGGGCGCCAGGGTCAACGCCGCCATCAATCCCGCAAGACCGCTGCCGACGATGACAGTGCGGCCGGCAAATTGCTCCAATATGGCGCTCATATCGCAAGCATCCTCTCGACAGCCCGCCGAGCCGCTGCGGCGATCGAGGGGTCGACGGTCACTTCGTGGCGGTTTTCCTCGAGCGCCGTGCGAATGTTGGAAAGCGTGATGCGCTTCATATGCGGGCAGAGATTGCAGGGGCGGATGAATTCGACATCAGGGTGATGCACGGCGACATTGTCGCTCATCGAGCATTCGGTGAGCAGCACGACGCGGGCCGGCTTCTTCTGCCCGACATAATCGGACATGACGGCGGTGGAGCCGGCGAAATCCGCCTCGGCGACGACGTCGGGCGGGCATTCGGGATGGGCAAGCACCGTCACGCCCGGATGGTTTTCGCGCAACTGCCGCACATCATCGGCGGTAAAGAGTTCATGCACCTCGCAATGTCCGTGCCAGGCGATGATCTCCACATCGGTTTCCTTGGCGACATTGCGCGCGAGATATTCGTCCGGAATCATCAGCACGCGCGGCACGCCGAGAGATTCGACCGCCTTCCTGGCATTGCCTGAGGTGCAGCAGATATCCGAGGCAGCTTTGACGGCAGCCGAGGTGTTGACATAGGTGATGACAGGCACGCCCGGATGGGCCTGGCGCAGCAACGCGACATCCTCGGGCGTGATGGATTCGGCGAGCGAACAGCCGGCGCCGAGATCAGGGATCAGCACCGTCTTTTCCGGGTTCAGGAGCTTTGCCGTCTCGGCCATGAAATGCACGCCGGCCAGCACGATCACGTCGGCATCGACCTCGATCGCCTTGCGCGCCAAAGCCAGGCTATCGCCGACGATATCGGCGACGCCATGGAAGATTTCCGGCGTCTGATAGTTGTGCGCGAGGATGACCGCATTGCGTTTGCGCTTCAGCTCGAGGATCGCTTCGACATCGTCCTGAAACGTCAGCCATTCGGCTTTGGGAATGACGCGGCTGACGCGGTCATAGAGGGAAGACGCGGATACGAGGTGGTTCATTGCCGGCTCCATCAATTATGCTCGATCTGAGTATATCCTGAGCAAAGAGATATTCTCACTATGAGCATATGTCAATTGCGGGAGAGCGGTAATTTCGTTCCGGCGAGCGCGCGCTCTTCGAGAATGGTCTGGCGGAAGCGGAAGAGCTTCGCCGGCCGGCCGCCGGTTTCGCTTGTTGCCTCGCCGGTCTCCTCCACCAGTTCCTGCTGTTCGATCAGGCGGCGGAAGTTTTGCTTGTGCAGCGTCAGGCCGGCCAGAGCCTCGACGGCGCGCTGCAATTGCAGCAGGGTGAAGCTTTCGGGCATGAGCTCGAAAACGACCGGGCGATATTTGATCTTGGCGCGAAGCCTGGCGATGCCGGTTGCCAGAATCCGTCGGTGATCGGCAAACATCGGCCGGCCGAGATTGTCGTCCTTGCCGCAACCGGCCTCGGCAACAAGACCTGCCTCGTAGAGCAGCTCATAGCGCTGCAGCGTCAAATCCTCATTCCATCTGGCGCCATCGAGCCCGAAGGTGAAATCGGCGCGGCGATGCCTGTATTCGCGCTTGGCAGGCTCGGCATCGGCCCAGCCCCGCAGCCGCGCGATGAGTTCATCGAGAATTTCCGGACGCCCGTCGCGATGATCCTCCCAGGGGAAATATTCATACCAGCCGTGCCAGCCCGGCCGCCCGGCTCCCGACTGTTCGTTGACGAGGCCGAGATAGCTGATCGAGATGGTGCGACCGCCCTGGATATCATTATTCCGGTCGCGGTCGGCAAAGGTGTAGAGCTGCTCCAGAAAGCCGACCGGATGGGCAGTCTGTTCCTGGATCCATTCGCGAAGGCCCGACTGCAGCGTGCGATGGCCCATTTCGAAAGGGCCTGATGGAAGCGCATCGCCATTGCGGATCGTCATGACGCGCGGCTCGTCGCCCGTCACAGCGACGAGAACCGCAATCAGTTCCGCATGTGCAAAGCCTATCGTCATCGGCGCCTGAGAATCTGTTCCTGATGGATCTATTCTCTGACATAGGGCCGTATCAATGCCAATGAGGGCTCGCCTGCTCCCCGGTAAAGAAGCGGCGCCGAATTGAGGGTAGGGTTACCAAAAATTGGTATATATTGGTAACATTCAGGAGGCTCTCATGTCGAAAAATACATCGATTGCGTTGGGCGATCATTTTGCAGGTTTCGTCGAACGACAAATCATTGAAGGCCGCTATGGCTCGGCGAGCGAAGTCATCAGGGCCGGTCTGCGGCTTCTGGAGGAGCATGAGGCCAAGGTGAAGGCGCTACGCGATGCAATCGGTATCGGCATCGATAGCGGCGGTGCCGAGGATTTCGATTTCGACACATTCCTCGACCGAAAGCGTCGGAAGCGAGCAAGATGAAAGGCTACATCCTTTCAAGGGCCGCCGTCGCCGATCTCGACAATATCTGGGATTATACTTTTGAGAATTGGGGCGAAGAGCAGGCGGATCGCTATGTCAACGATATCCGAAAGGCTTGCGAAGACTTGAGTGCGGGTGCCCGGACAGGACGGCCGATTGACGATATTTAGCCGGGCCTATTTAAGCTCAATGTGAACTCACATTCCTATTTTATCGCGCGATTGAAAATGGCCGGACCGAAATCGTTCCTATCCTGCATAAGCGAATGAATGTGGAGGCACGGCTCGGCGAAACGCCTCTGCACTGAGTGCGTCTCGCCGAAGAACCGGCCAGGCGGGCCTCACGGTTCCCCTTCCAGCCGATGCAGGAAATTGCGCAACTCGGCCTCGTCGATGCCGACGAGGTGGCGTTTTTCCGGATAGGCGCCGGAGCGGATATCTTCGGCGAGTTCACTGAAGGCGGCGACGCGTTCGCGCTGCAGCCGGTCATATTCGGCCGCAAAGTTACGATAGATCTTCGCATGGCGCGGAGTGTGGTCGCGGTTGGAGCCGAGCACGTCGTCGGCAAAGAGATATTGCGCATCGCAGCCACGGCCTGCACCCATCGATATCATCAGCATCGACGTGTTGTCGGAAATCGCCTCGGCGACATCGCCGGGAACCACTTCGATCTCGGCTGCGAAAGCGCCTGCCTCTTCCAATGCCTTCGTTTGGCGCCAGACTTCGAAGGCGCTCGCCGCCGTCTTGCCGACGGCACGGAAACCGCCGGTCCAGGTGGCTTTCGATGGAATGAGGCCGACATGGCCGCAGACGGGAATGCCCTCGTCGCGCATGCGGCGGATGGTCTGCAGGCTCGCGGCGCAATAGACGGCATCGCCGCCCGTCTTCAATGCCTTGAAAGCCTCGCGCATGTAGTCTTCAGCGGAGACATGGTCGCCATATTCAAGGCCGGGAATGGCAAAAGGCGACGGTGCTGCCTCGCGAAAAGCCGGACCAAGCAGGGCAGGCGGCACCGAGACCATATCGATGCCGGCCTTTTCGGCGGCCTCTGCCTCCTCGAGCGAGGTAATGCGCAGCATGGTCAGCTGGCGCTTTCCCTTGAGTGCAAGCAGATCTGCGACCGTCGCGCGATTATGTTTCTTCATCGCAATGTCCTTTTGGGCCGATATGGGGAATTCTCAGGCGGCGAGCAGCGTCTTCAGCTTGACGTTGCTGGCGGTGAGCGCGGCAGGATCGGGATAGGCGCGTGCTGATATCAGCATTTCGGCCAGCCGGATGTCGCGCGCTACCGCATTGCCCGGCCCAATGCCGCTTGCGGCAAGGAGCCGGCCTTCGGCATTGAGATGGAAGAGAATGAAGGCGCCCTCGCCGAGATCGCGGCGCAGATGCGTGACCGCGCCATCGGCAAGTCCCGCGATCTGCAGCGTCATGTCATATTGATCCGACCAGAACCACGGCACCGCGGAGATCGGCATGTCGGCGCCAAGCATGTTGGCGGCAGCAAGGGTGCCCTGCTCCTGCGCGTTGCGCCAGGATTCCAGCCGCACCCGCCGACCGCCATAGATATCAAGCGGAAAGGAGCAGCAGTCACCGGCGGCAAAGATATCAAGCGCCGACGTACGCAGCCGGTCATCGACGGCAATCCCGTTGTCGATCTCAAGCCCTGCAGCTTCCGCGAGTTCGATATTCGGCCGCGCGCCGATGCCGATCAGCGCGAGATCCGCCTCGATCGTCTCGCCGGACGAAAGTCGGATAACGGCCTTGCCTTCCCGTTCCGAGAGCGTCTCGATGGAAGCGCTGCAACGCAGATCGACGCCTTCGGCACGATGGCGTTCGCTGATCAGATGCGCGATATCTTCGGGAACGCCCCGCTTCAGCACCCGCTCCAGCCCTTCGATGAGAACCACATCCGCGCCGAGCTGGCGGGCGGTAGCCGCAACCTCCAGACCGATGAAACCGCCGCCGATGACGGCAAGCCGCCTACCTGGCTGCAGTATTGCACGCAAGGTGATCGCATCATGATGGGTGCGCAGCGAGCGGATATGGCTGCTGTTTGCCGGAGCATTCGGGAAATTGCGGGCGCTGGCGCCCGTCGCAAGTAGCAGCCGATCATAAGCAAGATGACCGCCATCCGACAGGGTGACGGTGTGGGCCTCGGCATCGAGACCCGTTGCCGTTACGTCGGTCAGCAGCCGGATGTTGCCCGCGGCATAGGTTTCGTGCGTCGCGATGAATTTTGGATCGACGCTGCCCGACAAACCGGCCTTGGAAAGCGGCGGTCGCTCATAGGGCGGGTGCGGTTCCGAGCCGACGAGCGTGATCTTGCCGTCAAACCCCTTTTCCCGGAGCGCGAAGGCGGCGCGTGCACCGCATTCTCCCGCCCCTATGATGACGAAATGGGCCATGGCGCACCTCAGATCGCAATGAAGATGGCGCCGTCTTTGACCTTGACGGGATAGGTCTTCAGATTGACGCAGACCGGCGCCCCCTTGGCTTCGCCAGTCCTGTAGTTGAAGCGGCCATTGTGCTTGGGACACTCGATGATATCGTCCATGACAAGCCCGTCGGCGAGATGGATCTGCTCATGGGTGCAGAGCCCGTCGGTGGCAAAGAATTCATCATCCGGGCTGCGATAGACCGCGAACGTGCGGCCGCCATGATCGAAACGGATGACGTCCTCCTCGTCGATCTCGTCCTTACCGCAAACCTCGATCCAGTTTCCGCTCATCTCGTTTCCTCCCTTGATCCTGTTCTTGAACTGTTTATTGGGCTGCGGCCGCAAGTTCGGCGTGGAATTCCTCGCGATAGGGGCGCGCTGTCGGCGGCAGTTCCCGCTTCAGGAAATAGTCCTCGTTGCGAAGCTGACGCAGGAAGGCCGGAATCATCTCCTTGTAGCCGGACCAGATCGACTGGTTGGCCGCCGGCAGGTCGTGTTTGATCATCGCATGTAGCTTCGGCAGCGCGTGGTACGGCACCATCGGAAACATGTGATGCTCGACGTGATAGTTCATATTCCAGTAGATGAAGCGGCTGATCGGGTTCATGTAGACGGTGCGGCTGTTCAGCCGGTGGTCGATGACGTTGTCGGCAAGCCCTCCATGCTGCAAAAGGCCGGTCAGAACGTGATGCCAGGCGCCGTAGAGGCGCGGCAGGCCGATCAGCATCAGCGGCAGGATCGAGCCCGTGTAGATGGCGAGCGCTATTGTGACGACGTAGATCGCAAGCCAAATGCGGGCGATGCGGATCGCCTTCGGCTGCTCCATTTCCGGAATGAAGGTCTTCTCCTCGGCGCTGATAATACCGGCTGCATTGCGCAGCATGTCGACCATCGCGTGCCAGACGTCGTGGATGCCGAAAAAGTTCAGGATCAGCCGCAGCAGGTCCGGCGGTCGCATGACGGCGATTTCCGGATCACGGCCGACGATGACGGTGTCGGTATGGTGGCGCGTATGGCTCCACCGCCAGGTCACCGGATTGCGCATGATCATGAAGCAGGCGATCTGGTAGACGGCATCGTTCATCCAGCGCGTCTTGAAGGCCGTGCCGTGGCCGCATTCATGCCAGCGGCTGTCGGAGGCCGAGCCGTAGAGCACGCCGTAAGCCATGAAGAAAGGTAGGACGATCCAGGAGCCCCAGAAATAGATTCCGAATCCGGCGAAAACCGCCATTGCGCCGAACCACAGCGCCGTATCGCGGATAGCCGGCGCGTCCGAACGCTGCATCAGCGCCTTCATCTCCTTGCGAGGGATGTCGGTGTGGTACCATTCGGCAGCCGCCAGTCCGGTTTCGACCGCCGTGCGTCCGCTCTCGCCCAAAAGGCTGTAATCGCGCCTTCTTGCCTCGCCAGCCATGCCTTCCTCCCTGCCAAGCTCCATGCCAGGAGAATAAGTTGACTTCCGAATGCGCTCAATGCAGGCTTGATATATTCTATCAGAAGCCATCAAGATTGGCTTTCATCTGTGATTGAAAACTATCAGGAAAGACTATGCGCCGTCCGACCATTTCCGATCTCGCCCAGGCCTCCGGTGTCAGTGTCGCGACCGTCGATCGTGTGCTGAACGGCCGCCATCGGGTGCGCGAGGAAACGGCTCGACGCGTCTATGATGCGGCCCAATCGATCGGCTATCATGCGGTGGGATTGATCCGCCAACGCGTCTTCGAGGATCTGCCGCAATATCGTCTGGCCTTCCTGCTGCAGAAGCCGACGCAGCCATTCTACCAGGCCTTCGCCCGCGAGATCGAAACGGCTGCCCGCAACGTCACGACCGCGCGTATCCAGACACAGGTGGAATATCCGGCGACCGCAACGCCAGCGGCAATCGTCGAGAAGATCAGGCTGCTTGGCACGAGAAACCAGGCCGTTGCCCTCGTCGGGCCGGATTATCCGGCGGTAACGGCAGCAGTCGAGGAGTTGAAGGAGCGCGGCATTCCGGTTTTCTCGCTGCTTTCGGATCTCGCGACCGGTGTGCGCGATGCCTATGTTGGGGTCAACAACCGCAAGGTCGGCCGTACCGCCGCCTGGATGATCGCAAAGACATCGCGCCGACCCGGGAAGGTCGCCTGTTTCGTCGGTAGTCATCGATTCCACGGTCATGAGCTGCGCGAGATGGGCTTCCGCTCCTATTTCCGCGAAGAGGCCCCCGACTTCGAGGTGGTCGAAACGCTGATCAATCTGGAAACGCCTGAGATCACCCATGAGGCGACGCTGACGCTTTTGCAGAAACATCCCGATCTCGTCGGCCTCTATGTCTGCGGCGGCGGCATGGAGGGGGCGATCTCGGCATTTCGCGAGGAAGGAATCGGCGGCGGCATTGTGCTCATCGTCAACGAACTGACATCAGACAGCAAGGCGGGTCTTGCCGACGGTATCGTCACCATGGCGATCGGCACGCCGCTGCCGGCGCTCTGCAAGGAGGTGGTCTCCCTGATGACGGGCGCACTGGAGAACGGCGAGATAGCCGTTCCCGGCCAGTCTTTCCTGCCCTTCGAGGTCTTCCTGCCTGAAAATATCTAGAAATGATGGAATCCCATCATATCAACTGAAATTCTATCAGCAATGATAGGCTTTCAATCTCGTCGCCGATGGACGATTGGCCAAATTGCAGTAGACATTCCTCGACCATTCAAAATGTCCTCGTCCAAAAGCGGGGAATCGAGGAGGAGACTTCGCATGGCATCCATTCGTTTCGCGCTGAACCACATGGCGGCGCCCGCGCTTTCGATCGAAGATTTCTTCGCGCTTGCCGTTTCGCTCGGCATTGACGCCGTGGAGATCCGCAACGACCTCGCCGGCAATGCCATCCTCGATGGTACGCGGCCGGAGGTGATCAGGCAGGCCGCGGCCCGCCACGGCGTCGGCATCATCTCTATCAATGCGCTGCAGCGCTTCAACGAATGGAACGCCACCCGCGAGAGGGAAGCCCGCGAGCTGATCGACTATGCCAAGGCCGTTGGCTCGCAGGCTTTGGTTCTCGTTCCGAAGAATGATGGCACGGGCCGCGCCGATGGTGAACGTCAGGCCAATCTGCGCCAGTCGCTCGAAGCTCTTCGGCCGATGCTCGATGCCGCCGGCATCGTTGGCCTTGTCGAGCCGCTCGGCTTCGAGATCTGCTCGTTGCGCTCCAAGGCGGAAGCGGCCGATGTGATCGAGACATTGGGCGCGCAGCCGACCTTCCGGCTGGTGCATGACACGTTCCACCACCATCTTGCCGGTGAGGCGCTGATGTTCCCGCATCTGACGGGGCTCGTGCATATTTCCGGTGCCAGCGATCCCGCCGTTTCCGTCTCCGACATGCGTGACCCGCATCGCGTACTCGTGGCTGCCGACGACCGGCTCGGCAATGCTGCCCAGATCCGCGCGCTGCTGCAGGCAAGCTACAAAGGCCCATTCTCCTTCGAGCCTTTCGCAGCCGAAGTCCATGCGCTGAAGGATCCCGCTTCCGCGCTGAAGGCCAGCATGGATTACCTGTCATCCCAGGTCTGAGCCAAGCTTATTCGCGGCCGCGGAAACGGCGCTGATAGGCAGGGTCATAAAGCGAGCTCTCGCGGAAATCCTCAGCCGCAAGTGAGCGACCGACGAAGATGATCGCTGTGCGTTCGACTGGCTCGGCCGCCACCTTCCCCTCGATATCGGCGAGCGTGCCGCGCAGGATGCGCTCGTCCGGCCAGCTGGCTTTCACCACGACGGCCACGGGGCAGGCTGCGCCATAAAGCGGCGTCAGCTCCGCGACGACGTGGGGCAGCGCGTGAATGGCGAGATGAATCGCCAGCGTCGCGCCAGTCGCGCCGAATTTCGCTAGCGTCTCCTCATTTGGCATCGGCGAGGCGCGGCCGGATACACGCGTCAGCACGAGGCTCTGCGCCACCGCCGGGATCGTCAGCTCGCGGCCGAGTGCGGAGGCGGCTGCCGCGAAGGCGGGAACGCCCGGCGTCATCGTGTAGTCGAGCCCATGCTTTTCCAGCCGTCGGATCTGCTCGGCGACCGCGCTCCAGACCGAGAGATCGCCCGAATGCAGCCGCGCCACATCTTCGCTGGCCGCTGCGGCGCGCAGATATTCCGCTTCGATCTCATCGAGCGACATTGGCGCCGTATCGATGATGCGCGCGCCCGGTGGGCAATATTGCAGCAGTTCAGGCGAGACGATCGATCCGGCATAGAGGCAGACCGGGCATTTGCCGATCAGATCACGCCCACGCACTGTGATGAGATCGGCAGCGCCTGGCCCGGCGCCGATGAAATGAACCGTCATTTTCTATTCCTTGATCCAACGCCATTGCGTCACCGGCAAGGCCGGCCGCCAGCCGCTCATGCCGCCGACGGATGCTGCGCGTGATATTTCGATTTTGGTAAGTGAGCCGCCGCGTGCCGCATATTGAGCCAGCAGTACCGCTTCCATTTCAAGCGTCACGGCGTTGGCGACGAGACGTCCGCCCGGCTTTAGCGCTGCGATTGCCGCATCCATCACGCCAGCCTCGCTGCCGCCGCCGCCAATGAAGATCGTATCCGGTGCCGGCAGTCCCATCAGGGCCGCAGGGGCGATGCCCTCGACGAGGGCAAGCTGGGGCACGCCGAACGCAGCCGCATTGCGGGCAATGCGGGCTGCCCGCTCCGGCGACTGCTCGACAGCGATTGCCCTCAGCGACGGATCGGCAAGCATCCACTCGATACCAACAGATCCCGAGCCGGCGCCGATGTCCCAGAGCAGCTCGCCATGACGCGGCGCAAGCGCCGATAGGGTGACGGCGCGGATTTCCCGCTTGGTGATCTGTCCGTCATGTTCGAAGAGTTCGTCTTCGAGGCCGCTAATATAAGGCAGGATACGAGCTCCCGGCCCCCCGACGACATCGAGCGCACAGACATTCAAGGGGTCGATATCGGCAAGGTCGAAATGACCTGCCGTCGTGCTCCGGATTCTCTCCCGCCTGCCGCCGAGCGCTTCCAGAATCGTCAGCCGCGTGTCGGCAAAGCCGTTGGCAGCAAGTAGCGCGGCAAGCGCCCGTGGTCCGTTTTCGTCTGATGTCAGTGCCAGAATGCGCCTGTCGGCATGCAGATGCGGGCGGATGAGATCGAGCGGCCGTCCATGCAGTGAAACACAGGCCGTCTCCTGCAGCGGCCAGCCGAGGCGCGAGGCGGCAAGGCTGAAAGCGGAGGGCGCGGGAATGGTGCGGATTTCCTCTGCCGCAACATGCCGCGAAAGCGTCGCGCCGACGCCATAGAGGAACGGATCGCCCGAAGCCAGGACGACGACAGGCGTTCCACGCCGCGCCAGGATTTCTTCAACCGATTTTTCGAAAGGGCTCTGCCAGGTCAATCGCTCTCCGGAAATCAGTGTTTTGACCAGGTCATGGTGACGTGTCCCGCCGAACACAACGGTGGCGGCTGCGATCAGGCCCTTTGCTTCATCGCCAAGGCCTTCTGGACCATTCTCGCCGATGCCGATAAGAGTGAGCCAGCGCGGGCCGGTGGGAGACAAATCAGACATGGACAAGACCCGCATTCTCATCCTCGGCGGCACGAGGGAAGCGCGCAGGCTTGCCGCCGAACTCGCCAAGCGAGACGATCTCGATATCCTTCTGTCGCTGGCCGGTCGAACGGAAACTCCTGTCCGACAGCCCGTTCCCGTCCGTATCGGCGGCTTCGGCGGTGCGCAAGGCCTTGCCGATTTTCTGACGGCCGAACGCTACGACCTTTTGATCGATGCTACCCATCCCTTCGCCGAACGCATTTCGGCCAATGCTGCAGCTGCAGCCGCACGCAGCGGCGTTGCCGCGATCGTCCTGGTCCGTCCCGAATGGGTCCCGGAACCCGGCGACCATTGGCATATCGTGTCTGACATCCCTGCTGCAATCGCAGCACTTGGCCCCGCCCCTCGCCGCGTCTTTCTTGCGACCGGACGCCAGGGCGCTCATCATGCCGAGGTCGCCCCGCAGCATTTTTATCTGGTGCGCAGTGTCGATCCCGTCGAACCGCCGCTCCTTCTGACGGACGTCGCATATGTGCTCGACCGCGGCCCCTTCACGCTTGAGGGCGAGATCGAACTCATGCGGAAACATCGCATCGATGCTGTCGTCACCAAGAATAGCGGCGGTTCGGCCGCCTATGCCAAGATTGAGGCCGCCCGTCTCCTCGGCGCCAAGCTCATCGTGATTGCCCGCGCGCCGGCGGTCGCCATGACTTCGGTGGAAACGGTCGAAGCGGCGCTCGAAGCGATCGATCATCTTTTGTCCTCGCCCATGAAGCGCGGCGTATAGATGAGATCCTCTTTCCCTTCGCGGCTTATCACCCGCGTCTCGGGCGATCCGATGATGACACAGGTCGCCATGTCGGCGACGCTGGCATCGGCTTTCTCAAGCAACTGCACGATGATCCGCTCGTCGGGCCGCCCGGCCGCCCGTCCGAAGACAACTGGTGTCGTTGCCGGCAGATGCTGGCGCAGAAGCTCGAAGGCCTTGCCGAGCTGCCAGGGCCGCGCCTTGCTGATCGGATTATAAAGGGCGATGACGAAGCCGGCGCGTGCCGCAAGTTCCAGGCGGTTCTCGATGACGGGCCAGGGCTTCAAATTGTCCGAGAGCGATATGGCGCAGAAATCGTGACCGAGCGGGGCCCCGACGCGGGCTGCGACCGCCAGCATGGCGGTGATGCCGGGCAGGATCACGAGATCGACGCCCCGCCATTCGGCCGGTCCCTTGTCGATCGCCTCGCAGACGGCAGCGGCCATGGCGAAAACACCGGGATCGCCGCCAGAGACGACGCAGACATCCGCACCCTTGGCGGCCATCGTCAATGCGGCCCCTGCCCTGTCCAGCTCCTCGCGATTGTCGGAGACATGCCGCGTCTGGCCGGCGCGCAACTTCAACCGATCGAGATAGGGGCCATAGCCGAAGAAGTCGCTCGCGGCCTCGACGGCTGCACTGGCTTCCGGCGTCATCTGCTCCGGATTGCCGGGACCGGTGCCGATCACGAAAAGCCGGCCGCTCATCGGCGGGCCTCCCAGCCGGGCACCAGCACGAGCGAGAAATAGGGCGCTTCGGTCTCGTCGCGTTCGGACAGCTTAACCATGGCGGCATTGGCCATCGTGCCGCGCTCGACATAGAGGGCGTCGTCAAGGCGGCCGGCAGCCTGCAGCGCGCGGCGGATCTTCGGCAGGTTGCGGCCGACCTTCATGATGACGGCAGCCTCGGTGTCCGTCAGCCGGCGGGTCAGCTCCTGTTCCGCCATCGTTCCTGGCAGTACTGAGAGCACGTCATCGCCCTGCACGATCGGCATGCCCGCCGATGACCAGCAGCCGGACATGGCGCTGATGCCGGGGATCACTTGGGTCGGATAGCGCTGCGACAGGCGCACATGCAGATGCATGTAGGAGCCGTAGAAGAGTGGATCGCCTTCGCTGAGCACCGCGACCCTCCGGCCGGCATCGAGATGACGGGCGACGGCTTCGGCGGAAGCGTTGTAGAAGTCGGTGATCCGGCGCTGGTAGAGCGGGTCGTTCTTGTCGATCTCGGTGGTGACCGGATAATAGAGCGGCAGCAGCTCGACGCCAGGCTTCAGCAGATTTTCAACGATCGCCTTGCCGTTCCCGCCCCTTCCCCGCTTGGCGAAATAGGCGATGACATCGGCGCTCTCGATGGCGCGCACGGCCTTGAGGGTTAGAAGTTCGGGATCGCCGGGTCCGGTGCCGACGCCGATCAGAGAACCGCTCATAGGCCGGGCCTCGAAAGCGCATTGATGGCCGCCGCCGTCATGGCGCTACCGCCGAGACGTCCGCGCACAATGGCAAAGGGAACGCCGTAGGATTGCTCGGCAAGCGCATCCTTGGATTCGGCGGCCCCGACAAAGCCAACCGGCATGCCGATGATTGCTGCCGGTTTCGGTGCGCCATCGCGCAGGAGTTCAAGAAGATGAAAGAGCGCGGTCGGCGCATTGCCGATCGCAACGATGCTGCCGCCGAGCCGGTCGAGCCAGAGGTTAATGGCGGCAGCAGAGCGGGTATTGCCGCTCTCGTGGGCAAGTTCGTGCGTGCGGGGATCATGCAGCGTGCAGATCACCTCGTTCTTCGCCGGCAGGCGGGCGCGTGTCACGCCATGGGCCACCATCTCCGCATCGCAGAAGATCGGCGCACCATCCTGGAGAGCGACCCGCGCGGCGTGCACGAAGCCGGGCGAGAAGACGAAATTCTGTGCTGCTTCGACCAGGCCGCAGGCGTGGATCATGCGAACAGCGATTTCGGCCTCCTCGGGCGAGAAATGCGAGAGGTCGGCTTCGCTGCGAATGATCGCGAAGGAGCGCTCATAGATCGCGTCTCCGCTGCGGATATAGTCGTAGTCTGGCATTTTTATTCCTGTTGCAGCGCTTCGGCGAGGCCGATAGGCCCGAGCCTCTTCAGGCAATCGGCACTCGACTCGCCCGCACCTCTTTTGTCTTCGATCAGACGGGCGAGCTTCTCTATAGCGAAATCGATCCGTCCGCCAGCAATCCTTGCTGCCGGGCTGTTGGCGGCGAGCCCATCAAGGACAAAACCGTAGCCCTCAGTCGAGCCGGCAATCACGAGATCGGCACGCCGATGCGCACAGCCCTTGGCGCAGCCGGAGAGATGGAGCTTCAACGACCCGTCGAAGAGATCGGGAACCCGGTCGATCAATTGACTGGCAAGTGCTCTGGTATCATAGAAGGCGGAGGCACAGGCCCCTGCCCCGGCGCAGGCGGCAATCTGCTCGGCCGGCTCCTTAGCCGTGACGCTGAAGCCGTGATCGACGGCTGCTTGTTGCATAGCCGGCATTTCGCTCTCGGGCAGTCCGATCAGGAAGAAGCCGCGATCAGGAGCCAATCGGATCTCGCGCGCGCCTGCACTTTCGGCTGACGCCAGGAAAGAGATCAGATCGGCAGCCCGGGCCTGCCCGAATTTCAGCCGCACGCCAAGCACGGCGATGCCGGTCCTCAGTCTTGTCACGCCGACATAGGACGATCTGCTGGGCGCCGGCGGAATGGATCGAATGCTATCGATCTGCGGAAAATGTGCATACAACGTTGTTGCGGCGATGTCGCGGGGGCGTGTTTGCCTGCCGCGCGCTGTCAGCAACTCAAGCAGGTCACCTGCGGCAGCTGCCACGGCCTCGGGCCCACCGATCGCGAGCGGTGTCGCAGTCTCTTCATCGCCGGCTATGGACAGGAGCCATTGTCCCGGTTGCTGCGCGACGATGCGGATATCGGCAATGAGGGCAGAAAGCGAAAATCGTCCGCCGCCGTCGACCAAGATGGAGAGTTTCGGGGCAAGATGCGGGGAGTTGAGAAGGACGCCGAGCTTGCTGCGCACAGCCGCTTCCATGACTGCCGCATCGCCGATCGCATCGCCATCGATGCCATGCAGCGGCGAGATCTCGATCGTCACCCCATCAGGCACGACGATGCCGGCAGCATCGATCTCTGCTGCCAGCGGCCTGACGGTATCGGTGCTAAGACCGCGGATCTGCAGATTGCCGCGGGCGGTGATTTCCAGAATGCCGTTTCCGTGTCGCGCAGCCGCCGAGGCCAGTTCCCGTAACTGGGCGATCGTGAGCGCACCCCCAGCCGGGCGCAGACGCACGAGCAGGCCGTCGCCGGTCTGCATGGGTGCGGCAAGCGTCGGGCAGGCACCACGCTGCATGCCTGCTATATAGGCTTTCTCTGCGTTCGAAATTTTGCCGTGAGCGCTGCGCATTCATCCATCCTTGAGCTCATGTTTTATAGGATCGCGCCGGATGCAGCAAAGCGAGATCGGCTCCGTGAGCGGGACATTCAGTCTTCGAAATCCCGTCCCTTGCGCAGGAGATAGATGTCCATGATCCAGCCATGCCGCGCGCGTTCTTCTGCACGGAGCTGGACTATCTCCTCGGCCACATCGCCGAGGCGGCCAGAGCGGATGATCTCGTCCTTCGTGCCGAGATAAGCGCCCCAGAAGATTTCAGCATCGGGATCATCGATCTTCGAGAAGGCCTGCTCGCCATCAAGCATCACGATCGTGCTCTCATGCGTCAGCCCTTCCCCAATCACTCTTCGCCCGGTGGTAATCTCGACCGGCTTGCCGACGAGATTGACGGGAATGCGATGGCTTGCAGCCAGCGCCTGGATGCTGGTGATGCCGGGCACGACGCTGTAGTCGAACGGGATGGCGCCGGCCGCGCGGACCCGCTCCACGATGCGGATCGTGCTATCATAGAGGCTCGGGTCGCCCCAGACGAGAAAAGCTCCGGCTCCAGCCTCCGGCAGATCGGCGATCAGGCCTCCGTAGATCCGGGCGATTGCCGCGTGCCAGTCGTCCACGCTCCCACCATAGCTTCGATCCTTAGTCGCCCGTTTCGGCATCTCGAATTCGACAATGTGAATGTCTTCGCGGGTCAGATATCGGTCGCAGATCTCTCGGCGGACTTCGGCGAGATCGGCCTTCGCGGCTCCCTTGGTCGGGATGAAAATAACGTCTGACGCATTCATGGCGTTGATCGCCTGTACGGTCAGATGCTCGGGATTTCCCGTGCCGATGCCAATGATATGGATGTGCCTCACGTTCTCAGTCCTATGATTTCCAGCGGGTTGTGCCGCTAAAGCGGGTTTTTCGCAAGTGGGGCGGCGAGTTGGCCGCGGCCAACTTTCTTTCTGTGTGGTAGCGAAGCGTTTATTGTTGAGAGTTCCGAATCATGTCATCTAGGATACGCTTTTTGACGCTATGTTGACGGAAAAGCGCTTTAAGAAGGGGCAAGTGTTTTGGACAACATTAGCGTATCGACGACAGACGTCCGCATCGAACGGCACGCCACCCAGCTCTCTCGCCAGCTGAAGCTGCTGCGCGAAAAACTCTTTCCGCCGCTTTCCCAGAAGACGCTCAGGACGTTCACGTCAGGCGAAGCCGCGCAGATGATCGGTGTGTCCGACGGTTATCTTCGCCAGCTTTCGCTCGATGGCAAGGGCCCGCAGCCAGATGTCTCGCACAATGGGCGCCGCTCCTACACGCTCCGCCAGATCAACGAACTGCGCCAGCACATGGCGAAGATCAAACCGAAGGACGCGCTCTCCTATTTGCCCTGCCGGCGGGATGGAGAAAAGCTGCAGACAATCGCCATCACCAATTTCAAGGGCGGTTCGGCCAAGACTACGACCACCCTTTATTTGGCGCAGCATCTGGCGCTAGAGGGATACCGTGTGCTGGCGATCGATCTCGATCCGCAGGCCTCGCTCTCTTCGTTGCTTGGCGTCCAGCCGGAATTCGACCTTTTGGACGGTGACACGCTTTACGGCGCCATCCGCTACGATGCGCAGCGGCGCCCGCTGAAGGATATCGTGCGCAAGACCTATTTCGACGGTCTGGATCTGGTTCCCGGCAATCTCGAACTGATGGAGTTCGAGCATGAAACACCGCGCGCTCTCAACGAACGGCTGAAGCCGGAAGAACTGTTCTTCCGCCGCGTCGGCAATGCTATTGCCGAGGTCGAGGCTAATTACGATATCGTCGTCATCGACTGTCCGCCGCAGCTCGGCTATCTGACACTGGGTGCGGTCTGCGCTGCGACGTCGCTGCTGATCACCATTCATCCGCAGATGGTCGATGTCGCCTCCATGTCGCAATTCCTGTTGATGACCTCCGATCTCCTTTCTGTCGTGCGCAAGGCGGGCGGCGATCTGCAGCATGATTTCATCAAATATGTCGTGACTCGCCATGAGCCCTTCGATGCACCACAGTCGCAGATCGTTGCGCTCCTGCGCAGCCTCTTTGGGGATGACGTGCTGACAGCGACCATTTTGAAGTCGACAGCGATTGCCGATGCGGGCCTGACCAAGCAGACCCTCTATGAAATCGAGAAGGGGCAGGTTCGCCGCTCCACCTATGACCGGGCACTGGAATCGGTTAACGCCGCCAATGGCGAGATTCTTGCCAGCATCCATAAAGCATGGGGCCGCACATGAGCAGACGAGATCGACTGAAAGGATTGTTCACCGACACGGCACAGGAGTTGGCCGCGGCCAACTTTGAGGAGACGAATGCGCGTGGCGCTGCCGGTCCGGTGCGCACTATGGCGTTGACGCTCGGCCGCATGGAGGAAGAGAGCAGGGCGATGGAAGAAGCCCTGCTGTCCGGCGAACATATTGTCGAGCTCGATCCCGAGTTGATCGACTCCTCCTTCGTTCGCGATCGTATTGCCGACGAGCCGCTCGATATGGAAGACGAGCTCGTGCAATCGATTGCCGAGAACGGCCAGGAAGTGCCGATCCTGGTGCGGCGCAATCCGCATCATGACGGACGCTATCAGATCGCTTACGGTCATCGCCGCCTGCAGGCGGTCAAACTGCTCGGCCGCAAGGTGCAGGCGGTTATCCGCAAGCTGGACGATACGGACCTCGTGATCGCGCAGGGTATCGAGAACTCGGCGCGGCGCAATCTCTCCTATATCGAGCGGGCCGTCTTCGCGCTCAATCTCGAACTGAAGAAATTCGATCGTCCCGTCATCATGAAGGCGCTCTCGACCGACAAGACGGAACTGTCGAAGCTGATCTCCGTGGCGAAGGCGATCCCTGCCGATATCATTCAGGCTGTCGGTGCAGCTCCGGGCATCGGCCGCAGACGATGGATGGCGCTGGCTCAGGACTGGACCGATGCCGCTGCCGCACGTTTGAGCAAGCTCATTCAATCCTCCACCTTCAACGCGGTGGAGAGCGACCGTCGTTTCGAACTCGTGATCGCCGAGCTTGCCAAGAAAGAAGAAGCCAAGCCTGAGAGCGTGGAATATGACTGGAAGCCGGCCAGCGGCGGCAAGATTGCCGGCCGCATCAAAAGCTCCGGCACATCGTTTACGATTGCTTTGAGGACCGGTGATGCGCCGGACTTTGGCGCCTATCTTTCAGGCCGCCTTGACGAACTCTATGAAGACTTTAAAGCGAGCAAGCTGCAAACTGGAAAATAGATTCCAAAGGCGAACGGCCAAGCGTGGCTGGGATCGCTGGCGTGATCCCGCCTTGCGGGTGGGAGTGGATGGCTGAATGGCTGTCCACCGGTGTGACCAAGTGAACAATCATCGCTAATCCGAAAAACCAGGTGAAAACCATCGTCGTCTCGAGCACGGCATTGTCGGTCCATTTCGGCCATGCGATAACTGGCGGAAGCAAATGAGGGTTTCGCTTCCCTTTGAAGGATTCCATTAAGCCTAACAATGCGCTACGATATTGATGCCGCAACGCTCCAGACGCTGCTTCCAACCATTGCCGGGGCGGAGGATGCCTTGGCCCGGCTCGATGAGCGTGTGGCGCGCTCGCCGGTCGGGCAGGGCTTTGCCGAACGCAGCCATTTCTTTGACGCGGTTGGTGCTTTGTGGGTGGCGGGCGAGCTTGTTCATGTCGAGGATCTCGTCCTGCACGACGCCCATATGGATAGCCGTGCGCCGAGCCACGAGCTGACGATCGCCCACTCGGTTCTCAGGACCCGGCGGCGGATCGAGACGGCTGACCCGGCCTGGGCCTTGAGCCCCGTCGGGCTTGGCGTACTCACCGCGAACGCGCTGGAAGAGAAAGGGAGGGAGCAGGAGGCGAATGACCCTGCGCCTGCCGAGAGCAGACTTGACGATCAGGATGACGACGCCCCGCTCGCCGCCGAAATCGCCGAGCTCGATGCGCTGCTTGCCCGCTCGCAGAGGCTTCTCGATCGCCATGCCGGAAGGGCCGTTTCAGACGGGCCGTTCACGGAAGCCGCTGCGAGGCGCGATGATGATCCGCTCGGCCTCTTCGATGACGACGAATGGAACGAGGAGGAACGGCTTCAGGAATGGCGCGGACTGATCCCGCTCGCCGAGGAGCTGCCGCCAAGCCTCGCTGCCGCCCTTCTCTTCGATGCCTGGGAGAGGATCGAGCCGCTGCGCCGCCAGCATTGGCTTGGCGGCCTCCTCATCGCCAGCAGCCTGCGCGCGAGAGGCAAGCTTGCCTCGCATCTCTTCTCCTTTCATGCCGGGCTGAAACAGATCCGCCACGAGCGCCGTCGCGCGCGCGATCGGGTCACACGTCTCCGGGCCTTTCTCGATGCGATGCGCGAGAGTGCAGCAACGGGTCTCAAGGAAATCGACCGCCTGACGCTGGCGCGTGCGCAGATGGAGCTGCGCTTTCGCGGCCGCCGGTCCACCAGCAGCCTGCCGCAGCTTGCCGATTTCGTCCTGGCGCGTCCCATGGTGTCGGCGGCCATGGTCGCCAGGCAGCTCGGCGTGACACAGCGCGGTGCGCTCAATCTGATCAACGAGATCGGTATCAGGGAAATCACTGGCCGCGGCCGCTACCGAGCCTGGGGTATCATCTGACTTGGCGTTATCCTGCCGCCGCCGTTCTTCAAGATGTTTATAAATGCCTCCGCCGGCCAGGAGAGCGGGGCGCCGAGTAGAGAGATGATGCCATATTCGGAGACCTTGTCCGGCAGGAAAGGACGCATGGCGATCGCCTCGTTTCGGAAAAACTCGGCGATCAACGACGGGACGATGGCGATTCCAAGCCCTTGAGCCGCGCAGGCGCATGCTGTTTCCACGGAATGAACTTCGAGGCTGCAGCGATAGGACGGCACCATTCGTCGCAATTCGTGCTCGAGTTCGTTGCGGTTGATCCGTTGCCGGCCAAGCAGAATGAGATCATTGCGCGCAAGGTCGTTTACATCGATCGCCGCCTTACCCGTGAGTGGATGGTTCGCCGGCATGACACAGGTCGTGCCGCTTACGAAAAGCGGGCGCGTATCGAAGGAATGGCTTTCTGCAGGCAGCCGCACGAAACCGAGATCGGCCACGCGATTATGCACCAGCCGTTCGATCGCGTCATAGGGACCACTCAGAATTTCGACCGTCACCCGTGGATGATCCGCCTTGAACTGCGCAATAAGCGGCGGCAGCATCGTGGTCGAAAGGCTGTGGGGAAAGGCCACGCGAACCAAGGCCTCTCCGAAGACTCCGGATCTCACATCGCCGATCTTGACGCGAAGGCGCGACACGCTTTGGGCGATCTCATCGACTTCGTCGACGAGCAGATGTGCTTCAGGCCGGGGTATCAGGCGACCCTTGTCCCGAAGGAAAAGCTCGCGGCCGACCTCTTCCTCCAACGATGCAAGTTGTCGGCTGATCGCCGATTGCGACAGGCCGAGCTGTGCGGCTGCCGCCATGGTGGAGCCGGTGTCCATGATCGTCTTGAAGATTTCGAGCTGCCGGAAATTCATGGCGCGATCCTATGGGTAAGTTCATGCAAAGCACAAGGCCAGACAGGCAGCCAGCTTTTGCGCGCGCGCGAAACGCATAGGTCAATGCGTTCCGCTCATAATATTGCACATCTTTTCGGTCTCGTTATCGTCGTCATCAACAAACAGAAAAAGGGAACGTCGGTTCATGAAATGGATCTGTCCTTGGCGGGCGAAATGTAAGCCGGAGCGAACGGTATGACGGTGTTCGTTATTCGCCGCTTCCTTCAGAGCATCGCCGTGCTTCTGGTGACCGCGGTCATCGTCTTCATCGGCATCTACGCGATCGGTGATCCGGCCGAAATGCTGATCGCCCCGGATGCGAGCCCCGCCGAGCGCGCTCAGGTCGTAGCCTCGCTGGGCCTCGACAAGCCGCTTTGGGAACAGTTCTTCACCTTCGGCTGGAACGCCCTGCACGGCGACCTTGGGCGCTCTTTCGTTTTCAACCGCCCCTCGATCAGCCTGATTTTCGAACGCCTGCCAGCGACGCTGGAACTGACGCTGGTCGGTCTCGCCTTTGCGCTCATCATCGGGATTCCGCTGGGTCTGCTGTCCGGCCTGAAGCCGAATTCGGCGACGGACGAAGTCATAATGACGGGATCGATCTTCGGCTTTTCGCTGCCGAGCTTCTGGCAGGGCATGATGCTGATCATGATCTTCTCGGTCTGGCTCGGCTGGCTGCCATCGACGGGCCGCGGACAAACAGGCGAATTTCTCGGAATCCATTCCAGTCTCTTCACGTTGGACGGCCTGAAACACCTCATTTTGCCGGCGATCAATCTGTCACTCTTCAAGCTGTCTTTGGTGATCCGCCTGACGCGCACCGGCGTTCGCGAAACCATGCCGCTCGATTTCGTCAAGTTCGCCCGCGCCAAAGGTCTCTCCGGAAAGCGCATCGTCTTCGTGCATGTCTTCAAGAACATTTTGATCCCGTTGATCACGGTGATCGGGCTCGAGCTCGGAAGCATGCTCGCGTTTGCCGTTGTTACCGAGACGATCTTTGCATGGCCAGGCATCGGCAAGCTGCTGATCGACAGCATCATGCGACTCGATCGCCCTGTCGTCGTCGCTTATCTGCTGGTCATCGTCAGTCTCTTCATCCTCATCAATTTCGTGGTCGACGTGCTCTATTCACTGGTCGATCCGCGTGTTCGCCTCGGAAATGCATCATGAGCGTCGCCGCCCTTTTCAACGAGGATATGCTGCTTGGCCGTCTGGTGGTCGGTATCGGCCGCAGTCCGAAGGCGGTGATCGCTGCCATCGTTTGCGTGGTCCTGCTGTTTGCCGCCATTGTCGGCCCTTACCTGACGCCGCAAGATCCCTTTGATCTCGCCGTCCTCGACATTCTCGACGCCAAGTTGCCGCCCGGCTCTCAAAGCTTGGATGGGCTTACCTATCTTCTCGGTACGGATGGGCAAGGTCGCGATATGTTCTCAGCGATGATCTATGGCCTGCGCACCAGCCTCGGCGTCGGCGTCTTCTCTGGCCTCGTCGCACTCATCGTCGGCACCGTGCTCGGCCTGATCGCTGCATATTTCGGCGGCCGAATCGAGGCGTTGATCATGCGTGTCGTCGACCTGATGCTCGGCTTCCCGACCATCCTCGTCGCGCTGATGCTGCTGGCGCTGCTGGGACAGGGGCTTTGGAAGGTCATATTCGCGCTGGTTCTCGTGCAATGGGCAACTTTCGCCCGGGCCGTGCGCAGCGCAGCCCTCGTCGAAAAGAACAAGGACTATGTCGAGGCGGCACGAACGCTCGGCCTTTCGACACCGCGCATCCTCCTCGGTCATCTCCTGCCCAACTGCCTGCCGCCGCTGATCGTCATCGGTATGCTGCAGATGGCAAACGCGATTTCGGCGGAAGCGACGCTCTCCTTCCTCGGCATCGGCCTGCCGATCACCGAGCCCTCCCTCGGCCTCCTCATCGCCAACGGTTACCAGCTGCTAATGTCCGGCGAATACTGGATCAGCGTCTATCCGGGCGTGCTGCTGCTCATCCTCGTCTTTTCGATCAACATCGTCGGCGATCGCCTCCGCGAAGTGCTGAACCCTCGTCTGGGCGAGAGGTGAGAAAGATGACCCCGGTTCTCCAAGTCAAAAACCTTTCCACTCATTTCATGACGCGACGCGGCGTACTGAAAGCCGTCGATGATGTCAGCTTCACGGTCGGCCAGCGGGAAATCGTCGGCCTAGTCGGGGAATCTGGGTCCGGCAAGTCGATCACCGGCTTCTCAATCCTCGGCCTCGTCGATCCGCCAGGTCGTGTCGTCTCCGGCCAGGTTCTTTTCAACGGCGAGGATCTCTTGAAGATGCCGCCGACCGCCATGCGAGCGATCAGGGGGAAACGCATCGCGATGATCTTCCAGGATCCGATGATGACGCTGAACCCGGTTCTGTCTGTCGGCACCCAGATGATCGAAACCGTACAGGCGCATGATAGGGTTTCTCGCGCCGAGGCGCGCGCCCGTTCGCGCGATGCGCTCGGTCTTGTCGGCATCCCGTCGCCGGACGAGCGGTTGGACTCTTATCCGCACCAGTTTTCAGGCGGCATGCGTCAGCGTGTGGCGATCGCGATTGCCCTCCTGCACCGGCCGGACCTGATCATCGCCGATGAACCGACGACCGCGCTCGACGTAACGATCCAGTCGCAGATCCTTTACGAGATCAAGCGGCTCGCCGCTGAGTTTGCCATGGCGCTGATCTGGATCAGCCACGATCTCGGCGTCGTCGCCGCACTCGCAGACCGCGTCATGGTCATGTATGCCGGCAAGATCGTCGAGGCGGGGCAGGTGGACGGCGTTCTGACCGAGCCGCGCCATCCCTACACGTCAGGCCTCCTGTGTGCCGTTCCCGCCGCCGTACCGCGCGGCGAGCCGTTGCGTCCCATTCCGGGTTTTGCGCCGTCGCCTCTGTCACGTCCCTCGGGCTGCGCCTTCCGTGATCGCTGTGCCCGCGCGACCGAAATCTGCGCCACCGACCCCGTGACGGAAATCGCGGCCGGACGTGAATTTCGCTGCTTCCATCCACATGTCGGGAGAGCCGCATGACGACGTCACTTATCGAAGCAGCCGATGTCAGCCGCCGCTTTTCACGAAAACTCGACTATGCGGAAAAGATCGCCAACCTGTTTGGTGCCGGCCTTGAGGAAAAGACCGTCCACGCGGTCGATCATGTCGATCTCGCCGTCTATCCGGGTGAGGTGGTCGGCCTGGTCGGCGAATCCGGTTGCGGAAAGTCGACGCTCGGCCGCGTCATGGCCGGTATCATACCGGCAAGCGACGGCGAAGTGCGCTGGCAAGGCACGGCGCTGACGGCGCTGGAAGGCGAGGAAAAGCGCGCCATGCGCCTTGGTGCCCAGATGATCTTCCAGGATCCAATGTCGACGCTCAACCCGCGCAAGAAGGTGATCGACCTGATCGGCGAGGCGCCCAAAGTGCATGGCATCGTCAAGGCCCGCGAGATGCGCGAGTATGTGGCTACGCTTGCAGAACGCGTTGGCCTCGATGCCACCTATCTCGACCGCTATCCTCACCAGTTCTCCGGAGGGCAGCGCCAGCGCATCGGAATTGCCCGCGCACTGGCCGTGAAGCCGAAGTTGCTGGTCTGCGATGAGTCGGTCGCCGCCCTCGACGTCTCGATCCAGGCGCAGATCCTCAATCTCTTCATGGACCTGAAGCGAGAATTCGGCCTCACCTATCTCTTCATCAGTCACGATCTCGGGGTGGTGAAACATATCTGCGACCGAGTCGTCGTCATGTACCTTGGCCGCGTGGTGGAAAGCGCCACGCCGGACGAAGTCTTCAACAATCCAAAACACCCCTATACGCAGGCGCTGATCCGCGAACTGCCCGATGTCTCCGACCGCCGGCGCAGCTTTACGCCGATCAAAGGGGAGATCCCATCACCGCTTCACCCGCCGGCGGGATGCCATTTCCATCCCCGCTGTCCGAAGGCTTTCGACCGCTGCCGTGTGGAGCGGCCGGTCCTCAAGAAAAATGCCGCCGGTCACGTCAGTGCGTGCCATCTGAACGATCAGCCGGTGACCGAAACCACGAATGCAACGGCCGAAACGGCCATCTGAAGAGGGGAATGAAAATATGAAACCGATGAAACTGCTCCTGGCCGGCGTTGCCGCCACGGTGCTTTCGCTGGGCTCCGTCCATGCCGCCGACCTCATTATCGGCAGCGCCACAGAGCCGTCCGCCATCGATCCGCTTTTCTCGCGCACCGGTAACAACCAAAATATCGCACAGTCGATGTTCGACCGCCTGGTCAGCACGGATGCCACGATCAATATGGAGCCGGCACTTGCCGTTTCCTGGACAAATGTCGATCCGCTGACCTGGCAGGTGAAGCTGCGTGACGGCGTGAAGTTCCATGATGGCAACCCGCTGACGGCCGACGATGTCATCTTCTCGCTGAACCGTGCCAAGAACGTGCCGAACAGCCCGGCGCCCTTCTCCGGCAACGTCGCGACCATCGCCAGCATGAAGGCGATCGACGATCTGACGATCGAATTCAAGACCAAGGCACCGACGCCCGATTTCATCGAACAGATTGGCTTCGTTTATATCCTTGAGAAAAAGGTTGCCGAAAATGCCACGATCGAGGACTACAACAGCGGCAAGGCCGCTATCGGCACCGGCGCCTACAAGTTCACCTCCTGGACGCCCGGCGATAACCTGGTGATGACCAAGAACGATGCCTACTGGGGCAAGAAGCAGGATTTCGACAAGGTCACGGTCAAGTTCATCTCCAACGACGCTTCGCGCGTCGCGGCATTGCGTTCCGGCGCCGTTGACCTGATCGACGCGGTGCCGCCGGGGGACGTCAAGACCATCCAGGGCGTTTCCGGCCTCAAGGTCTTCTCGATCGCCTCCTCCCGTCTGATCTACCTCGCGCTTGATAGCGTCCGCGACAAGAGTCCGTTCGTTACCGACAAGGATGGCAAGCCGCTGGACAAGAACCCGCTGAAGGACGTCAAGGTCCGCCAGGCGCTGTCCGAACTCGTCAACCGCCAGCTGATCATCGACCGCATCCTTGACGGATCGGCGGAAGCGGCCGGCCAGCTGGTGCCGAACGGCGTCGCCGGCAGCGATCCGTCGATCAAGGTTCCGGCCTTCGACGCGAACGATGCGAAGAAGCTGCTTGCCGATGCCGGTTACAAGGACGGCTTCGGCATCACCATTCACACTTCCAACGATCGGTTCCCCGGAGATGCGGAAGTTGCCCAGGCAGTCGGCCAGATGTTTGCCCGCGGTGGACTGAAGGTCAATGGCGTCGTCGCTCAGCCGTACAACGTTTATACCAAGGGCGCGTCGAATGGCGAGTTCTCGGCCTTCATCTTCTCGCTCGGCAATTCCACGCCGACCTCGGCAACCGGTCTGCGCAACCTGTTGATGACCGCCAACAAGGAGGCCGGCACCGGTTCGTTCAACCGCACCAAATATTCGAACCCGGCCTTCGATCAGGCGATGCTGGCCGCGACTTCCGAATTCGACGCCAAGAAGCGTATCGAAATGCTGCAGAACGCGACAAAGCTGGTCTTCGCCGACGTGCCGGTCATTCCGCTCTACTGGCAGAAAGTCCACTGGGCCGGCAAGGCGAACCTCTCCTATGTCGCCAACATGACGGAAGATACAACGCCGGTTCTTGCCGGGCTTGCGGAGTAGCGGTTGCGGCACACGCAACCAACCCAGCGATATGCCGCTGCGCCGCGTGTTCCGGCGCGGGGCCACTCCCGGGCCGGTCGCAGAATGCGGCGGTCCGGTCCGGGCCTTCGCATTGATTTTGAGGATACCGACATGGATAGCCTGGCGCCTTCGCGCGTTGAAATGATTGCCGACGACGTACTCGCCGAGCGCGATGTGATGGTGACGATGCGCGACGGTATTCGGCTCGCGACAGACGTTTATCGACCCGTCAAGGACGGCAAGGCGATCGAAGACCGGTTGCCGGCGATAATGGAACGCACGCCCTACGGCAAGGCCGAACGCTCACGCTCCGAGATCGAGATCGGTATGACGACGCCGATGAACCGCCATGAAGTGGCAAGCTTCTTCGTCCGTGCCGGATATGTGGTGATCTATCAGGACTGCCGCGGCCGATACAATTCCGAAGGCGAATTCAGCAAATACGTTTCCGAAGCCGCCGACGGTTACGACACCGCCGGCTGGTTGCTGGAACAGCCCTGGTCCAACGGCAAGTTCGGTACGATGGGCCTGTCCTATGCGGCACATACGCAGGCGGCGCTCGCCTGTCTCAATCCGCCTGGCCTTTCCTGCATGATCATGGATTCCGGCGGTTTTTCGAATGCCTTCCAGTGCGGCATCCGTCAAGGCGGCGCCTTTGAGCTGAAACAGGCGACATGGGCGTATAACCAGGCGATCGGCGAGGGTGACGAATTCGCCCGCGCTGCCATGGAGGCCGAGGATCTGCGAGCCTGGTTCTCCGTCATGCCGTGGCGCGAGGGCGTATCGCCGGTACGCTGGATGCCGGAATACGAAAGTTACCTTCTGGAACAATGGCGCAGTGGCACGTTCGACGACAGCTGGCGTCGCGTCGGCCTCTACATGGAAGGATACTACGAAACCTTCCCGCAGGTGCCCTGCGTGCTGATGTCCAGCTGGTACGATGCCTATGTAAAGTCGACGCTCGACAATTATCGAGGTCTTTCGGGTCGCAAACTGCAATTGATCATGGGGCCCTGGCTGCACGGCAACCGCAACACCACGCTCGCCGGCGACACGTCTTTCGGGGCGGCCGCACCGCTCGGCGGCAATGTCGTGGAAAGCTGGATGGCCTTCCGCCGCAACTGGTTTGACCGCTGGCTGAAAGGCAAGGAAAACGGGGTGCAGGACGAACCGACCGTGCGCGCCTTCGTCATGGGTGGCGGTTCGGGCAGGCGCAATGACGAGGGGCTGCTCGATCACGGTGGCCGCTGGATCGAGGCTGCTGACTGGCCGCTGCCGGGCACAGAATACCGCGATTTCCACATCCACGAAAATGGCCTGCTCTCGACCGAAAGACCGAAGGTCGATGCCGCGCCCTTCGTGTACGATTTCGATCCGAAGAACCCTGTTCCCACCATCGGCGGGTCACTGACGAGCGGCCAGCCGATCTTCGAAGGAGGCGGCTTCGACCAGCGCGAGGGTGAAAAGTTCTACGGCTCGAAATACCCTGGCCTGCCGCTCTCGGCCCGCGCCGATGTGCTGTCCTTCGAGACCGAGGCATTGGTCGAAGACGTCGCGGTCGTCGGCCCGGTCACCATCGAACTCTACGTCTCGTCGGATGCACCGGACACTGACTTCACCGCCAAACTGATCGACGTCTATCCGCCAAGCGAAGACTACCCGACCGGCTATGCGCTCAACATCACCGACGGCATCATCCGTTGCCGCTACCGGAATTCCTTCGAAAAGCCGGAACCGATCGTTCCCGGCGAGATCTTCAAGGTGACGATCGAGCCCTTCGCCACCGCCAACCTCTTCGCCAAGGGCCATCGCATCCGCCTGGACATTTCCTCGTCGAATTTCCCGAAATACGACGTCAACCCGAACACCTATGCGCCGGAAGGCCGGGGCCGGACGACCGAGATCGCCCGCAACAGAGTGTTTTGCGATGCCGCGCATCCCTCGGCGATCCGCCTGCCGATCGTCGGCAACGAAGCGATGGTGGCGCTGAAGCCTTTCACCAGATAGAAGGATCGGAGCATGTCGCTCACCGTCGCCGTCACCGGCCAAATCCTCATCCACGGCCCGCTCGATATTTCCGGTGAAGGACAGCGGCAGGTCATGGATTTCTTGGCGGCGGACGTCGCCTTTGCAAATCTCGAGGCGACGGTTACGACGGAGGGTGCGTGGCCGACCAAGACCAAGACGCTGCATCTGGCCTCGCCAGAGGCGCTCGTCTCCGTGCGCAAGCTCGGCTTCCACGCGCTCACCCACGCTAACAATCATGCCTTCGATCTTGGGCCGCCGGGCATTGCGTCCACCAGGGCCGCGGCCGAAAGGGCAGGGCTGAAGCTTACTGGCAGCGGGATGAGTATCGAGGAGGCGGCGAGGCCTGCCGTCCTTGGGAATATGAATAATACCCTGGCGATCTTCTCGGTCGATCTCGGCCCGCAGCCTGATATTACTTATGCCTCTTCCGATCGCGCCGGAACAGCGCCACTGCGGATGAAGCGGACGGTAAGTGTGCCGCCTGACGAGTTCGCAATGCTGCAGCGGTTGACCGGCGCTCTCGGCGACGACAAGCGCTCTATCGCGCGAACCGCCGTCGGCTACGATATAGCAGAGGAGACCACCCTCCAGGTTTTCGGCACGCCGGTCGTTCCCGGCGACGCGATCGGTGTTTCCTTCTTGGCGGACGAAAGGGATTGGGGTCGGCTTATGGCTGGCATTGGCGCTGCGAAAGCAGCGGGCCATTTGGTGGCGATAGCGGTTCACACGCATCACTGGGATGCGAATTGGTCGGAGACACCTGAATGGATGCTCGATCTCTGCCGCGATCTGATAGATGATGGGGCAGACATCATCCTTGGAACCGGTTCGCCGGTCATGCAGCCGATATTTTTCCACCGGGGCAAGGCGATAATCCCTGGTCTTGGCAATTTCGTCTTCCACACGAACCGCGCGTCCACCTACGACGAGAAGGGTGTCGACGTGTGGAGAAGTGCCGCCTTGCGGTTGACGCTTGGCTACGACGGTGTTTGCACAGGCCTCGACATCCTGCCGGTTGCGGTCGGGCGACCATCGGCAGGGATCTCACCTGCACCAGTTCCCCTCACGGAGAATGACGCAGAAGCAGTTCGTGTGCGGGCTCTGTCTCGAACTCACAGCGACACCCAATAAGCGAGCATCGATCGGCCGCGTGGGGTCAGACTGCCGAGCACCTATGAATACGAGATCGATGCCGAGTTTCCATCGCCGGATGCTGAAGCGAGAAACCAGTGCCGGATTTTGCGACCGCTTCGAGGACCGCCACTCTTGGATAATTGGCAACGGCAGAAGCTTAACGGCGCACCACAGTCGGTGACCAACGAAAACGGCCGGGCATCTAACCCGGCCGTTCTTTAGGGTGAGCACCCGATCCGCCATCCTGTCACAGATTTCGAACCGGGCGCTCTTGCGCTTCCATTGCCCCCAGAAGCGCGGTCCTTATTCCCGCTCGCCCGTGAAGTTGAGCAGAAGCTGGAAGATGTTGACGAAGTTCAGGTAGAGCGACAGAGCGCCGAAGACGGCGAGCTTCTGATTCGATTCCTGATCGTAGTTTTCCGAATACTGTTCCTTGATGTTCTGCGTGTCGTAGGCAGTCAGGCCAACGAAGACCACGATACCGATGACCGAGATCGCAAACTGCAGGGCGCTCGAACCCAGGAAGATGTTGACGATACCGGCGATGATGATGCCGAACAGGCCCATCATCAGGAAGGAACCCATCTTCGAGAGGTCACGCTTGGTCGTGTAGCCGTAGAGGCTGATCGCACCGAACATGGCGGCGGTGATGAAGAAGGTCTGTGCGATGCTCGTCTTGGTGAAGACCAGGAAGACGGAAGCAAGCGACAGGCCCATCACGGCGCAGAAAGCCCAGAAGGTCATCTGTGCGATGCTCGACGACATCGACTGGATGCGGAACGAGAAGAAGAAGACGAAGGCGAGCGGCGCCAGCATCACCACCCACTTGAGCGGCGTCTGGAAGATCGGCACGTAGAGCGCCGGCGTCGAGCCGACGATGAAGGCGACGATGCCGGTGATCACGAGGCCGAGCGCCATGTAATTGTAGACGCGCAGCATGTGCTGGCGCAGACCTTCGTCGAAAAGGACCTGTGTCTGGGCGCCGGAGCCGTAACCATAACGGGGATTGATCGGGTTCATACTGATCTCCTCGGTTGAACTAGTAGAGCGACTGGGCAAGCCGTTCGGCTGCCTGATCGAGATTGGTGCCGCTGTTATCGGCGATCAGCGCGTAAGCGACGTCGCCGATCTGCCAGTAGGCGGCTTCTGTTTTTTCAAGAGCGATATGGCTGACCGGTTTCACCTCGAAAGCGCCCGGGCGCACCGCAAAGAGCGACAGGCGTTTGCCGTCGGTCTCCTCGATTGCCATTTCGACACTCGGTCCAAATTCCGACGGGAAGATCTGCACATCGGCAACCTTCCAGTCATTGGGCAATTCCGGCATTACGATTGCGGTCGCAGCACGGATATCCTCGGCGCTATAGACCTGGGTTTTCTGCGACGGAATGGTTTCGCGAAGGGCTGCCGTACGATAGGCGCGCACTGCATCCTCGACATAGGCAGGGGCCGGAACCGAGGCGGCGACTTCCGTTGCCGTAAAGGCACCGAAGGAATTATGGGCCACCCAGCCTGCGGCCAGTAGAACGCCGACTGCGGCGATGCGCTGCATCGAATGCAGGATACGACCGTAGGACAGGCCGCGTTCCAGCCTGCGGGCGGCATCGCGCGTCTCAGGACGACCGAAGGCGCTTGCGCCTGCCAGAGCCAGGCGCAATTCGCCCTTCATGCTGAGATCGGCCATGACCTTTGCGGCGGTCGCCGGATTCTCGGAAAGATAGGATTCTACCTGAATGCGCCGCGCGACATCGAGCTCGCCGTCCACATAGGCGTCGAGATCGGCATCGATGATCGGATCAATCGCTTTCATTGCCGTTCCCTCCAATTAATCTCAGATGCGCGATGCGCGGCGTCTTTTCCTCGAACTCGCGCAACTGGGCGCGGGCGCGGGAAATGCGCGACATCAGCGTTCCGACGGGAATGCCGAGCGCATTGGCGGCTTCCTGGTAGGACAGGTCTTCGATCGCCACGAGATGCAGCGCCTCACGCTGTTCCTCCGGCAGGCTGAAGAAGGCGTTGCGCACCTGCTGCAGGCGCACCGCATGTTCCTGTCCGGCCGGCAGCGCCTGTTCCGCATCGACTGCCGCCTCGTCATGGCGGCGCGTCAGCGAACGGTTTTGGCGAACGCGGTCGATATGCGCATTGTGCAGGATGGAAAGCAGCCAAGTGCGCAGGTTTCCGCTGCTGCGGAAGCTCTTGCGCTTCTCGAAGGCCCGGACCAGCGCGTCGTGCACCAGATCCTCCGCCTCGTCCGAATTGCGCACCAGGGAGCGCGCATAGCGGCGAAGCGCTGCGAGCTGACCGATGACATCGAAGGGGCGTTCTTTCCGTTCCATGATTGAGTATACGAATGCATTTGAGATTTTATTCCGCAGCGATGCAGATTTTTTTCGCATCGATCGGAAACCTTGCCGAAACCGGACCAGGCACTGTAGGGAAGGGGCCGCACGGAGAAGGTAATGAGCAGGACCACCAAACGAGAAGCAGATCTCCTCATCACCGACGAGAAAGAACCGGTAAAACGCAGGCTTCGCGAGCGGGGCGCCGCGGAGCGTCCGGCAGAGCTCGAAAACTTCTTGAACTCGCTGGCCCGCGCGATGCTGGACCCGTCGGCCTCGACGATGGCGAGTTTTGTTGCAGGCAAGGTTTTCCAAAAACTTGAACGCACGGGGACGCTGAATCAGAGGCAGCTCCAGGACACCGGAATCCCTTCGGGCCTTGAGTCTACTCTCAAGAATGCAATCGCGACTGGAAAGGTTTGCGCGGAGATAGCGCACTGCGTTCGGCGGCTAGCTCACTCGCTTGTGTGGATCCGAGGCAGAAGCGGGCCATTTGCCAGCCTGAACTTCGAGACAGCTCATGCCCATAGCGTAATCGTCGGGCCCGGCGGACTTGAAGACCGGACGGATATTCGCATTGGCCTCACCTACATGGAGCCTTACAGCCGTTTCCCCGATCATGTTCAGCGATTTTCTCGGGCGTTCCTGTTGCTCTCTCCGTGCGAACTGTCGATTGCCGGAGAGAGTTGGTTTTCGAGCGGAACAGGCGGCGTCTTCGCTGCCGAAGCGGGACAGTCCTTTGCCATGCGTTGCACCGCGACTTCACTACTTACGGTCTGGTGTCACGTCGAAGAGATCGGGAAATCGAGAAGATAGTCCTCGCAAGCCCCGCAATTCGCGGAGGCGAGCGGCTTGATGCTCGCCGGTGTGAGGATCGCTTGCTCGCGCCTGTCGGCCAGTTGGCGATGCTATAACTGGTCCGGCTCGGCGGTGCTAAAGTGTTTCTCCGATTGCATCGATTAGGCACGCATTAGCCACCGGTCTACTAACACAAATGCGAGTTGGCGCAGTCAATGCCTCTGCGCATGATCCGGGTCGTCTTAACGGGCGGCGCATCCGGCTATAAGAACCCCCTTCCTAAGCTGCCGTAGTGCTTCCGCCTTCGACGAAACCACGTTTCGCCTGCAAGGAGCTTACGCTGTGGCATCGCATTTCTCGGTTAGAATCGTGGCACGAGGTTCGGGCCGGAGCGCAGTGCAACTTGCCGCCTACAGCCATTGTGCGCGGATGAAAATTGAGCGAGAAGCGCAGACTGTCGACTATTCCCGCAAGAGGGGTCTTCTCCATGAGGAACTGGCTATCCCCTCTGATGCGCCTGAATGGCTGCGGTCGATGACCGCCGCACGGTCGGTCTCGGGTGCGTCCGAAGCCCTCTGGAACAAGGTTGAAACTACTTCAAAGCGTTTAAATGCTCAGCTCGCCAAGGAGATCATATTGGGTTTGCCAATCGAGCTGTCATCGAAGCAGAACATCGCGTTGATGCGCGACTTTGTGGAGGTTTACGTCACATCCAAGGGCATGGTGGCCGATTGGGTGTATCATAACGCGCCCGGCAATCCACATGTGCATCTGATGATCACAGTTCGCCCGCTGACTGAAACTGGCTTTGGTCCAAGTATCGTTCCGCTGCTGGGAGATCAAGGCCGCCCGATCCGCACTGGTGCGGGCAAAATCGTCTACAAGCGCTGGTTAGGTAGTATCGAGGAGTTTAATACGCTCCGCGACGGTTGGTTTGCCGAACTAAATCGCCACTTAGCTCTTGCCGGTCACGATATAAGGGTTGATGGCCGCTCCTACGAAAAGCAGGGGATCGAGTTGGTGCCAACCGTCCATCTCGGCGTTCGCACTAAAGCGATTGAGCGAAAAGCCGCCAGATCAGGTCAGCCCGTCTCGCTTGATCGGCTCGAGTTGCAAGAAGAACGGCGCACTGAGAACGCGACGCGTATCTCGCGCAATCCCAACCTGGTGCTCGACCTGATCACGCGGGAAAAAAGCGTCTTCGACGAACGCGATGTGGCTAGAGTCTTGCATCGGTATATCGACGGGGAAGAGCGATTCCGGATCCTGATGGCACGGATCCTGAAGAGTCCACGCGCTGTCAGGCTCGAAGGCGAGCGCATCGATCTTGCGACCGGTCAACGCTCGCCAGCACGATATACCACGCGCGAAATGATCCTCTTGGAATCCGAAATGGCAAAACGAGCAAACTGGCTATCACAGCGTTCGTCGCATGGCATCAAGGGCAACGTCCTGCAGGCAATGTTTTTGCGGCACGCGCTGCTGTCCGATGAGCAGAAGGCAGCCCTCGAACATGTTACTGGCGACGGGCGGATGGTCGCAGTCGTCGGACGTGCCGGTGCCGGCAAGACCACGATGATGAACGCTGCCCGCGAGGCCTGGGAGTCGGCGGGTTACCGTGTCATTGGCGGTGCACTTGCCGGCAAGGCAGCGGAGGGCCTGGAGAAGGAGGCCGGCATCGCCTCGCGCACACTCTCATCCTGGGAACTGCGTTGGAGCCAAGGCCGCGATCATATCGATGGTAAGACTGTCTTTGTGCTCGACGAGGCCGGCATGGTGTCGTCAAGGCAGATGGCGTATTTTGTTGAGGCAGTAACCAGAACCGGTGCCAAGCTCGTCCTCGTCGGCGATCCGGAACAACTGCAGCCGATCGAGGCCGGTGCCGCCTTTCGGGCGATTGCCGATCGCATCGGCTATGCCGAACTCGATACGATCTACCGCCAGGAAGCCGAGTGGATGCGCGAGGCGTCGCTTGAACTTGCCCGCGGCAATATCGATAGGGCAATTGATGCCTATCGCGCCAACGATAGGATAATGGGTTCGGAGTTGAAGGCGCAAGCCGTCGCCGCTCTGATATCGGATTGGTCGCGAGACTACGATCCGAACAAGACATCACTCATCCTGGCGCATCTGCGCCGCGACGTGCGCGCCCTGAACGAGAAGGCACGCGCCATGTTAATCGAGCGCAACATCGTCGCCGATGGCTTCACCTTCGAGACGGCAGACGGCAAACGAAATTTCGCCCGCGGAGACCAAATCGTCTTTCTGAAGAACGATAGTGCGCTCGGCGTCAAGAATGGCCTGCTCGGCAGGGTGATCGATGCTTCGTCTAATCGTATCGTAGCCGAGGTTGGTACGGGCGCCGATCTCCGGCAGGTCGTCGTGGAGCAGCGTTTCTATCACCATGTCGATCACGGTTATGCAACGACGATTCACAAGAGCCAAGGCGCCACCGTCGATCAGGTCAAGCTGCTCGCCTCGCTCTCCTTGGAGCGGCACCTGACATATGTGGCGATGACGCGGCATCGCGAAGATCTTGCCATCTATTACGGCCGCCGGTCGTTCGAAAAGGCAGGAGGGCTCGCGGCCACGCTGTCACGAAGGAACGCCAAGGAGACGACTCTCGACTACGGAGGCGAACGCTTTTATCGGGAGGCTCTGCTTTATGCCGAACGCCGCGGTATGCACATCGTTCGGGTTGCACGATCGATCCTTCAAGATCGGCTCGATTGGGTAGTCATGCAAAAAGGGATGCTTTTCCGTCTCGCTACCCGTCTGGCCGCCGTCGGCAAAAGGCTCGGTTTCGCGAGGATCGGCTCGACGGCGGACCTTGTGAGTGGAGGCAAGACAGCGAAGCCGATGGTATCCGGTATCACGACCTTCCCTCAGTCGATGGCACAGGCCATAGAGGTCCGGCTCGGCGCGGATCCAAGCCTAAAGAAAGGGTGGGAGGATCTCTCGCTTCGGTTTCGTCTTGTCTATGCTCACCCAGAGGCCGCATTCAAAGCGGTCAACGTCGACGCGATGATCAACGATGCAAAGGTGGCTGAGGATACAATTTCGAAGATCGCGAACACGCCGGAATTATATGGCGCTCTCAAAGGAAAGACAGGCTTCTTGGCCGGAAAGAGCGACACGCGCGAGCGGGAAATTGCGTCCGTAAATGTTCCAGCCCTGGCTCGCTCTCTGGAGCGTTTCTTGAAGATGCGAGTTCAGATCGCCCGCAGGGCTGAAATAGAAGAAGTGACTCGACGCGAGAAATTATCGGTAGAAATCCCAGATCTGTCACAGGGCGCCAAAGCTGTTCTCGAGCGTGTTCGCGAAGCGATCAATCGAAACGATCGCTCGGCTGGCCTGGAACTTGTGCTCGCCGACGCAAAGGTAAAGGCCGAGCTCGAAGGATTTGCGCGCGCCGTTTCTCAACGGTTCGGGGAGCGCGCTTTTCTAGGAATAACGGCAAAGGACGCTACGGGAGAAGCGTTCAGTGTTCTTACCGCCGGCATGACCTCCGCGCAAAGGCTTGAGATCGAGGCCGCCTGGACCTCGATGCGGACTGTCCAGCAAATTTCTGCGTTTGAGCGTTCTGTCATAGCACTTAAGCAAGCGGAGATAATGCAAACAACGAAGACTCAGGGACTAGCCCTGAAATAGCATATATGATCAAAATTTATCGTCCCGGCCGCGCCAATGACCGCGCAATATCGATGATGTCGTCACGGCCGGCAGTCGGGTCTTCCCGGTTCCAGGCGACACCGAGCCCTATCTTGAAATCGATCCCCCTCACCTTCTTCAGCTCAAAGCCGCGGTTCGGCAGATCCTGCGTCCATTCCGGCACGAAGCCGATGCCAAGACCGGCCGAGACCAGCGACACCAGCGAGAAGGTGTCGTCACAGGTGTAAGCGACATTGTCGGTCAGATCGTGCTCCTCGAACTTTTCGGCAAAATAGCGCTCGCTGTAGGAGAGGTTCTGACGGGAAAACGAGATGATCTTTTCGGAGCGCAGATCCTCAAGATCGATCTCGCTCTTCAATGACAGCGGGCTCTCTTTGGCCACGGCCAGCAGGTAGCGCTCATGGGCGATCGAGAAGAAACGCAACGAGCCGATATTCTCCACCGGCCGGATGAAGCCGAGGTTGATGCGGCCTGCCTCGATATGGCGGATGATGTCATCGGTGGTGCCGCTTTCGATATGCATGCGGATATCGGGATATTTGCGGCCGATGCGCGACAGGAAGGATGGCAGCACGCCGATGGTAGCGGGATAGACGGTACCAATGGCAATCCTCCTCGCCGTCTTGCCGGCAACTGACCGGGCAATCTCCCTCGACAGGTCGATCTCACTCAGGATCCGCACTGACCGCTCGTAGAACGCCGCCCCTGCCCGCGTCAGCTCCACCCGCCGGGTCGAGCGGATGAAGAGCTGTACGCCGAGTTCCTTCTCCAATGCCATGACCTGGTTCGACAGAGCCGGCTGGGCGATATGCACCTTGGCTGCGGCTCTGCCGAAATGCAGCTCCTCGGCCACCGCAACGAAGTAGGATAGCTGGCGTAGTTCCATAGATTGCCCCTGACGCGTGCATTGATTGCAACCGCGCCTCGCAAAAGATAAGTTGGAGGCTCATAGCACGGAAGACTTTTGTTTTCAATACTCAACTTTCGGAAAAAGAAAGTTTTTATGATCAAGCCTCCTCAGTGTCGCGCTGCAAGAGCGCTACTTAACTGGACCCAGAATGATCTTGCCGAGCGCACAGCCATCAGCTCGGTCTCTATTCGAGCCTTCGAAAAAGGCGGCGAGATGCGGGAAAGCAATCTCCGGCTTATCAAGTTAACGTTCGAGTCTGCGGGAATCATTTTTCAAGGGGAGGGAGAGATGGTTCCAGGTGGCATGGGTGTAAGGTTGAAGACGAATTCGGAAGCAAAATGAGACGCTTTCCTAGATTGCACCGCTGAGCAATTGTCGACATATCACGGTCTGCTGTTGTTTGTGACAGTTACATGACAGAGTATGCCCCGCTAATGTGTGGGGAACATAGAAAATGAAAGAGAAGAAGCGGGTCTACGAGGCTCTCGTGGACGGCGCCATGGAAGGACTTGTGGGTGATGCGCTTTATGATTTCGTCCGCAAGCGTTGTCCGAAGGCGTCCAGCAAGAAGATCGTTCGCGCTTCGCTGCTGGCGTTGACCGATCCCCACCTGAGAGACCGCAATATTCTCGATGTCATCTATGCGCTAGCGATCAAGCATCGACTTGACGGAGCCATGGTCGAGGACGAACAGAACGAGGAGGCCGAAGATGAGAAGCCTTCCGAGGCCGCCAGCCAGGGCTAGCCGCCATTTTGCGGATATATAGCGACAGGATGCCCCGCGCTTTCAAGAGGAGGCCGCACCGTCAGCCTGCGCTGTCCGAAAGTTCTTCGAGGATCGGGCAGTCGGGACGATCATTGCCGTGGCAGGCATGAACGAGATGTTCGAGCGTATGCCGCAACTCCGTCAGTTCGCGGATCTTGCGATCGATTTCCGAGAGCTTCGCCTCGGCGATTCCCTTGACGTCGGCGCTCGCCCGGCTCTTGTCTTCGTAGAGCGCCAGAAGCTGGCGACACTCCTCCACCGAAAAGCCAAGGCCGCGCGAGCGCTGCAGGAAGCGTAGCTTGTGCACATCGGAGGCCGCGTAATCGCGGTAGCCGTTTCCGCCCCGATCGGGGCGGATGAGGCCGATATCCTCGTAATAACGGATAGTCTTTGAAGGCAGGCCGGACCGTTCTGAAGCTTCGCCGATATTCATCACCTGGTTCCTTTAGAGTTTTTCCACCCTGAGCCTCAGCGCATTGCCGATGACCGAAACCGAGGAGAGGCTCATGGCGGCAGCGGCAATCATCGGCGAGAGTAAGAGGCCGAAGATCGGATAGAGCACACCGGCTGCCACGGGAACGCCGAGGGCATTGTAGCCGAAAGCAAAGCCGAGGTTCTCGCGGATGTTGCGCATCGTCGCCTCAGCCAGCCGCCTTGCGCGCACGATTCCGTTAAGATCACCCTTCACCAATGTAATGCCGGCGCTTTCCATCGCAACATCGGCACCCGTGCCCATGGCGATGCCGACATCGGCTGCCGCGAGTGCCGGCGCATCATTGACCCCGTCACCCGCCATGGCAATGACGGCGCCCTTTGCGCGAAGTTCATCGACAAGCGATTTCTTCTCTTCGGGCAGGACGTCGGCACGGACTTCATCGATGCCGAGACTTTTTGCCACCGCGCGCGCCGTGCGTTCGTTATCGCCGGTCGCCATGATGATCTTCAGTCCGCTGTCATGCAGCGCCTTGATGGCCGCTGCCGTCGTCGGCTTGATGCGGTCGGCAACGGCGAGGAGACCGGCGAGCCCGCCATCGAGCACGACGAACATGACGGTCTTGCCTTCCCCGCGCAGCGCCTCGGTCTTTTCGGATAGCGGCGAGGGATCGATGCCGAGTTCGGCGAGCATCGCGGCATTGCCGAGCGCGACGGACATACCACCGACCCTGCCCAACACGCCCTTACCGGTCTTTGCCTCGAAGCCAGTGACATCGTTGAAAGTGAGGCCGTGTTCTTCCGCACCCGAGACGATTGCCTCTGCCAGAGGGTGTTCGGAGCCACGCTCGAGGCTTGCGGCAAGCGCCAGCAGATCCGCCTCGTCAACACCCGATGATACAGCCACATCCGTCAGCTTGGGTTTGCCTTCAGTCAGCGTGCCGGTCTTGTCGACAATCAACGTGTCGACCTTGGAAAAACGCTCCAGCGCTTCGGCATCCTTGATCAGGACACCTTCCTGTGCGCCACGCCCCGTGGCGATCATGATCGACATCGGTGTCGCGAGGCCGAGCGCGCAGGGGCAGGCGATGATCAGCACGGCGACAGCGGCAAGCAGTGCATTGGCAAGCCGCGGCTCCGGCCCGACGAAGGACCAGATGAGGAAGGCGGCAATGGCGGCTGCGACAACGGCCGGTACGAAGACCGCCGAGACGCGATCGACGGCACCCTGGATCGGCGCGCGCGAACGCTGCGCCTTTGCTACCATGTCGACGATACGTGAGAGCGTTGTCTCGGCGCCGACCTTTTCGGCGGTCATGACCAGCGCACCATTCTTGTTCATCGTGCCGCCGGTCAGTGCGTCGCCCTTGACCTTCTCGACCGGCAAAGGTTCACCCGTGATCATCGATTCGTCTATCGTGGATTGCCCCTCGATGACTGAGCCGTCAACGGGCACACGTTCGCCGGGGCGCACGCGCAAGCGGTCGCCGGCCTCAACGTCATCGATAGGTACGTCGTTCTCGCTGCCGTCGGCATTAATGCGGCGTGCGGTTTTCGGCGCAAGATCGAGTAGTGCGCGGATCGCTGAGCCAGTGCGCTCGCGCGCCTTCAATTCCAGCACTTGCCCCACGAAGACGAGCGCCACGATAACGGCCGCCGCCTCGAAATAAACAGGGACGGAGCCGCCATGGCCGCGGAAACTGTGCGGGAAGAGAGCGGGCGCCAGGGTCGCCACGACACTATAGAGATACGCCGTGCCGACGCCGAGACCGATCAGCGTCCACATGTTTGGGCTGCGGTTGACGAGCGATGCCCAAGCCCGGCGGAAGAAGGGAAGGGCTGCCCAGAGGACCACCGGCGTTGCGAGCAGCAATTCGACATAACTCGCCACGGGTTCGCCAAGCGCCTCGCGCGGGAAGGCAAGTCCGATCATCGGTCCCATGGTGAGGACGAGGAGCGGGACGGCCAGGATGGCGCTGATCCACAGGCGGCGCGTGAAATCGACGAGCTCCGGGTTCGGACCTTCATCCTCGGGTGGGATGCCCATCGGCTCCAGCGCCATGCCGCATTTCGGGCAGTCGCCGGGGTGGTCGCTGATGACCTCGGGATGCATGGGGCAGGTATAGAGCGTGCCTTTCGGCATGGCTGCTGCTGCATGCTTCTTTCCATGAAGATAGGTCTCGGGGTTGGCTTCAAACTTCGCCTTGCAACCAGCTGAGCAGAAGTAGAACTTCTCGCCGTCGTGTTTCAGGAAATGTTTGGCGCTGGCGCGCTCGACATTCATGCCGCAGACCGGGTCCTTGGCAGTCAGGTAATCCTGCGGTGCCGCCTCGAATTTCTTCCGGCAGCCATCGCTGCAGAAATGATAGCTGCGACCTTCATAGTCGATAGCAGGCTTGCCGGCATCGGGATCGACCACCATGCCGCAGACGGGATCGCGCGCGACCATATCTGGGTGTTTTTCATCGTGGCTGCATCCGCATTGTCCGCCGTCTGCGCGGTGGTGGTGGCCGTGGCCGTGATGATGGTCGTGCTTGTTATCCATAATACTGTGCCTTTCATGCCTTTCTGGCATCCGGACAGCTTTATGAACCTTCCAGCAACTGGAAGGTCAACAAGATTTTTACTGGCTTAGTTTCTAGGTTTTTGATGTCAGGCTGGCCCGATCAGTGCCGCTGGCTGGTCCCCGAGAAGGGCGGCGAGTGATATCTCACTTCCCGGCTCCAGCATCTTGCCGGTCAGGAGATCGGCCTTGAGACGATGGAGAGGCGAGGGCACTGATATCGCCGTATCCTCCCAGAATTCCGGACCGGCAAAGAGCACGCCGGGATCGAGCCAGCCGAACATCAGCCGTGGCACGACGGTGATCGCAAAATCATCGTCAAGCAGACGGGCAAAGGCGACAACATGGTCACGCCTCGTCCCGTTGACGAGAAGCGGCAGATATTCCCCGCGCGTGAACAGTGCCTCGTGCTGCAGCCGAAGCTTCAGGCCGATTTGGATGACACGTTGCTTCAGCGCCTCGGCTTGCAGCCTTGCGATCGGAGCGCCCTCGGCAAGCCAGTTGGCCAGCCTGTCGAAATCCGGCGGGCGGCGATTATCAGGATCGACGAAACTGAAATCGAAGCCTTCCGCCCCCTGATAGATGTCGGGGATGCCGGGCGCCGTCAGCTTGATCAGTGTCTGCGAGAGGCTGTTGATATAGCCGGCTTCGATAAAGGGCTGCATCACTCGGGCGAAATCTTCCAAGAAGGCGTCGTTTTCTGGCGATAGGAGCGCGGCGGCATAGGAGCGGACGGCCTCTTCATAATCGCTATTGGATGCTGTCCAATCGGTGCGCAGTTTCGCCTCACGGATAGCCTTTTCCACGTAGTCGCTAAAACGCTCGCGCAAGCCGTCTGCATGGCGGCGATCGAAATCCTTCGGCCAGGCACCGGCGAGCGCCTGATAGAGCATCCACTCAATATTGGGTTCAGGTGCCGCCCCGTCCGGCAATTCCTTGCGGTGGCTCGCATTCAGCCTGCACCAATGCTCGATTGCGTTGGCAAAGACATCGGCGCCCTCGCTCAAGATATAAAGCCTTGCACGCGCATCTTCTCCGCGCTTCGTATCGTGGGTCGATGTTGTCGAAACACCGAACGGCTGGGATTGTTGACGGTCTTTCATCATCAGATGAAACGCGTCGACCCCACCCGGCGCATGGTCCGGCTCCCCACCAACCTCGTTCATCGCCAGGAGCCGGTTGTAGCGGTAGAAGAGAGTGTCCTCCATTGCCTTTGCCATGATCGGGCCGGAGAGTTGCTGAAAGCGCATCCGGAATTCGCGCGCCGAGTTATCGTCAACCGGGCCTTCCAGAATGGCCGCGATGCGTTCGAGCGTCTCGGAGTCATGCACATGTCCGCCGGCTGATGCGACTGCCGTTTGCAGAAATGCAGCATCCCGTGCATCAAGCGGCCCGTCCGCCCCGTAGGTGCGGTAGACCGGAAAAGCGATCAGCAATTCTCGGATCGCTTGCGCGATCGTCTCCTCGGCAAGTTCGGGGAAGATGCCGTGCGCAATCTGCGTTAGGCGCCCCGTCTCGCCGGCAAAATTGCGCTCGACCATCAATGTCTTCGCCGCGCGCCGCCCTTCCTCGAAATCTCCGTTTCCGGCGGCCAGACGACGGTAGGCCGTATTCAGTGTCTGCAAGCCGCCGCTTTCGACGAAAAGCTCGCTCAGGGTAGCAATGAATTCGTATCCCGTCGTTCCCTCCACCGGCCAGCTAGTGGGCAATTCCTCACCCGCACCAAGGATTTTTTCGACGACGATATAGGTGTCGGTACCGACGGCTTGCCGCAGCCGCTGCAGATAGGCTGTCGGTTCCGCGAGCCCGTCGATATGATCGAGGCGCAGGCCTTGCACCTGGCCCTGCCGCACCAGTTCGAGCACGAGCCGGTGGCTTGCCTCGAAAACCTTGGGATCCTCGACCCTGAGGCCGACCAGCCCCGTCACCTCGAAGAAACGGCGGTAGCTCAGATGTCGGGAGGCCTCCTGCCAGGGCTGCAACTGCCAATGCTGCGCTTTGTGCAGTTCTCGCATGAACTGCTGGTCCTGCGAAAGTACCGCCAGTCCCTCCTTCAGGCGAGCGAAATCACCAGCCTCGAAGATCAGATCGCGCAAGCCGCGATGCAAAGCGTCACCGTCTGAAGAACCCGCAAGTTCCGTCATCCCGGTCAGGATCGGATCATCCAGCTTTTGCACCAACATGGCGTAGCTTCGCCTGCTCAACGGCAGAAGCGTGTCGTAGTAGGCGATGGCGAGATTGCCCCGCGCCTCATCGACGACAATCGTCAGTTCGTCCTCGGTAAGGCACTCATCGAAGCTTTTACCGAGCTGCGGCAGGGTCAGCCGTTCACTCCAGTCGATATCGAAATGGTCTGCGAAAGGGCTTTGCCTTCCGAATTCGAGAACACTTCGCCACCAGGCATTTTCCAGCGACGCCGCCATGTGGTTCGGTACGATGTCGAGGATCACTTCCATTCCGACTTTCGAAAGTGCCGCCGTCAGACGATCGAAGCCTGCCCTGCCGCCAAGCACCGGATCGATCTCATTGGCATCGGTCATGTCGTAACCGTGCGTCGAGCCGGTGGTCGCCGAAAAGATCGGCGAGGCGTAGAGATGGCTGATGCCGAGCGATTTCAGATAGGGAACGAGCTCGCAGGCACTGTCGAAGGTCATGCCGTTGCGGAACTGAATCCGGTAGGTCGCGGAGGGCAGCGTCATCGGGTCGTTTTGCCGTTTGGAGGGTCACCTTCAAACGGTTGCAAAAGACTTTTGTTCCTTCAGTCGATGAAGACGCCCACGCTTGCAGCACGCCCCATCGAATCGATCACCGTCAGCTTGGAATACCCGCCACCGTCGGGCATCCAGGTTTGCGTGCGTCGGCGTGAAAGGTCGGGCAATGGCTTGCCATTGGCAAGCCAGCGGAAGGGGGCGCGGCCGCCCTGTAGCTTCAGCATCAGCGGCGAAAGATCGCCCTCTTTGGCACCGAGATCGACATGAGCGCCCTCGGGCGGATAGACGATCTGCGGTGCCGCCTCTCGGCCGGAAGTGGCAAGCAACCCGCTGGCAGTTAGCGCAAAACGCCGCTGGCTGATCGGCAGTTCCGTCTGGGCAATGCGCACAGCGCCCGCCGGCGGACGGGGCAGGGGTGTCGTGGCAATGCCGGATTTTGCCAAGGCCTCGAAAAGGATTGGGGCAGCCGTCACATAGCCAGTCAATCCTGGTACGGCGCTATTGTCAGGCCGTCCAATCCACACACCAAGCACATAACGTCCGTCATAACCGACCGACCAGGCGTCACGATAGCCGTAACTGGTGCCGGTCTTGTAGGCGATGCCGCGCTGAGGGGCGCCGGCTGGCGGTATGACGCCCGAGAGGATGTCGGCGACATTCCAGACCGCGACCGGCTCAAGCAGAGGTTCGCCATCGATCTTGCCCGGCTCACCCGTGACACCATCGCCAATCCGGACTGGCTGCCCGCGATTGGCAAGTGCGGTATAGAGCTGAACGAGATCCTTCAGGGTAATACCGACGCCGCCAAGCCCGATCGCCAGGCCCGGTGTCTCATTTGCAGGCAAGGTGGGTCGAACATCGGCGCGACGGAAACGAACCATGAGCCGTGAGGGGCCAACCGCGTCTAGCAATTTGACGGCCGGCACGTTGAGGGAAAGCTGTAAGGCCTCGCGCACGGTGACATCGCCCTGGTAGCTCATATCGAAATTGCGCGGCCGATAGCCGAAGAAGTCGGCCGGTCGGTCCTCGATGATCGTTTCCTGGCTGACAAGCCCCTGCTCGAAGGCCAGCCCATAGATAAAGGGTTTCAAGGTAGAGCCGGGCGATCGACTCATGCGGGTCATGTCGATCCAGCCGGAGCGGCTGGCATCGAAATAATCGGCCGATCCGACTTCGCCGACGATCTCGCCGGTCTGAGCGTCCGCCATCACCATAGCGAGCGAAAGCTTCGGCCCGAGCTTCATCGTTGCGGCTCGCGCGACCGACTCAAGGCCGGTCTGGACCTGCCTCTTCAGCGTCGTCTGGTGCCGGATGGCCTTCGGGTCCTTGCGCAGTGCAGCTTCCGCAACATGGGCGGCAAGGGCCGGAAGCTGCAGACGGCGGGCGGGAATGGCGACACCCTCGGCGCGTTCGGCCTCCCCATCGCCGACGACCTCGGCCACCGCGATACGGTCGAGCACGCGCTTGCGCGCCGCTTCGGCGGCTTTCACATTCCGGTCCGGCCGGCGCTTTTCGGGCAATTGCGGCAACGCGACCAGGAGGGCGGCTTCGGCCACCGTCAGCCGCTTCGGCTCCTTGCCGAAATAGGCAAGGCTTGCGGCCCGCACCCCCTCGAGATTACCGCCATAGGGTGCATGGGTGAGATAAAGATCGAGGACCTCCTCTTTCGAGAGCCGTCGCTCGATCTGCATGGCGCGGGCGATTTGCAGGAGCTTCGCCGAAAAGGACCGGCTCTCGCGCGGCTCGATCAGCCTTGCCACCTGCATGGACAGCGTGGAGGCGCCGGAAACGATTCGGCCGTTGGTCAAGAATTGCAGTGCCGCGCGCCCGAGGGCCCAAACATCGATGCCGTGATGATCATAAAAACGCTGATCCTCATAGGCGACCAGCATGCGAATGAATTGCGGGTCGACATCGGAAACGCCGGTCTTCAGCCGCCAGCGCCCTTCAGGCGTTGCAAAGGCGCGCAGTAATTGCCCGTCTGCATCGAGCACTTCGGGCGAAACGGATTCTGCGTGCTGAAGCGGCGGCGGAAATGCCCGGTCGGCGGCATCGAGCGCAAGCAGGCCAGCGCCGGCAAGGACGATGCCGGCCGCAGCCCCGATCGCGAACTTCTGCCACCGCCTCATTGTTGAGCCGCAACGACCTCCATCTTGCCGGTTGCTGTCCGGGCGGAGAGGTCGGGACGATACATGTCTTCGACCGTCGCTGCCGGATGATCGTAGACGCCGGGAGTGACGGCACGCACCACATAGGCGACGTTAAAATCACGCGCCGAATTTTCATCGCGATTGAAGGCGGCGACGAAGCGGTCGTAGCGGAATTCGGTATGGGCCGCCGACATTTCGCCGATCCAGTCGAAATTCGTCATCTGGGCGCTGTCGACCAGGCTCGGATTGTCGATCTCGAAGCCTGCGGGTAGCAGGTCGGTGATGACGATGCGTGACGCCCAGTCATTCTGCTCGGTCACATGCAGCACGACGACATAACGTTCATTTTGCTGCGCTTCGCTGACATTCGCCTCCTCGCCGTCGAGCGTGTAGTAAGTCCGCTCGATGGCAAAGCCGTTGCCGCCAGCCGGCAGCGGCTTGACGGGAGCGGCGACCGTGGTGACGACGGCGGAGACCGTGTCGCTCGTGGCGCTCGTCAGCGTCAGCGGATGGTCGATCAGAGCGTCGCCGGTCATCTTCGCCATATAGGCACCGGTCCGCTGAGCGCCGTTGACGTTGATCTTTAGGTCGTCGTCACCACTCTGCAGTGCACGCGCCGCCAGCAGCATCCAGGCCTGTTCCTGGGTGCTCGTATATTTGCTGCGGTTCCATTCGCGTGCCACCGCCTTGGCCAGGTCTGGAATGACAGGCGGAACAGGCCGGCTTTCGGCGGCAAGCGCCAGAATCGCCGCGCCATCGCGCAACACCGAGCCATAGTCGGTGCGCGAGAAGTTGACGCGGGTAACCATCGCCTGTTTCGACATCTGCAGGGCATCCACGAAGATGTTCTTCGAACGGATCGCGTCACCATAGAGCGCCAGTGCCGCGGCGATATGGGCCTTGGCGAGCGGCGTCGGAAAGTCGTTGATCATCGTATCGGCATAATAGCGCAGGTCGCTGACGGCAGCCTTCTTGTTGCGGGCAAGCACGTAGAGGGCATAGGCGATCTCATCGCCCTTGCCCTTCACGTCCGTCGTGTAGGAGAGCGAATTCTGGAGGTTTTCCAGCGCCTGCACCAGCGCACGGTCCGGCACGTCATATTTCTGCTCGCGCGCCCGCGTCAGGAAGTCGGTGACGTAAGAATCGAGCCAGAGATCGCCGGAATCCGGCCCCCAAAGACCGAAGCTTCCAGCATAGGCCTGGTAGGACAGGACGCGATAGATCGCATCCTGCACGCGCTTGTGGACATCGTCATCGGTCTCATCCATGCCGGCCTGCTTGGCGACTTCGGCAAGGTAGAGCAGTGGCAGCGCACGGCTCGTCGTCTGCTCGGCGCAACCGAAGGGGTAGCGATCAAGCGTCATCAGCAGAGCCGGAATATCAAAGGCGGCGGAGCGTGTGACGTTGACGGCAATCGAAGCCCCGGGAAGCACGCTGTCGGCAAGCAGGTTCTTGTCGACGGTCAGGCTCTTGCCCGGTGCGAGCGCAATGACGCGGCGTTCGGTCACCGGCAGCGACGACGGCCGAACCGGCACATCTACCACCTGATCCAGCGACAGGCCGGAAGCATTGGACAGGTTGATCGCCACGCTGCCATCGCCCGGCTCGCCGCCGACGAGCGTCAGCGTCAGGTCGGATTTGGCGCCGGCTTCAAGCTTCAGCGTCTGTTCGGCAGGCCCATCGATGGTAAGCGCGCTGTTGCCCTTCAGCGTCAGCTTGTAGTCGCCTGCCGGTGCATCGGTATTGGCGATGTCGAGCCTGAGATTGGCTTTGTCCCCAGGGGCTAGGAATTTCGGCAGGCTCGCGGTGACGACGACAGGATCGCGGATAATGACGTCCCTGGCGCTGTGACCGACGCCGGTCTTCGTCCAGGCGAGCGCCATCACGCGAGCCGTACCGTTGAACTGTGGGACATCGAAGCTGACCTTTGCCTTCCCTTCGGCATCGAGCCTGACCGGACCGGAGAAGAAGGCGACGAGTTTTTGTGTTGGCGGACTTGCCTGCAGCGCGATTGCGCCGCCGTCACCGCCGGTGCGCAGCTTGCCGGTCGCCCCCAGCGACCCGTCGATCAGCCGGCCGTAAAGGTCACGGATTTCAAGACCGAGCTGGCGCTGGCCGAAATACCAGTCCTCCGGGTTCGGCGGTTCGTAGCGCGTTAAGTTGAGAATGCCGACATCGACGGCGGCAACCGTGACATAGGCCTCCTCATTCACACCGGCTCCGGCCACCTGCACGCCGATATCGAGGGGGCCGCGCGGGAGCATCTTTTCCGGCGTATCGATCTTGACCTGCAGCGCCCGCTCGGCCGGATCGACCTTCAGCCATTTGATGCCGATCGAGCGCGCCGGCATATGTGTGTCAAGTGAATCGCCCGGGCGGAAGAGGGTGGCAGTCACATAAGCGCCAGCACCCCAGTCGGCGGTGATGGGAATATTCACTTCGCCGCCGGTCTCGCCCATCGTGGCGTTTTGCACGGCAATCAGGTTTTCCGTGCCTGCCGTGATCATCAGCTCGCCGCCATAGCGAGACGTGACCTTGAGCTTGGCCGTCTCGCCGACCTTATAGCTGTCCTTGTCGAGCGCGATTTCGAGACCATCGGGTGTCTCGGTCGAAGTCGAGGCGACGAACCAGCCGGCATCAAATTCGACGCTGGAGGTCGGGCCATCGGCATCAGGACTTTCCACCTCGAGCCTGTAGCGGCCCCACTCGACCGGTGCCTGGATCTTGCCGCCATTGGCAGCCGTCGCATCCACCGAGCCGGAAGCGACCTCTACGGGCGTATAGGTCGGCTCGTATTTCCAGGCCGTTCCCTCGCGATACCACTGATAGTCACGGCGCAGCTTGTAGAACTTCCAGCGCAGGCCCTTCATCTCCTGCTTTCGACCCTGGGTGTCGAGACCGATGACCGTGAAATTCGCGAGCGCATTCTCCGGCAGATCGCCATCGAATTCCAGCTTGATGCCGATCGCGGCCTCATCCGTCTTGACCGGAATCTCCAGCGAGCGTTCGATGGCGCGCCCGCCCGGCTCCTGCATGCGCAGATAGACGGTCGCATTCAAAAGCTGGGTCGTTGCCGGCAGTTCGCCGATCGTCAGATCGGTCGAAGCCTCGCCGTTCTCGTCGAGCTCCGGCAATCCGTCGATTGGCTGGCGCGAATCCTCGCTCGCCTCCTCGTCGGCAAGGCCAAACTGATAGCCGGGGTAGGATGCGTTGGTCCGCGTCGGCTTGACGACGACATCACCTTCTATGGTGAGACCGGCCGCCGGCGCGCCATAAAGATACTTGCCCGAGATGGTGATCGTGGCGGCCGTATCCGTGCCGATTTCCTTGGAATCGGTCTTGATCTCCATGTCGGTGCGATCGGGCACGAAATCGTCGATGAGGAAAGTCTTGGTGGCGATCGGCGAGCCTTTCGGATCGGTATAGACGTTCATCGTCCAGGTGCCGCGCATGGCGGCTTCCTGCGTCTGCAGCTCCACCTGATAGCCGCCGAGATTGCTCGTCTGGCTGACGATCCGCCGGTCTTCGACGCCATCAGGGCGCGAGAAGATGAAGGTGAGCGGCAGGTTCTCGATCGCCTTGCCATCGGTATCGCGGGCAAGGGCGGCGGCATGCACGGTCTCGCCGGCGCGGTAGATGCCGCGCTCGGTCCAGGGCAGGACATCGATGGCACCGGGCGCGGCGCGGCCGGTGACGCCGCGGTCGGAAAGATCGAAACCGGCGCGCGTCATGTCGAGGAAGACATAATCCGACGTGCCGTTCTTGGCGGTGATGACGGCGGGGGTGAGTGCTGCCGTGCCGCGGATCAGCCCGGCCGTAAACGTGGCGCGGCCGTTCTGATCGGTTGTTGCCGTGCCAAGGACTTCATTGTTCTTTGCGAGGAGCTGCAGCTCGACGCCCGCCATGGGCTTGGCGGAAGCGAGCGACCGGGCAAAGACGTTCAGCCCGTCGGTGCCGGCATAGGTGGAAATACCGATATCGGAAACGAGGAACCATTGTGTGGCCTGCGAATCCCACTCCTGCACCGGGCCGGTCGGCGGGGTTGCGACCATCACATAGATGCCGGGCTTGCGCTCGGGCAGCGCCTCGTCGACCGGAAAACTAGTGACGACGTCTTTGTTGAGCTCGTTGGCGACCTCGATCGAACCCTGCCAGACGAGTTCGCCACTCTGGTCCTGGATGTTTTGGGCGCTGTAACCGTCAAGCTGCGTCAGGAACTGCGAACCGGTCAGGAGGGGCGCGATGCCGCGATCGCCGATGCGGTAGAGCTTCAGGTTGGCGGACGCCATATTGACAGTGACGATCGGGATGCCGCGGCGCGCCGTCGACGGCAGCACGAAGCTGTCGCCGGTAAAGCGGACCATCTGGCTGCGGTCCTTAATATAGACATCGATCGTAACAGGGGCTTCCAAAACCTCGTCGACCGAGGAGGGCAGGCCGGTACGGAAGCCTATCTTATAGGTCTCGCCGTGCGTGAGGCCTTCGACGCAGATTTGCTTGTCCTTGGCTTCGAGTGCTTTCGGCGCCTCGCCGTTCAGCGTCACGAATGGCGTGTAATCGACCGTCTTGACGAGCGCCTCCGAGAAGGTGACGCAGGCACGCGGTGTGGCGCTATCGGCATCGACGGTATGTTCGGTGATGCGGAAACCTTGTGTCTCCTTGAGCTGCAGGTAGTCCGCTTGCACGTCCTTTGCACCGACAAGAGCTAGGCTCGCCTTGTAGGCATTGAGCGCATCGCGATAATTGGCATTCTTTTCGAGCGCCTTGGCAAGCACAGCCAGCGCATCGGCCCGCTTATTGGTGGTGCGCGTCAGCTGGTAACCGTTCAGCGCATCGATGACCGCCTGGCCGAAAATGCCGCTATCAGGCGCGCCGAGCGAGGTGGCGGCGCGCGCCGTCTCGACCCAGAGATCGCTGTCGTCAGGGGTGATCGACAGAGCACCGTGGAAGGCCTTCAGCGCATCGGCAAGATTGCCGCCGGTCAGATCAAGCCGCGCACTCGCCGTCAGGCTATCGACGCCCTGGCCCTGCTGGTCGTCGGTCAGTGCCAGGTCGTTGCGAAAATCGCGCGCCTGCTGGACGAGATCGTTGGAGAGGAAGGACAGGCGGGGGGCAGCACCGATGTCCGGCTCTTGCGGCGTGGCGGCAGCAGTCGTTTCGACGATTCGGCCTGCGATCGCACCGGGGAAGGCATTCATCGTCTTGAAGTCGGATTTGAGGAAGCACCACTTCACCTTGGGATTATAGGTGAAGGCCTTGCAGCTCTTGTCGCCGATGCAGGCGGCCTTGCACTGATCGAGCGAGAGGTTTTGCTCGGTGCGCAGGTCGAAGCCGAAATAATCGGCATCCTTGACGGTCACGATATCGCGCTTGGCCTCGGCGGCAAAAGCCGGCGGGCCTGAAAAAATCATAGATACGGCGATGGCGGAAAAAGCGAAGAACGAGCGCACAGACATTGGTCCCCCCGGATGCTGGCTCTGAACCGGCGGCACTCTCCTCACTCCTCGAGAAATTGTCAACTCACCTCGCGGTCTGTCTCAGTTCCGCACATTCGCTTTCGTGCAATCGTCACATCGGCGTGAGTGAACGGCTTGTGATTTGCGGCTTTCTTGCCGATCGGCAAGGATTTTCCCACACTGTCTCCGGAGGTAGTCCCATGTCCATTCGCACGCCAGGAAAGATCTTTGCCGCGCTCGTCGCAACCGCGGCTCTGTCGCTCGGATTTGGTACGATCGCCAGCCGCGCAGCCGAAGATGCCGTCGTCATACCGGCGCCGGTCGTTGACGAGGCCGGCAAGTCCGGCATGGAAACCGCCGTTTTCGCCGGTGGCTGCTTCTGGGGTGTCCAGGGCATCTTCCAGCATGTGAAAGGTGTCAGGAGTGCCGTTTCCGGTTATGCCGGCGGCGAAGCGTCGACTGCCCAGTACGAGACCGTCAGCACGGGCACGACCGGTCATGCCGAATCTGTGCAGGTTACCTTCGATCCGAAACAGGTGAGCTACGGCAAGCTCCTGCAGATTTTCTTCTCGGTCGCCCACAATCCGACGCAGCTCAATTTCCAGGGACCGGACGAGGGTACACAATATCGCTCGGCACTCTTCATCGCGGATCCCGAGCAGCGCAAGGTCGCCGAAGCCTATATCGCCCAGCTCGACAAGGCGCACGTCTTCAAACAGCCGATCGTCACCAAGGTCACCGACTATACCGGCTTCTACCCGGCCGAGCAGTATCACCAGGATTTCCTGACGCTGAACCCGACCTATCCCTATATCGCTTACAACGATCTGCCGAAGATCGAGAATTTGAGAGAAATCTTCCCGACCGATTACAGCAAGGATCCGGTTTTGGTGTTGAAGGCTAAGGGCTGAGAACTCTCCGGAACCTGGACTCTGAAGGCGGCCGGAAAACCGGCCCTTCAGACTGCTGACAAACCCCTGGCCTCGTCGAGGGGTTTGTGATTCATTGGGATATGTTGAAGAAACCCGCTCCCGAACAGACGGCGCTCGAGATGGTGACGCTCGACGGCCTGGTGCCGAAGGATCACCTGCTTCGCAAGGTCGACGCGGTGATCGACTTCACCTTCATCCATGAGCGTGTGGCGGGGCTTTACTGTGCCGACAACGGCCGGCCGGCGCTCGATCCGACGCTGATGTTCAAGGCTCTGTTCATCGGTACGCCCGCGAGCGCACCGACACCAACCGGCTCACCCTTGGGGCAAGGCGATCTATAAGCGGCGCAAGGAGACGGTCGAGCGCTCCTTCGCCGACGCCAAGCAGCTTCACGGCCATCGCTACGCTCGCTTCCGAGGCCTCACCTGATCGTCGAAGACGATCTATTGATCGCCCTCGATCTCGAAATGACAATCGAGAATATGGGGGTGCATGTCCCAGACCTTGCGTCAGGTTGCGAAGCCGCCCTCGGGCTGCGCCCTGCAGCTCGCCGAAGACCATGGCATTTCCGTCGTCTTCATGACGGCCAATCCCGAGTTTATCGCCGATGGTGTGCGAGGGCGCTTGGCGCTATGCAAAAAATGATTATCTCGGCGTGGTGGAACAGCTTTTGAAATATGTTACAGCCTAGGCGCGCAGGCCCGTTGGCAACAGTGCCGCCGCAGATGATGGTGTTTATGCGAGGAACTTCAGCCGACGAGGATGTCGTCGGCTGCTAGCGCGAAAGTGAATCGCGAACGATATAGTAAAGACGTGCACGGCCCTATCCTAAAGCCTCGATGATCACGCGCTGTGTCTCGATTTCGATATAGGGATGCATAGGCAGGCTAAGAACAGTCGCACCTGCGTATTCCGAACGCGCGACGCTTCCATGAACGCGGCATATGCTTTCGTACGCCGGCTGCTTATGGAGCGGAATAGGATAGTGGACAGCTGTCGGTATGCCAGCTGCCGAGAGCTTTGCAATAACTTCGCTACGATTCTCGACCTGGACGGTGAACTGTGCCCACACACATGATCTATCTGCTCCAACAGTCGGTGCTTTGGCATTGCTGCGTCGGGCAAGAAGCGAGAGGTATCGCTCTCCGGCCAGTATACGCTGTTCGATCTCCCAATCGAATCGCTCAAGCTTCGCCAGCACGACAGCACATTGCAGAGTATCCATGCGTCCACCAACGCCGATACGCGTGTGGTAATATCTGCGCTCCTGACCGTGAACGCGAATCTCGCGCATCACTTTAGCAAGGCGGTCATCGTTGGTGAAAATGGCGCCACCGTCACCATAGCACCCGAGAGGTTTACTTGGAAAAAAGCTTGTGCATCCGATTGTCGACACGTTGCAAGACTTTCGGCCCTTATATGTGGCGCCAAAACTTTGAGCTGCGTCCTCGATAACCGGGATATTGCCGTTTCGTCCGGCAATCTCGTTGATCTCATCCATATCGGCCACTTGGCCGTAAAGGGAGACCGGCATGATCGCCTTCGTTCGGGCAGTTATGGCTGCTTCAACTTCCCCGGCATTCAGGTTGAGGGTATCCGGATCGACATCAACAAGCACTGGTACCGCGCCGAGCAAAGCAATAACTTCGGCTGTAGCAATAAAAGTGAACGGCGATGTAATGACTTCGTCTCCGGGCTTTACATCCAATGCCATAAGAGAAATTAGCAAGGCTTCAGTGCCAGATGAAACAGTAATACAATGTTTCGAGCCGGTGAAGCTTTCCAGTCGCTGTTCGAGCTCTCGCACTTCTGGACCCATGATGAACTGGCCATGATCCAAAACAGCTTGAATACGGCGGTCAACGATGCCTTTGAGGTCGCGGTATTGCGCTTTGAGGTCAATGAATTCGATTTTGGACATCAGAGTGGCCTACACGTTGTTTCATTTATACGATAGCGCAAGCCACATTCGCAGCTCACATCCTCCGTTCCTTGTAAGGTCAGCCCGCAACTGCACATCCAGCCTCGACGGCGAGCTGGGACGCCCATCATCAGGGCGTAGGCTGGGACGTCGCGATTGATGACGGCACCGGCAGCGACAAAGGCGTGTTCGCCGATCGTTGTTCCGCAGATGATCGTCGAATTGGCGCCGAGTGTGGCTCCTTTGCGAACTGTCGTCTTTCGATATTCGTTCTTGCGACTGACCGAGGCACGTGGATTGTAGACATTTGTGAAGACCATGCTCGGGCCGCAGAATACATCGTCCTCCAAACTTACAGCGTCGTAAACCGATACGTTATTCTGTATCTTGACGTTATTGCCAATGACAACGTCGTTTCCAACGAAGACATTTTGCCCTAAAGAGCACTTTTCCCCGATCCGGGCACCTCCGCACACGTGAACCCAATGCCAAACACGCGTTTCGTCACCGATACGTGCTCCCTCATCGACAATCGCTGTTGGATGTATTTGCGGCGCCATTATCAGTAATCCAGAGGAAGCGCGACACGCTTTCCGTCGCGTGACGAAAGATAAGCTGCGATCAGAACTTCCAGCGACTTAAGGCCTTCTCTCCCATCTGTTTCAGGTTCTGCCTCGCCCCTCAAGACATTGATGACATTGTCGTAGTACAGAGGGTGACCAAAACCGTAAACCGAGGTCGTCTCGTAACTTGCTTCCTGAACCTTGGCATCACTCTCGTGGGGGGTATCAAATTCCCAATGCTGAATTTCGTTTACGGCCACGCCACCCAATCGAACGGTCCCCTTCTCCCCGAGGATTGTGATACTGCCTTCTAGATTTCGGGGAAAGGTCAGCATTGTGACGTTCATAGAACCCAATGCGCCGGAACGCCATCTGACGCTGACGACGGCTGAATCCTCAACTTCAATATTTCTCGCCAATGTACCGGTGTAGGCCTGCAAGCTTTCGATCGGGCCAATGAGCCAGTCAAGAAGATCGACGTAGTGGCTTGCCTGGTTCATCAAGGCGCCGCCGTCAAACTCCCACGTGCCTCGCCACGCCGCACTATCGTAATATTCCTGTGGACGGGTCCAGAATACGTTGATGTTGACCATATAAATGCGGCCAAAACGATTTTGCTCGATGGCCTGCTTCACCAGCTGGAGCGTGGCATTCCGGCGATTTTGCTTGACGACAAAGAGACGCACGTTTGCATCATCACAAACCTTAATCATACTAAGGCCATCTTTCCAGCGGGTAGCCATCGGCTTTTCTGTCATGACGTGCTTGCCGCTTGCTGCAATCTTGATTGTCTGTTCAGCATGCAAACCACTTGGCGTCGTCAGTATGACGATATCCGCGTTGGTGTGGTCCAGCATATCATCAAGGCTGGAATAGGGGCGTGCACCCGTGCGCTTGGCGGCAGCTTCAAGTGCCGCCGGATCGATATCGCAAATAGCGACGAGTTCGGCGCGATCGGCGTGTTTCTCCAGCGCGCCGAAATGATTGGCCGCAATGCGACCGCATCCCACGAGAGCGAAACGGACTTTCCGGTCAAGTATCCCAGGAGAATAACGTCGCATGTTAGGCCTTTGTAATTTTCTGGCTCGGTTCAAGATAGCGGCCGCGAGAATCAACGATTAGTTTTGCACTCTCTGCAATCAGCGCATAATCGAACCGATCATGGTCAGTTGCCAGCACGACGCAGTCGAACGCGGCAACATTTTCGCGCGTCAGCTGCACGCTTGAAAGATCGAAATGATGCTCGCGCATCTTCGGAAAAGTCGGAATATGAGGGTCGCTGTAAGAGATTTCTGCTCCAAGATCACGAAGCTTCTCCATGATGGTCACCGACGGAGATTCCCGCATGTCATCGACGTTTTTCTTGTAAGCTATGCCCAGTACTAGGACACGGCTACCGCTCACGGATCGACCGACCTTGTTGAGGGCGGCATTAATCTTTGCAATCACGTAGTCCGGCATGGAGGAGTTTATTTCGCCCGCCAGCTCGATAAAGCGAGTATGAACGCCAAATTCGCGCGCCTTCCACGTCAGATAGAAAGGGTCGATCGGAATGCAGTGTCCCCCAAGTCCTGGTCCTGGGTAATAGGGAACAAAGCCAAATGGCTTTGTTGCTGCGGCACGAATCACTTCGTGTATGTCGATACCCATTTTGTCGGCTACGACTTTCATCTCGTTGACAAGGCCGATGTTTACAGCGCGGTGGATGTTCTCCAAGAGCTTCGTGAGCTCGGCAGAACGCGTTGAACTCACAGGCACGACGCGGTCAATAACGTGCCCGTAGAGTGCCAGGCCCGTCTCAAGGCACGCCGCCGTATCGCCCCCGCAGATCTTCGGAATGGTCTTTGTCGTGAAGCTGGCGTTTCCGGGATCCTCACGCTCGGGCGAAAATACGAGGAAAATGTCCTCACCGACCTTTAGGCCAGCCTTCTCGATCCTTGGTCGCAATTCTTCGTCAGTCGTTCCGGGATACGTCGTGCTTTCCAAGGAGACGATCTGACCCCGACGCAGATGTGGCACGAGGGTGTCCACCGTACCAATGACGAAGCTGAGATCTGGCTCTCGATATTTATTAAGCGGTGTTGGCACGCAGATGATGAGGGCATCAACTTCGCCTGCACGCGAGAAATCAGTTGTGGCCTGAAACCCCTTCGCAAGCGCGCCGGCGATAGAGGATTCTGCAATGTGTTCGATATAGCTGTGGCCCGCATGCAGGGTGTTCACTTTTACCGGATCGATGTCAAACCCGACGACCTTATAGCCAACTTCGGAGTATCGAAGCATCAGTGGTAGACCGACATAACCTAGCCCAACAATGCCAATCGTTGCCTTTTTGGCCTTCAGCTTTTGAACAAGCTCAACGTTCAACGTTAAAATCCTTACCCGTCACTACTGTATTCTGGGAGCAGTCAACAATCATGGTTCAGACGAAATTGCAAGTTTAAGCAGTTGGCGCATTCGCCGTCTTTCGAAAGCGGATGCGATCCCCTGTAGGGCAGAGTTGTCAACAAATTTCCTTGCCTGTATAGAGACGCCAACCCAGATCCCCGAGGCAATTCTATATGAAAATTTTGACGGTAGTGGGCGCGCGTCCGCAGTTTATCAAAGCAGCAGCAATATCACGCGTTATCCAGGATCTTGCTGATCAAGGTGTCAGGGAAGTCATGATTCACACTGGTCAGCACTACGACGAGAAGATGTCCCGGGTTTTTTTCGATGAACTCGAAATCCCAGAACCAAGATATAATCTGGGCGTGGCTGGCGGCACGCATGGCGAGATGACTGGCCGAATGCTGGCAGGTATCGAGAAGGTCCTTCTCGACGAGAAGCCAGACTGGCTTCTCGTTTATGGTGACACCAATTCGACGATAGCAGGAGCTCTTGCTGCGGCAAAAATTCACGTTCCTGTTGCGCACGTGGAAGCAGGGCTAAGATCCTTCAACATGAGGATGCCGGAGGAAGTAAACCGTGTCGTTACAGACCGGATCTCGAAACTGCTTTTCTGCCCGACTGATACTGCTGTTGAAAATCTCAAAACAGAGGGGATGACAGATAACGTCTTTAATGTGGGTGACGTTATGTACGACCAAGCGCTGTTTTTTGGAGAAAAGGCGCAGCATTCCAGGGTGCTGGACGCATATCACTTGTCGCCGGGGAACTTTATCCTCGTGACCTGTCATAGGGCTGAAAATACCGACGACAGCGCGCGTCTGACCGAAATTATCCGTGCCCTTGAAGAGCTCGCACAGCAAATCAAGGTCGTATTTCCATTGCATCCTCGCACGCGGAAGCTCTTGGACCAGTATGGTCTGTCAGAGTATATGAAAGATGTTCTGGTTACTGATCCATTGCCCTTCTTGGACATGGTCGCTTTGGAACGGTCGGCGAAAGTCATTCTTACCGATTCCGGTGGTGTGCAGAAGGAGGCGTTTTTCTATAATGTGCCTTGCATCACGATGCGGGACGAAACTGAATGGGTTGAAACCGTGGAGCTTGGGTGGAATACGATCACGGGCGCATCCCGCGACAGGATCGTAAACGCCGTTTGGGATAACGCGCCGATACGCCGTCAATCCGCAGCACCATATGGTGATGGCGCAGCAAGCAAGAGGATTGTTGCGGAAATTGTAGGCTCCTGATGAGCTTCCGATCAAACGCGTTGGCTATGCTGACAGGCACTGTCTTTGCTCAGGCGATACCGCTTATTCTGTCTCCTGCCTTGGCAAGGCTCTACTCGCCCGACGCATTCGGGCTGCAGACACTGGTGATGGGAATAACAACTATATGCGTCGTGCCCGCCACGTTGCGGCTCGATCTGGCAATGGTGCTTTCACCGGATGACGACGAGGCTAAGGACATTGCGGCCGTCATCCTTGCCCTAACGACGCTCATGGCCGCCATATTCTGTCTCGTTGCTCTGGGCTGGGGTGAGGGTATTGCCTCAGCCTTCGGTCACCCTGGAGATGCGTTGTGGATATGGATCCTCCCGCTGTTGACGATCAGCGTTGTTGGATTCCAAATCCTCTCTGCGTTCGCGTCGCGGGCGAAACGTTTTCGTACTGTCGCAACCGGCAACGTTATAAATCAAGTGAGTTACATTCTATCGGCGCTAGCTCTCGGCGCTATTGCCTCAGGCTGGACGCTGGGACTATCAATATCAAAGTTGATTGGTCAAGCGGCGGGTACGATTGGACTGCTGCGAGAGCATGGGCGCGATTTTTTTTCAGTCCTTCGTCACTTTGAGCCTTCCAAAATGCTCGGTGCAGTGAGGAGGTATTGGCAGTTCTTGGTCTTCAACACACCATATAGCCTCATAGGAAGCCTCTCGCGAGAAGCTCCGATATTGATCTTCTCCGCGACGGCTGCGGTGTCTGCGGCCGGCCTTTATGGCATGGCGCGGACGATCGTGCTCGCGCCGACATTACTGATTTCGAATGCACTGAGCCAGGTGTTCTATCGTGAAGCTGTGGCGCTGAAGGGAACCGTGCGGCTCCACGATATGACAGTCACGCTGATCAGAACCGGACTTCTTGTGACAGCGGCTCCCTTTGCTTTCTGTGCCGCGTGGGGAGATGATTTTTTCGGCGTTGTCTTTGGCTCCACTTGGCGTGAAGCCGGCGCTTTTGCGATGGTGCTCGCGCCCGCGGCATGGGTGTCCACACAAACAGGTTGGCCTGAGCGCCTGTTTGAAGTACACGGTCGCCAGGGCGTATCCTTCGCGGTCCAAATCATTGCAGATACGTCGATGATCGTAGCTTTGGCTGCTGTCCTAACTTCCACATCGTCACCATTTTGGGGCGTCGTCGCTTACGCGGTTAGCAATACGATCTATCAATTCGCATACCTCATCTCTATTTTTCGGATAGCGAAGTTTCCCCTCGGAAAGCTTAAAAGCACAATTATTGGAAGTATGCTTGCATTTGCGCTGTTTTACCTTGTGTTCATGGCTCTGAAGGCGGTAAGCGGAGCATCATTGGTATCAGGAATCTCAGCGATTGTTATAGCAGCGGTAGCTGCTCTCGCGATTGCGTGGAACTGCCGAAAAGACGTGATAGCATTTACCTAATCTAGGAAAATTGGCGTGATCATTGTTGTGGATTACAACACGGGGACAGTCGGCTCGGTCCTCAATATGCTGAAAAAAGTCGGCGCGAAGTGTGATGTTTCACGGGACCCGGAAGCGCTGCGCAAGGCAGATAAGCTGGTGCTGCCAGGGGTTGGTGCGTTCGACGAAGCCATGCGCACCCTTCATGATTATGGTCTTTATGACGTCCTCAACGAAGAAGTTATTGAAAAGCGCAAGCCCATCCTGGGCGTATGTCTTGGTGCGCAGTTGATGACGAAAAGAAGTGAAGAGGGCGTGCTTCCCGGCTTCGGATGGCTCAACGCTCACCTAGTCCGATTCAAACATACCGAAGAAGGTCGGAAAATTCGTGTTCCACATATGGGATGGAATTCGGTGACGCCAGAAGGCGAAGGCGGCGGTATTTTTGACGGCGTTGCGCAGCCGATGCGGTTCTACTTCGTCCATTCCTATCACATGATTGCGGAGGAGCCCGGAATAGAGATCGGATCCACCGTGCACGGCTACAGGTTTGCAAGCGCATTGGCGTCAAAGAATGTCGTATCTCTTCAGTTCCATCCTGAGAAAAGTCACAAGTATGGTCTTCAGGTCTACCGCAATTTTGTAGAGAGATTTACGACATGCTGAAGGCACGAATAATCCCGAGCCTCCTCCTCCGGGGCGGCGGACTTTACAAGACCGTCAGGTTCGCGAACCCTAAGTACGTTGGTGATCCCATTAATGCGGTCAAGATATTTAATGAAAAGGAAGTTGATGAGCTGATCCTGCTTGATATCACCGCGACGCCCGAAAAACGAGAGCCGAACTACGAATTGATCGGGGATATTGCCAGCGAATGCTTCATGCCTCTCTCCTATGGAGGCGCTGTCACGTCGATCGAGCAGGTTCGCCGCCTGCATCGGATTGGGATTGAGAAAATTTGCTTAAATACTGCGGCTTTTATCGATCGGACGCTCGTGAAACAAAGCTGCGACACGTTTGGAAGTTCGAGCATCATTGCGGCCATTGACGTAAAAAGAACGCTGCTGGGTCGCTATGAGGTCTGGATTAATTGCGGCAAGACTAACACCAAAGAAGATCCGGTCCGCTATGCGGCGGCCCTAGCCGATCTCGGTGTTGGAGAAATCCTCGTCAATTCAATAGACCGCGATGGGACCATGTCTGGTTACGACATTGACCTGTTGAAAAAGATTACAGGCTCCGTTAACACCCCTGTCATCGCTTGCGGCGGAGCTGGTAGCCTGGAACACATGCAACGGGCGATTGGGGAGGCTCATGTTTCCGCTGCGGCTGCGGGCAGCATGTTTGTATTCCACGGCAAACACAAAGCTGTGTTGATCAATTACCCCGACCAGTCGGAGCTGGAATGGCTTTAGAAATGAAAAATGCCGATGCTGCTGCTTTGCCTACTTCAGAAAATGCACTCACTGGCAGTGACCGAGCCTATAAGATTTGTATCCGTTGCGTCATGGATACATCCGATCCGGAAATTTCTTTCGACGACCAGGGGCTCTGCAGCCACTGCTTGCGCTATGATCGCATGGTCAGAAACATCATCGATAAGGCCGATCGCGGTGAGCGCGAAGGCGAGCTTGGTGTCATTCTGGACCGTATCAAGCATGATGGCCGCAATCAAGAGTATGACTGCATTATGGGGCTTAGCGGAGGGGTCGATAGTTCCTACGTCGCCTTCATGGCCAAGAAGCACGGATTGCGTCCGCTGGCTGTTCATTTTGACAGCGGCTGGAACTCAGAGCTTGCAGTAAACAACATTGAAAATATCGTCAAGAAGCTCAACATCGACCTTTTTACCCATGTCGTAAACTGGGACGAGATGCGCGATTTGCAGCTCGCCTTTTTCAAAGCATCGGTCGCGAACTGCGATATTCCCACCGACCATGCATTTCCAGCGATTCTCTATCGTGAGGCTGCTCGGCATAAGATCAAGTACATCCTGTCCGGTAGTAACTACGCAACCGAATTCATATTGCCATCGGCATGGGGACATCAGTCAGGCGACCTAAGGCACCTGAAAGATATCCACCGCAAGTTCGGTAGGGCTCCACTTCGGGACTACCCGACAATGGGCTTTTTTAGCCAATATATCTGGTATCCCTACGTTCGGCGGATCAAGACCGTTAAGATTCTAAACTATCTCCCATATAACAAATTCAGCGCGAAAAAGACTATTATCAAAGAATTGGATTGGCGCGACTATGGTGGCAAGCACTACGAGTCAGTATTCACGCGCTTTTTTCAGGGGTACTATCTTCCTGTAAAATTCGGTTATGACAAGCGGCGAGCGCACCTATCGTCTCTGATTAATTCAGGTCAAGCGTCACGGGAGGCTGCATTGGAAGAACTCGGCCGGCCAACGTACGACAGTGATCTGCAGCAGCAAGACAAAGCATTCGTTGCCAAAAAGTTAGGCGTTTCAGAACTGGAACTTGATGCAATCTTCGCGCAGCCCAGCAGACTATATTCTGATTACGCATCGAACGCAGCTTTGTTTGACATGGGCTTGAAGGTGAAGCGCATGTTCACTCGTCTGTAGGACAGGGCATGGTTTCGGTTCGTTCACGCAACCCGGTTTTCGTACTCTATAGCGTTTCCATGTTCTGGCTTGCGGCGATAAGCGCCGCATTCCAACTGTCCGAAGGTGGCAGCAAAAGTCTTCCTCTCGGAATACTCGCGGTTTGGTTCACCGCGGCGATTGTATATCTGGCTCTGCGATGGTTGTTTCGTGTAAGACTGCCAGTTTATTCGGCGGAAGCCAATCCGGCTAAATACACTAAAGCGGGTTTCTGGCTGTTGATTATATTGACTTTGGCATACGCTGCCGAGGTGGTGGGCCATATTTGGACACTCGGATACGTTCCCGTGCTTGAGGCGTTCAGGCAGCAAGACGACATCAAGATTTCGATCATACGCCAATCTGCATATTTTTCACTGCCGCCCTGGATGCGCTACGCTAGCGACTACAGTGTTAAGGCGCTCGGCCCCGCACTCCTGGCAATTGCATTTTACTATCGCTCAAAAATATTTTGGGCCATTCTCGCGGTCGGCTCGTTTTATTGCGTCGCCCTCTTTGTTCGAGTCTTGCCCATATACTTTCTTTTTCCTGTGATCTTTCTGGCAATATACTTGAAAGCGTGGCGTTCCGTCGCTGTTAACACAGGCATTTTAGTTCTACTAATGGGGCTTCTGACCGCGGTCTCAGCGCCGTCTATTCGCCAAAATCTTGCATTCCTCGGCGATATATTTCCAGCTGAGGAAGGTGCATTAGATCTCGATAAAAGTCTGCTACAGCCCGAGTTGACTGGCTGGAGATCCACATCCGCGAGTTATGCGTTATTTGATCGTGTCGCGATTGTCCCAGCTCGCGTTATGGATCAATGGTTTTCTGCCTATCGAGATGTCTCGAGCCGGGAGAAGGGCTGTGGCTATCGGCCGGGTGCCAAGATCCTGGGGTGCGATTATGTCCATATTCCCGAAAAGTTATATGGAAGGTACTACCCTGAGAACGTCGCTCAAGGTATGAAGGGTAGCCTTAACGCGGCGTCGTTCATGACCGAATATGCAAACTTTGGCGCCGCCGGCTTTGTGCTCGCGGGTATCTTGAGCGGCATATTCTATGCCATTGTCTCTCTGATCTATCGCGGCCATCCGTTGGCGGTGCCCTTTAATCTCTCCGCCATCATCGCGATGATGGAGACCAATTTCTTCACCGCGATAAACTCCGGATCAGGATGGATCGTTTTCACGACCGTCTTTATCCTCTTCTTTAGGCTTCTAAGGGTATGATGCTCCAGTTTTCCAGCAGCCGCCGCTACCAGATCTGCAACAGGTGCCTGATGGACACCTCCGATCCCGAGATCGCCTTTGATGAGCACGGGAACTGCAATCACTGCAATCGTTACTTCGTTCGCGTCGACGAAGAGGTTCGGCGTGGCCCGGAAGCGGAGCTCGCTCTCGAGGCATTGGTTGAACGCATTGTCAAAGAGGGCAAAGGAAAGGACTATGACTGTATTGCCGGCGTAAGCGGCGGAGTGGACAGCACCTTTGTGATTTATAAGCTCAAACAATTGGGCCTTCGTCCGTTGGCAGTGCATTTTGACAACGGCTGGAATTCGGAGTTAGCCGTCGCGAATATCAAAAATGCGCTTGATCGGTTGCAAATCGATCTCCATACTGATGTTGTCGACTGGGAGGAATTCCGTGATCTTCAACTTTCGTTCTTGAAAGCATCCGTGCCCAACTGCGAAATCCCAACCGATCACGCCATTACTGCTACATTAGTGAAGACAGCGCGCCGCAACCGCGTTCGCTATGTTGTCAACGGTAGCAATGTGGTAACGGAAGGGATACTGCCCATCTCATGGGTTTACTACAGCCACGACTTGCATCATATTCGCGCGATCCACCGGCAGTTTGGTCGTGTTCCTTTGAAAACATTCCCTCAGGTATCACTGGCATCGTTCTCTGCCAGGATTCTTTCGGGAAGCTATAAAATGGTAAATCTGCTCAACTACGTTGAGTACGATAAGGCCAAAGCTGTCCAGACTATGAAACGAGAGCTTAATTGGCAGTACTACGGCGGAAAACACTACGAGTCTATCTATACGCGCTGGTATCAGGGTTACTATCTGCCCACGAAATTCGGTTTTGACAAGCGGCGTGCGCATCTATCCGCGCTCGTCTGTGCTGGACAGCTCAGCCGCGAGCAGGGCATCGTTGAATTGGTGAAAAACCCTTATGCCGACAACGATCTCGATCAAGACATGGATTTTGTAGTGAAAAAATTTGGCCTTGATCGGGGCCAGCTTCAGCACCTAATCGACAAGCCGAACAAGAAGCACACGGATTACTCGAACAGGAATAATTTCATTGAGGGACTGTCTGGGCTGCGTAGCTACCTGAGGAACCGGGCTAAATCCGTCTGATGCTCAATATCCATATATACCCATCGCCACTTACGCATGAGAGCCGGATATTACGCATTACAGACGCGCTCGCGGAGGCTGGTATATTCGATAGTATTGAAGTGCTTGGTGTCGCGGCAGAGGGACTGCCGGCTCGCGAGGAGGTGGACGCGAAGCGTTCGCTAGTCCGTTTGTCCAGAAAGCTCCTTTCAAATCGCGACGGCTTTGTTGCCAAGTTGAGCAAAAATATCGAGTGGTCTTTAAGGGTACTTTCATATGTGAAAGGGAGGGAGGTCGCCGCAGTGAATGCGCACAGCTTGGCGGTACTTCCTCTCTGTGCCGTGGTAAGTGCCATCACCGGTGCCAAACTCATCTACGACACACACGAGCTAGAAACGGAAACATCGGGCTACAAGGGTTTCCGCCAAAAATTTGGGAAGCTGATTGAGCGAATTTTCATTCGCCGCTGCGATATGATCTTCGTCGTCAGTGACTCGATTGCCGATTGGTATGCGTTGGAATATAATCTCACTCGTCCTACCATAGTCCGCAATATACCGCAGTTTAAGGTCGACGACTCGGCAGAGAGACCAGTCTCGATTGAGCGCCTGAACCTGGATAAGAACAAGGTCCTATTTATCTACCAGGGAGGCTTCATCGCAGGTCGCGGTATTGAGAGGTTACTCGCAGTATTTGCGAAACTGCCTGAAGCCAATCTTGTGTGCATGGGGAGTGGGCCTCTGAAGGATTTGGTCGCTGATGCCGCTTCACGATACCGAAACATTTACCTCATACCCTCGGTCAAACCATCCGAGGTCCTTAATTATACGAAGGCCGCCGATGTCGGGATCTGTCTTACGGACAATTCCTGCCTGTCACATTATTATTCGTTGCCAAATAAGATCTTTGAATATCTACATGCTGGGTTGCCAATCATCGTCAACCCTCTGAAAGAGCAACGCCGTCTCGTCGAGGAAAATTCTTGCGGCTGGGTTGCACCAAAGGCTGAGGCTGAGTTTATTGATCTGATTGCGTCCATCGACCGCCAGGCGATTGAACGTTGCGGGCGCGGAGTTGCGCAGGCCAATCGGTCCCTTTCATGGGAGAGCGAAAAGAAAAAACTAGTTGAGGCCTACAAAGCGACGTCCCGTGCCTGAAAATCCCTGCATCTGGTATATCCACCCCTATGCCGGCGGCCCTGGCATTGGCCGCTACGATCGTCCCTATCATTTGTCACGTGAATGGCGCAAGATTGGCGTGAGCAGTGTCGTAATCGCAGCCTGTAACCATCATCTCCTTGACCAGCCTCAAGCCGCAGGAACGAAGGAGGTCGATGGAGCCATCTACGAGTTCATGGATACGCCAGCGTATCGGGGGAATGGTCTTCATCGGATTCTCAACATGTTTGCGCTGGGGTGGAAAATCTTGACCCGTCACCACCAGATCGCTCATCGGCATGGGCGGCCATCAGTGATCATTGCGTCCTCCCCGCATCCTTACACTTTCCTTTCGGCCTGGTGGCTCGCACGAAAGTACAAGGCAAAGTGCGTTTTCGAGGTTCGTGATATTTGGCCACTGAGCATGGTGGAGCTTGGGGGTGTCAGCGCATGGCATCCAATGGTTTTGCTCACAGGCCGGCTTGAGCGTTTTGCGTATCGTCGGTCAGACGCAGTCGTTTCGCTTTTGCCGGCGGCCGCGCCACATATGATTGCTCGGGGTCTAGAACCCGAGCGATTTCGTTACATTCCAAACGGCGTTGATCTGAGCAATATGCCGCGTAGCTGGACGGAGGAACCGGAGTGCGTGACTCTGGCGAGATTCTGGCGCACGCAAGGCTATTGCGTTGTTGTTTATGCTGGCGCCCTAGGCCGACCGAATCACGTGACAACACTCATTAGAGCTATCATCGAGCTACGTTCAAAAGGTTACGACAAAGTTCGAGCAATAATCGTCGGTCGAGGTGAAGAGAAAGACGAGCTGAAGTCGTTGATCACTTCCAATGCTCTGGAAGAAACTGTTGCGCTGTTTGGGCAGGTCCCCAAGGTCGACGTACAATCGCTACTCGCGGATGCAAGCATTGGGTACATATCACTGCGTCCCGAACCGATTCTCCGATTTGGGGTCAGCCCAAATAAGCTGTTTGATTACATGCTCGCGGCGCTTCCGGTAATCTTCGCTGTTCGTGCCGGAAATGATCCTGTTGCTGAGGCTGGATGCGGAATATCAGTAGATCCTGGCGACGTTCCGGCCATAGCGGCTGCGCTGCGAGAACTCTCATCCCTTCAAGACATCGATCTGGCCGCATTGGGGCAGAATGGTAAGGCTTATGTCGAGCGTAGGCATGGCTATGATCAATTGGCGGCAGCTTACAGGGAACTTCTGAATCCGCACGGGCCGTCACCGGATCCTCCGCGGGCGTCGTGCGGCAGTTGATCAGATTTCCTAATTCGTTGATGCAGATATGGTTGAAAACGGTTAAGTGCACAGAAGCGGCTGCCCATTTCCAGGATGATTGCGCAGAAGCGAAAAGTCTAAGGATCGTTCGCGGGTGCTGTGGGTAACTGCGGAAGCGTCAGTTATCATGCCATTGAAGATTTGATTACCAGGTGGAGGACTTGCCTGATTAAGGTTTTTCGAAGGTTTTTAGCCGCTTGTTTGCTCGCAATTCTCTATGGCGTTTTTTGTTTTATCAGTGACACGAGTGTTGGGGTTGTCATCCCGGCACTCGTCATATTGGTTGCTATCAGCTTCGATTATATTCTCAGCTTCTTCTGCTTCTTTTATCTGCTTATGGCTGCTGCGCGGGATGAAAGATGAGTTATGACTGACGAGAAAGCGATGCGATTTCGTCTGACAATCAGCCATTCCTCCATCTCGTAGAAAAAGGCTCACTAGCCAAAGCCGATTTTCTTGCCGCGTTTTAAGAAGGAGGGTTCTGTGGGGGGCAAACCGGGTCTTTATCACTGGCGCGCAGGGATTTGTCGGTCGCTCGGCGGTTAACTATTTTTTGAAACAGCGGTTCTGTGTACGGGCAGCGGTGCGTGTAGCGCCTGACGCAAGGTTCTCGAAGCGCGAGCGGGTTGAGTATAAGGTCGTCGGCGACATTGTTCAGATTTCCGACTGGAGTTCTTACCTGGACGGCTGCGAGGTCATTGTTCACCTTGCAGCGAGGGCGCACAAGACCAAAGAGGGATCCAGCGATTCAGTATCTGAGTTTGAAGAGATCAATGTTCACGCGAGTGTTAAGCTGGCGAAGAACGCAGCGGCGATGGGAATCAAGCGTTTCGTCTTTATAAAGTTCTGCCGGTGTAATGGGCGAGACGTCGTCGGCGCCGTTCACCGAAATCGATGCTCCGCGGCCCTCGAGTGAATATGCCAAAAGCAAATATAAGGCTGAGTTAGAATTAGCCTCCATTTGCGCCGCTCATGGAATGGAACTTGTCATTTTGCGACCCACTCTGGTCTATGGACCAGGCAATCCTGGAAATCTCGAGCGGCTGGACAAGCTTGTTCAGAGTCATTTGCCGCTTCCGTTCGCTGGCATTCGCAACAAACGAAGCCTTCTTCATGTTTCTCACCTTGCAAAGATAATTCATCTTGCTTCCGTTGCCCCTGACGTCGCCGGACTTACTTTCTTGGTGTCTGACGGCGAAGACCTGACGATATCCGAGATAGCAATGGCGCTTGCTGAAGCTGCGGGCGTGCGTGTACGCTTGTTTTACGTTCCGAAAGTGCTCTTGTTTTTTGTGGCATCAGTTTTTGGTAAACGAAGGGAAATCGAAAAGCTCTACGGCTCTTTTCAAATCGACAGCTCGATGATGCGAACGCGGCTCGGTGTCGATGTGCTCTCGACCAGAAAGGCGATCAAAGAAAACGTTGTGGCTTAACGGCAGAACTTCGAGTGAGTTTCATAGCGCTCTATTCTATTGCCAGGAGACCCGTGTTCTGCGCGATGTAGATAGCCATGATGAAAGCAGCGACCAGAAAGATTGCGATCAAAACCGCTCTTATGCTTCCCCGTTCGTCCATCGATACTCCTATTCCTTGCTTCCGATCTTAGGCCAGCTGTTGACCTAATGTGGTGGACGGCCCCCGCTGACCACGAAGGTGGTACGATCTGCATACGATACGGCCGACGAATTACGCTTCATGATGGTGGTTTTCTGGATGCTGTTCTTTCGGGAGATTCTTCTTCAACATGATCCCGCAGGCAAATGCGACAGCGGAGAACACGAAGAAGAACGATTCGCCGATCGCCAACCGGTTGTTAGAGTTGGACAGGATCGTTCCGAGGAAAAACAGCGTGACCATGGTGTAGGCCAGCAATGCGCTGAGGCTGATCAGCTTTTCCCTCCTGGCGGCCAGCACCCGTCTATACATGGCGACCGCCAGAACGGTGAAAACGATGATGCCAAAGAGCCCGTGGCGGACAAGCATTTCGAAGTAGCCGTTGTGAAGCAGCGTATAGGGCACGCTGGCATAGGTGGTCGAGCCCCAGATCGTAAGCCAGTGATTGCCGGCCCCAAAGAGAGGTGCCTGGGCAATCACTTCCGAAGCATTCGCCCAGAGCTGCAGCCGCTCACTCATTGCGTTCGGCGTATCGCTCGAAGCAATAGCTGCTGCAACAGCGTTCCACAGTCCGCCGCGTGCTGAAATCTCAGCAGGGATCCTTGCAGCAGCCTCAAAGGTCGGACCAGCAAATGTCCAGATACTGTTCCAGCCGCCCCAGATCCCAAGGGAGACAAGGATCAAAATGACCAGACCCGCAATAGCAGCCCGGCGTCTGTCTGCATAAAGCAGCAGCGAGGCGAGCATGAGAGGCCCGACGAGGACGAGGCTCAGCCAGACGCCTTTCGCCTTGGAGCCATATATGTTGAAAAGGCAGAGCGCGATGACGAGCGTCGCAACGACAAAGATCCAGCTGCCGGAACGGCGCGCGAGCTTGCCAGTCTCCCAAGCGTGCAGCAGCCAGTAAAAGGCACCGATCGTCAGGAAGCCGCAACCAATCGCGCCATGGATCAGGTTGTTGTGGTAAAGCGGCGAAATACGGTCGTTGCCTGCAAGGATCAGCCGGTAGTCGGTGGAGATCAGCAAGGCGGCAAGTGCCACAGGGAAATAGATCGCAAAGACAGTTTCGACATGCTTCCGGCTGCAATAAAGCGCGATGCCGACAGCTGGGAAGAACAGCGGAAAGGCGTAGAGCCAGTCGGATGCGCCCTTCTCGCCGTAGACGATCAGGCCAAAAAGGAAGCGCAGCAGCGCATAAGTGCCCCATGCAACGCAGGCGTTCGCCAGCCAGTTACGCTTCAGCAGCTGATAATTCGGCTTGAAAAACGCGAAAGTCGTGCCGATCAGCAGCAATGCGGCATAGCGATAGGTATCGCTTTCCACAATGGGAGCCGATATCAACAGCAGCCACAGGATGACAAGGACGGGCTTGAGGCGCGGGGGCGTGGCAATCGGCTCTTCGCTCGCTACCATAGAGAATACTGTACCCTTCTAGCATAATCAGCGGCGCGAAGCAGATGCGTGACGGAGCGGCGCAGTCCCTTGAATTTCTGCCGCCGGTAGTCGAGCTTCGTCGCGATCGCCGTTCGTGACTGTTCGGCCCTAGCTCTATCAGATTGTTCCTAACCGTAAAGGCTCTTGGCGCGGGCAACAGCTTCCGGACTAATGTTTGCCTTGGACTTAGCGCAGGGGATGACGGTGAATGTCCAACAGCCGTGCGCCTAATCATGACAAACCATGCTCCGCGAGCGGGTTACTAACCTCGGCCGCCGGCAGACGGATCTTGGAACCGAGGTGCGATCTGGCTTCAAGAACATCGACACTGCCGTCACTTCGCTTGCGAACGAAACCGCGAGCCTCGATCGTCGCACTGTCGACGAATCTGGCTGAGTGCAATAAGCCACAATGGTAGGCGCTGGCGTGGCGCTCACTTTCGCCGCTATGCTCGGCGGCTTGGCCTATCTCCCGATCCGCGAAGCAGCCAGCGACTTGAAGCAGTCTGTGGGCATCCTTGCCGACAAGATGGTGACGCAGAAAGAGATGAAGTGGCGAACGGCGCGAGGAGCCGAAGACCGAGCACGAACAGATGCGAGCGTGAAGGAACTTCGCAATGCCCAGGTGCCGCGGGAGGAGCTGAATAGCGTGTTCGGTAGCTACGACAAGCGCTTTGTAGACCAGCAGCGGCAGATCGATGAAATGAAGACCGCGCAGGGCTCGGTCTATGGCATAAGAGATATCCTACTCGACCTCAGAGATCGCACGGAGCGGGAGAGGCTGTCCTCGGTCCAAAACGGCGGGTAAGGACGGCATGCTCGTTCGGTGGATGGTAAGGGATGTTTAATATAGAAGCAATAGCGCCATAAATCGCAATCCACACCAAGCTCCTGCGGAATTTCCCGCATCAGATGGGGTGTTTGTATCTCGAATCCCTTTCTTCCGCGCGGCATCGGTCGATCGAATGAAGGATGTTAAAAACCGGGTCACATTCAAAAACTTCATGGACAGCTTGAACGCGACTCGGTATCGCCCCTAACGAAGTATGTTGTTCAAGCTATTTCGCGTGGGCTTATGGGGGAACAATTGCAGGCAGATCAAATATTGGGGCCTTCGTTGGTCAAAAGTCCATCCATCGCGGTAGTGATCCCCGCTTACAACGAAGAGAAGAAGATTGGTCGCACAATCGCGGCTGTCCCGGAGCGAGCGACAAGGATTTATGTCGTTAACGATGCGAGCACGGACGGAACGGCCACAGTTGTCCAAGAATACGCTCAGCGCGATCACCGCGTTGTCCTCGTCGACTTGAAGAAGAACGTGGGCGTAGGAGGTGCGATAGTCGCGGGCTACGAGCGGGTCATCGCCAGTGGAGAAGATATTGCCGTAGTAATGGCAGGCGACGGCCAAATGGACCCTGCGGATTTCGATAATGTTGTTGAGCCAGTTGCGAGCGATATCTGTGATTACGCGAAAGGGAACCGATTTATTGGTCACCGGGGTCAAATATCCGAGATCCCGAAGCACCGTTTGTTCGGAAATCTTATGCTCTCGGTCTTCACGAAGATCGCCTCTGGTTATTGGCACATAAGCGACAGTCAGAGCGGGTACACAGCAATCAATCGACGTGCGCTTTTGGCGGTTGATTGGTCGAAGTGTTATCCCAGATACGGCTGTCCGAACGACTATCTGGTTAGGCTGAACATCGCCAACATGCGTGTTGCGGATGTGCCTATCAGAGCCGTATACGGCCCGGAATGGAGTTCGCATATGCGCCCGCATCTGATCGCGTGGCCACTGTTGCGGCTTTTGCTACGTCTGTTTTTAAGCCGGATGTTTCAAAAGTATATGGTGGCGAACGGCCACCCCATCATCATCTTTTATGCAGTGTGTTTCGTTGGCTTTATCTGTAACGTGGCACTGTTGATTTATATACTGCTTAAAACGGCATTCACTGGCATCATTCCGCAGACTGCGACGATTTTATGGGGCATGAGCGGCATGGTCTCTATCCAGCTTTTGCTTCAATCATTCGAGATGGACTACCGCGATAACGAATGGCTATTCGTGCATAAGGGGGCGAAATAGTGACGAACTGCCCCATTTGCGGGTCATCAAGTACTCGTTTTTTCACCTCTCTGAACACCCCTTACTTAGCGAGAGATGAAAATTACCGGATCTACACCTGTTCGAATTGCGGTCATGGTGTGGCTGTAGGGAGGCAAGACGATCAGTATTTGGCCGAAATATATTCCGACGGCTTCCATCACTCGACTCAACAAGACACGAATGACTTGAGCGCCCCCATTTACGTCAATGCCCGGCAGAGGGTACAGTGGCTAACCTCCATGGGCCTGTCTGGTCGTTTGTTGGATATTGGCGCCGGCAAAGGGGCTTTCGTTGAGGCAGCTCAGGCCGCGTTTTCGGCCGAAGGCGTCGAGTTGTCTGAGGAAGCTGCGGCAGAAGCGCGTTCGAGGGGCATTCCCATCCAAAGTGGTGACTTTCTTGCCAAAGAGGATGATCAAACCACCTTCGACGTCATCACGTTGTGGGACGTACTCGCTGGCTTTAGGGATCCGCGGCGAGTCCTGGCGAAGTGCCGCGACATGCTCAAGGCCGATGGAACTCTCATTGTGACGGTCCCAATGGTGGATAGCTTTGTCGCCCAGGCTTTGAAGCGCTTCTGGCCCCTTATGATACCACCCGTAAATCTTCAATATTTTAGCAGAAGGTCGCTTGAGGTGCTGGGACGCAAGGAGGGGTTCGAGCTGGTAGGCTTCGAGCTTCCCAGCAAAAAAGTTGCGGCCAATTTCCTTTGCTCAAAGGCATTCCGCAGCGTCGGACTGTTTTCGTTTGCCGAGTTCTTGGGGAAGGCGGTTCCTGCCTTTCCAGTTTCCCTGAACACCAGGGATATAGCGTGCGTAACCTTCAGAAGAACGGTTTGAGTGCAATGAGACTTGTAATTACCGGCGTAACGCGCACAGGAAACCTTGGCGGGACAGCAATGCTTTGCGCCGTTGAAGACGTCCTTCGTCCCTACTTTGACGATATCGCACTTGCCAGCATCCTGCCCGAAAAGGATCGGAAGCAAGTTGGGCCGGATACGACCCGACTAGTGTCGTCCGGTTACCGGTATCTGCTTTTGCTAGCCGTACCACTATGCATTTTGTTCTGGCCATTGAGAAAGATCCGGCCGGTACGCAACACGTTGGCCCAACTGCCGCTGCTGAAAGATATTGCCGCAGCCGACGCAGTTGCCGACCTGTCCGGCATCGCGTTCGTCGATGGGCGGGGTATCCCACTACTGTATTACAACGTCGCTGTCGCTCTCCCGGCATTCTTCTTCGGAACCCCGGTCTACAAACTTTCTCAGGCGATGGGACCGTTTCGTGGCCGCTTGAATGCTTTCGCGGCGAAGTGGACATTGCGGCGTTGTGCCACGGTCGCAGCTCGCGGAAACATGTCACTCATGCACCTGAAGCAACTCGGCATTGCCAACGCTCAGTTCTGCCCCGATACAAGCTTTGCGTTGCAAATCGACGAAAGTGTCAAGCGAGCGGCCCAGGATCACATAAAGTCACAGAGCGGCTTCACGAATGACGGTCCACTCATCGTTTGCTCGCCCAGTGCGGTTGTCTTGGCTCACTGCAAGGACGCGGGCGTCGATATGGTGTCGGTCCTTACCGATACCTTCGCGTCACTGATCGCCAGTGGCAACCGCGTTGCTATGCTGCCGCACTCCATCGACAGCGGGATCCGTAAGAACGATGACCATTCGGTAGCAAGACGCATACAGCAAAGCCTACGCGAACGCGGGTACTCGGTGCCAATCCTTGACCCTTCAGGCAATCCGCGTCTTGCCCGAGCTCTTGTCGGCCAGTCGGCTGTTTTTATAGCTTCACGGTTCCATTCAATGATTGCTGCTCTTAGCCAATCAATTCCGGTCGTAACCGTTGGTTGGAGCCACAAATATGCTGAAGCCGCCGAGCCGTTCGGAATGAGCGAATTCACAATGGATTACTCTCAGCTGACATCCGAGCGGTTGATATCGATGCTTTCTGAAATGCTAATCCGGCGCGACAAATTGCATGATCAGATGAAACTCGTGTCAGCCGACGTGAGCGCCAAGGCAACCGACGGGATCAAACTCGTAGTCGGGGGCGCTTAATATGAGTGCACTGGGAACGATCTCGACCGATCAAATTCCTTCCGTTGTCAAAAACGGGCAGTGCATTGGGTGCGGTTTCTGTCAAATCGATGTCGCTCGTAGCGAAACCACCGCGCGGATCGATATGACCTTCTCGACAGAAGAAGAGATTTGGACTCCGTCGTTAAATGGCCTGATCAATGAGGCTGCGGCGGGATTACGTGTCTGCCCTGGCGCGAAAATGGACATGCAAGGAGTAGCTCAAGCGGTGTTCAACAGGCAGCCCGACGACGCACTTGTCGGCGAAAGCTTGCTTATCGCCGCCGGCTATGCCCACGACCCTTCGGTACGGCAGGCAGCTGCCTCGGGAGGTGTCACGACAGCATTGCTCGATCACCTATTCGCCCGCGGGGAGATCGACGTTGCCTATTGCAGCGCAGGCAGAGATCCTAAGCATGGAAAGGCGGTCTTGGCGCGATCTAGCGATGAGATTCGACAAGCCATGGGCTCCCATTATCACCCCATCAATTACGGGTCACAGCTTCCGGCACTGGTAGACTCTTCGGATCGGTTTGCATTTGTCGGTCTGCCTTGTGAAATCGCAGCGATGCGCGAAGTGATGATGGCGAGGCCGGACGTACGCGACCGTTGTGTTGCGTTGATCGGGCTCTTCTGTGGAGGCATCAACAGGTTTTCTGGAATCGGGAAGTATATCGAGAACTTTGGGACCGATCCGAAGGCTGTGGATGACATCGATTACCGCGACGGTGCTTGGCCAGGCCAGATCCGTTTAACGACTACGGATGGGGCGGCCCCCAAGATCATTCCGCGGATCATGAATAACTCACGGTGGAATATCCTTCGCTACGTCATTTCATTCCAGGGCTATTGGATGTTGCCTCGCTGCAGGATATGTCCTGATCAAATTGCGGATTTTGCGGATATCGCCGTAGGGGACCCGCACCTGCCTCGCTTCAAAAGCTATGGCTCGCCCGGATATTCGGCAGTTATCGCGCGAACCAAAAAGGGCCTTGAGATCATTAACGATGCAGTCGAGGCGAGCGCCGTTGTCCTTGAGCCGTTATCGCGTGATGAACTGGTCAAGAGCCAGGGGTACACTCTAGAAAATCGACGGCAGGCGCTTCTCTATTCAAAGGTGGCTTCGTTCTTAGGCATGAAGCCGCCTGAGATTTCTATCTATAAAGGCTTGCAAAACCATAAGACGTGGCATCAATACGTCTACGCGTTCGTCGACCTGATCAAGATCAAAGTCCGTCAGCGCAAATGGCTCAGGCCATTCTATATGCCCCTTCAGATTTTCGAGTATCTTTTTCTGACCTTCTCAGTAAGGGTTCTATTGAACAGGTTGGGAAAGCTCGCGCGAGGGAAGTAGAATGTCGTTTTTACTGTCCGAGTACCAAGAACTGCTCGGCACCATCGAAAAGAGCGGACGAATACCTTGTGGCGTCCTAGAGTTTTTTGAAGCGGGCCCGGATGACAAATCCGGCTCGAAACTAGTGCTGCGCCATGATGTTGATAGGCTCGCCGATCGCGCTGTTACTATGGCGGAGTTGGAGAAGGCCGCAGGCGTGAGCTCCACTTATTATTTCCGCTGCACCCGAGACGGACGCTTTCCCGCTAAGCAGATCGAGCTCGTCGCGAACTTGGGGCACGAAACTGGTTACCATTATGAGTGTCTTTCCGCCATGAAAGGCGATCGAGGAGCAGCCCTGTCAGCGTTTGAGAGAAACCTGTCGAATCTCCGACAGATTGCCCCTTGCAGCACCGTGGCTATGCACGGCGCGCCCCTTAGCCGCTTTCATAACCAGGAACTGCTTGTCGGAAGAGACCTTGGTGAATTTGACCTGAAGGCAGACGCGTCGCTTTCGTTTGCTACGATCGAATTGGCTTACTTCACCGACACCGGTGGTCGATGGAATGCCTCAGCTGCTGAAAACTTTCGGGATCGCGTTGGCCTATCGCGCGGCTGGTCGCCGCCGCCTTCGGCCAACGAATTTCCGACTTGGCTGCGTTCCTACAGGAATCCGGTCTATATCTCCACACATCCCGAACGTTGGAATTCGTCCCCGGGCAAATATGCGTTCGCGTTATGCAAAGATATTGCGATTTCGCGCGTGAAGAGGGCGATCAAGCTCTTTCGCAGTGTTTCGACTTGAATAGGGCCGTTATCAAGCGCTGGGCGGCCAGAATTTGGCTTCTGCTTCTCGTCGCGTTTCTGGTCTTGGCCCTGAAATCGCAAAAGCTATCGTTCGAATACATCGCCGAGCATATCTCTCTGAGTACCTTCGTTCTTTCCTTAGCGCTTATAATCGCGGGAAAGATCCTAGTAATTTTGCTTGTTCGAGGCGTTTTGCGCTCATCGGGCGAGGATAGGGGGCTGGCGTTCGCATGGTATGCCTACTCTAGGGCCGATATAGCGAAATACATTCCGGGTGGGATATGGGGGCTCACAAGCAGGCTAGCGATCTATCGTACCGCAGGTATTGGTTTTACAAAAGGCGGAAAGCTCCTCCTCGCCGAGACCGGGATTTTGATCGTTGCCAGTTTTGCCAGTGGAGCATCGTTTATTGCGGTAAGCGAGTTCTCGATGATCTCATGGGCTACCTGCGGCGTTGCCGCGTTTTTGTTCATTTACGGATTCAGCAACCTAGTCGTGCCAATGGCGACAAAGCAGGACGCCACCATCATAACACTGCAGCAGGTCTCCGCTTGGATATTGTTCGGATTAAGCTTTGCAGTGGTGGTTCCAGACGCGGAGGCGTTCTGGGCTCAATTGGCCGGGATATTCAACGTCGGCTTTGCTGCGGGAACGCTTGCAATTTTCGCTCCATCGGGCATTGGTGTGCGCGAACTCGTTGTTGGCTTCCTGGCAAGTCGAACTGGGGATCTGAGCGTTCAAAACCTCATCGAGCTCTCTCTCTTGCATCGAGCTGTTTGGATTGTGGCTGACCTGTTGGTGTTTGTGCCAACGCTATTGCGGCCATATGCAGTCCCGGAAAAATAAATGAGCCGAGCATGAGTCTTTTCCTCTTCGTTGTGCTGGTTGTTTCTGTCTGTTCGCTGTTGGGGATTTCTTTCGGAAGCAACAGGAATGGCGGTTTCGACATCTCGCGGGTGCTGCTTGGTGTTGCGCTAGCGCCAACTTTCATTTCGCTCGTTGCCTACGCCTCCTTTATGATCCTCTCGCACTGGATGCCAGGGCGGATTATTTTCATCGTCTTGCCCTTGCTTGCAGCACTTGCGTTGGCCGGCAGCGGCATCAGGCATTTCAGCGGAATTGCTTTCCGTATACCCGCCGGTAGGTGGAACCTTGTGCCGTTGGCGCTCGTCCTTTGCGGGCTTCCGTTCTTGGTAACAATCTGGTCGTGGGCAGCTACCGATTTTTCGGCGCACGATATAACCCTGTACCTGACGGAGGCTAGCGACTTAAGTCGGATAATGCGTGAAGGATCGGAGTCATTTTCCGACCCGTTCAACTATCGCCATCCAGTGGTTGTTCACCCTCATAGTCTGTCATTTTCATTGTATCTGGCTTGGGGATTTCTGTTTGAGGCCCCTGCGGGATATGGGAACGATTTTATTCCCAAGCTTCTTGTTGGGCTGACATTTTTAAGCGTCCTCTCTGCCGCCGTGAGTATTGTCGGGAAGCGCGCAGGAATCTCGATAGGGCTTGCCGCGGGCTTAGTAATTACGATGAGCGCTCTGTGGTCGAACGAGATCAGGGGGCTTTCTCGCGATGCGTTTTATATTGGACCGGCCATTGTTCTTGCCGGCCTTGTATTAGAGCAAGAGGCCAGGAAAGCGGGATTGAGACTGGTCGGGCTTCAACTCTTAGCGGCACTCGGCGTGCTTCTAGGCCATTCTATCGGTATCGTTTTGGCAACGGCACTGTTGGCGGGATGCCACATAGTGCTGTTTGCGCGATACAGATTTGCCATACTTACGATGCCATCGACGTGGGTACTTGCTGCCACACTATTCGTTGCGGCCGTGATCAGTTACCTGCGTTATTTTGGCTCCGGTGCGGCTAACCTGGGCTTTACGTACCCATTCTACGCTGACCCCTATCAGATCCAAGCGCTCAAGACGACGACCCCGTTCGCCGTCGAGCCGTCATTTATGGAGTTCGCGCTCAAAAATCTCGAGTACGCACAGATCTCCCCATACTGGGCAATAGCTGTAGCTTTGGCCGGGGTTATGGTCTCGATTCGGATCGCGAGGAAGAGATTGCTGCGCGGCACCGAGTTACTCTGGTGCGGGATGATATCCGTGCTCTTGGTCTCGCTGATCCTTATAGGGTTCATGCCGCTGCATCTCGACGGCCTCAGTCTGGCGGGGGCTTTTGTCGCCAACTTTCGCTACGGATTTCACCTCGGGCTTTATGCGTTGTTGGTCATTATGCTCAGCTTTGAGGTTATCCGCCAATGTTTGGTGGTTCGTCTCGGTTTGGCAAATACCCGCGGTCGCGACCTTCTAGCTTTCCTAGCGGGAGCGGTCGTTTTAAATGCTTGGTGGGCGCAGGTTCCGAAGGAGAAAGAGGATGTGTTTGCCGTCAATACGTCGGTGAAATCACAGAATTTGACGTGTTCGAAACTTCAAGCGTTAAATCCGAGGCGGGTGTTAGTCGATAACGTTGGTAGATTTTACACCTGCTCGGGGAATCTGCAGTATGTGTTCACCAACGAGGGAGTTCGAATTACGGGGGCGGAGAACGATAGTGCCATCCGCTTAGCCTTGGACGCTGCATCAATCGATGCTATCGTACTGGACAGCAACATTCAGATGTGGTGGAGCGGTACCCGGTTGTACCATTACTTGCTTTCAAACTGGACCCATTTCGAGCGCTTGCCGGGTGCGCCCGATGTCTTTGTCAGGCCACGCGAATGAACGGGTCGACCGGTGCCCATAGCTAGTTCGGTAATCCTCCCTGTTTTAAGTTTGGTTGTAGGACTCCAATCGCCGCGGCCGTCAGGCCGCCGATTGCTTCTCACTAGCAACTGGCGATGGGAGAAACGGTGGCAGATTTCAACAACAGAATGGCTTGTTTACTGGCAATCTCGGTTACGACGCCAACGGCTTTACCGCCGCCGCGATCTGGACGAATGCCCGCGGCCGCGGTTCAATCAATGGCGACATCCACACGAACAACGCTTTCGGTCATGATAGATTATCGACATCGACACTTGTTGGGTCGACCCGGCCAATACCGACAAGTTCATGAGTGCTTCTGGGATTTGTCCCCCCCGCTTGCCGCAGTCGGAGAAGGTGAAGTTGGTCGCCTCATCCCTGCCACCTCCTAGGCGCGGCGCCGACTCCGCGTTCACCAGAACGCGATTGAAAGTAATCGCTGTGTTACCCTTGCGGCGCGCCGATCCTCGCAAGGATGACTAAATACAAGCTGTCCGTTTGCGGTTTGCCGTGCGTTTGCAGAGCCACTACGGCCTCCATCCACGCATCGTCATCCGGCAGAATAGATCATCGGTTCTCCATTGAGTCGTTTGGAACGAGAAGAGAACATGCTGCACGGATTTTCTGAGCAAACTCGCGTTCTGTTCTGGGTTAAGCGCAAGGGTGAGGGGCTCGTTCCAGGTTTCCCTTTAGAATCAAGGGGCGTTTTGGGAGGTTAGGTGAGGGGATTCCCACGCTGAGCGTAAGCGGGCTGAAGCAACTGTATGAAATGTCAATTTTCAAAGTGCCCGACCTGAGAGATAGGTGACGATTTGTACCGGAGACATGGGTGACACTTTTCGTTTTTTGCGGGAGGTGTTGATGCCGTGGAGAGAGACTTCGGTCATGGATGAGCGTCTTCGATTTGTCGCCCGGTTGCTGGAGGGCGAAGGGATGAGCGAGGTTTGCCGGTCGTTCGGGATCTCGCGCAAGACCGGCTACAAGATCTTCAATCGCTACAAGGAGGACGGGCTGGAGGCCCTGACGGACCGGTCTCGGCGACCGGTGCGCTATGCCAATCAGTTGCCCGAGCCGGTTGAGGCGATGATCGTGCGCTGCAGACAAGACAAGCCGCACTGGGGCGCGCGCAAGATCCGCGAGCTCCTGGTCCGCCGTCTGGCCGGCGACGTGCGCATCCCGGCCAGAAGCACGGTGCACGCGGTGCTCGACCGGTACGGCCTAGTGAGCCAGGCCCGCAAGAGGAACCGGGCGAACAAGGCCGTGGGCACGACGCTCTCGATAGCCGTCAGCCCCAACGATCTTTGGTGCGCCGACTTCAAGGGCGAGTTCAAGCTGGGCGACAGCAGATATTGTTACCCCCTGACGATCACCGACCAGGCTTCGCGCTATCTCCTGTGCTGCGAGGCCTTCGAGACGACCCGCGAACGCGGCGTCTTCGATGCCTTCCGGCGGGTCTTTGCCGAGCGTGGGCTTCCGCTTGCCATTCGTTCCGACAACGGCCTGCCATTCGCCAGCCCGAACGGGCTCTACAATCTCTCGAAATTGTCGGTCTGGTGGCTCAGGCTCGGCGTCGCCTTCGAACGCATTCGCCCCGGCCACCCGCAGGAGAATGGCCGCCATGAACGCATGCATCTGACGCTGAAGAAAGAAGCCACCCGTCCGCCAGGACGCAATATTCTCCAGCAGCAAATGCGCTTTGACGCGTTCGTCAGCGAATTCAACACCGAAAGACCGCATGAGGCCCTGTCGATGAAGGTCCCGGCCGACGTCTACAAGGCTTCGCCGCGACCCTATGAGGGGCTGCCCGAGATCAGCTATCCCTTCCACGACCGCGATGCCATCGTCACCAACTGCGGCCGTCTGTGCATCCATCGTAAGAAGATCAACATCTCAACCGTCATGGCCGGTCAGAGGCTCGGCCTCAAGGAGGTCGACGACGGCATTTGGCTCGTCAGCTTCTTGCGCTATGATCTCGGATATATCGATCTGGAACAGAGGACATTGCAAACCATCGACAACCCGTTCGGCACGAGGTTGTCACCCATGTCTTAGGGACAAGCTGTTACCTATGTCTCCGGGTCGGACAAAGGAGGTCATGGTGGGCGATGAGAGACTCGAACTCCCGACATCCTCGGTGTAAACGAGGCGCTCTACCAACTGAGCTAATCGCCCGCGATGCTCTGTGTCATCGTTCGGTGCAGCGTCTCTAGCGATATTGAGAAAGAACCGCAAGCCTCTTTTTGAAATTCTGAACAATTTGCATGTACATGCCGCTCTTCCCCACGGTGGCCATTCTCTGTAGAGGTGCGTCTACGAGAATAAGGAGCGAAAATGACGACGCGAGAGCAGCGGTTGGCCCTTCGGCAGAGCACACCCCGGACCTTTTTGGATGATATTCACACGGAACATGCCAGGTTGCTGCCTGACCGCGGCAAGCTTCTAGGCAATCTGCCAAAAGGTGGGGTCGTCGCCGAATTGGGTGTTGCAGAAGGAGCCTTTAGTGAGGAAATCCTGAAGCTTAACCAGCCGCAGCAGCTCTACCTCATCGATCCCTGGAATATGGACCGCTATTCAGAGGGACTCGAAATCATCAATGGTAAATTCGGTTCGGAGATCGCCGCGGGTCGCGTGGTCATCCGTCAGGGCACTTCGCTCGATATGCTGTCCCAGTTCGACGATGGCACCTTCGACTGGATCTATATCGATACCGATCATTCCTTCGCGCTCACCTGGCAGGAGCTCATGCTCGCAGATTGCAAGGTGAAACGGGATGGCAGGATTGCAGGCCATGATTTCTGCACGGGGAACACGGTCAAGCCTGTCGTCTATGGAGTTGTCGAGGCTGTCAACAAATTCTGTGTCGACTATGGCTGGCGCTTCGAATTTCTGACACTCGAGCCGGACGCCCACTTTTCCTATTGCCTCAAGCGTATTGGCGAATCGTAACTGCCAACGGTTTGTTACATATCGATCGTGCCGAGTTCCTGCTTGGCTTCCAGATACCACCCGACGAAAGCCTTGGTGCCGGTTTCGAGCGGTGTATTTGGCTGGTAGCCTGTCAGGGCACGGAGAAGATCGGGACTTGCGAAGGTCCGGGGCACGTCGCCCTGCTGCATAGGAAGCATGATGCGCTTTGCTTCATGTCCCATCGCATTCTCCACATTTTCGACGAAGTCCATGAGGCTGATCGGTTGGCCGCCGCCGATATTGACGATGCGGAAGGGCGCCTGATGCGAAAGCGTTTCGATATTTTTGTCGGCAACGCGATTGGCTTCCGAGGGAATAACGCCTGATAACCTGACCACTGCTTCGACCAGGTCGTCAATATAGGTGAAATCGCGACTCATATTGCCTTCACCGTAGATCTCGATCGGCCTGTCCTCGATCATGTTCTTGACGAACTTGAAGAGCGCCATGTCGGGTCGGCCCCACGGGCCGTAGACGGTGAAGAAACGGAACGCCGTCGTCGGGATCTTGTAGAGATGAGAATAGCAGTGCGCCATCAGCTCCATCGATTTCTTGCTGGCGGCATAGAAGCTCAGGGGCTCGTCGGCACGATCGGTTTCGCGGAAGGGGACAGTCGGATTGGCGCCGTAGATCGAGGAAGTCGAGGCAAGCATGAGATGGCGCAGCTCGATGCGGCTTGCCAGCTCTAGGATGTTCCATGAACCCTCGATGTTCGAACGCAGATAGGCCTGCGGATTTTCGATGCTATAGCGAACTCCGGCTTGTGCGGCGAGATGAATAAGAACATCCGGCTTTGCAGTTGAAATGGCGGTATCCAGCGCGGCCTTATCTTCCAGCATGGCGATGACGGGACGGAAGGAAGGATATTGCGCCAGCGCTGCGTGACGCATCTCCTTCAGTCTGACATTATAATAGGGTGTCAATCCATCGAAACCGGTTACTTCATGCCCATCCTGCAACAGCCGACGAGCCAGATGGAAGCCAATGAAACCTGCTGTTCCCGTAACGAAGTAGCGCATTTCTACCTTTTCTCGGATCTCCTTGCCGATAGCAAAGTAACCGAATCCATATTTGATCGTTCCCCTTACCGGATAGGCATTCCCTAGATCAACAATGATCGTCGATTCACCGGTAAGACATCGCAGGGGAAGGAGTTGATGCAACACGTTCTTCCCTTTGCACCGAGACACTATATTTTGGTATCCCCACACACGTCGACCTGAGGAAGAGCATGCGTGTCGACCATTGCGAAAATTGTACCAAAACGGGATCTGACGCGGCCGGCTCACCCGGCGGCACGAAGCAGCAGATCATTACATTCCGGAACGCCTGGCATCATCTGAGGTGCATGGCGTTCGGCGCGATCATTGTCGCTACACCATCTTCGAGTTCGCCGGCATTTGCCGCCAATGTTCTTGAACGAGCGATCGCGGCCACGCAGCCCTGCAAGCCGTTGAAGATCAAGCAGCCGGTTTTGGGTGTGAAGGTTGAATTGGGCATCGACAAGCTCGACTTCGTTAAAATCGACACGATCGAGATCAAGGTGAACGGGGATCTGGCCGACGCAAGCGCCGTTGGTACACTTGCGTGCAAGACATCGGAAGATGCTCCTCTCCAGGGAGGCTTTTCGGCAAGGGCTCGAATTCAGCTGCAGGCAAATCTCGCCACCTGCGTGATGGGTGGAAGTTCGGTCGATATCATCGAGACAGGGGGAGAGTTCGGCGACGTTGTGGCGGCGTTCGAACCCGAGATTTCGGCTGCCCTTCGCAGGAGCGTGGAGAAAGCGCTAAAGAAGCTTTGCGCGAGCTGAAAGCGGAGGGGCACGAAATGGGGCGATCGGTCTGCAAGCCAGCAGTTCGATGCTGGTTCGTGCCTCATCGATACGCATTCGCGCGTGAAAATCTCACGCAGGCTCAGGTCCAGAATGCGCTGATGGCAAGGGTCAGCGAGAAGGCAACCAGCACTGCGCAACCGCAATGGCGTGCAAGAGGCGGCATCTGCGCCCGGCGTCCGACAAGCAGACCGCCGAGGCCAAGCGAGATCACCGATGTCACCGTCACGCAGGCTATGAATGCCACCATCGCGGCGGGCACTCTGCCTGGACGGCGGGCATAAGGGTGAGGCCAATGATGATGGCCTTGGGATTGAGCGGAGTGGTGATGAAAAGCTGACCGATACCGAGCGCATTCGCGCCAGTTGCCGGCGCCAGGCCCCAGAGCTTCAGTGCAAGATAGAGAACCCAGATCGCCGAAATCAGCTTGATGACGACGGCGACGGCCGGACGTCCTTCAAGCAGCGGAGCGGCGATGCTCGACACCGGAATGATGATTGCGAGATAGCGGAGCACGACCGCCGCGACGAGCGACAGGGACCGCCTGACGGTCAGCGCCGTCGACGCCAGGGCCAAAGCCGCATTGGTCGGCCCTGGAAGGACCGGCAGCGAGAAGGCGGCGATCACGAATGTCGGCAGGTTCATCATGTCCGCTCCTAGCAATTCTCCGCCACCCTTCTCACGAATCCCGACGGATTATTTGATCTGTGTCATGTCAAGCAGCGTGTCTGGCCGAACAGATCATGACGGAGAGCGATGGCCATAGGGGCGCGGTTCAGCCGCGATCTCCCATTCAGTTGCCTTCGTGAATTCCGCACAGATTGAGATTTATCAAGGACGAGCAAGAATAGGGCCGATAGCAACGACATCGCTTATTCGTCTGTCGCGGAGGGACGTCGCATCGTTGTAGCGATGTGGAATCCATCTCGAAAAGCTCTCGGTGCAGTCATGCTTCTGAAAAATCTCGATCCACCCACCGCCAGACGCGTTCTGCGCGTCTATGATGCTATTGCAGACGCAACATGGTTCAATCGCAACCGTGCTACGGAATGGGAACTGCTGAAACTCGTGCTTCGTCATGTCGCGCGTGATCAGGACGAGGACTATCTCCAGAAACTATGCATCCGTGACGCGCTAGAGCGTTTCCGCCGGAGCGCGTAGCCCTGTCGACAGGTCGCTTCGGTTGGGGAGTGGGTGCCACGGTCCGGCCGATACCGTGCCATGTCCATAGCGGTTCTGCCTGCGAACGGCTGCGGCGCCAGCGTCTCACGTCGGTTGCGGTGACGGCCAGGGTCTGGGCGTTGCTCGGCCCGCGTTCGGCATAGGCGAGGGCGATCTCGCAAAAACAATCCAGAAACTGGAAAAGCCGCGCCTCATTTGCACGCGGGGGCGAGGCCACGCTCAACAGCGATCGTCTCGTAACGATCGCTGTCCGCATTTGGCCGGCAATTAGAAGGCCGATGCGACCGCATTTTTCTGCGTCGTCGAACCGGGCCGAGATGATTGAATAATCCATTCTGTCCCCTCTGGACGTTCAGCCACGGTCCAGATCAGGACCCAACTGTATTCGTGCCGTCCCTGTCCTTCTTGCTGGTGGCTTCGTCATCGATGCCTTTCTTGAAGGCGCGGATCCCCTGCGCGACATCACCCATCAGTTCGGGGATCTTGCCACGTCCGAACAAGATGACGACGATGGCGAGGACGATCAGCCAATGCCAGGCACTAAAGCTTCCCATTTCAACTACTCCTTGAAACGTCACAAGCTTAGACCTTCCTGCTCGGCCGTGATTGATCTGGCGCAAACGCAAATGTTGTTGATGAAATCGGCGTGACAAATGTCGCGCATCATGACTGCCAGGCACGTGAACCTCACAGTTATCGATGCCCGCCCGCGTCCCCATTGATGCGCCAATGTCGCCGAGGGGACCGCTCGTCGGCAGTTGAATCCGGCATAAAGATCGGCCGCGTCTGCAGGAGACACAGTTCGAGTGCTGCGCGCGAGTCGCTGCCGGCCGAATCAACACAGCCGATGTACTCAAGCACGTCGATGTGCCGATTCCAGCGGCTCTCTGTCCTCATGATGCAATCTCCCCGGGTTCTCTTGCCGGAAAATTCTGCCGGATGCCAAGCATGTCACGGCGATTGGCGACGAAGGCCCTCAGAAGTTGGGAGCCCATCTTTGCCTGCTTTGCCACATCGTCGAAAATCAGAGCTGCCTCCTCGATCTCGCCAATTTCGGAGGCGGGTCCGAACAGCTCGAGCTCCTTGAGAAGCTCAAGCAGCGTGCCGACCTTGGTTCGCTGGTGCAACGCCGACATGAACAGCTCCTGCACGACGGCGGCTCTTTGCTTTGGCACCAGATGCGCCAGCAATTCGCCAATGATGAGAGCGCAGCTGCAATCGGCTTCAGGGTCCTTCGCGAAGGCCTTTATCTGGCGCACGGCAGCAAGGATACCTCTGTCGCCGTCGTTTACCGCTAGCATCATCGTCATTCTCCCAAATCCCTTGCGTTTCTGAGGCGCGCGACCCATTCCGCGCCAGCCTTGCCGTGGTAAAATCCGTTCGATAATGGAATGTCCGGATAGACGTCTCGCAGCCTCGCCAGCGCCTGCGAGGGCTCGATCTCTCCATCCAAGACCTTGCGAAAGGTCCAGGACACTTCGACCATGTCGCAGGTCTGCGGCGACAGCCGAAGTGAATTCACCCCGCAAGCTTTCCATTCGCCGGGGCGTTCAAGCAGGGCCTGACATGTATGCGAGAGTGTCTGGACGCCATTTAAGGCGAGGAAGGGCTGGCCCGATATGGTATTGACCGTGATGCCGTCAGGATCCTCCTGGCAGACGAATTGGCAATTGTCTTTGGTTCGTCCCTTCGAGCGCGCATGAGCGCAGCGCGCGGAGATGGCGAGTGGCATGCGGCCGAAGGCGAAGACCTCGACGTCGAGATTGGGACAGGCAGCAGCGATAGCGGCCACGGATCTGGCCGGTAGCTCCGGTGGCAGGCAGATCGCCGTCGCGCCGTTGCATGCCAGAACACGTGCAGCCGCTGCATTATAGACATTGATGAACGGACCAATTGCGTGCGCCCGGCCCTTCAGCAAATGCAACGCCGAGAGATCATTTGCTTCGACGAGCCGGATACCCTCTTCGGCGAGCGCTCTTTGATAGTTTGTCTCGCGATCGAGCGTAACGAGCGCCAGCGTCGAGAGCCTGACCTCTTTTCCGGCCTCCTCCAGCCGCTCGATGACGAGCGCAAGCTCGGCCTCCATGAAATGCAGGCGTTTCGAGCAGATCGTCTCGCCGATAACGACGACGTCGACAGGCGCTTCGTCGGCGATCTCGAAATAGAAGTCGCGCCATCTGTCGCTCGGCCAGAGATACTGGAGTGGGCCAAGTGTGAGCTTCATCGCCTACCTCCACCGCTTCTCATAGGCGCCATGCGTGGTCTCCAGTCCTTCGCTGAGGGCTTTCAGACGGGCCATCAGAGCCGGTCGTTCGGCGGGTGCAGCTTTCATCGTGGCGCGGAGCGTCGAGACGACCTGCGAAATATAGGCCTTACCGCGTTGCCGTCCCTCGACCTTCAGCGCGGTGACTCCGGCGGCCCGGAGTTCGTCCAGCTGATCCATGACATCAAGCGAGACCGGATCCTCGAAGGCATAGGTCTTGCTCTTGCCGATCTCGAACCGTCCCTTGCAGAGGGTCGGATAGCCGGCCGGTTCCTGCTCGGAAAATCTGTTGATCGTGAAGCCACCCAGCTCCGACACCATGTCACTGCCCTCCTGCCGATAGCGAACATGGCTTGCCGGCGAGCAGACACCGTTCATGTTGGGCGATCTTCCGGTGGCGTAGGAAGAGAGCGAGCAGCGTCCCTCAGCCATGACGCAGAGGCCGCCGAAGACGAAGACCTCAAGCTCGCAAGGCACGCGGCGAGCAATACGGGCGATGTCGGCGACGGTCAGCGTTCGGGGAAGCACGACGCGCGCTGCGCGGAAATTCTCAACCAGATAGGCAAGGGCGTCCGGATTGGAGGCCGAAGCCTGAACGGAAATGTGCAGGCGTTGATGCGGATGACATTCGGCAACATGTGCCATCAACCCGAAATCGGCGACGATGAGCGCGTCGGCTCCGGCGTCGGTTGCCTCTTGTGCCCGGCGATACCAGAGATCCTCTCGACCTGCGGTCATGAATGTGTTCAGCGCCACGAATGTCTTGACGCCTCGAGCGCCGGCATAGGAAACCGCTTCGCGCAGCTCCTGCAGATCAAAATTCAGGCCCGGAAAGTTTCTGGCGTTCGTTTCGTCGCGAAAGCCGCAATAGACTGCATCCGCTCCGGCATTGACGGCTTCTCTGAAGGACGAGGGGGTTCCAGCCGGGCATATCAGTTCCATCTGACACCTTCGGATTTGAGGGCGCGGCGCCGGACGCAGGAGAGCGTCGCGATCACCGGGCGTCGGATCGGCCCCGACATATCTGCGGTCAGTTTCACCAGATCGATGCCGCTGTCGTCGAGCGCATTGCGAAGCGCGAGCACCGCTTCCATATTGCCGGTCACGGTAAGTTTGCGGGCAAAGAAGACGGCATCGCCGTCAAGACGGCCCTCGACGAGCCCCAGCATCAGGAGCAGGGGGCCGCCGATCCTGGCATCCGCTTCCGGCGCGCTTCCGCGCCGGAAGATGCGGATAGTGCCGCCGGCAGGCCGGATCACGAATTCGAAGGCAAGGTCCGAAGGCGCAAAGCCAAAAGATGAATAGCGATAATCCCCGAGCCGGTCGAAGAGCCGGGGGTGGGATTTGAGCACCTGCTGAAACAGCAAGGATGCGGCGCGGGCCGCGATTGGCAACGGCACGATGCCGGCCGCAGCCATCAGGCGGGATGAAACAAACATTGAGGCCTCTTCTCGTGAGAGCAGCACCCTAGGGCCTGGCGCATTCGCCCTGTTTGTTTTGGCTCAAAGACAGGAGCTGTTTCCTCGCCGATTGCATCCCCATGCTAAACAATGCGCCGAAGATCAAACGTCATGCCGACCTGCAATCCTTCATTCGTGAGCTCGAGCGGCGACGGCTGCTTGTGTCGATCGACAAGCCCGTGTCGCTTGTTCACGACCTGACGGCACTGCATCAGCATGTTCTTGAGGACAATGGGCCGGCCCTTCTGATAAGGGCACCGATAGATGCCGAGGGACGGTGCAGCCCCATCCCGGTGCTCGTCAATCTCTTCGGCACCAGGGAGCGCATAGAGCTTGGTTTCGGAGTCGAACAGGGCGGCCTCGGGCGACTGGCGGAGGATCTCGCCGATCTTCGAAACCCCTCTCCGCCGAAATCGCTCGCAGACGCCCTGAGCAAGCTCTCCCTGCTCAAGGCCGCAAGCCTCATGCGGCCGAGGCGACGACGCGCCGCCCTCGCGCAAGCGGTGATCCATCGGGGTGCCGCGATCGATACCGGCATGCTTCCGGTTCAATGGTGCTGGCCCGGCGAACCCGCTCCACTGGTGACCTGGCCGCTGGTGATAACCCGCGATCCCGACGACCCAGACGACGTCAACGTCGGCATCTACCGTACGCAGGTTCGCGACCGCTCCTCGCTGATCGTGCGCTGGCTTTCCAATCGCGGCGGCGCAAGGCACTTCCGCCAATGGCAGCGGCGCGGTCAGGACATGCCCGTCGCGATTGCGATCGGCGCGGACCCTGCGACGCTTCTTGCGGCCGTCATGCCACTGCCGGAAGGCGTCAGCGAACTGAATTTTTCGAGCCTTCTGCGTGGCGCACGCACGCAAGTCGCCAGGGCTCTGACCGTGCCGCTCTACGTGCCGGCCTGCGCCGAGATCATTCTGGAAGGACACGTCTCGATCGATGAAACGGCACCCGAAGGCCCTTTCGGCGATCACACCGGTTATTACAACAGCGTCGAACCCTTTCCGGTCGTTCGGCTGAGCGCTATTACCACGCGTCGCTCGCCAGTCTATCTCTCGACTTATACCGGGCGCCCACCGGACGAGCCGTCCAGGCTCGGGGAGGCGATGACCGAATTGTTCATTCCGATCCTGCGACGGCAATTTCCCGAAATCTGCGATCTCTGGCTGCCGCCGGAGGCTTGCTCCTACCGCACGGCAGTCGTCTCGATCGACAAGCGCTATCCAGGGCAGGCCCGCAGGGTGATGATGGGGCTCTGGTCAATGCTTCCGCAGTTCAACTACACCAAACTGATCATCGTGGTCGATGCCGACATCGATGTGAGGAGCTGGGAGGACATCATGTGGGCCGTGTCCACGCGGTTCGATGCCTCCCGCGACCTCACGGTCGTCGAAAACACGCCGATCGACTACCTCGATTTTGCGTCACCTCGAGCGGGTCTCGGAGCGAAGATGGGCCTCGACGCCAGCAGAAAGATTGGACCGGAAAGCGACCGCGAATGGGGTCGCGAGCTGCGCATGCCGTCAGACATTGCCGCGCGCGCCGCAACGACATGGGAAAGGATCAAACGTGATATCGTTTCATGAGCGGCGTGACGTCGTGCTGGCGGTGACTGGGGCCTCCGGTGCGGCGATCGGCCTTGCCGTCCTCGACCTCTTGTGCAGGCTTAGCTTGCGGGTGCATCTCGTCGTCTCGCAAAGCGGCAAGCGGACTCTTTTGCACGAGGTTGGGGCCGACGCTCATGACCAGATGCTGCCCAAGGCTTACAGAAGCTATGACAATTCAGATATCGGCGCGACGATTGCCAGCGGCTCGTTTCCTGTCGCAGGAATGATCGTCGCGCCCTGCTCGATGAACACGTTGGCGGCAATTTCAACCGGCCTTTCCTCCAGCCTCGTGGCGCGCGCTGCCGATGTTCAGCTCAAGGAGCGGCGACGGCTCGTGCTGATAACGCGAGAAACGCCCCTGCATCTCGGACATCTGCGCAACATGACATCAGTGACGGAGATGGGCGGGATCGTCATGCCGCCGGCCCCAGCCTTTTATAATCGACCGCAGTCGGTCCAGGACGTCGTGGATCATCTTGCTCGCCGCGCAGTCGATCTCCTAGGCTTGCCGATCGCGCCGCAGTCAAGCGCCTGGTCCGGCGAGACGGACTTCAATCAGCCGAAAACGGAAATCGGGTCAGCGCCGAAGAGCATGGCGTGACCCCCTGCGAGAAGTAGCCAGGCGACCAGCGCACTCGTGGCCACTGCCGCTGCCACGAGCGCTGCGTCCGATTTAGGCCGGACACCGGAAACAAATGCCACCAAAGGCCAGATAGAAGTCTGCGCGGCGTGGATGTCCCAATCATTGCCGAGATACTTCCTCGCGCGGCGCTCAGCCATAGGAATGCCGGCAAGCGCGAAAAGCCCGAGACCTCCGAACAACAGGAGTGAGCGCAAGTCGCCGTTGGCGATGACATGGCCGAGCGCCCAAAGAGCAAATCCCCATTGCACGGGGTGTCGGGTGATCCGCACGACCGCGTCAGCTAGTTCCGTTGAACGGATCGATATGGATAAGGGATTTGCGCTCATCAGACCGGCAAGCACGAGAAAACATCCGACAGGCGCGAGCACGAAGGTCACCGCTGCATGCCAGGGGCGAAGCTCCCACAAGGGGATGTAATCAAGGGCAAGGGCTGCGGAGAAGAGCCAGACCAGTGCCGCCAGCGAAGCAATTGAATAGGCCGTGATGTAAACCCGCTTGCCGATCGATCCGATGATACGCAGGCGAATATTCGGGATCGCCGGGATCGAATGCAGCATGAGAAAGACGGTAAATGCGCTGAGAAACTGGATCATCTGGTTTCCTTCCCGTGTCGAAGGCGATGTATCGATCACGGCCCGCTGCAACGTTGACCAAAGTCAAACAATGGCGACTGTTGACCAGATCTCGGTCGCCCGACGGCCTGCACACGCCTGCCCGGCGCTAAACCGCGCATCTTTGCGCCAGCGCAAAGAGAAGGGCGATTGCGCTGTTAAACGTGACGGCATTACTCATCTTTATGGATCGCCATCATGCTCCGGTGTACCAGCCTCTTTGCCGCTCCTCTCATTTTCATTGCAGTGCCGCCTGCCCTGAAGGCTGCCGAATATCCGGTTGGCTCGCCCCAGATCGCGGCGGGCATGGAAGTGGCCGCAGTCTATCTCCAGCCGATCGAGATGGATCCGCCCGGCATGATGCGCGCAGCGGCAGACTCCGACATTCATCTGGAGGCGGATATTCACGCGACTGCCGGTAACGCGAATGGTTTTGCGGAAGGCGACTGGCTTCCTAATCTGCATGTGGAATACGCAATCACGAACCTCGACAATGGCGAGGCACAGATCGGGTCGCTTGAGCCGATGGTTGCAAGCGACGGGCCGCATTATGGCGACAACGTCAAGCTGTCGGGGCCGGGCCGCTATCGGCTTGAGATCGACATTCATCCGGGTGGTCATGGCGAAATGTCTTTCGGACGCCATATTGACAAGGAGACGGGCGTTGCTCCCTGGCCCGATGCTTTTGCACTGAAATTCGACTTCGTGTTTGCCGGCATTGGCAAGAAGGGCGGCTACTGATGCGGGCCGTCGGTTGGTTGGAACGGCTGCTGGTCGCGGCCGCGCTGATAATACCCTGTTCGGCTGCCTTTGCCGGAGGTGAAGATCCGGTTTTCGAAGTTCATTTCAGCAACGGCGTCGTCTCACCCATCGTCATTGAAGTGCCGGCGAATACCCGTTTCAAGCTCGATCTCCACAATGACGGTTCGACCCCGATCGAGTTTGAGAGCATTCCGCTGCGCAAGGAGAAGGTTCTGGCGCCCGGCGCATCGAGTTTTCTCGTATTTCGCTCATTGAGCGAGGGCAACTATGCCTTCTTCGACGATTTTCATCTCGACATGCCTCCTGCGCGGCTGATTGTCCGATGAACACGGATTTGACGCTGCAGACATTCAAGATTGCTTCAGTGGTCTGGCGGGAAAGCTTCGAAGCCTTGCTGGTCATCGGGATCCTCTTGACCTGGTCCACCAGGGCGGCACCGGCGACAGGCAGGCGGGCAACCAGCTGGATCCTTGCCGGCGCGGGAGCGGGCATCGCGCTCGCCCTGACGTTGGCATTGGTCCTGGGCACGACGGCTGGCCTGCTTGAAGGAGATGGCGAGGACATCCTGCAGATGATCATGGCCGCACTCGCTGCCGTCCTCATGCTCAGGATGGTGTTCTGGATGCGTAGAATGGCGCGCGGCGAGAGCGCCGATCTCGCAAACTGTGCCGTCCGGCACGTCAAGTCCGGCAACTGGCTCGGGCTTTCCGTAATCGCAGCGCTTGCGGTGGCCCGTGAGGGTGCGGAGACGGTCGTCTTCCTCTTTGGATTGGCGGCGTCCTCGCAAGGTTGGCGGGCCGGTTTTTTCGTCGCCTCGGGTGTGGTAGGCCTCGTGCTTGCCGCAATCAGCTTCTGGGCGTTCAAGACCGGGTCGAAACTGATCTCGAGGATCGTGCTTGCGCGCATCAGCGAGGTGCTGCTCCTGCTTCTGGGAAGCGGGCTGACGATGCTCGTTATCGACAAGCTGATTTCGGTTGGATTTTTCTCGCCGATGACGCAACCGCTATGGGATACGAGCTTGCTGCTCGACGATGGCAGTGGCTTCGGCGCCTTCCTCGCCGGCCTGGTGGGCTATCGGGCTCGACCGGAGCTTCTTCCTCTTCTCGGCCTCGGTTTCTACTGGCTGATCGCATCCCTGGCCTATGCACCTCCACTGAAGGGCAAGGCGCTTGCATGACCTCTTCCCTGCATGGTGCGCCGGCGCTTGTCGCCAGGCTCGGTGACATCCTCCTGCGCCATCAGGCGACGATCCGCCATCTGCAATGGGCAATGGTGGCAATCTATGCCGCCCTTCTTGCGGTTCCGTTGTTGCTGGCGCTTCCAACGCACACCGATTATCTCTGGAATAATGCTGTGCGCTTTGCACAATTTGCCTTCTGGGGCGTTTGGTGGCCGTTCATCATTCTCGCAACGGCTCTCATCGGCCGCTTCTGGTGCGGGATCCTGTGCCCGGAGGGGGCACTTTCGGAGTTCGCCAGCCAGCACGGCGCCGGGCGGGCAATTCCCGGATGGATGAAATGGTCCGGTTGGCCGGTCGTGTCCTTCGTCTCGACAACGGTCTATGGGCAGTTGACCAGCATCTACCAGTATCCGAAACCTGCCGCGCTGCTGCTTGGAGGCTCAACCTTTGCAGCCATCGTCATTGGCGCGCGCTACGGCAAGGCAAAAAGGGTCTGGTGCCGGTTCCTGTGCCCGGTCAGCGGCGTTTTCGGCACCGTTTCGAAAATTGCGCCCTTGCATTTCCGTGTTGCCCCCGAAAGCTGGAGCGCCGGTGATCGGCAGGACGGACGATCGAAGGCTGTCAACTGTGCGCCGCTCATTCCCATCAAGACCATGCAGGGCGCTGCCGCCTGCCACATGTGCGGCCGGTGTTCCGGTTATCGCGGAGCGATTCGGCTTTGCTGGCGCAATCCGGCCAGCGATATCGTTCACGGCTCTGGCCGGCTTGCAACCATGTGGGAGACGGTGCTGATCGTTCCGGTTCTGCTCGGGCTGGTTCCCGCTGCGCTGCACTGGTCCGATAGCGGCCTGTTTCAGATGATCCGCCTGTGGTTGGTGGAACGATGCCTCGATCTGCATCTGATCTGGCCGCTATCCCTCCGGCTGCCCTGGTGGATCCTGACCGACTATCCCTTAGAAAATGATGTCATGACATCGGTAGATGCTGGCGCTTTTTTGATTCTTTTGGCGGTTTCGGTCGCTGCCGCCACGATCATGTTCGGCATTCCGCTAGCTGCGTCTGCAAGGATCCTTCGGATGAAGGGGCATTTCCCCCATCATCTGGCCCAGGCCCTCATTCCGCTAGCCGCAGCCTGTCTCTTCAGCGGACTGCTTTCGTTGACCGTCTCGCAGCTACGTTCCGACGGCATCGTCATACCTTATTCGGATCTTTTTCGCGGCGGTTTCGTCCTTTCGGCCGCCGCCTGGTCCGTGGTGTTGGTGTTCCGGATCGGCACCCTCTACGATCTAGGCCTTGCCACTAGAATCTCCGCAGCGATCATCATGGCCGTTCCGATCACGTCTTTTTCGATCGCTTGGGTCGGCGCATTTCTGAGCTGAAGTATCAGAGCAAGGCTGGTTAGCCTGTCTTGTCGGACTGGCCTTTCGGAAGGTTGACGAGACGGACCGGGCGCCGGCGCCTTCTGATTTCGACGATGAAGGTCTTTTGCGATACGCGCATCGGCATTCCTTTCGTTAATTCGAAACACTGGGCCACGACCGTGAGGTATCGGTGGGTTCTTAGGCCTCTGGGTTTCGTTCTCTTTGATGGATGTCAAAGACGTCGAGACGTTAAACGCTATGCTCTGGTCGATTATGGACAAAAGAGGAGGAATCCGATGTTACCGAGGTTCATCACCGCATTCCTGAGATCTTCCGGAGAGACGGGCGTCGTGCTGATGGAGCACGAGGGTGCGCAGCGCGTGGTCCTCATTGATCGTGACGCCTTGCGGGAGATCAGCGATCCACCACGCGCCGACGAAACCCGGCTGCAGCAACATGTCGGTACGATATGCGAAATTGCTGCCTGCAAGATCCGCCTGGAGCCGCAGTCGGCATTTTCCCGGATACGCGTGTCGAAGGACGACATCGCGGCGTGGAAGGCATCGCACGACACACGTCACTAGGAACAGTCTCAATCGCCGGCTCGGCATAAAGCCGTTCCAGTCGGGCGTCGCTTCATGCCACTGCGACGCAAATTCCGCCGCTGTTGCTGCGACGTGAAACGGTCCAAACGAATCAACGCCGCGCGGCAAGGAGTGCCGGTTGACCTGAGGATCTGATGAGTCCGTGTTCGGACGCTAATCACTTTCGCCTTCCGCAAGCCTCAGGAGACGTTGCGGATCGGTAACTGTCAGCTTCTGCCTGCCGCCTTCGACGATGCCCTTCGCTTCCCAAGCGCTCAGAATTCGCGACACTGTATGTAGCGTCGTGCCCGTCATCTCGGCAATATCCTGCCGCGATATCGGGAAATCGATCTTGATCCCGGTTCCGACTGCCTTGCCGGCCTGTTTGGACAGGCGCAGCACGGCATGGGCGACCCGCTTTTCCACTTCTTCGGTCGACATCTCACGGATGCGCGTATGCGCCTCCTCGAGCCGCTGCCCAATCGTCTGCATCGCACTCATTGCCAGGCGAGGATTTTGCTCGACGAAGCGCGCCCACATGTCGGTGGGCCATCCGAGGATGAGACTTTCGGCTGCCGCAATGGCGGTTCCCGGATAGTCCTGCCGGCGCAGCGCCATGGCAAAGCCGAACAGGTCTCCCGGATGCACCATCCTGACGATGATCTGCTGACCGTCATGCGTGACCTGTGTGACCTTGAGCCTGCCGTGCAGCAGCAGAAAGAAGGATCTTGCCGATGCTCCCTGCTCGAAAACCGCATCGCCTTGGGCGACGCGGCGCGGTGTGGCATGCTCGAGCATGGCGTCGAGGTCGGCATCGGTCATGCGCTCGAAAAGCGCCAATGACTTCACAATTGTACGGTCAACCTTCATTGTCGTCCCGCTGAACTCCTTTGAAAATGGTGCCGCTGAGCATATCTGCTATGGCGCGGCGCGTGAAGGCTTTGACGCTCTCGGCAAAGCCCGGCTGCCGGACGAGCCGGAAACCTAGATTATCGGGCGGGCTGCCGACCGAGCATCCGCCGCCCTTGGGATTTCTGACGAAGGTGCTCATCGGCGCACGGTGTCTGCCGGATGCGATCATGATGCCGCAGTTTGCCGGGTCGGGCTCTTCGATGCCGGCTTCCTTGTCCAGGTCGATGCGCCTGTTGCAGGTCGAAGTCCATTCCCAGATGTTCCCGCCGAAATCGACAAGGCCTGTCTGGCTCACGCCGAATGATCCCCTTGGCTGCGGCGCGGGATCGCTCGAGGCGCTGCGCCGTGCCTCGCGTTCGTAGTCTGCAAGCCAGCGCAGCGCGGGGTTTTTGCTGTCGGTGTCGATGCCAAGGGCATCGTCGGGAAAACGATCGGCGGCAGCATAGGCGAGTTCGAAGTCGGTCGGAAGCCGCCACTGCTCGCCGGTCTTTTGCGATAGCCAATTCGCATAGCGCAACGCGTCGTCATAGCTGACACCAGTGACCGGCGTGTCGTCGCCGGAGATTGCGCTTCGCCCTTCCGGATCGGGGCAGGCCCCATCGGCGACGCAACGATCATACTCGGAAAGACTGGTCTGATATTCGGCAATCGTCAGAGGCACCCGGACATTGGCCTCGCGCTTCGGTGCATCGACAGCCAGCCCCTTGCGGAAATACTCGGTCGGCTCGCGATATTGAAATTCATGGGGAGCAATAGTGACGACCTTGGGCGCGGCAAATGCGGGGGCGCGCCGCTCGATGTTCACGAACCCGGCCTCAACGGCAAGCGCTGCGGACAGAACCGCAAAAAGCGCAAGCGGAAGTGCGATCGAAAAGCCGGAAACTCCTGCAGTCTCGGCGTGCGGTGTCATGTCCTTTTCGCAACATGCGCCCCTTTTTTTCAAGAAAATATACTGTGCAGGCCGCCCTCACGGCCTGCACAGTCCCACCAAGGTCAGCTGGCCGACGGTGACCTTACCGAAGTCATCAGATCGTCGTTCCAGTCCCCTGTGACCTTGAAGTGGGCAGCCGCACCGAGTTCGAAGGCCTCGATGAGGTTGTGGTTGACATAGGCATAAATGCCGGGTTGCGCGAAGGTGTAGAGTGCAGCACCGGCCGTGCCGCCGGGGATGAACCAGGTCTCCTGGTCCACATCGGGAACGTTTGCAAACTTGCCGGTCGCCCAGACATATTCGCCATGGCCGCCGATGAGGTGCGGGCGCGTATCGCGATTGGCCTGCGAATGCACGATGAGCACGGTCTCGCCGACCTTGGCGGTCATCGCATTGTCGCCGGTCAGCGCGCCGACAGCGCCGTTGAAGACGATGTGGGTCGGCGTCAGCGTCTTCATGACGGCAAGCGTATCCTCATAGGCCTCGCCGGGACTGTCATATTTCTTGAATTTGCCGTTCTCGTCGCGCGGGATGTAGAAGTCCTGCTCGCCGACATAGTAGATCCTATCGTAGACGAGTGGCTTTCCATGGCCGTCGGTTAGGCCTTCGCGCGGCAGAACCATGATTGCGCCGTTCATGCCCGACGTGACATGCCAGGGGACCATGCCGGGAGGTGCGCAGTGGTAGACGAAGACGCCCGCCTTTGTCGCCTTGAAGCGCAAGACTGTGCTTTCGCCGGGGCCGACGATCGTCAACGCGCCGCCACCGAGCCCACCCGTTGCGGCATGGAAGTCGATATTATGCTGCATCGTGTTCGTTTCAGGATTGATTAGCGTCAGCTCCACATAATCGTCCTGATGGACGACCATCAGCGGGCCGGGCACCGAACCGTCGAACGTCATTGCGTTCACCTCGGTCCCATCCTTGTCTAGCACCATCTTCTTTTCCTGGATGGTGAGCGTGAATTCCTTGATCTTCGGGCCGCCCTCGGCCTTCTGGCTGTGGGGGTGGACGAAGGGCGGCTTGACCAGTTCGACCTTCTCACGCTGAAGCTTTGTGACGTCGACGGCCGGCACCTTCCTGGGCGCATTGAGCGCCACTACCTCGTCGGCATGGGCAGCGGTATTGGCAACGATGATGGGCGTCAGCGCTCCCGCGACAGCAGCGCCCGTAAGCATCATGCGACGGGTCATTTGCAGAGTGTTCGTCATTTCTAATCTCCTGTAGTCGAAGCGCGAGCGTAAGCCGCCCGGTCGAGAAGGAAGGTAGTAGAAACCCCGCAAGACTCTTTGATATGGAGCAAACTGACTCTTTGTGTCAGCGCAAAGTTCTGCTGTCGCTGTTTGCGTATTCTCAATGACCACCCTGGCAATCTTCGGCATTGCTGTGTCGTCAATTTGGAGACACGGAAATGAAAAACACTTCAGGTGCCGCGCGAGATCTTCCGCGCGGCATGTTGCGAACCGGCCCGGTCCTCTTCTCCTACGGCTTCCGGCCCTTCTTTCTGGCGTCCGCGCTCTGGGCCATCCTAAGCATCACCCTATGGGTGGCCAATCTTGGCTTCGGCGTCCCTGTCGCATCGGATTACGGAACATTGTATTGGCATGCGCATGAGATGCTGTTCGGTTTCGCGCCAGCGGTTCTGGCAGGCTTCCTGCTGACGGCCATCCCGAACTGGACTGGACGCCTGCCGATCGCCGGCAGGCCGCTGGTCGTCCTGTTTGCGATCTGGTGCGCCGGTCGCATCACCATGCTGCTCAGCGGCCCGATCGGGATCGTTCCGGCCGCCGCCGTCGACAGCTTGTTCCTGCCGGTCATGCTCTTCATCTGCGGGCGTGAGGTCGTGGCTGGAAAAAAATGGAAGGATTTGAAGGTCATTGCGGGACTTTTCATGCTTTCGCTTGCAAATGTGTTTTTTCATATCGGGGTCATCGAAGATACGAGCCCAGGACTTGCGATCCGTTTTGGGATTGGTGCCTATGTGCTGCTCGTGACGATCGTCGGAGGCCGGATCCTGCCCAGCTTCACGCGCAACTGGATCAATCAGTTCGGTCGTACGGATTTTCCGGTGCCCTATAACAGTTTCGATGCGGCAACCATCATCATCGGCGCGGTCGTACTTCTTCTATGGGCATGCCTGCCGGTCTCGACGGCAACTTGCGGGACGGCGGCTGTCGCGACCGCGCTCAACATGGCGAGGCTCCTTCGCTGGCGTGGCTGGACCACATGGCCGGAACCCATTCTCTTCGTCCTGCACGCCAGCTTCCTGTTCGTGCCGGTCGGTTTTGCCGCCATTTCACTTCAAGCCTCCGGGTGGCTGCCCGAAGTGGCCGTGCTGCACATCTTCGCGATCGGCACGATTTCGATGATGATGCTCGCAGTGATGACGCGGGCAACGCGCGGCCATACTGGGCGGAAACTGAAAACGAGCCGGATGACCAATATTTCCTACATCCTGCTTGGCTGCATCGCTCTTGTTCGCCCGCTTGCCGAGCTCGTCCCTGGGCTTAGCATGGAGATCCTTGCGGTGGCGGCGATCGGTTGGACGGCGGCCTTCGGACTGTTCGTGGTGGAACATGCGCCGCTCCTGTGGTCGGGACGCAAGCCTTTGACGATAAAGGGAGGGTGAGGTGATTTTGCCGGCATCGGCGGCCCAGTATGGTTCATATATTCCGTCAGGCGCTGCGATGAATGACTTGTTTCAGCTCAGCGAGCGCCAGATAACGCCCGTGGAGGCTAGCCGCCGCGGTGCCGGAATAACCCTCTCCGAAATCCCAATTGCGCGGTACATTAGCGGCGGCGATCGCATGGCACCAGTTCTCTCAGCCGCGTTCGAAGGTGAAGCCTGCGCGGCCGCGCTTGCTGGCGGCGACCGAGGAGAGATAGGTCACCTTGCCAAGCCATCGCCTTCATCTGCATGCTGGCATTGAGCTCCATGTAAACGGCGGTAAACACCACTTCGTACAGCGCGCGCGACGACTGGGCTGCCATGTCCCAAGCGTGATATAAATGCTTGCATCCTGGCGGATTCATAACAAGGAGCGATTTCCGAGCCGCTGGAATAAGTTAAATGCTGTTGCTCCCGACCCTTGTAGTCGGCGTCCCTTAGATCACCTCGTTGGCAACAGGACCATCCTCGTCGACAGCTTCTCAGGAGATTCGTCGGTCGTCAATGTGTGGGATCAGGGCCGAAAACCGAGCGACAAATCCCTCTGTTTGGACGTTGCTTTCAGCCCTTCGACGTCTTCGCCAGCATCTCACTCAGCGTTGCCGCCGAGAGCATGGCTTCGGCCAAGAGCTTCTTGAGCTTCTGGTTCTCTTCCTCCAGTGCTCTCATCTTTTTGGCATAGAGATTGACATTTCCATATTGCAGGGATTGCCACCGGTAGAAAGTCGGCTCGCTGATACCGTGCCTGTGGCAAACATCGGCCACCGTCACGCCGGCCTGATGCTCTCTAAGAATGCCTGTAATCTGGTCGTCGTCGAATTTTCTCTTGCCCATCACAGCTTCAGTCCTCACGAAATGCTCTATTGAAACTGTCGAGGAGTGGTCTTACGGCATAGAACGCTACGCTGCTCTGGCCGGTTTCGATCAATGTCTGTGCGGGCATGCCCGCGACCAGTTCGACATCACGCATTTTCGCCAGTCGCTCGTCCGTCACACGGATTGTCGCGGCAAAGTAGGGCTGACCGGTCTGCGTATCGGTGAGACGGTCGGCCGAAACATACTCGACCCGACCTTTCAGGAGCGGAACGCGCCGTTGATTATATGGGAGGAGATGAACCTGCGCCTCGAGCCCGGCACGGACGAGGTTCATGTCTTCCGGTCTGACGTGGACGGACACGATAAGGCGATCGGAGCGCGGCAAGAGATCGACGAGAGGTTCGCCCGCGCCAATCACGCCACCTGTCGTGTGGATGCGCAGGTTCATAATCGTTCCAGCTTCGGGAGCCCGGATATCAGTCCTCGCAAGCTGGTCGTCGATCGCCCGCAGACGTTCGCGCAGCTGCATGATCTGGCTTTCCGTATCGCGCATGCCCTGAGCGACTTCATTCAACCGGTCGCTCTCGAGCTTTGCGATATCGGCTTGGGCCTCACTGATCACCTGGAAGGCACGGGAGATCTGTGCGTCGACTTCGCCCTGCTGGCCATCAAGGTCGGCTTTTTCCCGCTGGAGGTTGAGAAGCCTGCTCTTCTTTTCCAGCCCCTTCGCGCTGAGTTCAGTTACCTGATCCAGCTCTTGGCTCGAAATTGTGGCCCTGTCGGCCAGTGATGCCTTCTGCGCGCGAAGTCCGACGATTTCCTGCCGCACCTGGGCGATTTTTTCGTTAGTGATGCCGATTTCGGCCTGCATGACCCGGCGGCGGGCTTCAAAAATCTTCTGTTGCCCGGTCAGGATCGCGCCGACCGTGGGATAGGTATTCATGGCTGCCTTGAGGTCGTCAGGATAATCGACGTGGTCGGCGCCCGTCTGCTCCGCAAACAGCCGGGCGCGGCTTCCTTCGGCGTCCCAAAGCTGCCCCTGGATGCTGTCGCGCTCCGCGCGGGACTTCGTGTCGTCAAGTTCTATCACGATTTGCCCGGCCATGACCGCATCGCCATTCTTGACCAGTATGCGCCTGACAATGCCGCCTTCCAGATGCTGGATGGTCTTGCGGCTGGTCTCCGGTTCGATGACGCCAGAGGCGACCGCCGCGCTTTTCAGGGGCGCGAAAACCGACCAGATCCCCAGTCCGATGACGAAGACGAGGAGCAACAGATTGCCCATCCAGACGACGCCGCTGAGCACCGGCATGGGCGAGGGGGGAGCGGGTCCGCGGTGTTTCGCTTCGATGACAGGTGCATAGACCTTCGATTGCCCGGCTGTCGCCGGCGACCGCCGCGCGAGCCGCTGGACCGTCCGTGACCAATCTGAAAATCTCGCTGGCTTTGCGGTCAGTTGAACAAGGGTCATGGCGGCGTCCTTCCCTACGTTCCTGTCCGAGACGGCGGCTGGAGATAGGTGTCATAGATCCGGTCGCTGTCGCCGAAGGCAGCCACAGTTCCGTTGCGCATGATGGCGATCTTGTTGGTGACCGGCAGTATGCCCATGCGGTGGGTTATGATGACGATCGTCATCCGTCGGGCTTTCATTCGCTCGATTGCCGCAAACAGCATGCGTTCGCCGTCATAGTCCAGGCTCGAATTCGGGTCGTCGAGAACGATGAGGGACGGGCTTCCATAGGCCGCGCGCGCCAGGCCGAGCTGCTGGCGCTGAGCGCGCAGGAGCAGGTTCCCGCTTTCGCCGATATCGGTCTCGTAGCCCTTTGGCAGCCGCATGATCGCGTCGTGCAGCCCGACAAGCTTTGCGGCGTCGATCGCCTTGCCGGGATCACCGCCGTCCAGCCGGCCGATCACATCCTTGATTGCGCCCCCGAACAGCTCGATGTCCTGCGGCAGGTATCCGACATGGCGGGTTCCCCCGCAAAGGCGTAAAGCCGAGATATCGACTCCGCCGAGAAGGGCGCATCCGCTCGTTGCCTGCACGACGCCCGCCATGACGCGGCCCAGCGTCGACTTTCCCGATCCGGACGGGCCGATGAGCGCGACGCAATCGCCAGGCGCCAGGCGCAATGTGATATCAGTCAATATCTGCCTGTTGGCCACGGGCAGGGTATAGCTTACGTTGTGAAGCACGAGGCCGTTGGGTTCAGGCAGCGGCACCATCCGGGCGTCGCGTTCCGATGCAACAGTGATCAGCATATTGGTCAGGCGGTTGAAGGCATTGCGCGCAAAAGTAAAGGAGCGCCATGCTCCTATTGCGCCCTCGATCGGTGCGAGCCCGCGCCCGAGCAGCAGGCTTGCAACGAAGATTATGCCGGGACTGCCGCTATTGATGAGCACCAGCCATGTGGCCGAGCCCATCATGAGGATCTGGGCGAGTGTGCGGATCGATTTGGAGAAACCAAGGATGATCTCCGTGCGATGCATCGCGACGTCCTGCGCCCTTCTTGCCATTTCGGCATCGCGGTAGACCATCAGGGCCGCGCCATCCTGCATGCCCATTGCCCTGATGACTTCGATGTTCTTGAGCGCGGTCGCAAAGCGCAGATAGCTCCGCGAAAGGGCGAGATTGGCGTGGGAAAGCGGCCCCTGCGTCGCCACTTCCGTCAGGAAGGCAAACAGCAGAAGTGCAAGTGCGCTTAGGAGGCCGATTGTCCCGAGCAGCGGGTGAACGAGAAAGAGCAGGAGCAGGAATAGTGGCGCCCAGGGAACGTCGAAAAACAGCGAACTCGCCGGTGAATCGAGGAACTGACGCAATACGGCGAGATCCCGGTAGCATTCCGTGGCGGCGCCCGCGTCGGCGCAAGCAGCGTATTCGAACGATGCCGTCAGCACCATGGGCCGCAGCCTGTGGTCCAGCCAGCTGCCAATGCGCGAAAGAGCTGCCCTGCGCAGGATATCCAGCATGGATCCGACGAGCACGGCGACAGCGATGATCATCGTCAGCATCAAAAGCGTGTCGACGCTTCGGCTCGACAGGACCCTATCGTAGATCTGCAGGAGGTAGATGGATGGTGCCAGAAGAAAAAGATTGTAGCCGCAGCTATAGAGGAAGACGAGCCCGAAGGCCCCGACGCAGGCCCGAAGCGCGACAACGAGATGTGTCTGCGGACGCGATGGCTTTAAGGAAATCGTTGCCATTATCAGATCTCGCTGCATTTGATACTGACAAGAAAAAGCTGCCGGCCGGTTCAGCGACCCTTGGGGGCCGCCAGTCGAAACCGGCGACCCCAAGGGCGATGGGTTCATGAGCCGAGATGGCTGACATCAATATGGCCGAAGGCGTTGATGAAATGATCGAGAGCATTGTTCACCGTCGTCGTTTCGGGATTTGTGTGAACCACTGCTGACGAGATATCGCCGCCGAGAGCGTTGTTGCCGTTGCCGCCGTTGCCGCCAACGCCGGCAAGAATCGTGGCATGCTGGTCTGCCATGAGCTGCGTATATTGTGTCGCGGTCGTACCGGCATTCACCGTAGCTGTGTCGCCGCCGCTCGTATTTCCTTGATCCCCGTTGGAATGGGCTTCTCCGCCCGCGCCGCCAGCGCCGCTGGTCAGCGATGCCAGGAAGCCGTTCTGGGCCTGGCTGAAGCCACCGGCCCCACCGCCGCCGGCGTCCCAATCTGCCGTCTGCCAAACGTGGTCCCCGTTGTGCAGATGAGTATCTGCCCCGTAGACCGTTTGCGTGGGATCCACATAGGCAACCGGGTTGTAGTTGATGTTGCCATTATTGATGCCATCGCCGCCGTTGCCGGCATTTGCGTCACCAGCATCAGGGTTGTGGAGATAGATCGTGTCAGACAATTGTGGAATAGGCATTGATGTCACTCCTTCTACTTCGTTTCGACTTTGATTCTTTTTACGGTGTCCCCCTTACGGCGCAGGTATTCGATGCCGCCGCCAGCCAATACAAGCCGCGGTCGAATATTGTCTGCGATTTAAACTTAAAACTATCTAGATATTTGTCGACGTTCCTTTGGGCGTATACTTGGAGCGAGCGGCGGCGTTGTTTCGCATTACCATGCCCGCAGGCATGGCATAATCTGCGGCCTCGCCCAAGCAACGGGTGCCAGACAAAGCGTGTCGGGGGCCGACAACGGCTTGCCTTCTGCCGGAAGAGTCGGGCGGAGGATATGAGATCTGCAGCTCTAGAACCAGCATAACGCGATGCTGCGGCGGTGACGGCCAGATGGCTAGGCCCTAGCCGAGAGGATGTAGACGAATTACAGGCTCCGCTTTTCCTGCGTTCATAGGCACAATGGTTGAGCAATTCGGGGATTGAACAAATTCAGGCTGCATACGCGATGCGTGCGGTGGATGAGCGGTTGGCTGCGGAATGGAGACGGTAATGACGGAAATACGTTCCTTACTGGAAGACCTGCCTAAAGCGGGCACCGACCAAAACCCCGCCTACAACGTGGCCGCGGGGCATTTGGCACTGGTGCCGACCTGGCTTCCGCTGGATGTCGTTTCCGGTCCGAGCCCCAATTCAGCCGGTGGCGGCGGCGACGGGATCAGCGAAGGCCTGATCAGCAGCAATGCACTGGCTGTCTTTATGCCATCCAATGCCGCTATTGTCGGACCGCATTCGACGGCCGACGCCCTTCAGGGCAATAACGCAGTCATCAACCAGCATTCCACCGAAATGGCCGGGATAGGCGGAAATGGCGGAAGCGGCAATGTCGTAATCGGCGGCGGTGAGGGCGGCAATCATGCCGGCACCGGAGGCAGCGGGCTCTTCTACGGCGGGCTCGTCAGCACTGAAGCCGCAGTGTTTGCTCCCGTGAATGCGGCTGTGGCTGCAGGCCCCGGCGCAGCGGCTCATGCCGACCAGTCGAATAACGCCTTGTTCCTGCAGGGCGCAACCCAGATGGGCGGTATCGGCGGTTCGGGCGGGGATCATGACGTTGCGGGCCACGGGTCGTCGCTGAGCCCGGGAACGTCGCTGACCTTCACGGGCGACAATTACGCGGGCCATGGCGGCGATGGATATTTCATCGGCAGCATGGTGGACGTGAGTATCGCCATCTTCTCGCCGATCAACATCGCCATCGGCGCCGCAGGTGGCTCGGCGGAGGCTCATCAGACAAACAATGTGATTTTCGATCAGGGTACTGTGCAGATCGCCGGCATCGGCGGGAACGGCGGTGGCTTCAACCTGTCGTCAGACACGATTTTTACCGGCAACCATGCCGGCGGCGGCGGCGGGGCGGGATTGTCGACCGGCAGTATGGTCGACGTCAATTTCGGCTATTTCCATCCCATCAACATAGCCGTTCCTGCCGGCGGGACGGCGGATGCCCAGCAGATCGATCATGTTCTCTATGATCAGCACGCGCTTCAATTGGCCGGCATAGGTGGACATGGCGGAGGGGGCAACCTCATGGACGCCCATTCGGCGCTCGTAGACGACATACTAAGCTTCATGCATAGTTAGCGGATAGACGCCAACGCGTATTGCGAAGACTCGACTGCATGAAACCGTTCTTCGTGCGATTTTAAAATCATGTCGGATCACTCCCAGCTTTCGTCTCCCTAGCCGGCGTGGCACGAAACGGTGGCCGGCTCCCCGCATACCGTACGCTCCTTTGTTCCGCCGGTCTTTCGGCGCGTGAACAATGCTGCCGTAGAAGAAGGTGAAAATCGGTCTTAATGCGCCAGAATGGTGCGGCGCTCGAATAATCATAACGGGTAATCGGCGGTCATCGCCCAGTTGTTACTATTTGCGTCGTCAGTTTTGCTGTTGAGGTCCACAGCTACTTTGGATCAGTATTCGAAAATAAGGCAAAACGACCGGAAGACCGCAATATCGCAGCAAGCTTTACTGGATCGGCCCTGCAGCAGATCGGTTGCCTTTTCAGTGCCTTTGAAAGTTTTGTTGACGTGCTTGCGCTACGTGAATTCGGCGAAGACAGGAAGGTTGCAACGACAAGTCTATACAAAAGTTTCTCAAAAAAGAGGCTTTCCATTGTACTCTGCGGAACCAGTTGTCTCTCGCTTGGATGTTATAGACTATAAGAATTATCATGAGAGATCAGGCTATTGGCATCGAGAATACACTCGCTTTTTTATCATGACATGAAGCGAGATCAGGAATAATATGTACTGCTGTTGGGTTGCAAAATATTCTGGAGAGCACGCACGTGTCCAACAGTGCTGGAAAACGCCGCACAGGGCGTAATGCACCAACTGTCATCGTTATCGAGCATTCTACGCTGGCGCGTACGACCGTCGTTAAGCTTCTTGAGCGCGAACTCGCCGGGTGGAATTTTATCGATATGATATCGACCGAGAGTCTCGATAGAGCTCTTGGTGCCGAGGTGCGTTTGATTGCATTAGATCTGGCCGGCAGAAGTGTTGAGAGCACCGGTCTGCGTGACGATCTCGCGGCAATTGCCGCACGGTTCCCTGAGGCTCCTATCACGTTGCTCTCAGGTACCGACGACGTCAATATAGCCCGTCAGGCGCTCAAGATGGGCATCCGCGGCTTTTTCTCGACTTCGCTCCCCATAGACATTGCCCTTGCCGGTCTTCGTCTCGTTCTGGCGGGAGGAACGTTCTTCCCGCAGCTGTTGGGAGCTGTGACAAACGGCTCAAACGAGCATAGTCCGGCCAGAAGTGAGGCCGAAAAAACCCTGGATGACAGGACGCAGTACCTGGCGATTGCCGATTTCACGCCCCGGGAGGCGGATGTGCTTGCAGCATTGCAATGCGGCTTCTCAAATAAAGTAATTGCCGGAAAACTCAATTTGTCTGGGCATACGGTAAAGATGCATTTGCAACATATAATGCGCAAGTTGCAGGCGCAGAACCGCACGGAAGTGGTTGCCCGCTTAGGTCAGAGAGCCGGCGGCGGGCATGATGCCTCGCCGAGTTAGTCGAAACGGCGACCTTACAAACCAGACGAAATCACCGAAGATTTCTTGTCCAAGCGGCTCAGCGGTTTTTGACGATCGCTCAAGGCACCAGTGCCACGGTGCTGAAAGATTCCAAGACGCGATAGCCCCATGCCCTAGGATGGCGGTGCCATTCCGGCGGCAGATTTCATCTTGAGCTGCATTGTTCTAAACTGTCCTGAACACGTCGTCGGGTTGGTGTATCATGGCAGGCCAGCTAACCATTCAGGTGTTGGGCGACATCAACGTTCGGCAGGGGGAACAGCTTCTGCCACTGCCACAGTCGAAGAAAACGCGCGCTCTTCTCGGCTATTTGGCCGTCATCGGTAGGCCCCAGCGTCGCGAGCATCTTTGCAAGATGTTCTGGGAGATTCCAGACGACCCACGGGCTTCCTTGAGATGGAGCCTCCACAAACTCAGGCCAATCGTGAATACTGAGGATCATGTGCGTCTCCATACGGACTACAGTTCCGTTTTCCTCAGGCCCGAGACCATTGATGTGGACTTCACAGGCATGGCTTCCCTCCGGCCCGCTGACCTCGACGTGTTAAGTACGGAGACATTGGAGTCGCTTGCCAGCACATTTCGCGGTGAATTTCTCGAGGGCCTCTGTCTGCCCCACTGCCCAGACTTTGAAGCGTGGCGGCTATATCATCGAGATATGGCACTTCGGGCGCATGCGGGAATTCTGCGTGCTCTCATCCCCCGCCTTCAAGGCAATCCTGAGCGCGTGCGCCTTCAATCACTGGTGCTCGATCGCCTTGTCGAAGAGATTGCCGACGCCGATCCGCCGGCGCAGCGGTCGGAACCTTCAATCCCGGGGACTAAACTGCTAGAGGATTGTCGCAATGCCACTGACCGGTTGCCCAGACATTCACGGCCTGCATCAGATCTCATCTCGCGGACTTTTGAAGCGGATGTCCAATCGCCATCGGTGACAACCAGCAGGAGATCGCAGGAAATTCGCTTCTGCAGAACCTCCGACCGGGTGACAATTGCTTACGCGGTGTGTGGACACGGATCACCAATCGTGCGAGCCGCACATTGGATGTCGCATCTTCAGTATGATTGGGAAAGTCCGGTGTGGAGGCACTGGATCGACGCCCTCTCGGAGAAAACGAAACTCATACGCTATGACGAACGCGGCACCGGGCTTTCGGATTGGGTTGCTGAGGATATTTCGTTTGCGGCGATGATTGCCGACCTGGAGGGCGTGGTTGATGCGGCAGGCCTCGACCGATTCACACTGCTGGGCGTATCTCAGAGCTGCGCCGTCTCTGTAGCTTATGCCGTTCGACATCCCGAACGCGTTTCAGGGCTCATTCTATACGGAGGATTCGTAAAGGGCTGGCGCAAGCGACGTGATAGCCATGAGATAGCTACGCATGAGGCAATGACTGCATTGATCCGGGAAGGATGGGGCCAGAACAATCCGGTCTTCCGGCACCTGTTCACCGCAATGTTCATTCCGGGGGCCGACCAGGTGCAAATGGATTGGTTTGACGAACTGCAACGCATTTCGGTGTCACCCAGCAACGCAGGTCGTTTACATGAGGCATTCGGAGATATCGACGTTTCGGATGCGCTGTCTCAGGTGACGGTCCCGACGCTCGTCTTGCACGCAAGAAAAGACGCTGTCGTCCCGTTCCAGTCCGGAAGGGAGTTTTGCAACGGGCATTGCTGGGGCTCGATTTGTCGATCTCGATAGCGCCAATCACATTCTCCTGGCCAACGAACCCGCCTTTGAGCAGTTTGTTCTCGAAGTATCCCGCTTCGTCGCCAAAACACAGGCTAATGTTCTATCTCCCTGACGTGCAGCTGACCGCGGAGGCGTCGTCAACTGGGCAGGACGCCCCCCTCTTGCAGCTCTGTCGCACCCGACTGTGTCGCTCTTTCAACGATAAGCCCGGCATTTTCAACGGATCCTCCCACACTCTTTCCCACGCGCGCGGCATAACATGCTTCTCGTTATATTCGACGCGGGCAGGGAGAGCACGACGATGAAGGTCCATAGCGTAACTGGTGGCGCAGGATTGCGACTGCATGTTCGCGAGTGGGGAAGAGAGGACGCACCGTCGATCCTCTTCATCCACGGGTGGTCACAGAGCCATCTCTGCTGGAAGAATCAGTATGAAAGCAGGCTTGCAGATGATTTTCGCCTCGTCGCCCTTGACCTGCGCGGCCACGGCATGTCGGACGCTCCCCTTGACGCGGGTTCTTATACCGAACCGCAGCTTTGGGCAGACGATATCGCCGCGGTCATAGACGAACTCAAGCTTGGCAATCCGATCCTTGTGGGCTGGTCCTACGCCGGCTTCATTATTTGCGACTATCTCCGCGCCCACGGAACTGCGCATGTTGCGGGCATCAACTTTGTGGGCGGGGCAACTACGCTCAATAAGGCGGCGTTCGGTACCTTAATTGGTTCGGGTTTCCTCGATCATGTCATTGGGGCCACGAGCGACGACCTGCCCGGCAACATCGCAGCAATCCGCAAATTCGTGCGTGCTTGCACATATTCGCAACTGCCTGCCGACGTATTCGAAACGGCAATTTGCTGGAACATGATCGTGCCAGCGAAAATCCGGGCAGCCCTGCTGGCCCGTGAGATCGATTCTGACGCCGTGCTGACTGCACTTGCGGTGCCTGTCCGAGTAACCCACGGCCGAGAGGACACGGTGATATTGCCGGCGATGGGCCGGCACCTTCTGGCATTATGCCCTGGAGCTACGGCATCGTGGTATTCCGCGACGGGGCACGCACCTTTTCTGGAGGATTCCAGTAGGTTTAACAATGAGCTCTACCATTTTGCATGTGACGTCCATTCCCCGAGGGTCTGCGTGGCGGCGAAGCAACGGCAGGCATCGCGATGAACAGACCGTACTGCCGGAGAGACCAGACACTTTCGCGTCATGATACCATGGCATAGGCTCGGGTCGGCTGCGGCGACTGCTTTTCCTCTGAAAGCCTTGCGCCATCGAATTCAAGGCTCTCAGGCTGGCAGCTTGGCGGCGTGATAGTCCCACACTTTCTGTAGAAGATTTGGCTTCCAGAGATTTGCGGAGATAGCGGCGATCTGCTGGTCCGTAAGGACTGTTGGCTCGCCGATCTGCTCGGCGCGGTGCTGCCGCTCGGCGTTCTCCTCGAGATAGACGGCGAGCACGAATGCTTCGAGAATGTCGCCGGCGGCAATGACTGCGCCGTGGGACTTGAGCAGCGCGACCCGGTTTGAGCCTATGGTCTTGGCAAGTTCTTCTCCGAGCGGACGGGTGTTGATCGAGGCGATGGTCGAAAAGACCCGGATCTCTCCCAGCACGGCCGCCTGCATGATGACCGGTCGCACCGGCTTGTCCGTCGCGCTGAAGAGGGTCGACCAGAGCGGATGCGCGTGGATGACGGCGTTGACATCTGGGCGGCGCCGATAGATCTCCGAGTGGATATGAAACTCCATAGGTGGCTGGCGATCGTCCTCGATCGTCCTTCCGTCGAAGTCGACGGCGATGATATCGCGTTCGCTGAGGGCGCTGCGTATGGAGGCACCGGAGTTGATGAGCATGCGTTCGCCGGGCAGGCGCAGGCTGGCGTGGCCGTTGAAATCGATGATGCCGGCCCGTTCGAGCATCAGGATTGCGCGTGCGAGCCTGCTTCTTTGATTGATGTCTTCCGTCATGGTTGCCCTCCGGAACAGGGCCTGCCGAAACGACTGCGGCCGCACGGATGGCGGCCACATCGTTGGTCAGGCTTGGGAATTAGCGGGCGGTCTTCTTCCAGGGCACGAGCTTGCGCTCGAGCTCCGTGAGGATGACCGATATGACGAAGCCAAGGAAAGCGATCACCAACAGGCCGACATACATCTGTTCGACCGATAGTAGCTCCCAGGCATTCCAGATCATGTAGCCGAGGCCGCTCTTGGAGCCGATCATTTCGGCGATCGCAATCAGCATCAGGCCGAGACCAAGGCCGAGTTTGATACCGCTCATGATATGCGGCACCGCGCCGGGCAGGGCGATGGTCGAAAAGACTTGCCATCGGTTGGCACCGTAATTGCGCCCGACGTCGAGATAGATCTTGTTGATCTCCAGCACGCCCGTCGCCGTATTGATCAAGACCGGATAGAAGACGCCGATCGCCACCATCGCGATCTTGGAAGCCTCGCCCAGCCCGCAGATCAGCAACAGCAGCGGGAAGATGGCGCTCTTCGGCACAGGGTAGGTCGCCGAGATCAACGGATCGATCATCGCCCGGACCGGACGCGAGAGGCCGATCGCCACGCCGAGCAGGAGGGCAGGTATCCCGCCGACGAGCGTGCCCCAGAAAAGCCGCTGCAGCGTCGCCCAGGTGTTGCTCCAGAGCGAGCCGTCGGCCACGAGCGACAGGAAGCTTGCAAAGACCTTCGATGGCGCCGGGAAGAAGCGCTGGTCGATCAGCCCCGTCTGGGCGGCAATCTGCCAGATGAGCAGAAGTACAAGCGGTGATGCGATGCTGATGATCCGGTCGCGGGTGTCCCTGGCAATCAGTGGTTTTTTCGGGTGCGCGGCCTTGTTGCCGGCATCGGTCATATGAGGTGCCATGCTCATGCCTTTGTCTCCCCCAGGTCACGCGAACGGGCGCGCTGTACTTCGTCGCGAAGCTGACCCCAGATCGAGTAGACGAACTCGCCATAGGCCGGTCGTGAGCGCAATTCGAGAACGGAGCGCGGGCGTTCGAACGGAACGTCCACGATCTCCTTGGCGCGACCCGGTTGGGCCGACATGACCATCACCCGGTCGCCGAGGGTGACGGCCTCGTCGACACTGTGGGTGATGAAAAGGACTGTCTTGCGGGTCTCTTCCCAAATGCGCAGCAGCTCCTCTTGCAGAAGGAGCTTGTTCTGCTCGTCAAGCGCGGAAAATGGCTCGTCCATCAGCAGAATATCCGGGTCGTTGGCAAAGGCGCGGGCGATCGAAACGCGCTGGCGCATGCCGCCGGACAGCTGGTGCGGATAGGCTTGCGCAAAGCGCGTCAGGCCTGTCCGGTCCAGATAGTGGCCGACCACCTCCTTGATCTGTGTCTTCGGCGCATGCCGCAAGCGCAGCCCGTAGGAGGCGTTCTCCCAGACCGTCATCCACGGAAAGAGCGAGTCGCCTTGGAAGACCATCGAATTGCCGGGGCGATTCTGCGCCGGTGCACTGACTTCGACCGTTCCCGACGTCGCCGTCTCCAGATTGGCGAGAATGCGCAAAAGTGTCGTCTTGCCGCAGCCGCTTGGCCCGACGATCATGAAGAAACAGCCTTCGGCAATGTCGAGCGACACATTGTCAAGCGCTGTCATCGTGCCCGCAGGTGTTTCGAATGTCTTGGTCAGGTTCCGTAGCCTGATCTTCGCCGTCTCCTCGGATAGGTCGGTTACGCTGCGCAGATGTTGAGATGATCTTGCCATGGTGCAATCTCCTATTTCTGCGGCTGGTATGGGCCGAGTTTCTTGACCGCGTCTTCGGCAAAACTCGTATCCACGACCTTGTCGAGCGAAACTTCGCCTTCCATCAGCCCTTCGGATTTGAAGTAGGCGAGGTCGGTCTTCAGGCTCTCGACATTCAGCTTTCCATCCGGATTGGTGCCTTGCGGAACGATGGTGCGGAAAGTTTCCGGATCCTTGACAGAGGTATATTCCGTCAGGATCGACACGACCTCGTTTGCATTCGGCCCGGCAAGCTTGCCGTTCGAAAGGGCGTTGTTGTAGTCGCGTGCCGCCCGGATATAGGCGCGCATGAATGCTTCCGCGACGTCGTGATGCTGCTCTGCAAAGGTGTTGGAGTAAAGAACGACGGCGAGCTGGTGATTGGGATAAATCTCGTCGTCACCCATGAAACGGACTGCCGCACCTCGGCGCACGGCCTCGGTCGCCGACGGTTCTGTCGTCAAGGCGGCATCTACCGCCTTGTTTTCGAGTGCGAGCACATGCTGCGGGAAGCCCAGATAGAGGCGTTCGACGTCCGCCGGCTTGAGACCCGCCTTCTTCAGCGCTTCGTTCATGGTCGATGTCGAGGCGCTGCCGTTGGCGCTGCCGGCGACTTTGAGCCCCTTCAAATCGGCTAGGGTCTTGAACTTTCCGCTGTCGATCAAATCCTTGCGGATGAGCAGGGGCTGATAGCCGTAGCCGGGGGGCGTTGATCCCTTATCGGCGACGATCTTGATGCCGATCCCGCGTGCGACCGCATTGTAAAGTCCCGCCGAGGGCGAGCCGCCGGCGACGTCCAACTGGCCGGCTCCGAGCGGAGCCACCATCTTCGCGCCGGAATCGAACGGCACGAACTTCGCGTCGATGCCTTCCTCGCGAAAATATCCTTTCTTGTCGGCAATGAAGAACGCGACGTCACTGCTGGAATTGGCGATGCCGACATTGACGGTCACCAGATCGGCAGCGCTGGCCTCAAGACAGCCGAATAGCAACGACGCTGCGACCGCAGCGCTCAAGATGAGCCTGTTCATGACTTCCTCCCTGGTGAATCAAGACAGCGAGTCCGCTTTCGACGCGGATCGCATGTTCCTCCATACAGAACAACGTTCCTTATAAAACCGTATAAGCGATATTAACGATTGTCAATTCGGGAGTGAGCGCTCCTGCGAAAGACCGTTGACTTCACGATGAGGGGTGATCGATGACTGTGGGCAGACTAAAAGGTGCCGGCGATCGAGGAGGGGCGCGTGTGCCCACAAAATGCTCGCGCCAAGGCTATGGCGCGAGCGAGCGAATGAGGGTGGCGGCGAACTGGCTGACAGTCTTTCTATAGAGCTGCGCTGACCGTCAGTGGGCTGTTTGCGAATGTGCGCCGCCGCGTTGCGAGATGCCGCCGAGCGCCTTGCCCGTTTCCTTGGCACTGCCCCTCATAGCGAGATCGCCAAGCGAGATGATGCCGACGAGCCGCTTTTTTCGGTTCAGCACCGGCAAGCGCCGCACCCGAAGATCGCCCATGTTATGCAGGACGTCTTCCACGTCTTCGTCCTCGAAGCAGTATTTGACATCGGTACTCATGACATCTCGTACCTTCGTCTTCGGCCCCTTGCCTTCTGCCACCCCACGGATGGCGATGTCGCGATCGGTGATCATGCCGACCAACCGGTCGTTCTCACCCACCGGGAGAACCCCTGTGTCGAGACGCCCCATCATTAAGGCGACATCCTGCAATGTATGCTCCGGATCGGTGATCTGGACGTCTGTGGTCATGCAATCGCTGATTTTCATGATAACCTCCCTCGCGCTGCCCAGGCCGCGTGGCTCGGGCCAATAGTAATCAACGCGCACCGGTCGGAAACGTTCCGCATAGGCGACGCCGCCCATCCGGATGTCGATACGCCCGAGGCGGTGGTTGCGGCCGGCGGTGTGTTGAAGGCCTGATCCGGTTCTGCCGATAAAGAGCGATGGGGCGATCTCGCCTGTCAAATTCCGGGAAGGCAGATGTAACCCCAGAATGAGGGGAGGCCGCGTCGCCAAGTGCCACTATCGGCCGCGGTCTTCCTGGCGAAAGGAGGGGGAGGTGACATTGCCGACGTCGCAAAGGCTGCAGGAGCGGCCTTTTTCATTCAGTTTCGCCCGTCTCTCGGTGTCATTCCGAAAAATCGCATTTCCTCGCTGAGCACGCCGCCGTCCTCATTGACAATCGCAATCCAGATCCGATTGCCGATGCGGACGGAAAGACGCCGTGTGCCGGCGTCGTCGCCGGTGCCGATCTCCACCCTCGAACGGACGAAACCTCGGCGCAGATGATCCATGAGAAGGTCGGGCGTAAGGCCGAAACGCTCGGCGAGCACAGTAGCGTCAATGACAGGGCCACCGTCTGTCTCGGCGCCAAACAGCCCTCTCTCATCGCCACTGTCTTCGCTCATCGGACCTTTCCATTCAAAAGGAAGCGTTGACTGACCGCCCCTATTCAACGCGCAATCTTGCATATCGAGCGACTGGTTCGCCACGCGAAAAACGTCACTGAAAAATCACGTCTTCGGCAGGCCGAAGAGCGATACCCTGTCCGGCGACCAGGCCGGCTCGTACACAAGCTCGACAACAGCTTGGCTTACGCCGGCAATCTTCTCAACGCGCTGACGTGCGGCGTCGGCAATATAGCCCGACGCCGGACAGAAGCGGGTGGTCGTAGTCATCTTGATCTTCACGACCGCGGGTTCGGCGATGTCGATCTCGTAGACGAGGCCGAGATCGACGATGCTATTTCCCATTTCGGGATCTTCTATCTCACGCAACGCATTGCGTATATCTTCCTCGGTGAGCTCAGACACCGGCATCGTCCTGGCCTCTCGCGCTCGTCCTGATCATGATCCGGTAGGTCTTGCCGGACGAATCGAAATTGCCGATCCATTCGTGACCGCGTGTCTTCAATTCATTGAACAGGAAGACGGGCTCCCGGTTGAGAAGGGCAAACAGAACCTCGCCGTCCTCCATCGTCTCCAGCCGGGAGAGAATGCGCTCCATCGGCTCGGGTGGTGGGAGATCGGTCAGGTCGAGGTTCCACACCGGATCCGGCCAGACCACTTCGGTCGCGGCGATGGCGGCCTCCGATCGCCGGATCAGTTTGTTGGGAACGAAATCGATTTCCCAATCATCATCGGCCAGTCGCTTTACGACATGCGAATAGCCGCGACGTTCGAGCTGGCGGATCAAGGGGACGGGTTCGAATATCGCGCGTAACTTCAGACCCTCATCGGGATCAAGGCTGGCGAACGTGTCCATGATGAGTTGGAATGGCATGCCGCCATCACGCAGGATCTGTCGGACGTCGAGTTCACGGAACTGAACCATTGGCGTTACCTCTGTGGTTTTTTGCGGCGACGAACAGCGCCGGCTTGTGAAATGGTGCCGTCTTGATCTGGGGGCCGACATTCGCAAGCATGCGCGCGAGCACCAGCTCAATAACAAGGGCGAGGGTCGATGCGGTTTGAACAGCCGCGGCCATGCGAAAACCGGCGTCTGACCCAAGGTAGAGCGCAATCGCGGCTGCGACCACCGCAAGATAGAAAAGGCCGAGCCAGGTCCGCGCCCGGCGGCCATTGACGAGTGAGCTGAGCTTCGGCGTCGGCCTGCGGCCAAGAAGCGGACCGAAGGCTTCGATCCAGGTGAGGAAAGGAACAATCTTCAGGAGTTGGGCGAGACCGAAACCGCTGAGCCAGCCGAAGACGAAGAGATAGGTGATCGCCGACACGCTACGTGTCTCGGCATGAAGAAACAGCGATGCTGCAAGAAGGACGACGGAGAGGCCAAGCATCGCGAAGGCCGGCAGCGATCCCAGGGTGTTGAGCTCTAGCGCCGGACGGCGCCTGGCGCGATATGTCGCATAGATCTCGAAGAGGTAGAAGGCGACGACCAGCGCAAACAGCACCGCGGCCGACAGGAAAGCGGCACGCGCCAGATCGGGTGCGAGCGCAGTGCCAATCGCTGCGGCTGACAGGAGTGCGACCGCAAGCGTGCCCCATCGGCGAATGAGCTGGGCCTTACGCATGTCGCTGGACAGCAGGAACATCGGAAGCAGCTTGTAACTGACGCCGATCGCCGCAAAGGTCATCCATCCCCCGAGGCCAAAGCTCGCATGGAACCCAACCGCATCTATGCCGTAGGCGATGAGGGCGGGTGCCTCCACCAGACCCGAGACGGTCAGCGCGAACAGGGCGCCGAAAGCTATCGTGACAAGCAGACAGCCGATACCGACGAGAACGATGGGGGAGGCGGCATGCACGCGTCTTCCCCGCCATAAGAGCGCTGACAGTGACACGGAGGACGCCGCGATCGAAAGAGAAAGTGTCACGGAAGCCGCGGTCATTATCAGCCCGGCCGCCGGGGAACCGAGGCTGATCAGGTGAAAACCCAGCATGAGAAGCGCGGGGCCGGTGAGCATGCCGGTAAAGATGATCAGATCGAAGCGGCTGGCTGGTCTGTCACTGCCTGTCAGGACGGGCGCGAACTGAAGCAACGATCCGATCATCAGAAGCAAAAGCCATCCGAGCGTCACTGCATGCACGATGGCAAGCGCTCCCGGCTCAGCGACATCATGCGATGGCGTCCAGACGCCGGCTGCCAGCAGGCACTCCGCCAGCAGCAGGTAAGACAGCGCCGCGCCGAAATACGACATCGTCCACCGCGACAGGGTCGTGCCCACGGGCATCATGGCGCGTCTCCGGCCCTAGTGGCTGCCGCAGCAGCAGTCGCAGCCCGCATCAAGACGGATGATCTCCACGCGCCAGACATCCGGTCCCTGTTCCAGATATTCCCAGGAGAATTTTCCGGGCAGGGCAGTGTCAAGCTGGTACTGCAGGGGGCGAGGCTCGTGATCGCTGGTAATGTGGAGGCTCTGGCCCGGTGTCAGCGAGTGAAGCGTGCCAAAGATCTGGGGATGGCGTTCGACGGGCGGCAGGATCCGCACGTCGATATGGGCAACCGCAGTCTGTGTGGCTGGCGCGTCTGTCATTATGGCTGTTTCCTTCTGCCGCGGGATGACTGACGACCGGACCGCGGCGCATCCTGTGTCGGGCTCGGAAGATAGTCGGGTGCAGACCGGGCAACTTTGACAGCGAACAAAGATCAGGGCGATTGTTGGTTGTACCGGGGCGCAGGCCACCGCCGTGCTTGTTGTTGGCGTCGCGCTGGCCATTGTTGATCCAGGACAAGGAAGCTGGACCTTCGTCGGCATATGAACATCGTGATGTTCTCATGAAGGAAGCTGAAATGTCCGATACCCTGGTCGCCAAATATGGCGAGGCCCGCCTGCCACGTTACACCAGTTATCCGACCGCGCCTGCGTTTTCGCCAGCCGTCGGGCCGGAGCAATATGTGCAGGGTCTTTCAGAGGTTGCAGCCTCCGGACCTGTTTCCGTCTATCTGCACGTTCCATTCTGTCGCTCCATGTGTTGGTATTGCGGCTGCCACACGACGATCACGCGCCAGGATGCGCCTGTGCTCGAATATCTCGATGTTTTGAGCCAGGAGATCGAACTCGTATCGCAGGCAGCCCGAAACAACGTTCCGGTCAAGAATGTTCATTTCGGCGGCGGCACGCCGACGATCATGAAACCGGACGAATTTTCGAGCCTGATGAACAAGCTCAAAAGCGCGTTCCAGTTCACGAGTGATTGCAGCATTGCGGTGGAGATCGATCCGCGGACGCTATCGAGCGCGATGATTTCCGCTCTTGGCGAAAACGGTGTCGACCGCGCAAGTCTCGGTGTGCAAAGTTTCGACCCAGTCGTTCAAAAAGCGATCAACCGGATACAGAGCTTCGAACAGACGCAGGCGGCCGTAACCGGGCTCAGGGGCTACGGTGTGACGAGCATCAATTTCGACCTAATCTATGGACTCCCGCATCAGACCGTCCAGTCTTGTATGGAAACGGTAAGGGCGGCGGTCGAGCTGCGGCCGGAGCGTTTCGCCGTCTTCGGATACGCCCATGTGCCGGCCTTTAAGAAACATCAGCGGTTGATCGACCAAGCGGCGCTGCCCGATGCCGCGCAGCGCAACGAGCAAGCCGAAGCGATTGCCCGGGAGCTGGAGCGCGCCGGATATGTCCGTGTCGGCCTCGACCATTTCTCATTGCCTGACGATCAGCTCGCCATCGCCTCGCTTTCCGGCAGCCTGCGGCGGAACTTCCAGGGCTACACGACCGACGAATGTGATACTCTCATCGGGCTCGGCGCTTCGGCAATCGGCCGGCTGCCTGGCGGCTATTTTCAGAACCATGTTGCGCTCGGTCGCTATGCCGAGCGGATCGCATCGGGGATCCTTGCCACAGCCAAGGGCTATGAGCTGACCGACGAGGACAAGTTTCGGGCCAGGGTGATCGAGCGTCTGATGTGCGACTTCAAGGTCGATCTCGCAAAGCTTGGCGCCGAGTCCGGATACGATATCGGCTTTCTGCTCGATCGGAACGACCGGCTGGCGAGCCTCGTATCCGATGGCGTCGTGACGCTGGAGAACGGCTGCATCACCGTCTCGAAGGAGCATCGCTTCATGGTCCGCGCCGTTGCAGCCGCCTTCGACGCCTATTTCGGTTCGTTCGGCCGAACGCATAGCAAGGCTGCCTGAACGCGGCTGCTTGCCACTTCCGACAATGGCAATGTGTCTGCTGATCACTCCTTGCGCACCTAACATGCGCAAAAACCAGGCCAGAAACTAAGCCGGCCTGGTTTTTTGCGTGCGAAAAGGGGGCTTCGTCTTTCGCGTCGCTACGTGGTCAAGCTCCGGTAAATGGTAGGCAGCGCGTTTGGCAGTCTTGAAATGTCCGACACGAGTGCAAAGCCGGATCTGCCGAAAATCGCAGGCAGATAGTCGCCGGCGCTGCGGTCGACCGTCACGGCGAACACTGCCTGTCCATTCGCGCGTGCTTCCATGACGGCCTTGCGGCTGTCTTCGAGGGCAAAGCGACCTTCGTAGTGATCGACGTCATTGGGTTTGCCGTCCGTCAGGATAAGCAGGAGTTTCTTTCTTGCGCCGTCACTTTCCAGTTGGCTGGAGACGTGCCGGATGGCCGCTCCCATGCGCGTGTAATAACCGGGCCTGAGGCTTGCGATGCGGCCGGCAGTCTTGCCCGAGAAACTTTCATCGAAATCCTTGACGGTATCGACACGAACCCAGTTGCGTCGCCTTGACGTGAAGGTCTTGATGGCAAAGCGGTCGCCGCAAGATTGCAGGCCACGGGCCAAGACGTCGAGCGCCTGCATTTCCACGTCGAGAACCCGGCGATTATCGACCCAGGAGTCGGTCGACAGGGAGACATCGACGAGGATCGAAGTCGCAAGTTCGTGGCTGGCGGGACGGGCACACTCATAAATCCGGTCGTCCGGCTGGCCGGTGGCGATGAAGTCGATGCGCGAGCGGATGGCTGCTTCGAGATCGATCTGGTCCCCATCCAATTGAGCCCGCCGCAGCTCGCGCTTCGGGCGCAGCGTCTCGAACTGGCGCCTGACCTTGCGCACGAGCGCGGCATCACTGGCGATCAGTTGGTCCACCCTGTCGGGCGAAGAGCCAATCACCACGCGGCAATGCTCGGCGAGATACTGGTTTTTCCGGAAATCCCATTCCGGATAGGTGAATTCCCCGTCTATCATCGTCGGGTCGACGGCTTCAGGCGAGAGGTCTAGGTCGAAGTGAAATTTGGACTGCGGCCGTTCGCGCGTTTCGCTGAGCGCAAGTTCCTCGAGTTCCTCGGCAGCTGACGGATCATGCTCCTCGCTGTCATCGCTCGGGCGATCGACATTGACCATCTCCGCCATGGCGAGGATCTTTTCGAAGCGATTTAGAATGAAGGGATCGCGCTTGCGGTCGCCCGCATCGCGTTTGCGTGTCGCCTCATGCGATGGCCGCGCGTGTTGGTCATCACCGGCCTGGTCGGACGGAAGGTCATCTCGCTCAAACGGGCTCATCTCGCCGCGGCCGCTGAAATCCGGCCATATCGGCAAAGGCAGCATCGGCAGATAACCGGCCGGGGCAGCGGTTATTCTCGGGCGAACGGCATCGGGAAGGGGATGATGCAAGGGAAAGGTGAGTGCCAGCCGGGCAAACTCCTCGATGCGCTGCTCCGCCTGGGGAAGCGTTCCGCGCCTGCGGCAGCCAAGCAGCGCTTGGGCGAGCCGGCCATAGCGTGCCGCCATTCCTGGAAAATTCTGTATGACTAGGGCGGAGTTTTCGCGGCCCGTTTCGATCCGCCACATGTCAGCGAGAGCCGGATCGACGGGGGATGAAACGGATGGTGCGGTCGCCACATAGGCGGCCAACCAGAAATAGAGATCCCGGTTGAGCGAACGTTCGTCGAAAAGATCGACGGCCGCCGGTAGATGGATCGCCGTCCCGTCCCAACTCGGATGATCCGACCTCTCTTCGCCGAGGCCGATCACTTGTCTCAGCCGCAGCCTGTGCATCGACGTTTTCTGCCTTGCCCTCTGGATTTGCAGGGTGGCGCCCCCGCCGAATGCCCTGAAACAGACGGCAAGCTGCGGCCTGAGTTCGGCCAGGTGAACCGCTGCGTCGTGGTGGCGCGGCCATGAACTGGTATTGCCGACGAGCCGATGCCAGGCGCGCCCCACCGTCTCTTCGAGTTCCAGAAATTCCAGCATGCTTCACCTATCCGATCGAGGCCCTGGCGACCTCGACGAGGGCAGCCTTGACGTCCGGTTCATCTGTCAGCGGCTCGATGATGGCTGCCCGCACTGCCTCGATCGCCGGCAGGCCAGCGTCGATGAGCGAGGCGCAGTAAATCAGCAGGCGGGTCGAGACGCCTTCTTCGAGATCCTGTCCTTTCAGTGTCCGCAGCCGTCGGGCAAGTTCGACCAGCGGTGCGACCTTCGCCTCGGCAAGACCGCTTTCCAGCGACACCGTGGCGATCTCCCGATCGCGCGGCAGGAAATCGAATTCGATCGAGACGAAGCGCTGGCGCGTGCTGGGCTTCAGCGCCTTCATCAGGTTTTGATATCCGGGATTATAGGAGACGACGACCATGAAGCCCGGGCCGGCCTCCAAGACTTCACCGGTCCTTTCAAGCGGAAGAATGCGCCTGTCGTCCGTCAACGGATGAAGAACCACCGTCACATCCTTGCGTGCCTCGACGATTTCATCGAGGTAGCAGATGCCGCCATCCCGGACTGCCTTTGTCAGGGGACCGTCCATCCAGACCGTCTCGCCACCCCTGAGAAGATATCGGCCCGTGAGGTCGGCGGCCGTCAAATCGTCGTGGCAGGAGACTGTCGATAAAGGCAGCCCGAGGCGGGCTGCCATATGTTGCACGAAGCGCGTCTTTCCGCAGCCTGTCGGCCCTTTGAGAAGGATCGGAAGCTGTCGGGTCCAGGCGTGTTCGAAGAGTGCGCATTCGTTCCCCTGAGGTGCGTAGTGCGGTATTTCCACATCCGGATTGAGCGGATGGTTGAAGGCTATCGTCATTGTTATTCTCCAGGAAAAGTGGCCGTCTCATTCAGCGGGCTGGACCGCCGGGTTCGATATGCGCGCCCGTCCTGGGATGAGCAGCGACCAGACGAACATCAAAGCGCTGATGAAGACGAAGATGCCGGAGCCAAGTCTCACCCAATAGAAGAGGGCGAGCTGATCCTGGACTTCCATGTACGACTGGCCGAGAACCCGCTGCAGGTGAACCTGGATGATGCCAGCGAAGGTGAGTGCGAAGGTCATGACCGACATTGCGGTGCACATGATCCAGAAACTTGCGATCGACAGCCACTGGTTATAGGGCGCGCGGCCGCGGATCTGCGGGACGGCATAGGCCATTGCTGCGAGATTGAGCATCACATAGGCACCGAAGAAGGCCAGATGTCCGTGGGCGGCAGTGACCTGCGTGCCGTGGGTGTAATAGTTGACCGATGAGAGCGTGTGCAGGAAACCCCAGACACCGGCACCAAAGAAAGCCATGACCGAGCAACCAAGCGACCAGAGGAGGGCGGCCCTGTTTTCGTGCTTGCGGCCGGCGCGCCAGGTCATGACAAAGGTGAACACGACCATGGTGAAGAAGGGCGCTACCTCAAGCGTCGAGAAAAGCGATCCAATCCACTGCCAGTAACCCGGAGCGCCGATCCAGTAATAATGATGGCCGGTGCCGAGGATCCCGGAAAACAGCGCCAGACCGATAATGACATAGAGCCACTTCTCGACCACTTCCCGGTCGATCCCGTTCAGCTTGATCATCAGGAAGGCAAGGACCGACGCCATGATCAATTCCCAGACGCCTTCGACCCACAGATGGACGACATACCACCAGTACATCTTGTCGAGCGCGAGATTGACGGGATTGTAGAAGGCGAAGAGGAAGAAGATCGCGACCCCCCACAGGCCGAAGAGCAGGATGTTGGTAATGGTCGTCTTGCGTCCCTTGAGCGCGGTCATGGTAACGTTGAAGAGGAACATCAGCGCGACGACCACGATCCCGACCTTGATCGCAAAGGGCTGTTCCAGGAATTCGCGGCCTTCATGAATATGGAAGAGATAACCCACGACGGCGACTGCCGCCGCGATCAGGAAGATCCAGAACTGCGCGATTGCGATCTTGGTGCTGTAGAGCTCGGTTTCGCATTCTTCCGGCAGCAGGAAATAGGTCGTCCCCATGAAGCCCATGAGCAGCCAGACGATCAATGCATTGGTATGGATCATGCGCACGATGTTGAAGGGCAGTTCGACGGATAGCGTGTTGGGCAGCACGTAGATGGTGCCGGCGAGCACGCCGAACAGGAGCTGTGCCATGAACAGGCCGAGCGCTCCGTAGAAATAGAGCATTGCGATGCTCTGGGTCTTATACTTCATTTCTTTACCCTCTCGCTGTCAGCCGGCCTGGTTCGGAGGCCAGTTTTGGGTGTTGGTCTTGCTGACCCATTCGAGGAAATCGGCGAGGTCATCGACCTCCTGGTCTGTAAGATTGAACTGCGGCATCTGCCGTCTGCCTTCGATGCCGGAAGGCTGTGCAGCCATCCACGCGTGAAGCGCCTCGCGGGCACTCGCCGGGTCCTTGTCCCCGCCCCAGCGGATCCAGACATTCGAGAGTTCCGGTGCGAAATAAGCGCCTTCGCCATCAAGTGTGTGGCAGTTGATGCAGGAGTTCTTTTCCCAGATGTGTTTTCCGCGGGCGACGCTTTCCGTCAGGGTGGCCTCATTGGTGGACACCGTGCGGATGTAATAGTGACTGTGGGCCGTAAGGCCCACGAATATGGCGAAGAAGAATGCCGACCCGCCGTAGAACACGTTTCGGGCCGCAGTTTTTGTCAGGCGTTCAGCCATCGATCATCCTTTCATGTCAGTGGCGATGTCGCCGCGACGTCGGAATTCGAGCCGGCGGGGCAGCTCGCTGGAACGGAATGGCGGAATTCGACCGCAAGCTCTTTGCTCATTCGCAAGCAAGACGACGAATATACGAGGCCCCTATGCGCAGTGAGGCATGCAAGCGACGGCGCAAGCCATGTGCGGCTTGCGGCCAGGCTGGGACCAATCGAGAGTAAGCCTAACGTCAAACAGACAATTGCAAGGCGGCGCGTGTGACCGCGATCAGCAGCACGAATGCTGCCCAGGACCATAAGGCTGCGGTCAAAGATGTCCCGGCTCCGCGAAGCCCGAGAAAATCCAGAACGACAAGCCGAACTTTGATGACGGCAATCGTTGCGATCGCCACAGCGACCAAAGCCGGCGGCACCCCGCTCGGCGGGGCGCGCGTCAAGATGATCATGCAGCCCGTCAGAGCAAGGAGGAGCAGCAAGGCACGCGAGCAATTCGGACGATCGGAATGTGTCATAGCAAGTAGACCACCGGAAACATGACGAGCCAGACGATGTCGATCACATGCCAGAGCGTAGTGATCAGGTGGACATTTTCGCTTGTCGGAAAGACTGCGACTAGCACGAGGATGATCGAACCGAATGCTACATGCATCAGATGAAATCCGGTGATGAGAAGATAAAGTTGCGAGAACGGATCGCCGGCAAGAAGCGAAGAACCTTCGAACACATATTCGCTACATTTCAGCCCGACAAAGACGAGCCCGCCCAGGGCCGCAACAAGCAGCATCAAGCGCCGGCGAGGAATGGCCTTTTGCTCGGCGGCCTTGGCGGCAAACCAGCCGCTTGTCAGAAGAACGACCGTATTGATGACCGGCAGGACGTGAGGAAGCCTCGCCTTGCCGGCCGCGAATATTTCCGGATGCAACACAGAAGCGATGACAAATGCCGTCAGCAGCGCCCCGAAGGCTACCAACTCGCTCCCGGCAAGAATCCATATCAGGAGATCGCCACTATCGGTATCGCGCGGCTTGTCGCTTGAGATTATCGAGGTCATGCCCCGCTGTTTATGACGGGGTTGCGTACCCGTCTTTGTGAAACCGCAAACAGCCGTACGCCCCGTTCGGATGGTCTGCTCGCCCAGCGGGAGGTCTTTGATCGATCTCAAAGAAGCGGTCGTTGCGGCTGGCTATGCTGCGCTCGTAAAGGAGACCTTATGAGCGACGCGCAAATCGGACTTTCGATCGCAACACCTGTCATCGTGATCTTCGCGATCACGCTTTACCGCATGGGTGTGCTGCAACGGACAGGTGTGCTGACGGCGGTCATCGCTGCCATCGCTATTGCCGCAAGCCTTTTCCTCCAGAGGTGAGCGATGAACGGCCCTACATCAGCGTTCGACGAACTCGAAGCCCGCTACGGTGAGCTCCTGTCCTGGTGCGCTCTCCTTGAGGCGATCGCCGATTTTCAGCCGTGTCGTGTCAATGAGCGGCTCTGCGGAACAGTCGCCGACGGGCTTGTTCCCCTGCTTCTGACCAGTCATCGGCTGGAGGAGCAAATCCTTTCGATTTGGCTGGGTACGATCATGAGCGGCGGCGAACGATCTGAGATGGAGGATCGCCTCAAGGCTGGTCGACTGGTCGATCTCGATGCGGCGCAAGATGTGGTCGAGGTGCTCCAGGCGCTGCAAGTTGGCCGCTGCCTGCTGTCCCTGGACGCCGTCAGCCACCTGCTCAGATCATTTTTCTGCGCTTTGCGTCGGCATATCGCTGCGCAGCGTCGAATCTTCAGGGGAATAGATGAGGTAACCAGGGCCGAACTCGGCGCGGCTTAATCAGGCAATGCCTATGGTCCGGTCGGCGGCTGACCGCCAGACCGCCTTCGAGATGGAAAGGTTCATCCGTCGTTGCTTGGACGTAGGCATCCGCTCAGCAATATCTGACATTGGCAGGTTTTTCGCAGCCCAAGCTACCGGCACCTCCTTAATAGGCGCCGCTTAAGGTGTTACGCAGACCTAGAGAGATGCTCCGGGCTGCGTCGAATCGAACTGCGATATCGGGATCGAACTGTGGATCTCGGCCGTGCCGTCAGGCTGCGGTGTCACTGCTAGCCCGTGTCCATGGAGATGGAGCATGCATGACGCGGTTTTGTACCGATCCGGCGAAGTTAGAAATGCCGGCTACGACGAGCAAAAATATCTGGTCATGAAATGGTGCCTGGTCTGCAGGTGGGGCGCATGGCGCCGCCACCTGTGAGGGCCAGCGTTATTGCGTGACCGGCACGATCTGCGCGAGATCGGCATCAAGGCGCTTGCGCACCATGTTCGGGAGCTTGGCGGTCTTGATGGCTTCGAGGTTGGTCGGGCTGTCGCCGACCTGGATCAGCGCCACCATACCCATGCCCGCATGCGGCGTGCATTTGACGACATAGGCGCCAGGGACGTCGAATTTGGCCTGGTATTGCTCGCTCGGCTTGGACTTGAACTCTGCAACGCCATCCGGAATAAGGCCCTTGTAGGTTTCGACGTTATGGCTTTTATCGGTGGGTACGAAGGTAACGGTGTCGCCGGGAGCGATCTTGACAAATCCCGGTTCGAAGACCATCGCGCCATCAGCACCCTTGTTCAGCATCTGGATCTGATGGTCGGCGGCCATGAGCGGCGCTGCCGATGCCATCAGAACTGCTGTGGCAGCGATCAGTCCAAATTTCAGACGCATTTCATTTCTCCTATCGTTCGGGGCCGGTCTTGGCCTCGGCTCCGGTTTTAGGACATGCATGCAACTCGCTCTTTGACGCTCGTCAAATTGGCAGTGGCAATTCTGGTGAAGGACAGCTCTCCGGTCCGGTTTCGAGGATGCTGAGGGAACAGCGCGGGGGGCCTCGACCTCATGGGCGGTCAGCGATCACGACGTCTTCCCAACTGCCGGAAGGCTGGCCCACAGAGGTTGCGGAGCTTAGGCAGGCAATCTGATGGCTGGATTTATGGAGAAGGCTCGAGAGGCCCCTCACCGGGCGTCGATGAGGGCGCGCACTTTTACAGCGAGCTCGCGCGCGGTGTAGGGTTTACGAAGCCACTGAGCGCCAGCGATGACATCATTTGCCGCCAGGGCTGGTTCGGAATATCCCGACGTGAAGAGCACGGCGAGGTCAGGCCATTCGACGCGAGCCGCCCTTGCCAACTCGTCACCTGTCATACCGCCCGGCATGACGATGTCGGTGAACAAAAGGGCGATGTCGGGATTTTCTTTAAGCAATTCAAGGGCGCGCCGTCCATTGTCGGCTTCGAGCACCGAATATCCCATCCCGGCCAATCTTGCGACAGCGACCCTGCGGACGCGGGAATCATCCTCGACCACGAGAATGCGTTCGTCGCCGCGCGGCAACGCTGCTTCGACCTTTTCACCGACAATCGCTTCGTCTCTGGCGCTGGTGCTCGAAAGCGCCGGCAGGTAAATGCGGATCGTCGTGCCGCGGCCGACCTCGCTATAGATCTGCAGATGACCGCCCGATTGTTTGACGAAGCCGTAGACCATGCTGAGGCCCAATCCGGTTCCAGAACCGACCTCCTTGGTGGTGAAGAACGGCTCGATCGCGCGCTTCTTGACCTCCTCGCTCATGCCCTCACCGGTATCGCTCATCGATACGAGGACGAAATTGCCGCTGCGGACTTCCGGGTACATTTTGGCGTAATCCGCATCGAGCCGCACGCATGAGACCTCGGTGGTCAAGGTACCGCCCTTCGGCATGGCATCGCGCGCGTTCAGAGCGATGTTGAGGATTGCGTTCTGCAATTGGGAACTATCAACCAGCACGTGGAAATCGGATCCCGACAGCACGGTCGACAATTTGATGTTTTCGCCGAGCGTCCTTCGCAGGAGGTCTGAAAAGCCGGTGACGAGCTGGCCGAGATCGGCCTGCTTCGGGTTCAGCGGCTGCCGTCTTCCGAAGGCCAGCAACTGTCCCGTGAGCTTTGCCCCGTCGGTCGCGGCGTCCTGCGCCTCCCGCAACATGTCGCGCAGCGGGCCTGCCGGAAGCTTGTCCTCGATCATCTCCAGATTGCCGCTGATCACGGTCAGCAGATTGTTGAAGTCGTGCGCCAGGCCGCCGGTAAGCTGGCCCACGGCCTCCATCTTCTGAGCCTGGCGAAGGTCTTCCTCGATCTTAAACCTGCTGGTTAGATCGCGAACGAAGCCGGTAAATATCCGTTGGCCGTTGGCTGTGGCCTCGCCGACATGCAGTTCCATCGGGAACTGGGTGCCATCAGCGCGCTGCCCGGTTACCACGCGACCATAACCTATGATCCGCTTTTCGCCTGTCTGCAGGTAATGGTCGATATATCCGTCATGGGCCGCACGATAAGGTTCGGGCATCAGCTTCTTGACGTTCTGGCCGCAGATTTCTTCAGATTTGAAGCCAAAGAGGGCCTCGGCGGCCTTGCTGAACGACATAACATACCCGTTCTGATCGATGACGACCATCGCATCGGGGACTGTATCGAGGATCGAAGACAGGTGCGCTTCGCGCGCTCGCACGGCTTCTTCGGCCTTGCGTAGGGCGCTGATGTCACTGTTTGCTTCGATGATCATGGGATCGCCGTCGGGAAGATTGACGAGCACGCAGCGGGTTGCGACGTATATGTCGTGGCCGTTCTTGTGACGATGAATGACCTCGCCCTGCCAGAAGCCCCGCGTTGTCAAATGCGAGCGTATGGCCTCCATCGGTTCAGGGAAACGCGTATCGAGCAAAGCGTATACGGTCTCGCCCACGGCTTCCTCACGGGTCCAGCCGTACATGTTCTCGCTGCCGATCGACCAATGAGTGATCGTGCCTTCGAGCCGGTGCACGATGATGTCGGCCCCGTCGAGGACATGCACCAGAGCGTCCAGTTCCTGGGGCGATACGGTGCGCGGCGAGATCAGACGGTGAGGCATAAGCATTGGTTCCGCAATCAGTGGACGCTACCCCTATGGCAGGTTCCGTCCGAAAAATCATCCACATTGCCCGACAACTGCGCGAGGCGGGCAAGATTGACGATGCGCAGATTGTGCCGTCCGCACGGGACAACGATCTTCCTCTGGGCGAGCTTGCTGATTGAGCGCGAAACGGTCTCGATGGTCAAGCCGAGGTAGTCGGCGATGTCCTGACGGCTCATTGGCACCTCGAGCAGCCCCTGACGGAGCGATTCGCGGTCACGGGTCGCAAGCTTCATGAGAAATGTGCAAAGGCGTTCTTCGGCATTTTTCCTGGACAGGAGCACCAGTTGGTCATGAGCCGACGCGGTCTCCCTGCAGAGGAGGCTGATATAGGCCGGCCGCAAAAGCTCGGAACGCTCAACCTCCTCCTGGAACTGCTTGCGCGATAGGCGGCGGATCTTGCAATCCGTCACTGCTTCGGCGGTAAACAGGAAATCGCCTTGCAGGAAGGAGCCGACGACGTCGCCGGCGAAGTGAAACGCGGTGATGACCCGACGCCCGTCGCCGATGATGCGATGAAGACGCACGACGCCTTCGGTGATCTGGAACAGATGCCGTGCAGCATCTCCCTCCCAACAAATGGCCTTTCCTGCCTCGACCGTTTCGGTCGCCGACATCTGGAAAAGCGGCGACAGCGAATTACCCTGAACTGCCTTTGTACCAACGACGTTCTCAAATGCCTGATGGCCCTGCATCAACATCTCAATGATCCCCGTGCCCTGATTGCGTGATCGAATGGGGGCAATAGAAAGCCGTTTGGTCACAGCGGAATGAGCGGACGGTGCCAAAGGGTAAGACTTTGTAACAGTCTGTAACAACGGCCAAAGCTGCGCCCTCGTTGACCTGGATCAAGGAACGGGCGGGGTCTCCATGACAGTCGTTCCTCAACGTACGAGAAAGGCGGCCGCCCTGTGGTCGTCTGCGCACTGGGGACGTCATCATGAACTATACTACGGAAACCATGGTGGTCGCCGTGGGAGCATTCCTGGCATTGCTTGGCGCTGCTTTCGCCCACGACCATCTATTTTCAGTCCATATGGGAATACTGAGCTTCTGCCTTTTCGCCGGAACGTTGCTTCTCGTCAGAAGGGTGGATTTCTCGCCGGCGGGCCGGCTGCCGAAAGCCGATCCATCCGGCTATTTCGACGAGGTGATCCGTTACGGCTTGATCGCCACCGTGTTCTGGGGTGTTGTCGGCTTCCTCGTTGGCGTTGTCATCGCGGCTCAACTGGCCTTCCCGGACCTCAACCTTGCACCCTATCTGAATTTCGGCAGGCTACGGCCTGTCCACACCTCGGCCGTCATTTTCGCCTTCGGCGGCAATGCGCTTATTATGACGTCCTTCTACGTCGTCCAGCGTACCTGTCACGCTCGCCTGTTCGGCGGCAGCCTCGCCTGGTTCGTCTTCTGGGGCTACCAGCTCTTCATCATCATGGCCGCGACCGGCTATGTCCTCGGCATCACCCAGGCGCGCGAATATGCAGAGCCCGAATGGTATGTCGACCTGTGGCTGACGATCGTCTGGGTTGCCTATCTCGCCGTCTTCCTCGGCACCATCCTGAAGCGCAAGGAGCCGCATATCTATGTGGCGAACTGGTTCTATCTCGGCTTCATCGTGACGATTGCGATGCTGCACGTCGTCAACAATCTTGCGGTGCCGGCCTCATTCCTCGGCTCGAAAAGCTATTCGCTGTTTTCGGGCGTTCAGGACGCGCTGACGCAATGGTGGTACGGCCACAACGCCGTCGGCTTCTTCCTGACCGCCGGTTTTCTCGGGATGATGTATTATTTCGTGCCCAAGCAGGCGAATCGGCCCATCTATTCCTACCGGCTGTCGATCATCCACTTCTGGGCGCTGATCTTCATGTATATCTGGGCCGGTCCCCATCACCTGCACTATACCGCGCTGCCCGACTGGGCGCAGACCCTCGGCATGGTTTTTTCGGTCATGCTCTGGATGCCGTCTTGGGGCGGCATGATCAACGGCCTGATGACGCTGTCAGGCGCCTGGGACAAGATCCGCACCGATCCCATCATCCGCATGATGATCGTCGCCATCGCCTTTTACGGCATGTCGACCTTCGAAGGCCCAATGATGTCGGTCAAGACCGTGAACTCGCTCAGCCATTATACCGAATGGACCATCGGTCACGTGCATTCGGGCGCTCTCGGCTGGGTCGGCATGATCACCTTCGGCGCGATCTACTACATGACGCCGAAGCTGTGGGGCCGCGAACGGCTCTACAGCCTGCGCATGGTCAACTGGCATTTCTGGCTCGCAACGCTCGGTATCGTCGTCTATGCGGCGGTCCTGTGGGTCGCCGGCATCCAGCAGGGCCTAATGTGGCGTGAATACAATTCCCAGGGCTTCCTCGTCTATTCGTTCGCCGAAACCGTGGCTGCGATGTTCCCCTACTACGTCCTGCGCACGCTTGGCGGCGGTCTCTATCTGGCCGGCGGTCTCGTGATGGTCTGGAACGTCTTCATGACCATCCGTGGCCATCTGCGCGACGAAGCCGAAATCCCTACTGCCTATGTGCCGCAGGCACAGGCTGCCGAGTGAGGTGACACATGGCATCAATCCTGGACAAGCATCAGATCCTTGAGAAAAACGCGACGCTTCTTCTGGTCGGCTCGCTCCTGGTGGTCAGCATCGGCGGCATCGTCGAAATTGCCCCGCTGTTCTACCTGCAGAACACGATCGAGAAGGTGGAGGGAATGCGTCCCTATACGCCCCTCGAGCTGGCAGGCCGCAACATCTACATCCGCGAAGGCTGCTATCTCTGCCACAGCCAGATGATCAGGCCCTTCCGAGACGAGGTGGAGCGCTACGGTCATTATTCGCTTGCTGCCGAATCCATGTACGACCATCCCTTCCAGTGGGGATCGAAGCGCACGGGTCCGGATCTGGCGCGCGTGGGCGGCCGTTACTCCAACGAGTGGCATGTCCAGCACCTGTCGAACCCGAGGGCCGTCGTGCCGGAGTCGATCATGCCGAGCTACGCCTTCCTCAAGGAGCAGGAGGTTACGGTCAAGGACGTCGGCATGGACCTCAAGGCGAATGTGGATGTGGGCGTGCCCTATAGCGACGACATGATCGCCAATGCGGAGGCGGACATGAAGGTTCAGGCCGACCCGAACGCCGATACGACCGCGCTTCTCGAGCGATATCCCAAGGCCAAGATCGGCGATTTCGACGGCGATCCCAAGAAGCTCACCGAGATGGACGCCCTTGTGGCCTATCTGCAGATGCTCGGCACGCTGGTCGATTTTTCGACCTATGACGACGCCACTGGCTACCGATGAGGTGAAAAATGGAAACCTACACCGCAATGCGGCACTTCGCCGATAGCTGGGGTCTCCTGGCAATGACGGCCTTCTTCGTCGGAGCGATCATTTTCACCCTCCGCCCTGGCAGCAAGCAGGCTGCCAAGGATGCCGCCAACATTCCTCTGAAGGATGATTGAGATGTCGGAAAAACATATCGATGAAATCAGCGGCGTCGAGACGACCGGCCATGAATGGGACGGCATCCGTGAACTGAACAATCCCATGCCCCGGTGGTGGGTCTGGACCTTCTACGCGACGATCCTGTGGGCGATCGGCTATGCCATCGCCTATCCGGCCATACCGATGATCACATCGGCCACGAAAGGCTATCTCGGCTTTTCCAGCCGTGCCGAACTGCAGCAGGACCTTGACCTTGCAAAGGCGTCGCAGGTGAAGTTCCAGGACATGATCGCTGCCAAGACCGTGCAGGAAATCGACGCCGATCCGGCGCTTCGCGAATTCGCGATCGCCGGCGGTGCCTCCGCCTTCAAGGTCAACTGCGCGCCGTGCCACGGTTCCGGCGCGAGCGGCGGACCCGGCTTTCCCAACCTCAACGACGACGACTGGCTTTGGGGCGGTGATCTCGATTCCATTCAGACGACGATCGCCCACGGCATCCGTTTCGACAATGACGCCGACACACATGTCTCGGAAATGCCGGCCTTCGCCGACATGCTCGACAAGGATCAGATCCGGCAGGTTGCTGCCTATGTCTGGAGCCTGACGAACAAGCCATCGGACGAGGCCCTCGCGGAAGCCGGCAAGCAGGTATTCCTCGACAATTGCGCGGCTTGTCACGGCGAGGATGCCAAGGGCAAGCTAGAGATGGGCGCACCGAACCTTGCCGATGCCATCTGGCTGAAGGGCAGGGGTGAGGAGGCGATCGTCCAGCAGGTAACAGCTCCAAAGCATGGCGTCATGCCGGGCTGGTCGGTGCGCCTCGGTAATACGACCGTCAAGGAACTCACCGTCTTCGTCCACGCGCTCGGCGGCGGCCAATGAGGGAACAGTACGATGACGAACCATGATCATAATGCGCTCCTTGAGCTCTATGGCACCCCGCGCGCAGTGATCCGCTCGCGTGTGTCGATACGTGCAAGGTCTGCCCCGCCTGCTTGCGAGCAGGAAGACCCGGCAAGGATCGGCAGTTCGATTATAAGTTTGATCTGCCTCAAAGATCACAATCCGACCAGCCGCTAGATCTGTAGGCGAGGACGTCCCAGCGGCTTCTCCCCGTTGTCCTCCACGGCCGTGCCCCCTCTCCCGGGCGCGGCCTTTTCGATTGGTCAAAGGCAAGGAAACGATCGGGCGCAAATGCCTATGCCTGTCGGTTGCCCGGCTCTTCAGGGCTGCACCTCCTGCCCGGGCAAGGCCTCCTCCGCGCAAACCGCGTTCTTGACATGAATCAAGGATCACGCGCCGGAAACAGAGGAGAAGGGCAGTCACAAACCGGAACAGGCCCATGAATCTCTACACAGCACCCGATCCCAAATCAGTGGAACGCGTCAATGCGGAGCCGGTCAACGCCCGTCGAAACCGTCAGCCGCTCTATGCGGCGCGCAAGAAAGTCTTCCCCAAACGGGTCGAAGGGCGCTTTCGCCGGTTCAAGTGGATCGTGATGCTGATCACGCTTGCGATCTACTATCTTGCACCCTGGATCCGCTGGGATCGCGGTCCTTTTGCGCCCGACCAGGCGATCCTGGTCGACCTGTCTTCCCGCCGCTTCTTTTTCTTCTTCATCGAGATCTGGCCGCAGGAATTCTACTACGTCGCCGGATTGCTAGTCATGGCAGGTTTCGGGCTGTTTCTGGTCACATCGGCCGTCGGCCGCGCCTGGTGCGGTTACGCCTGTCCGCAGACGGTGTGGGTTGATCTCTTTCTCGTCGTCGAGCGCGCCATCGAAGGCGACCGCAACGCCAGAATGAAACTCGACGCCGGAGCATGGACGTTCGACAAGCTGCGCAAGCGCCTGCTCAAGCATGCGATCTGGCTTGTCATCGGCGTCCTGACCGGCGGCGCATGGGTGTTCTACTTCGCGGACGCGCCGACCCTCGTCAAAGGACTTTTCACGGGGCAGGCTCCGGCTGTGGCCTATGCGACGGTCGCCATTCTGACGGCCACCACCTATGTCCTCGGCGGACTGCTGCGTGAACAAGTCTGCACCTATATGTGCCCCTGGCCGCGCATCCAGGGCGCCATGCTCGATGAAAACTCGCTGGTCGTGACCTATAACGACTGGCGCGGGGAGCAACGCTCGCGTCATGCCAAGAAGACGCAAGCGGAGGGGCAGGCCGTCGGCGATTGTGTCGATTGCAATGCCTGTGTTGCGGTTTGTCCGATGGGAATCGATATCCGCGACGGGCAGCAGATGGAGTGCATCACCTGTGCGCTCTGTATCGACGCCTGCGATAACGTCATGGACAGGATCGGCAAACCGCGCGGTCTGATCGCCTATGCGACACTCAGCGAATATGCCAGCAATATGAATATTGCCACCGACGGAGGCAAGGCGCCCGTCCAGCCGGCGCGCGTCAGAAAGCCGGACGGCTCGTTTGTCGACGGCATTCGCCACTTCAACTGGCGCATCATTTTCCGACCCCGTGTCGTCTTCTATGCCGCCGTCTGGGCCTGCATCGGCGTTGCCATGCTCGTGCATCTATCAATGCGCGAACGGTTGGAGCTCAATGTCGTGCATGACCGCAATCCGCAATATGTGCTGGAAAGCAACGGATCGATCCGCAACGGCTACACGCTGCGCGTTCTCAACATGGTTCCCTCGCCGCGCACGATCGAACTGACCCTGTCGGGCATTGATGGCGCGACGATGCGGATTCCAGAGCTCGGCAAGCAGGAAGGACGTCGGTTCATGATCGATGCCGCCCCCGACGCAGCGACGACGCTCAAGGTGTTCATCACCCGCAAGCCGACCGGCGACGCCGTCAACGAATTCCTCTTTTCGATTGAAGATGCCGGCCATGCCGACCGCGCGACCTATCGGGCCGCGTTCAACGCCCCAGGAGATGTGAGATGAGCACTCGCACGCAAGGATTTACCGGCATGCATATGTTGCTGACCACCTGTGCCTTCTTCGGTGTGATTATCGCTGTCAACTTTACGATGGCCTGGTATGCCTCGTCGAGCTGGAGCGGGCTCGTTGTCGAAAACACCTATGTCGCCAGCCAGGAGTTCAATGGGAGGGCTGCCGCCATGAAGGCGATGGCCGCTTCGGGGATTGCAGGCAAACTTTCGCTGACGAGCGACGAAATCCACTACGATATCCGCAACAAGGATGGCTCGCCGGCTGTTGTCGACGACGTCGTGGCGAACTTCAAAAGGCCAGTCGGTGATCACGAGGACTTTCACGTTGGTCTGACCAAACTCTCAGAAGGACGGTTTAAGGCGGATCGTGCGGTCGCGACAGGCGACTGGATCGTCGAGGTGACTTCGCGCCGTGGCGGCGAAATCATCATGCATGAGGCCGTGCGCATCGACACTGCGGAGTTCGCCCAATGACCTGCTGCACCGTGAATGCGGAGGGTGTCCTTGCAATGAGCACGACCTCCTTCAGCGCCGAGGAGATCGGGCTTGCCAGCCACGCGCTCGGCGGCGGTCTTCGCCAGCTCGATCTCAGCGTGCCCGACGTCCATTGCGGCGCCTGCATATCGACAATCGAGCGGGCCCTGTTGGCTCTACCCTACGTGCGAAAAGCCAGGGTGAACCTCAGCGCGAGGCGCGTAAGTTGCGTTTATGCCGAGGAGGTGGACAATAAAGCGGTCGATCCTACCGGTATTACCGCGGCCGTCAGTGCGACTGGCTACAGGGTTCATCTCTTTGCCCCACTTGCGCCGGAAAGCGACAAGACACGGAACCAGCTTCTTCTTGCGGTCGGGGTTGCCGGGTTTGCCGCAGCAAACATCATGCTGCTGTCGGTATCCGTCTGGTCCGGTGCGGATGCTGCCACTCGCGACATGTTCCATTGGATATCGGCAATGATCGCGGCCCCGGCGCTCGTCTATTCCGGCCGCTTTTTCTTCCGATCGGCCTGGAACGCGTTGAAGCGCGGACGCACGAACATGGATGTGCCGATCTCACTTGCCGTGACGCTCTCCTATGTCGTTTCGCTGTGGGAGACGATGCATCATGGTGAGCATGCCTGGTTTGACGCGACCGTATCGCTGCTGTTCTTCCTGCTGATCGGACGGACCCTCGACCATATCATGCGCGAGAAAGCGCGTGCGGCGATCAACGGACTGGCGCGGCTTGCCCCGCGTGGCGCGCTGGTGGTGGCTGTCGACGGATCGAGACGTTACGTGGCGGTCGAGGAGATCGCTATCGGCGACGAGATTGCCGTGGCAGCCGGTGACCGCATCCCGGTCGACGGTATCGTCGCCAGCGGTGCGAGCGATCTCGATCTGTCGATCGTCACAGGCGAAAGCAGCCCGGTGGCCGTGAAGCCCGGCGCGCAAATCCATTCCGGCGCAATGAACCTGACCGGCTCACTGACCGTGCGCGCCACCAAGCTCGCCCGCAACTCGCTGCTTGCCGAGATTATCGGCCTCATGGAGGCCGCCGAAGGCGGGCGGGCGCGTTACCGGCGGATCGCCGACAGGGCGGCAGCGCTCTATTCGCCCGCCGTGCACCTGCTCGCGCTGGTGTCGTTTCTAGGCTGGGGGATCATCGGCGGAGACTGGAAGCAGGCGATGCTCGTCGGCGTTGCCGTACTCATCATCACATGCCCATGTGCTCTCGGGCTGGCTGTCCCGGTTGTGCAGGTCGTTGCAGCCGGCGAGCTCTTTCGCCGCGGCGTCATGGTCAAGGACGGTTCGGCGCTTGAGCGGCTCGCCGAGGTCGATACCGTCGCCTTCGACAAGACGGGAACGCTGACGCTCGGGCGACCGAGACTCGTGCGGACCGAGACAGACAACGCCAGGACTATCGCGATCGCCGCGGGACTTGCCCAGCACTCCCGGCATCCGCTCTCGCTCTCGCTTGCCCGCCAGGCTGATGTGGCGGAGCGATTCGAGCACGCGGTCGAGATCGCAGGCGGCGGTCTCGAAACCGCGCGTGAGGATGTCGTCTATAGACTCGGAAACGCGTCTTTCGCCTGCGGAGAGGCCGAGATCGCGACATCCGACAGTCCGCTTTCCGAAGTCGTGCTTTCAGCAAACGGGGTGGCGCTGGCGCGCTTCTTCTTCGATGACACGCTTCGTGCGGGGGCAGGCGAGGCGGTCGCCGATCTGGAAGCGGCCGGTTTCCAGACGCTGATTTTTTCGGGAGACCGTCGATCCGTCGTCGAAAGAACGGCACGCAGCCTCGGCGTCGATCGCGCTCTTGGCGCGCTGAACCCGAAGCAGAAGGTGGAGGCTTGTGAGGCCCTGCGGGAGAAGGGACGGCGCGTGCTGATGGTCGGCGACGGCATAAATGACGCGCCGGCGCTGGCCGCAGCTCATGTCTCGATGGCGCCGTCCAGCGCTTCCGATATCGGACGTCAGGCGGCCGACCTCGTCTTCTTCAACGAGCGGCTCAACGCAGTGCCCGACGCCATCCGGATTGCCCGGCGCTCGGCTGCGCTTATCCGGCAAAATTTTGCGCTCGCGATCGGTTACAACATCCTGGCCGTGCCGATTGCGATCGCAGGCCTTGCGACGCCTTTGATTGCTGCCGTCGCGATGTCGACGTCCTCGATCATCGTGGTCACCAATGCCCTGCGTCTCAACGCCTTTGGAGCGCGAAGCGCGCCTCGGCCAGCTTTGCAGAGCCCGATCCGCGAAAGGGAGGTAGAAGTCGCATGAACATGCTCATCTACCTGATCCCGATTGCGCTCTTCATGGGCGGCCTTGGACTGGCGGCGTTCCTCTGGTCCTTGAAAAGCGGTCAGTATGACGATCTGGAGGGCGCCTCCTGGCGGGTGATTGCCGACGATGATTCCGATCCGACAGCTAAGTGATCGCGTCAGCCGGGAAGAACCGATACTCTTCAACAACGAACGACTTTTACAGTCAGACCTGTTTTGCGGGCTGAGCGAGGAGACTGGTCGCCCTTGCGCGCCGGCGCACCTATGTATTGGGCGAAGAAATCCTCGCGGAAGGTGAGCCTGGTATCCACGTCGTCTATGTCGCAAGCGCTGTGGTCAGGCTGACGCGAACGGAATCGAGCGGGCGTGATACGGATATCCGCGTCTGCGAACCGGGCGACTTCATCGCCGAATATTCGATCGCACTCGGCGGCAATTACGCGCATGGCGCCTGTGCCGGCGCCTCGAGCGAGCTCGTGCATTTCAAAGCTGCGGCGCTGCGTGCACTTGCCGATAAATGCCCTCAGCTCCAGCGTAACCTGCTAACGATATCGGCCCGCCACCTTCTTGAAGCGTTCGACGGCATTGCCGGCGATCGCTTGCACACGGCAGCCCATCGCGTGGCAATTTTCCTGTTGCGCCAGTGCCCGGAGGCGACTTTTCAGGCGACATTCCACCTTCCCTACAAGAAGCAGATTCTGCCTGGAAAACTCGGGCTCGGACCGGAGGCCCTATCACGGGCATTTGCCGCTCTCGCGCGGTGCGGGGTCGACGTCAAAGGTCGAACGGTCCGCATCGCAAACGTCGCTCTGCTGCGCCAGGTCTGCTAGCGGCGGTCGCGCCCGAAGCCAAACTGTCGGACGCTATCGTGAAGAAGTCCGCCAGGCGAGCCAATCAACACAAGGTTTCTTTGGGAACTATTGCATAAGACGCTGAGAGCGGTGGCGCTCGCCGAATTCCTGCGCTATCTGATTGGAAGATCGAAAGCGAGCTCAACGAGGACAATGGAACCGGACCGTATTCTGGTGGTCGATGATGACGCGCGGATCAGGCAGATGCTGGTGCGTTACTTCGAAGACAACGGATTTAGGGTGAACGCGGTCGCAAACGGCGCGGCGATGCGTTCCGAACTCGCCAAAGGCTCTTTCGCTGCAATTTTTCTCGATCTGGTGCTCCCGAACGGCGAGAACGGCCTTGAATTGCTGCGGGAGCTTCGCAGCACGTCTGACGTGCCGGTTCTCATGCTGACCGGTCAGGACGATGTCACGGACAAGGTCGTCGGCCTCGAGGTCGGCGCCGATGACTATATCGCCAAGCCATTTCATCTGAGGGAACTGCTGGCTCGTCTCAGAACCATCCTGCGGCGCCGCATGTCCTCTGATGCGACCCGCCAGGTCAATGGAGAGGACGAGACGCTTGCCTTCGAAGGCTGGTCTCTCGATGTGTCGCGAAGGCGGCTGACCTCACCCCAGGGGAGCGACGTTGCCTTGACGACGGGCGAGTTCGACATGTTGCTCGTTTTCGTGCGCAATCCCGGCCGGGTTCTTTCGCGCGAAACCCTCATGGATCTCACGAGAAACCGCAATCTCGAAGCCTTCGATCGCGCAATCGATGCCCAGATCGTCCGTTTGCGCAAGAAGATCGAGGATGATCCGAAGAGCCCGGATCTCATCCAGTCGGTGCGAGGCGTCGGTTATGTCTTCACCGGTCGACTGGGACGAACATCGAGATAATTGATCCTCGTCAATGTCCGGTCCGCTGCTCCGGCTATGTGTTGAGCCACTATGGCTGCAACAATGACGATCTGGATTCTTTTCGCGGTAATGACGACCGCAGCGACTGCCATCCTGCTTCATCCGCTCTCGACGGGCGGCCGGAAGGCGGCAAGCGCCAAAGCGGATGCCGGCAGGGTCTACCGCGCCCAGCTTTTTGAACTAGACGAGGATATCGCCTCCGGACGCATCGCGCCGGGCGAGTACGAGTTGGCAAGAGCGGAAACGGCGCGACGCCTGTTCAAGGCCGCCGATGACAGCCGGCCGGCGCAGAGCCCGCAACGGGCCGGCAGATGGCTGAAACACGCGATCGCCGCGTTCCTGCCCTTGCTCAGCATCACTCTTTACGTCTCTCTCGGTTCTCCGGATCTCCCCTCGCGTCCCTTAGCGGCAAGGCTCGCGGAGCCTGGCCAGGATCTCGCAATTCTCGTCAAGAAGATGGAGGATCATCTGGCTGGCCATCCCGAGGACGGTCGGGGATGGGATGTCATCGCCCCCGTTTACCTCAAGATGGGCAGGATTGATGATGCAGCGAAGGCGTATCGAAAGGCACTTCGCCTGGACGGGACCAATGTTCATCGCCTGGAGGGGCTGTCGGAAACGCTCATGGCCACCTCAAATGGCCAAGTATCCGGGGAAGCGTTCGATGAACTCATGCAGATCCTCTCCCTGGAGCCGAACAACCCGCGGGCGCGTTTCTACATTGCGCTGAGCCTGGAGCAGGCGGGCAAGTCGGATGAGGCTCGTGGCGCCTTCGAGGAATTGGCGAAGCAATCTCCGGCCGATGCGCCATGGCTGCCGCTGGTCAACGAGCACATCGCCAAGAACGGCGGCAGGGCGGTGGCAGCACAAGTACCGCCTGCCGCACAATCGGCAGCGCCCGGCGGACCGACCGCCGAGGATGTCGCGGCGGCCGAGACGATGAGCAGCGGCGATCGCCAGCAGATGATCCGCACCATGGTGGAAAGCCTCGATGCCAAACTGTCTGCCGATCCCAACAATTTTGACGGCTGGATGCGTCTTATCCGCTCTTACGCCGTTTTAAACGACAAGGATCGCGCCGCAGATGCCCTGAAGCGCGGGCTTGCGGCCTTCCCGGCCCCAGGGGAAGAGGGCAAACAATTGCTGGCGCTGGCGAAAGAACTTGGCATTGCCACGGACGGATCGGTGGCCACGGAAGGAAAGAGTGAATGACGCGCAAGCAGAAACGCCTGGCGGTGATTGCCGGCGGCATGGGCTTCATTGCTGCTGCCGTGCTGCTCGTCATGTTCGCCTTCAGCCAGTCGGTCGCCTATTTCTACATGCCGGGTGATCTCGCCCATAACCCGATCGCGCCGGGCACCCGCATCCGCCTCGGCGGCCTGGTCGGAGCGGGCAGTGTGATGCGTGGCGAGGGCTCGGTGGTGCGTTTTGCGGTGACCGATCCGAGCGGTGAGATCGTCAATGTCCGCTATCAGGGCATATTGCCGGACCTGTTTCGCGAAGGGCAGGGTGTGGTGACCGAAGGCACGTTCGAAACCGGCAGCAATGTCTTTACCGCCGATACCGTGCTTGCCAAGCATGACGAGACCTACATGCCGAAGGACGTCGCCGACAAGCTGAAGGCACAAGGCCTGTGGGAAGAGGGCAAGGGCGCCGCACCGCAAGGCGAGGCAGCAAAGGGCCAGGAAGCCCAAGGACAACAGACAAGGGCGACGCGATGATCATCGAGATCGGCCACTATGCGCTGGTTCTGGCGCTCGCGACGGCAATCGTCCTGTCGGTCGTGCCCGTCATCGGTGCCAGGCGCGGCGATCAGGCGATGATGGATGTGGCGCCCTTGGGCTCCATCCTGCTCTTTGGTCTCGTCGCCTTCTCCTTCGGCGTGCTCACCTATGCGCATGTCGTCTCCGACTTCTCGGTCCAGAACGTCTGGGAGAACTCGCACTCGCTGGTGCCGCTGATCTACAAATATTCCGGCGTCTGGGGCAATCACGAGGGCTCGATGATGCTCTGGCTCCTGATCCTGTCGCTGTTCAGCGCGCTGGTGGCGATCTTCGGCCGCAATCTGCCCGATAGGCTGAAGGCCAATGTGCTCTCGGTCCAGGCCTGGATCTCGGTCGCCTTCATCCTCTTCATCCTGTTGACCTCCAATCCCTTCATCCGCCTCGATCCGGCCCCGGCCGAAGGCAAGGATCTGAACCCGGTGTTGCAGGATGTCGGCCTCGCCATTCATCCGCCGCTGCTCTACCTCGGTTATGTCGGCTTCTCGGTCTGCTTCTCCTTTGCCGTTGCTGCCCTCTTGGACGGCCGCATCGATGCCGCCTGGGCGCGCTGGGTGCGGCCCTGGACGCTGGCGGCCTGGACCTTCCTGACGCTCGGCATCGCCATGGGCTCCTACTGGGCCTATTACGAACTCGGCTGGGGCGGCTGGTGGTTCTGGGATCCGGTGGAAAATGCCTCCTTCATGCCCTGGCTTGCCGGCACGGCACTGCTGCACTCGGCCCTCGTCATGGAAAAGCGCGAGGCCTTGAAGATCTGGACGGTGCTGCTCGCCATCCTCACCTTCTCGCTGTCGCTGATGGGCACCTTCCTGGTGCGCTCCGGCGTCCTGACCTCGGTGCATGCCTTCGCCAGCGACCCGAGCCGCGGCGTCTTCATCCTGTGCATCCTGTTGATCTTCATCGGCGGGGCGCTGTCGCTGTTTGCCTTGCGCGCTCCGCTACTGTCGGCCGGCGGTCTGTTTGCGCCGATCTCGCGCGAGGGGGCGCTCGTCGTCAACAACCTGATCCTGACGGTTGCCTGCGGCACGGTTCTGACCGGCACGCTTTATCCGCTGGTGCTGGAAACCTTGACCGGCGACAAGATCTCGGTCGGCCCGCCCTTCTTCAACCTGACCTTCGGCCTGCTGATGGCACCGCTGCTCGTCATCGTGCCCTTCGGGCCGCTGCTTTCCTGGAAGCGCGGCGATCTGCTCGGCGCCCTGCAGCGGCTTTATGTCGTGGCCGGCCTCGCCTTCGCCGCCGCCCTGGTCTTCTTCTATATCGAACATGGCGGTCCGGTCATGGCCGTGCTCGGCCTTGCCGCCGGTCTGTTCCTGATCCTGGGCGCGGCCGCCGATCTCTGGTATCGCGCCGGCATCGGCAAGGTGAAGGCCGATATTGCCTGGCGGCGGCTGACCGGCCTGCCGCGTTCGGCCTTCGGCACGGCGCTTGCCCATGCCGGCCTTGGCATCACCGTGCTCGGCATCGTCGCCGTGACCACCTTCCAGACCGAGCATGTGATCGAGATGAAGCAGGGCCAGGCGACGGAAGCCGGCGGCTACAGCATCGTCTTTGACGGCATGCAGCCGGCGACCGGCCCGAACTATACCGAGGATCGCGGCCACTTCTCGATCCGCCGCGCCGGCGCCGAGATCGCCGATGTCTGGTCGGCCAAGCGCCTCTACACCGCAAGGCAGATGCCGACGACGGAGGCCGGCATCCTGACCTTCGGCCTCAGCCAGCTCTATGTGTCGCTCGGCGACGCCACCCATGACGGCGGCATCGTCGTGCGCATCTGGTGGAAGCCGTTCATTCTGTGCATCTGGGGCGGGGCGCTCGTCATGGCGCTCGGCGGCTTCGTGTCGCTGACCGACCGGCGCCTGCGGGTCGGGGCGCCGAGCAGGAAGGCGAAGGCAAAGACCGGCAAGCCGGCAGCACCGGCCATGGAGCCGGCGGAATGATGCGGCGGCTCCTCCTCGCCCTGACCCTGTTGATGGCGGCCGCCCCGGCCTTCGCCGTCAACCCCGACGAGATGCTCGCCGACCCCGCCCTCGAAGCCCGCGCCCGGACGCTCTCAGCCGAACTGCGCTGCATGGTCTGCCAGAACCAGTCGATCGACGATTCCAACGCCGATCTCGCCAAGGATCTGCGCCTGCTCGTGCGTGAGCGCATCACCGATGGTGACAGCGACCAGCAGGTGCTGGACTATATCGTCTCGCGCTATGGCGAATTCGTCCTGCTGAAGCCGCGCTTTAGTCTGCGCACGCTGCTCCTCTGGGGCGCGCCCGTGCTGCTGATCCTCGCGGGTGGAGCTTCCCTCGTCGTCTTTGCCCGCAAGCGAGCCGGCAAGCCGACCGGAAGCAAACTCACGGCGGAAGAGCAGGAAAGGCTTGCGAAGTTGCTCGATCCGACACTGCGACTTTGACGGAGGTCAAGGTCGCTCCATTCGGTCCGCTTTACCCTGACCCTATCAGATGTTTCCGGGAAGAAGGTGCGCGCATGCAGGCCAAGGATATTATGACGAATAACGTGGTTTCGATCGGCCCTGCGGTTGGGGTCCGTCACGCCGTCGCGATGATGATACAGAACAATGTTAGCGGACTTCCCGTGGTTGACGATGAAGGGCGGGTCTGCGGGATTGTGACTGAAGGCGACCTGCTGCTGCGTCGCGAGATCCGACTTGCCCCGCGCGCCCAGCGTGGCGCGGAGGTTACGTCCGATGTCGATCTCGATCGCTACATTCGCGGCAACGGCTGGTCAGTCAGAGATATCATGTCACGCGACGTCATCGTTGCCAGCCCGGACAGTGAGGTCTCCGACATCGCCGAGAGCCTGGAGGTTCATCGCATCAAGCGTATTCCGATCGTCGAGGCCGGACGACTGGTCGGTATCATCAGCCGGCGCGATATTCTCGCTTTGATAGCAGACGCGCCGACCCCAAGGTTGCCGCGTGAGGACGACGCGATTCTCCTGGCGGTTCGCACACGCCTGAAATACGATCTCGGCGTGACGCCGCAAAGGGTCCGCGTCTCCGTCCGGAACGGGCAGATCGTCCTCGAAGGAAGTGTGGCGACCGACTTGCAACGCCGTGCCGTGCTGGCGCTCGTCGAGAATCTCGGATCGGGAGGTTGCCTCGATCGACTGCAGCTTGCCGCAGAGTGAGATCCGGAAAGCGGTCGCAACCGGCCTAAATTCCGATTGCTGAAGTGCTGCGAACGAGGGGCTTCCGGTCACCCGCCAGCAGCCAACGCCTTCTCGAGCACGAGACCGATTCCTGCAGACAGAGCCTTATCGTCGAGCGGGCCGACATGCTTGAACAGGATGCGGCCATCTCGCCCGATGGCAAAGGTTTCCGGCACGCCGTAGACTCCCCAATCGATCGCCTCCCGGCCAGTCGGATCGACCCCGACAGCAGCGTAAGGGTTTCCGTTGTCGCGCAGGAAGACCAGCGCGTTGCTGCTGTCGTCCTTGTAATTGATGCCCATCAGCTTGATGCGCCTGTCCTTGGACAGGCGCATGAGCGCGGCATGTTCCTGCCGGCAGGGGATGCACCATGACGCGAACACGTTGACGATCGCGACCTGGCCAGAAAGGCTGCCATTTCGAAAGCCAGGAGAGTGCAGACCGGCAAGCGGCGGCAAATCGATCGCAGGGTGTGCCTGGCCGATCAGTGCGGAGGGGAGGGTGGAGGGTGAATACCCCTCGGCCGCCTCTCGATAAAGTATGCGCCCGGCGGCGCCGGCGATCGTCGCAAAGACGAGCAGCGGCACTGCAGCCAGCATATAGCGGCGCACCTAGCGTGCCTCGCGCCGCGCGCTACGCCTGATCTTCGCCACCACCTCGACCTGCCGACGATAGGCGCGGCCCTGAAACCAGGTCGTTGCGCTGATGGCAATCATGACGGTGAGTCCGACGGCATAGGCTGCCAGAACATAATGCTGATGGGTCATTTCAATTTTCCCTTTGTGCTACGGCCCGCGCGGCCAGGCGGTGATGCGACATGAGTTTCCGTCGCCAGATCTCGTTCCTGATCGAGGCTACGTGGAGGGTAAAAAAGAGTGCCGCGAAGGCCAGCCCCATAGTCAGCAGCGGACGAAGGAATTCGATGTCCAGAGCGGGGCCATTCAGCCTCAGCACGCTTGCCGGCTGATGCAACGTGTTCCACCAGTCGACCGAGAACTTGATGATCGGAATGTTGATGAAGCCGACAATGATGAGAACTGCCGTGACACGAGCGGCGCGCGTCGGCTCGTCGATCGCACGGTTGATCGCCAACAGTCCGAGATACATCAGGAAAAGTACGAACATCGAAGTCAGGCGCGCGTCCCACACCCACCAGGTTCCCCACATCGGCTTGCCCCAGATTGCGCCTGTCACGAGCGATATGAAGGTAAAGGCAGCGCCGATCGGCACAGCAGCGCGCGCGGCGACATCGGCAAGCGGATGGTGCCATACCAGTGAGCCGGTGGCATTTACGGTCATCACCACATAGCAGAACATTGCCATCCACGCCGCCGGGACGTGGACATACATGATCCTGACTGTCTCGCCCTGCTGGTAATCGCCATCCGAGACAAAACTCAGATAGAGTCCGAGCGCCAAACAGAGGATGGTGGCGATCGTAAGTCCAGGCAGGACCCGATCCGCGAGTTCCAGAAATCTGGTGGGCTGCGAAAGCCCGGTGATGATGTCTTTGATGGGTCTGACATAGGTCATGGCCTGATCTAGCGTCCAAACCCCTCGCGTTAATTGACCCGGATCAACCTGCGGCTATTGGTGCGGTCACACGTCTCTATTTTCCTCAGGGTCCGGCCTCTGACCGTCAAAGCAGCGCTCGTACCGCGGCTTATTGAAGGACCTTCTGCCAACGCTCCGGCGGAACCGACTGGTAATTGATCGCGGTCAAAGACGACCGCCGCGCCAGTGCCCAAAAGGAGGCATTCAGTCCGGAGACTCTCACCTTGATGATTGCCGCGCACGACCGATCCGCCACTTCTTCCACCGACGAGATCGCAGGTTCCCGACCGCGGTCCGGAGAAAGGAATCCGCCCGTCTCCGGTCTCGTCCGGTTGCTGCCCCTGCTGCGACCCCACCGGGGCTTGTTACTGTCGGCACTCCTCTCGCTGGCGGCTGCAGCTCTGATCTCACTTGCCCTGCCGATGGCAGTCCGCCGGATGATCGATCATGGTTTTGGCCAGTCCGACGGCGGCTTCATCAACAACTATTTCCTGATGCTTCTTGGGCTCGCAATCGCGCTCGCCCTGGCAAGCGCCTGCCGCTATTATTTTGTCACGACGCTCGGCGAGCGCATCGTCAGCGATCTCCGTGTGAAAACCTTCCGGAACGTGACTCGTCTGCCGGCGAAGTTTTTTGACGCCAACAAATCCGGCGATATCGCATCGCGGCTGACGGCGGATGCCGCGCAGATCAAGTCCGCATTGAACCTCGCCGCATCGGTGGCCCTGCGCAATTCGTTGCTGTGCCTGGGCGCGCTGGTGATGATGTTCGTTACGAGCCCGGGCCTTTCCGCCATCACGTTGGGTGCCATCCCGCTCGTCATTGCGCCGCTCGTTCTTTTCGGCCGCTCGGTTCGCAGAAAATCGCGGGCGGCGCAGGACACGCTTGCTATCGCATCCGCCTTTGCCAGCGAAATCATCGCTGGAAGCCGAACGGTGCAGGCGTTCAACGGGGAGGCTGCGGCAAGCGACAGATATGCACGAGAAGTCGAGGCCTCCTACCGCACCGCCGTCTTTGCCGCCCGCTCTCGGGCGCTGCTGACCGCCGTTGCCATTGCCCTGATTTTCGGAAGCGTCGTCGGGGTTCTTTGGATCGGCGCCCATGATCTGCTTTCCGGAACGTTGTCGGCCGGCAGCCTCAGTCAATTCCTGCTCTATTCCGTCATCGCCGCCGGCTCGCTGGGTTCGCTCTCGGAGGTCTGGGGCGAGCTGGCACAGGCAGCGGGTTCGGCCGAACGGCTTTTCGAATTGTTCGATGAAAACGCCGGCGAGAGCGAGCCGGTCCCGCGTGCTCCACTCAGCCAGCCTGCAAAAGGCGCGATCGAAATCCGCGATCTGCATTTCGCCTATCCGGGCTCTCCCGACAGGCAAGTCCTCGCCGGCCTGTCAATGAGCGTCCGGCCCGGCGAGACCGTAGCACTGGTAGGTGCTTCGGGTTCGGGCAAGAGCACGATCTTTTCGCTCCTGCTCGGCTTCTACAGGGATTATTCCGGCAACATCTCTCTCGATGGCAGCGATGTGCGGGCAACCGCAACCGCTGAGGTCCGAAGTGAAATTGCTGTCGTGCCGCAGGATGTGACCATTTTTGCAACGACCATCGCGGACAATATCAGTCTCGGACGACCAGACGCATCGCAGGATGAGATCGCGGCCGCAGCGACAACGGCAAGGGCGCACGGGTTCATTTCCGATCTGCCAGACGGCTATCACACCGTCGTCGGCGAGCGTGGTCTGACGCTCTCTGGCGGCCAGCGGCAAAGACTCGCTATCGCCCGTGCTATTCTGAAGAACGCGCCGGTTCTTTTGCTGGATGAGGCCACGGCATCGCTCGACGCAGAAAACGAAATGCTCGTGCAAAAGGGGCTCGACGAGTTGATGAGCAATCGCACAACGATCGTGATTGCGCATCGGCTGGCGACAGTGCTCAAGGCGGATCGAATTCTGGTGATCGATGGCGGAAAGGTAGTCGAGGAGGGGACACACGCCGCCCTAGTGCGCAAGGGGGGAGCATATGCCAAGCTTGCCGAACTGCAGTTCGACCTCTCGGGGGCGGTGACGCTGGAGCATGATGCCGCGTGAGGCACCTGCGGTTGCCCCGCTTGCGATCATCGTGTGATGTTTATCCAACGTTCGCGCGCGGCAAATGGTCCATGCTGAAAGCTCAGACAGGCTTCATTCTCTCCTTATTGGTTGCGTCGGATCGCAGGCTGATTGTTTGGCAATCGGAAGCATTTGGGTCAGTGTCGGGCGAACAATGCCGCCCGGCAACCCGCGCCATGTTCGCGCATGGCGCAGAGGTTGTTACTACACTTGCTGCTCTGATGCGGGCCAGTTGACAAGCACGCCTTTTGATGAGAACAAAAAGCGAACAACAAGAAGGAGATCAGCGTTCGTGATACGTTTTGCGCCCAAGGCACAACAGGATACGGCTCCGCCAATCAAAATTGCAAAGTCGAACGTCGACATAAGATCCGACGTCGAGCTGGCGGAGACTTCCATCGCTGCCGTTAAGGATGGAACCAATAAGGTGGAAATGCCATCTGCGGCAGCGCCCGGGCCTGCGGCGCCGGCCGCAAAACTTCTTGAATTCTCAGGAGATCTGCCGCCGAAAGGCAGAAGGACGAGTTCCAGGAAGCGCAAAGAGATTACGAGCTCCAAGCCGCTCGAAATCAGCAGCCTGAGCCACGGTCAAAGCGCTGGCGAATTGCTGCTCGACCTCTGACGAGAGGCTTGAATACCGGTGCCGAAGGGCGTTCTTTTCGCTTTGAATACTCTGGGTCACGCCGCTTCGGTGGACGTGACCCGCGACCAGTTTCATTGCTAATTCAGCGCCGGTTCGCCAGCGGTAATGCGCTGCTCGCCCTCATCAAACAGGTGGACGGCATCATGGAGCGGAGCGATCCGCAGCACATCGCCAGGGGCTGCTCTGATCCGCTCCCGGAAGACGCAGCTGATCGTCTGCGCGCCAAGGCGGGCGATCACCAATGTCTCGGACCCCGTCGGCTCGACAACGGCAGTCGTCACTTCGATGCCGTTGGGGTCGAGCGTGAGATGCTCGGGGCGAATACCGTAGGTGACGGCACCGGACGGGCGCCGCTCGCTGGGCAGGATGAGCCCGTCTGCCGTCTGGAAACCTTCATTCGTCATGTTTCCCTTGATGAAGTTCATGGCGGGTGAGCCGATGAAGCCGGCAACGAAGAGGTTGCTCGGACGATCGTAGAGTTCGAGCGGCGAGCCCGACTGCTCGATCAGGCCGTCCTTCATCACGACGATCTTGTCTGCCATCGTCATCGCCTCGATCTGATCGTGCGTAACATAGATCGTCGTGGTCTTCAGCCGCTGGTGCAGTTCCTTGATCTCCGTGCGCATCTGGACGCGGAGCTTGGCATCGAGGTTCGACAGCGGCTCGTCGAAGAGGAAGACGGCAGGATCTCGAACGATCGCGCGGCCCATGGCGACACGCTGCCGCTGGCCGCCTGACAGCTGTTTCGGGTAGCGTTCGAGAAGAGCCTCCAGGCCGAGGATCTTTGCGGCATTGCCGACGCGTTGATCGATCTCCGTCCTCGGCATGCGCTTTAGCCGCAGTGAGAAGCCCATATTCTTGGCGACCGTCATGTGCGGATAGAGGGCATAGTTCTGGAACACCATGGCGATATCGCGATCCTTTGGCGCCAGCTCGTTGACGATATGCGTGCCGATCTGGATATCACCCGAGCTGATGTCCTCCAGGCCCGCGATCATCCTGAGCAGGGTGGATTTGCCGCAGCCCGAGGGGCCGACGAGAACGACGAACTCGCCGTCGCGGATATCGACCGACACACCCTTGATGGCTTTGAACGCGCCATAATCCTTGCGCGCATTGTTCACTCTGACATGAGCCATTTCCGTCCTCCGCGGTCACTATCAAAGCGTGTTCAAGACGTTTCTGAGGTAGGCAAGACCGAGGCGTTCTCCCTCTTTTCGGGCTTCGAGATCCTTGCCCGGCCAGCCGTAGGCAGCATCTTCGTGCTCGATCGAAAGCGTGCCGTCGAAACCGCCGGTCCGCGCCTGGCGCAGGAATCGCTGCCAGTCGAGGAGGCCGTGGCCCGGCAGCTTGTACTGCCACCAGCCCTTGCCGTGATAGCCGACAGCCTGCTGTGCGGCCGCATCGATTGCAGTATCCTTGGCATGAAGAATGGCAATGCGATCCTTGACCGCGTCCATTGCGGCATAGGGGTCTACGCCGATGCGGATGAGGTGCGATGGGTCGAATTCGAGACCGAAGCGCCGGTCAGGAATCCGCTTGAACAGTTCCTGCCAGCCCTTCGGCGTGGTTCCGATGAAGTTGTCCTTGGGGCCCGGCCAGTTTTCGATCGCGAAGACGAGGCCGCTCGACGTCGTCCTGCCAATCAGCCGGTTGGCGAATTCGGCAAAATCATCATAGTTAGCTTCATCGTCTGCATTGTCGTCACGGCCGGGAAAAATCACGAAGATCGGCACGCCCGCTTCGGCGATCGCGTGAGCAAATTCCTCCGTGCGGGCACGAAGCTCGCGGCGCTTGGCTCTGTCGGCATCGAGCTGATTGCCGAAATAGGTGATCGAGGAGACGAAGAGGTCACGGTCGCGGGCAAGTGCGACGGCGGCCCGCACTCTGTCTGGCGTCTTGATGTGGCCGGCGAGATCGATTTCGATCGCGTCGAAACCGGACGAGGCCGCAAAATCCACCACTTCCTCAAGCGGCCGGTCGTTGAATGTCGACGTATAAAAGCCAATCCTCATCAAAATCCTCCCAGTGGCCTTGCGGGCAGTTTCAATTGTTCAGGCGATCCATGAATTTGAGGGGCGAACGGGTGCGTTGAACGGCGTCAGCCGAGGCGAGCATCAGGGCGGCCGCCATCGGCATCGCTGCTGCTCCGAGCGCCGATGCGTCCTCGCCGATCGAGGCGCGATGCAGCGTGGGCAAAGTGGTGTCTTCGGCCGTCAGGTGTTCGTGAACGTAGCGCAGCAACTCGTCGATCATGCGGATCGGCAGCCGGCCGCCGATGATGATGGCGTCAGGATCGACGATCATGCCGATATGCTTGACCGCGACGGCCAGATGCGCGCTCATGTCCTTCAGCCACTTCGAGACGAGCGCCCTGCCATGTGCGTCGAGTGAAAGCAGGTCCTGGGGCACGCTTGCCCGGATGCCGTGTTCGGCCAGGAATTTATAGAGAAAGAGGAGCGTCACCATTTCGCCGAGAAGGTCGACCTTCTGCGCCGCCTTATCGCGGCCGTTGGCAATCGGCAGCCAGCCGATTTCGCCGCTGAGCGCCATGGCGCCGCGATGGCCATTGCCGTCGAGCACGAGGCCGCCGCCCAGACAGGCGTTGATCGCGATATAGAAGAAGCTGCGGCTTTCGGCCCCGAGCCCATAGTCAAGCTCGGCAAGGGCTGCGGCATTTGTCTCGTTTTCGATGAAGACCGGATGCTGCGTCAGGTTTTCAAGCGCAGCCCGCACGTCGAATTCCATCCATTCCGAATAGTCGTCGGGCATGCCGAGAAAGGTGATTTCGCCAAGCCAGTCCGGCATGGCGAGCCCTATACCAGCCAGATGCGCATCATCGATCAGGCGGCTCCGCTGGAAATGCGAGATAGCGTCCGCCGTCAGCTGCATGAATTCCGCCGGCCGGACGTGGCGCTTTTCGTGGTGCACACGAGCCCGGATATTACCGACGGCATCGACGGCGACGATTGTCAGATGATCGCGATCGATGTTGATGCCGATCGCGAAAAACGCATCGGGGTTGATCTCGAGTTCGATTGCCGGCTGGCCCCTCAGCCCATGCCGGCGGCGGGCCTCGATGATCAGGCCCTCGTCGAGCAAACGGTCGACGATCCGGGCGATCGCCGGCTTTGTAAAACCTGTCTGCCGGGCGATCTCGGCGCGCGAAATCGGAGCCTGTCGATGGATGCAGCGAAGGACGACCGCTCTGTTGTGCTCGCCCGCATCCTCGACATTGGCCCCCGTCAGGTCAGGAGACAGTCTGGCGCCGGTCATCTGGTTCATGGGTTGGGATCCTCTGTCAGCCACTCACGCAAGCAGGCTCTATCCCTTCACCGCGCCGCTGGTCATGGCGCCGAGGATCAGCCGCTGGAGCGACAGGAATGCCACGATCGCCGGCACGACGGAGATCAGGCAGGCGGCCGCAAGCAGCTGAATGGACGAGTCGGTCTGCATGCCACGGAAGTTAAAGATCCCGACGCCGATCGGCATCAGATTGTTTTGAGTGAGCAGAAGAAAAGGCACGAGGAATTGCGACCAGCCCGCAATCACGGTGATGATGAAGACGGAAGCGATACCAGGCGCCGAAAGCGGCAGGACGATCCGCCAGAAGACCGAAAATCGGTTGCATCCATCGATCATCGCCGCCTCGTCGAGACTGCGCGGAATGCCGTCAATCGTGCTTTTCAAAAGCCAGGTCGCGAGCGGCACGCCGAGGGCGATGTAGACCATCGTCACTGCGAAATGCGTATCGAGCAGGCCGAGACGGTTCATGTAGCGGTAAAGCGGTACCATAATGACGAGTGGCGAGATCATCTGGAACAGGAGGAGCCCCATCATCGACAGCCCCTTGCCGCGGAACTGGTAGCGGGAAAATGCGTAAGCTGCGGGCAACGCAACGATCAGAACGCCAAAACCGCTAAGTGCTGCGAGCTTCAGGCCGTTCCAGAGATAGATCGGGAAGTAGCTGTTGTTGAGCACGGTAATGAAATTGTCGATGGTCGGATTTTTAGGGATGTAGCGCGCCACACCCCGATAGATCTCGCGTCTGTCTCGCAAGGCCATCGACAGGAGGTAGCTGAGGGGGCCGGCGAAGAAGATGAACATCGCCAGCATGAAGAGGTAGCTTAAGAAATCACCGAAGCGCGTGCCGGTACGTCTGCTCATTGCTCTTCCTCCTTCGGCAGGAACGATGCGTAAACGAAGGCAAGCCCGAGGCTGATGATCAGCATCAGCACGGAGAGCACGCTACCGCCGGAAAGGTCGTAATTGCGGAAGACGATATTGAACACATAAAGCGAGATCACCTCGGTCGCGCGTCCGGGGCCGCCCCCTGTCAGTGTGATGATCGCGTCGAATGTGTTGAGCGTCATGATCGTGATGAGGATCATGTTGACGAGCATGGCCGCGCGCAGCTGGGGCAGCGTGATGAAGAAGAATTGTTGCGGGCCTGTTGCGCCATCGACGTCGGCCGCTTCGTAGAGCGAGGGGTCGATCGCTTTGAGGGCGGCATACATGACAACCATCGAGAAGGCCGTGCCACGCCAGATGTTGGAGATCAGCGCAGACCATGGGGCGATCGCCGGATCGGAAAGCCAGGCGACGGTTGGCAGGTGCATGAGCCGCAGGATGCTGTTCAGCGCCCCATAGGGGGCTTCGGAAAACAGCATCTGCCAGATGATGCCGCCGGCAATGCCAGGGACCACCCAGGCGACGAGTGCCGTGGTGCGCAGGATCGTGGTGCCGAAGAGGCCGCGTTTCTCGCCTCTGATGACGACGACGGCAACGGCGAGACCGAATATCTGCTGGCCGATGACGCTGCCGCCGACGAAGATGAGGGTCGCCCATAAGATGTCAGGCAACTGCGGCGAACTCAGCGCGTTCGAAATCGTGCCGAGCGTGTAGACCGGATTGTCGCCGATCAGCGTCGCATTGGTGAACGACAGGCGAAACACGTCGATGACAGGGTAGAGATAGAAGATGCCGATGACGATGATCACCGGCATGATCCAGGGCAAGGGTGCCCCGGCAAAACGGCGCATGAACGATCTGCTGTGAGGCGGGCTGGCAGCCTCGATGGCAATGGGGCTCATAGGGCTTCTCTGTCCGGGTTTGACATGACCGGCGACGCCCGTCATGGGCGCCGCCGCGATCTCAATCGTTAGAGACGCTTGTAAGCCTCCATCGTCGCGTTGAACGCAGCGTCCAGAGCCTCTTCCGGCTTCTTGGTGCCGGACAGCACGTCGCCCATCATGATCTGTATCTGGTTGGAGATTTCCGGATAGATCGGGGCGCCCGGACGGGCCTGACCGTTGACGAGAGCGCCGGCAAAGGTCTTGTTGGCGTCGGTTGCGAAGACATCGTACTTGTCAAAGAGCGACTTGCGCGTCGGCAGCTGCTGTTGAAGCGCATTGGCCGGTCCCATATAGACCTCGCGGGCAAGATTGGCGCACATCTCCACCTTGTCCTTGTCCTTGCTGAAGGAGGCGATCGTCCAGCCGCCGGTACCCGTGGAGCGCTGATCGGCGGTCGGGCCGGGGATCGGCGAGAAGGTCCATTTGGCAAATTCGTCCTCATCGAGCGTGACCTTCAGCTGGGCATATTGCCAGTTGCCGCCGATGAAGAGCGCCGTGGTTCCGGCTGCAGCGGCAGCATTGAGGTCGTCATAGTTGCCGATGGTCGTCACGCGCTTCGGTGCTGCTCCGGAATCGACGAGGTCCTTGTAGTAGTTAAGGGCTTTCAGGAATTTCTCCTTGTTTTCGCCCTCACCGAAGACTGGTTTACCGGAATCGTCGACGAGCTTGCCGCCGAGCGCCCAGTAGTTCGCCAACCAGTCGAAAGTGGATCCCTCGTATCGACCGGCATTGAAGAGGATGCCTTCCATGCCCTGCTCGACGGAAGAAAGTCCGGCCTTTTTCAGATCATCCCAGGTCTGCGGTGCATCGGCGACGATCGACTTGTTGCGGTAGAGCACACGAAGGTCCGTATCCCACCACCACGCGCGGATCGTCTGATCCTTGTCGGTAATGCCGTTGCGGATGAAGGGAAAGAGGTCGGCGACTTCCTCCTTCGAGAAATAGGGCGTGAAGTCGGCAAGCACATGATTGACCATGAACTGCGAGAGCACGAAGGAGTCGACCGCGGCGCAGTCAGGGGCATTGCCGGCCTTGGCCTGTTCCAGCATCTTGGCCTGTTCGGTGCCGATGTCAGCCGACATGAACTGCATCTGCAGCTTCCAGTCGGGATGCTTCTTGATGAAGTCGACAAAGAGCTTCTGATAACCGTCTGCGATTGCCGGATCGGCATTGTTGGGGCTGTCGTTGGTGAGCCGAACGACGAGGGTTTTCGGCGCATCGGCGGCGCCGATCCGGTCTTTGGTCGCAAGCTCCTGGGCAAATGCGGCAGGCACTGAAAATAACATTGTGCTCAGCGCTAGTGCGCTGATGAACGCTCTCTTCATGATGGGTCTCCTCCCCATTTTAAACGGATACAGCCTGGTGGTCGGTTGACCTCTCCTCATTTCCATGCTGCATTAATTAGATTAAGTTACTTTGATTTGATGTCAAGCCGCAGCTTGGGAGGATTGAGATGCTGGCGACATTCAACACAAGCTAGCGGACCGCAGCCCCACTTCCCAATCACTGAAAAATCGAGCCATTGCGGCCATCCGCAATGGAGCGATGAGTTTTTGCCTCGGCTACGAGAGGATAGCCGAACCTGACATCTATGGAGGATCAGATGCGCTTACTCATTCTCGGCACTGGCGGAATGGCCAACCAGCATGCTGCAAATTTCAAGGCGATCGAAGGCGTCAGCGTGGTGGGCGGGGTCGATGTCGTGCCCGAGCGGCTGGCGGCCTTTTGTTCGGAACACGGTATTCCCAATCACTTCAGCTCCTTGGAGGAGGCGCTGGCCTGGGGCGAATTTGACGCCGTTGCCAATGTCACACCCGACCGCATTCATCACCCGACGACGCTTCAGGCGATTGCGGCGGGCAAGCATGTCTTCTGTGAAAAGCCACTGGCGACCGATGCCATCAAGGCGATGGAAATGACCGATGCCATCGAGAAAGCGGGTAAGGTCGGCATGGTCAATTTCACCTATCGCAATTCGCCTGCCCTGCAGAAGGGCCGGCAGATGGTGCTTGCCGGCGAGATCGGCGAGGTGCGGCACATTGAGGCGTCGCATCTGCAGAGCTGGCTCGTTGGCCGCCATTGGGGCGACTGGAAAACCGAGAGCAAATGGCTGTGGCGCCTCAGCAAGAAGCATGGATCGAACGGCGCGCTCGGTGATATCGGCATCCATATCGTCGATTTCGCGTCCTACGGTTCGGGGCTCGACGTCGCCCACGTCTTCGCGCGGTTGAAAACCTTCAACAAGGCGCCGGACCACAAGATCGGCGAATATGATCTCGATGCGAATGACAGCTTCACCATGAACGTCGATTTCACGACCGGCGCGATCGGCACCATTCAGGCGACGCGAACAGCTGCCGGCCAGATGGACCAGCTGCGTCTCCGGGTCTATGGCGAGACGGGTTCGATCGAGATGATCTATGACACTGGAAAGTCGACCCTTCGGGCCTGCCTCGGCGAAGACGTCCACACGGCAACATGGCGCGACATCCCCTTCGATCCGGTGGAGACGAACTACCAGCGCTTCGTGCAGGCCGTCCGGGCGGGCAAGACGCAGGAACCATCGTTCCGCAGGGCAGCGAATATCCAGAAGGTCCTCGACAAGGCGCTCGCATCGGATATCAGTCATATGGACGAGGCGCTTGCCTGAGCGAAGGCTGCGGCGTCAGGCCGAAACCGGCGGCAGCAGGGTGTTGAGGAAGGGCAGCAGTGCCGCCCCCAGCGCCACCCCGCCGCCGCTGAAGCTTGCCGGCTTCATCGGCGAAATCCAGGGCGTCAGGAAGGGGCGCTTCGAGGTGTCGCGGCGTTCGACGGAGAGCTGGTGGATCAGCGCTTCAATGACGCTTCGCGGCAGGTCGCCGCCGATCATGATGACTCCCGGCGCAACGAAGCCGGCCATCGCAATGATTGGATCAAGCAGGTGGCTTGCGGCATCACGGATCCACTGCGTCAATTGCGGGGAAGAGAGTTCTTCGCCCGCCATCAGCCGTCTGAACTCGTTATCGCTGACCAGCGCACGCAAAGCGCCGAAGCCGACAACGGTGTTCAATTGGACATTGTCGGGGCCTGTCAGCATCTCGCCGATGCTGCCTGCGCGACCGTGAACGCCCGAATAGGGAATTCCGCGAATGAGGAAACCGGCCTGTACGTCCTCGTCGATGATGATCATCGACAGTCCGCCTTCGGGAGCCGGCGTGCCGATGGTTCGTTCGGCAAGCAGGCTTACGGTGCACTCATTCTCCACATGACAAGGGGAAAGCCTCGATGCTGCGTTGAGCTCATCGCTTTCTTCTGCGCTCCAGTCGTTTGACCCGATCCCCAGGCCGATGATCGGCAGGCCGTCGTGCCGGCTGATCATGTTCTGGGTGGCCGAAAGGACGGACGTCACGCGCGTTGTCGGGACGAGGGGAAAATACTCGCGGTCATGAACCTGGCCGCTGAGGTCGATCAGAACGGCTTCGCCGCGATTTTGGCGGACCCTGACGCCGATCGAGAACGCGCCATCGGGCCGCAATGCAAATTCGGTGGCGGTTGCGCCGCTGCCTGCGCCGTTGCGGCGGTGCGACGTCACCAGGCCCTCGTCGCTCAGGCGGCGCAGAATATTGGTGATGCCCGGACCGGTGAGCCCGGAGTGCTGGCCAAGTTCCATGCGGGTCAACGGGCCGTGTCGACGGATCGCCTCCAGGATGACGCGGATATTTCTGTCGGCGATTTCTCCTGACCGCAGACCGATTGTTTTACCGCGTGCAACGGCCGTTTCTTCTGGCTGACGCCGCCGCGGCCCGGATCGAAGATACCGCATAACCGTCTTCCCTAAGCACCTGATTGCTTGTGTATCACCGGCAAAAGTCTCGCAACTTATTTCTTGCACGCTTGACTGCAAAACAAAGTTACTTAATCTAAGAAAAACCACGTGCCCGGTTGGAGGAGGAGGCGGGGACGCGGGGCTGCGGCCTATTGCCCGCCTTTCTCCCCGCCCGTCAGTTTGCTCGTTTCCGACAGGACCCGCCATGTCTCTCACCATTGCCCAACGTCTCGATCGTCTAAAGGTCCGTACGGCCGAACTCGCCCACTGGCGCGACAGGCAAAGCGTCCTGATCGACGGCTGGACCTTTGACGGTAAGCCGATCGCTCATCATCAGGACTGGCCGCACCGCAAGGGGACGGTGCATTTCGCGGCATCGGTGACCGTACCGCGCGACTGGCCGATCGATGAGGTTCGCCTGCGGCTCGATCTCGGTGGCGAGAGCCTGATCACGTTGCATTATTCCGGCGGCCAGGTAGAGACGTTCGGGCTCGATCCCTACCATCAGGAGTTCCCAATCAAAGACCGGGAATTCTCTATCAGCACAGAGAGCGTCGCACGCTTTCCGTTTGGAGAGCCGAACCGGGCACCGCGACTCAACGAGGCGCGGCTGATCCGGCTGGATGAGCCGGTCCACAAACTGCACCTCCTGTTGCGGCAGATCGGCGAGGCCGCTGCCGTACTCGAAAGCCATGAGGTCGTGCCGCATCTGATCGACGCGGCCGAACGGGCGCTGCGCAGCCTCGACTGGCCATCGGATACGTCAGCCTATATTTCGCGCACATCCGGCGCGGTGATGCAGCAAAAGATCTGGGAGTTGCCGGAACTCCAGGTAAATCCGGCCGGCCTTACCGAGGTACAGAGCGCTTCGGCAGGTGCTGCCCATGATGGACTGGTCGCACGACTGAAGGAACTCCAGGAACGCTTTCCGCCGAATGGGCAGTTGCTGCTCACCGGCCACGCCCATATCGACCTCGCCTGGCTATGGCCTTACGGCGAGACGCGCCGGAAGATGCGGCGCACCTTCAATACTGCGCTTTCGCTGATGGAGCGGTCGGACGACTTCCGCTTCAATCAGTCGACGGCCCATTATTATGCGCAGATGGAAGAGGATGATCCCGAGCTTCTCGAGCGGATCAAGAAGAAGGTCGCCGAAGGCAAATGGGAAACCGTCGGCGGCATGTGGGTCGAACCCGACACCAACATGCCGACGGGCGAGAGCCTCGCGCGGCAGGTCCTTTACGGGCAGCGCTATTTCGAGAAAAACTTCGGCTTGCGCCATACGGTCTGCTGGCTGCCGGATTGCTTCGGCTTCTCGGGTGCCTTGCCGCAGATTTTAAAGCTCGGCGGGATCGACAGCTTCTTCACCATCAAGGTGAACTGGAGCGAGACCAATCATATCCCATCCGATCTTTTTTGGTGGAAGGGGCTCGATGAAAGCAAGGTTCTGACCCATACCTTCGACAATCCCATGCACGGCTATAATGGTTTCGTGCAGCCGGATTGCTTCGTGCCGACGTGGAAGAATTTCCGCGGCAAGACGCAGCACGACACCTCGCTGCTGGCCGTCGGCTATGGCGACGGCGGCGGTGGCGTGACACCGGAGATGGTCGAACGCGAAGTGCAATTGCGCGACTTTCCGGCCATCCCCAGGGCGCGTTGGGGCACGGTGAAGGGATTTTACGAAAAAGCCCATCGCACGGCGACAGAAAAGGAGCTTCCGGTCTGGGATGGAGAAATCTATCTTGAACTGCACCGCGCGACGCTGACGTCGCAAAGCGGCGTCAAGCGCAAGCACCGGCAGGCCGAGCGGGCGCTTATAACGGCGGAGACGATTGCTTCGCTTGCCCATTTGCTGGGTGGCAGCAAACCACAAAGCCTGGAAGCGGATTGGCGCGTCGTCCTGAAGAACGAGTTTCACGATATCCTGCCGGGCTCGAGCATCCGCGAAGTTTATATCGATGCCGAGCGAGAACTCGACGGCGTCATAGGCAATGCCAGGGCTGAACAGGCCAGGGTTCTGAAGACGCTATCCACTCATCTTCCGGCGGGTGGCGTGGCCGATGCGCTGGTCGTCGTCAACCCGTCGCTCGCGCCGCGGCCACTCACCGCGAAGCTTTCCGATGGCACGGTCCTGTCGTCTGCCGATCCCGTGGCACCTCTTTCCGTGGCTGTTTTCGACCGCAAGGCGTTGAAGCCCGCCGGACTCCTGAAAGCCGATACCCACAGTCTCGAAAACGAGCATCTGTCGGTCGTCATTGGCAAGGATGGCGCCGTTTCGAGCCTTGTTCACAAAGCAACGGGTAGGGAGGCCATCGAGGGTTCGGCAAATCAGCTCTGGGTCTATCCTGCCGATAAGCCGCGCAACTGGGATGCCTGGGACGTCGATGCCGACTATGCCGAAAAAGCTGTCCGTCTTGAGGCGCCGCAGAGCATTACGCTCGTCGAACAGGGGCCGCATCGTGCCGCGATCCGCGTCGTCCATCGATACCGGGACTCGACGGTTACCCAGCTTTACGTGCTGTGCGCCAATGCGCGCCGGCTCGATATCGAAACCACGATCGATTGGCATGATCGGCGGACCCTCCTGAGAACCCTGAACCCGGTGGCCGTGCGGTCTCGCATCGCCACCTTCGAATGCGCCTTCGGTATCGTCGAGCGCCAGACGCACACCAACACGTCGTGGGAACAGGCGATGTTCGAGGCTGCCGCACATCGATTCGTCGATCTCAGCGAGCCGGGCTTTGGCGTTGCTCTGCTCAACAATGCCAAATACGGACACAGCGCTCGGGGCAATGTCATCGGCATGAGCCTCGTGCGCTCGCCAATCTATCCCGATCCGCTCGCCGACGAAGGGGAGCAGAACTTCACCTATGCGCTGATGCCGCATGAAGGTGCCTGGCATGAAGGAGATGTCCTGCAGGAAGCGATTGATCTCAATCAGCCGCTGGTCACCGTCGAGGCGACTGGGCTTTCGGCGGGCACATTATCGCCCCTCGGTGTGCAGGGCATACCGGTTGCCATTTCGGGGCTGAAACCGGCAGAGGAGGGCGAAGGCCTTATCCTGCGGCTTTACGAGCCTGCGGGCCGGCGCGGTCGTCTTTCAATCGCCTTGCCCTCGGGGTGGCAGGCTTCAGGACCTCTGAACATCCTAGAAGAGCCGATCGAACGTGCGGGACCTGCCGACATCATGCCCTTTGAAATTCGGACTTGGCGGCTGCAGCAAAACTAGCCGCAACCATCTTTGGGACTTGTCATTACGCGTTTCGAACCCATTGTCGATCGCTCGTGAGGAGCGATCGCGGCGTGTGTGAATGTCTCAATCGAACCCGGAACGAGCCACGGTCGGCGAGATGACCATTGGATGAGGCGTTCGTGGCGAGATTTCAACATGTCGCAGTAGCCCAGTCCGCATCGGGCACTATCTTCGGTTTGTCCTTTCACCCAGACCTGAGGAAACGATCATGACGGAATCCGTGAAGTCTGTACCGGCGCCCCGCGATCAACACCTGCGCGACATGGCCAATTGCATCCGGTTTCTCTCGATGGACGCCGTCGAGAAGGCCAAGAGCGGGCATCCGGGCATGCCGATGGGCATGGCCGACATTGCTGTCGTGCTCTTTTCCGAATTTCTGAAATTCGATGCCGAAGATCCCTACTGGTTCGACCGGGACCGTTTCCTGATCTCCAACGGTCATGGCTCGATGCTGCTCTACAGCCTGCTCTATCTGACCGGCTATCGGGACATGACGATCGACGAAATCAAGAATTTTCGCCAGATCGGCAGCAGAACGGCGGGGCACCCGGAATATCACCATGCTACGGGGATCGAAACGACCACGGGTCCGCTCGGACAGGGCATTGCCAATTCGGTCGGCTTCGCACTTGCCGAGCGCATCATGAACGCCAGGTTCGGTGACGATCTATCCAACCACTATACCTACGTGTTCCTCGGCGACGGATGCCTGATGGAAGGCATCAGCCAGGAGGCCATATCGCTGGCCGGCCATCTGAAGCTCGGCAAGCTGATCGCGTTCTGGGACAATAACTCGATATCGATCGACGGCGCGACGAGCCTGGCGGAATCCGACGATCAGCCGGCGCGGTTTCGTGCGTCGAACTGGCATGTTCAGGAAATCGACGGCCACGATACCGACGCCATCCGCAATGCGATCGTCGAAGCCCAACGGGTCACCGATCGCCCGTCCATGATCGCGTGCAAGACCATCATCGGCTTCGGCTTTCCGACCCGCGCCGGCACGCAGAAGGCCCATAGCGACGCCCCCGGCGAAGAGGAGATTGCCGGCGCCCGCAAGATACTCGGCTGGAATGCGCCACCTTTCGAGATTCCGTCCAACCTGTTGGAAGACTGGAGAAAGATTGGCGCGAAGGGACGCAATGCCCGAATGGCCTGGGCGGTCCGGGTCCAGACGGCGAAGGCTGACATTCGCGCTGATTTCGAACGCCGCATGAAGGGTGAACTGCCCTCGGACTGGACGAAGGCGATCGAGGCGGCAAAAGAAGAGCTTCTCTCTGCTGAAAAGGACCTTGCGACCAGGCAGGCGAGCGGGATTGTGCTCAACCATCTCGCAGAAGCGCTCCCTGAGCTCATCGGCGGATCGGCAGACCTGACGCCTTCCAACAATACGAAGGCCAAATCCATGATCGAGATCGCGCCTGGCCAATATAATGGCTCCTACATTCACTATGGCGTGCGTGAGCATGGCATGGCTGCAGCCATCAACGGGATCGCTCTTCATGGCGGGCTGATCCCCTATGGCGGCACCTTCCTGACCTTCTCCGATTATGCGCGCCCCTCCATTCGACTGGCGGCGATGATGGAGGTGCGGTCGATCTTCGTGATGACGCATGACTCGATCGGCCTCGGCGAGGACGGCCCGACACATCAGCCGGTCGAACATCTGACGGCGCTGCGCGCCATTCCGGGCCTTGCCGTATTCCGCCCGGGAGATCCGATCGAGACGGCGGAATGCTGGCAGGCCATTCTCGACGCCCCGCGGCGGGCTGCGCTGATTGCGCTGTCCCGCCAGCCCATGCCGCTTCTGAGAAAGGAGCCGGGCTCCGAAAACCTGTCGGCAAAAGGCGGATATGTTCTCCTTGAAGCTGCGGGCGGCGAGCGTCAGCTGACGATCATGTCGACCGGGTCGGAATTGCACCTCGCCGCTGAGGCAAGAGCCAGGCTCCAGGCGGAAGGCATTCCAACTGCAGTTGTCTCCATCCCCTGCCGACTGCTGTTCGAGGCGCAGACGCCCGACTATAAGCGCGCGGTTCTCGGGCAGGGAACGGCGCGTGTCGCGGTGGAAGCGGCCGTCCGGGACAGTTGGGACCGATATCTCGGGCTCGACGGCAGGTTCGTCGGAATGCACAGCTTCGGCGCGTCGGGCAAAATCGGCGACGTCTACGAGAAGTTCGGCATCACCACCGATGCGGTGACGAGCGCAGCAAAAGATGCGCTCCGCTCTCTGCTTCGATGAGTGGTTGGCGATCCGCGTCCTGAAAGCAGCGTCCCGATGCTGTTTGTAAAGGCGCTCGGCCATCGGCGAGGGACGTGTCAGGCCGCCGTCATCGGCACGTTCTTCAGCAGTGGCCGAACCAATTCGCATTTCGACGGATTTGCGCGTGCCATGGACCCTCTGGGCTTTTCAGTCGAGAAAGTTTTGAGCGAAATTGCTCGCCCAGCCTTCCTTAAGGCCGATCGGCTAGCGATGCATCGCTTATGGTCGCAGCCGCCTCGCACACAGACTGGATCAATGCGGCGGCTCGAAAACCGTCATCCATGCCCTATACTTTGATCCACTTCTTCCGACAGGGTCATCGGGCGTAATAATCCTCGTGCCGATCCTTACGCGTTTCAGTTCCCGACTTTATGGAGGTTCTTGTGTCCGTCTCAGATGATCAGATACTCACATTGCAAGTTGCAAACATGAGACCGCAGGATGCGGGAACAAGCATTGCGCGCCTATCTTCGAGCGCGATGAGCAAGCTTGGTATTCGAGAGGGTGACCTCATCGAACTTATCGGCAAGCGCCATACGGCTGCGGTCGCGATGCGTCCCTATCCCGATGACGAGGGATTGAACATTGTGCGCCTCGATGGCCTGCAACGCGTAAATGCCGGAGTGACGAGCGGAGACCACATCGAAATCCGCAAAGCCGAGGCGCGTCCGGCGACGAAGGTGGTTCTGGCGCCGGCGCAGAAGAATTTGGTGCTACAGGGATCAGGTGAGGCTCTGCAGCGAACTTTCCTCCAGATGCCGATGGTTGCGGGAGACGTCGTTTCGACATCGGTGCAGCAACGAATAAGGGATCCACGGTTCAATCTTCCGGCTTACGGTCTTCAGGAAATCAGGCTCGTTGTCGTCTCGACGCAGCCTCGTGGCATCGTCCAGATGACAGAGCAGACCACAGTCGAGCTGCGTCCGCAGTTCGAGGAGCCGAAGGAGGCACGCCGCGCGGACGTCACCTACGATGATATTGGCGGTCTAGGCTCGTCCGTCGAACAGGTCCGCGAGATGGTGGAACTGCCCTTGCGCCATCCGGAGCTCTTTCAGCGCCTCGGCATCGACCCGCCGAAGGGCGTATTGCTCTACGGGCCTCCGGGAACCGGCAAGACCCTTCTTGCCCGGGCCGTCGCCAACGAGACGGAGGCCAATTTCTACCATATCGCCGGACCCGAAATCATGGGCAGCCGATACGGCGAGTCCGAGGAACGGCTGAGGCAGGTCTTCCAGGAAGCCTCGCAGAACGCTCCTTCCATAATCTTCATCGACGAGATCGACTCCATCGCGCCGAAGCGTGAACAGGTCACTGGCGAGGTCGAGCGACGTATCGTTGCCCAACTCCTGACTTTGATGGATGGGCTGGAGCCCCGGCAGAATATTGTCGTTATCGGTGCGACCAACAGGCGCGACGCGATCGATGAGGCGCTGCGGCGTCCGGGACGCTTTGATCGCGAGATTGTCATCGGCGTTCCAGACCAGAACGGGCGGCGCGAAGTCCTGGCCATCCACACCCGTGGCATGCCGCTTGCGGAAGATACCGATCTCGACGAAATCGCCAGAACGACCTACGGTTTCGTCGGCGCGGATCTGGGGGCACTCGTTCGCGAAGCAGCGATGGATGCGTTGCGACGTGTGCTGCCGGACATCAATCTTCGGGAAGGTATTCCGAGTGAGGTTCTGGAGAAGCTGACGGTTTCGCAGGATGACTTCCTGTCGGCGATGAAGCGTATTCAACCATCGGCTCTGCGTGAGATCATGATCCAGGCACCCAACGTGCGCTGGGAGGACGTCGGCGGACTGGACGAAGCACAGATGAAGCTGAAGGAGGGTGTGGAGCTGCCGCTGCGCGCACCGCAGTCCTTCAAGCGGATGGGCATTCGCCCCGCCAAGGGCTTCCTGCTCTTCGGGCCTCCGGGAACCGGCAAGACGCTGCTCGCAAAAGCCGTGGCGCGCGAGGCTGAAGCCAATTTCGTGGCGACGAAGTCATCCGACCTTCTGTCGAAATGGTATGGCGAATCCGAACAGCAGGTTTCGCGGCTGTTCGAGCGCGCCAGGCAGGTCGCCCCGACGGTTATCTTTATCGATGAGATCGACTCGCTTGCTCCGGCCCGTGGCGGAGGCTTGGGTGAGCCGGCGGTAACCGAACGCGTGGTCAACACGCTTCTGGCAGAGATGGATGGTCTGGAGGACATGCAGGGCGTCGTTGTCATGGCGGCGACCAACCGGCCAAATCTTCTCGATCCCGCGCTTCTGAGACCGGGCCGTTTTGACGAACTGGTCTACGTTCCGGTCCCTGATGCCAAAGCGCGGCGGAAAATCCTCGGTATCCATACGAAGAAGATGCCATTGGCTGACAATGTCGATTTGGATGAACTCGCCGAACAGACCGTGCGCTTTACCGGGGCCGACCTTGAGGACTTGACGCGTCGCGCTGGACTCATCGCGCTGCGAACTTCGCTCGACGCTTCCACCGTGACCAAAGAGGATTTCTCCAAGGCGCTCCAGGAAGTCCGCCCGTCCGTCACCCCGGAAATGGAGCAGGAATACGAGGAGATGCTGCGGACGTTGCGGCAAGAAAGCCCGCAGCGACGGCAAATCGGTTTTACCCCACTGCGGCAGGCTGCGGAGTAAAGACGATGGAGGCGGCCAAACCTCGGTTTTTATTTCCTGAAGGATGACGAACCCCGTCCACGGCAACCCCGTCCGGTCCTGGAACCCCGTCCATCAACGGCAGATTCTGGACGGGGTTCACAGAGGTGGAGGGTGTATGGACGGGGTAACCCCATCCGGCTTAGGCGGTTGATTCGAAATGATTATCGTCTGCTGGAGGGGGTGGACGGGGTTGTTTGCTGAAAGGTGTCGGAAACGAGTTATGCGGCTTGTAAACGGCGAAATACAGGGTGTTTCCGGAGACTCTTGGGAAATGCGTTTTAACCCCGTCCACCACCTCCGCGCATCGTCGCCTCCAATCTCTTGGTCTGACGCGCAACCCGGTCGAGCGGACCAAGGAAGCCAGCTGTAGGCCCGGCAGCGGCTTAACTGCGAGCTTTCTCACGCCCACGCGATCAAGTCGCGTATTGACCACTCCTTGGTGCCAGGCATTCTGGCCGGGCTGTTTCACTCAGGAAATAACGAACTTGTCTGACGAATTTTCCGGGGTCGATAATGCTGCCCGGAATCGAGTATCGGCCTCGTCTACCAGCATTTGGCACACGTGTGCATTTTCTTCGCTTCTGTCATTCCGATGTTACGCGCCGGAGTTAGCAAGTCTCAGAACTCATCTGCGGCGCGGCCTCGAGAACGAAGGGAGACAGGTATGAATAGGCGCGAATTTCTGATCACCTCATCGGCGGCCGCGGGTCTTCTTGCCCTTCCGCGTTTCGCCTCGGCCGCCGCAGGCACGATCGATCTCTACAGCGGCTCGGATTCCAATATCATCGACCTCTGGAATAACATCATCCGTCCGGCTTTCGAAAAAGCGCATCCGGAAGTCGCGCTGAAGGTGACCGATGGCGGCGACAATAACGGATTGCGCGCCATCGCCGATCGCGCTCTCGCCGCGCTGAAGACCAAGACCGATCCGCAGGCAGATCTCTTCGAATCCTTCGATCCGCGCCTTCCGGCCGGCGGTATCGATGCGGGTCTCTGGGTAAAATTCTCCGCGGAGAACGTTCCTGGCTTCGACCGCGTCAACCCCCTCGCTATCGACACGCCCTACGCGCTGCCTTATCGCGGCTCGCAGGTTCTGCTTGCCTGCGACAAGACCAAGCTCGACCCGAAGGACGCTCCTAAGACCTGGGAACAGCTGACGGCCTGGATCAAGGCCAATCCCGGCCAGTTCATCTACAACCGCCCGGACAAGGGCGGTTCGGGCGGAAATTTCGTTCGCCGTGCGATCCACGAAGCCAATGGCCGCGATCCGAAGAAGTTCAAGATCGACAATTTCAGCGCCGACTTTGCCGAACAGTCGCTGACGCCGGCCTGGAAGATCCTCAATGATCTCGCGCCGTCACTCTATCAGAAGGGCGCCTATACCGCCGGCAACACGCAGTCGATCCAGCTTCTCGCTCAGGGCGTCGTTACCATGGCCCCGGTCTGGTCCGATCAGGTCCTGCAGGCGATCTCGCAGGGCGTTCTGCCCGAGACGACCGGCCTCGTGCAGCTCTCCGATCTCGCACTCTGCGGCGGGTTTTCTGCCATGACGATCTTCACCAACGGCGCCAACAGGGATGCTGCCCTCAAGCTCGCCGCCTTCATGCTGACGAGCGAGATGCAGGAAGCCATCATCACCGAGATTGGCGGCTTCCCGGGCGTTTCCTGGGATCACGTTTCCGAAGACCTGCGCAAGAAATATGCCGACGTCATCCCCGCGACCATCCCGACCTTCCCGGGCGGCGACTGGGAAAAGGCGATCAACGACGGCTGGTACCGCAACGTCGCGCCCGGCATCAGCCGCACCTGATGGCGGTCGATACGGCGCAGCCTGCGGTCGTTGACCGCGCTCAGCCTCCTAGCAGGGGAAGCCTTTACGGGCTCCTCCTCGTCGGCATGCCGGTCTTTCTGGTCGGCTGGCTGATTATCTTTCCGATCTTCTCGGCAGTTGCCGCGACCATTTTCGTGCGGCAACCGGACGGGACGATCGCGTTTTCGCTCGCCTCCTATCATTTCTTCTTCACGGATGGGTACAGCCTGAACAATCTCTGGCTGACGCTCTGGACCACCCTTATCTGCGGTCTGCTCCTGCTTGCAATCGGCTTTCCGATTGCGCTTTACCTGCGGTTTTCCGGCAGCCGCCTTGCTGCTTATGTCCAGGGGCTTGCGATCTTTCCGATGTTCGTCCCTTCGATCATTCTCTCCTACGCGTTGATCCGTACGATCGGGCCGAATGGTACGGTCGACATCCTGCTTAACGCCGTTGGGCTGCCGAAACTGCCGAGCCCCTACCTGACGCCCTGGGGACCGGTTATCGGCCTCGTCTGGGACAATCTGCCCCTGACCGTGCTGATGCTGGCGGCCGGGCTCTCATCCGTTTCCAATAACTCCATCGAGGCTGCCCGCGATGTCGGTGCAAGACCTTTGAGAGTTTTCATCTCGATTATCCTTCCGCGCATGGGCAATTCGCTGCTGGTGACGGCATCCTTCGCCGTGCTTGGCATATTCTCGGCCTTCACGCTCCCCTACGTGCTCGGTCCCGCTTCGCCTGAGATGATGGGACCCTTCATGCAGCGCACCTTCGCCGATATGAACGACCCGTTGAATGCCCTGACACAGGCCGTCATCACTTTTTGCTTCTGCCTCTTCTTCGGCGTCGTCTACGTCTGGTCGATCGCCCGCAACCGCGAGGGCCGATGATGCGCCAGGCGGCCACATTGAAACTCGACTGGATTGGTGTGGCTCTCTCGCTGCTGCTGACGCTCTTCATCGCACTGCCGCTGCTGGTCGTTGCCACCTGGGCCTTCACGGAGGTCTGGCGCTTTCCCTCGGTCATTCCCCAGCAATTCGGGCTGCGTTTCTGGTCGCAGACGCTGGCCCGCAAGGATGTCTGGGATGCGCTTTTCCTCAGCCTGCGGCTGACGGCGACGGTAACGGTGCTATCGGCGATCATCTGTCTTCCTGCGGCCTACGCCTTTGCGCGCATGCGTTTTCCAGGGCGCAACGTCCTCTTCCTCTCCTTTCTCGCTTCACACGCCTTTCCGAAGTTCGGGTTGCTGGTGGCGATTGCCGGCATTTTCCTGCAGCTGGGGCTGATCAGCACCTTCTGGGGCGTGGTGCTGATCCAGCTCGTCGGCACGCTGATGCTGATGATCTGGATCCCGGTGGCCGCCTTCCAGAATGTCGACCGGCGCATGGAGGAGGCCGCGCGCGACGCCGGCGCAATGCCGCTTCGCGTCTTCTGGTCTATCACATTGCCGCAGGCTGCGCCGACGATCTCAACCGCAGTGCTCCTGACATTCGTCGGCACGTTCTATGAGACGGAGGGCGCCTGGCTGATCGGCGCGCCGGAAATTCGCACCATGCCGGTGCTGATGATCAGCTTCATCAATAGCCAGATCGTCGTCCAATATGGCGCCGTCCTCTCCGTCATGCTGTGGGTGCCGTCCTTTGCGGCATTGATGTTTGCGCGACGCGTTGTCGGGACCGGCGCCTTTGCGAGGGGCTTGGGCGCCTGAGCGCCGGCAGAAAGGATAGGACTATGGCACATCTGGCAATCGAAGGCGTTTCGAAGAGCTTCGGCCATACCTTTGCCGTTCGCGATTTTACGCTTGAGGTGGGCGATGGCGAACTCGTCTGCCTGCTCGGCCCGTCAGGTTCCGGCAAATCGACATTGCTGCGCATGATCGGCGGCTTTGAGCGGCCGACGGGCGGCAGCATCCGCATCGACGCTAAGGACGTGACGACCCTGCCGCCGGAGCGGCGCCCGACCGGCATGGTGTTCCAGAGCCATGCGCTTTGGACCCACATGGATGTCTTTAACAACATCGCCTTTGGCCTGAAGCTGCGGCGCCTGCCGAAGGCGGAGATCCGCCGGCGTGTCGAGGATGCTTTGGTCCTCGTTGGTCTTGCCGACTACGGACGACGGGCTGTGACGCAGCTTTCTGGCGGCCAGCAGCAGCGCGTGGCCCTTGCGCGCTCGCTCGTCCTCGAACCGAAGATCCTGCTGCTCGACGAACCCTTTGCCAGCCTCGACCAGCACCTGCGCGAGCGGCTGCGCGAAGAAGTGCGCGATATCCAGCAGAGGCTCGGCATCACCACGCTTTTCGTCACTCACGGCCAGGATGAAGCCCTGGCGCTTGCCGACCGCATCGTCGTCATGCGCGACGGCCGCACCGAGCAGGTCGCACCGCCGAGCGTCATCTATCGCGCGCCGCAGACGGCCTTCGTCGCAAGCTTCATCGGCTCGATGAATTTCGTCGAGACCGAGATCCATAACGGGGTCTGCGCGCATCCGCTGTTCAGTTTCCCCATTCCCGTTGCAGACGGAAAGGTGACACTTGCGATACGCCCGGAAGCTTTGACGGTGCGTCCCGCCAGCCAGGCGGCAGAGGCGACGGTCCATCGCGTTACAGATTTCGGCACGCATAAGATCGTGGATATCGACCTTGCCGATCGCCTCAGGCTAAAGGCGATGGTTGCGCCAAGCGATATGATCAGAGCCGGTATGCTCGTGACTGCGAGCTGCTCCGCCTTTTTCGCCTTCCGCGACAACGCGCTGATCCATCAGTCGGGATCGGCCGAAGCGGCTGCAACCGTGCAGCCGCTCTTTACGGCCTGAATAAGTCAGGCTTTCGGCTGAAAGCCTGCCTGCAGCCAGGGATAAAGTGCCTTGCTTGCCGCGAGGATATCGCCTTTGCCGCTCACGCCAGCGCCGGAAAAGCGCGTGACGATGCCGCCCGCTTCCTCGACCATCAGCGCCGAAGCGCCGAAGTCATGCACTAACAGACCATCCTCGAAGAAGCCGTCTAACCGGCCGCAGGCGACATAGGCGATTGAGAGCGCTGCCGAACCGAGCCGACGCACACCGGCGGTATTGGCCATCAGCCGTCTGACAGCATCGAAATAGAGATCCTCCGGGACCGCCTTCACCTGGCCGGGGATCGGCAGGCCGGCGCCAACGAGCACGTTCTGGATATCGGCGACCTCGGCGCAGTGGATCTGCTCGCCGTTCAGCCAGGCGCCGCCGCCGGCCTCGGCGCTGAAGAGCTCGTCCTGCATGGCGTCATACACGACCCCGGCAACGACACGGTCGGCCTCGGCGATCGAGATCGTCATGCCGAAATGCGGGATACCCCAGGCGAAATTGGTCGTTCCATCGATCGGATCGATATAGATGACCGGCGCGTCCGCGCCGCCCTGCCGGTTGCCGACCTCTTCCTCGCCTTTGATCGCATAGGTTGGGAATTCGTTCATCATCTCCTCGACGATGATTCGTTCGACTGCGACATCGATTTCGGTCTGATAGTCGCGGGCAGCCTTGTGGACCATCTCGGCGGCCGTGCGTCGTCTGAGCGCCTTGCACGCCGTTTCGCCTGCCTTGAGGGCGGTTTCGGCAAGCACGAGCAGGCGGGGCGAGGCTGCCGGCGACAGGCGCGCGGCGGTCGAGGACAATTCCATGAAGACAATCCGTGTGATGACTGAGGATGGCAGGCGATTAAGCCGTTTCCATTACAAATGTGCATGATGCTTTTATGAAGCGGGCGCAACGACATTCAACGCTGCGTTAACGGTCGCGGGCACCGAAATCTGCTGCGGCCCCACAATGTCATGCCTCGGTTCGCTCGTCCGCCGGCGCAGCACAGGATTCGCGCAGGATCAGCCTAGGGGGAAAGACCGTGCGCGCAGCGCTTGGCGGCGTTCTTGTGGCGATCTCGTTGAGCAGAGAGGAGATCGCCTTTTGGGCCATTTCAAGCACCGGGGCGGCGACGACGGTCGGCGGCGGGTTCATGATATTTGCGAAATCGAAATCATCTATGCCGATGACGGAGACGTCGTCCGGCACCTTGAAAGCCATTTCGCGCAGAGCGTTCAGGACGCCGAGCGTCATCATGTTCGACAGCGCAAAAATCGCTGTCGGCGGCTCCGGCTCACGCATGCGCCTCATCGTGCTGTCATGCGCCAGCGCCTGGTCGAAACGCCCCTCAAGAAGCAGGCTCGGATCGACCGGCAGGCCATGGATGGCATGCGCCTGCATATAGCCGGCAAGACGATCTTCACCGGTGACGATATTGTTGCGTCCGATGGTGACGGCGATCCGTCTGTGGCCAAGGCTGATAAGGTGCTCAGTGGCCATGCGGCCGGCCGCGATATTGTCGAGCTTGATCACGTCATAGGGCAAGCCCTCAATGAAGCTGTCGAGCAGGATTGTGGGCACATGGATCTTGTCGATCATCCGGGCGCCATGCTCGGCATCCGAGCGCGTCGGAATGATGATGAGACCTTCGACGCGCTGCATGCGCATCATGGTCAGGATCTGCTGCTCGCGGTCATGATCCTCGCTTGTCGAATAGACCGCCGCCATATAGCCGGCATTGAGGCAGGCGGACTCGACGACCTTGGCGACCTTGGCAAAATGCGGATTGGTAATATCCGGCAGGATCAGGCCGATCAGCCGCGACTGGCCCATACGCAGGCTGCGCGCGCCAGCATGCGGGATGTAGCCGATGTCGCGGACGGCGGCCTCGACCTTGGCGATCACCTCGTCGCTGACTGGGGCTGAACGATTGAGCGCGGCCGATGCCGTCGATATGGCGACCCCAGCCCGTTTCGCCACATCCTTGATGGTGGCCATCCCATCCTCCAGAGCTTTTTCTCGGACCTCTTGCCATGGGGCCGTTCTGATGCTCTTATACGAAACGTTTCGACTAAGCAAATGGCAGCTCGCGGAGCCGGGAGGGATCTGGGTCCGCGAAATCTCAGTAAAAGAATACGAAACGTTTCGACCGGTGGAGGCCGGGACAGATGGGAACGCGCCGGAAGGAGGCGCAAAGGGAGGATTACATGCATGAGTTCTCGCGGCGTTCGCTGCTGATTTCGTCTGCTGCTCTTGTCGCCGGCGCAGGTGTCGGGCGCGCCTTCGCGCAATCGGATGCAACGGCGACACTGAAGATGCAGGGCTTCGGCGGCGACGCCGAGTTGTCCGCCATGACCAACGCCATTGCGCGCTTCAACAAGAAGTACCCCAACGTCAAGGTTGAACTCTCCGTCGATCCGATTTCGACCGGCTGGGGCGACTACGTCACCAAGGTCTTCAGCCAATTCAATTCCGGCCAGCAAGCCGATGTCTACGGCACGGCTATCGAGACCTTCCAGAGCTTCTCGTCGCGCGGCCTCTTTCTGCCGCTCAACGATTTCGTTGCCGCCAATCCGGGCTTTTCCGACTTCGCGCCGAGCCTCTTCAAGCAGTCGAGCTACAAGGGGGATATCAACTATATCCCGATCGGCTGGAACAACATCATGATCAACTATAACCGGGATTTGTTCGACAAAGCCGGCATCGCCTATCCAAAGGATGGCAAGTGGACATGGGACGAGTTCCGCGACGTCGCCAAGAAGCTGACGGTCAAAGATGCGTCCGGCAACGTGACCCAGTTCGGTTATGAAGTGCCAAACCAGAATTTCTTCATTCAGCCCTGGTTCTTTTCGAACGGGACCGGCGTCATCAATGACGAGTGGACGGCATCGAACATGCTCGATCCAAAGGTCGCCGAGAGCCTGCAGTTCCTCTACGACCTCATTCATGTCGACGGCGTCTCGCCGATCCCCGGCAAGGATACGATGGACAATCAGTTCATGGCCGGCCAGGTGGCCATGATCAGCCGCGGCCACTGGATCATTCAGAGTGCCAAGAACAACAAGCTGAACATGGACGTCGCCATTCCGCCGAGCAAGGTGACGGACACGACGGTGATTGGCTTTGGCGGCTACGCTGTCGCCAAGACCAGCAAGCAACCCGATCTTGCCAAGGCACTGATCCTCGAACTGACGAGCGAGGAGACGCAGAAGGAAGAGGGCGAAAAAGGTGGCGGTGTTCCCGGTCGCAAGTCGGCAGCCGAGACACCCGGATTCCTGAGTTTCCCGCCGAGTGCAGCGCTCTACTACCAGACGCTGCCGAATACCAAGGCGGTGCCTTCGCCTGCCAATTTCCAGGAGGTCGAGAAGATCTTCATCCGCTATCACACGGCGATGATGGCCGGAGAGGTCAAGATCGCCGACGGCGTCAAGCAGGCCGATGCCGAACTCAACGCCTCCTTCGAAAGGCTGAAGAAGCGCATGGGCGGCTGATCGACCAAGGGCTCTCACGATCTTCCTCCCGCCGTCGCGGCCGGGCGGCAGATTGCCTTGAAGGCGTCTGCCGCTCCGGACGCGGCGGATGACAAACCATGCCCGCCATCCGAGACAGGTGCCATGACCGCAACCATTGAAAGACGCCAGACATCGCAGCTTCGTCGCGCACAGGCGGCGACCGGCTATCTCTTCGTCCTGCCGGCAGGCATACTGTATCTGACTTTCGTGATTGCGCCGGTGATCGTCACGACAATCCTTGCCTTTGCCTATTACGATCCCATGCTCGGGTCGCAATGGGTCGGTTTCGACAACTTCGTCCGCTTCTTCACCGATCAGCGTTCGCTGCAGATCCTTTGGAACACGCTGCGCTTCGCGCTCTTTGCCGTCACCTTCAATGTCTCGATCGGGCTTTTGCTGGCGCTGGCGCTGAACCGCGCCATGCCGGGCTGGCTGCTCTATTTCTTCCGGCTGGCATTCTTCCTGCCGGTCATTATCGCTGCCGCCTTCGTCTCGATCGTCTGGACCTACTTCTACGGCGATGATCTCGGCGTCATCAACTATTACCTCCGCCTGATCGGCCTTCCCGGGGTCCGCTGGCTGACGAACGCCGGCCAGGCGATGACTTCGATCATCATCATGGACGTCTGGAAGAATACCGGCTTCTTCATGATCATCTTCATCGCGGCCCTCCAGGGCGTGCCGAAGAACATTCTGGAAGCGGCGGTCATGGACGGGACACCTGCCTGGCGTCAGTTCTTCCGCATCACGCTGCCCTATATCTCGCCGGTCGTTTTCTTCTGCATCGTCTATGCCTCGATCGGCGCGCTGCAGGTCTTCGAATCGATCGTCATCCTGACGCAGGGCGGGCCAGGTGACGCCACGCGCTCGCTGTCGATCCAGATTGTCGAGGAAGGCTTCGGAAGTTTCCAGATCGGTTATGCCGCCTCGATCTCCGTCGTCATGACCGTGATCATCCTCATCATCACCGCCATTCAGCAGATCGTCTCGCGCAAATGGGTGCAGCAATGAACGAGCTTATCCAGACGCGCGCCGCCCAGCGTTGGATCGACTGGGCGATCATCGCCACCATGGTGGTGATGGCGATCGGCATGTTGCTGCCATTCCTCTGGCTGTTTTCGATGTCCTTCCGTCCCGTTTCGGACGCCTACAAGCTGCCGCCGAGCTTCCTGCCGCCGAATTTTAATCTCGCCAACTACCGGCAGGTCCTGGCGTCGCGCGTGCCGTTCCTGGAAATCTACTTCAATTCCGTGATGATCGCCGTCATCGTCACCATCGGCCAGATGGTGACCTGCACACTTGCCGCCTTCGCCTTTGCCAGGCTGAATTTCCGCGGTCGTGACACCCTGTTCTTCATCCTGCTCATCGGCCTGATGTTTCCTGCACAGGTGACGATCCTGCCGATCTATCTGGGTTACGCACGCCTTGGTCTGCTCGACAGGCCGATCGGGTTGGCGCTCATGTACCTTACCTCCAGTTTCGGCATCTTCCTGGTGCGTCAATTCATGCTGAGCCAGCCGAAGGCGCTGGAGGAGGCGGCGCTGATGGATGGCGCCGGCTATTTCAAGATCTTCTGGCGGATCTCGCTGCCGCAGCTTCGCCCGGCCCTATCGGCGCTCGGCATTATCACCTTCACCCAGACCTGGAACTACTATTTCCAGGCAAAGGTCCTCTTGAGCTCGAATGAATCGCTGACGCTGCCGGTCGCGATGGATGTGCTGCGCGGCTACATGGCGTCGGGCAATCTCTCGGTCGTCATGGCAGCGATGAGCATGTCGATCCTGCCGGTCGTTCTTCTTTTTCTCCTTGCCCAGAAATTCGTGATCGAAGGCATCACGATGAGCGGCATCAAAAACTAACATCAGGGACATTGTATTTTCATGTGGGATGATCTCGCCTCCATCGAAGCCCGCTTTGCCTATACGGGCGAGCGCACGCGCTATATCGCCTTTCCGCTCGGCGGCATCGGATCGGGCGGCCTGTCGATCTCGGGTAGCGGCCGGCTGATCGATTGGTCGATCCGCAATCGGCCAGCACTTCAGGGCTATAACGGCTACTCGCATTTCGCCATCAAGGCCGAGAGGGACGGGAAGCTCGTCGATGCCCGCGTCCTGAACGGACCCTATGATCTCAATCCCTCCGGCGCGCCGGGCTTGCGCAAGATGTTCGATGGCTTTGGCCATGGCGCCAACCGGCAGACGCTGGTCGGCGTGCCGCATTTCCGTGAGGTCGATTTCTACGGGCGCTTCCCGACCGCCGATCTCGTCTTCAAGGATGAGCGCTTTCCCGGCGGCGTCAGGCTTTCGGCGCTAAGTCCCTTCATTCCGCATAATGATCGGGATTCCTCGATGCCGGTTGCGATGTTCGAATTCGATGTTGTCAACGATACGCCGGATCAGTTGACCTATACGCTTGCCGGTACACTCGGCAATTATGGCTCGAACAGCGGCATCCACACATTCAGGCAGGAAGGCAAGATCAGCAGCCTGCATCTGACCTCGTCCGATACGACCTTGCCTGCGACGCAACGGGGCGACCTGACGATCGCGACAGACGCCGATGATGTCGACCATACCGATCATCATTATCGCGGCCAGTGGTTCGACGATCTCGCCGTCTACTGGAAGGAGTTCGCGCGACCTGGCCGTCTGCCGAAGCGGCACTATGACGAGCCGCGCACTTCCCGGCACATGAGCCTGCAGCCGGAACATGGCACACTCGCGGCCCGCTTTGTGGTCGCGCCTGGGGCGCGCAAGAAGGTGCGCTTCGTCATCACATGGAACTTCCCGCAGGGAGATGTCTACTGGGCCTATCGCGACAAACCGGATGGCACCATTCCCGATCGGTCGACGCCCAGCTGGACGAACTATTATGCGACGCAATGGGCGGACTCGACGGCAAGCGCAACCGAAGCCCTGACGCGCTGGGATACATTGAGCTCGCAAACTGCCGCTTTCCGCGACGGGTTGTTCGACACGACGCTTCCGGCGGAAGTCAAGGATGCAGCGAGCGCGACGCTGGCGCTACTGCGCACGGCCACCTGCATCCGCCTGGAGAATGGCGAGCTTTGGGCCTGGGAAGGCCAGCATACTCAGGATGGCTCCTGCGAAGGCAGCTGCACCCATGTCTGGAACTATCAGCAGGCGATCTCGCACCTCTTTCCCGCAATCGAGCGGACGCTGCGCGAGACCGAGTTCACCTACAATCAGCTGCCGACGGGCGGGCTGACCTTCCGCCAGAAACTGCCGCTCGGTTCCGGTTTCGATATTATCGGCCCCTGCGCCGACGGCCATTTCGGTGCGATCATCAAAACTTATCGCGACTGGAAGCTCTGCGGCGATACGGACTGGCTGCGGCGCTACTGGCCGAACGTCAAACGGGCCATCGAATATGCCTGGTCGCCGGAAAATCCCGATCGCTGGGATCCCGATCAAAGCGGCATCCTATCCGGCCGCCAGCACCAGACGCTCGACATGGAGCTGTTCGGCCCGAACTCCTGGCTCGCCTCCATGTATGTGGCGGCTCTCCTTGGCATATCCGAAATGGCGGCCGTCCTCGGCGACGGTGAACTGTCGGAAAAGACAGCGCGGATGGGAAAAGCGGGCGCAGCCTATATCAATTCCGAGCTCTTCAATGGCCGCTGGTTCATTCAGAAGATCGACCTATCGGACAAGGGGGTGCTCACCCCCTTCGATGTCGGCCGCGCCGCCGGCGTGCTTGCCGATGGCTTCATGGAAACCTATTGGTCGGAGGAGTTCCAGGAGCTCAAATATCAGATGGGCGAGGGTTGCATCGCCGACCAAATCCTCGGCCAGTGGCATGCCGAGGTTGCCGGCATCGGCGATTTCCTCGACGCGGACAAGGTGAGGACCGCACTGAAATCGGTGCACAAGAACAATTTTCGCCCGACGCTGGAGGACCACTTCAATCCCTGCCGCAACTACGCCTATGAAAATGAGGCGGGACTGTTGATCGCAACCTATCCCGAAGGCATCCGCCAGCCGATGGTGGCTGCCCCCTATGCGGAGGAGGTCTGGACCGGCATCGAATATATGGCCGCCTCACACCTCATTATGCATGGCCTGATCGAAGAGGGCATGGATATCGTCCGCGCTGCCCGCAATCGTCACGACGGTTCGCGCCGCAACCCTTGGAACGATATCGAATGCGGCTCCTACTATGCACGCTCTATGTCGGCCTGGCAGCTGGTCAACGCCTTCTCCGGTCTCAGCGCCGATTTCGTCTCTGGCAGGCTTGCCTTCGCACCGAAAGTGGAAGGCGACTACAAGCTGTTCTGGTCGGCCGGCAGCGCATTCGGCACATTGACCCGCAAGGGCGATGGCGTCAGTCTTGCAGTGCTCGGCGGCAGCCTCAACGCCGCCGAAATATCGGTGGACGGGTTGAAGCATCGGCTTGCCGGAAAGACGCCCATCGGAGCAGGGCAGTCGATTGAACTCGGGACGGTGGCGTAATGGCCGGCATTGAACTCAAGGATGTCCGCAAGGCATTTCAAAGTCTCGAAGTCATCCATGGTATAGATCTGACGATCGCCGACGGTTCGTTCACTGTCTTTGTCGGACCCTCCGGTTGCGGCAAGTCGACCCTGCTGCGCATGATGGCGGGACTGGAGGAAGTCACGTCAGGCGAAATCCGCATTGACGGGCAGCGTTGCGATCATCTTTTGCCGTCCGCACGCGGCATGGCGATGGTCTTCCAGTCCTATGCGCTTTATCCGCATATGAGTGTCGAGCAGAACCTCAAGTTCGGCCTGGAGAACCAAAAGCTCGCCAAGCCGGAGATTGCCGCCCGCGTCGCCAAGGCTGCGAACATCCTGCAGATCGAGCATCTGATGGCGCGTCGCCCGAGCCAGCTTTCCGGCGGCCAGAGCCAGCGTGTTGCGATCGGCCGCGCCATCGTCAAGGAACCGAAGGCTTTTCTCTTCGATGAGCCTCTGTCCAATCTCGATGCCGAGCTGCGTGTGAAAATGCGTGGCGAGCTGATCAGCCTGCATCGGCGGCTGAAGTCGACAATGGTGTACGTCACGCATGATCAGGTCGAAGCGATGACCATGGCCGATCAGATCGTCGTGCTCAACGAAGGCCGCATCGAACAGGTCGGCCCACCGATCGAGCTTTATGCGCGCCCGTCAAACCTCTTCGTTGCTCGCTTTCTGGGCGCACCGCCCATGAACCTTCTGACGGGTCAGGTCTGCCGCACCGGTGACCTGTTGGGCGTCACACTGGAGGATGGCACCCATGTTCCCTTGCCCGGTCGCCAGGTTGATCTGGCCGATGGCGCCCCGATTACATTCGGCATCAGGCCCGAACACTGCGAGATCGGCGAAGGCGGCCTGCAAATTACCGTCGGTGATACCGAAATCCTCGGCTCGGAATCAATCATCCATGCCGAGACGGCGGCCGGGAATGGTTTCACCGTCGCTCTGCGTGGCATCAGCCGGGCGGTCTCCGGTGAGCGGATTCCGATCGCCATACGCGAACCTTTCGTCCACTTGTTCGACGCGGCTGGCACGACGATCGGTTCCGGCAGTGATTGGCGCGATGCTTACCTGAACTGATTGGGGCTTCGGTCAGTATTGGCACCGACGGGCAGCGTCTGACCTCATCGAGACAGAAAATTCGAGACAGTCAGGTCCACGAGTTCGTCTCCCCGGCCGTTCATCACCGCTCGAATGGCCCAGAGACCGAAACCCTTCACCTGCGCCGCTTCGATCCTGGGCGGCATCGACAATTCCTGGGTATTTGTAACGACGTCGAGCAGTGCCGGGCCGGGGTGCGCCAGGATTTCCCTGATGGCGCTATCGAGTTCGGCGGGATTCTCCACGCGAAGCCCATGGACTCCGGCTGCGCGGGCAACCGCCGCAAAATCCGGATTCTTGAGTTCGGTGCCGGTCTCAAGGAGCCCCGAAGCCTTCATTTCCATCGCTACGAATCCGAGAACGGAATTGTTGAAGACGACGACCTTCACCGGCAGATTCTGTTGAACGAGCGTCAGAAAGTCGCCCATCAACATGGCAAAGCCGCCGTCGCCGGACATGCTGATGATCTGGCGCCCCTTGTATGTTGCCTGTGCCCCGATCGCCTGAGGAAGGGCGTTGGCCATCGATCCGTGAACCAGGGATCCGATCAGACGACGCTTTCCGTTCATTTTCAGATAACGTGCGGCCCAGATCGTGGGGGTGCCGACATCGAAGGTGAAAACGGCATCGTCAGATGCATGTTCACTCAGAAGGCGTGCCACATATTGCGGATGAATCTTGCCGCCCTCTCGGCCGGTGGCGAGGTCATCGAGGCCTTCCCGTGCCTTCCTGTAGGCGGCAAGGCACTCGTCCAGGTGATCCCTGTCCGTTCGCTCCGTGAGCTTCGGCAGCGTCGCGGTCAATGTCGATTTGACATCACCAACGATCGCCAGATCCAAAGGCACCCTGCGGCCGAGATTTTCCGGCCGAGTATCCACCTGCACGATCTCGGCATCGGTCGGGTAGAACTGCCGATATGGGAAGTCGGTGCCGAGCATGACAAGCGTGTCGCACTCAAGCATGGCCTTGTAACCGGAAGAGAAGCCGATCAGACCGGTCATGCCGACATCGAAGGGATTGTCCCACTCGACATGTTCCTTGCCGCCGAGCGCATGGACGATAGGCGCCTTCAGCCGATCCGCAAATGCTATTAGCTCGTCATGCGCTCCTTCGCAGCCACGGCCGCAAAGCAGAGTGACTTTCGAACTGTTGTTGAGTAGCGCGGCCAATCGATCGATCTGATCGTTCACCGGCACGATGTTGGGCTGGGACAGGGTGAGCGCGGCTGGGTTCGAAATCTTGGCAGCAAAATCGGTCAATGCCACGTCGCCCGAAATGACGACGACGGCAACGCCGCGCTTTCCGATAGCTGTGCGAATGGCCGTTTCGATGACAGCCGGCAATTGCTCCGGATGGCTGACGAGCTCGCAGTAATGGCTGCATTCCCGGAAAAGCTGGTCGGGATGCGTTTCCTGAAAGTAGCCTCTGCCGATTTCGGCCGAAGGTATCTGCGCGGCAATGGCAAGGACCGGGACCCGCGAACGATGACAGTCGAACAGGCCGTTGATGAGATGGAGATTGCCCGGGCCGCAGCTTCCGGCGCACACGGCCAGTTCGCCGCTGAGATGGGCCTCGGCTCCCGCCGCAAAGGCGGCCGTCTCTTCGTGGCGGGTATGGACCCACTCGATATCGCCTCTTTTCCGAAGCGCCTCCGTGAGCCCGTTCAGGCTGTCTCCGACCACGCCATATATTCGCTTGACCCCCGCCGAATGCAGCACTTCTGTCAGGACATCAGCTACCTTGGATTTCATCGAAAGGCTCCTGTGCTTTGTCTAGGGGTGGATCGCAACGGGAAGCTAGGCTTCGCTCTAAGCTTCTCAACCTGGGAATTACCAGAGTGGCGGAGGCATCAAACTGGACTTTGGTGTAGGCAACGACGGTAACGAGCCAATTTGGCCGATATTTCGGTCGCCAATCAATCGAAAGCACAGGTTCGGTTCGTGCGGCACTTTTGCTGTGTCCGGTCAAATAAACTGCCGAGCCGGTTTTTCCCGCCGGCTTGGCGCGCGCGGGTGACCCTGCGATAGCGCCGGGTCGTAATGTAGGCCCTTCAGATGGGGAAATGCTGGCCGCCCAGACAGCAATCTCTCCCACTCCAGCCTTATTCGGTGATCCGTTCTCTTTCTCTCATGGCCTCTGTCAAGAGCGTCCTGAAGCGCGGATGGCCACGCAGATTGTCCAGGTCGGAATCATGCGTGAACCACTTGATGTGGTAGACGGAGCTGCGAGGCAACAGACCTTCCAGGATATAGATTGCCCGCTCCACATCGCCCAGCACCGAGTGGACGCAGGCGAGGTTGTATTGGGCGACGATATCATCGGGATCGATAGCGATTGCCCGTGCAGCCCAATCGTAGGCGCGCACCGCATCGCCGAGATGGGCAAGGGCAAGGGCGCCGCGATGGGCCGGGCCCGAATTTTCCGGGTTGAGGTTCAGCGCCCGCTCCGCTCTTGCAATGCCTATGCGCGCCCAGTTTTCTTTGTCTCGCACCCGCCCGAGAGAGTGGTACGCGGACATCAGATGGATCGGCGATACGTAATCGTCGGGACGAATGTCGGCCGCGCGCGCAAAGTAATGCACCGCTTCTGCAAAATCACCACGCATGAAGAAGATGCGGGCATAGTGGAAATTCGCCTCGTAGAGATTGGGATCTAGGGCCAGGGCGCGTTCGAAACATGCCGTCGCCTCGTCGTCCTCTCCATTCTGATGAAGCGCTAGGCCCCTGGAGGCATGGGCCTCAGCAAGGTCCGGGTCGAGTTCGAGGGCTCTCGCGCTCGTTTGAAGGATACGCTCCAAGGGCACGTCTGCTGGTGCCCAGTCTCGGATCGCCGCGTCGCAGTCGGCAATGCCTGCATAGGCGCGGCCGTAGTCCGGATCGAGCTCGACGGCCTTGTAGAACATGCGCCGGGCAAGCTGCAGATAAGACTTGGTCCAGCTGTGGGAAAGCTGCCGGCCACGCAAATAATAGGTGTAGGCTTCGACATTAGCCGTCGGTTCGGCGGCGATCGCCTTGCGCTCCTCCGGCAGAAGCCGCACCTTCAGCTGCTCGACGATCGCATTGGTGATCTCATCCTGGATGGCGAAGATATCGGTGAGGTCGCGGTCATAGCGTTCGGCCCAGAGATGATCGCCGTTCATCGTATCGATGAGCTGACCGGAGATGCGTACGCGTTTGCCGGCGATGCGCACACTGCCCTCCAGCACGTAACGCACGCCGAGTTCCTGGGCGACCTGCTTCACCTTCACCGAGGTGCCCTTGTAGGTGAAGACCGTGTTGCGAGGTACCACATGCAGGCTGGAGATCTTCGAAAGATCGGTGATGATATCCTCCGTGATGCCGTCGGAGAAATAATCCTGATCGGCATCCCCGCTCATATTGGTAAAGGGTAGGACCGCGATGAAGCACGTATTGCGGTTTTGAGCGACAAAGCGCGCCGAACTCGGTCTTTCGAAGGAAACCATATAGACCTGGACCGGCTGGTGGATATTTTTGAACACGTGTTCACCTAAAAACTCGAAACCGACATTGAGGCGTGAACCAACCTGATCGCGCACGATTGACGAGACGGCGACGCCTCCAGCGGGGGCGACGGTTTCCAGACGTGCGGCAAGGTTGACGCCGTCGCCGAAGATATCGTCATTTTCGACCACGACATCGCCGAGATTGATTCCGATGCGAAATTCGACGCGCTCCTCCCTTGGTACATTCTCGTTGCGCACGGCCATACTTCGCTGGATTTCGGCAGCGCAGGCGACAGCATTCACGACGCTCTGAAACTCCGCCAGGATGCCATCCCCCGTCAGCTTGACGATCCGGCCCTTGTAATCGGATATGCTGAGATCGATCAGCTCGCGGCGATGGCGGTTCAATGCCTGCAGCGTGCCCGTCTCGTCCATGCCCATGAGCCGGCTGTAACCGACCACATCGGCGGCGAGTATAGCACTCAACCGCCGCTCCATGACCCTCTCCATGGATTGTCTCATGTCAGTTCTCGCTTTTTCCAGATTTTGACCGCACAAGGGGCTCCCTCCCTTGCAGGCGATATCCTGCGATATCGGCGTGCTGTTGCGGCGGGGCAGAGCCTATATTGTTACAGCGATGCATCAATACTCCAAACGGGCGAAGATTGCGTCAAAAGCTAGTTCTTTCGGATTGGAACGGCTCCGGACGCGGTCAGGCGCACGATTTTGAGGCAGTGCACGGATTTTGGAAGGCAACAGACATGACCGCTCAAGTCGGTTAGAGGTCGTCGCCGGGCACGATCGTGCGATCGGTTGCTGCGTGGAAAGCGAGCGACTTCTCTATGAGAAAGAGCTTTTGCCTAAAGGGATACCTCATGTAGGTCGAAATGGGTAGGATATACCCGCCTGTTTTTTAGCTATACTTGGAGCGCCTCGTATCGAACGATCCTCATTGATTTTGATCCTGACAATTTCGCGAGAGGTCACACCATGTATCGCAATGCTTATCGGTGGGCTTCGCGCCCAATTTTGATGGATTCGTGGGTCCCGCGGTGGCTAGCCGTCGGTGGAGAGGCGAGGTCGCGCAAGACCGCCGATAAGCAAGAGGACAGTGCTCAGGTTGCGACACCCGTACAGACTGCGGACGCAAAAAAGCATGGCACCCCTGTCGACAGTTCCCATAACAACTCTGCGCTCAATGGACATGACCTTGAACAGAGAGTGGAGGTGATCGGCGACACGGACGATCGTGACAATATCAATCACGTAGCCTTGCCCGACGCTTTTGCAGTGGCCCATGGAGCTCGAAGCGGTGGTTCTGCCACGCCTCTGCCGGGCGTTCATGGGCCGGTCTTTGCGCCTTTCGAGCACGGTGCGAGCGGAACTGCGTTCGGGGCCGTATCGTCCCTTTATCGCGCCTATGCTGGAATGAACCTGATAGGCGACGATCCCCTGGCGCCATATCTGCAGCCGAGCTTGACCTCATCAGCAGAAGGTTTGGCCACAGGTGCAGGAGAACGCACTGCGTCCGGCAATGTCGTCATTCTCGAGTCGAGTCCGTCAGCGCAGGCGATTGAGCAAGCTGCTGGAGCTCGATCACTGGCGTCTGGCATGCCCTATGGTATCTGCGGATGCGGCTACTATACCTCGCCCATACGTCTTCTCGATTGGGCCCATGGCAGCGCTTTGATGCAGCAGGACGGTCAACTGCCCGGCACCAGGCTGACCGACGGGCCGGACCATGTGACAACATTCAAGGCCGCCTTCGGGGCTTCGGTCAGCGATCCGCTTCTCGGCCGTGACCTGTCTCCGCTTGTGGGCTGGCGCGGAACCGCCGGATGGACGAACCCGACGGGGAACGGCTCGTTGCCTGGCGGTGGAGAAACGGGGAAGGCGACCGGTACGGGCATGGGCATCGGCACCCTTTCCGGCTCGGTCACCACAATGCGCAGTTCGCAGCCGTCATTGCGGACACAGAGCCTGACGGCAACGGCAACGGCAGCGGCGACGGCCGTCAACCCCATCGTACTGGAAAACCAGAAGCAGGGTAACCCGGAGAGTGAGTGGGGCATCGATGGTGCCGGCAGCTCCAACATCGAGGGCTTTGCGACTGACATCAGCGTCGACAACGGGAATACGATCAACTTCAAGATCAATACGAATTCCACCAATTATCGCATCGATATCTACCGGCTTGGCTATTATGGCGGTATGGGTGCGCGCAAGGTCGACACCCTGCAGCACACCGGACTGCAGGTTCAGCCCAATCCGTTGCGAAATGCCACGACAGGCACGGTCGACGCCGGTAACTGGGCGGTTTCGGCTTCCTGGACCGTACCTGCCGACGCGGTTTCCGGCGTCTATATCGCTAAGCTCGTTCGACAGGATGGCACTTTCGGCGAAAATCAAATCCCGTTCATCGTGCGCGACGACGCCAGCCATAGCGACATCGTGTTCCAGACCGCCGACGAGACCTGGCAGGCCTATAACGGCTGGGGTGGCGCAAACTTGTACGGCGGCAACGGTCCAGCGACGGGGCAAGGGGCTGGCCGCGCCTATGCGGTCAGCTACAACAGGCCGATTGCAACCCGCGGCGGGGTCGGCACCTATGCCGGTCCGCAGGACTATCTGTTCGGCGCCGAATATGCTGGCATCTATTGGCTGGAACAGAACGGTTATGACGTCTCCTACATGTCCGGCATCGATGTCGACCGCTATGGCAGCCTACTGCTCAATCACAAGACCTATGTTGATGCCGGGCATGACGAATATTGGTCGGGACAGCAGAGGACCAATGTCGAAGCTGCGCGCGATGCCGGCGTCAACCTTATGTTCTGGAGCGGCAACGAGGTCTATTGGCGCACGCGCTGGGGCAATGCCTACAGCGCCGACGGCACACCCTATCGCACCCTGATCACCTACAAGGAGACATGGGCCGGCAGCGACATTGATCCTTCCGACCAATGGACAGGCACCTTCCGCGATCCACGCTTCAGCCCACCCGCCATTGGCGGCGGCAATCCCGAGAATTCGCTGACCGGCCAATTATTCAAGGTCGATGATGTCGGCAGCAACCTCGGCGCGATCACCGTTGGCTATGACGACGCCAACCTGCGCTTCTGGCGCAATACGAGCGTTGCCAATCTTCAACCAGGCCAGACGGCGACGCTCACCAAGAACTATCTTGGTTACGAGTGGGATGAGGCGCCGGATAATGGCTTCGATCCTGCTGGCCTCGTCAAGCTGTCGTCGACGACGCTCCCGGTCAGCACTTACTTGCTCGACTACGGAAACACGACCGGCAATGCGAACGCCACCCATAATCTGACGCTCTATCGTGCCCCCAGCGGTGCGCTGGTGTTCGGCGCCGGTACTGTCTACTGGACATGGGGCTTGAGCGATAATCACGACAATCAGGCCACCCCGTCCGATCCTCGCGTGCAACAGGCGATGGTCAATTTGCTTGCCGACATGGGCATTCAGCCTGGGACGTTGCAATCCGGGCTCACGGCCGCAACGGGTTCCACGGACCATGCCGCACCGACCTCCGTCATCACATCACCCTCCACGGCGGCGGTTGGATCCACTGTCACGATCACGGGCACCGCCGTCGACACGGGCGGTGGGGTCATCGCAAGCGTCGAGGTTTCGACCGACAATGGTGCGAGCTGGCATCCAGCGACAGGCGATGAGAATTGGACCTATAGCTGGTCGCCGCAGATAGCCGGTACCTACACGATCCTGTCTCGTGCGGTGGACGATAGCGTCAACCTTGAGACCCCTTCGGCGGGACGTACGGTCACCGTTAGCGGGCCGAGTTATGCTACCCTGTTCGGCGCGGCCACGCCGGCGGTCGTCAATACCGACGACACGTCTGCCGTCGAGCTCGGCGTCAAGTTCCAGACCTCTGTCGCAGGAACCGTCACCGGCCTTCGTTTTTACAAGGGTAGCCAGGATACGGGTACGCATACAGGGACGCTCTGGTCGAGCACGGGTACGCAGCTCGCCACTCTCACCTTCACCAACGAGACCGCCAGCGGCTGGCAGACCGCGACTTTCTCCAGTCCAGTGACATTGACGCCGGGGCAGACCTACACGGCATCTTATCACACCAATGCCGGTCATTATTCCTCGACCGCAAACTACTTCGCCTCCAATGTGACCAGTGGCCCGCTGACGGCACCTGCGAGCGGCAACGGCGTATACAGATACGGCGCCAGCAGCCTGTTCCCCTCGGCCACTTTCCAGCAGACGAATTATTGGGTCGATGTGATGTTCAATCCGACATCGTCGTCGAACACGACGCCGACGGCGGTAGCCGATACGGGGGACGCGACCGAGAAGGGTGGTGTCGCCAATGGTTCGGGCGGCGTGGTTGCGAGCGGCAATGTGCTGACCAACGATACCGACCCGGATGCCGGCGACACCAAGACGGTGACGGCGGTCAATTTCGGTGCGACGGCCGGCACGCTCGGCACGGCGCTCGCCGGCACCTATGGCAGCCTCGTGCTCAATGCATCGGGTGCCTATAGCTATGCGATCAACGAGAATAATGCGACCGTCCAGGCGTTGCGCCAGTCCACTAACACGCTGAGCGATGTCTTCAGCTACACGATGCGCGACAGCGCCGGGGCCACTGCCACCGCGAGCCTGACCATCACCATCCACGGTGCCAACGACGCACCGGTGCTCGCCGTCCAGACGACGACCCAGAATGCCACCGTAGGCTCCGCCTTCTCCTTCGCAGTGCCGACGACGACCTTCACCGATGTCGA